>NZ_JUKH01000036.1 GCF_001482195.1 Luteimonas abyssi | reverse complement strand
CCAGGGAGAGGGTGGAGGGTCGCGGTTCGGTCTGGACGGAAGTCCGGAGACGGATCGCGCTCACGCTCTCATGGGGTTGGGTTTGTAGCGAGCATTTGAATCGAAGTTGTTCGACGTGTTGCGAGGCTTAGACGCTTCGCATTGGCGAAGCCACTTGAGGTTATATGGTCAAGCCGCACGGATCATTAGTACTGGTTAGCTCAACACATTGCTGTGCTTACACACCCAGCCTATCAACCACCTGGTCTTGATGGTTCCTTTAGGGGAGTCAAGCTCCCGGGAGATCTCATCTTGAGGCACGCTTCCCGCTTAGATGCTTTCAGCGGTTATCGTTTCCGAACGTAGCTACCCGGCAGTGCCACTGGCGTGACAACCGGAACACCAGAGGTTCGTCCACTCCGGTCCTCTCGTACTAGGAGCAGCCCCTCTCAAATCTCCAACGCCCATGGCAGATAGGGACCGAACTGTCTCACGACGTTCTGAACCCAGCTCGCGTACCACTTTAAATGGCGAACAGCCAT
>NZ_JUKH01000035.1 GCF_001482195.1 Luteimonas abyssi | reverse complement strand
GGATGACCATCCACAAAACGCAGACGTTCGAAAGAGCACAAAGTCGATTCCAAGCATGCAAATGCGAGTGATTGATGACGAGTTCTGGACGACGACTGCACTCAAGCTATATAGGGCTTCGGCCTTAGTAAGACTTAAGTGAAGAGTTTGATCCTGGCTCAGAGTGAACGCTGGCGGCAGGCCTAACACATGCAAGTCGAACGGCAGCACGAGAGAGCTTGCTCTCTTGGTGGCGAGTGGCGGACGGGTGAGTAATACATCGGAATCTACCCTGTCGTGGGGGATAACGTAGGGAAACTTACGCTAATACCGCATACGACCTACGGGTGAAAGCAGGGGATCTTCGGACCTTGCGCGATTGGATGAGCCGATGTCGGATTAGCTAGTTGGCGGGGTAAAGGCCCACCAAGGCGACGATCCGTAGCTGGTCTGAGAGGATGATCAGCCACACTGGAACTGAGACACGGTCCAGACTCCTACGGGAGGCAGCAGTGGGGAATATTGGACAATGGGCGCAAGCCTGATCCAGCCATGCCGCGTGGGTGAAGAAGGCCTTCGGGTTGTAAAGCCCTTTTGTTGGGAAAGAAAAGCATTCGGTTAATACCCGAG
>NZ_JUKH01000034.1 GCF_001482195.1 Luteimonas abyssi | reverse complement strand
GCCTTCGGCGAGTTCGGCCACTGCATCGAGCTGGGCGACATTGACCGCGTCGTTGGCATTCACGCCGTCGGCGACGTTGACGATGCGACGCGTCGCCGGATGGCCGCCGGTACCGGTGCCGTTGCCGACGGACACCACGTTGTCCTCCGTCGCACGTGAGCCCGCGCCCAGCGCGACGCTGCTGGTGCCGCTGGCCCAGGCGCTCAGACCCAACGCGGTGGCATTGATGCCGCCGTAGGCGTAAGAGTCGCGGCCGATCGCGGTACCGCCCGCCGCGGTCGCCCAAGCGAACTGGCCGAAGGCGGTGGCGTTGTCCGCCGTGGCGCGCGCGGAACCGCCGACCGCGGCGGTGTTGAGCCCGGTCGCAAGGGCGGTGTTGCCGATCGCGACCGATATGTCGCCGCTGGCGTCGGCGTTGTTGCCCATGGCGACGGCATTGAGACCGGAGGCCGCAGCGCCGATACCGACCGCCGTCGTGCGCGTGTTGCTCGCCTCGGCGCCGTAGCCCAGCGCGGTGGAGAGCTCGCCGCTCGCTTCGGCGAATCCGCCGGTCGCGGTGGCGCCCAGGCCGGTGGCCTGGCTGTTGTAGCCGGCTGCCGTGGCCTGCGTATTGCTGGCGATCGCGGCCGCGCCGGTCGCGCTGCTGAAGGCGCCGGTGGCCTGCGCGCCTGCACCCAGTGCCGATGCGCCGTCACCGCTGGCGGTCGTGGTCTGGTCGAGCAGGACTTCGCCGGTGTTGGGATCGACGTAGTACAGCGTACCGCCGACTGCAGTGGCCGACGCACCTTCCGCCGTCGCGCCATAACCTGACGCGGTAGCAAATTCGCCGCCGGCCAGTGCGCCGGTACCGAACGCCGACGCACCCTGCGCATACGCGCTGCTGCCCGCACCCACCGCGGTGGCGTAATCGGCCTCCGCATAGGC
>NZ_JUKH01000033.1 GCF_001482195.1 Luteimonas abyssi | reverse complement strand
AAACGATCATCTCGGCAATCCTTTGCGTACGAGGGTGAGTGATCCCGGGTCGCGCAATCTCTGCCATATCGATGGAGTTCCGGCCTACTCTTCTCGGAAGACGGCCAATCGTCTTTGCAACTACTTCAGTTTGTTATTGGGCTGTCTGCAATTGGTGCATCGCATGGCGCATCAAGTTGGTTAAGTGGTTGGACTGATAGCCTTTCGACCCAAGCTCTTATAAGCCCGTGTGTTGAAGACGAATAGGTTACCTCGGCCCATTCGTCTCCTCTTACTCTTCTGATATCTTTGATGACGACTTTATCGTCAGGTATGAGGTACATGGTGGTAGCTGTGCCGGAGTCAGGAGCTTCGTAAAGATATGATTTTGTAGCGATGCAGCCAAAAGCCTCCTCGCGACCGCCTCTTATTGAAATAAAAGAATCCTGGTCATTCCCAGAATTGATGGAAACTCGACTGAAATCATAATCGATATCTTCGATCGTGGTTGATAATTTTATTTCATCTTCATCGGTCACAGAATATACCTCTGTCCGTGCGAGCGGACCATATCTTTCGATGGAGACTATTTCTTTTTCTGCTGGTTTCACATGGGGATTGCAGACAGTCAATTCGCTTTCGATGAAAGATGTTTTTTCTTGGTGTCTGCTTTGTTGGTTTGGGGCTTCTGTTGTAATTATCTTGTAGCAAGGATTTGATGCGGAGTCGGATACTTTCACTAAAAGATCAATGGTGCCATCAAAGTTGACATCTTTTCCTATGATCGCGCTTGGGGCTCCCGTCCTTCCGTCAGGGACAACAAATACATCTGTAGTTAATGCAGAAGATCCTTGGCCAAGAGATATGCTTAATTCTGAATTCGATATCGATAGCTCTGCTGTTGCACCATTCCCAAGGTTGAAGTGCATTGGTTTGCCTTCCACCCACTCAGATATTTCAAACTCTTGTGGTGCTGGCTGCCTTTCCTGGCCTGACAGATCAGGTGCGCATGATGTAAGAGGAAGTGCAATGATAAAAAATATCGTCAAGTTGATGATTTCTTTAAACTTCATTGGCGTCTCCAAAGTATCGCGCGCTTCTAAAAATTCTCATTCCATTTGGCTTTGTGTGCAAGGCGCTTTCAGATACTCTGAATTTATCGAACGTCTTGTCGGAATGAATGGAGCATAAGTTTATTTTCAGCCTGGATGCGAGTTCCTGTAGGAATTCTTTTCTTTCGAGAAAGTGGTTGAATCCGCCATTTACTCCAATCGCTGTATATATGAAGTCATTGTTCTTCGCGTAGGTACTCATGTCCCCCCACGCGGATCCGTTTCGCCAGTACCAGCATGCTGAATCGGTGGCTACTTGAAGATTGCTTGCGACAAGGCCTCTATTCGCGTCGTAGTCGGTGCCATCGTTGTTTTCCCGGCGGGAATATGCTCGATAGTTGGTATTGTGGGTAAGCTGGATCAGTCCGCGGCCATGGTAATCATGGCCGCCGCTATAATTGTGCCAATGCGCCGGTATTGATCCGTCTCTATTTTTGTACTCTTGTGTTGTTTTTATGTAATCAGTCTCAAGTGCTACATGAGCTAGGAAGTGGGCCTTGTCAATGCATTCGGTTATGTCGTATGCATTCATTGCTAAGTTGATGGCTCTTAAAAAATCGGATACCGGTGTTCCTCGAATTGATGCGTGAGCGGACCTTGAGAACAGCCCGTTCTCTATTTGTGAGGCGTTAGTGATTGCCTGGAGCTGTTCTTCTGTTAGGGGTTGATTGCAAGCGCACGAAGATAAGCTTGAGTAGTTTTCAATAAACCCAATCGGATGCAGATGATGCACCGTCGAATTCGAAGGACCATGAC
>NZ_KQ759764.1:17183-18375 GCF_001482195.1 Luteimonas abyssi | reverse complement strand
TGGGGTAATTTCTAAAAAGCTTTTAGCCATTCATTCCATGCTCAGATATAGTGTGATAGAAAGCCAAAAAGAATTAGCTTCAGCAAATAGTATAGGACAGGAATTATTAGATAAGTCGAGAGTAGATGAAAATACAAGATCTTATTTAGCAGAATTGAGAAAAGCTCAAAAGATAAATGGAAAGCCATTAACGATTAATATGCTGTCTGAACAAAGTGGAATATCTAAGAAAACAATTTGGGAGTGGGAGAAAAAAGGTATCCCAGATGATACGTCCGCAGACTGTTTATATCAATATCGATCTGCTTTAAACGTGTCTATGGATGTTATCTTTCACTTTAGTCAATTACAAAAAGAAAAAGGGGAAGCTTATGAAGCTGATAAAGAAAATTAACGGTTACTTTTTTGAAACGGAGGACTTTCACCTGGACATGCTTTGGTTTTACGTGCCGCTGCTCTTATTACTAACAGTGTTGATCATACAATTTTGTCTATAAAAAAAGCCTATGTTTAAAGCAACATAGGAAAAATAATACTCAACTTAAAACTATTATAACAGATAACTTAAAAAATATACAGTACTTGTACGTCAGGGAGTAGGTGATCTTATTATACCATACATCAGCGATATTCCGCAGGAACTCACTAAACGTAATCAATGGGTAATGTGGAAAATGGAACAAATTGAAGGACAGAAAAAAACAACTAAAGTGCCTTATCAGATAAATGGAGAGAAGGCAAATTCAACTAATCCGAGAACATGGACAAGTTTCTATTCTACATGGGAACATGAGCACAAATTTAGTGGGATAGGATATGTAGTGACTGAGAACGATCCTTACACAGTTATTGATCTGGATGATTGCATTGAAAATGGTGTTATAAATCCAGAAGCGCAGTCTCTTATAAATGCATTCGATAGTTATACAGAATATAGCCAAAGTGGTAAAGGCATTCACATATTTATTAAAGCACGGAAGCCTGGTAATCGCTCTAAAAATACTGAAAAAGGAATTGAAATATATGATAGCAAACGTTTCATTGTAATGACCAGAAATCCTGTAGAGGGAATGCCGCTAGATATACAAGAGCGACAAGATACGTTGAATTATATCTATGATATGTATTTCGCTGCTACTGATAAAACGGAGCCACAGCAATTACAAAAGTCAGCATCTCGAGCGTCTCCATC
>NZ_KQ759764.1:10802-17173 GCF_001482195.1 Luteimonas abyssi | reverse complement strand
AAGATGACGAGATTATAAATATCGCATTGAAAGCTAAAAATGGAAAGCAATTTAAAAAACTATACACAGGTGATTTTTCAGCATATGGGAGCCAAAGTGAAGCTGATCAAGCATTATGTAATTATATTGCTTTCTACACACAAGATCCAGAACAGATTGATCGCTTATTCTCTAAAAGTAGGTTGTATCGTTCTAAATGGGATAGGAAAGATTATAAGTCATGGACAATCAACAAGGCTTTAAACGGATTACAAGCAACTTACCTTTCTAGACCAAGTCCTGAAGATGATTTTAAAGAGCCATTAAAGGATGCCCCTGGAGTAGATTTGAAAAAAAACTTAAATGATCGCCATTTTGAGGAATTAGCACGGATGCTTCAAGAATGGGAAGATAACGGTAAAAAAGGAAGAAAACCAACGATAATAAGCCCTGTAATGTGTTCTATTATTCTACCCGAATATGTAAGTTTTGTTCTATTTGATTTAGAAGAAAATACTAGAATAGCTATGTATATGCCCGATGAAGGTATATACACGAGGAATACAACAGTTATTAAACGTGTTATTTCATGGCTAGAGCCTAAATTGAACAGTACTAAGGCAGATGAAGTAATCTACCATTTAACGAATAAAGCAGAAGTAAAAGAAAAAACGGATTCCAGGTATCGTATACCAGTGGCTAACGGTGTCTTTAATCTTCAAACAAAAAAGTTGGAGCCATTTAACCCTAATTACGTATTTACAACTAAAATCGCCACTCCATATAAAGATAATCCAGCAAACCCTATTTTAGATGGATGGGATGTAGATTCGTGGTTATACTCTATCGCTTCTAATGATAAAGAAATTGTTCATCTCTTATGGCAAGTAATCAATGATGCTTTGAATGGCAACTATACAAGACGAAAGGCCATCTTTTTAATTGGTGATGGTAATAACGGTAAAGGTACCTTCCAGGAGTTACTTACCAATTTAATAGGTTTCCATAACATAGCTACCTTAAAAGTTCATGAATTTGATGAGAGATTTCGCTTGAGCGTCTTGGAAGGAAAAACGGCTGTCATAGGTGATGATGTCCCTGTTCATATCTACATTGATGATTCATCTAATTTCAATAGCGTTGTAACTGGCGACATTGTTTCTGTGGAGATGAAAAACAAACCTATCTACCATACCATTTTTAAATGTACTGTTATCCAATCAACCAATGGTATGCCAAAGTTCAAAAATAAAACGAATGGAACCATTAGACGCTTAATTATTGTACCTTTTAACGCTGATTTTACAGGCGGGGAAGAGAATCCCAAGATTAAAGAATCATATATTAAGGATCCAAGAGTACTAGAATATGTGCTGCATAAAGCTATTCATATGGACTTTGATAAGTTTGATATTCCAGCAGCTTCCTTAAATGAATTGGAAGTATTTAAACAAGACAATGATCCAGTGTTAGATTTTAAAGTTTCTGTGTTTGACAAGTGGAACATTCAAAAAGTACCTAAGTATGTGGTATATGGATTCTATAAAAAGTTTTGCCTGGACAATGGCTATAAACCGTTATCGGATCGACAATTTCACAAGCAATTTAAAACATACCTGGGGAAAGAATGGGATACAGAAGCTCAACACAGATACAGTTGGGAAACATTGATGAATGAATTAGGAGATTTAGACTTATTAGGGATAAGATTTCCTGATAAGAATCAAAATCAAAAATCTTATGAAAATAAAAGGCTAAAAGCTGTTTAAAATGCAACTATGCAACTGGATTGCAACCGAAAAAAAGTATTCCAGTTGCATAGTAAAAGTCAATAACCATAGGTTGTTAGAGGTAAATTGCAACCGTGCAACCGTAATACTTCTATTAAGTTTTAAAAATAATATCAAAAAGGAAGAAAGGATAACGTAATAAAAAAATTATAATATGTCAAAATTTCAGTTGCATGGTTTCACAAATCTTCTATCAATTGTGGGAGTAAGAGTGAGAGGTGCAATCGAAATACTAGATTTAAGTTGCAATTTAAGTTGCAAACACTGGGAGGAATTTTATTCATGCTAGAAAAAAATATATGTACAAGAAGTCCGTTTGTTCCCTGGAAGTGCCAAAACATATTCTATTGAGCAAGAAGGTGTTGTAAATATTCAAGTTTTTGAAAAAGAAGGTGAACCTGTGAAATGCACAGTGGAACATGAGAATGGTAAGAGTAGAACCATAACAAAACAATTCATCATTCACTATATAGTCTAAAAAAAGGGATTGGAGAAATATGGACAAGACGATTTAATTTATAGAATGGAGAGAAGGTAAATGAATATAAACGGTTTTAGAATTATGCACATCCAAGAAAGTACACCAGAGAAAGCTACGTATGAACTAAACGAATTTCTGGAGCATTGTGAAAAGGTAGGAAAAGAAGTGCATGAAGTTTCTTACCATACCTATAGAACGAGTCTAACAGTGCATTGCTATGTAATTAAGTACAATCCTTATACGCTAAAAGAAAAAAGGGATTATCATTTGAGACATCTCAAATAACGAGAGATAAAGAAGTAAGTTACCAGATTCATAGTATAAATAAAAATACCATTTGCTATTGGACTTTTTTGTCTAACTGTTAGAGCAATTTAAAAGTTACTGAATTTTCAACTACCCACAAAATGAAGGTGGTTGAGAGATGAAGAGTTTTCGATTCTAATTGAGGTTCCGTACTCAAAAGGCGGTACCACAAGAACACGTATTTTCGATGAAGATGAAATATATGCAGTACAATCGATATTTTCCAAAACGAACACGGTTAAAACGTTGCATATAAAAGGGGTGCAACGAGCGTTACTTCTATGAAACGTTGCACCCCTTAAATAAAGGATGAATGCAAATGAATAGGGATCCAAAAACAGGCCGATTTTTACCTGGTAATCAGGCAGCAAAAGGTAATAGGGGCAATACCTTTCCTAAGTGGGGAAATGCAAATGCTATGAAGCACGGACTTTTTTGCCGCTATCCAATATTCAGAATAATAGATGGTTTTCTTTATATAGTTACTGCCAATAGATGTAATACCCTTTGCATCCCTCCAGGATATTTTACGGAGAAAGAAAACGAAGTATTAATTCACGAGGATCTGATTGAAGAATTGAAGAAAAAAGGGGTTCAGGTCCATTAACATTCAGATGGTTTTCAACTAGAAGGAGGTGTTCCATGTGTGGGAATAGATAGCATGATGATGC
This sequence comes from Luteimonas abyssi, assembly GCF_001482195.1. Lineage (GTDB taxonomy): Bacteria > Pseudomonadota > Gammaproteobacteria > Xanthomonadales > Xanthomonadaceae > Luteimonas > Luteimonas abyssi. Next base: position 13,946 of record NZ_KQ759764.1, on the reverse strand, counting down.
AAAAGAAGATATGGTTCTACTTACACATCGATGATGAAATTGAACGACTTAAGGATAGAATCAGCATCACAAGAAATAACTTTTATGATCAAACATTCACCAGCAATATTCAATGGACGGAGATGGGCATCTTATCAATTGGTTTTAAAGTAGAAAAGGAAGTTGCTAATTTATTGGATGAAATTATCTATTATGAACACCGGATAGAGTGGTTACGAAAGAAGCAGCGTTACGTTAATGATTATCTTCTAACACTAGATAAACAAATCAGAAATGATTTCCTAATGAAATACACAAAGGATCCAGGCGATCATCCGTTAACTGAGTTAGATCAGGAATTTTATGAGGAACTACTGGAGATTGAAGAAGCCATGAACCATATGAGGAACATTCCTTTAGATCAATCCAATGAAATCTTAAATGTCGACTTTGAAACTCTCCAGGATAAATTTGACGATATCCTTAACATGTTAAAGGTGTGATCAAAAGTTGCGTACTCAACGAGCAAAATATTTTTTGAAGAAATGGCCATATTTTGATAGGGATTTTGAATACTTATTGGAACCAGAAAAAGTGAATATGAAAATTCTATATGCTGCATTAAAGCAAATGACGAGAGAGGAAAGGAAGTTTTTAGCCGAAAAATACAGGGTGTTTGATAGCTACCTGTTAATGATAATGTGTTAGCAAGTAAACACGGCATGACTTTAAAAGAATACAGGGAAATACGTATTGATTATGAAACGAAATTCCAGGACTTTATTGATGAAGCTAAGAAAAAATATAAAAAGGAATTTGATAAAGCTATGGGGGAAGAACGTTCACTTGTTAAACCCGGTAAAATACTATCTTTTGAGGAGGTGAATTGTCTTCTAAGAGAATTTAATGAGCTGTCAGAAGATGAGAAAAACGAGTTGTTTCTGCGAATATTTTAAGAGAACAATATAATTCAAAAGGATGGTGTAAAAATGAAACGTATCGATGAAATAAAAGATAGATATTTATCAAAGTATCAAGAGTTGCTGGACAAGCAAAAAGAAGTTGGCCAGCAATTAAACGAATCGAGAAAGAAGCTGCAGGATGCGGAGAACAAATATGATGCAAATGGAATTAAGAATCATACCAGTGAAATTAACTCTCTCGAACAAATTTATGAGCGCATTGAGAAGGATATTGAACAGTACTGTATAAATGTTTTCGAGAATGGCTTATTAGATGAATTATCTCAAGTAATCAAAGAATATGGAAAAGAAGTACGTGAGAAAGATCAAATACAAGGCATTTTCGACGAGTTTAATCAGATCGAAAAGCGTAAAATTGAATTGAATATTGAAATATTCAAAAAACAAAATTCTCTTTATACAGAAGTTTATAGATCCACAGAGCCATTATTTAAACTTGCAAAAAAACCTAGTCATGAAAGAAAGCTTAGAAATTTAAGTACTGACTTTAATATGAGCTTAAAATTGTATGAGTTGGATCACGAGAAAGAAGGTGAGAAAGTTGGCCAATGAAGAGAAAATGGACTTAGGGAAGATGATAGCTGGTACAAAGATTCAAAGTAACGAAGAAGCAAGAAAAGCGCAAGAATATTACTTTGGATCGAAGAGTGAAAACAAAAACAATGAAGAGAGATAACTGCAAACGGGGTATGCATAATGATGTGTGCCCCTTAAACAGAAAGAGGTGAAAGCATGGCAACCGTATCGTCTACACTAAAACTATTTGATTCCATGACAAAGCCGCTGCAGAACATTACGAGCAGCATGAATATCATGATTAACACCATGGAAGATATGCAGGATGCTACAAACAGAAATGTAAAATTCACACATCAATTAGAACAAGCAAAAGGGCATCTAGCTGATGCTGAAGCAGATATTCGCATGGCAATTGAACGATCAGAAAGATCTCAGCATCAATTTAATCAAGCAGTAAGCAGAGGTAACACAAATGCTAATAAGCTTCTAAAAACCATTGGTGGTATTGCTGGGGCATATTTAACATTTCAAGGTGTACAACAAGCCATAGGTTTATCTGATCAATATGTAAGCACTGCAGCACGATTAAATATGATTAACGATGGACTCCAGACAACGGATGAATTACAACAGAAGATTATGGATTCAGCTAATCGAGCAAGAAGTACATATGCAAGCACAGCTAGTATTGTAGCAAGAGTTGGGATGAATGCTGGAAAAGCTTTTTCTTCTAACGATGAAATGATTGTATTTGCAGAGCAATTGAACAAGAAATTCATAATTGCCGGCGCAAGTGTAGAAGAAATGAATTCTGCTTTACTCCAACTAACCCAAGGTTTAGGATCCGGCGTGTTACGAGGCGAGGAATTGAATGCTGTATTTGAGTCTGCCCCTAACATTATTCAATCCATTGCGGATTACATTGAAGTGGATATAGGGAAAGTCAGAGAATTAGCTTCAGAAGGACAGCTTACAGCCGATATTGTTAAAAATGCTATGTTCGCTGCAGTCGAGGAAACGAATAAAGCCTTTGAATCCATGCCAATGACATTCGGACAAGCTATGAGTCTTTTGAAAAATGATGCAACAGAGGCTTTTGAGGGAGTATTGACTCGGATGAATGAATGGCTCAATTCCGATCAGGGTGTGTTTGCGATGCAGACATTATCATTAGCCATACAGGCAGCAGCATTAGCAGCTAATGGTTTGTTAACTGTTTTTACGGCCATTGGTGGGTTTATGCAAAACTACTGGCTTCCAGTCTCAGTATTCGCCCTTGTCACAACGATCGGCTTTCTAATAGCTATGACTGCTGCATTATGGACAGCAATACCTCCGCTCGCAGCAATTGCAACTGGCTTTATGTCGATCTACTTGCCTATTCTTGCTATAGCCGGATTAATCGGTGTCATTATTTATACTTTAATCCGCTTCGGTATAACCACCGAACAAATAATTGGTTTTGTCGCAGGAGCATTTTCTGCACTGGGAGTAACTATTTGGAATGTATTTGCCTTCGTGTGGAATCACATTGCATCATTTGTTAATTTCTTGATGGTGGTCTTCTATGACCCGGTTTATGCTATTGAAAAATTATTCTATGATTTATCAATGAATTTCCTTGGATTTATGCAAAGCATGGTAGGTGGAGCAGGTGATTTTG
>NZ_KQ759764.1:9280-10756 GCF_001482195.1 Luteimonas abyssi | reverse complement strand
TGGAGCAGGTGATTTTGCAAATTCCTTTATTGATGCCATTATGAATGCTGTAAACAAAGCGCTAGAAGGCTTTAATTGGTTAGTGGATAAAGTGAATGGTATCTTCGGTACCGATTTCAGTAAGGCAGAATTATTCGATACTGCAAACATAAATTCAGCAAGTGATTTGATTAATGGGATGATGAATAGTTTAGAAAAACCGACTAGAAATAACGGTATCGATGTGTGGGAAATACCTAAGATGAAAATGTGGAATGTGCCAAATGCATTCAATAGTGGTTACTCAGCTGGGGCGAATCTCGTTTCTGGAATTGGATCAGAACTAGGGAAAATCAATGATATTGTGAACGGTGCTGGACAAAACACTGGATTAGAAAATGTATTGAAAGGATTAGATAAGTTTGGTGGCTTACCAGGTAAAGCAGATAAAGGGGATATCGGAAAAGTAGGTAAAGTTGGAGAAGTAGGCAAGATTAATGATACCGTAGATATTTCCAGTGAGGACCTTAAGCTTCTTAGAGAATATGCGGAATTGCAAAATATACAAAATTTCGTAACGTTAACTCCTAATATTACATTTGGTGACACTCATATAAAAGAAACAGCAGATGCCGATGCCATCATTGCAAGATTAACTACCCAGTTAGAAGAAGAATTACGTTCTTCAGCAAGTGGAATCTACAATTAATCAGATTGGAGCGATTTGGATGGGCGAATATATAACACAAGCAATGCTGGATGATGGTAAGCAAGGTATGTCTACCCATAACTGGCGAGAAGAAAATGTTTTTACCGATTGGCCAGAAAATGGCGAGATATTAAGGACCGTAGCAAACAGTAAGGGAGTATATGAGATTCATGTTCGATTTGAGAACGGCATTGGGCTTAAATCGACTAGGGAATTAAATCTAGAAGAAGCATTGAGTTTATATCTTGAATTGGATGAAAAGCTCGAACTTGGACCAACAGAACGGTATATTGATTTACCTAACCATGTATTAGAACAATCTAGTATTTTTAATAAAAAAATACTAGAAGCCATGAAAAAGAAAGGAATGTACTTCAAGACTAGAAATAAGAAATAAAGCAAAATTTATTTTATAACAACTGGTTTTAATGGTTTTATGTTTATGTAATTTAACTGAAACTAGCATAATACCAACGTTTTGAAAGGGGGATATACCCAATGGTAAAACAAAGAAGATTAACTAAACCACAGGATATCAAGAAATTAATAACAGAGCAGATCAACATTCTCAGGCAAAACGAAGATATTGATCCAATAAAGAAAGCAAATGCCATTGGGTATTTGTCCAACGTATTCCTGGGTGCTTATAAAGACGGGGAAGCAGCAGAGAGGTTAGAAGCTATTGAAAAGCAGCTAGAGGAGTTGAAACGATGAGTTTACTATCAAAAGTAAAACAATTGCAGAAACAATTTAATGCTGTACCTGGTAACGAAAAAAGGGACATGGAT
>NZ_KQ759764.1:1920-9270 GCF_001482195.1 Luteimonas abyssi | reverse complement strand
GAAAAAAGGGACATGGATTTCACCGATGGCACAACTATCATTATGACAGAAAGTGAAGTTCATGAAATATTTGATAGCGCTATGAGAGGAGATCCAAGTGAATTAGCTATTCAAATAAATAATAAACGTAAACAAGGGATTTATGATGAAGGTGGATTATGTTTTATTCTCGAAGCCTACATGATGACAAAAGAAGAAACAAAACAGTTGTGGAGTGATGATGGTGAGTTTTAATAATAGGATTCACAGAATAGAGCGACAATTGAATGAAATACATTCCATTAATACGATAACTTTGGGTGAATTACTTCCAAATGCTGACTTAACGGATGAACAAGAGCAGCAAAAAGGATTTAAAAGTAATTTAGTAGATGATTGGGTTGCAGCTGTAATGGAGTGTGATAATAATGCTGGGTAATAGTCTGCTTACAAGGGCCAAGTTATTAGAAAAGAAGATGAGCAATTTCCCATACAAACAAAGGGTACATTTTTACAATAGTGAAGAGGAATATCTAAAAGCAATGGAAACTGGCGAAGTCTCCAGTCACACCATTTCATTCATTGATGATATCTCTGAATAAGACGATATGCTGCAGAAGAAAATTGGGCTTAAATTAAGGACTCCCCAAATTTGGGTTTACCATAATTTTAGGCTTACTCCAGGAAACAAAAGGATCTAACTTAAAATGTTACCTATTAAATATGAGCTCTCCATCTACCGCATATAATGGTTATTATGTGCGGTACAATTATCAAGAAAAAAGCGAATTCTGAGAGTCAAAAAAAAGAATTCTCTAATTAAGGAAGCAACTTGATTTCTGTTCCATAACCACCTTAACAAGACTTCCATCGAGATGGATAGTTAGACTTCCAGGATGTGATAAAAACGTAGCTACAGCAAAAGATTGAGGACTATACACTATGTGTCTATGCACACATATCACTTTACACATAAGACCATACACTATGTGTGCATAGGCACTGATAGTTAAAGAATGGCCTAAAAATATTCCGGGAAAGATAGTCCGCCACAAGTTATTGAACGGTCGACCGGGCGCCTCCCGCTCTTTTTTTTTGTAAGATAAAGAATACTTTTTGCTGATAAGGGAATAAAGTAAATATAAATTCAATTCTTTATTTTATACCTCAATTGTATTATACTAATTCAAAGGTGTAATTTTTTATGAATCAAATGAAAAAAATAAGAGGTCATGAAATGGAGTATAGAGAATTTATTGGTTATCATGGAACAAATAATAATGTAGCTAAGCAAATAATTCGAACGAACTTCATAAACAACGGAAGAGTAGGTTGGTTAGGTTCAGGTATATATTTTTTTGAAGAAGATTTCAATTTAGCGAATACCTGGGCTATTGCAAGACACAACGGTAAAATTCCCAAAGTTATTAGAGTTGAAATTAAAGTCCCAGAACGTGAAATATTTGATACTGCTGATGATAGAGATTCGAAGAAATTTTTTCATGAATTCAGAAAGCGTTTTTTAGTTGATCAATTATCAGGTAGAAAAAGAAAAATTAATGTAGACAGTCAAGAAGATTTAGATGGAAAAATATATAATGCAATCGCCAAGGCTAAGGGCTATAAGCTTATTAGAGCCGAAACATATACATATACAAAAGCTGACAGGGAATTCGGATTTAGTGGCTCAAGAGTACCGAATGGTATTGAGTTATGTATCAAGCATATTCCATATATTGAAGTAAAAAACTATGCAGAAGCTAAATAATTAGTTAAAGGATGTGATGTTGATGAGAGATATAGAGAAAGAAGTTCAAGAATTATTCGCAAATATGAGTGATGAAGAATTTGATGACCTTCTTAATGAATCCGGCTTTGATTATGAAGAAGGTAATGGGGAAGTTTATTTCAACGATCTTAATGTAGAAGCAAAGTTCTATAATGATTCTGTAAAGATAAAAGTTAAAGTTAAATCGAAGTTTAATACTAATAATAGCTTCTACAATTATAATAATAATGGAACAAGGTTTAAGGGGGCTAGTTTCAAAGCTGCCTGCTAATAAAATCTTTAAAACTAGTAAATTCTTAATTTATGGAGAGATGGTATAATGAGTCAAGGGATAGAAAGTGTTTTAATATTTGAGGATTATACTGTAAAAGAAATGGTTTTTGAAAGAAATTATGATTTTAACTTAGAGGAAAGAAGTAATGAAGTATCTTTGGAATTTGCTTTTGAATCTAGTGCACAATATTCCGATAATAAAGACAAAGCAGTTTTGACTTTATCCTGTAAGGTGTTTGAAGAAGATTTTAGTATAAATGATGTTCCATTCCATTTGAGACTTACTGTGGTAGGCTACTTTAGATGTGAAGGGGACGTTAATATTGAGAACTTTCAAATGAATGGAATGGCAATTTTGTTGCCGTATTTAAGGTCTTTAATTACAAGCTTTACTTCTCAAGCAGGGGTTCCTCCAGTTATTATGCCTCCAATTAATGTTTATAACGCATATAATCATGGGTTAAAGGAAGACTTTTAACAAAAAAATTATCATTTCCTCACTTGGGACCGACGAATTAAATTTAAAAAGTAGGGCCACTAATACGCCCTACTTTTTCTTTACTCTCTTCAAGATTCATCCAGTATTCAATATAATCTCCACTTATGCACGAATGGCAGGGTTAAAATTACTTCTCTTATCTCTTTTATCCATAGTGAGCAAATAAATAAGTTGTATGGGAAACTTTTTCTTCTTTAACTCTGTTCTATCATTACTTGTACAGTAGGTGCTGCTTATTTTATTAAAACCCTCTCTTAACTATTCTTTATCCACTGATCAATCTAATCTAAATCGAAAAGCAATTGATGTTGTAGAATGGGTATTGCTTGCGATCATGCTCTCCCATTGACTGTTTGTGCGTTGCATAAATTTTAAGTGAAATCTTGGGCTCATAACCTCAGTTGAAATCACTTCTTATCAACCAATTCACATTCTTTACCAGTTGCTATAAAGCCAAGGGCCAACAAACAACGTTCAGCTAACTCTTTATCTTGCCTAGGGTCGAATTCAACTTTTTCTCCATCGACCATCCTATAGTGCCGAAATGTATACTTTTGTTGTTTTTTCAAATTCATCCCCTCCTTAATACAGGTTATGCAGATGATGTAGTGGGACTAACCATATTTCAACTTCGCTAACCATATTTCAACTTCGCATTATTCCTGCTCCTACATCGATAAATGGATAACATCGATACATAAGTCTTAAGTATAACCTCGTCTTATAACCGCTAAGATGAATTGTTAGCGTTGTTCTTAACGGCACCAGCTTTATTATCCTTTATGACTTCCTCCACCGATTTAGTAAATTCAATATCTATACCGTACTTTCGTTTATAAATGATTCGGGCAACAGCACGTAAGTTGTTAATTTTACGTTCAGTTAATTCCATCATGAGACATCCCCTTTTATCCACTGATCAATCTCATCCAAATTGAAAAGTAAGACTCTGGTGGAAGGTTTGGAATATGGGATTTTATCTTCTCTTAACAAGCGATATATAGTAGATTCACTAATTGGACAGCTAATTGATTCAAGGTATTCACACAGCTTTTTTACTCCTCGTATCATTCTCATTCTGGTCCCCCCTCTGTTCCAATAACTTTTTTCTACTGGCTTAATGGCTGTTGAGAGCAACTTGTTTTTATTTCTTCTTAATAAGTTTGATCAATTGTTATCCTCCTTATACTTCTCTATCAACAGACAGGGATATTCTTTGGTTTTACTACTGATTTATGCAGGAATTTCCTGTTTTTTGTCGAAATTAGAACTTATTAGATAGGAGGAGAAATCGATGCAAAGAGATATGGAATTAGTGCGAGAATTGCTGCTATTAATAGAAAATAACAATGACCGACAAGAGCTTACAATACCTGAAGATTGGGACAGGGAAGTTGTTGCATACCATCTGAAAATATTAGATCAAGCTGGTTACGTCATTAACAACACAAAATGGGCAGATAATAAACCGATGTGGTTAATCGCTTCATTAACTTGGCAAGGTCATGAGTTCTTAGATTCTATCAAAAACGATAATGTTTGGGCAAAAACTAAAGAAGGAGTCAAAAGCAAAGGATTCGAATTAGGTTCTGTCCCTTTTGATGTCCTAAAGGAATACGCAAAATTCCAAATAAAGAATGTATTTGGTATAGAATAGCACCTTAGACGGTGCTTTCCTAATTAATAAAGAAGATCATATATTTTGAATTGCGTACACATTTTAGGCTTTCCTCCGATATAAGATGAGGGGGGTACAAGTTATGGAAATTGATTTTAGTGTAGGACAACCTGTAATCAATAAGTTAGCACTTGAGCTAGCAATGATTTTATTTATCCCACTTCTAGCTGCCTTTATTGTTATGTTTTTATTAAAGGTATGCAAAGCACCAAGAGTCTTAATTAAATATGTAGGTGTTGGAGTATATTTATTTGGAATTTACCAAATCTTTATGAACATGTATTAGGCTTTTATTCAGAAAATTGGAACTTCAGGAGAGCAAGTAAGCAAGAGATGAATGGGAAAAGGAAAGATACTCTAGCATTTATGAAGTCTAAGTTTATGAAAATTAAATATGTAAAGGGTGTGAAAGAATGACTGATAGGCAAAATGCAATTGATGCAATATCTAACTTTATAAATGATGATACTAAAAGAATCTTATTGATTAAGGGCTATGATAACGAAGCAAAATTAAGGGCTGCTCTATCTTGTTTAAACGGTATCTTTAGTAAGGGGATCATTAGAACAAGTGCTATGTCCGATATTTCAGATCACATTAATCACGCCTTCCAGAAAGATCTTTTGCCCTATGCCATCAAATCAACAACAACCTATAAACTTGGCAAAATGAGAGTCAACATTAACAGTTATGTAACGAATACAAGATCTAACCCTAAAGGTAATGAAAATACATTTACGGTGTTCTATCCTGTGCAAACTGTACTAGATAATCCTAAAAGATACAATAAGTTTCTTGAAGAGCTGGAAAAAACAGAGTCTAGAAAAGTAATTTTAATTACAACAAATGAATGGGGCATCAAGGAATGGGATATTAAAAATAAAGTAGATGAAGTATTCTTTTATAGTGTTGAGAACGATAATCCACAAATAATGAGGAATCTAAGAAATAATGGAGCGATAGAATAGTTACTATTCTTATCAGGTTAAGTTCTGTGGTTTTTCTTTTTATCGAATTCTGTAATAGATTATAATATCTTATAGGTGAGATGATGTATGGAATGATATTTAAGGTAAGGAAAATTGATAAAGTTGTATTTTGAAGAAGGAGAAGAATTTATGGATTACTTTGCGATTAGCATGGAGGCATTGAAAATTGTTGTATCTGCTGCTGGCGGATTTTTTATAAAACATTTACTTGAGAAAAGAAATAACAAAAAAGAGGCAAAACAAAAAACAAAGAAAGACATAAAAAAGTATAATGAAATTATTTCTTCTAAAATATTTAGTATTCCCAGAGACATAAGAATGTATATACATCTTTATGAAACGATAAAAAAACATGAGAATGATATAGGGTACAAAGAGAGTAGTTTCTATAAGTTAGATTTTGATACCAAAAATCTTTGTTCCCAACGAATTATTGAAGATACCAATGAGATTATTTTTATTAATACGAATGATTTTTACATTGAGTATGAAAACGTTAAAGATGTTATTGAAACAATGCAAAATAATTGTAAAAATTTGAATAAAATAATGATTAATAAGACAGATGATGACATGAAAATAGAGTTATTAGAAAAGACATTAAAAACTTTTGAAGATCAATATTCTCAACTTATGGATCTTACAAGAGATATGTATTAACAGTCTTATTAGTTTGATAGTATTTATTCCTTCCGGTTTTTATTCCTTCTCATCCGTCTGACCCACGTTTTTATTAAATAAAAATGTTACCGCAATGCTCCCGCAAAGTTACCGCAAATAGTTGCGGGAGAATACCTAATTTTACGGAACTGAAAACAAACAAAAAACCCTAAAACACTTGATATAACAAGGATTCTAGGGTTTTTACTATCGTTAAATAATATGCTCGGAAATTAACGAGAGTAGAACTGAACAGTTTTATAAACCCTTGTAAAATAAGGCTTCTAGGGCTGTATTTTAATCGGCTCCCGCAGAAGTTACCGCAGAATGCTTTAAACTATCGTTAAATGCGGTGACTGCTTCCGATTCTAATTCCTTGAATGTGTGGCCATAAATATCAAAAATCATTTGAGGTGTATTCCCTAATCTTTCCGCTATAACTTTTACCGGGATCCGCTGGCTAATTAAAAGAGTAGCATGTGTATGACGTAATCCATGAAGGGTTACTTCTTTTATTTTCCCCTGGGAAGTTTCCACTTTTTCATTAGCCTTTTTGATGGTTCTTCTAAGTCCGTACATAACAGTTGTATCAGAAACAGGCTCACCAGTTTGAAAAGAGATGAATACAAAGTCATTATCCTTTAATTTTTTTCCATAAGATAATTTAACTTGTTTACACCATGTTTTATATTGCTGGAGTTGCTTTATACTTAAATCATCCATTAGAATGGTTCTGTAACTGTTTTTTGTCTTAGGGGTACGAACACCTTTATTATCTTTGGTACGCTCCACTGTGATGGTATGAGCATCAAAATCAACGTTTTTCCACTGTATTCCTAAGGCTTCACCTTTTCGCATGCCGCTGTATGCCAATGTTAGAAGGAATGTATAATTAGTTTCATTCTCATACTGTTTAGCAGCTGCTAACAGTTTTTTTAATTCCTCGGCTGTTAGGAAGTTATCCTTTGGCTCATCCTGTTGTATCGTAATCTTATTGAATCGGTTACGAGGGATAATTTCATCATCAACAGCAGCATTAATGGCCACTTTAAATAATCGGTGAAAAAGTTGAACGGTACTAGGCTTGTACTTTTCAAGCAGTTTATTAATATATACACGCTTGTAAGTAGTCTTATCTAGTTCCGCAAGCTTATAACTCCCTAGTAGTGGTTTCATTTGATCTCTTATGGCCATCCTTCTTTGATCTCGTGAAGTAACTTTCCAATCATTCTTATGCGTATCATACCAAATATCTAACCATTCTGAAATTGTTAAATTAGAATGCTCCACTTGTTTTGTATTACCATTAAGCAGATTGGCCTTCACTTCTAATAAGGCCTTATAGGCTTCTTTTTCTGTTGTAAATCTTCGTTTAGCTTTTTCTCTTCTCTTTCCCAGAGCGTCATAGTAAAAGTGACGATAACACCATAATTTTTCCTTTTTGCTAGTGACGTAATAGTAAAGATCTTTATCCAATTTTGAT
>NZ_KQ759764.1:1169-1884 GCF_001482195.1 Luteimonas abyssi | reverse complement strand
TACTTATTCCCTTCTTTACGTGGGTCAGACGGATAAGAAGGATTATTTATGTAATATCTTCAACATCGATGTTATCTACGTATTCTAATGACCAATCACAAATAAATTGGTCTAGCTCTTTTTCTAAATAATCAACAACATAAACAGGGAAGTTTACTTCTTTTATATTATCGAAGAAGTTGGTTTTATATTGACTTAGTAAACTAATGTTATTATGTTCATCAAAATTCATACTGTAATCGATATAGAAACTAAACTCCATTTCTTTATTTTGATAGTTAATCAAAGATTTCAAAGTTAATACAGCATTCAATTCATGTATATATGGAAAACCATCCCCCTCTGATGGATCGGTTATGTGAATATCTACGGATGTTTCAATGTTATCTTTAGATATGATTTCATACCCCACATTTATATCTACGTATTTAAATAAGTCTCCTACATCACAATTAAGTAAATCACAAAGTTGTGTCATTGTATCAAATTGTACTCCGGCACCATAATTATTGTACAAGTTAGAAATGGTAGTACGTGAAAGTGTGGTTTTATCTTTTACATTTTGAATATTTAATCTATTCTCTGCCATTAAAACACGTAAATTGCAATAAATAAATCCCATAATCATCACCTTATTAAAATTTTTATTAAATAAATAATACCATAACAAATCAAAATAACCAATAATCTAATCAAAATAACTTGACAACCATAT
>NZ_KQ759764.1:251-1124 GCF_001482195.1 Luteimonas abyssi | reverse complement strand
AAATAACTTGACAACCATATTTATTATTAATATGATTAGTATGTAATCTTAAATAACCAAAACTCTGGTTATTTTAATCTGTAATTTACTTGAGAAAGGAGGGTTGAAATGATCATTTTAAAATCAAAAAGTGAATTTATATCTCAACTTATTAGAGAGGGTTATTCAAAAAGGGAATTTGCTAGAAAAAACGGAATATCTGAAGCTACGCTCATTCAAATTTCCAATGGTAAACAATCACCTAGACCTGCGACTGCAAAAAAAATATGTGATGCATTAGGGTGTAAATTCGATGATATTTTTCTTATTGAAAAGGAAATGATTGAGCAGGAGGTTTAGAACCGTGGCGGTGAATGAAAAATGGGTGATCTATACTGTTTCCGACACACAATTTTTATTTGATCTTCACCAGGTATCAAGAGTAGAAAATCAATTGCGTGAAGAAGGCCAAAAGTATCGAACAATTTATTACCGCGATAATAAACCAACTAAATACGTTATTGGTGAAGGCTATCAAATTATGGATCGTGAAGAAGTAGCAGCAATTATTGAAAGTGTACAACCTGATCAGTCACTTTCCTGTGCTCATTGTGGGGAGTATTTAACAGAACACACAATTATTTATAGAGCTGGTAACAATGGAACTGAATTTTGTTCAAAATCATGTGCATATGAAGCTTTTGAAGGATTATACAATAAGCAGCAAGTGGATAGGACCTTGATAAAGAAAGAGGTGAAATAAATGCCAATAGCCAATGTGAGTATTGATATTAATGATCGGGAAGTTAAGGCTTATATTGATGAGAAGTTAGAAGAAAGTTTAAAAGATGCTTTGTTCATGTGTGACATAAAGGAATTATCAAAGCGCTTGTG
>NZ_KQ759764.1:0-218 GCF_001482195.1 Luteimonas abyssi | reverse complement strand
ATTCCTGGAACAAAACATCTTACATGACCCAAGAATGAGGTTGTTAGAAAGACGTAAAGCAAAAGGCAAACGTTTCTGGTTTTACAAGGAAAGTATAGAAGTCATTAAACAGATCGTTGATGAATGGTAAAAAAAATAATACGTGGGTCAGACGTATAAGAAGGATATTAAAATACCAACTTAGAAAGGGTGTTTCAAATGAATCAAAAGTCAGAATT
>NZ_KQ759763.1:3963354-3965915 GCF_001482195.1 Luteimonas abyssi | reverse complement strand
TCGCCACCCCCAAGAGCGCGGTGGCCTACGCCGGCGGTGCGCTGCACCTCACCGCCCAGGGCGATGCGCATCTGGCCGCCGGCCAGACCTTCGCCAGCGTCGCCGGCCAGCACACCGCCCTGTACGCCCACGCCGGCCCGGTGCGCGCCATCGCCGCCAACGGCCCGCTGAGCCTGCAAGCGCATACCGGCGAACTGGAACTGCTGGCCGACCAATCCGTCACCCTCACCGCCACCGACGAGCGCATCGACGTGCTCGCCAACGAGAAGATCGTCCTGCAGGCCGGGCAATCGCGCGTGGTGCTGGAAGGCGGCGACATCACCTTCGAGTGCCCGGGGGAATTCACGGTCAAGGCCAGTCAACATCCGTTTCGGGGTGGGGAGAGCGGCGACGTGCGTCTGTCGCTGCCCGATGGCCTCGTGAAACTGACACCGAAGCGGATGTTCGATTTCTCAGGATGATGGATTGCAAGGAAGCCCCATGACCGAAGAATCCCAAAAACCAAAGCCGCTGAATCGGACTGTTTATCCGTTCCCCCTAAAGGACGACAGCGCCTCCGCGGACGCTCATCCGGCCGAGCCTAGCGCTCAGGACTACTTCGATGCGCTGAGCAGGGCCGAGGACGGCTTCTTCCCCATTGGTTACAACGGCCAGTGGCACGGCGGCATCCACTTCGGTGCAGAGACAGGTCGCCTTCTGTCTCAGGATGATGGCGTTCGCTGCATCGCGGACGGTGAGGTCATTGCCTACCGGATCGATGACAACTATCCCACCGTCCCTTACGAAACATGCGCGGCGGCCAGATACTCAAGCGGCTTCGTTCTGGTCAAACATCAACTTCAACCACCGCCGGCTCCGCAAAACGGCGGCCAGGAACCTAGCACTGGCTCGGGGGAGCAGCAGTCCAATACCGAACCGTCCCTCGTGCTGTACAGCCTATACATGCACCTGAGCAACTGGCCCAGCTACGACACGAATCAGGAACTCGCGCGACCGGCGTTCTGGAACGATGCTATCTATACGGTCGGCGATCGCGCAGCAGACAGCGACCGTGAAACCAACGGATTCATCCCCGCCACGGGCGGGATCGGGATGAACCTGCGCGACGCTGGAAATACTATCGCTGGATTCGCTCCACGCGGCGTCAAACTGAAGCTCGGCGAAGCCAATCCGGCTAATTCCGCGTATCACCGGATCTTAGAAGTCGTTGGGGGAGGCACCACATATCCTACCGATGTCACAGGTCTGTACATCTTCAAGGGCACAGCAACCTCGCGGGAGGGCTTGACGTCCACCAGCCAACCTCATGCGGTCGGGACCGTACACGTATTCCCCGAACCCGAAGAGATCAAGGCTGGCGACCTGGTCGGACACCTCGGCCAGTATCAACGCTACCTGGACATGGACCCCATGATCGGCTGCAGCGATCGTCCACTGGCACAGATCGATGTCTTCACTCCTGAGGATCTGCAAGCCTTCATTCGTCAGAGCCGCGCACGTGATACCCAGCTCGGTGAGAACGATAAGACACTGCTCCACGTCAAGCCCGGCGCAATGCTGGTCCAGCCTGCCACGCCCGACATCGAACTGGGCAGCACAGAGGCGGCCATCCTACAAGGTGAAAGCGGGACGGATTCCGGCTGGGTCAAGGGAAAGCGCGGCACGATCGACATCGTGAGCGACAGGCCGCCAGGATTCGTCACCTCCACCCGCACCTATGCGGACGGCCGCATCTTCCTCGCGGCCGTGGATGCGTCAGGGAATGAATTGACGTTGGAGGCGTTCAACACACTCACGGACAAATCCGCCTACACCCGGCGCAAACTCCTGACACCGTCCGGAGGCGACATCTGGCTCGACCATTCAGCCGCGACTCCGGGCTCGGTCGTCGCCGGCCCCGCCCGGGTCTGGTCCCGCTTCCCGTTGCAGGTCGCCAATGTGGCCGGCGAGCCGGTCGCTCACAGCAACGTGGTCTCGCTCAAATCGGCCGCATCGTCCGCGACCGAAGAAGACGGCACACGTTGGTTCCTGATCGACACCGGCACCGCAACCGGTGACCCGATCCAGGGCTGGGCGCGCGAACGCGATCATCCGAACGTGGAGCGTTGCTCGCCGTGGGCATGGCCGGGTTTCGAATTGTTCGATACGGGCGAACTGCAGCCTCGCGAACTCTTCGCCCGCGAGCTATCTTCCAGCAGAAGGAGCACGCCATCCGAGCAAGGTGCATTCGAATCCAGCGCCCGCAGCGTGGAGGACAGCCCGCTGTTCGCAGCACTCGGCCAAGCCATCGATACCGACGACAACAAGCAGATCACGCCCCTCGAACTCCGCGACGCCTTGAAAAAGCCATGGCTGGCACAGGCTATCTCGCGGCTGGTGATCCGCTATCCCAGTGAGTGGGCGCCACCGATGGATCGCTGGAACCAGGTCGACAGCCTCATCGAGGATCCTGCCCTGCTGATCGACTGGCAACACGAGAAGCGCCGCATCGAGAGCCTGCATATCTGGCCGCATGTGGCGGGTGGTCATGGTCCTTCGAATTCGACGGTGCATCATCTGCA
>NZ_KQ759763.1:3959755-3962971 GCF_001482195.1 Luteimonas abyssi | reverse complement strand
ACCAGCAGAAAAAGAAATAGTCTCCATCGAAAGATATGGTCCGCTCGCACGGACAGAGGTATATTCTGTGACCGATGAAGATGAAATAAAATTATCAACCACGATCGAAGATATCGATTATGATTTCAGTCGAGTTTCCATCAATTCTGGGAATGACCAGGATTCTTTTATTTCAATAAGAGGCGGTCGCGAGGAGGCTTTTGGCTGCATCGCTACAAAATCATATCTTTACGAAGCTCCTGACTCCGGCACAGCTACCACCATGTACCTCATACCTGACGATAAAGTCGTCATCAAAGATATCAGAAGAGTAAGAGGAGACGAATGGGCCGAGGTAACCTATTCGTCTTCAACACACGGGCTTATAAGAGCTTGGGTCGAAAGGCTATCAGTCCAACCACTTAACCAACTTGATGCGCCATGCGATGCACCAATTGCAGACAGCCCAATAACAAACTGAAGTAGTTGCAAAGACGATTGGCCGTCTTCCGAGAAGAGTAGGCCGGAACTCCATCGATATGGCAGAGATTGCGCGACCCGGGATCACTCACCCTCGTACGCAAAGGATTGCCGAGATGATCGTTTCCGATCCCTCCACCGGCCTCGCCGCCGCCCTGGCTTCGCTCGCCACCCCGTCGCAGCACGCGCGGCTGATCCAGCTCGTCGCGCCGGTCGACGGCCTGGTCGTCGAACGCTTCCACGCCACCGAGGCCGTCTGCGCGCCGTTCCGTCTCGACGTCGACGTGCTCGCGACCTCCGCCTTCGTCGACACCTCGGCCCTGCTCGGCCAGAGGCTGTCGCTGCAGCTGCGCCGCGCCGACGGCGGCCAGCGCACCTGGCACGCCCTGTGCGCCGCCGTCGCCCCGCTCGGCGGCGATCGACCCGATCCAGGGCTGGGCGCGCGAACGCGATCATCCGAACGTGGAGCGTTGCTCGCCGTGGGCATGGCCGGGCTTCGAATTGTTCGATACGGGCGAACTGCAGCCTCGCGAACTCTTCGCCCGCGAGCTATCTTCCAGCAGAAGGAGCACGCCATCCGAGCAAGGTGCATTTGAATCCAGCGCCCGCAGCGTGGAGGACAGCCCGCTGTTCGCAGCACTCGGCCAAGCCATCGATACCGACGACAACAAGCAGATCACGCCCCTCGAACTCCGCGACGCCTTGAAAAAGCCATGGCTGGCACAGGCTATCTCGCGGCTGGTGATCCGCTATCCCAGTGAGTGGGCGCCACCGATGGATCGCTGGAACCAGGTCGACAGCCTCATCGAGGATCCTGCCCTGCTGATCGACTGGCAACACGAGAAGCGCCGCATCGAGAGCCTGCATATCTGGCCGCATGTGGCGGGTGGTCATGGTCCTTCGAATTCGACGGTGCATCATCTGCACCCTATTGGGTTTGTTGAGAACTTTTTCAGAAGCAAGGTCGGACGCGTTACCGTCGAAATGCTACGACAGATATTTCCTTCCGCCCCTGAAGATCGACTACAGACTGTTACTGATGGCGTTAACTTAAATTTAGATCTCGGCAAGATCGATAGCGAAGAGCGCCTGACGCACTTTTTCGGACAAGTCCGGCAGGAGATAGGTCGATCAATGGAATTTCGCGAGAATCTCAGGTATTCCGCAGATGGGCTTTATACAAGCGACTTTTCTTATTACCGAGGTAATAGAGAGCGGTCGGATCGGGATGCACGCAACGAGGAAGCCATTGCAAATAATGCATATGCGGATGCCAACCGCTCCCCGGGATATCGGGTAGGAAACACCGAACCAGGAGATGGTTGGCGGTATCGAGGTCGAGGGCTGAAGCAGCTTACGGGACGAAGCAACTATCGAAAATTTACAACAGATCATGAGCGGATTTGGGGCGAAAGAATAGATTTCGAATCAAATCCGGACAGGGTCGATGAGCCGACATACGCCGTGCGATCAGGACTTGCATTTTGGGTCGAGAACCGCCTGTATGAGCATGCCGATACTGGAGTTACCAGAGAGGCCACGGACAGAATTACTACTGTTATAAACAGCAGGACGACTAGCCGAGCCGAAAGATGGAACTTCGTTCAACAAATTTGGCGCGATCGAATTTTCAGAGACGCATTTAGATGATGGCCTCACGAGGCATAAATAACGAATTCATACACCCACCGAGACTTATATGAAAAAACTGCTGCCGTCCTTCTTGCTATTTTTCGCCGCCACTTGTTTTGCCGAGCTTCCTGTCGGAGTGGAAGTTTATACCATAGCGGGGCTGGACGCCCCTATGAAAATAGAAAAGAAAGATTACCAATTCTATCTGTACGAGAATGACGGAAGCCACTCGATTAGTGGCAGACGTTCAAACGGAAAAGAAATAGATCACACAATTGATGATGCAGGAGTAGGAAGGGTCGAGAGAATTTTTGCAATCGATAGCCAGCCCTGCGGCACAAGCTCGATCGACCTCGTACTTCAAATAGCCCCCAGCCCGAGCTCTGAAAGTGATCGTAGAAATTACTATCGCATCGTCTTTGATTCGAACCTAGACAACGTCGTCTCCGAATTTTATGACCCTAGCATCGCAGCCGTTAATGCAATTCTTCCGCTACAAAGTGTAGAAGGAACAACCGATTCGGAAACTGGGAGAAAAATAATCTGCAATGGATCAAAACCGGAGATAGCCACAGAAGACTGAGCCCACGGCGAGCATGTCGGCAATGAGTCGAGTGATTCTGTCATCCACCTGCTCGTGGAGGCTGCACGCCGACGATGCTGCCACCGCCTGCACACCACCCTGGCCGAGAGCCGGCTGGAGCTGGGCTATCTGATCCAGCACGACGATGCCCGCCGCGGCGGCCTGCGCGGCCAGGGCGTGGAGCTGGCGAGCGCCGGCTGGGGCAACGTGCACGCCGCCCAGGGCCTGCTGCTGTCGGCCAGCGCCCGTCCCGACGGCACCTCGACGCAAATGGACATCGGCGACGCGATGGCCCAGCTCAAGGGCGCCGAGCGCACCGCCGAGGCGCTCCACGACACTCTGCAGCAACAGCAGGTGCCGGGCTTCGACGCCAATCCCCAGCTCGCCGCGCTGCGCGAAGCCCTCGACCCCGAAGCCGACGGCGCCTACAGCGGCAGCGTGGCCGGTCAGCCTGCGATGAAGCCGGCCGACGGCCGCGAAATCTGCATGTCGGCGGCTACTCCCCGAATCTCGTCGAGACGAATCAATGAAACCAACAATCC
>NZ_KQ759763.1:3571558-3959745 GCF_001482195.1 Luteimonas abyssi | reverse complement strand
GCCACTTGTTTTGCCGAGCTTCCTGTCGGAGTGGAAGTTTATACCATAGCGGGGCTGGACGCCCCTATGAAAATAGAAAAGAAAGATTACCAATTCTATCTGTACGAGAATGACGGAAGCCACTCGATTAGTGGCAGACGTTCAAACGGAAAAGAAATAGATCACACAATTGATGATGCAGGAGTAGGAAGGGTCGAGAGAATTTTTGCAATCGATAGCCAGCCCTGCGGCACAAGCTCGATCGACCTCGTACTTCAAATAGCCCCCAGCCCGAGCTCTGAAAGTGATCGTAGAAATTACTATCGCATCGTCTTTGATTCGAACCTAGACAACGTCGTCTCCGAATTTTATGACCCTAGCATCGCAGCCGTTAATGCAATTCTTCCGCTACAAAGTGTAGAAGGAACAACCGATTCGGAAACTGGGAGAAAAATAATCTGCAATGGATCAAAACCGGAGATAGCCACAGAAGACTGAGCCCACGGCGAGCATGTCGGCAATGAGTCGAGTGATTCTGTCATCCACCTGCTCGTGGAGGCTGCACGCCGACGATGCTGCCACCGCCTGCACACCACCCTGGCCGAGAGCCGGCTGGAGCTGGGCTATCTGATCCAGCACGACGATGCCCGCCGCGGCGGCCTGCGCGGCCAGGGCGTGGAGCTGGCGAGCGCCGGCTGGGGCAACGTGCACGCCGCCCAGGGCCTGCTGCTGTCGGCCAGCGCCCGTCCCGACGGCACCTCGACGCAAATGGACATCGGCGACGCGATGGCCCAGCTCAAGGGCGCCGAGCGCACCGCCGAGGCGCTCCACGACACTCTGCAGCAACAGCAGGTGCCGGGCTTCGACGCCAATCCCCAGCTCGCCGCGCTGCGCGAAGCCCTCGACCCCGAAGCCGACGGCGCCTACAGCGGCAGCGTGGCCGGTCAGCCTGCGATGAAGCCGGCCGACGGCCGCGAAATCTGCATGTCGGCGGCTACTCCCCGAATCTCGTCGAGACGAATCAATGAAACCAACAATCCTCGCCTTCGCCATTTTGGTCCAGGCGTGCGCTGCGAGCGATCGCCCAGACGCGCCATCGCCCACCGCTGCAGAGGTATCCGTTGTCTCGGAGCGAGAAGGCAACTGCCTCTCGGCGCTCCACGACGCCATGGACATCGATGACGGAGAGTCACTAAGTGCATTCGGAACGTTCAACGATCTCCCACCCTCCCAAGGCAAAGTCGCCTTGGAGGATGCCGATATCACGTCACGCGCCGCCACGATGCCTGGTCTGCGCGCATGTACAGAGAACTTGCACTTCTCATTCTCGATCTTGGTCGACGGCATCCTAACCGAGGGCGCTTCATTGCAAATGTACCCTGTCATGGCGTGGAGGGCACCCCAGGGTTACTTGGCCTTCTTCATGCACAAAAACTACGAAACGCTGGATGGCGAAGGCGAGACAACTGAAATTTCAGCGCTGGCACTGGATAGGTCAGGTAGACCGATCCGGCTCCTCCCGGCGGTTTCGTCCTGGTACGAATACGAGGGCTCCATCCGCATCCGGGACTTCGTGTACTCCAGCCATCAATTCATGACGACAGAAGAGATCTTCGATCCGCTCGAGCGTGACGAACTCGGGAACGTCTTGACCTACAAGGAGGACGCGCGTAGTGGAGCCTCGGCAGTTCATGAAATCAACTGGGCTCCCGCAAGTAAATAGCCGAACCGTCCTGTTGCCAACATGGCGGTGCTTCGCCCAGCCATGACCATGCTACCGTCATTCCTGCTGCTCCTGCTCGCACTACCGTGGCAGGCGCGCGATGCAGAGACCCCGGTGGAACAGCGGACGCCCTCATGCCGCATTTTTATCGAAGATCTCAGGTATCGACCGGGTCAGGACGCGTTGGAGTTCGATATCGAGCGCTTATTAGTACTCGGCCCGACAACGGTCATCCACGCCTACGATGCCCTCCAGCCGCTCGCGTCGGGCTGCAGCTCCGGCTGACACCCAAGTGGCGCGGCCCGAGGATGTGGCGTCACCTTGAAACATAAAACCCCACGTGGATGTCGCGGCAGGCGTCATCGATGATGTGCCTTGGGTACACAGCCATCGGCGAAGCCGGCCCCGAACTGGCCACAAGCATCGTGTTCTACGATGAAGAGGCGCAACCCCGTTTCTCGCATCTCGTCAGCAGTTACATCGCATGGGAGAACGCGACTACGCTACGTTCAACGCTCACGGCGGGCAGCATCCACTCTTGCGCACAGCATATCGAGCATTTCTCCTACCACGAAAATGGCGACGTTGCGGACGCACTGAACGCCGAAGAACACTCCCGCACGAATCATACCCACGAAAAGACTGTAGGTGAGATAGGGTCAGGGCGGCCTCCTCACAAGACGAGATAAAGAGGCTGCATTCTTCGAGGAGGGATTAAAATGCGACTGCTGGGAATAATACTGCTTTTCATCACTTCAACCTGCATGCCGACACAGGCACAGGTAGAAAGTGATGCACTATGCGAAAGCGTAGCAACGCCCGACTTGCTGAGATGCGCATCCAGCCGGCTTGCTGGCGCCGACGAAAAACTAAACTCTGTCTACAGGGAAAAACTCTCACGTTCAGGCGACCTAGAAAACAACCTCCGCGAAGTGCAGAGATCGTGGATCAGGTTCCGAGACAGCTACTGCGATAGTATTCGCGAAGAGTCTGCGGGAGGAAATGAGGCGGATATTGAAGGAAATTTCTGCTTAGCTGCTCTTACAGAGGATCGCATTGGAGAACTCGAAAGTGCTGGAAGCACCGATAGCGATTCCGATTTCTTCAAGGCAATCCGTTCACTTGAACGGGCTGGATACAACAGACAAGAATTAATAAGCAAACTCGCCTCTACACCGAACGACGTTCATTGGAATGAGTACACCGGCAAGAATTGTGAGTTCATTGGTAAGGTCTCCGCTTCTGAAATAAGCGCATGTAAAGCTCGCCTTAATTTCGAAAGAACCTACTAAGACGGCCGTTTGTGACGGCCCTATGTACAAAGGAGGGGAATCACACAACTAACGCGGAAAGGCACAGCCAAGCCGATCAGCGACACTCAGGGAATCAGCTTGTCGACGACCCAGAAAACATAGTTATGATGGTCCTGCGCCTCCTGCACAGGCTAGGCCGCTAAAGCGCATGCTTCGCCGGATTTCTTCATGCCCAGCGCCTTATTGCGGCAGCCGGTGGTTGTAGAACTGGATATAGTAACTTGAACCCCGCTCTCTCAATTTTTGAAAATCTTCCTGCTTCACGAAGACAGGCACTTCACTTTGTGCTGATTCCCTTGCTGTGGTTGTCGGCACCCGGTCCCGTAATGGCACAAACCTATGCACCCGGCACGCACGAGATTGCTTCGCCTGCTGGCGATGTCCGCGTGAGCTCGGGCTTCGTCTCTCACCTCGGGCCGCATTCCTTCCACGCCTACACCATCATGTTCCGGCCGGCCGGTGACACGACCTGGCACCAGGTGCCGATCGTGGAGGATCCCGCCGAGCCCGAGCTGACGTTCGTCGTCGCCCGCACGGCGACTCCCGATTTCACGACCGGAGATGCCTTGGTGGTCGCGGACGCCGCGGGCATTGCGCTGATCGTTGCGCGATTGCAGTACGAGCGGACCCCCTACGACGATGATGCTCATGTCGGGGCGAGCGCCTACAGGTTGATGCAACTCGAAGACGAAAGTCGATGGATCCTGCGAAAGGACGACACCTTTGCCGCACCGCCCGGCCGATCCGTCGAGCAGGTGCTGGCGTCAATGCAGAACTGATGAGGGCAGATAGTCGCCATCGGTTCCGAGATCACTCCCACTGGCGCCCGAACCTCGCGCTAGCCGTGTTGCTGCTGACCGGTTGTCATGCATCACCCGTGGACGACGTGACCAAGCCGGCCGTAGAAGCGCCAAGCGGCAGTGCGGACATCGCTGCTTTCAATGCTGACCAGACAGCGCCGAAGGTGACAATCCGAGAAGGGATGCGCATGCCCGCGATCGATGGACCGCGTGCTCCGGATCTTCCCGATGCTGGTGTCGAGGGCATATTCGGCTACCGCGATGCGGCGGGCGATCATGCTCTGCTCTTGCGTCGCGCCTTCCGCGCTTCTAAGTCGGATCAAGACGACATCGAGCACATCGTGCTTTCAACCCACCTGTACGAGGTGGATCAGGCCCATGACGCTCGAACAGGCGCGCGGACTTCAGTGACTTGGCACATCGAGGATGCGTTCGAATGCGAAGGCCTCGACTTCGACGCCGATTTCCTCCCCGATGCCCTGCGTGTCGAAGACCTCGACGGCGACGGTCGTGCGGAGGTCCTGTTCGGCTACAGCAGCTTCTGCGGCGGCGGCATCGAGCCGCGCGAGATCACCCTGATCCTGCGCGCAGGCGAGCACGAATACAGGTTGCAGGGCGAATCGCTGGTCAAGCCGCCCGGCGATGCACCGGCCTTCGGCGGCACGTACGCGACGACGCCGGCAGAGGTCGATATCCCGGCGCCGTTGCGAACCGCATTGCTCGACGCGTGGGAGCGCGTCAAGCATCAGTCCATCGAGTAAAGGGGGTCACGTCCACGATACGCGGGCTCGCCGCATCGACGGCGACACGCACGTGACCGATCCACGCGCGATCGATTCCCGCCGTCGCGCCCATGGCCGCATGCGTGGCCATCGCCGCCTCGGCGGCGCCCACGCCCGCCGTCCGACGGACGCTCGCCTCAGTACGCGAACTCGCGGAACACCCGGTCGATATCGCCCTTCCACTCGCCGTTGAACAGCGCGAGCTTCCGCTCGGCCGGCGTCTCCCCGGCTTCGGCGACTTCGATCAGCGGTTCGAGAAAACGGGTCTCGTCCACACCATGTTCGTTGTGACAGGCACGGCGGCGCAGACCGGCGACGCTGATCTTCAATGCCTCGATGGCGAGATCGCGCACATGGCCGCGACGGAACGGCAGCCCGAGCGCGTGCCGGGTCACGCCGTCGCGCAGGGTATGACGCTCGGCCAGGGTGAAGTCCTTGACCAGATCCCAGGCGGCATCGAGCGCGGCATCGTCGTACAGCAGACCCACCCAGAAGGCCGGCAACGCGCAGATCCGGTTCCACGGGCCGCCGTCGGCGCCGCGCATCTCCAGATACTTCTTCAACCGCACTTCCGGGAAGGCGGTGGTCATGTGGTCGGACCAGTCGCGCAGCGTCGGCAGCGCGCCGGGCAGCACCGGCAGGCGGCCGTCCATGAAGTCACGGAAACTCTGTCCCGCGGCATCGTGGTAGATACCGTCCCGACAGGTGAAGTACATCGGCACGTCGAGCAGGTAGTCGACGTAACGCTCGTAGCCGAAACCGTCCTCGAACACGAAGTCGAGCATGCCCGTGCGGTCGGCGTCGGTGTCGGTCCAGATGTGCGAGCGATAGCTCAGATAGCCGTTGGGCTTGCCTTCGGTGAACGGCGAATCGGCGAACAGCGCAGTGGCGATGGGCTGCAGCGCCAGCGACACCCGGAACTTCTTCACCATGTCGGCTTCGGTGGCGTAGTCCAGGTTGACCTGCACGGTGCAGGTGCGGGTCATCATGTCCAGGCCCAGGTCGCCGACCTTCGGCATGTAGGCGCGCATGATCCCGTAGCGCCCCTTGGGCATCCACGGCATGTCGGCGCGCGCCCACTTGGGTTGGAAGCCCATGCCGAGGAAGCCCAGCCGCAGTTCGTCGGCGACGGTCTTGACCTCCAGCAGGTGGGTGCCGACTTCGCGACAAGTCTCGTGGATCGTCTCCAGCGGCGCGCCGGACAGTTCCAGCTGGCCCGCGGGCTCCAGGGTGATCGAGGCGCCGGCACGTATGAGCGCCACGGTGCGTCCGTGCTCCTGCACCGGCTCCCATTCGAAGCGCCTCAGGCCGTCGAGCAAGGCCTCGATACCGCGGTCGCCATCGAAGGTCGGCGGACGCAGATCGTCGAGCCGGAAACCGAACTTCTCGTGCTCGGTGCCGATGCGCCAGTCGCTGCGCGGTTTTTCGCCCTCGGCGATGGTCTCGACCAGGGCGGCGCGATCGCGGATCGGAGCGTCGCTGGCATGGCTGGGGCTGGACAAGGGAATCGACTCGCGGACAAAGGGAACGCGCTCCGGAGCGCCCCGGAATCGCCAGCGCGCACTATAGCGGCTGCCCCGCACCCACGCGCGTGCGCTGCGCGATCCGCTCCGTTCCGCGCGCCACCGAGCCGGCGTCGATCCCGGCCGCCGGCCGACCCCGTGTGCCGCGCAGCATTCGCATCGGACGCGCGGGTCTTCCGCGCCTCGATCCGCGACGCGGTCGTGCCCCCGCATGCGACGTACCGCACTGAATGCACAGAGCGGCTCGCCCGGGCGTCCGCCCCCCGGGCATCTGTGACCCCAATCACGGTGGCTCCTGCGATCCGTGGGGTACTAGATCGGTAGGGGTCGATGCGTCGTGGCGTCGGTCCCGAACGTTTGCGCAAGGACAACCCAAACCACAAGGAGCTTCGCAATGAGGATTTCGACAGCAGTAGGTCTGGCGGTGCTGTGTTCGGCCACCGTGCTCGGCACCGCGACCGCGGCGGAGAACTCGTTCCAGAAGACCGGCGAAAAAGCGCGCTTCATCCATGGCGACAATGTCGTCACCGGCGTGATGCCGGATCCCGGCACCGTCACCGACGTGCGCCTGCAGACGCCGCAGGAGAAGGCCGCCGGTCTCAGCGCGGTGATGGTCTCCCGCGACGGCGACGTCTACACCTCGGAGATCGATCCCGAAGACGTGGCGCTGTTCGAGGAGGCGGTACGCGCACTCGAGGCCCTCGGCCGTACGCCCGCGATGATTCCCGGCGCTGCACCGACCCGGCCGACCGTCGACGGCAGCGACATGATGCGGCCCAACGTGGTCATCGGCACCGACGACCGGGTGCAGATCACCAACACCGTGGCGGCGCCGTACTGGAACATCGGCCGCGTCGCCTCGGGCTGCAGCGGCACGCTGATCGGACCCAAGCATGTGCTCACCGCCGGTCACTGCGTGTCCAACGGCTCGGGCACCTGGTACTCCAGCCTCAACTTCACCCCGGGCAAGAACGGCAGCTACGAGCCCTGGGGCACGACCTCGTGGAGCAACGTCATCGCGCCGTCGGCCTGGCACAACGGCCGCGATACCAACTACGACTACGCGCTGATCATTCTCAGCCAGCCCGCGCATGGCGGCTGGGCGGCCTACGGCACCTACGGCGGCGGCAATCACACCATCACCGGCTATCCCGGCGAAAAGCCGTTCGGCACCATGTGGACCCACTCCGGCGGCGTGTGGACCAGCGGTTCGTTCCGGCTGTGCTACACGATCGACACCACCGGCGGCAACAGCGGCAGCGGCATCTACGATGGCGGCAACGTCGTGCGCGGCGTGCACACCACCGGCTCCTCATCGCAGAACTGCGGAACCCGGTTGACCAGTACCGTCGTCAATACGCTGCAGAACTGGGTCTCCCAGAATCCCTGACCGTTCTCACACCACGGTCGGCGTCGACACCGAAGGGATGCGTCGCTCCGGCGGCGCATCCTGTTTCCGGGCGTCGGCGGACAGCACGACCGCAATGCCCAGACATGGGGAAATCCGCATGGCACCGAATGTTCCGGCTGCGCCTCTCACCCGCGCCCTCCTGGTCTCGGCCGCGATGGCGCTCGCCGCCTGCGGCACCGGCAACCGGCCGGCGCCGGTGACGCATGGCGTCGACAGTGCCTCCGAGCCGACACGTCCCGTGCTCGAGCGCGTGATGATCCGCGGCAGCGCGGAAACGCCGGACCCGGTGCTCGCGCGGGTCCGCGCACTCGAGGCGGACGGCCTCGTCCAGGACGTCGTCGTGATGGAGTCGTTTCCGGTGCAGATCGAGCTGAGCGCCCCGCGGACGGTGATCGACGAGCTCGCCGCGATCCCGCGTATCGACGGCGCGCCCTGACCGATCGGACCGCGCGTCGCATGCGGTTGCGGGGCGCGGGGCTGCGAACCGCGAGCGACTGCGCGGACGCCGCTTGGCTCGGCACCATCGCGACGCTTGGTCACCAGACCCCGTCCGCGCAACGCGGCACCGGCGGCAGGTGCGGTGTTCGGGCCATCGTGTCGCCCTGCCCCGTCGGATTCGATCGGGGCCGTGCGCTAGCCGCCGCTGCCGTTCCCGGCCGTATCGCCTGCCGGCAACAGGCCGAGCCACTCGCCGACCACCACGCGCGCTTCGTCCAGGCCGATCTTGTGCAGCGCCGAGAACGTCTGCACGGAGACGCTGTCGCCGTAGGCCTGCTTCAAGTCCCGGCGTACCGCCTGCAGCGCATTGCCGGAACCGCCGCGGCCGAGCTTGTCGGCCTTGGTCAGCAGCGCATGCGCGGGCAGACCGCGTTCGACGGCGTACCCCAGCATCTGCCGGTCGTACTCGCGCAGCGGATGGCGGATGTCCATCACCACCACCAGCCCCTTGAGCGCGCCGCGCCGGGCGAAGTAGTCGGCGATGAACGCCTGCCAGTGCGCCTGCAGGTCCTTGGGCACCTTGGCGTAGCCGTAGCCGGGCAGGTCGACCAGATGGCGATCCTCGTGCGGCGGTATCTGGAAGAACACCAGTTGCTGCGTCCGTCCCGGCGTCTTGGAGACCCGGGCCAGCGCGTTCTGCTGGCAGATCGCATTGAGCGCGCTGGACTTGCCGGCGTTGGACCGCCCGGCAAAGGCGACTTCGGCGCCGAGATCGGGCGGCAACTGGGCCGGCGTGTGCGCCGCCAGACGGTACTGGGCGCGGGCAAGAGGGTTCGACATCGGCATAGGATCGCATGCGCAGCGGTGTGGGCGCGGCGACGCTTGCGGATTCGGCCGTTTGACCCCGCTTGCGAGGGGCGTCGATAATCGCGCGTCCCTCGGGCGCGTTTGTGTCCGATTCATGTTGTTCGGAGCCCAGCCATGCGCCACGCCCGTGCCTACGGTCTCGCCGGCCTCGCCGCCCTCGTGGTCGGCGCCGTCGCCTTCGCGCAGTCCACTGCAGTCCCGCTGCCTGAAGAGACGCCGGTCGAATCCGCGCCTCTGGAAGACAATGCCGTGGCCGAGCTGGCCGAGGCCGAGTGGGGCGACGTGACCCGCGGGCAGACCCTCGCCGGTGCTTGCGCCGCCTGCCACGGTCTCGACGGCAACGGCACCGACCGCTCGATCTACCCGAGCATCGCCGGTCAGAACGAGCAGTACATGGCCCATCAGCTGGCGCTGTTCAAGAGCGGCGAGCGCGTCAACGCGATCATGCAGCCCGAAGCCGCGCGCCTGTCGCCGCAGGACATGCGCGATCTCGGCGCGTACTTCGCCACCCAGGAAGCGCAGGCCGGCATCGCCGACGACGGCGTCGTCGACAGCGGCCCGTACGAGGGCATGGCGTTCTACGAGATCGGCCAGCAGCTCTACCGCCGCGGCGACACCGCGCGCGAGATTCCGGGCTGCATGGCCTGCCACGGCCCCACCGGCGCCGGCATGCCGGGCCCCTCGTATCCGCACGTCGGCGGGCAGGTCGCGTGGTACACCGCGCGCCGGCTGGAGGAGTTCCGCAGCGGCACCACCACCGAGCGCGACACGCACCTGTTCGATGTGATGCACACGGTCGCCGAGCGCCTGACCGATCAGGAAATCCAGGCGCTGGCCAGCTACATGGAAGGTCTGCATCCGCGACCCGACGCCGCGACCCGCGCGCAGATGGCGCGGCTCGACGGCACCGTCGAGGTGCCCACCCGCGGCGGTCCCGGCGCCACCGGCGATGCGGTGGAGATCGAGGCCGAGGAGATCCCGGCCGGCGCACCCGGTGCACCCGATGTGGAGCCGCAGGATCCGCCGCAGCCCGAAACCGGCACCGACGCCGAGACCGACACCGATACGGACCCCACCACCGAGCCGTGAACGTCCCGGCCGCGGGCGGGTCGGACCTCGCTCAGCCCTTGATCCTTCGGGATCCGATGCGCCGGCGCGGCAGACGCGGCCGGCGCTTTTTTTGACGGGTGTCCGTCGCGCGCCACCCGTCGTTCGACGATCGGCGGATGCCCGCCGGCGACGGCTGCGTCACAATCCCCGGATGGCCGTCGCATCCCCCGGCCGGGTCGAACTGGAGCATGTCGATGTCGCTGTCCCGCTGGTTCCGCTCTTGCCTGGTCGTGGCCTGCCTGCTCGTCGCCGGCCCAGGCGTCGCCCAGACCGCTGCCGCGCCCGTGGAAGGCGTCGACTACACGCTGATCGAGGATGGCCGCCCGCTGGCGCCGCTGGACGGTCGCATCGAGGTGGTCGAACTGTTCTCCTATGCCTGCGGTCATTGCGCGGACCTGCACCCGCTGATCGACCCGTGGCAGCGACGTCTGCCCGACGACGTGCGCTTCACCTACCTGCCGGTGGTCTACGGCAACCGCGACAACCTCGCCGCCGCGTTCTTCGCCTCGCAGGCGCTGGGCACCCTGGAACGCACCCACGGCGCCACCTTCGATGCCATGCATCGCGCACGCCGGCTGCCGCGCAACGCCAGCCCCTCCGAGCTGGGGTGGTTCTATGCGCAGCACGGCGTCGACCAGGCCGCATTCGAGGCGGCGATGCGCGACGACGCCACCGGCCAGAAGCTGAACGCCGCACGTGATTTCCTGCTCCGCAGTGGCGCCCAGGGCACCCCCACCCTCATCATCAACGGCCGTTACCGGATCCAGGCGCGCTCCCTGCGTGGCCTGCTCGACACGGCCGACGCGCTGATCGCGCGCGAACGCGCCGCGGCGCCCTGAACCGGTTTCCGTCCGACACGAGGTCCGACCCGATGAAGTTGCAACACGTGTTCCTGTCCCTGCTGCTGGCCGGTGCGTTGACCGCGTGCGGCCAGCGCGAAGAAACCGCCGCCCCGGCGACCTCGCCCGAAGGCGCCACCGACGTGCCGGCCAACGAGGCCGTCGCGCCTGCGGCGGCGCCCGCCGATGCGGACGCCGACGCCACGAGCGCGGACACCGGCGGATCCGCCGGGACGACCGATGCGGGCACGGCCGAGGCCGCAGCCCCGGCCCCCGCGCCCGTCGCACCGCAGGGTCCGGCGCCGGTCGAGAGCACGGATTACGTCACGATCAGCGGCGGCCAGCCCTTCCAGCCGCTGGAGGGCCAGGTCGAGGTGGTCGAAGTGTTCGGCTACACCTGCCCGGCCTGCGCCGCGTTCGAACCGCAGTTCTCGGCCTGGAAGGCCCGCCAGCCGGCCGACGTGCGGGTGACCCCGCTGGCCGCGCCGTTCGGCGGCTTCTGGATGCCGTATGCGCGCGCCTTCTACACCGCGGAGTCGATGGGCCTGATCGATCGCACCCATTCGGCCATGTTCGAGGCGCTGCACGTCTCGCGCAGCCTGCCGGTGCAGGGCGTGAGCGACCAGCAGATCGCCGGCTTCTACGCCCAGCACGGCGCCGATGCCGGCCAGTTCGCCAGCACCATGCAGAGCTTCGCGGTGAACGCACGCCTCAAGCGCGCCGAGCAGTTCATCGCCCGCACCGGCGTGGACGCTACCCCGACCCTGGTGGTGAACGGCCGTTACCGCATCGTCGGTGGCCGTTCCTTCGACGACGTGCTGCGCACCGTCGATCATCTGGTGGCCCGCGAGCGCGGCGCCGAGTAAGCGCCCGCCCCACGCCGTGCCCCCCCTGTCCGTGCATCGCACCGTGCCCCTTGGGGCCGGTGCTTCCAAGAATGCTGTGCCCCTTGGGGCCGGTGCCTCCAGGAATGCTGCGCCCCTTGGGACTGGTGCCCCCAGGAATGCGGCGCCCCTCGGACGCGACACGCCCGGGGCCGCTGCGCCGTTCGCGGACGGCGCACCCACGCGCACCGCGGCGCCCGGAGCCGGCACGCCGGGCCGTTTCGCACCCGCCGGCGCGGGCGCTCCGGGTCACGCCGCGCCATCGTCACCTGCCGACGGCTACGGTGACGCCGACGCCACTTCCATGCCGCCCATGGCGAACGATGCCGCTCCCCAACGCCTCCGCCTGCTGAGCGCCAACATCCAGGCCGGCTCCAGCACGCGCCGCTACAGCGATTACGCCACCCGCAGCTGGTCGCACGTGTTGCCGATGGGCAACAAGCGCTGGGCGCTGGACCAGATCGCCCAGCTCGCCGGCACCCACGACATCGTGGGCCTGCAGGAGAGCGACCCCGGCAGCTGGCGCTCTGGCTTCACCAACCAGACCCACTATCTGGCCGACCGCGGCGGGTTCGACTTCTGGACCCACCAGCCCAACCGCAAGGTGGGCAATCTCGCCTCCAGCGCGAACGGCCTGCTCAGCCGCTTCGAGCCGGTCGAAGTGCACGACCACCCGCTGCCCGGCCGCATCTCCGGCCGCGGCATGCTGCTGGCACGCTTCGGCGAAGGTGCCGAGGGGCTGACGGTGGCGGTCGCGCACCTGTCACTGGGCGCGCAGTCGCGGCGCTCGCAGCTGTCGTTCATCGCCGAGCTGCTGTCGGAACATCCGAACGCGGTCCTGATGGGCGATTTCAACTGCACCGCCGACCGCCCGGAGATGGAGATCCTGTATCGCAACACGTCGCTGCAGCCGCCGTCGTGCGCGATCCACACGTTCCCGAGCTGGCGTCCGGCCAAGGCCATCGACCACGTGCTGGCCACCGGCACGCTGATCTGCAACGACATGCAGGCGATGCCGGCGGCGTTGTCGGATCATCTGGCGGTGTCGGTCGGTCTCGACGTGCCCGCGGAAGCCCTGCGCCGCAAGCAGAACGACGCGGCCTGAGCCGCAGCGCCAGGCGCGCCTTCACCGCGCCTGGCGACGGGCCCCTGCTCCCATTGAAGGAGAAGGGGCTCGGCGGCCACCGCCGACGCCCGCCGTCGGCGGGTCCGGCCGGTCGACATGCTCAAAAGCGCAGATCCGCCCGCAGGTACCAGAACCGGCCGCCCGGGATGTCGTAGGTGGACGGGTCGTAGCCGTTGAGCGAGCACGACAGGCAGATCGGCGGCTCCTTCTGGAACACGTTGTTGATGCCCGCGGTCAGGGTGAAACCCTCAAGCCAGTTGAAGCGGTAGCCCGCCTGCACGTCGTGGTAGGTGGTCGAGCCGAGCCGGTTGGTACCGGTTTCGGGCATGTTGCACACGGGGAACGTCGCCGCACCGCCGCAGTCCTCCATCAGATCGGAGATGTGGCGCGTCGTCCACGAGGCGTTCCAGGCGTTGTAGCTCCAGTCCACCGACGCGGTCGAGCTCCACTCCGGGATCGCGCTGTCCTCGACTTCGATCCCCGGGCGTCGCGGCTGCCGCTGGCCGGCGCCGCCGACAGCCTCGTATCGGGTGACGAAGCTGTTCTGCCAGGCGAACGCGAAGCGGCCGGCCGTGGTGACGGGCGTGGTCCAGTACAGGTCCACGTCCCAGCCGTCGGTCTTGATCGAACCGAGGTTGGTCAGCCGGTTGTTGAACGCATTGATGCCGCCGGTCGTCGCGCGGCCGATACCGTCGCAGAACTCCTCGGCCAGCGACTGCACGCACAGGTCGAGCTGGGTCTGCGCCGACAGCGCCTGCACCGGACCCTGGATGTCGTGACGGTAGAAGGTCACCTCGAAATCGAAGCGGTCGGCCCACGACACGTTGTTGGCGAACCACGGGCTCCACACGAAGCCGGTGGTGAAGCTGCGCGAGCGCTCGGGCTCCAGGTTCGGGTTGCCGCCGGTGGTCACCGAGATCTGCGGGTTCGCCTGCGCATAGCCTTCCGGCACGCCCAGCGCGCGGCAGTTGGCCTCGACCGAGGCATTGATGAACTGCGACGAGCAGGGGTCGTCGAGCTGGGCGTCGAAGCGGCTGTCGGACCCGTACAGCTCGCCGATCGACGGTGCACGGAAGCCTTCGGCATAGGTCGCGCGCAGCAGGAAGTCCTCGCTGACCTGCCAGCGCAGGCCGTACTTCGGCGTGAACTCGCCGCCGAAGGTGGAGTAGTCCGAGTAGCGTCCGGCCAGGCTCAGGTCGAGCCGCTCGCCGAGCGCGCCCTGGCCGAAGATCGGCACGTCGAATTCGACGAAGACCTCGTTGACGTCGTACGAGCCCGAGGTCGGCTGCGACGGCACACCGTTGTAGTGCCCGCGCACGGTCAGCGGGTCGGGCTGGTACCAGCCCTCGTAGCGGCGGTACTCGTAACCGGCCGCCATCGCCACCTGGCCGGCCGGCAGGCCGAACAGGTCGCCGGAGATGTTGGCCGAGAACTGGCTGAGTTCGTTCTGGCTCTCGTCGCGCACGATGGGCTGGATCCACGCCAGCATCTCGGGCGTGATGGTGCCCGGGCCGCCGAAAATGTTCAGCGGCACGCAGCCGGCCACGGCCGCGCACGCATCGGGATCGCCCAGTGCCTGGGCGATGTTGAAGATGTTGTAACTGCCGTAATTGGTCTGTCGCGCCTTGTTGCGGCCGTAGGCGGCGTTGACGTCCCAGAACCACAGCGAATCCCCGGCCTCGAAGCTGCCGACCAGGCCGGTGTTGAAGTACTGGGTGTCGACCTTCTGCTCGAACACGCGCGCACCGCCCTCCACCGGACGCCGGCCGATCATCACCAGCGTATCGCCCGACACCAGATCGAAGCCGAACGGGTTGAAGGGATTGCGCGCGGAAATGGTGATCTCGTCGGCCAGCGGATTGCCGGTGCCGGCCTCGGGGCCGAGGAAGATCGGTTCGGGGGCGGCCTGGTTGGTGGATTCGCGGCGGTTGTACAGCGCCTTGGCGTACCACTGCAGGTTGGGGCTGATGTCGAAGCGGAACTGGCCGAACACGCCGGTCCGCTCGGACGGCGTCATCAGCATGTTGTATTCGGCGAAGTTGAAGCGGTCGTCGGTGCCGAAGCAATGGAAGCCGTCGGTCCGGGCGCAGCCGGTCTGGGTGGGATCGTAGACGGGCGCGTTGTCGCCGGTGTTGGGGGTGAGGTCGAGCATCGCCCCGGTGTTGGGGTCGCGCACCATGAAGCGGCCGGTGGGCGTGCCGGAGCTGCCCAGCGCCACGCCGGTACCCGGGACCGGGAAGCGCGACTGCAGGCGGTCGCGCGCGTAGACCGGATCCTGCTCGGTGTGGCTCAGCGACAGGAACAGGCTGCTGCGCTCGGTGGTGCGGCCCCAGCTCAGGTCGATGCCGCTGGTCGCGCCGTCGCCCTTCTCGAACTCGCCGTAGTTGAGGGTGACCTGGCCGCCCTCGAAATCGCGACGGGTGATGATGTTGACCACGCCGGCGATCGCATCGGATCCGTACAGCGAGGATGCGCCGTCCTCCAGCACTTCGATGCGCTCCACGATCGACATCGGGATCGTGTTGAGATCCACCGCCGCGCCGACGCCGGAGGCCGAGGATTCGTTGACCCAACGGATGCCGTCGACCAGCACCAGCACGCGACGCGAACCCAGGTGACGCAGATCCACCTGCGCCGAACCCGCGCCCACGCCGCTGCCGTCGGGCGGAAAGCCGAAGTTGCCGGACGAGTTGAACTTGGTGTTGAGCGCCGAGCCCGAGCCGGTCAGCTGCTGGACCACGTCGCCGATGGAGGTCAGACCGCTGCGCTCGATGTCCTGCCGGCTCACCGTGTGCACGGGCACCTGGCCTTCGAGTTCGGCGCGGCGGATGCGGGTGCCGGTGACCTGCACCGCGTCGAGGGTGCGGGTGGAGGCCTGGGTGGGGGTCTCCTGGGCGATGGCGGCGGCCGGTAAGGCGAGGATCAGGGACAACTGGACGGCGGCGGCCAGCCGACAACGGTTCGGCAACGACATACGTTCTCTCTCCAAAGAGGATGTGGGGGTGCGCCGGATGCCCCTGTCCATACGGCGACATGCCGTTGTAACGAAATCGTTAAGGCGATACTGCGATTGCCGTCACCTTTGGAAATGCCCATCCAGGGGCTACGACGATCGACGCATGCGTGCGGCGATCCACCGCGTGCGCCGTCAGTCGGGGCCGCCGCCGGACAGGAACCGCGATGTCGGCGCCGCCGACGCGGCATCGTCCGGGCCGGGACGGCGGATCTGCGATGCGGGCTTCGCCGTACCGCTCATGTGGCGTCCCCGGTCCTGGGTGGCACTTCGTAAAGCTCGAGCGGCAGCCCATCGGGATCGGCGAAGAACACGAAGCGCCGCCCGGTGTACGGATCCGTGCGGACCGCTTCCACCGCGACGCCGCGCGCGACCAGCATCGCGGCACAGGCCCGCACATCGTCGACCGCGAACGCGAGGTGGCGCAGCCCGCAGGCTTCGGGATGCGACACGCGCGCCGGCGGATCAGGAAACGAGAACAGCTCGA
This sequence comes from Luteimonas abyssi, assembly GCF_001482195.1. Classification (GTDB taxonomy): domain Bacteria; phylum Pseudomonadota; class Gammaproteobacteria; order Xanthomonadales; family Xanthomonadaceae; genus Luteimonas; species Luteimonas abyssi. Next base: position 3,943,450 of record NZ_KQ759763.1, on the reverse strand, counting down.
CCTGACCGCCATCGGGCAATGCGAGATCGAGCTTCCACGAATCGCGCTCGGCGCGATGATGTTCGGCGATCACCCGCAGGCCGAGCACGTCGGTGTAGAACGCCTTCGAAACGGCGTAGTCGGCGCAGATGATCGCGGCGTGGTGCATGCGACGGAGCATGGGCTAGCGACGCCACCGCAAGAGCAGCAGCAGGCCGTACAGCGGAAGCGCGAGCACCATGAGAAACAGCGCGACCTCGTGCTTGGACAGCGCGTCGCTCCAGCGCTCGATGATCCGCGGTGACGCGAGCACGCTCGTCAGAAGCAACGCGGCTCCCGCCAACAACGCGAGCGCGAGACCGGTCTGCCAACCCGGGGACAACGCCTGGTAACCACCCGCCTCGTGCGCGATCAACAGCCCCGCGAGGCCGGCGAGCAAGCCCCCCAACGTCGCGAGATAGCTGCGGCAGTACAGCGGCCACGAAAAGCGATCGAAAAGTCTTCCCAGTGCTCTCATCGAATCCTCGCGGCCGCCGCCGGCCAGGCGTGCAGAGCCTCGTCGACTGACGGCATCGTCAGCGGTCGTCCGCGGCACGCGCGACGCCGTTGACCTTGACGACGCCCTGTTCGGTCAGGTCGACGACGTCGCCGGGCGAGAGCCCACCGTAGGACCGTCCGTCGACGAGCAACGTGTCTCCGTCCGTGCTCGCATTGAGCCCCTCGCTTCTGTAGTCGATCTGCGAGGGGCCGCTACTGATCTGAGATGTCCGATACGGCACCACGAACGTGACCCCGGCGCCCACGATCTTCTGCCCGCCCGAGTCGACGGACACATGGCAGCCGGACAACAGCACTGCCGCCAGCACGACTGCGTACACCCTGGACCATCCCACCAGACACCTGCCCCGCCGATCAGACCAAGGCGCGATTCTGCACCGAGAGCATGGCGTCGCCTAGCGGGGTCCGGGCGCCGTCCGACGCGCGGCGTCGGCCCCACGACCGCTCAAGGCGTGGGATCGGCGAGCCGGCACAGCGTGGACACGCGCGGGATGTAGTCGGCCATCGGCGGCAGGCCGACCTCGGCCCGGCGCGCCTCGAGACCCTCCTCATCCTCGATCTCGCGCGGCGCCCAAGCGTCCTCGCCCACGCAGCGCCCCTGGGTGCCGTAGCGCTGGGGCGCATGGGTGCGATCCCACAGATAGGCGTAGTTCGCCGCCTGCACGTCGCCGCTGGCCACCAGCGGCTCGATCAGCGCGAGTACCTCGCGCTGGAAATCGGGATCCGCGTCGGCATGCTGGGCCAGCAACCACGCCGCCTGCGCCCCGTCCTCGCCGACCAGGGCCGTCGACGGCCAGCCGTGCGCGGCGACGATCTGCTTCAGCCGCGCGGTATGACGGGCGTCGGCGGCGCTCATCGCCTCGATCTCCTCGGGCGTGGTCAACGCGCCGGCACGCACGGCCTGATCGACGTCGCGCATCTGCAAGAGCTCGTCGCGCAACTCCGGTAGACGGGGCGATTGCGCCGTTGCCGACAGGGGCAGCAGTGCGGCGAGTGCCAGGCCTGCAAACCATCGTTTCATGCACGGCACCTCATGCGTCGTCGGACGATCCGTCGGCGATCCGCACAGCGCACCGGTCGCGCGCTGCTGCGCCTTGACGAAACGCGACAGCAACATCAGCAGGTACGCGCCGATGATCGGCGGAACAAGAACGTACCCCAGGATCAAGAGATTGCTGAAAACCGCCATGTGTCGCTCCTCGTATCGGCTGGATCAGGTGCTGCCTCGCCGGCACCCCTCGGTCTTGAGCACACGCCGGGTGGACGCCGGATACACCACCAGCAGATGCGCCGGACGCACCGGCCTGCGCGAGAAGCCGCCGCCGCAGTTGGGGCAGACGCCGGCCAACACCGTCGCCACGCATTCGGCGCAGAACGTGCATTCGAAGGTACAGATCATCGCCGCCGCATCGGGCGGAAGATCCCGGTCGCAGCATTCGCAGTTCGGCCGCAGTTCCAGCATCGCCTATTCCCTCCGCGTCAGGGGACGTACGGCAGCCGCCGCTGGCGGCGTCCCGGGCGACGGCCCCGCCGCGACCCGGAAGTCTTCGATCCATGCGCCTGCCTGCCGCGCCTCGGCTTCATGCGCCTCGTCGCGCCAGGGTTCGCGCAAGGCCGCCGCGTACCACGCCTGCATGTGCGCAAGCGCGAGCAGGCGATCCACGTACGCCCGGGACGCGGGCGAGAGATCCGGCGCATAGGTCTGCACGCGGAATGCGAGCGGCGCGTAGAACGCATCGACCGCAGTGAACGCCGGGCCCGCCAGGAACGGGCCGCCGAAGGTGTCGAGTCCCTGCCGCCACAGCGCATCCACCCGTTCCCACTCGGCCTGCAACGCCGGCGACACCTCGTGCAGGCGCACACGCAACCCCAGGTTCATCGTGCAGATGTCGCGGATGCTGGAAAACCCCGCATGCATCTCCGCCGTCGCCGACCGCGCCCAGGCGCGCGCGTGCGCATCGCGCGGCCAGGCGCCCGGTGCCGACTCCGCGATGTATTCCACGATCGCCAGCGAATCCCAGACCACCCGATCCCCGTCGACCAGACAAGGCACACGGCCGGTCGGCGAGAACGCGCGGAAGCCTTCCGCATCGGCGTTCCATCCGAACGGCATCAACCGCTCCTCGAACGGCAGGCCGAGTTGGTGCAGCAACAGCCACGGCCTGAGCGACCACGACGAGTAATTCTTGTTGGCGATGTAGAGCGTCAGCATGGCGCGTACGACCGGGAACATGCCGTGTCCGGGATCGCCACGATCGTACTGCGCACACCGCCCCGTTCGATGACGACGCGATCGATCAGTGGATCGGCCCTGGGTGCTTCGAAGATGAAAGCCCAGCAGATCAATGGCGTCCCTCGATCGGATGTCCGGCAAGCGACTGTAGGATATTCCCGCCGGCGCGGCAGCGGAACATGCCCTCGTGCGCCAGGCGCAACGCGACTGTGCCGCGCTGCGCCTGCGGGGCTCAATGCATGCGCGTTGCGCGAGGTTCCACGACGGCCTGCACCGTCAGACGCTGCCCCGGCGAGGCCACAGCGTCGAGGTCGTACCCGGCCGGCATTTCCCGCACCCGCTTGCCGGTCTTGGCCTTCGCTGCGAGCCGCTGCGATGCGATCTCATGGATCATGTCCTTCATGGCGTCCGCGCCGTCGAAGATCGCCGCGCCGATCACGACGACGGTGCCGTCCGCGAGATCGCCGCCGCCACTGGCCATCAGCAGATCCCCTTGCGCCCCCAGCAGATCGAGAAGCCGGTTGGCTTCGTCCAGCTGATCCATCGTCATGCCGAACCTGAAGTCGTCGGCCTGCGCAGCCTCGGGTTCGGCGTCCTCACGGGAATCGTCCCCAGCGTCGCTCGCCGTCCCGGCCACCACCGCGCGCCCGTCCGCCTGCAGCCGCGCCGGCCCGGCCATCGCGTCCAGCACCTCCTGTACCTGCTCGGCGAACTGTTTCATGCAGCCGGCAAGCGTCAGCGTCTCGATCTCCAGACCGTTCGCCTCGTCGTCCACACGCGGCGGCGACAGACGCGACAGCGACGCGAGGTGCTGCTGCAGCGTGTGCAACTGGGCATGGCTCTCCTCCGGCAGGAAGTAACCCTGCGTACCACGGTCTTCCGTCTCGAACTTCGACATCGTCGTCTCCCTCATTCCATGAAGTGCCCGTCCACACGGGTGGACGGGAAGTCGGGAGGTTAGAAACCGCAGGTAGACGGCGGGCGTATTTCCCCGGAGGGTGTTGTATTAGCCGCCCTCCCGACGCAGACATCGCGTCAGCTCATGCCCGCAGACATGCGGACACAAAAAACCCACCGGTTTGACGGAGGTGGGAACCGCTACCTGGGGAGTTTCTACGCTCCTTGGGATCGAGTCTGCTACGGAGCGCGAGGGAGCGTCAAGCGGGGAAACGGCACGTTTTGGACGACGGCATGTAGGACTTTTCTGAAATGTGGGTCAGACAGAAGACCTCGCTTCCGGGACTCCCCTTCGGACGTACAGGCCGACGTAACAGGGCTCGTGTGGCGTGCGCCGCGTCCGCACCATCACCGATCACCGTCGCTCGGTAATTCCTCGCACGCTCATTGCGCTCTCATATCGAAGACGCCACAGGCGCTTCATCGCCGCACGCAGGCGCGTCCGTCAGTGCCTCGACATGCAACTCGTACGCCAGCCGCATGCGCAACGCCATGACACCGGTCTGGCGGCGCGGCGGGATACGACGATGCGTGCGCACCACCGACAACTCAGGGCGCGCGGAAAGCTCGGAAAGGTCGCGCTGATCGCCTACATGCGGAAGCTGCTGACGATCGTCAATGCCAGGCGGCGGGACGAACTGCGCGTCGCGAGAGGATTGTCGATGGCGATCCGAACACGCCTAGCGCAAGACAGTTGCAGAGTGAAGCCGCACCGCGAAACGGCGCCGGCTTGAATGAATTACTAGCGCCCACGCCGACGAATCTCGGTGCGCTCAAACACGGATCCTCTTGGCCAAAGAAGATTGGCTTGCACGCCGAGCGCCTGAAGTTCGTCCGGGTCTGCGCCGCGAGAATGAGCCCAGTTGCGCCACTGGGGGACGAAATACGACCACCAAAACCAAGCTCCTAGAAATCCTCCAGCAGCTGCCAAGAGCCCAAACAAGTTGTCGCGGTTGAGAAGAAGCCAGCCCAGCCCGAATCCCGCGGCCATTATCAGTTTCACCGGCCAATTGATCATACGGCTCCCGCGCTCTACGGCCAGAGTTGCAGAGATAGGAGATGGGTCATTTGATCGGTCGAATCGCATTGGTCTCGCTCATGGGCGCTAACACCTGAATTAAGCCGCTCCGCGAAGCGGCGTCGGCTTGAATGAATTGTTAGAACTCAGGCCTAGAAGACCTTCTTCTTCAAGTCTGAGAAGGCATTTAAGCCGCCGCGCCAGTCACTCCCAGTTTTAGGTAGTGTGAACGGATAGCGCGAGTCGTCTTGAAATAGAAGCTTGTAGTGCTTGCCTTCTTCGTAGATCACGAAGCCGATATCCTCTAACTCAGAACGCACTGGAGAGGTTAGCGATGTGTAGTTCCGGAGCGTCTCTTTAAGCCGATCTAGTAGGTCCTCTCGATCTCCCGGGTTCTCATTGTTATCAATCAGCGAATCGAAGACCTGACGCCTGCGGGAGTGCTGCTCTGATGATTCTGCTGCTACTTGAAGGGCGTCTGTAATCAGCCCAAGTTGCTCGCCTTGGTAGAGGTCAGTCTCATTCGTTTGAAGAACTATTGAATTCTCCCCGCTGCCAGGGGAGGATCGCTCTCCCCTCTTGCTATAGCGAACTCTAATAATCTCTGCCTCTAACCTCAGGATCTCTTCGTCCTTCGCAGCAATCTCTCTATCGAAATGTTCGATGTACTCGTCGATGTTTCCGGAGCCAGACGCTCTTAGCTCATCAAGCTTCTGGCGAGATACCATTTCTTGCAGGTATGACCACGTGCATTCGCGTCGAGCACGTTGGTAAAGAAGAGACATTCTTACCTTTCTAGAAATTGCGGCGTTCAGTGCTTCAGAGCTGTTCCACTTCCCTGGGAGATAAGTCCACTTTCCGATCCCGTCCGGCCAATAGATGGCAACGGCACCTCCGTAGACATTCTCACCGTACACCTGCCGCATGATCTGAGATGAAAACCTTCGGCTAGGCTCCACAATCACGTGAGCCATGCCAGATATCCACTTCGACAGCCGAGATGGGTCAATTAGCAGCTCTTCTTTGGAGTCTCTGCTTGCATAGACGACCGGCATTACGCTCCCAGTGCTGGCACAGATGATCTGCTCGGCAAGGTCAGTGTCAGTCTCCGCCAGATAAGTTGGCTGGTCAGTCACAGGAAGGCTGCCGTCATGCCCTCCTGAGAAGCGCTCCATGAGGAGCTTTACGATATACGGGCGTTTCCCTTGCTCAAGACGCTCCACTGGCAGCTCAGAGTCCACGTTCAGCTGAATGCTCACCCAGAAGGCGTCTTCAGTCTTATGTCCTACTACGTCCGTTACCCACCGGACGTCTTCGTTATCTGTTTTCTCATACCGGACGCCACCAGTGGAATTTGATTCAGAAATGTAGCTCGCAAAGTTTGCAGACTCCTCATCGTCTCCAAACTTCCCGTTGCTGGCATCTTCGGGGATGGAGTTCGAAAGCTTCGTGTGCGGGCTCTTCTTGATCCAAGTGCGGCAGCACTCTAGAAGCTCCTCCATCGTTGTAGATGATGAAATTGGAAACTGTGTCTTGAAGGTCAGCATTGCGAAAACTTCCCCTGAGTTCTAACAACTGAATTAAGCCGCGCCGCGAAGCGGCGTCGGCTTGAATGAATTGTTAGGTGTGCAAGTCGTGCGGCTAGGTGGTATGGCAGTCATTTGCACAGTAGTAACAACCATTGATCTTTTCGTTTGGATAGCGTCGTTTTGCCTCAGATACAGCACCATGGCAGTTTGAGTGCCAACCGAGGTCTATCTGATTTGAGCTGTCCGGCATGAAGGAACACCCCGATGTGGTGTTATGAACCTCATGATCGCCATTCGATTGAGCATTTCTGTTGAGGATGAAGTTTGGCATTGTGCTTCTCCCGGGTTATCAGATTGTTGAGCCATTACCGCTCGTAAAGCCTGACAAGCACTAGTCTCACAAACTGCGACTTCTTTTGCTGCACACCTAACGCCTGAATTAAGCCGCGCTGCGAAGCGGCGTCGGCTTGAATGAATTGTTAGGCAACATTGCCAGAATACCTCAGTGTGAGACGCAGCATATCAAAGAGTTGGATGCCGTCCTCGAATATTGGCTCTGGGTAGTTTCTGGCGAAGAAGTCACGGTCAATGCTCGTAACACGAAAGCCATGTCTCTGGTAGAAAGCAAGTTGATACCCAAATGAGCCAGTACCTACCTCCATTTGACTTGCTCCAGATCCACGGAAGAAATCAATGACCCATTTCAGGAGCGCGGTACCGTAGCGGAATTTCTGATGGGCTGGATGTACGGAAATGTTCATAAGTTCATATGTGCCGGAGCCAAGTGACTGAACTACACACGCGCCAACAACAGCCCCATCATATGAAGCAACGAAGCACTTTGACCTCGGCAAGTAGGAGCGAACCTTGTCTTCCGAAGGATCGGCAAGTAGCAGCAAATCCATCGGGACATCTGCTGTTGGAACTTCTTGGATCAGTAGCGACATGCTTGCTTTGTTGCCTAACTACTATTAGCCCCCAAAAATGGGGTGTTGCACCGGAGTATGCGCCGCCACTCGCGGCCCCGCTATCAGAAAAATCCTACAAAGATCAGTCCTTTGCGGGGAGGCACCGCGTCACGAGGCTTCACGGCACGCTGGTGTTATCAGGCAAACCACTCTATCCGGCGTTACCGGCACTTTCAGGGCGGTAACGCCCGCGTTCGCCAAGGTCGCTGGGCGCCTCGCAGCGCAGCGCCCTCACCAGAACGCCAGGCTCGCCGCCATGACGAACATGAAACACCCGAACACCCGCTTCAAGGCGTGGCCGCTGATGGCGTGCGCGAGCCTGGTGCCGAAGGGTGCGGCGATCACCGAGGCCAGGGCGACGCCGATCGCGGCCGGCAGGTAGACGTAGCCGATGGCGTACTCCGGCAGCGCGCCGGGCGGGGCCTGCAGGGCGTAGCCGGAGGCGGCGGACAGGGCGACGAAGAAGCCCAGCGCCGACGACGAGCCCACGGCGCGTACCGGGGCGACGCCCAGCCAGACCAGCAGGGGCACGGTCATGCTGCCGCCGCCGATGCCGACCACCGACGACACCGCGCCGATGCCGGTGCCCGCCGCCGACAGGCCCGGACCGCGCGGCACGACATCGGCAGCGCCCGCCTTGGGCGCCTTGGACAGCAGCATCTGCGCGCCGATCACGATGCAGTACGCCACCACGCACCAGCGCAGCACTTCGCCGTCCAGCGAGATGGCGAAGCGGCTGCCGAGCCAGGCGCCGATCAGCACGCCGGGCACCAGCCAGGCGACGCTGGTCCACAGCACGCTGCCGCGGCGGTGGTGGGCGTAGGCGGACGAGAGCGAGGTGAGGATGATGCTGGCCATGCCGCTGGCGAGCGCGGCGTGCATGGCCGCCTCCTGGGGCACGCCATGCAGCGGCAGGAACCACACCAGCGCCACCACCAGGATCATGCCGCCGCCGATGCCGAGCAGGCCGCCGAGGACACCGGCAACGGCACCGATGGCGAGGAAAAAGGCGAGCATGGTCAACATGGCGGTCTGGATGGCGAAGGGGAACGGCGCAGGGTAGCGCGCGCGAGCGCGTGGCGTCCGGGTGGAGGGCGGCGCGCAGTGCGGGATGCCCTCATCCGCCCCTTCGGGGCACCTTCTCCCGTGAACGGGAGAAGGGAAACCGCCACGGCATGCCGGGGGGAGCGCTTCATGCCCGGTTCGCTATAGTCCGTCGCATGCTGCCGACACGCCGATTCCGCTCCGTTCTCGCCGCCGCGACGCTGTTGTCCGTCGCGCCATTCGCCGCCACCGCACAGTCGTCGTCCGCCGCCGATACCGCCCTGCGCAGCGCCTTCGAGGCTGCGGCGCGAGGGCAGCCGGCACCGACGCACATGAGTGGTCATCCGGCCTACGGCTGGATCGAGTACGCCGGGCTGCGACGCGACCTGGCGAACCTGCCGGCCGCGCAGGCGAACGCATTCCTGCAGCGCTACGACGGTCAGCCGGTGGCCGCCGCCTTCCGCGAAGACTGGGTCCGCGCCCTGCACCGCCGCCAGGACTGGGCCGGTGTGCGCGCCGCCTGGTCCGCCGATATCGCCGCGCCTGCGTTGCGCTGCATGGAGCTCGACGCGCGCCAGCGGCTGGGCGCGGCCGACGACGCGTGGAACGAGGAGGTCGCGGCGATCTGGCGCAGCAGCGGCAATTCGTTGCCCGACGAATGCGACGCCCCGTTCGCCGCGCTCGATGCGCGCGGCGGCATGACCCCGGCGCTGCGCTGGGAGCGTCTGGACCTCGCCGCCGCGGAATGGAACCCCGGGGTGATGCGCACGGCCGCGCGTGGTTTGCCCGAGGCGGACCGCGCCCTGGCCGACGACTACGCCGCGTTCGTGCAGGCGCCGCACGCGCGCGCGCTGCAGTGGCCGAAAACGCCGCGCAGCCGGCTGGTCGCCTCGCACGGGCTGGCGAAGTTCGGCCGCGAGAACCCCGACGCCGCCGAGGCGCAGTGGTCGCAGTATGCGCAGGCGCTCGGTTTCGACGAGGCCGAACGGGGTCGCGTGCTGCACCAGATCGCGCTGTGGACGGTGGCCTCGTACCTGCCCGATTCCGCGCGCCGGCTGGCCGCGGTGCCGCTGTCGGCCTACGACGACCGCCTGCACGAGTGGCAGGCGCGCGAAGGCCTGTCGCGGTCGGACTGGAAAACCGCGCTCGATGCCATCCAGCGCATGCCCGCCGCGCAACGCGACAGCGCACGCTGGACCTACTTCGCCGCACGCCTGCACGAACTGCTCGGCGACAACGCCGCCGCGCAGCCGCTGTACGCGCGCGCCGCGCAGGACCCCAACTTCCACGGCTTCCTCGCCGCCGACCGCCTCGGCCAGCCGTACGCGCTGTGCCCGATGGAACTGCCCGACGACGCCTCGGCGCGCGCGCGCGTAGCCAACACGCCTGAAATGATCCGCTCGATGGCATTGTTCCGCGCCGACCGCCCGGGCTGGGCGGTGCGCGAGTGGAACGCGGCGCTGGCGACGTTCGACGACCAGCAGCGCCGGATGGCGGTGGCGGTCGCGCAGGACAACGGCTGGTTCGATCGCGCGGTGTTCGGACTCGGCCGGCAGCCGGAGGAAATGCGCCTGTACACGCTGCGTTTCCCGCTGGACTACGACGACCTGATCCGCGCCGAAGCGCGGCGGCACAATCTGGACCCCGCCTGGATCGCCGCGGAAATCCGTGCCGAGAGCACCTTCAATCCACGCGCACGCTCGCCCGCGGATGCGCGCGGCCTGATGCAGGTGCTGCCGACCACCGGCCAGGGCGTGGCGCGCCGGCTGGGCGAGCCCTGGGGCGGGCCGAACAGCCTGTACGACCCGGCGGTGAGCATCCGTCTGGGCACCGCCTACCTGCGCGAGATGAAGGAGCGCTACGACCTGCCCTACATCGCCATCGCCGCCTACAACGCCGGTCCCGCGCCGACCCGCCGCTGGATCGACCAGCGCGCCGGCATGGATGCGGATTTCTGGATCGAGACCATCAGCTACCGCGAGACCCGCGAGTACGTCGCGCGCGTGCTGGCCTTCAGCGTGATCTACGACTGGCGTCTGGACGGCGATGCGGTGCCGGTGAGCGAGCGCATGCGCGGCAACGTGTCGGCGGCGCGCAAGCCGTTCGTGTGCCCGACCGGCGGCGACGCCCCCTGACGACCCGCCCTATCGTCGGCCCATGAAGACCTATCTCGTCGGCGGCGCGGTGCGCGATCGGCTGCTCGGGCTGGCGCCGGGCGACCGCGATCACGTCGTCGTCGGCACCACGCCCGAGGCGATGGAAGCCGCCGGCTTTCGTCCGGTGGGCCGCGATTTCCCGGTGTTCCTGCATCCCGAGACCCAGGAGGAACACGCGCTCGCACGCACCGAACGCAAGTCCGGCCGCGGCTACCGCGGGTTCGTGGTGCACGCCGATCCGTCGGTGACGCTGGAACAGGATCTCGAGCGCCGCGATTTCACCATCAACGCCATCGCCGAGGATGCCGACGGCCGCCTGGTCGACCCGTTCGGCGGCGCGCGCGATCTGGACGCGCGCGTGCTGCGCCACGTGGGGCCGGCCTTCGTGGAAGATCCGCTGCGCGTGCTGCGTGCGGCGCGTTTCATGGCGCGGCTGGCGCCGCTGGGCTTCCGCGTGGCCGACGAGACCCGTGCGCTGATGCGCACCATGGCCGCCGGCGGCGAGCTGGCCGACCTGGTGCCCGAGCGCGTCTGGCAGGAACTGTCGCGTGCGCTGGGCGCGAAGCAGCCCTCCGCCTTCCTGCGCACGCTGCACAACGCGGGCGCCCTGGGCACGGTGCTGCCGGAGGTGGAGGCGCTGTACGGCGTTCCGCAGCGGCCCGAGTACCACCCGGAAGTCGACACCGGGGTGCACACCGAGATGGTCTGCGACATGGCCGCGACGCTCGCGCCGGGCGATACCGTGATCGGCTTCGCCGCGCTCACCCACGACCTGGGCAAGGCACGCACCCCGGAGGCGGAATGGCCCCGGCACATCGCCCACGAGCAGCGCGGCCTGAAGCCGCTGGCCGCGCTGTGCGACCGCCTGAGGGTACCCACCGCGCACCGCGAACTGGCGGTCCTGGCCTGCCGCGAACACCTCAACGTGCATCGCCTGGACGAACTGCGCGACAGCACCGTGCACGATCTGCTGGCGCGTTGCGACGGTTTCCGCAAACCGGAGCGCATCGCCCGGCTGGTGACGGTGTGCGAAGCCGACAAACGCGGCCGGCTCGGCGCCACCGATGCGGATTATCCGCAGGGCGCCCGCTTGCTGCGCATGCTCGACGCCGCACGCGGCGTGCAGGCGCGCGACGTGCTGCGCGACGGCCTCACCGGCCCGGCCGTCGGCGACGCCTTGCGCAGCGCGCGGATCGATGCGATCGCACAGGTCCGTACGGACGAGGACGCCTGTCCGCCGCCGACGCGCGCATCCGGAACCCGGACCTGACCGGGACTTCGGTCGAGCCGGAACCGGCGGCCACACTCATGCAGCGGCGCCAGGCGCCGATGCCGCCGCGACCGTCCATGCGCGGAACGCCGCCATCGCCGCGGTTTCCTCGCGCGAGCGCAGGCGCGTGAGCCAGTAGGCGCCGACATCGACCTCTACCCGCGACACCCGCACCAGACGCCCGTCGGCGAGGTCCTGCGCGAACATGCCGACCGGCAGCAGCGCCACGCCCGCACCGGCCGCTGCGGCGGCGGCCAGCGCCAGCGACGAATCGAACATCGGCCCGCGCAGTGGCGGTGCCGGCAACCGGGCGGCGTCGCACCAGCGCGACCACTCGTCGGGCCGGTAGGAGCGCAGCAGCGGCAGGTCGAGCAGGTCGCGCCGCCGCCGGATCCGCCGGACCAGTGCCGGCGCGCACACCGGCGACAGCGGTGCCGCGCACACGCGCACCGCATCCAGCCCGGACCAGTGCCCGTCTCCGAAGCGCACCGCGAAATCGAGACCTTCCGCCGCCTGGTCGATGCGGTTGTTGTGGGTCGACAGGCGCAGGTCGACGCCCGGATGCGCGACGTTGAACGCCTGCAGCCGCGGCAACAGCCAGCCGGTGGCGAAGGTGGCGACCGCACTCACCGTCAGCACTGCACGAGGCGCGCCACCCTCGAACGGCGCCAGCGCCCCGACGATGCGGCCGAACGCGTCGTGGATCGCCGGGAACAGCGCCGCACCTTCGTCGGTCAGCGCCACCCCGCGCGGCAGGCGCCGGAACAGCACGCAGCCCAGCCGCGCCTCCAGGCCGCGAATGCGGTGGCTGAGCGCGGCCTGGGTGATCCGCAACTCCAGCGCGGCGCGGGTGAAATTCAGGTGCCGCCCGGCCGCCTCGAAGGCGCGCAGACCGGTCAACGGCAGATGAGGACTGTCCATCGCGTCATTAGATCAGTTCATGGCTTCGATGAGATCGTGTCGCTTGTGGGCCGTATCGAAGACGCCAAGAATCCTCGCCATTCCTCGGGAGCGACGCGATGAACGAGCGGACATTCTGCATGTCGGTGCTGGTCCTGGCCGCTGGCACCGCATGGCCCTTCGCGCCGACGCACGCGCACGAGCCCCTGGCGCAACTGCAGGCCTACGAGGTTCCGACAGCCTGGCTGGAGCCGATCGCACCGCTCCGGATCGCCGAACGCAGTTGGCAGATCGGTACTGCGGAACTCACCGCGCTGCTGCTGGTGGACGACGCCGGCGCGATCCTGATCGACGGCGGCATGCCGCAGGCGGCCGACCACTTGCTGGTCAACATGGCCGCGCTCGGTCTGGCCCCGTCGGACCTGAAGCTGATCGCCCACAGCCACGCCCATGCCGACCACGTCGGCCCGTTGGCGGCGGTGCGGCGCGCGACCGGCGCACGCGTGTTGAGCAACGCCGAATCCGCGCAGCTGCTCGCCCGCGGCGGCGCCGACGATCTGCATTACGGTGACGACCTGCTGTATCCGCCGCTGCACGTCGACCGCCTGCTGCAGGATGGCGAGACGGTCGAACTGGGCGGATTGCGGCTGCAGGTGCATTTCACGCCCGGTCACACGCCGGGCAGCATGACCTGGACCTGGGACGACCGGCAGTCCGACGGCACGCCGGTCCGGGTCGTGTACGCCGACAGCCTGGGCGCGCCGGGATACCGGCTGCTCGACCATCCGCGCTACCCGCGCATCGTCGAGGCCTACCGGGGTAGCTTCGCGACCCTGCGGGCGCTGCCCTGCGATCTGCTGCTCACCCCGCATCCGGGCGCCAGCGGCTGGCGGTTCGGCGCCACGGCCGAGCGCAGCCGGACGATGACCTGCCGCGACTACGCCGATGCGGCGGAAACCGCACTCGACGCAGCGTTGGACACGACGCGCGCCCACCCTGCTTCCCCCTGAGCCCACGGAGACCCGCATGCCCACCCGTCGCCAACTGCTCGCCGGCTCCGGCAGCCTGCTGCTGGCCGCCGCCCTGCCGCGGCTCGCCACCGCCCTCGACGCCGGCGCCGCCCCTTCCGATGCTCTCGCCGACCTGGAACGCGGGGCCGGCGGACGTCTGGGCGTGGCGTTGCTCGACACCGCCGATGGCCGCCGCATCGGCTGGCGCGACGACGAGCGCTTCCCCATGTGCAGCACCTTCAAGGCGCTGCTGGCCGGTGCTGTGCTGCATGCCGTCGACCACGGCCGCGCCGACCTGCATCATGCGCTGCCGGTCCGCGCGGACGATGTGATCACCCACTCGCCCTACGTGGCGACGCGCGTGGCCGATGGCGACGCGACGGTGGCGGACCTGTGTCGGGCCACCGTGACCCTGAGCGACAACGCCGCGGCCAACCTGCTGCTGCCGCTGGTCGGCGGCCCGGCCGGCCTGACCGCCTTCCTGCGCGGGATCGGCGATCCGGTCACCCGGCTGGATCGCCGGGAACCCGAGCTCAACGAGGCCGCCGCCGGCGACCCGCGCGACACCACCAGTCCGCGCGCCATCGTCGACAGCCTGCATGCCCTGCTGTTCGGCGATGCGTTGCGCGCGCCCTCCCGCGCGGTGCTGGCCGGCTGGCTGATCGACAATCGCACCGGCGATGCGCGCATCCGCGCCGGCACGCCGGCCGGCTGGGCCGTCGGCGACAAGACCGGCACCTGCGGCAGCGGCACCGCAGCCGACGTGGCGGTCCTCTATCCGCCCGAGCGCGCGCCGCTGCTGCTGGCCATCTACGCACACGGCGCGGCGATCTCCGGCGCACCGCTGGACGCGCTGCAGGCCGATATCGCGCGGCGGCTGCTGGTCTGACGCGGCGCCCGTGCGACGTGCGATGGCTGTGTGACACGGGCTAGCCAACGATATCTTGTCGGCGGACCGCCACGCGCATGCCCGAGTTGTGAGCGCGTCCACGCATGCGACGTGGCAAGCTGCGCGCACGACCCTTTCGGAGCGCACCCATGCGAATGTTTGCCCGTGCCGTGCTGTCGTCGTGTCTCGTGTTCGGGGTGGCCGCCTGCACGCCGTCGGCGCCATCCCAGGATGCCGCCGAGCCGGCCGCGCCGGCGCCTGCCCCCGCAGCCGATACCGCAGGCGCACCCGCGCCGCCGGCCATGCCCGGCGCGGATCGCGATGCGCACGGTTGCATCGGCTCCGCCGGCTACAGCTGGTGCGAACGCACCGCCCAGTGCGAGCGTCCGTGGGAACTCGCCGAACGCGAAGGCTTCGACAACGATGCGGATGCCTACGCGGCGTGGTGCGGCGTGGCGCCGGACTGATCGCGGCACGCGTCGGACGCCTGCCCGATGCGACTCAGGCCGCCAGCCGCGCCTGCAATGCCATCGCCGCGGCGGGATTGCGCGCCTTGCCGGCGCCGATGAAGAACACGAACACCTCGCGTCTCGTCCCAGTGCCATCGGCGGGCGCGCCTACGTAGGGCAGATCGTCCGGCGCGCCGCCGTCGGCCCACGCACGCGCGCGGCCGGCCCAGGCGTCGAGCGCGTCGCCGGGATAGCCGGTGCCGCTGTCTTCGCGGCTGCGCATCAGCCGCGCGTAGGCGAAATCGCCGGTCAGGTCGGCGAACGACGGATAGTCCGGCGAATCGGTGAACACCGTCGGGATCGCGTGCGTCCGCGCCAGCGCCAGGTACGCCTCGTCCATGAAACTGGGATGGCGCACCTCCAGCACATGGCGCAACGCGCGACCGTCGAGCGTGCGCGGCAGCGCATCCAGGAACGCGGCGAGGTCGTCGTGGTCGAATGCGCGCCGTGGCGTGAACTGCCACAACACCGGCCCGAGACGGTCGCCCAGTTCGGCCAGGCCGCCTTCGAGAAACCCCTTGGCGCGCGCGGCCACCGCGGCGAGCTGGCGCGCCTCGACGATCCGACGCGGCGCCTTCACCGAGAACACGAAGCCCTCCGGCGTCTCGCCGCGCCAACGCGCATACGTGGCCGGTGTCTGCGCACCGTAGTAGGTCCCGTTGATCTCGATCGCAGTCAGCTGGCGGCTGGCGAACTCGAGCTCGCGCCGCTGCACCAGGCCCTTCGGATAAAAGTTGTCGCGCCACGGCGCGAACGTCCAGCCCCCGATGCCGGTGCGGATGCCATGCACGGGCCGCGGCGGCGGACTGGCGAACAGATCGTTCATCGGAGCTCCGGTTTCGAAGACGCGCACCGACGATCCTGCATCCGCCCGTGAGGCGCGCGTGGACGCACGCGGCATCACGCCGGAACGTGCGCGCGCACGTGGCGGTCGAGCAGCGCCGACAGCGGCGCCAGTTCCGGATACCGAGGCAGCACCCGGTCCAGATACCCCACGAAGCGCGGCGCATCGGCCAGATACTTCGGCTTGCCGTCGCGATAGTGCAGCCGCGCGAACAGCCCGAGGATCTTCAAGTGCCGCTGCATGCCGGCGAAATCCGCATCCCGTCGGAAATCGACCAGCGCCGGCAGCGGCAGGCCGGCGGCGCGGGCGAGCGCGTGATGGCGATCGAGCCCCGTCTCCACCACCGCGTCCGGCCAGCTGTGGAACGCATCGCGGAACAGGCTGACCGGATCGTAGGCCAGCGGCCCGTGCACCGCGCCCTGGAAGTCGATCACCGCCAGATCGTCGCCCACCGGCATCAGGTTGCGCAGCATGTAGTCGCGATGCACGAAGCCCTGCGGTTGCGCGAGCAGGTTGTCGATCAGCCGCGCCTGCACGTCGTGCAGGCCGACGCGCTCGATCTCCGACAAGGTCACGCCCAGATGGCGGCCGAGGAACCATGCCTCGAACAGGTCCAGCTCGCGCTGCAGCATCGCCGCGTCGTAGCGCGGCAGATCGTCGGGCACCGGGATCGCCTGCAATCGCACCAGGGTGCGCAATGCGGTCTCCAGCAACGTGTCGCGATCGACGTGCGCCAGCGCCTGCAATGCGGTCGACGGCCCCAGGTCCTCCAGCAGCAGGAACCCGGCCTGCGCATCCTCGGCCAGCAGCGCGGGCACCCGGATGCCGTGCGCATCGAGCAGCGTGCGCAGGCGCAGCCAGGGCCGGGCGTCTTCCAGATCCGGTGGCGAGTCCATGACGATCCGGCTGCCTTGCGTGGTCGGGGCACGCCAGTAACTGCGGAAGCCCGCGTCCACCGACGCGCGCTCCAGCGTCAGCGCCGGCTCGCAGGTCGCCTCGCGCGCCCAGGCCAGGCGCTGTGCGACCCGCAGTGCATCGGGAACATGGGCGACGACGGCAGGGGGCGGCAGCATGCGGGCGATGGGTCCGGGAAAGGCACGCAGGGTATCAGGCGCCGCCATCGCGGCCGCGGTGCGGACGGTACGGCGCCTGCGTGCATACCGTCGCCGTTGCAGGAACCTGCGCTATCGCCAGCGCGCATCCAGCCGCAGGAGAAGATCGCGCCACGGCGTGCACCGGGTCGCCAGGCCCATAAGGACCCCCAGCGTGTTCGCCAGCGCGTCCATCGGGTCCGCCATCCGGGTCTCGGTCAGCGCGCCTTGCGCCACCTCCAGGCCGACCCCCAGCAGCACCAGCCCGATACCCGCGGTCAGTACCCCGCGCCAGCGCGCGAACAACTGCACCGCCGCGGCAGCCAGCGCGCCATATGCGACCAAATGCCCGATCTTGTCGCCGCCGTCGACCGGCGGCATCGGCGGTGGCGGACTCAACGACAACCCCACCGTCACCGCGATCGCCGTCGCCCACAACGCGACCCACCACGACGGCCGCCGAAACGGCTTGAGCACGCCCCCTCGACTCACAACCGATAGCTCAGATCGCCGGCCAGGAACGCATGCCCGAATTCGACGTCGCGCGCGAACCCCATGACCTGGAAGCGCTCGCCCATGCGGTCGGGATGGGTCAGTTGCTTCACTTCCTGGCGCAGCCGGTAGCGCGCGGCCTCGTCCGGCGCCCGCGCCTCCAGCTCCGCCAGCAACCGGTCCAGTCCGTTGCCGAGCAGGAACGCGCCCTGCGCGCAGTAACCCGCGAAATCGAAGCCGGCCCCGGTGCCCGCCTCGGCCAGCGCGGTGAAATCGACCGAAGCGGTGATGTCCTGCAATCCCGGGAATCCGAGCACGTCCTCGCCCATCCGGTGCCGGCTGAAGGCGCGCAAGGTGCCCGTGTCGCGCTGGGGCATGTAGTACTCGCCGCGCGGATGCCCGTAGTCCACGAACAGCATCGCCCCGGCATCGAGGCCGCCGATCACGGCCTGGATCCAGTACGGCAGCTGCGGCAGCAGTTCCGAACGGTAGCCGTCCGGCAACGGCGTCTCGAGCCGGCGCTCGACATGGCGCACCGCGGCGGCCAGCAGCGCGTCGGCCGGACGGTCGGCGATCGCGAAGCCGTCCTGCGCATCCAGCGTCACGTGCTCTTCGAACACCTCGCCCTCGTGCAGGGCGAAACGCGGCGTGGGCAGCGCATCGATCACTTCGTTGGCGAACACCACCCCGGTCCAGCGCTCGGCCACAGGCCCGTCCAGCCAGGTCACGCGGTCGAACACCGGCGGCGTCAACCGCTGCTGCAGATGCGCGCGCTGACGCGCGCGCAGGTCCGCGCTGGGCTCGAGGATGGCGTACCGCGCCGGCATCGCATCGAGCGTCATCAGTCGCTTGATCGCGTACTCGGCGAAACGGCCGCTGCCGCCACCGATCTCGACGAACTGCGCGTCCTCGCCGAGCTCGCGCAACACCGGCGCCACCGCCTCGGCCACGCTGCCGGCGAACAGCGTGCCCAGCTCCGGCGCAGTGACGAAATCGCCGTCGGCGCCGAACTTCGCCATACCGGCGCTGTAGTAGCCGAGCCCCGGCGCGTACAGCGCCAGCTCCATGAAGCGCGAAAACGGAATCGCGCCACCGGCGGCGCGGATCTCGTCGCGGATCAGGGCCTCCAGGCGCGCGCTGAGCGCGAGGGCTTCGTCGGGCAGGGGCGTGCGGTCGGACATGGGCTTTCGAGCGCGGAAAACGACGTACAGGATAAGCGACCGGCGACACCGGACGCCTGCGACGCGCATCCGCCGCATGTCGTCGTGCGCGCATGCGCGCCCGCCACCGGCGCGGCGGTATCGTGGCGGTCCAGCTTCCGAAAGGCCGCCCCATGTCCGACGCCCCGCCCGCACCCGTTGCCCTGATCACCGGCGCCGCGCACCGTCTCGGTCACGCCATCGCGCAGCGGCTGCACGCGGCCGGCTACGACGTGGCGTTGCACTACCGCAGCGCGCGACCGGAGCTCGAAACGCTCGTCGCCGGCCTGGAAGCGGCGCGCCCGGGCAGCACCCTGTGTCTCCAGGCGGAACTGGCCGACGTCGCCCGCTTGCCGACCCTCGTCGCCGCGACGGTCGAACGCTTCGGGCGCCTGGACGCCCTGATCAACAACGCCTCGTCCTACTTCGCCACACCGGTGGGCGAGGCCACCGCGGACGACTGGGAACGGCTGTTCGCCAGCAATGCGCGGGCGCCGTTCTTCCTTGCCCAGGCCGCGGCGCCGCAGTTGCGCGCGGCGCGCGGGGCCATCGTCAACATGACCGACATCTACGCCCGCCACCCGCGCCGCGATCACGCGCTCTACTGCATGGCCAAGGCCGCGCTGGAAGCCGCGACCCGCTCGCTCGCGGTCGATCTCGCGCCGGAGGTCCGCGTCAACAGCGTGGCGCCCGGGGCGATCCTGTGGGGCGAGGGCGCCGGCGACGACGATCCCGCGCGCCAGGCCTCGATGCTCGCGCGCACCCCGCTCGCGCGTACCGGCACCCCCGACGAGATCGCCGGCACCGTGCTGTGGTTGCTGCGCGATGCCACCTACCTCACCGGCGAGAGCCTGCGCGTGGACGGCGGACGGCTGGTGGGCGCTTGAGTCAGCGGCGCGGCTCGAACGCGTGCTCGAGGACGGCGGGCTGGAAGCCGGCCGGCGCATCGCCCGTCCTGGCATAGCGATAGAGCACCGCCGAGTACACCCCGCCCAGTGCGGCCTGGAACACGCTCAACAGCAGCAGCGCGATCGCGAACACGCCGCCGATCAGGATCCCCAGCCCGAACCAGACCTGCGCCGCGAGCACGGCCAGGCCGAAGCCGATCAGCGCCACCGCTGCACTGATCGCACCGAACACCGCGCCCATGCCGACGTTGCCGATGGCGTTCTCGCCCCAGGTGCGCTTGAGCAGGCGCACGCTCTCCTTCAGCGCCTCGATGGGGCCGATGTCCCGGCTCACCAGCACCGGCACCACCAGGAAGGTGGCCAGCGTCCAGGCGGCCCCCAACGCACCGCCGACCAGGCGGACCAGGACATTGCCCTCGCGGTTGCGCAGCGACTGCAGCAGCAGGCCCACGGTCGCGGCGATGGCCGCGTACCCCAGGATCGCCGGCAGGCGTGCGCGCGCGGCGCGCAGACCGTCCCCGAGGTCCGGATCGCCGCCGTCGAGGCGGATCATCGCCGCGGCGACCAGCGCGACATTGAAGAAGATGATCACCGTGTACTGGCAGAAGTAGAACAGCAGGCCGACCGCGATCAACCCGCCGAACCCCTGCGAGAAGCCGCCCAGCAGCGACAGCGGCAAGACGAAGGTCGCCAGCACCGCCAGCGTGCAGGCGCCGGAAATCACCGGGAACAGCATCAACTCCTTGTCCGAACGCAGGACCGATGCGCTGGCCTTCACCAGTGTCCAGCTGCGGGAAAATGTCTCGAACATGGCCTACCGCCTCCTCGGGTCGACGCGCGCCGGAATGCCCCTGCACGGGAGCGTGCTCCCGGCCGGGCGCGCCACTCAAGCGCCGGAAGTCATTCCAGGACGTGGCGGGGCGTGGGATGTGACCGCCACGACCGCCATCGCCACCTCGCGCTCGGGCGACTCCGCCCACAGCGCCCCCAGGGTCCGGCCGCTGACCGGCTCCACCCGGTCGGGTGCGATCTCGGCCAGCGGCCGCAGCACGAAGGCGTGCCGCAACTCGGACCGCGGCAGGCGTAGATGGCCGGGGCCGTCGACCACGAGGTCGTCGAACAGCACGATGTCGATGTCGAGGCTGCGGTTGCCGTAGCGCGGCCCGCTGCGGTCGCGGCCGTGGGCGTCTTCCAGCGCGTGCAGCCAGGCGTCGAGCGCGTACACGTCGAGATCGGTCCGGATCAGGGCCGCGGCATTGACGAAATCGGGCCCGTCGAAACCGATCGCGCGGGTGCGATAGAACGCCGACAGCACGACATCGTCGAAGCGCTCGTGCAGCGCCCGGGCGGCGGCGGCCAGGTGGCGCTCCGGATCGAGATTGCTGCCCAGGCTGAGGCACGCGGTGTGCGACATCGACGGGGTCTCCAGTGATAGCCCATCATCGCGCAGCGGCCGGGTCTGCGCGACCGTGGATCGGCCCGGCGGCGGATCAGGATGAGATTCGCGACGCCCGCGCCAATGGCGCGAGCGTGCGGCCGGGCCTGCGACACGCGGACCCGGCCCATGCCATGCGGCTCAGCCAGCGTCGGGGGCGGGCACCGGGGGTGGCGCACGCAATGGCCGGGGGCGACCGCCGCCATCATCCCCGGCCTCGACCCGGCGCAGGTTCACATCTACCGGCGCATCGCTGCACCCCTGGAACACCTTCAGATCGAACTCCGGAAGAATGGCGAGCAGGTGGTCGAAGATATCGGCCTGGATACCTTCGTAGACAACCCACCGGGTGTCGGCGGTAAAGCAGTAGATCTCCAGCGAGATCCCCATTTCCGTAGGCTGCAGCTGGCGCACCAGCAGCGTGAGCTCCTGGTTGATGCCGGGATGGTTGCGCAGGTAGTGCTCGATGTAGGCGCGGAAGGTGCCGAGGTTGGTGACGCGGCGATGATTGATCGGCTCGGCTCCCCGCTCGGCCAGGTTCGCGTTCCATGCCTGCAACTCGCTAGCCTTCCGGTCGAGATAGTCGTCGAGCACGGTGAAGTGGCGGAATTCCGCGATTTCGTCGGGTTCGAGGAACCTGACGCTGCGCTGGTCCAGAAGCAGCGAGCGCTTGATCCGGCGCCCACCGCCTTCCGACATCTGGCGCCAGTTCTTGAACGAATCGCTGACCAGCTTCTTGGTCGGCACTGTGGTGACGGTGCGATCGAAATTCCGCACCGTCACCGTATGCAGCGCGATGTCGATGACGTCGCCGTCGGCATTCTGGCCCGGCATCTCGATCCAGTCGCCCATCCGCACGCGACCGTCGTTGCTGATCTGCACGCTGGCCACCAGCGACAGGATGGTGTCCTGGAAGATCAGCATCAGCACCGCGGTCATCGCACCCAGGCCGGTGATGATGTGCAGGAATTCGGCGCCGATCAGGGTGGCCACCACCGAGATGCCGACCAGCACGAACATGATGATCTTGACGACCTGGAAGTAGCCCTTGATCGGCTTGTTGTGCGCATCGGGCCGGCGTTCGTAGACGCGGTTGATCGAATCCAGCGCCTTGGAGACCGCCAGGGCGATGGTGACCACCACGAACACCTGGCACAGCGCCTTGACCACGGTCACCAGCTGCGGCGGCAGATCGGGCACCACCGACACGCCGGCCGAGATCACCAGCGCCGGCACCACGTTCGCCAGTCGCGGGATCACCTGCAGGCGGACATCGTGATCGTGCTCGGCGCCGCCGAGCGGGGTGCGCTGCAGCGCCTTTTTCAGACCGCGCAGCAGGACCCGCTTGGTGATGAAGTTGGCCAGCCAGGCCAGCACGATCAGGCCGGCGAGGACGGTCAGGGTGTAGGCCCAGGGGTAAGGCGCGAGCAGGTCGCGAAGGCGTTCGAGCTGGGTTTCCATCGTGCGGGGTCTCCTGTGGTCTGGCGCGCCGCGGACGGCACGGCGCCAGGCCGCGGATCAGCCCTGGCGTCTGCGTTCGATGATCACGCCGACCGCGCGCGCGCCGCGCACCGCACCCGGCTTGCTGAGCTTCAATCGTACCCAATCGACGTTGAACTCTTCGATCACCAAGGCCGCGCACCGTTCGGCCAGGGTTTCCACCAGGCCGAAATCCGATGCCGACACGAAGGCGATGAGGCGCTTGCTCACCGCCTTGTAGTCGAGGGTATGGGCGATGTCGTCGCTGGCCGCGGGCACCCGGTTGTCGAACGCCATCTCGAGATCGAACAGCAACGGCTGGCGGATCCGGCGCTCCCAGTCGTAGATGCCGATCAGGGCCTCGATCTCGAGCCCTTCGATGAAAACCTTGTCCATGACGATGTCGATCCGCGATGTGGAGGCGTTGACGTGCAGGGCGCTCAGGGCGCCGCCGTCAGGGGCGAGAGGCTGGCCATGTCCCAGCGCGGCACCGCACGCACGGCGGCATCGTCGTGCTGGCCGGCCTGCAGGCGCAGGGCGCCGGCGAAGGCGATCATCGCGCCGTTGTCGGTGCACAGCGCCGGCCGTGGGAAACAGGCCCGGCCACCGCGCTGGGCGCACATCTCGGTCAGGCGCGCGCGCAGGCGGCGGTTCGCGCCGACGCCGCCGGCGACCACCAGGGTGTCGCTGCCGGCCGCGTCCAGCGCGCGTGCGCACTTGATCGCCAGGGTGTCGACCACGGCATCCTCGAAGCCGCGGGCGATGTCGGCGCGGGTGGCGTCGCTCTGGTCGCTGTCGCGCCAAGCCAGCAATACCTGGGTCTTGAGGCCGCTGAAGCTGAAATCGAGACCGGGCCGATCGGTCATCGGCCGGGAGAACCGGTGGGCGCCCGGCGTGCCCCGCTCGGCCAGGGCCGCCAGCTGCGGGCCACCGGGATACGGCAGGCCCATCATCTTGGCGGTCTTGTCGAAGGCCTCGCCGGCGGCGTCGTCCAGGGTCTCGCCGAGCAGGCGGTAGCGGCCGATCGCCTCCACCGCCACCAGCTGGGTGTGGCCGCCGGACACCAGCAGGGCCACGAACGGCGGCTCGGGTGGGTCGTCCTCGATCAGCGGCGCCAGCAGGTGCCCTTCCATGTGGTGCACCCCAAGCGCCGGCACGTCCAGCGCCCACGCCAGCGACCGCGCCACGCCCGCGCCCACCAGCAGCGCACCGACCAGACCCGGCCCGGCGGTGTAGGCCACGCCGTCCAGATCGGCCGGGGTCATCCCGGCTTCGGCCAGCGTCTCCCGGACCAGCGGCACCAGCTTGCGCACATGGTCGCGACTGGCCAGTTCCGGCACCACGCCACCGTACTCGGCGTGCAGCGCGATCTGGCTGTACACCGCCTGCGCGCGCAGCGCATCGGCGCCGCGCAGGGCGGTGTCGTAGACGGCGACGCCGGTTTCGTCGCAGGAGGTTTCGATGCCGAGGACTCGCATGACGCGCAGGGTGGGGACTGCGCGGCGACAAGGCAAGCGCGGCGGCATGGCGACTCGCGGTCGGACATCGCACCGGGCCGCTACCATGCGCGTTCACGACCAAGGAGGACGCACCATGCACGGACGCTACGTCTCGCCACGTTGGGACCTGGCCCAGCTCGACATCCTGATCCGACGCCTGCGCGAATCCGGCATCGACCCCGCAGTCCAATGGCGCAGGTTCGGCCTCCGAAGCACACCCGATCGCGCCAACGCGCTTCGCTTGGCATACGACGGCCGGACGTTTCTTGTCCAGCGTGGCGTCCAGGGCCTCGTCAAGCCCGACCGGCTACCGCCCGCGCAGTCCGAACACCTGCTCGCCGTGCTGCACGAGCGCGGCCTCCCTCAGCCTGCACGCTACCGCCTGGGGCTGGCCTGCGCGGCGGCGTTCGCGCTGGTCTACGTGCTGGTCCTGGCGCCGGCCTTCCTCCGATTCGGTCCCGTGTTCATGCTGGTCTCCGCAATGACGCTGGCTGGAACCGTGAGCACCCTGGGGTTGATGGCAGCCGCCGCCGACGGGCGCCCGGAGACGATCCGCACGCGCTGGCTTCTGCTGCTCGGCCTGCCGGGTTTTCTGCTGCATGCCCCCTGGTCGCTGCTGCTGGCCCCCATCGCGTGGCAGGCCATGGGCGGCTGGCTCACGCGGGTCGCGCACCGTGCCGCCCGTCGGCGCGAGACGGTGGGCCCCGCAACAGGCTCCGCAATCGTCGATCTTGCATCGGGGCCAGATCAGCGGCTATGATGCGCGGCTCTCCCGAAGGCAGATGCCGTCACGGATGCCGTGATCGAGGGAGGCGCCGGCCCCGCCGGCCGGTCAACCCCATTCCAGAGATTCCTATGCCCAGCGTCAAAGTCCGCGAAAACGAGCCCTTCGAGTTTGCCCTGCGTCGCTTCAAGCGCACCTGCGAGAAGGCCGGTGTGCTGGCCGAAACCCGCAAGCGCGAGTACTACGAAAAGCCGACGCAGGAGCGCAAGCGCAAGGCCGCGGCCGCTGTGAAGCGTCAGGCCCGTCGCGTGTCGCGCGACGTGACCAAGCGTCAGCGCCTGTACTGAGGCAGTTCGCCCTGCCGGTTGTCGCGCGTCCACACGCGCGCACCGCAGCGCCGAAGAGGAGCCGGCACGCGCGAGCGTGACCGGCTTTTCTGCGTTTTTCGCGTCCGGGGGTCCGCCCCCGTCGCTCTCTTGCCGCCCACCGACGGGCGCCCGGAACAGGAGCTTTCCATGAGCCTCAAGCAGCGACTCACCGACGACATGAAGGCCGCCATGAAGGGCGGCGACAAACCCACGCTCGGGGTGATCCGGCTGATCAATGCCGCCATCAAACAGCGCGAAGTCGACGAGCGTATCGAACTCGACGACGCCGCCGTGCTGGCAGTGCTGGAAAAGATGGTCAAACAGCGCAAGGACTCGGTCACCCAGTACGAGGCCGCCAGCCGCGAGGATCTGGCCGCGGTGGAGCGCGCCGAGATCGTGGTGATCGAGCGCTATCTGCCCGAGAAGCTCGGCGAGCCCGAGATCCTGGCGGCGATCGACGCCGCCGTCGCCCAGACCGGCGCGGCCGGCCCTGCCGACATCGGCAAGCTGATGGGCGTGCTCAAGCCGCAGCTGGCCGGCCAGGCCGACATGGGCCTGGTGTCGAAGCTGGTCAAACAGCGGCTGGCGGGCTGATGGCGGCACCCGCCGCCGCGGTCTTGCGCCCGGCCGTCCGCGACGATGTGCCGGAACTGCTGACGCTGATCCGCGAGCTCGCCGACGACGGGCGACTCGAGCACGAGGGGGTCGCGGACGCGGCGGTGCTGGCCGACAGCCTGTTCGGCGAGCGACCCGCCGCCGAGGCGGTGATCGCCGACGTCGAGGGCGCCGCGGCTGGCTTCGCACTGTTTTTCCAGAGTGTCTCGACCTCCCCCGGTCGCCAGGGCCTCTACCTCGAGGACCTCTACGTCCGTCCGGCGCATCGCGGCCTGGGCCTCGGTCGCACGTTGATGCGGCACATGGCACAACTGGCGATGACCCGCGGATGCGCGCGCTTCGAGTGGTCGGTCATGGACTGGAACCGGGACGCGCTGGCGTTCTACCGCAGCCTTGGCGCCGTGGGAATGGACGGTTGGGCGGTGCAACGGGCGGACGGCGAAGCGCTGCACCGGCTCGCCGCCGCGGCCTGAGCCGTCGCGCACTCACCCGGACCGTGCGCCCGCTCACGGCGCGGCAACGCGGCTCTGGCATGCTGGCTGCGACCCCGTTCATCCTCGCGCCATGCCCAGCCCGTCCCCGAAGCTGAAACGCCGCATCGAGCGTCTGCAACAGAGCCTGCCGGTGGAACTGGGCAAGCGGTTCGTCGAGATCGACCTGATCAACCACGCCGCGTCGCTGTCGTTCTTCGCACTGTTGTCGCTGGCGCCGCTGCTGATCCTGTTGCTGTGGCTGGCGGCCTCGCTGTATCCGGAAGCGCAGGCGGAGCTGCTCGAGCAGATCGGGGAGCTGGCCGGCACCAGCGCACAGGAGGTCGCCGGCACGGTGATCCGCAATGCGCGGGAACAGCCCGACATGGGCTCGCTGGCCGGTCTGTGGGGCACCCTGCTGCTGTTCGTCGGCGCGACCACGGTCTTCGCGCAGTTGCAGACCGTGCTGAACCTGATCTTTCATACCTCCGGCGGCTCCCTGGGTGGCATCACCGCCTTCCTGCGCAAGCGCGTGTTCTCGTTCGGCGTGGTGTTCGCGCTGGGTTTCCTGGTGGTGGTGTCGACCTTGCTGTCGGCGGTGATCGAATACATCTTCGCCGGCGTACCCAGTCTGCTGCCGCTGCTGGGCACGGTGATCTCGCTGCTGATCTACGCGCTCGCCTTCGCACTGCTCTACCACTATCTGCCCGACCGCCAGGTGCGCTGGCAGCAGGCCTTCCTCGGCGGCATCATCACCGCGGCGCTGTTCATGCTGGGGCGCTGGGCGATCGGTATCTACATCGCCACCGCGGCGCCCGGCAGCGCGTACGGGTCGATGGGCACGGTGGTCATCCTGCTAGTGTGGATGTACTACGCGGCGATGGTGTTCTTCGTCGGCGCGCTGATCACCGCGGTGATCGACGAGCGCGCGCAGGAGCGGCTGGCCGAGCGTCCGCCGGCCGGCCCGATGGAGTCGCCGGACGTCGCTCCCGAACCGGGCCAGGTGCATCCCCGCACCCTCGCCGTCGAGCTGCCGCCCGCACCGGCCCCGGTGGCGCCCACCGCGGCGACACCGCCGCCGGAACCGTCGCCGCCACGCCGCGACGGTTGAGGCCTGCCCCGGGCGACCGGCGCCACCCCGGCCGCGGCGCCCGGACGCCCGTCGTTCGGGCCGCGGCGACGACATACACTAGCGGGATGGCTCGCCTCCCCGACGCGTTCATCGACGATCTGCTCGCGCGCACCGACATCGTCGAGATCGTCGGCGCGCGCGTGCCGCTCAAGCGCAAGGGCAAGGAATACGCGGCGCCGTGCCCGTTCCACGACGAGCGCACGCCGTCGTTCTACGTATCGCCGACCAAGCAGTTCTACCATTGCTTCGGCTGCGGCGCGCACGGCACCGCGATCAGCTTTCTGATGAACTACGACCGGCTCGAATTCCTCGACGCCGTCGAGGAACTCGCCCGCGCCGCCAACATGGAGGTCCCGCGCGAGTCGCGCGTACGCACCCCGGACGACGATACGCGGGGGGTCTACGACGCACTGGAAGCCGCCGCGCGCCACTACCGCAACCGGCTCGAGGCCACGCCCGCCGCACAGGCGTATCTGGACGGCCGCGGCGTGGATGCGGAGATCCGGGACCTGTTCGGCATCGGCTATGCGCCGGAAGGCTTCTCCGCGCTCAAGGACACCCTGGGCACCGACGAACGCCGGCTGAAACTGCTCGAACGCGCCGGCCTGTTGTCGAAGAACGATCGCGGCCACACCTACGACAAGTTCCGCGACCGGATCATGTTCCCGATCGCCGACCGCCGCGGCCGCACCATCGCCTTCGGCGGCCGCGTGTTCAAGGCGGACGACGGCCCGAAGTACCTCAACTCGCCCGAGACCGCGCTGTTCCACAAGGGCCGCGAGTTGTACGGCCTGTGGCAGGTCCGCCAGGCGCAGCAGAAGATCGCGCGGCTGATCGTGGTCGAAGGCTACATGGACGTGATCGCGCTGTTCCAGCACGGGCTGCGCGAGGCGGTGGCGACGCTGGGCACCGCGACCACCGCCGACCATGCCGAACTGCTGTTCCGCAACGCGCCCGACGTGTACTTCTGCTTCGACGGCGATGCGGCCGGCCGTCGCGCGGCGACCAAGGCGATGGAATCGGTGCTGCCACGCATGCGCGACGGCCGCCAGGCGTTCTTCCTGTTCCTGCCCGATGGCGAGGATCCCGACTCGCTGGTGCGCCGCGAGGGTACCGCCGGCTTCGAGACGCGCCTGCGCGAGGCCGTGCCGTTGTCGCAGTACTTCTTCGATCACTTCGCCGAGGACGTCAATCTCGGCACGCTCGACGGCAAGGCCCGGCTCGCCGAGCGCACCCAGCCGCTGCTGGCGCAGATTCCGGAAGGCGCCTTCGCCGACCTGATGCGCCAGCACCTGACCACGCTGACGGGCGTGGGTGCACGCAACGCCTCGCCGGACACGCCCGCGCCGACACGTCGACCGCGCGGCGGGCGCCAGGCGCCTGCGCCCAAGCGCAGCCTGGTCCGCATCGCGATCACCCTGTTGCTGCAACAACCGGCCCTCGCGCTGGAGGCCCCGGGCAGCGCGGCATTCATCGCGCTGCGGCAGCCCGGCGTCGCCCTGCTGGCCGAACTGCTGGACATCGTGCGCGCACGCCCGGACATCCGCACCGGCGCCCTGCTCGACCACTTCGCCGGCCGCGACGAAGCCGGCGCGCTGCAGAAGCTCGCTGCGGTCGACCTGCCCGGCGACGAGGCGACCTGGCGGGAGGAGTTCGTCGATGCGCTCACCCGGCTCGGCCACCAGGCCCAGCAGCAGCGCAGGGAGGAACTCCAGGCCAAACAACGCGAAGGCACGCTGGACGCCGTCGACAAGGCCGAACTGCGGGAACTGGTGCAGGCCCTGGCACGCTCACGCTGACCGCCCGCACAGCTCAGACCGCTCGGTCATCGGTGCCGACGACCGCACGCCCGCGCCTCCCACGGCGCTTCCGATGCCGGTCGAGTGCGCCGGGCACGACGGTTTGACATCCGCACGACAACAGGGTGAACTGCGCCGCGGCACGCGAGCCTACGCCAGCAACGCCGCCCCAGGCACATCCATCGGATGCGCTGCATACCCGACGGACGCGATGGCAATGACCTCCCGCTGGCTCGACACGCCCCACCGCTACGGCCTGATCACGCGTGCGCTGCACTGGACGATGGCGGGCCTGTTCGTGTGGCAGTTCGCGGGCATGGCGGTGCGCATCATCGTCGGACGCCACCCGGTCACCGCGTTCATGGTCGGCAGCCACAAGCCGATCGGCACATTGCTCATGCTGTTGATCCTGCTGCGCGGCGCGTGGGGGCTCTCGCAGTGGCGCCACCGGCCCGCGCATCCGCGCAATGCGATCGGTCGCTGCGCCGCACTCGGGCACGCATCGCTGTATGCGCTGATGCTCTACGTTCCGGGCGTCGCGTTGCTGCGCGAATACGGCAGCGGTCGCGGATTCGCGCCGTTCGGGATCCCGCTGTTCCCGGCCGGGCAGGAAATCGGCTGGATGCTGGCGCCGGCCAACCTGTCGCACGGCGTACTCGCCTGGACGCTGCTCGCGCTGATCGTGGGGCACGTGCTGATGGTCGCCGCGCACCGCTGGTGGTGGCGCGACACCACCCTCGCGCGCATGGCCGGGCCACTGGACCAGCGCTAGTCCCGGACATCGATCATCGCCCGGACGCGTGGCCGCGAATGCGATTCGCGACGCCCGCGTTCAGATCTTGACGATCCAGCCGCGCCGGTCCATCCACCACACCACGCACCACCAGGCCCCGACGAAGGCCAGTGCGAAGACCAGTGAGCTCGCGGTCGGACCGATCCACGGGACCAGCCAGGACGCGAAGCCCTGCGCGTAGAGCGGCTGCCAGGCACCGACGGCGATCAGCAGCAGCACCGAGGCGATCGAGCCGGCGTAAGCGACGATCGCGTTCACCCCGAAACGCCGTCCCCACCCCGGCCAGCCGCGCCGGTCGACCAGGACATGCGCCGCCGCCAGCGCCCACACCGCCAGGCCGCCGGTCCAGAGCACGTAGGCCGGCGTCCACAGGTTCTTGTTGATCGGCTGCCAGGCGCCGAGCGCCGCGCCCGCAAACAGGGCCACGGCCCCCGAGGCCAGCATCAGCTCGGTCCGCCCGGCGCGCAGCCACGCCCCGGCACGCAGGCCGCACACCGTGGATGCCAGCGCGCCCACCGTGGAAAGCAGACCTTCCGGGTCGTGGCCGAGGCCGGTGGCGGTGTCGTACCGGTACAGCCAGGGCGCGAACAGGAACGTATCGAGCCGGCTCGCGGGATTCGTCCAGGGTGCGGTGCCGCCCCAGGCGAGCACCGCCGCGTAGCCGGCCAACAGTCCGAACAGCAGACCCCACTGCGCGCGCGGGCGCAGCCACAGCGCCGCGAGACCGGCCAGTGCGAAGCACAGCCCGATCCGCTGCAGCACGCCCCAGGGTCGCGGATACGCCAGGTCGAGCGCCCACCAGGCCAGCGCATGCAGGGCGAGGCCCAGGATGACGATGCGTGTGCCGCGCAGGAGCACACCGCGCATCAGCGCCGGCCGCTGCGCGGGGTCCTGCGCGCGCGGCGCCAGGCCCAGCGCCAGCGACACGCCGACCACGAACAGGAAGAACGGAAACACCAGATCGGCGAAGGTGCAACCGTCCCAGTCGGCGTGCAGCAGCGGCGCATACACGTGACCCCAGTCGCCCGGGGTGTTGACCAGCAACATCGCCGCCACCGTGCAGCCGCGCAGGGCGTCGACCGAGGCATAGCGACCCGGCACGGAAGCGCTCATGCGAACCCGCTGCCGACGGGCGGCCGGCAGGTGGCACGCCCGACCCGACCGTCAGGCGGCGGCGTGGACACCGCCGATCCAGGTCCCTCGCACCTCGAGCGCGTCGTCGAGCAGCACGAAATCGGCCCGGCAGCCCGGTGCGATCCGGCCGTAGCGCGCTTCGAGCCCGAGACATTGCGCCGGATACAGCGACGCCATGCGCGCGGCTTCGTCCAGCGACAGGCCGAGCAGGCGCACGCTGTTGCGCACCGCGGTGGCCATGTCGAGCGCGGAGCCGGCGAGCGCGCCGGCAGCGTTGCGCACCACGCCGTCGACGGCGGTGATGGTCTCGCCGTACAGCGTCCAGCTGGGATCGTCGGCACCCACCGGCGGCATCGCGTCGGTGACCAGGAACACCTTGCCGCGCGGCTTGGCCGCCAGCGCCACGCGCAGGCTGGCCGGATGCACGTGGACGCCGTCGACGATGACCCCACACCAGCTGTCGCGATCCTCCAGCGCGGCACCCACTGCGCCGGGTGCGCGACCCTGCAGCGGGCTCATCGCGTTGTAGAGATGGGTGAAACCACGCAGCCCGGCATCCAGGCCGGCCCGGATCGCCTGGTAATCGCCTTCGGTGTGGCCGGCGAACACGATCGCCCCACCGGCCACCAGCGCGCGCACGGTGTCGAGCGGCACCTGCTCGGGTGCGAGGGTGATCAGGGTCGGCCCGTTGTCGAGCGAAGTCGCCAGCGCGATCTCGTCGGCATCGGGCACGCGGAATTTGGTCGCGTCGTGGGTGCCCTTGCGGGCCGGTGCGAGGTACGGCCCCTCCAGGTGGATACCGAGCACGCCCGGCGCACCGGCGGCGATGGCTGCGCGCACCGCTGCGACGCCGCGACGCATCACGTCCAGGTCGTCGCTGATCAGCGTAGGCAGCAGCGCGGTGGTCCCGAAACGGCGATGCGCGCGGGCGATCGCCGCGACGGCATCGGCGTCGGGCGTGTTGTTGAACAACACACCGCCGCCGCCGTTGACCTGCAGGTCGATGAAACCGGGCAGCAGGCAGCCTCCACCCAGCTCGTGCCGGTCCGCAGCGCGCACGCGCGCATCGTCGACCGGCAGCAGCGCCACGATGCGCCCGTCGTCGCCGACCAGCACCGCATGGGCGTCGACGAAGCCGTCGTCGCCCAGGATGCGCGCACCGACGAGTGCGGTCGTCGTCATCACACCGTCTCCGTGACCTTGTTGAGGTGCGGCGGCCGATCGGGATCGAAACCACGCGCTCGCGACAGCGCTTCGACCGCGCGATAGAAGCTCTGCGCCGTCAGCAGCGGCGCGCAGGCCGGATCCGGCGCAGCCGCCACCGGCAGATTCCCGCCCTCGCCCGCGGTCCACACCGCCGCACCCCGCGCCTCGAACTCGCGCGCCAGCGCCACGGTGCCGGCCCCGGTGCCGTCGGGTTGGGCGAAGGCCAGCACCGGGAACCCCGGGCCGACCAGCGCCATCGGCCCGTGCTTCACTTCGGCCGAGCTGTAGGCCTCCGCGTGCAGACCACTGGTTTCCTTGAACTTGAGCGCAGCCTCCTGCGCGATCCCGAGCCCCAGTCCGCGCCCGAGCACGAAGAGGTTGCGGGTGTCGCGCAGCCCCTCGACCAGCGGCGACCAGTCCTGCGTCCAGGCATCGGACAGCGCCTGCGGCAGGACCTGCAGCGCGCGCAGCAACGCCGCGTCGTCCTTCCACACCGCCACCAGCTGCAGCAGCGCCGACAGCGAGGCGATGTAGCTCTTGGTGGCCGCCACGCTGCGTTCGGGACCGGCATGCAGCGGAACGACGGTGTCGGCCAGGGCCGCGAGCGGAGAATCCTCGACGTTCACCAAGGCCACCACGTGAGCGCCCGCCGCCCGCGCGGCCTCCGCGTTGCGCAGCAGGTCCGGACTCTTGCCCGACTGCGAGACCGCCACGAACAGCGCATCGCGCATGTGCAGCGGCGCGGCATACACCGAGCCGATCGACGGCGATGCCGAGGCGGTCACACGGCCCAGCCGGGTTTCGAACAGATACTTGCCGTAGGTGGCGGCGTGATCGGAACTGCCACGCGCGCACGTCGCCACGAACGGTGGCGGACGATCGCGCAGCCTTGCGGCCAGTGCGCCGAGCACACCCGCATTGCGGTCGAACTGGGTCGCGACCACATCGGCCGCCTGCGCGGCTTCGCGATACATCCAGCTGGACGTGGCGGTCGGGGCGGCGTCGGGCGTGGCGGTGGGCATCATCCGGTCTCGGTGTCGTGGGTGGTGTCCGTCGGGCGAGGACGCGGACGCGGCGGCGCAGTGGATCCACGCACCACCAGCTGCGGCACGAACCCCTGGTTGTGCACGCTCGCCGCGGTGTCCGGCGGGTGGTCCTGGTCGTGACGCAGCTGCGCGATCAGCAGACGCGCGGCCGCGCGGGCGATGTCGCCCGTCGCCTGCTTGGCGGTGGTCAGCGGCGGCCACGACTGCTTGGAGAACGGGCTGTCCTCGAAGCCGGCGATCGACAGGTCGTAGGGCACGTTGATGCCGGTCGACTTCGCCGCGGCCAGCACGCCGGCCGCGATCTCGTCGTTGGAGCCGAAGATCGCGGTCGGCGGGTCGCGCAGGGCCAGCAGGCGGCGCGCGCCACGGAAGCCGTCGTCGAAGGTGTAGTCGCCGGGCACCACCAGATGGCGGTCCAGGGTGATGCCGTAGTCCTTCAGCGCGCGCTCGTAGCCGAGGTAGCGCTCGGAACTGGAACGATGCTCCTCGCCGCCCCACAGAAAGCCGATCCGCTGGTGGCCGAGCTGGATCAGGTGTTCGGTGACCTCGTAGGCTGCGTCGCGGTCGTCGACCCAGACGCAGGGACGACCGTCGCCGGGATCTTCGGCCGCCGCGATGATCCGCGCCAGCTTCACACCGCGCGCGGTCAACGCATCCACCAGCTCCATGCGCTCCGACATCGGCGGCGCCAGCACCAGGCCGGCCAGCCGCGAGCGACGCATCCAGTCGCACAGCTCGTCGGCCAGCAGCGGCGAGCTGGCGTCGCAGGGATGGATCTGCAGGTCGAAGCCGGTCTCCCGACACGCCGCCAGCACGCCGTTCTGCATGCTGATGATGTAGTACGGATTCGGATTGTCGTAGGCGATGCCGATCACGAACGCCGTGGCGCTGCGCAGGTTGCGCGCGGAGGGGTCCGGCTCGTAGTCGAGTTCGGCGATGGCGTGCAGCACCCGCGCGCGGGTGGCCTGCATCACCGAGGGCTCGTTGTTGATGACGCGCGAGACGGTCTTCAGCGAGACCTTGGCGCGCTCGGCGACATCGCGGATGGTGGGTTTACGCACCGGGACCTGCTCCTGCCTGACGGGATCTGCGCATGATGCCGCGGATCAACCGCGGCCGAGCCCCCCGGCGCGGTGCCCGCGGACCGCGTAGTAGAGGATGTAGGCGTAGCAGGGGACCATCAGCAGCAGGAACACCAGCTGGAAGTCGTAGTGCTGCTTGAACACCGCGAACGCCTGCGGCACGATCGCGCCGCCCGCGATGCCCATCACCAGCAGCGCCGAACCGGTCTCCGTGGATGCACCCAGTCCGCGGATCGCCAGCGGGAAGATCGCCGGCCACATCATCGCGTTGGCGAAGCCCAGCAGGGCCACGAACGCCACCGACACGTAACCCGAGGTCAGGAACGCGCCCAGGGTGAACACGATGCCCATCGTCGCCGACAGCCGTAGATAGCCGGCCTGCGAGACGTACCGCGGAATCAGCACCATGCCGGCCACGTAGCCGGCGAGCATGCAGGCCAGCGTGGCCGAGGTGAAGTACTTGGTGTGGTCGAGCGGCAGCCCGAACGCCGCACCGTAGGTGCCGATGCCGTCGCCGGCCAGCACTTCCACGCCGACGTAGGTGAACAGGCACAGCACGCCCAGCCACAGGTGCGGGAAGTGGAAGATGCTGCGCTTCGGACCGTCGGTGCGGGCGTGGGTGTCCGGATTGACCTCGGACGGGCGCAGTTCCGGCAACGGCGAGAACAGGATGCCGACCGCCACCAGCAGCAGAATGCCCGCCATCACCAGATACGGGGCGTGGATCTGCGCGGCGAAGGCGTCGAGCAGCGCGGCGCGGCCGGCATCGTCGGCGGCCGCCACCTGCTCCGACAGATCGCCGATGCCGCGCATCACCGACATGCCGAGCACCAGCGGCGCGAGGATCCCCGCGGTCTTGTTGAAGATGCCCATCAGCGCGATCCGCCGCGCCGCGCCTTCGATCGGCCCGAGGATGCTCACGTACGGGTTCACCGATGTCTGCAGCAACGCCATGCCGCCACCGATCACGAACAGGCCCGACAACGCGCCGGGATACCAGCGCTGGGTGGAGAACTCGCCGAACATCAGCGCGCCCACCGCCATCACCGCCAGGCTCAGCGCCAGACCCTTCTTCATTCCGGTGAAACGCAGGGCGCCCGCGGCCGGCAGCGCGAGGAAAAAGTACGACAGGTAGAAGACCATCAACACCAGGAAGGCGTTGACCTCGTCGAGCTCGAAGGCGAGCTGCACGAAGGTGATCAGCGGGCCGTTGATCCAGGTGAAGAAGCCGATGATGAAGAACAGCAATCCCATGATGGCGATGGCCGTCGCGGGCTTGGCATGCGTGGCAGCAGTGGCGGTCGTGGACATCGCGGAACGTCTCCCCGTCGTGCGCGGCGGCCGATGTCGTGCGGCCGGACTTTGATGACTAACGTTGTCATATTTTTCCGGCGTGCGCCATGCGGCGGCGCCTCGACGAACGTGCGTCAATGGTGCCCGCTGACGCGGCGCAGCACGAAATAGGCCGCGCCGTTCTCATCTGGAACCGTTTTTGTCGCCGCAGATGTCGACAATGGTCCCGACGGCGACGATTTGGACCGACCCATGGACATAAACACGGAAAATTTTTCATGAATCCGACATCCCCTGTTGACATCGTTGTCATCGGCTTTCCACACTCGGCCCATCGCATCGGCCGGGGGACTGGTTCGCCGGTGCCCCCGAGGGAGAACCCGTGGTCGCGACCGCTCGTCCAATCTCCGTGGCCCGCATGAGCACGCACCGGCCGACGCCCCCCTTCATCGCCGCCGATGTCGGCGGCACCCATGTCCGTATCGGTCTGGTCGAGGCGACCGGCGACGCCCGCGCGCCGGTCCGGGTGCTCCACTACACGACCTATGCCTGCGCGCAGTGGCCGAGCCTGGGCGAGATCGTCGAGGACTTCCTGTCCACGCTGACCGGCGTACCGGTCGACAGCGGCGTGATCGCCAGCGCCGGCTACGCCCTCGACGACGGCACCGTCATCACCGTCAACCTGCCCTGGCCGATCTCGCTGGCGACGCTCCGCGAGCGCCTGGGCTTCCGCGATTTCCGCCTGGTCAACGATTTCGAGGCGGTGGCGCACGCAGCCGCCCATGTGGACGCGAGCGAGGTCATGCACCTGACCGGGCCGGAATCCGCGCCACCGGGGCCGACCCTGGTGCTGGGGCCCGGCACCGGCCTCGGGGCCGCGGTGTGGATCCCGACGCCGCGCGGGCCGGTGGTGCTGGCCACCGAGGCCGGCCAGGCCGCGCTCACCGCCACCACCGAGCGGGAAACCGAAGTGCTGCATGCGCTGCGCCACGACCGCAGCCACGTCGCGATCGAACACGCGCTGTCCGGGCCCGGCCTGGTCAACCTCTACCGCGCACTGGCCCGGGTCGACGGCGAGACCGTCGACGCGCCCGCGCCCGATGCGATCACCGCCGCCGCGCAATCCGGGCACGACCCGCGCGCGCGGGAAACGCTCGACCTGTTCTGCGGATTGCTGGGCAGCACGGTGGGCGACATGGCGCTGCTGTACGGCATCAGCGGCGGCATCCATCTCGCCGGCGGAATCCTGCCGCGCATCCGCGACACGCTCGCCGGCAGCCGGTTCGTCGAACGCTTCCTCGACAAGGGACCGATGCGCGAGGCGCTGCGGCACATCCCGGTGAAGCTGGTCGAACACGGCCAACTCGGCGTGGTGGGCGCGGCGAACTGGTATCTGGCGCAGGACAGGGAGGCCTGACACCAGGCAGCCCGCGTGCGGCAGGCGCAGCCGCACGCGGAGTACAGGGGGTTGCGCGACACAACACCGGGCGACGGATCCACCGGCGCCTCAACTGGGCAGCAACAGGAGAGAGAGATGCGCTACCCCAAGTCCGTGCTTCCGGCCGCAATCGCATCCTGTCTGGCGTTCGGCGCCCAGGCGCAGGATCCCACCAGTGGCCGCGAGGCCGTCGAACTCGACGCCGTCACCGTGGTCGGCATCCGCGCCAGCCTCGAGGCCTCGCTCGACACCAAGCGCAACAACGACACCATCTCCGAGGCGATCACCGCCGAGGACATCGGCAAGTTCCCCAACACCAACGTCGCCGAGGCGATGTCGCAGATCCCGGGCGTCACCCTGGATCGCCGCTTCGGCCAGGGCGAGCGGGTCAGCATCGACGGCACCGATCCCAGCCTCAACCTGACCTTCCTCGACGGCCACCCCGTCGCACAGGCGATCTGGCTCTACGGCGAACAACCCAACCGCGGCTTCGACTACACCCTGCTGGCACCGCAGATCCTGGGCCGGCTGGAGGTGATCAAGTCGGCCGAAGCGCGCCTGACCGAAGGCAGCCTGGGCGGCACCGTGCTGATGCACACGCGCCAGCCGCTGGACCTGGAGGCCCACGAGGTCGCCGGCTCGATCGGCTACAGCCGCAACCAGCAGGCCGGGAGCGGCGCACCGAATGCGGCCCTGCTCTACAGCTGGAAGAACCCGGAAGAAACCTTCGGCGTGGCGGTGTCGGCGCAGCGCTACGAGGAGAAAGTGGACCGCCAGGGCATGGAGGTGTTCGGCTACGCGCCCGCCTCGACGTTCGTCAATGCGGCCTCGCCCGACCTGGATCCCGATGCGCTGGTGCCCAACTCGATCAACGCCGCCTGGTTCCAGCAGGAGCGCAAGCGCGACAGCGCGGTGGTCAACCTGCAGTTCAAGCCGTCGGACGCGCTGGAGTTCAATCTGCAGGGCCTGTACATCCGCGAGAACTTCGACAACTACAACCAGTCGCTCTACAGCTTCCTGACCTGGAACCCGGACACCATCGCCGCCGTCGACCGTCTGGAGCAGGGCCCGAACGGCGTGGTCACCGGCGGCCATTCGAACCCCAACGCCAATCCCGACGGCGGCGCGACGGTGCTCTACGACAACAACGCACGCGTGTCCGAGGTCACCACCCGCGGCCTCGACCTGCGTGGCGCCTGGCAGGGCGATGCCTGGGGCGTGAGCGGGCAGATCGGCCGCAGCAAGTCGGAGAACGACAACCTCGCCCAGTACTTCATCGAGCCGGTCTACAACGGCGGCTTCAGCTGGGACATCAACGACGGCATCCGGTTCGACGACCCCGAAGGCGCGCGCGATCCGGCCAACTGGGGTTCGGACGGCTGGCTCGGCAACAACGGCGTGTTCTCCACCCGCAGCGAAGACAGCTACGGGCAACTCGACTTCACCGTGCGCATGGACGGCATCGTCAACCAGCTGCGCTTCGGCGCGCGCCGCGCCAAGCACGAGGAGAGCTTCGCGCTCAACGTCTACGGCGGCGTGAACACCGGCTTCCTCGACGAGATCGGCACGATCGGGCTCACCGACATCCGCGGCTTCCATCCCGACCACGGTCGCCACATCCAGGTCGGCCGCGACAACACCATCGCCTGGGTGCGCAACAGCCCGATCGATTTCGACAATCCCGACCCGGCCAGCTTCCTCAACAACACCTGGGCGCTGGAGCAGACCAACACCGCCGGCTACGTGCAGGCCGATTTCTCCACCGGCCTGCTGCGCGGCAACGTCGGCGTGCGCTACGTGGAATCGAAGATCGACGGCAGCGGCTACGTCTACAGCGGCGAGCCCACGCTCGACGATCTGGATGGGATGTGGCAGACCCGCACCAGCAAGGACGATTACTTCCTGCCGTCGCTCAACCTGGTCTACGACCCCGGGACCGACTGGGTATTCCGCTTCGCCGCGGCCAAGGTGATCGCCTGGGCGCCGTACAACCAGCTGGTCAACAACACCTTCCTCAACGACACCACGCTGACCGGCGCCGGCGGCAACGCGGAACTGTCGCCGTACGAGTCGAACAACTTCAACCTGTCGGCGGAGTGGTACTTCGCGCCGCAGTCGGTGCTCGCCGCATCGGTGTTCTACAAGGACATCGGCAACTACATCGACACCAGCGCGGTGATCGAGCGCCAGTACAACTCGATCCGCGACAACGATCCCAGCGCATGGGCGGCCCTGGTCGGCAGCAACGGCTGTACCGCCGACGGTTACTGCGACTACAGCATCGCCCGGCCGCGCAATGCCGGCACCGGCAAGGTGCAGGGCTTCAACCTCAACTACCAGCAGGCGTTCGGCGACACCGGCTTCGGCCTGATCTCCAGCTACACCTACGCCGACGGCGAGAACAACACCGGCGATCCGCTGCCTTACCAGTCCCGTCACAGCGTCGGCATCAGCCCGTACTACGAGTTCGGCGCGCTCAGCGCGCGCCTGACCTACAACTGGCGCGACCATTATCTCGCCGGCGGCTATGTGGCCGGCGCCGCGCCGGCCAGCGTGGACGACTACGCCGAGCTGGGCGCGAGCGTGAGCTGGGCGTTCAACGACAACTGGTCGGTCAGTTTCGACGCGCAGAACCTGCTCGACGAGGAGTACTTCCAGTACCTCGGCGACAAGAGCCTGGTGGCCGGGCGTTACCGCACCGGACGCCGCTACATGGCGACCCTGCACTTCCGGTACTGAGGGCCGGGCGGGGGACGATGCGTCGTCGCCCCGCCGACACCCCGCGGTGCCTCGCGCCCACGCACGAGGCACCCGGACGAAGGCCGGCGACGCCGGTCTCCACCGTGACGGCCCGGATGCCGCCATGTACGCCACCACGGACGATCTGCCGTCGAGCCGACAGCCTGTACGCGCGGGGGTGCGAGACAGCTGACGGCAGCACCACTTCGGCATGCGGGACAGGGGGCTGTCCCGCATGCCGGCGCTTCGAAACGATCCGCCAGTGACGCCACCTGGCCCATCACATCGCACACAAGGGGAAAACCCGCATGGGGAGCACCAGCATGAAACACCGCACGTCGATCCTGTCCGCGACCGTCGCCGCCTGTCTCGGTGCAGGGATCCCCCTCGCACAGGCACAGGAGACCACACGCGGCGATCCCGCCGTCGACCTCGACCGCATTGTGGTGACCGGCATCCGCGGCAGCCTGCAACAGGCGCTCGACACCAAGCGCAATGCGGACGCGATCGTCGATGTCATCACCGCGGAGGATGTCGGCAAGTTCCCCGCCACCAACGTCGCCGAGGCGATGACGGTGATCCCGGGCGTGACCATCGACCGCCAGTTCGGCCAGGGCGAGAAGGTCTCGATCCTGGGCACCGACCCCGCCCTCAACCGCACCCTGCTCAACGGCCAGACGGTGGCCTCGGCGGACTGGTTCATCGTCGATCAGCCCGGACGCACCTTCAACTATTCGTTGCTGGCGCCGCAGATCGTCAGCAAGGTGGAGGTGTACAAGTCGCCCGAGGCGCACATCGACGAAGGCTCGATCGGCGGTACCGTGATCGTCTCCACCCGCAAGCCGCTGGACATGGAGGGCAACACGCTGGTGGCCGGCCAGATCGGCTTCCTGCACAACGACCGCTCCAGCGAGAACGACCCGCAGGGCTCGATCACGCTCGGTTGGAAGAACCGGAACGACAGCTTCGGCGTGATCTTCTCCGCCCAGCGCGCGGACGAGTCGATCCGCCGCGACGGCGTCGAGGCCTACGGCTCGGTCACCGCGCGCGACTACCGCGACGGCCAGGGCGGCGGCGGCTCGGTCAACAACCTGCCCCCGGACTGGTCGCAACCGCCCAATCCGGACAACAGCCAACCGACCCTGCCGGCCAGCTGCACCGGCGCCTGTGCCGAGACGCTGAACGCCAACCTCGACGCGCGCGGGCCCAACTCGCTGGCCGCATCGTTCTTCGAGCAGGAGCGCAAGCGCGACACCTACACGCTCGCGCTGCAGTTCAAGCCGGTCGACCGGCTCGATCTCGAGCTCAACGCGCTGCGGGTGGATGCCAGCTACGACAACATGAACCAGTCGATGTTCGCGTTCATGGGCAACGCCTGGAACGGCCTGATGAAGATGACCGACGTCACCATCGAGGACGGCATCATCACCCGCGGCACGTTCGAGAACGCACTGTCGGTGTTCGACCTGCAGAATCGACAGGCGGAGGTGAAGACCGACTCCTACGACCTCAAGGGCACCTGGCGCGGCGACGGCTGGTTCGCCTCGACGCATGTCGGCACCACCAAGGCCACCGGCGGCACCAGCCGCCAGGTGTTCGGCGAGTTCCTCAACTGGGCCGACTACAGCTACGACATCTCCGGTGCGCCGAGCCGACCGGGCAGCGTGACCTTCACCGGCACCAAGCCGTTCACCGACCCCGATGCGTTCCGCATGGACGGCGGGTGGGGCGGCGATCCCGACGATCCGGACTCGTGGAATCCCGGCTGGGGCGGCAATGTGGTGTTCAAGCCCAACGAAGACCGCGAGCGTTACGGCCAGGTGGACTTCGGCATCAACTTCGATTCGCCCGTGTACCAGCTGCGCTTCGGCGCGAAACGGCGCGAGCACGAGACCCGGCAGGTCATGGGCGGCGTCTCGCTCGCGGCGGTCGCCGGCTACGGCGACGCGCCGGCTTCGCTGTTCAACCCGCGGCCGCTGCCGGGCAATTACCTCAGCGGCTTCGACGGCGTGGGCGATCTCGGCACCCGCTTCACCATCGACGGCTGGGCGTTGGCCGACTACATCGAGAGCGGCGCCTGGCTGGCGCCGTGGCAGAGCATGCCGGAGCCGTCGACCTTCAACGACCCCTCGTTCGCCGCCAACACCTGGGCGATCAGCGAGGACATCGATGCGGCCTACCTGCAGGCCGACTTCAGCTGGGATCGCCTGCGCGGCAACGTCGGCGTACGCCACGTGCGGACCGAGTCCGACAGCAACGGCTGGGTCTGCGTGGCCACCGACGCGCCACCGCCATGCCCCGCCGACGGCTATGCGCCGGTGACGGTCAGCAAGCGCTACAACAACACCCTGCCCAACCTCAACCTGGCCTACGACGCCGCGGACGACCTGATCCTGCGGTTCTCGGCGGCCAAGGTGATGTCGCGCCCGAACTACGGCGACATGTCCAGCTACCTGTGGCTGGGCGACCAGACCCTGACCGGCGGCGGCGGCAACCCGGATCTCGACCCCTATCGCGCCACCAACTACGACGCCTCGGCCGAGTGGTACTTCACGGAGAACGCGATCCTGGCCGCGACCGCATTCTTCAAGGACATCGACGACTACATCCTGGTCACCACCCGCCCGGAAACGCACTTCAACCAGGCCCAGGGCGAGAACACGGTGTATCAGGTGTCGCGCCCCAACAACGCCGGCACCGCCGAGATCCGCGGCCTCGCGCTGGCCTACCAGCAGGACCTGGGCCGCGGCTTCGGCCTGCTCGCCAACTACACCTACTCCGACGGCGAGACCGATACCGGAAATCCGCTGCCGTACAACTCCAAGAACCAGCTCAACGTCAGCCCGTTCTTCGAGAACGACGCGTTCTCCGCCCGGGTCACCTATTCGTGGCGCTCGCGCTACTTCACCAACGTCGATCGCGGCGACGAGCTGTGGGTCCGCGACTACGCCTCGCTGGACGCGTCGCTGGCCTGGCGCTTCCACGACCACCTGAGCATCACCCTCGATGCGATGAACCTGCTCGACGAGGCGTATCACCAGTACGCCACCACCGAACGGCTGACCCGCGGCGTGTACCGCACCGGCCGCCGCTACATGGCTTCGTTACGCTTCAACTTCTGATCCGCTGTTCGATCCATCACGGCGGGCCCGGCGCGATCCGGGCCCGCCTCTGTTTCGCGGCCCCGGCCGCCGGAGGACCCTCGATGACGACCACCCCGACCGCCCCCACCCTCGCCCGCCTGCGCCCGGCCGCCCTCGCCTGCGCCCTGCTGGTCGGCCTGACCGCCTGCGGCGGCACCGCGCCCGCACCGCACGATGCGCCATATGCGGCCTCCGCTGCGGACGGCGAGCGACGCGGTGCAGACGCCGAGCGCACAGGCCCGATGCTGCGCGCGGAGGCGGGCTACGCCTCGTTGATCCCGCTGCCGGTAGCGGTTTCACCGGCCGACGGCAGCTTCGCGCTCGGCACCGACACGCGCTACAGCGCGCAGGGCGACGGCGCGCAGGCGGTGGCGGAGCGGTTCGCCGCCTGGCTCGGGCAGTCGCGCGGCTTCACCCCCGGCGCCGCCGACGGGGACGACGCGGCCGTGCGCTTTCGCATCGATCCCGCCCTGGAGACCGCCAACGACGAGGGCTACCGCCTGACCGTCGGCGCCGACGGTATCGACGTGGTGGCACGTACTCCGGCCGGCCTGCAACACGGTGCGGTCACTCTGTGGCAGATGGCCGGCACCGGCACGGAGTCACGCGTGGATCTGCCGGCCGTGCGCATCGACGACGCCCCGCGCTTCGGCTGGCGTGGGCTGATGCTCGACTCCGCGCGGCACTTCCAGAGCGTGGACGAGATCAAGCGCCTGCTCGATGCGATGGCGCTGCACAAACTCAACACCTTCCACTGGCATCTCACCGACGACCAGGGCTGGCGCATCGAGATCAAGCGCTATCCGAAGCTGACCGAAGTCGGCGGCTGCCGCATTCCGGCAGGCGACGGCGGGATCGATCCGGCCACCGGCGCCGAGGTGCCGTACTGCGGCTTCTACACCCAGGACCAGATCCGCGACATCGTCGACTACGCCGCCCAGCGCCACATCGCGATCGTGCCGGAGATCAACATGCCCGGTCACGCGCAGGCGGCGGTGGCGTCGTATCCCGAGCTCAGCGTCACCGGCGAGCCGATCCACGTGCTCAACGAGTGGGGCGTCAACACCACCCTGCTCAATGCCGACGAGAGCACGCTCGAGTTCCTCGAGAACGTGATGGCCGAAGTGATCGAACTGTTCCCGGGCCGCTACATCCATGTCGGCGGCGACGAGGCGGTCAAGGACCAGTGGGAAGCGTCGGAGCACATGCAGGCGCGCATCCGCGAGCTCGGCCTGGCCGACGAGGAAGCGCTGCAGAGCCACATCGTCGGGCGCATGGAGCGCTTCGTGGAAGGCCACGGCCGTCGCGTGATCGGCTGGGACGAAATCCTCGACGGCGGCCTTCCGCCCGAGGCCACGGTGATGTCCTGGCGCGGCATCGAAGGCGGCATCGCCGCCGCCCGGCTCGGCCACGACGTCGTG
Organism: Luteimonas abyssi; assembly: GCF_001482195.1. GTDB lineage: Bacteria > Pseudomonadota > Gammaproteobacteria > Xanthomonadales > Xanthomonadaceae > Luteimonas > Luteimonas abyssi. The sequence goes on along the minus strand of NZ_KQ759763.1, from coordinate 3,899,080 downwards.
ATGACGCCGGTCACCGACCTCTATCTCGATTACCTGCAGACCGACTCTCCCGACGAGCCGCCGGGCCGGCCGGCCACGATCACCATGGAACAGGCCTACAACTTCGAGCCGATTCCGGATGTGCTCACCGAAGAGCAGGCGCGGCACATCCTCGGCGTGCAGGCGAACGCGTGGACCGAGCACATGCGCACCTTCGACCGCGTGCAGCACCACGTCTTCCCGCGACTGGCCGCGGTGGCCGAAATCGGCTGGACGCCGCGCGACCAGCGCGACTACCGCGGCTTCCTCGAACGGCTGCCCGCGCAGCTGGCGCGCTATCAGGCCACCGGCGTCGCTTACGCGCAGACGCCGGTCTCGGTGCTGGCGGATGTCGAGGAAGAGCGGGCGGCCGGCCATGTCGAGGTCGCGCTGCGGACCCCGCTCGGCTATCCCATCCACTACACCACCGACGGCAGCGCGCCCGACGCCGGCTCACCGGTGTACGACACGCCGCTGACGCTCGACCTGCCGGCCGAGGTGCGGGCCGTCGCCGTGGCCGGCGGCCAGGTCCTGGCCGCGCCCAGCGTGCATCGCTTCACGCCCGAGAGCCTGCTGGTACGCAGCGACAAACAGCTCGACCTCTGCCCGGGTGCCGGCCGTCTGCTGCTCCGCCTGGAGGACGACGGCCCGCTGGAAGGGCCGCGCGAGACCTTCGACGTGACCATCTTCTATCCGTGCTGGCTGTGGACGGGTGTGGAGACGGCCGATGTGACCGGAGTCAGCGTGCGGGCCGGCCGTATCCCGTACTACTTCCAGCTCGCGCACGACGAACCGGCGCGGCGTTTCGAAGCGCCCACCGCCGCGCACGGCGAGCTGCGCGTGCGCAGCGGCGACTGCAGCGGGCCGGTGGTGGCCGAGGTGCCGCTGCCCGAAGCGGCGGACGCCGATGGTTTCATCACCCTGGACGCGGACCTGACGCTCGCCGACGCGCGCACCGACCTGTGCTTCGTGATGACCGGCGATACCCGCCCGGCGATGTGGGTGATCGACGAGGTGCGTCTGCGCACGGAGTAACGCCACCTCGCCGACACCGTCCCGGCCCTGCACGCACGCGCTGCGCACAGGGCCTGGCGAGTGAGCCCGGTGTGCGCAGGCGCCGCGCGAGCCGCGGCTCGATGCCTCGGCAACGGGCGGGGTTTCAGAGCTCGGGCAGGCGCTGCTTCGCCGCGCGCGCCCAGCCGTCCCACGGATCGCGCTTGAGCGATGCCGCACGACGCAGCGCGCGGTCGAGATCGTAGGCGTCGCCCGAGGCCGCCCGCCCGAGCTCGTCCCACCGCACCGGCATCGCCACGCCCGCGGCGGGGCGCGCGCGCAGCGACCAGCTCGCCACGCTGGTCGCACCGCGGCCATTGCGCAACCAGTCGATGAAGATCACGCCGCGGCGCTTGGCCTTGCTGGCGGTGGCGACGTAACGATCCGGCCGATGCCGTGCCATCGCCACCGCGAAGGCCTCGCAGAAGTCGCGCACCGCCGCCCAGTCCTGCTGTGGCCGGACCGGCACCACCACGTGCACGCCCTTGCCGCCGGACAGGCGGGCGAAGCCGACCAGCCCCGCCTCGGCCAGGCGGTCGCGCACGTCGCGCGCACCGGCCACGACCGCCTTCCAGTCCACGCCGGGGCCGGGATCGAGATCGAACACCAGCCGGTCAGGATGCTCCAGATCGTCGATCGTCGCACCCCAGGGGTGCAGCTCCAGCGTGTTCATCTGCACCAGCGCGAGCAGGCCCTCGACGTCCTCGATCTGGACGTAATCGGCGCGGCCGCCGTCCTTTTCCCGGATCGGAACCGCATGCACGCCCTCGCCGAGCGCATCCGCGTGATGCTTCTGGAAGAAGCACGGGCCGTCCGCCCCGTCGGGGCAGCGCAGCAACGACAATGGACGCCGGATCACCTCGGGCAACAGCCGTCCGGCCACGGCCCGGTAGTACTCGGCCACCCGTGCCTTGGTGATGCCCTTGTCCGCATAGACCACCTTGTCGGGACTGGTGAGCCGCGCCGCTTCGGTGTCGCCGCCGAGATCCGCCATGGATTTGTCCTCCCGCAATCGCTGGAAACTCGCCTGCCGCAGCAGGCCCTCCTTGCCGAGGCCGCGGAACGCCACTTCGGCGATCAGCCGCGGCGTCACCCAGGTCACCTTGCGCGCATCGAACGGCACGTGCGCGGGCAGTTCGAGCACCGGCGTTTCACGGGCCATGGCGCGCAGGCGGCTGCCGAGCGCGTCGAGCCGGCGCTGGTCGAACCCGGTACCCACGCGGCCCATGTAGCGCCAGCGCCCACGTATCCGCGTCGCCAGCAGCAACGAGCCGAACCCGCTGCGGGTGCCCTGGGGCGGGGTGAACCCCACCACGACGAACTCGTCGCTGCGCACGTGCTTGGTCTTGACCCAGGTCCGGCTGCGACCGGACACGTACGGCGCATCGATCGCCTTGCTGACGATCCCCTCCATGCCCTGGTCTCGGCTGGCGGCGAACACATCGGCACCGTGCCCGACGATGTGCCGGCTCAACGACAGCACCCCGTCCGCACCATCGAGCAACCGCTCCAGCAGCCGTTTGCGCTGCAGCAACGGCACACGGCCCAGATCCTGGCCTTCGAGCGCGATCAGATCGAACAGCATGTAACGCGGAATGCCGCTGGCGCTGCCTTCCAGGATGCGCTGCAGCAGATTGAACGCGTTGCGGCCGTCGTCGCTGATCGCGACCAGCTCACCGTCGAAGACGGCCTGCGTCACGCCGAGCGCTTCGAGCGCCTGTACGAGCACCGGATGCTGGTCCGTCCAGTCCACGCCGTTGCGCGAACGCAGACGCACCGTGCCGTCGTGCAGGTCCGCCAGCATCCGGTAGCCGTCCCATTTCAGCTCGTGCAGCCAGCCGTCGCCCGAAGGGGGCGCGGCATGCAACGTGGCGAGCTGCGGTGCCGGCGGCATGCCGCCGCGCAGGGCGCGTGCGCCCTCGAGCGACGCCGCCTCGCGCGCCCAATCCACCGGCCGCAGACGGCCGCGGGGCTTTGCCGCTCGGGCCCCGGCAGCGCCACCGCGAGCGACGCCGCCGGTCTCCGGCAGGCCATCGGCATTGGGGGCAGGCGCTGCAGCGCCTGCGCGCTTCCGCTTGACGGCCGGTGCACGCCCGTCCTGGCCGGCGTTTTTCCTGCCCCTGCGTTGATCCGTTCCTCCCTCCGCCGGACGCTGCGTCCCGGCTTCCGCCGCCACCGGCCGGTCGGCCAGCAACGCGTCGGCATCGGCGTCGCGCACCCAGGCATCGTCGCGCTTGATCAACAACCACTGCGGCTTGGCCGCCCGCATGTGCGTACGCACCAGCGTCCAGGCGCCCTGCAGGCGCTCGCCCTCGAGCACGAAATCCAGCTTGCCGTCGGCCAGCGCCTGCAGCGGATCGCCCTGCGCGCTCCACACGCCGCGATCGAAGATGTCGACATGGCCCGCACCGTAGTGTCCAGCGGGAATGTCGCCCTCGAAGCCGGCGTAGTCGAGCGGATGATCCTCGACCTCGACCGCCAGCCGCTTCTCGCCTGCGCGCAGCGACGGCCCCTTGGGCACGGCCCAGCTTTTCAGCGCGCCATCCACCTCGAGCCGGACATCGTAGTGGCGTGCGCGCGCATGATGCAGCTGCACGACGAAGATCGGCCGGCGGCCGTGCCGGACGGGGCGGCCGTCGGCCGACGGTTCCGGTGTCTGTCCCCGACGCCGCTTGCGCGTGTAATCGTGCAGGCTCACGGCCGCGTCCGGGCCTCAGGCGCGCTTGCGCGCGGCCGTGCGGGATGCGCTCTTGGCGACGGCCTTCCGCGGCGGTGCCTTGCCGGCGTCGCTCTTCTTCGTTTTCGGCGCACCCGTCGCCGCCTTGCGCGCATGCTTGGCGGGCGCCTTTCCCGCGGCCTTGCCCGGCGCCTTCCTCGCGGCCTTCTTCGCCGTCTTCTTCGCGGTCTTCTTCGTTCCGGTCGTCGTGCGGCGGGCCGCGGACTTCCTGGCCGGCGTGCGCTTGTTGCGATCGATGCTCTGCTGCAGCAGGGCCATGAAGTCGACCACGTTGGTCGAGGCGTCCTCGCCGACCTCGGGTTCGGTCTCCTCGTGCCTGTCCACCAGCCCCTTCGATTTCATCCGCGCACGGATCGCGGCCTGCAGGCGCTCGCGGAAATCGTCGTTGTACTGCGCCGGATCCCAGGCGCCGGACATGGTCTCGATGAGCTGCTCCGAGAACGCCTGCTCCTTTTCGCTGACGCGGAAGCCCTTCGCACCCGCCTCGGGCAGACGGTAATCGGCGATGTCCACGAGCTCCTGCGGAAACCGCATCAGCACCAGGAGCAACGCCTCCTCGCGCGGCAACAACGCGCACAGATGCTCGCGGGTGCGGATCACCACCCGGGCGATGCCGGCCTTGCCGGTCCGGGCCAGCGCCTCGCGCAGCAGCACGTAGCCCTTCTCCGCTTTCTTCGCCGGCACCAGCACATAGGGTTTCTCGTAGTACTGCGGCCCGATGTCGCAGGCATCGACGAAACTCTCGACATCGATCGAGTCGCGGCTCTCCGGTGCCGCCGCCTTCAGATCCTCGGGCTCCAGCACGACATAGCTGTCCTTGTCGTACTCGTACGCCTTGACCACGTCCTTCCAGGGGACTTCGTCGCCGGTATCGGCATTGACCCGCTCGTAGCGCACGCGGGCATTGTCGCGGGCATCGAGCATGCGGAACTGCAGGTCGGTCCTGCGCTCACCGGCCATCAGCGATACCGGGATGTTGAGCAGCCCGAACGACAGCGTGCCGCTCCAGATCGGTCTGGGCATGGGCGCCTCCGGGGCGCGATCGGAAGCTGGGAGTCTCCGGCGCGCGGCGTGAGTCGTGCGTCAACCGCGGTGGGCCCGACGGTGATCGGCGCGAGTGCGAAGAGGTCGGATTCTTCTCCCAACTGAGGGGGAGACGGAAAGCGCGAGTTAGAGAAGCCTTTCTTGGGATTCGTCGCCCGCAGTGCGGACCCTTTTGCGTGGATGTCGTCAGGACGCCGCGCCCAGGCGGCCGGGCATCGCTCTTCCCTCGACAGGGCATCCTGCCCTGACTCGGGCGCGCGCCATCCATGGCGCGCTCGACGCGACACCCGGCCGCCTGGACACGGCTCGTCTCGGCGTCGAGATCGGCGCTTCGGCGAGAAGAAGCGGCGCCAGCGACTGGCCGATGCGGCGTCGCGGCCGGGGTATGCGGAGAGCAGGCCAGGGATGGCCTGCGGCGGCGAGTCAAACATGGATGTTTGACCGAGCCGAGGAGCATGCCCCGGCTGCGGCGACGCGCTCCCCGAAGCCCACACACTCATCCGCTTTCGTTCTGCCCTCTCATTTAGGAGAGGAGCTGAGACGTCCCGGCACACTCGCCGCACCTCGGGTCGGCCCTAATGCCGCCGCGCGCGTTCATCTCCTACAGTCGACGAAACGGCGTCGCCGCACGCCGCAGACCGCCATCGCCCCCATGACGATCGACGCGCTCCGCCCGCCCGACTCCACGCCCGACTGGCTGGCCGCGCTGCTCGCGCGCGGTCAGGCGCCCGAGCGCAGTTTCGATCCGGCCCTGGTGGCGGCCGAAGGCCGCGATGTGACGTTCGATCACGACCCGGCATCGACCCGGATCCGCGACGAGGCCAGCAGCGGGCAACGCACCACGTATCGCGGCGACACCGAGGTGACCGCTGCCGCCCCCGGCCATACCGGCGATCCGGTCCAGGTGGCGTATCACGCCGATCTGCCACGTGCGGCCGCGACGCCCGAGGCCATGCAGGCACTCAATCCGCTCGATCCGGCCACCTGGCCGCCCGGCAGCCGGATCTCGCTGCACGGCGCCGATCAGGTCGGTACGCCGTTCGAAACCGCCTTCGCGCAGTTGGCCGAAGCCAACGGCCTGGACGCCATCGACGACGTGCGCCTGGTGATGGCCAAGACCACGGAAACCAAGGCCCGGCCCGAGGCCGAACTGCGGGTGATGTCGGGTGCCGCGCACGTGTTCGACGCACCGACCGTACACGGCCCCGGCTCGCAGACACTGGACCGACAGGATTTCAGCGTGCACACGCTGGTCCAGCGCGATCCCGATCATCCCGACCAGCGCGCGGCCCTCAATCACCTGCTGGTCACCGGCACCCTGCCCGACGGCACCGTCGGCACCCGCGAGACGGTCTCGCCGGGCAGCATCAACGCGCTGGTGACCGATGTGACCAGCGGCGAAGTCAACGACGTCACCTGGACCTTCGACGACCAGGGCCGTCCGCTGCACGCCGAAGGCACACTGACCTGGCTGCCCGGCAGCAGCAGCATGCGCGACACCGACACGGTGGAGAATCGCGCGCAATCGCAGTTCCGTGTCGACAACGGCCTCGACGGCACCGAGCACACCGGCCACATCTTCGCCTACCGGTTCGTGCACGGGCACGGGCCGGTGAACATGTTCCCGCAGAACGGCAACTTCAATACCGGCGCCTACGCCCGCATGGAACAGGAGTGGGCCGACTGGCTGGATGCCGGCATGGATGTCGACATCAGCATCGCGCTGACGCCCGACGGCGCGCTGCGCCCCGATCAGGTGACGGTGGACTACTCGGTGACCGACCCCGTCAGTGGCGGCCTCGTGTACGACCCGGTGGTGACGGTGTTCGACAACGCCGCCGGCCAACTGTTCGACAGCATCTCGCGCCGGGACATGGACGCGATGATCGACGACATCGGCTGATATCCTGCGGCGATGGACAAGAACGCGTTGATCATGGACATCGGCCGCCTGATCGCCAGCGATCCGGGCGTCGATGCGGCGCCGTGGGACGGCTACGCACTGATCGCGTCGTATGCCGACGGGAGCCGGCGGCTCAGTGGCTTCCGCTATCGCGACGACGCCGCGCCCGAGCCGGCCACGCCCGACGGTGCCGCACTGCTGGGCGAACGCTTCGATGCACTGCGCGCCGCCACCCGGGTCGCCGACAAGGCGCCGTGGAGCGCCTGTGTCATGAAGATCCGTCGCGACACCGGTCGCTTCGCCGTGGATTTCGAGTACGACGCGCCGGACCGCTGGGACATCGGGCCCGACAACGTGCTCGAGATCGCCGAGCGCGCACGCCCTGCTGCCGAGTCGCCGTGACCTGACGGGCCCCATCGCGGCGGGCAGACTACGAAGAGCAGCCGTGCCGCGTCGGCAATCGCCTATCGAACGACCGCGAACGCCGGCACGTCGGGCGTAGCTAGCCGCCGAATGAAAAATCAGCGAGGCGGCGACCGTGGGGCCGTCGCCGACGGACATTCGCATTCGGGGCGCAGGCGCCCCCGGCGCTACCGCAACGACGCTTCGCGTCCTTGCCGGCCTTTCCCCCTCCGATCGGGCGATCCCGAACTCGGGATCTGTTCTTCCGCCAGCGACAGGACGCCACACGCGCCGGAGCGGCGCCCGTTGACTCAACCGATGCGCTGGAAATCCAGCAGCGGCGATGGCGCCAGCCACGGCTGCACCCAGTGGTCGACCAGCAGGAACGCGAACAGCGCCATCAGGTAGACCACCGAATAATTGAAGACCCGCATCGCGAAGAACTCGTCGGGCGGATCCAGCAGACGCCATGCGTACCACAGGAACACGCCGCCCAGCACCAGCGCGCCGCCCAGGTAGAACAGCCCGCTCATGCCGGTGGCCCACGGCAGCACCGTGGCCACCAGCAACAGCACCGTATAGAACAGGATCTGCCAGCGCGTGTAGGTCACGCCGTGGGTGACCGGCAGCATCGGGATCAGCGCGCGCGCGTAATCGTCGCGGCGGAAGATCGCCAGCGCCCAGAAGTGCGGCGGCGTCCACACGAAGATGATCAGCACCAGCAGCAGCGCGTACGGATCGAGCGTGCCGGTGATCGCCGCCCAGCCCAGCGCCGGCGGCGCCGCGCCGGCCAGCCCGCCGATGACGATGTTCTGCGGCGTCGCCCGCTTGAGGAAGCCGGTGTAGACGATCGCGTAGCCGATCAGCGCGAAGAAGGTCAGCACGGCGGTCAGCGTGTTGACCAGCAGCACCAGGATCAGCATCGAAGCCAGGCCCAGCGCCACGGCGAAGACCAGCACCTGCACCGGCCGCAGCGCGCCGGTGGCGAGCGGTCGATGCGCGGTGCGCGCCATGATCCGGTCGATGCGCTGGTCGATGAGGTGGTTGATCGCCGCCGCGGACGACGCCGCCAGCCAGATGCCGAGCATGCCGGCGACCGATTCGCGCAGCGGCGGCAGCCCGGGCACGGCGAGGAACATGCCCACCAGCGCGGTGAACACGATCAGCGCCACCACGCGCGGCTTGGTCAGCTCCCAGTAGGGGGCGAGCGGGACGGCCATGTCAGTGCGCGGACGGCATGACGGGCGCGGGCGGCGGCGACACGGCCACGGCAGGATCGCGGACGCCGTTGCCCACATCCGCCGGCTGCACGCGCGCCAGCAACGACACGATCACGAACAGCAGCAGCGCCGCGCCACCGTTGTGCATCACCGCCACCGACAGCGGCAACGCCAGCTTGACGTTGAGGATGCCCAGCGCGACCTGGCCCACGGTCAACACCGTCAACGCGGTGCCCCAACCACGCAGCCCGGGCGTGCGCAGCAACCGCACCGCCAGCGCCATCAGCACGCCGAAGGCGACCATGGCGAAGAGGCGATGCGCCATCTGGATGGCGATGCGCGCCTGGCCGTCGAGGATGCCGCCCTCGTAGTCCACGCCGACCCCGCGCCAGAGCACGAAGCCCTCGCGGAAGTCGGACGGGGGCCACCACTGGCCGACGCATTGCGGGAAATCGATGTAATGGTGCGACGCCGTGGTCCAGCCACCGCCCCCGCAGGCCAGTGCCGCGTAGTTGGCGCTGACCCAGCCGCCGAGCGCGATCTGCACCACCAGCACGCCCAGCGCGCTCCACAGCAACATCCGCAACGCGCGTGCGCCCGCCAGCCGGATCGGCAGGTGGGTGGCGCGCCACGCCATCCAGGTCAGCAGCGAGAACGTCAGCAGGCCGCCGAGCAGGTGGCCCATGACGATGACCGGCTTGAGCAGCATCGTCACCGTCCATTTGCCCAGCAGGGCCTGGAAGATGATCACCGCCAGGGTCAGGGCCGCGGCACGCGCCAGATCGATGTTGGACCAGCGCAATGCGGCGAACACCAGAATCGCCTCGCCGAGCGCGGCGATCGCGAGCGCTTCGAGCTGGTGCCCGCTCATGTAGACCGGAATCGCCGCGGCCACCAGGATCGACGCACCGAGGATCTGTGCGATGCCGTAGCGCCGCTTGCGCGCGGCCAGCAGGGCCAGGCTCAAGGTCAGCACGCCGAGGATCGCGGCGATGTGGCGGTGCACCTGCTCGCGCCAGGCCTTGTGGGTTTCCAGCGGACGGATGTCGGTCGCGGCGTGTCCGGTGACCTGTTCGGGCGCGGTGGGCCACGCCGCCCGGCCGTAGCAGGTCGGCCAGTCGGGGCAGCTCAGGCCCGCATCGGACAAGCGCACGAAGGCGCCGAAGATCACCACGATCAACGTCAGCGCCACCGAGAACCAGGCGATCCGGTGGAAATGCCGGTACAGCGTCGGACGCGATCCGGGCGGACGGCTGGGCGGAGCGGAGGTGGTGGGGCCGGTGGAAGGCGTCATCGTGGATTCGTCGTGGTCGCGGCCGCCGCGCCGGTGCGGACGGGACCGCGGACCGCGTGGCGGCTCACTTCAGCTTGAGCAGGCGGGACATGTCCGCGCGCAGGTGGCCCGGATCGAAGCCGGGAGGGTAGCGCAGTATGACGAAGCCGTTCGGATCGATCACGTACACGGGCACGCCGGCCGGGTCGTCGCTGCGCGGCAGCGCCGCACGCAGCGCGGGATCCTCGGCCAGCACGCGCAACGCGCGGTCGCGGGTGGCGCCGGCCGGCGGCTCGCCCATCCACAGGATGTGGACACGATCGGCCTCGCGACCGAACAACTGCCAGACCTTGTCGAGATCGGCCGACAGCGTGACGCACGCGTCCGTGCAATCCGCGGGCGGCGCCAGGGCGATACGCCAGGTCCGTGCGATGGGCGCCCAGACATACGGCGCGCCATCGGCGGTATGCGGCGTCAACGCACGCAGGTCGGCCGGCGGCGCCAACAGTTCGCCGTGATTGCGCAGGCCGTCCGGCCGCCATCCCGAGAGACGCAGGGTGCCGGCCACCAGCGCGCTGCCGAGGAAAATCACGGCGATCAGGATCAGCAGCAGCCGGTTGCGGTTGCGCTGGGAGGTAGCGGCAGGCACGGGTGTGGTCATGGACGAAGTGGGCTCATAAAGGACGGGCGCAGCGGTGACGCTCGTCCGACGGGATCAGGAAGCGGATCGTCGACGGGGCCGGCGCAGGGTCAGGATCAGGGCGATGGCCAGGGTCACGGCGGCGAAACCGTACCACTGCACCGCGTACCCCAGGTGTCGCTCGGGCGGCAACGTGTTGGCCAGGATTTCCAGGTCGCGCGGGTACCCTCCCTGCAGTTCCGGATCCGCGCGCAGCACCCGCGGCGCCAGCGCCGGCAGGCCCAACGCCTCGCGCACGGCCCCGGTGTCGAGCGCCAGCAGCATCAGGCTGCCATCGGGCTGCGGCTGGATGGCCGGCGCGGCCAGGCCCGCCGCAGGGGGCGGGGCCAGCAGTCCCTGGACATCGGCCCAGGCCGGAGCGGCCCCGATCGCGGGCAACTGCCGGTTCGGCGGCATCGGCACCCAGCCGAGCTCCACCAGCACCGGAACGGCATCGGAGGCGTCGGGCAGGAACGCCCGGTAGACCCTGACCCCGGCGCGACCGTGGCGCTGCTGGTTGTCGAGCAGGATCGCCGGCGCATCCGCGAACCGTCCCGCGCCCGCGCTCCAGTCGTATTCGCGCTGCCGCGCGACATCGGCAGCCGACTCGAGGGGCACTGCGGCACGCGCCTGCAGCACCCGGGTCGACGCGTCGAGCAGCGCCTGCTTGTGCTGCTGGCGCCCCAACTGCCAGGTGCCGAGCGACACGAACACCAGGATCGCGACCAGGGCCGCACTCCAGCCGACGGCGAGCGCCCGCCCGCGGCCCGCCCTCACCGCCCGGCCTCCGGCAGCTGCGATAATCCGCTCATGTGCCGTCCGCGCCGGAGACCACTGCCGTGAACGATTCGCTGAAAACGCTGCTGATCGTCGCTTTCCTGATACTCATCCTGTGGAACCTGGGTGCGGGGCTGTACTACATGCTCGTCGACAAGGGCAGGACCAAGCGCACCGTCAATGCGCTCACGCGCCGCATCGCGCTGTCGGTGGCGCTGATCCTGCTGGTGATGCTGGCGATCTGGATGGGCTGGATCCAGCCGCACGGCATCGGGGGATGAGTGAGCGCCCGGCCATGGATGGCCGGGCCGGACGGTCCGAAGCGACGCCATGGACGGCAACCGCATGCGCGCAGGGGACCACCGCCGACAACGGTACAGCATCGCGCCAGGTCGTCTTCGAAGCGGCGAACCGGATGCCGACGGCGTCCACGCTCGATCCGATCACCTACGTTTCAAGCGCGTACGCGCGCGAACACCGCCCTCATCCGCCCCGTTCGGGGACACCTGCTCCCACATGCAGGAGCAGGACGGGCCCGCCTCAGACCACGTAGACGAACAGGAACAAGCCCAGCCAGACCACGTCGACGAAGTGCCAGTACCAGGCCACCGCCTCGAAGGCGAAGTGATTCTCGCGGGTGAAATGGCCCCGGTAGCAGCGGAACCAGATCACGATCAGCATGAACGTGCCCAGCGCCACGTGGACGCCGTGGAAGCCGGTGAGCATGAAGAACGTCGAGCCGTAGATGCCCGAGCCCAGCGTCAGGTTGAGGTCGCGGTAGGCATGGACGTATTCCTCGATCTGGAAGAACAGGAACACGCAGCCCAGTACCACGGTCAGGCCCAGGAACCACAGCAACTTGGTCCGCTGGCCGGCGGTCAGCGCATGGTGGGCGATGGTGAGCGTCACGCCGGAGGTCAGCAGGATCAGCGTGTTGAGCAGCGGCAGGCCCCAGGCCGGAATGGTCTGGAAACCGCCGCCGATGTCGCCGGGGCCCGCGCTCGGCCAGGCGGCGCTGAAGCCGCCCCACAGGAACTCGTTGGTCGACAGGCCGGAACCTTCGCCGCCCAGCCACGGCAACGCCAGCGTGCGCGCGTAGAACAACGCACCGAAGAACGCGGCGAAGAACATGATCTCGGAGAAGATGAACCACACCATCCCCATCCGGAACGACACGTCGACCTGCTTGTTGTAGTAGCCCGACACCGATTCGAGCACCACGTCGGCGAACCACTTGAACAGGATCACCGCCAGCCCGGCGATGCCGACGAAGAACGTGGTCATCCCCCACGAGGCGTCGTTGAACCACGATGCCAGGCCGAGCATGGCCACGAACAGCGCCACCGATGCGAACAGCGGCCACTTGCTGTCGTGCGGCACGAAGTAGATGTCGTCGTGCGTATTCGGGTTGGGGGCTTCGTGGGCCATGCTGGGTTCCGTCTGTGAGGCGGTACGTGGAAATGGAAAGTACGGGAAAGCGCGTCAGCGTGCCGCGCGCGATGCGCCGGCCGCACCTGCGGCAGGCGCCCGTGCCAGGCGATCGGTGGCGAGGTCGTTCTTGTAGAAGGTGTAGGACAGGGTCACCGTGTTCACGTCGGCCGGCAACGCCGGATCGACGATGAAGCGTACCGGCATGTCGCGGGTCTCGCCGGCCTGCAGGGTCTGCAGGGTGAAACAGAAACACTCGGTCTTCTGGAAGTAGCCCGATGCACGCGCCGGCGCCACCGAGGGCGTGGCGCTGCCGACGATCGGGGCGACGCTGTCGTTGTGCGCGTAGTAGGTGGTCTCGTAGATCTCGCCCACCTGCACCCGCATGGTGGTCTCGTTGGGCCGGAACGACCACGGCAGGCGCGAGTTGACGCTGGCGTCGAACTCCACCGTCACCCAGCGCTCTTCGATCGGCGCCGTGGCCGCCGCACCCACGGGTTCGGCCGCGGCGGTGCCGTCCAGGCGGATGCCGAACACCTTCTCGCAGGCGATGCGGTACATCGGCACCAGCGAGAAGGTGAAGGCGAACGCCGCGATGGCGATGCCGACCAGCTTGACCACATCGGACTTGCGCGCGCTCATCGACCGATCACTCCCGACAGGATGAAGGCGACATAGATGGCCACCGCGATCGCGCCGATCACGAGCGCGGTGCGCCGGGCCCGGCGCCGGTTGGCGTCGTTGCGCACGGCGTCCATCTTCGGGTCAGGCCTTTCGGGCATTGGTGTGGCCGGCGGTGTCCTGGTGCGCGCTGCTCTCGTCGTAGTCGAGATGGTCGACGTCGCCGTGGGCCAGGTCGCCCGGGCGGATCACCGGCGGGGTGGCGAAGGTGTGGTGCGGGGCCGGCGACGGCACCGTCCACTCCAGACCGCGCGCGCCCTCCCACGAACGGGCGGCGGCGGGCGCGCCCTTCTTCAGCGAATGGAACAGGATGGCGAACATCATGAACGGCGTGGCGAACATGCCGAACGCGCCGATCGAACTGATCAGGTTCCAGTCCGCGAACACGACGTTGTAGTCCGGGATGCGGCGCGGCATGCCGGCCAGGCCGAGGAAGTGCTGCGGGAAGAACAGCACGTTGACGAACACCACGCTCCACCAGAAGTGGACCTTGGCCCAGAACTCGTTATACATCCGGCCGCTCCACTTCGGCCACCAGTAGTAGACCGCGGCGATGATGCCGAACAGCGCGCCGGTCACCAGCACGTAGTGGAAGTGCGCCACGACGAAGTAGGTGTCGTGGTACTGGAAGTCGGCCGGCACGATCGCCAGCATCAGGCCGGAGAAGCCGCCGATGGTGAACAGGATCACGAAGGCGATCGACCACAGCATCGGCGCCTCGAACGAGATCGAGCCGCGCCACATCGTCGACACCCAGTTGAACACCTTCACCCCGGTGGGGATGGCGATGAGCATGGTGGCGAACATGAAGTAGATCTCGCCGCCCAGCGGCATGCCCACCGTGAACATGTGGTGCGCCCACACGATGAACGACAGGAACGCGATCGCCGCGGTGGCGTAGACCATCGCCTGGTAGCCGAACAGCGGCTTGCGGCTGAAGGTCGGCAGGATCTCCGAGACCACGCCGAACGCCGGCAGGATCATGATGTAGACCTCGGGATGGCCGAAGAACCAGAAGATGTGCTGGTACATCACCGGGTCGCCGCCGCCGGCGGCGTAGAAGAAGCTGGTGCCGAAGAACTTGTCGGTCAGCAGCATGGTCACCGCGCCGGCCAGCACCGGCATCACCGCGATCAGCAGGAACGCGGTGATCAGCCACGCCCAGCAGAAGATCGGCATCTTCAGCAGGTCCACGCCCGGGGCGCGCATGTTGAGGATGGTGGCGATGACGTTGATCGCGCCCATGATCGAGCTGATGCCCATCATGTGGATGGCGAAGATGGTGAAGGCCACGCTGTTGCCGCCCTGCAACGACAGCGGCGGGTAGAGCGTCCAGCCGCTGGCCGGACCGCCGCCGGGCAGGAACAGCGTCATCAGCAGCATGCTGAAGGCGAACGGCAGGATCCAGAACGACCAGTTGTTCATGCGCGGCAGCGCCATGTCCGGCGCGCCGATCTGCAGCGGGATCATCCAGTTGGCCAGGCCGACGAAGGCCGGCATCACGCCGCCGAAGATCATCACCAGCGCGTGCATGGTGGTCATCTGGTTGAAGAACTCGGGGCTGACGTGCTGCAACCCGGGCACCGCCAGTTCGGTGCGGATGACCACGCTCATCGCCGCGCCGATGATGAACATGACGAAGGAGAACAGCAGGTAGAGCGTGCCGATGTCCTTGTGGTTGGTCGAGAAGAACCAGCGCTCGACGAAGCCCTGCTTGTGGCCGTGCTCGTCGGTGGTGTGATCGGCGGTACCGGTATGCGTGGACATGTCGTCTGCCTGGAATGCTTGGGGAACGATCAGCCGGCGACGGGCGCGGCGGTCGAGGGAGCAGTCTGATCGCTGCCGTTCAGGGCGCTCGCGGGCGCGTCGTCGGCCGCAGCCGGCGCGCTTTCGGACGCGGCGGCGGCCGGGGCGTCCTCGGCGGGCGCATCGCCCGCCTTCTCCGCCGCCAGCCAGGCATCGAACTCGTCGCGCGGCACGGCCCGCACGACGATCGGCATGAACCCATGGTCCTTGCCGCAGAGCTCGGCACACTGGCCGCGGTACACGCCGGGCTCGGTGATCTCGGTCCAGGCCTCGTTGACGATGCCGGGGATCGCGTCCTGCTTCCAGCCCAGCGCCGGCACCCACCAGGAGTGGATGACGTCGTCGGCGGTGATCACGAAGCGGACCTTGGTGTCGGTCGGCAGCACCAGTTCGTTGTCGACCTCGAGCAGGTAGTTGCCGTGGGCCTCGAGCTCCTCGCGCGTCGTGGCGCGGTTCTGGCGCAACCGGTCGCTCTCGCGATCCAGGCGGCTGGCGATGGTGACGTCCTCGCCCATGTACTCGTAGGTCCACATCCACTGGAAGCCGGTGACCTTGACGGTCATCTCGGAATCGCGGGTGTCGTACATCGCGATCAGCTTCTGCGTCGCCGGCACCGCCATGATCACCAGCAGGATCACCGGCACCACCGTCCAGATGATCTCGGCGGTGGTGTTGTGGCTGAACTGCGCCGCCACCGCGCCCTTGGACTTGCGGAAAGCGAACATCGCGTAGGCCATCGCGCCGAACACGATGATGCCGATCGCCACGCAGACCCACAGCGCGAACATGTGCGCGTCGTAGGCGTGCTGGGCGGTGGTGGTGACACCGCGCCCCATATTGAGCTGCCAGCGATGCGGGTCGGCGGACTGGGCGAACGCGCTGGCGGGCGCGAGCAGAACGGACGCGGCGATGGCGAGGCGCTTGGCCCGAGATGTGGAGCGACCGGCTTGGATCACGTTGGAACCCCGAATGCCTGGATGGCGGATGGCTGGCGGCACGCGCATCCGGTTCCCATCCCCACGTGACGACCGGGGCTTGCGTAGGGGCGGCGGCGTACTACGGGCAGCTTGGGGATGGTAGCGGCCGGTGGTCCCGGGCGGCAAGCTGAATGCCCGCTTTCCGATGCCGCGGGGTTTTCCGCCGGGGCGGCAGGAGGCGGGAACCGATGGCGTTCACGCCGGTCCGAGCCCGGAACGGCGCCATGCCGGGCTCGCGCATCGGCGCCGCTGCCCGCATGTGAAAAGCCGCGGCGTTGCGCGGCCCGGGCGCGGATGCCGCCCCCTGCGTCCGGCACCTGTCCCCAGCCCCCGTCCAGGCCCTAGAATCGCCGGTTTTCCAGCACCGGCGGTTGTTTTTCGTGCCCGACATCCTTTATTCAGAGCTCCCCGCGCCGCCCCCCGCCCCGCGCGCGGCCATCACCGCCGGATGGATCCGCGACGAAGCCACCCACGTCCGCACGCTGCTGGAACGCGCCCGCCTGCCCGCGGCCGACCGCGCCGCGATTCAGGCGACCGCGGCCGATCTGGTCGGACGCGTGCGAGAGCGCGCGCGCCACCAGGGCGCGATCGAGGCCTTCATGCAGCAGTACGACCTCAGCAGCGAGGAAGGCGTGCTGCTGATGTCGGTGGCCGAGGCGCTGCTGCGCATCCCCGACGATGTCACCGCCGACCGCCTGATCCGCGACAAGCTCGGCGACGCCGACTGGAAGAAGCACCTGGGGCAATCCGATTCGGTGCTGGTCAACGCGTCGACCTGGGGGCTGATGCTGACCGGTCGCGTGGTCAACCTGGCCGACGAGACCAAGCGCGATGCGCACGGCGCGTTCAAGCGCCTGATCGGCCGCGTCGGCGAGCCGGTGATCCGCCTGGCCACCCTCCAGGCGATGCGGATCATGGGCCACCAGTTCGTGATGGGCCGCACCATCGGCGAGGCCCTCGGCCGCAGCCGCAAGGGCGCCAACGCGAGCTATCGCTACTCGTTCGACATGCTGGGCGAGGCCGCGCTGACCGACGCCGACGCCGCGCGATACCTCGAGGCCTACCGCAACGCCATCGACGCCATCGGCAGCCATCCGCAACGCCCGCGTGGCAGCGGCGCGGACGCGATCTTCGATGCGCCGTCCATCTCGGTGAAGCTGTCCGCGCTGCATCCGCGCTACGAGCACGCCCAGCGCGGCAACGTGCTCGCCGAGCTCGGCCCCGCCCTGCTGTCGCTGGCGCAGCGGGCCAAGGCGCAGGACATCGGCCTGACCATCGACGCCGAGGAAGCCGACCGGCTCGAACTCTCGCTCGACCTGATCGACCAGGTCTTCCGCGATCCGTCGCTGGAAGGCTGGGAGGGCTTCGGCATCGTCGTGCAGGCCTACCAGAAGCGCGCGCCGCAGGTGATCGACTGGATCGTCGACCTGGCCCGAAGCCGCGGCCGCCGGATTCCGGTTCGCCTGGTGAAAGGCGCGTACTGGGACACCGAGGTCAAGCGCGCCCAGGTCGAGGGCCACCCGGACTACCCGGTGTTCACCCGCAAGCCGAACACCGACGTGAGCTACCTCGCCAACGCGCGCAAGCTGCTGGAAGCGGCCGACACGGTCTATCCGATGTTCGCCACCCACAACGCGCACACGATCGCCGCGGTGCACCGGATGGCGTCGCTTTACCTGCCGGCGCTGGTGCGCACGCGCACCACTCCGTACGAGTTCCAGAAGCTGCACGGCATGGGCGACGACCTCTACGCCGAGGTGATTCCCGCCGACCGCCTCGGCGTGCCGTGCCGGGTCTACGCGCCGGTCGGCAGCCACGAGGATCTGCTGCCCTACCTGGTGCGCCGCCTGCTCGAGAACGGCGCCAACTCCAGCTTCGTCAACCGCATCAGCGACGAGGACGTGCCGGTCGAGGCGCTGATCCAGGATCCGGTCGAGCTGGTCTCGAGCTACGAACACATTCCCCACCCCCGCATTTCCCTGCCGGTCGACCTCTACCGCAGCCAGGGCCACGACAGGAGCAACTCCATGGGCGTCAATCTCGCCAACGACGACCAGCTGCGCCAGCTCGCCGAGCAGGTGTACGCCGAAGTCACCGACTGGCGTGCGACGCCGCTGGTGCCCGGCGCCGAACCGGCGGGGCTGCAGATCGCGGTCACCAATCCGGCCGACCGCCGCGAGCAGGTCGGCCAGTGGCTGCCGGCCGACGAGGCCACCGTGGAGCGCGCACTGGCCAATGCCGTGACCGCGCAGCCGGGCTGGGACGCGACCCCGGCAGCGTCGCGCGCCGCGATCCTGGAGCATGCCGCCGACCTGCTGGAACAGCGCATGCCGCAGTTCATCGCGCTGTGCACCAAGGAGGCCGGCAAGAGCATCCCCGACGGCGTGGCCGAAGTGCGCGAGGCGGTCGACTTCCTCCGCTACTACGCCGGTCAGGCGCGCACGCTGTTCGCGCCCGACCCCCTGCCCGGCCCGACCGGCGAGACCAACACCCTGCAGCACAGCGGCCGCGGCGTGTTCGTGTGCATCAGCCCGTGGAACTTCCCGCTGGCGATCTTCACCGGCCAGGTCGCCGCGGCGCTGGCGGCCGGCAACAGCGTGATCGCCAAGCCGGCCGAGCAGACCACGCTCAACGGCTACTACGCGATCAAACTGCTGCACGAGGCCGGCGTACCGACCGACGTGCTGCAGTTCCTGCCGGGCGACGGCGGCACCGTCGGCGCCGGCCTGACCAAGGACCCGCGCGTCGACGGCGTGGCGTTCACCGGCTCGACCTTCACCGCGCGCGCGATCAACCGCACCCTGGCCGGGCGCGACGCCGCGATCGCCGCGCTGATCGCCGAGACCGGCGGCCAGAACGCGCTGATCGCCGATTCGTCCTGCCTGCCCGAGCAACTGGTCAAGGACGTCATGGCGTCCGCCTTCACCTCGGCCGGCCAGCGCTGCTCGGCCGCGCGCATCCTGTTCGTGCAGGAAGACATCGCCGACAAGGTGATCGAGATGCTGGCCGGGGCGATGGCGCGCCTGCGGGTGGGCGATCCGGGCAAGCTGTCGACCGATGTCGGCCCGGTGATCGACGACGAGGCGGTGCAGATGCTGGAGCAGCATGCCGAGCGCATGAACGCCGAAGCGAAGCTGATCGCCTGTGCACCGGAGACCGAACAGGTCCAGCACGGCACGTTCTTCCTGCCGCGCGCCTGGGAACTCGAATCGCTGTCGCAGCTCGACCACGAGAAGTTCGGCCCGGCGCTGCACGTCATCCGCTGGAAGGCCGACCGCCTCGACGAGGTCATCGAGTCGATCAACGCCACCGGCTACGGCCTGACCCTGGGCGTGCATTCGCGCATCGACGACGTCGCCGAGCGCATCGCGACGCGGGTGCGGGTGGGCAACGTCTACGTCAACCGCAACCAGATCGGCGCGGTGGTCGGCGTGCAGCCGTTCGGCGGCCAGCGCCTGTCCGGCACCGGCCCCAAGGCCGGCGGCCCGCACTACCTGCCGCGCTTCGCGACCGAGAAGGTGGTGACGATCAACACCACCGCCGCCGGCGGCAACGCCTCGCTGCTGACGCTGGAGGACTGAGGCCGCGCGCGCATCGTCATGCGCGCCGGCCCCGGACCACCGACGCCGCGGCACCTGCCGCGGCGTTTTCGTGTGTTGCGCACTCATGACCCCGCCATCCGCGGCGAGCGCTGCAGCGGCCGGCGTACCATGACGCTCCCCTCATCCGTTCCCCCCTGCGATGGCCTTCGACGCGTTCGCACTGATCCTGGCGATGCTCGCGCTGGGCATGCTGTTCGCCCGCTTCCGCGTGCTGCCCGACGGCGCGGCCGAGGTGCTCAACCGGATCGTGCTGACGATCTGCCTGCCCGCGGCGGTGCTGATCTACGTCCCGCGGCTGCACTTCGAGCCGGCGCTGCTGGGGATCGCGCTCACGCCATGGCTGCTGGCGATCGCCAGCGTGGCGCTGCTGTGGCCGCTGGCGCGGCTCATGCGCCTGTCGCGCGAGACCTATGCGGTGCTGCTGCTGTGCGTGGCGCTGGCCAACAGCAGCTTCATCGGCTATCCGATGGTGCGCGCCCTGCTGGGCGACGACGCGCTTCCGTACGCGGTGGTCTACGACCAGTTCGGCACGTTCGTGCTGCTCTCCACCTTCGGCCTGTTCGTGCTGGCGCGCTACAGCGGCGACGCACCGCCCGGTGCGCGCGAGATCGTCGCGCGAATCCTCCGCTTTCCGCCGCTGTGGGCGCTGGCGGTCGGGCTGACCCTCATGCCGGAACACCCGCCGGGCTGGATCGCCGACGGCCTGCAGCGGCTGGCCGACGCGTTGCTGCCGCTGGTGATGCTGGCGGTGGGCCTGTCGATCCGCCTGCGCATTCCGCGCGAGGAGATCGCGCCGCTGGCGATCGGACTGACGCTCAAACTGGCGATCATGCCGGCGCTCGCCCTGGCGCTGTCGACGACACTGCGGATGCCGTCGCCGATGCTGGAAACCAACGTGCTGGAATCGGCAATGCCGACCATGATCACCGCCGCCGCACTGGCCATCTCGCACAACCTGGCCCCGCGCCTGGCCGCGGCGATGGTGGGCTACGGGATCTTGCTGTCGCTGCTCACCCTGCCGGCCTGGGCGTGGCTGCTGCGGTTGGCCACGGGGGACTGACGACGCGCCAGGCGCGGGCCGAACGCTCACGGGCAGGACCTCAGCGCGGCCGTGCGCGGGGTCCCCGGCATTGAAACGACGAAGCCCCGCCGGAGCGGGGCTTCGCGTGCTCACGATCGCGGTGCGATCAGAAGCGGTACTGCGCGGAGACACCGAACAGGTTGGCATCGCCGTCGTAGGGACCGGCCACGGTGCTGCCACCGCTGGTGTAGTCCACGCGCGGGTTGCGGGGCTCGATGCGGGTGTAGGCGAAGTTCATGTCGAACTGGTCGGACACACGCCAGGTGGCACCGACCGAGTAGAACATGCGGTTCGCATCGGGCAGGCGCGGCGTGCGGTGTTCGATGCTGGTCGGAGTCTCGTCGTACGCCACGCCGCCACGCAGGGTCCAGGCGTCGTTGAGCAGGAACTCGGCGCCCAGGGCATAGTAGGACACGTCGTCCCACTCGAACGGCTCGACCGAATCCGGATCGGGGTTGTCGAACTGGATGCGCACTTCGCGCAGCGACGACCAGCCGGTCCGGGCGTAGGTGCCCAGCAGCGCCAGACGCTCGGTGGCCTGCCAGGTCACGCCGACGTTGAGGATCGACGGCGTGGTGAGATCGGCGTAGACACCGCCGTCGTTGAACAGCGGCCGGGTCATCGGGTTCGCGTCCAGGATCGCCCGCACCTGGGTGGGGGTGGTCCACTCGGCGGAACCGGTCAGTTCGTAGTCGATCTCGGAGCGGTAGCTCACGCCGATCGAGAAGTTGTCGGTCGGACGCAGGTGCGCACCGACCAACCAGCCGAAGCCGGTGTCGTCGCCTTCCACGTCGGCGAAGCCGTCGGCGCTCTGCGGCAGGAAGCCCGGCGCACCCTGCTGTGCCAGCAGGCCGCCGAAATCGATCGCACGCGACAGGTTCACGTCGGCCCGCGAGAAGATCAGGCCACCGCCGACCGAGAAGCGGTCGGTGACGTCGAGCGCGGCCGACAGGGTCAGGTCGACGATCTGCACGTCGGAGGTGTGGGCGAGGTAACGGCCCACCCAGTCGTCGTCGTACTCGGTCTTCAGGCCGAACGGCGCGCTGATCATGGCGCCCAGGGCGAGACCGTTGTCGAGCTTGTGCACGACCGAGAGCGCCGGCACCGGGGTGACGTCGCCGGCGTTGCCGCCGTTGCTGCCGGTCAGCGGACGGCCGAGCGGGTCGGTGCCTTCGCCGCGAAATTCGTAGTTGAGGTCGATGACCGTGAGGTCGACCTGCATCGTGGTCCCTTCGAACTGGGTCATCACGGCCGGGTTGTTCGTCACGACCGAGCTGTCGCCGGTCTTGGCGGCGGTGCCGGCGAACGAGCTGCCTTGCGACTTGACGCTGTTTTCCTTGAGCTGGAAACCGGCGGCCGATGCGGTGCCGGCGAATGCCAGCGCGCCGGCGACGCCGAGGGCCAGGGCCGTCAAGGTCAGGGTGCGGGGTTGGGTGGACATGATCTGGAGCGCTCCGATGTGCTGAATTGGGGGTCGCGCCGCTGCGGCCGAGCCTTGTGCCGGCCCGGTCCCGTGCCATCGGAAGCCCCTCCCGACTGCAGCGCGGGCGCACTATACCGTACCGTCGGGTCTGGATTCCCGACGCACTGCGGCATTTGTCCGGCTGGTATCGTGACCATCGTCCGCCCGCTCTCGTGCCCGGTTCCGCCGCATGTTCGTTGCCGTTCCCACCCGCGCAGCCCCGGGGCTGCGCTGGGCGACCCCGTCGCTGGCCTGCCTGCTCGCGCTGGCTTACGTGATCGCGAGCATGCGACCCGATGCGGTGCGCCACGATCTGGTCATGGACTGGGGTGCGCTGAGCGGCGGCCTGGCTCCACCGGAGCTGTGGCGCACCTGGTCGGAATCCGAGCGCTGGCTGCGCCTGCTCACCGCGTTGTTCCTGCACGCCGACTGGACCCACCTGCTCGGCAACCTGGTGTTCCTGCTGATCTTCGGCCTGCCCGCGGAACGGGCGATGGGCGCCTGGCGATTCCTGGTGCTGTTCCTGTTCGGCGGCGCGTTCGCCAACTTCATCGCCGCGCTCGCCATCGGCGCGCCGGACCGTCTGATCATCGGGGCCAGCGGCGCGGTGTCGGCGATCATCGGCGCGTACCTGGCGCTGTTCCCGCGCGCGCGCCTGGGTGTGGTGGTGCCGTTGGGCCTGTTCCTGGAGTTCGTGCGCGCGCCGGCGTCGCTGCTGATCGGGATCTGGGCGCTGCTGCAGGTGGTGTTCGCCTACATCGGCCCGGCCTTCGGTGCGGTGGCGTGGGCGGCGCATGTGGGCGGATTCGTGTTCGGCGTGGCGTTCGCGATCGCCTCGCGCGGCGCCATCACCCGACGCCTGCGCCGGCGCCGCGGCTACTGAGCGGCGCCTTGCCTATAATCGCGGCATGTTCAAGTCGCTCTACAAGGTCAGCTTCCTCAACCTCGGCAAGGTGTACGAGGTCTATGCCCGCCAGGTCGCCAGCGGATCGCTGTGGGGCTTCGTGGAAGTGGCCGACCTGGTGTTCGACGTGCACGACGGCCTGGTGGTGGATCCCACCGAGGAACGGCTGCGCGACGAGTTCGCTCAGCCCCGCGTGCTGCCCCTGCCGATGCAGAGCGTGCTGCGCGTGGAGGAGGTCGAGCGCAAGGGGCAGTCCGCGATCCGCGATGCCGAGTCCGGCGAACGGGTGGTGACACCGTTCCCGTTGCCGGCCAAGCCGCGCTGACCCCGCGATGGCGACGGACCGCGCCCTGACCCTGCTGGCGGCCACGGCGCTGGGACTGTCGCTGGTCGCGTGCGAACGCACGCCGACGCCGACGAGCCTCGACGCGCCAGCGCGGACATCGGGATCGGCCTCCGCCGCGGATGGATTCTCCGTCGAGCTCCAGCTCAGCGAGGCCGCCGCGCGCGTGGTCGCGGGCGAGGGCCCGACGCTGGACGTCGTCGCCGAGTGGTTCGGCTACCCGACCGTCGCCGCCCAACAGCGGCAGGTGCCCGGGACCGAGCAGCCGTGGCTGGAACTGCACCGGGAGACCCGCCCGCTCCGCGAGGCGGGCGAGGTGCGCTTCGGATCGCCCGACATCGCCGCGGACCGGCTGGCATTGATCGAGCAGGGCCGCCCCCACCTGCGGGTCTCGGTGGCCGAGCGCGACGACGGCGCGGACGACGGCGGGGCGCTGCTCGACTGCGGCGCGTTCCAGGGCCGATTGACCGCCGCCTTGCGCGAGGGCGTGACGCTGCATTGCAGTCTCGCCACGGAATAGCCCGCTCGCGCAGGTACTGCGAACGCGGTCGTCTCACACTCCGGTGTCAGCCGCGCGACCACCGGCGCGGGATCCGACCCGACCCAGTCCGTCAGCGCACGGACGCGACCGTTCGTCCGATGCGACCCGATCGAATCCGGCTCGATCGGACTCCGACCCCGCGACCGACCCTATTCGGTCGCGTCTTCGACCGCATCGACCTCGATCGGCGAGCCGCTCTCGTCGTCGCCGGCGTCGCCAGCGCCCTCGACAGGTGCCGACACATCTCGGCCGACAGGCGCAGCCGGGGCCGGAGTCGTCGAAGACCCGGCCGTGGCCGCCGGAGCTCCGGCAGGCCGCTTCAGCTCGGCCAGTGCCGCATCGATCGGCCCGTCGCCTTCGAGCACCGCGCCGGCCGCGTCCCCCGCCATGCCTTCCTCGTCGCCGCGCAGGTGACCGGGCAGCGCGGCCTCGGAGTAGCCGTTACGCCGGGACTGGGCATCCTCGGGCTGCAGCTCCACATCGGGATCGATGCCACGCGCCTGGATCGAGCGGCCGCTCGGCGTGTAGTAACGCGCGGTGGTCAGCTTGACCGAGTCGCCGTTGTCGAGCGGCAGCACCGTCTGCACCGAGCCCTTGCCGAAGGTGCGGCTGCCGACGATGCGCGCGCGGTCGTTGTCGCGCAGCGCGCCGGCGAGGACTTCGGAGGCACTGGCCGAACCGGCATCGACGATCACCACCACCGGCGCACCTTCGAGCAGGTCGCCGGGGGTGGCATTGAACACGGCATCGCTGATCGACAGGCGACCACGGGTGCTGACGATCTGCCCCTGGTCGAGCAGGTCGTCGGCGATCTGCACCGCACCGGTCAGCAGGCCGCCCGGATTGCTGCGCAGGTCCAGCACCAGACCTCGCAGCCGGCCGCCGGCCTCGGCCTGGAGCGCCTTGAGCTGGGTCTGGAACTCGGCCGCGGTCTCGACCTGGAACGCGCTCACCCGGATATAGCCGTACCCCGGCTCGAGCATGCGCGAGCGCACGCTGACCACCCGGATCGTCTGCCGTTCGACAGTGAGTTCCAGCGGCTCCTGTTCGCCTTCGCGCACCACGGTCAGCGCGACCGAAGTGCCCGGCTCGCCGCGCAGCGGGCCCGGCCCTTCGTTGCTCGCCGGGGTCAGCGGGGCGCCATCCACGGCGACGATGAGGTCGCCCGAGCGCAGGCCGGCGCGGGCGGCCGGCGTGTCGTCGATGGGAGCCACGACGCGCAACGCGCCCTCGGGCATCTGCAGGACCTCGACGCCGATGCCGCTGTAGGCGCCGGTGGTGCTCTCGTCGAAGGCTTCGGCATCCTCGTCCTGCAGATAGGCGCTGTGCGGATCCAGGTCGAGCAGCAGGCCGCGGATGGCGGCCTGCATCAGCTCGGCATCGTCGACCGGGTCGACGTACGCCTCGCGCACCGCGTTGTAGACCGATACGTAGCGTTTGATCTCGTCCAGCGGGACGCGTCGCGACGGCCGGGTTCCCGCATCGGGATCGTCGACGGCCGGCACCGCGCGCATCCGTTCGCGCTCGTCCATGTCCGCGGGCGGCGCTTCGGCGGGCGCTTCCACGGCCGGTGGCGGCTCGGCGGGCGGCGGATCGGTCGCGTCCGGCGCGGACGGCACACCCTCGGCCGGCACGTCCTGAGTCGGCACGCCCTGGGTCGGCACGCCCTGGGTCGGCACGTCCTGGGTCGGAAGTGCCTGGGGTGGCGCCTGTTCGAGCGCATCCTGCGCGTGCAGGGGTGCCGACAGCAGACCGGCGATCAGGACCGACAACAGGCGCACGCGCATACGACGACTCTCCAGCGAACAGGGGCCCCGCGGGGGCGGGCCGTTTCGATTATGCACGGCGCCGGTCAACGGCCATGCACTGACGGCCCGGCCGGGCGACCGACATTCAGCGCCTCTGCAGCCAGTTCGACGGATCGATCGGCTTTCCGTCCCGGCGCAGCTCAAAGTACAGCGCCGACTGCCCCTGGCCGCCGGAGTTGCCGACGCTGGCGACGGTATCGCCGCGCTGCACGCGATCGCCGACGTTGGCGAGCACCGCGTCGTTGTGCGCGTACAGGCTCATGTGACTGTTGCCGTGGTCGACGATGACGATGTTGCCGTAGCCGGTCATCCATTCCGCGAACACCACCGTGCCCTCGGCCACCGCCTTCACCGGCGTGCCGGCCGCCGCGCCGATCAGCACGCCCGAACTCGAACGGCCGTCGGGCATCCGCGCGCCGAAGCCGGCCAGCAACGCGCCCGAAACCGGCCAGCTCAGTCCGCCGACCTGCATCGGCGCGCCGCGCGCCACCTGGGCCGGCGCACGCCGTGGCGGGCTGTCGGGTCGGGTGCCCGCACGTTCGCGGGCGGCGGCCTCGCGGGCGGCGCGCTGGCGCTCGGCCTCCGCGCGGCGGGCCGCCTCGCGGAGTTGCGACAACACCTGTTCGAGGCCGCGGGCATCGCGGCCCAGCGCGCGCTCGCGCTCGCGGCGGTCGCCGTAGCGCGCTTCGAGGCCGGCGACGGTCTCCGCACGCGCTTCGCGGTCGGCCTGCAGCTCGGCGCGCTGCGCCTGCTGGGTCTCGCGCGCCTGTTCGAGCGCCGCGGTCCGTTCGCCGATTTCCCGCTCGACGGCATCGAGTTCGGACAGTTCGTCGGTCAACGTGCCGATCCGCTCACCTTGCCGCTGCTGCAGATAACGGTGGTACGCGAGCAGGCGGCCGGCATCGCCAACCCGATCCTGCGCCAGCAGCAGCTTGAGCGCGGCGTGATCGCCGACGGTATAGGCCGCGCGCAGCAGGGCGGCCAGCTCCTCGCGCTGGGTGCCCAACCGCGCCTGCAAGGCGTCGCGTCGCGTACCGAGTTCGGCCAGGGCGGCCTGTTCACGCTCGAGCTCGGCTTCGGTTGCACGCAGCGCACGGGTCGCGGCCGCCACCCGCTCGTCGGCCGCGCGCAGGTCGCGGGTCGCCTCGCCCCGTTCGCCCTCGATCCTGCGCCGATCGCTCGCGACCGCATCGAGCTCGCGCTTGACCTGCTGCAACCTGCGCTCGGTCTCGCGCTGGTTCTGCCCCGCCGCCGGCAGGGCCAGCAACAGCAGCACCGCCAATGCACAGGCGCAGCGGGCAGCGAGGCGCATCAGCCGCGCAGCAGCAACGAGGTGCCGGTCATGTCGGCCGGCGGTGCGATTCGCAGCATGTCGAGCAGGGTCGGGGCCAGGTCGCGCAGCGCGCCGTCGCTGCGCAGCTCGACACCCGGCGCTCCGACGTAGACCAGGCCCACCGGCCCCACGGTATGCGAGGTATGCGGCTGCCCGGTCTCGGGATCGCGCATCATTTCGACGTTGCCGTGGTCGGCGGTCACCAGCAGCTCGCCACCGCGCGCGACCACCGCCTCGACCACCGCGCCGACGGCGCGATCCACCGTCTCCACCGCCTTGATCGCGGCCTGCAGGTCGCCGGTATGGCCGACCATGTCGGGGTTGGCGTAGTTGCAGATGATCGCGTCGAACCGGTCCGATTCGATCGCCTCGACCAGCTTGCGGGTGACTTCCGGCGCGCTCATCTCCGGCTGCAGGTCGTAGGTGGCGACCTTCGGGCTGGGCACCAGGATGCGCTCCTCGCCGTCGAACGGCAGTTCGCGGCCGCCGCTCATGAAGAAGGTCACGTGAGCGTATTTCTCGGTCTCGGCGATGCGCAACTGGCGCAAGCCGTGTGCGGCCAGCACTTCGCCGAGAGTGTTGGGCAGGTTGTCCGGGGCGAACGCCACCGCTGCCGGCAGGGTGGCGTCGTACTCGGTCAGGCAGACGAAGCGCGACAGCGCGGGGCGCCGCGCCTGGAATCCGTCGAACGCCGGCCGCACGAACGCCGCGCTCAGCTGGCGCGCGCGGTCGGCTCGGAAGTTCATGAACACCACCGCGTCGCCATCGGCGATCGGGGCGGCGCCGTCGAGCACGGTCGGCTGCACGAACTCGTCGTTCTCGTCGCGCGCGTAGGCAGCGGCCAGCGCGGCCTGCGCATCGGACGCACGTTCGCCCTCCGCGTCCACCACCGCATCCCAGGCACGACGCACGCGCTCCCAGCGCTTGTCGCGATCCATCGCGAAGTAACGGCCGCCGACGCTGTACACGCGCGCGTTTCCGTACCGGTCGCATTCGGCCTGCAGGCGCTCGAGACTCGGGCCCGCCGAGCGCGGCGGCATGTCGCGCCCGTCGAGGAAGGCGTGCACGGCCACCCGCGGTACGCCGCGGCGTGCGGTGAGCGCCAGCATCGCGAACAGATGCCGCTCGTGACTGTGCACGCCACCGGGCGACAGCAGGCCCAGCAGGTGCAGGGTGCCGCCCGATGCCAGTGCGGCGTCGCAGGCGGCATTGAGTCCGGCGTTGTCGAAAAAGCTGCCGTCTTCGATCGCCGCGTCGATCCGGGTCAGCTCCTGGTAGACCACCCGGCCGGCGCCGATGTTCATGTGGCCGACCTCGGAGTTGCCCATCTGCCCGTCCGGCAGGCCGACGAAGCGGCCTTCGGTATGGACCAGGGTGCGCGGGCCTGCCTCCCAGAGACGGCGCCAGTTCGGCACGTCGGCGAGCGCGATGGCGTTGTCGCGGGGATCCTCGCGGTAGCCCCAGCCATCGAGGATCAGCAGGACCACGGGTTTCGGACGATGCGGGACGTGGGACACGACGTTGGGCCCTGTGACTTCGGACAGGTGCGATTGTAGCGAAGCGCGCGCATCCTAATGGCCAAGCTGGCACCCAGCCGCACCATCCCGTCACGATTCGCGGAGATTCCCATGTCGAGCAACCGTACCCGCCTAGTCCTGGCCCTGGCCTTCGCCCTGTCGGCGCAGGTGGCGCTGGCCCAGGACAACATCAGCAAGGTCAACGGAAGCATCTCGGTCGAGGCCGGACGTCATGTGGGCGATGTCGAGACGGTCAACGGCACGATCCGGATCGCCGACGGCGCGCAGGCGGGCGACGTCGAGACCGTCAACGGCGGCATCAACCTCGGCAGCCGGGTCACCGCCGGCGCGCTGGAAACGGTCAACGGCGGCATCACCCTGGGCGACGATGTCGCCGCGCGCAGCCTGTCGACGGTCAACGGCGCGATCCGCGGCGGTCGCAACACCCAGGTCGAGCGCGCCGTCGAGACGGTGAGCGGCAGCGTCTACCTGGATCGCGGCAGCCGGGTGGGGGCGGGCCTGACCACGGTCAACGGCGGCATCGGCCTGGTCGGCACCACCATCGCCGGCGACGTGGAGACCGTCAGCGGCGACATCACCGTCGGCGCGAACTCGCACGTGCGCGGCGACCTCAGCGTGCGCAAGCCGTCGTCGAACTGGTTCCCCGTGAGCATCAACAAGCGCCGGCCGCGCATCGTCATCGGCCCCAGCGCGACGATCGACGGCGACCTGGTATTCGAGCGCGAAGTCAGCCTGTACGTGCACGAGAGCGCACGCATCGGCCGGGTGACCGGTGCCGAGGCCCAGCGCTACAGCGGCGACCGCGCGCCGCGCGACTGACCGGGCGGAGGCGGCCGGCACCATCGCGGCACCTCACGTCCGGCGTGAACCGGCACCCGGCCGTGCGGCAAACGCACACCCCGACGGAGCGAACTGGAGCGGGCCGACGCCGGTCCGCCGGCAGGGACGGACGCGGCACGCCCCTGGGGCGAGGCGCTGCCCGGCCCCAGCGAGACCCGGACCCAACCTGTCGCCTGCGCAGCGGCGGCAGGCCTCGCGGTGTTGCCTCGCCCGCCGCCGCGAACGGCGACCCGACAGGACGTGCCGCGGCGGCAGCCGGCGTGCCGGATACTCGCCGGATCCGCGCCTGACCTAGAATCGGGGGTTCTTGTCACGGAGATCCCGTATGCACAAACCCCTTCTCATCGGCGGCCTGGCCGCCGCGCTGGCCCTGGCCGGCTGCGGCAGCGACGCCCCCGGAACCGGTGCGCAGGCGCCCGACGCCACCGCCGATGCCGCAGCCGGAAGCGACCACGCGTTCTCGCCGGAGATCACCGCCGACGACTTCGCCGAGCTGACCCGCACCCTGGCGTCGGACGCCTTCGAAGGGCGCGCTCCGGGCTCTCCGGGCGGCGAACGTACGGTGGAATACATCCGTGCCCAGTACGAGCGCATCGGCCTGCAGCCCGGTGGCGAGGACGGCAGCTGGTACCAGACCGTGCCGATGGTCGAAACCACCGCCGCGCCGTCCACGGTGCTGCGCATCGATGGTCCCGACGGTGCCCGCGAGCTCGCCTTCGGCGACGACATGGTGATCGGCACGCGCACCGGCGAGGCGACGGTGAACGTCGCCGACAGCGAACTGGTGTTCGTGGGCTACGGCGTGGATGCCCCGGAGCAGGACTGGAACGACTACGACGGCCTCGATGTCGAGGGCAAGACCGTCGTCATCCTGGTCAACGATCCGGGCTTCCACGCGCAGGATGCCGAGCTGTTCGGCGGCGAGCGCATGACCTACTACGGCCGCTGGACCTACAAGTTCGAGGAAGCCGCGCGCAAGGGCGCGACCGCCGCGCTGATCGTGCACGACACACCCGGTGCGTCGTACGGCTGGGACGTGGTGCGCAACTCCTGGTCGGGCGCCCAGTTCGACCTGCGCGCCGAGGACGATCCGGCGCCGCGGCTTCCGGCACAGGGCTGGATCTCGGGCGAGGTCGCCCGCGACCTGTTCCAGGCCGCGGGCCTCGATCTCGACGAACAGATCGCCGCCGCCAACCGCCGCGGCTTCCGCGCGGTCCCGCTGGACGCCAAGGTGTCGTTCGACCTCACCAGCACGATCACCGAGGGCGAGTCACGCAATGTGATCGGCGTGCTGCCCGGCAGCGGCGATGCCGCCGACGAGGCGGTCGTCTACATGGGTCACTGGGATCATCTGGGCAAGCATGAAGGCCCGGACGGCGAGGACCTGATCTACAACGGCGCGGTCGACAATGCCACCGGCATCGCCGGCATCATCGAGATCGCCGAGCGTTTCGCCACCACCGAGCCGGCACCGCAGCGCTCGCTGGTGTTCCTGGCGGTGACGCTGGAGGAATCGGGCCTGCTGGGATCGCAGTACTACGTCGCCCACCCGACCTTCCCGCTGGCCAAGATCGTCGGCGCGATCAACCTCGACGCGATGAGCGTGGCCGGTCCGGCGCGCGATTTCGTGGTCACCGGCATGGGCAACTCGGAGCTGGAGGACCTGCTCAAGACCCAGGCCGACGCGCAGGACCGCGTGCTGGTGGAGGAAGGCAACCCGGCCGGCGGTTTCTACTTCCGCTCCGACCACTTCAACTTCGCCAAGGCCGGCGTGCCGGCGCTGTACGCCAAGGGCGGCAACGACCTCGTCGATGGCGGCCCCGCCGCCGGCGAGCGCGCCACCCAGGCCTACGCCGCGGTCTACCACCAGCCCGGCGACGAGTTCGACGAAAACTGGAACTTCGACGGCGTGGTGCAGGACCTCGAAGCGCTGTACGGCGTCGGCCGCGCCCTGGCCGACGACCCGCAGCTGTGGCCGAACTGGTACGAAGGCAATCCCTTCAAGGCCGAGCGCGACGCGATGCTGGCGCAGTAAGCAGCCGCGTATGGCGACACACGAGAGCGGCGCCCGAGGGCGCCGCTTTTTCTTCGCGTGATGGAAGTGGACGGCCGACCATTGGCGAGCGCATCGGCGCGCGCTTAGCGCCTGACGCATGGGTCCGTTTCCGCGTACGGCACCCCGCCCCGCCTCGAAGTGCCGACACCGACCTCCAAACGACGGGGACCCGCTCCACAGCGCGGCCCCGTCAGGTCGCTCACCTTACCAACCGCACCCGCGCGAAGTTGCGCTTGCCCACCTGCAACACACCCTCGAAACCGGGCGTCAGGGTCAGACCGGCGTCCTCCACCACCGCACCGTCCACCTTCACCGCGCGCTCCTTGAGCTTGCGGTTGGCCTCGGAATTGCTGGGCGTGACACCGGCGGCGGTCAACAACGCGGCGATGCGCAGCCCTTCGACGGGCACCTGCACGTCCTGCAGTGGCAGCAACGAGGTGTCGCCCTGGCCGGTCACCGCCGCATGCCAGCCGGCGATCGCGGTCTCGGCGGCGGCGGCATCGTGGAAACGCGTCGCGAGCTCGCGCGCAAGGCGCAGTTTCACGTCGCGGGGATTGAGCGTGCCGCCCTCGACCTCGGCGCGCAGCGCGCGGGCTTCTTCGATACCGATGTCGACGCTGAGCAACTCGATCCAATCCCACATCAATGCGTCGCCGATCTTCATCGCCTTGTTGACGATGTCGATCGCCGGCTCGGTGACCCCGATGTAGTTGCCCAGCGACTTCGACATCTTGTTGACGCCGTCCAGGCCGACCAGCAACGGCATCGTCAACACGATCTGGGGCTTCTGGCCGTAATGCTCCTGCAGGCCGCGGCCCATCAGCAGGTTGAATTTCTGGTCGGTACCGCCGAGTTCGACATCGGCTTCCAGCGCGACCGAATCGTAGCCCTGCACCAGCGGATACAGGAACTCGTGGATCGCGATCGGCTGCTGGCCGCCGTAACGCTTGGCGAAATCGTCGCGTTCGAGCATGCGCGCCACGGTGTGCTGCGCGGCCAGGCGGATCATGTCCGCAGCGCCCATTTCGCCGAACCATTCCGAATTGAAACGGACCTCGGTGCGCTCGCGGTCGAGCACCTTGAACACCTGCTCTTCGTACGTGCGGGCATTGGCCAGCACGTCGTCGCGGGTGAGGGGCTTGCGGGTCGCGCTCTTGCCCGACGGGTCGCCGATCATGCCGGTGAAGTCGCCGATCAGAAAGATCACCTGATGACCGAGGTCCTGGAACTGACGCAACTTGTTGAGCAGCACCGTGTGCCCAAGGTGCAGATCGGGCGCGGTCGGGTCGAAACCCGCCTTGATCCGCAGCGGTCGGCCCGACTGCAGGCGCGCGACCAGTTCGTCGCGCTTGAGCAGCTCGTCGGCGCCGCGGGCGATGAGATCGAATGCGGCCTGCTGGTCAGGGGAGAGGGCTGGGGAAGGAGCGTCGGACACGGCGGTTCTCGGGTTCAATGGCGACAACGGTGGAACTGAATGTGAGGATGGCTCGAAATTGAAGTTAAATGCATGTTAATGCCCGTATTTGCCCGAAAATCCTGTTGGCTCAAGCATTTGACGCATCGACTTCACGTCTTTATGTTACCCCGCTGACGCAGTATTCACGCCAGCCACGGACTTGCCGATGACGTCTCCAGACCCCGCGTTCGACCCGGAACGCAACCGACTCATCCGCCTCGCCAACCTGCGCGCCGTGGCGCTTCGCGCGACCCAGCTCTCGCAACAGCTTCCCAATCTTCTCGACGGCGACCGCAGCGGCGGCCGCTGGACGCGGCGTCACTGGGCCCAGGCCAGCATTCTCGCCAGCCTGGGCGCCCTGGTCGTCGCCCTGGTCCCGGGCTTCTCCAACGCGCTGCAGACCGGCGACGACGCCCACCCCGCCCTGACCACGATGTCACTGGCGCTGCCACCGGCGCAGGCCAAGCCGCTGGCGGCCGCGGCCCAGCGCACCTGGTACACCGTAGCGGTCCAGCCCGGCGAGACGCTCGGCGCGATCTTCGAGGCCCAGGGCCTGTCGAGCGCCACCCTGCATCGAGTGATCGCCACCGATGCGGTACGCGACATGCTCTCGCGCCTGCGTCCGGGTGCCGAGCTCGGCTTCGACATCGACGACGACGGCGCCCTGCGCGGTTTCCGCTTCGACCGTGGCGCCACCGAGCGCGTCCAACTGTCGCTGGCCGGCGACGAGATCAGCACCCGGGTGATCGAGCGCCCGGTCGACCGCCAGACCCGCGTCATCACCGGCGAGATCACCAATTCGCTGTACGGCTCGGCCAGTCAGGCCGGGCTGTCGCCCAAGGTCATCCACACGATGACCGACAGCATCTTCCAGTACGACATCGACTTCTCCCGCGAGATCCAGCCCGGCGACCGCTACAGCGTGGTCGTCGAGGAGCTGTGGCGCGAGGGCGAGCGCATCGGCACCGGCGAGGTGCTGGCCGCCACCTTCACAACGGGCGGCAAGACCTACTCCGGCTTCCGCTTCGAGCGCGACGGCAAGGCGGCCGAGTACTTCACCGCCGACGGTCGTCCGTTGAAGAAGAGCTTCCTGCGCACGCCGGTCGAGTTCTCGCGCCTGAGCTCGAACTTCGGCAACCGCCGCCACCCGGTGCTGGGCACCATGCGCATGCACAAGGGCGTGGATTACGCCGCGCGCACAGGCACCCCGATCATGGCCGCGGGCGATGCGCGCGTGCAGTTCAAGGGCTGGCAGCGCGGCTACGGCAACACCGTCATCCTCGACCACGGCCGCGGCTACACCACGCTGTACGCGCACATGTCCCGGTTCGGCGACATCCGTCAGGGCCAGCGCGTACCGCAGGGCCGGGTGATCGGCTACATCGGCGCCACCGGTCTGGCGACCGGGCCGCACCTGCATTACGAATTCCGCGTCAACGGCGCGCACCGCAATCCGCTGACCCAGACCATGCCGCCGCCGGAACCGCTCAAGGGCGCCGAGCTGGCCGCGTTCCAGGCCCACGTGGCACCGGCACTGGCCCGCATCCAGCAGGCCGAGGCCGATGTCCGCTACGCCCAGGGCGAAGTCGGCGACCGCGACCGCAGCGTCGCGTCCGCCACCCGCGGCAACGGCCGCGCCGGCTGATGACCGCAGCGCCGGCGGGCTCGACCGCCGGCATCCGAAGCGCGACCGGTCGACCGAGTACGGGGAACGGGACCGCCCGGGCCATTCTTCCCGCGCCGGCCGTCCTCTACATTCTCGGCGTGCGCATCGTCTCCGGTGTCCGCATGACCACTGCCCGCCGCGCACCGTCGCCATGACCGCCTCCGTCCTTGCGCGGCTCGATCCGGACGCGCCGGCGTTGTTCATGGGCCTGATCTCCGGCACCAGCGCCGACGCGATCGACGTCGCCATCGTCGAGTTCGCCGACGCGCGGCCGCCGCGCCTCCGCTTCGGAGGCGATTACCGCTGGGACGACACCCTGCGAGCGAGGCTCGTGGCGCTCGGCCAGCAGGCCCAGGCCGTCACTCTCGACGAGATCGGCGAGCTCGACGTGCGGATCGCGCGCGCGTTCGCCGACGCGGCGATCGCTGCGCTGGCCGACGCCGGCCTGGCACCCGCCGCGATCACCGCGATCGGATCGCACGGCCAGACCCTGCGCCATCGCCCGAACGGCACCGCGCCGTACACGCTCCAGCTCGGCGATCCGTCCACGCTGGCCGAGCGTACCGGCATCGTCACCGTCGCGGATTTTCGCCGACGCGATGTCGCCGCAGGCGGCCATGGCGCACCGCTGTTGCCGGCACTGCACGCCGCCCTTCTGGCCGATCCGGCCGAAACCCGCGCCGTGCTCAATCTGGGCGGCATCGCGAACCTGACCCTGCTGCCGCCGGACGGCCCGGTCCGTGGCCTGGATACCGGCCCCGCCAACGGCCTGATGGACGCCTGGTGTCGACGCCACACCGGCGCGGCCTACGACGACGGCGGCGCGCTCGCCGCGCAAGGACTGGTGGACGCGTCCCTGCTCCAGCGGCTGCTGGCCGACCCGTGGTTCGCCGAGCCTCCGCCGAAATCGACCGGCCGCGACCAGTTCCACCTCGACTGGCTCGACACACGGCTCGCGGGGACCGAAACGGTCGCCGACGTGCAGGCCACCCTGCTGGCGCTGACGGCGCGGACGGTCGCCGATGCCCTGCGCGCGGCGCAGCCCGACGCCGGGCGGGTGATCGCCTGCGGCGGCGGCGTGCGCAACCCGGTGCTCATGGCGGCGCTGGCGGACGCGACCGGGCTACCGGTCGACAGCAGCGCGCGGTTCGGGGTCGACCCCGACCAGATGGAAGCGATGGGCTTCGCCTGGCTCGCCCGACAGACCCTGCTCGGGCGCCCCGGCAACCTGCCCTCGGTGACCGGCGCCGCCGGTCCGCGCGTGCTGGGGGGGATCTATCCCGCCTGACCACGCCGCCGCCATGGATGCGTCCGAAGGCGTGCGGAGCCGGTGCCGGGCTGCCGGCCCCCACAAGACAGGCCGTCAGCCTTGGGGCGCGCCGGCCGCCTGCCCGTCGGCACGACCGATCATCGCGAAACCCGGATCGTCCGGCACCGCCTGCAGGGCGTGCAGCGCCGCCTGCAGGGCGTCGGCTTCGCCACCTTCCAGATGCATGGTGCCCTCGCCTTCGTGCACGTGCAGGCCCTGCTCGATCAGATTCACCAGTGCGACCGGGAGTTCCCAGCCGGCACGCGCGGCCACGCGGCGAATCCGCTCCAGCAGCACATCGTCCACATCCCTGAGCACGATATCGGTCACCGGCAACCACTCCTCATCCTGTAGGCGAACGCTAAGCTGACACGCTGCGCCCGGGCCGGCAAGATGGGGCCGACCCGGACCGGGTGCGATTCACCGCGAGCGCCGACGACCGCCGCAGCACGGTCAGGCCGACGATCGCACGCCGTCACCGCCGGCGTCGCTGGCCCCGGACGGCGACGTCGCCGGACCGTGCGGTCCCCGACGCTCCCGGACGATCAGGTAGATGCACAGCAGCACGGCGGGCACGCCGATCGCGGTGACGTAGACGAAGTAGTGGAACCAGCCCACGGCATCGACCACCTGGCCGCTGAAGCCGCCGATGAACTTGCCCGGCAGCGTCATCAACGAGCTGAACAAGGCGTACTGGGTGGCGGTGTACGCCGTCGACGTCAGGCTCGACAGCCAGGCGATGAACACCGCCATCGCCAGCCCGGCGAAGAAGTTGTCGCCGCTGATGGTGATCACCAGCATCCACGGCTCCGCACCCACCACCGCCATCATCGCGAACAGCAGGTTGGTGACCGCCGACAGCACCGCGCCGACCAGCAGCATCCGCAACAGGCCGTAGCGCACCGTCAGCACGCCGCCGATCAGCCCGCCCAGGATCGTCATCACGATGCCGTAGATGCCCGAGATGTTGGCGATCTGCGCCTTGGTGAAGCCGAGATCCAGATAGAACGGATTGGCCATCGCGCCCATGGAAATGTCGCTGATGCGGAAACTGCCCACCAGCAGCAGCACCACCAGCGAATGCAGCCCGTAGCGGCGGAAGAAATCCACGAACGGGCTGACCACCGAGCCGATCAACCAGGCCACGCTCATGCGCAGCGGCCGCGGCAGGTGCGCATTGCGCGCCAGGTAATCCTGCGCGCCCTGCTCCAGGAATGCGGCGTCCGACCGGCGCACGACCTCGGGTTCGCGACTGAGCAGGGTCGCCAGCACGCCGGCCCCCATCAGCGCTGCCATCACCAGATACACCTGGCTCCAGTCCATGCGCACGGCCATGTGCAGCGCGCCGGCGCCAGCCACCAGCAAGGCCATCCGGTAGCCGAACACATAGGTGGCCGACATCGCCGCCTGCTCCTGCGGCGGCGCGGCCTCGATGCGCCAGGCGTCCACCGCGATGTCCTGTGTGGCCGAGCCGAACGCCACCAGCAGCGCGAACAACGCCAGCCGCACGAGATCCTGCAACGGGTCCGTCATGGCCATGCCCGCGAGGCCGGCGATGATCACCGACTGCGCCAGCAGGATCCAGCTGCGCCGCTGGCCCAGCCAGCGCCCGAGCCCGGGCAGCGCCACCCGGTCGACCACCGGCGCCCAGAACACCTTGATCGAATAGGTGATGCCGACCCAGGTGAAGAAACCGATCGCGCCGCGGGTCACGCCGGCTTCGGTCAGCCACGCGGTGAGCGTGCTGAACACCAGCAGGAACGGCAGCCCGGCGGCGAAGCCGAGCGCGAACATCGAGGCGATCCGCGGCTTGCCGTAGGTGGCCAGCGCGCGTGTCCAGCGCGACGACGTGACCGCCTGCGCCGGGACCTGGCTCATCCGCGGGCGTCCACGTCGCGGTAGTCGACCGTGTACGGCGCATGGTCGGAGAAGCGCGGCTCGCGCAGGATCGAGCAGCCGCTCAGGCGCTCGGCCAGCGACGGCGTGCACAGCTGGTAATCCAGCCGCCAGCCCACGTCGTTGGCGCGCGCGGCGCCGCGGTTGCTCCACCAGGTGTATTCGATCGCGTCGGGCTTGAGCGCGCGGAAGGTGTCGACCCAGCCACTGCCGACCTGGGGCTGCGGCGAACCATCGCCGCAGGCGTCGCCGATCATGCCGTTGAGCCAGGCGCGCTCGGGTGGGAGGCAGCCGGAATTCTTCTGGTTGCTGCTCCAGTTCCTGATGTCGTTGCGCGCGCGCACGATGTTCCAGTCGCCGCACAGCACGTAGTCGCGGCCGCTGGCCAGCCAGGTGTCGAGGATGGGCCTGAGCCAGTCCATCATCTCGAACTTGAAGCCTTGCCGGATCTCGCCCGAAGAGCCGGACGGGATGTAGAACGACACCACGCTGAGGTTGCCGAAGCGCGCTTCGAGATAGCGGCCCTCGTCGTCGAACGGCGCCCAGCCCAGCGCGGTGCGCAGCTCGTCGGGCTCGCGACGGCTGTAGATCGCCACGCCGCTGTAGCCCTTCTTGGTGGTCGCGTCGCGGAAGGCCACGTGATAGCCCGGCGGCCGGAACGCCTCGCCCGACAACTGGTGCTCCTGCGCCTTGGTCTCCTGCACGCAGAGGATGTCGGCATCGTGGCCGGCGAACCAGTCGAAGAAGCCCTTGTTGGCTGCCGAGCGCAGGCCGTTGGCGTTGAAGCTGACGATTCTCATCCCGTGGATCCCTTGCGCTACGTCGTGCGGTGCGGTCCCGCGTGGCGGGAGCGGCGCTAGCGTAACGGATTCGCCGCTGCCGCTGGCCAACCGCGCCCGACCGCGGTGCGCGCATGGGAGAATGCCGGCATGACCGACCATCGCACCCGCTTCCTCCAGCTCGCGCTCGAGGCCGACGCCCTGCGTTTCGGCGACTTCACTCTGAAGTCCGGCCGCGTAAGCCCCTATTTCTTCAACGCCGGTCGCTTCGACAGCGGCAGCGCACTGGCGGGGCTGGCCCGCTGCTATGCCGACGCGATCGAAGCCGCCGGACTGGAGTTCGACCTGCTGTTCGGCCCGGCCTACAAGGGCATTCCGCTGGCGACCGCACTCGCTTGCGAGTTCGCCGCACGCGGCCGCGATCTGCCGGTCGCGTTCAACCGCAAGGAAGCCAAGGCGCACGGCGAGGGTGGCATGCTGATCGGTGCGGCGCTGGCCGACCGGCGCGTGCTGATCGTCGACGACGTGATCACCGCCGGCACCGCGATCCGCGAAGCCCTCGGGTTGATCGCCGAGGCGGGGGGCACGATCAGCGGCATCGCGATCGCACTCGACCGGCAGGAAATCGTCGACGAGCAGGCCACACCGCGACGCTCCGCCGCCCAGGCCGTGGCCTGGGCGCACCGGGTGCCGGTGGTCGCGGTGGCGACGCTCGGCGATCTGCTTGCGTTCGCCGCGCAAAACGCGACACTGTCGGGAGAGCGCGAACGGCTGGCGGCCTATCGCGCGCGATACGGCAGCGACGACTGAAGCGCGTGCGCCGCATCGGACGACGTGGCTGACCGACCCGGGGGCGGAGCGATGAACAGGACAGGCGTGTGGGTGGGCAGTCTGGCCGTGCTGGGTGCGTTCGCGCTCGCTGCACCGGCCGAAGCGCAGCGCGGCAAATCAGCCGCCAGCGACCGCCGCGTCTATTGCTGGGAAGAGGACGGCCACAAGATCTGCGGCGATGCACTGCCTGCATCCGCGGTCGACGCGGCGCGCACCGAATTCAGCTCGCGCACGGGACTGGCACGGGAGCGGGTCGGACGTGCGCTGTCGAGCGAGGAGCGCGCGGCGGCCGGGCAGGCCGCACGCGAGGCTGCGCAGGACGCCGAAGCCGAGACCGTGCGGCGGCGCCGCGATCTGGCGATGGTGGAGTCGTACGCCACCGAGGCCGATCTCGAACGCGCCTACGGCGACCGCATCACCCTGATCGACGAATCCATCAAGACCTCGCAGATGGGCGTAGGCAACCTGCGCGCCAGCCTGGTGGCGTTGCTGCGCCAGGCAGCCGACATGGAACTCAGCGAGCAGCCCGTGCGCAAGCGGCTGGCCGACGACATCCGCAGCCAGCACGGCGATCTTCTCCGGCAGCAGGCGATTCTGGCGCAGCAGCTCGAGGAGCGGACCCACCTCGACGAAGACCTGCGCGACGCGCTGGGCCGCTACCGCGACTTCAAGCGCGTCGACTGAACACGCCGCGCATCCCGTCGGATGCACAGCATTCACCTTCAGCCCACAGCCGGTATCGGTAGGGTGGGTGTGGCCGACTTTCGTTCGATACGGCATCCCGCGCGTTCGCCCCGTGGGTGTTCGCTTCACTGTTGGAACCATCCCCCGGAGGACCGCCATGGACCCTATGCCACTTGGCCGCCAGCTCGAACTGAGCCTGGGCCAATACCTGCCGAGCGTGCTCGGCGCCGTACTCATTCTCGTCGTGGGTTTGCTGCTCGCGCTGTTCGTGCGCGGACTGATCCGCGGGGGCCTGGCGCGGCTCCGCCTCAATGAACGCGTGGGTACGCAGACGCAGGCTCAGGTGGATGTGGTCAAGGTGGCCGCGTCGCTCGGATTCTGGTTCATCATCCTGTTGACGCTGATCGGCGTCTTCAGCGTCCTGAGGATCGACGGCATCTCCGGCCCGTTCTCGGCGCTGGTGGCCGAGGTCATGTTGTACCTGCCCCGCATCGTGCTGGCGGCCGCACTGGCGCTCGTCGCCTGGGTGGTGGCGACCATGCTGCGCGCGGCCGTCAACCGGCTGATGGCGGCCGGGCGATGGGACGAGAAGCTGTCCGACTCGGCCGGGGTGCGTCCGCTGTCGTCGGTGCTCGGCAATGTCGTGTACTGGCTGGTGCTGCTGCTGTTCCTGCCGGCCATCGTCGGCGCGCTGCACATCCAGGGCCTGATGCAGCCGCTCAACGCGATGACCGGACAGTTCCTGGGCGCGTTGCCGAACCTGTTCGCAGCGGTGGTCATCGGCGTGGTCGGTTGGCTGATCGCCAAGGTGCTGCGTGGGCTGGTGACCAACCTGCTCGCCGCCGCCGGCGTGGACCGCTTCAGCGACCGGGCGCATGTCACCGAAGGTGTGAAGCTGTCGCAGCTCGGCGGGACGCTGGTGTTCATCCTGGTCATCGTGCCGACCCTGATCGCCGCGCTCGACGCGCTGGCGATCGAGGCCATCTCCGCGCCGGCCAGCGAGATGCTCGCGCTGTTCCTGGCCGCGATTCCGAACATCCTCGCCGCGGCGGTCATCCTGCTGGTGGCCTGGTATCTGGGTCGCTTCGTGTCGGGCCTGATCACCCGCCTGCTGCAGAACCTCGGCGCCGATCGCCTGCCCGCCCGCCTGGGCCTTGCGCATCTGGTCCCGGCGGGAACCGGCGTCGATGCCGGCACCGCGGCACCGCGTCCGGCGCCGGCCGCGCAGCATGTCGACCACGTGGCCGCGGACATCGACACCCCGGTCGATCCGCTGGTCACTCCCCATGCGCCCGCGACTGAAGCCGGCGGTGGTCTCTCGGTCTTCGTCGGCCGGCTCGCGCTGTTCTTCATCATGCTGTTCGCCACCGTCGAGGCCGCGCACCGCCTGGGCTTCGCCGGGGTCCGCGACCTGCTGGCGACGTTCATCGCATTCGGCGGCGACATCCTGCTGGGCGTGGTGATCCTGGCCATCGGTTACTGGCTGGCGGATCTGGCCGCACGTGCCATCCAGCGCGCCAACCCGGACGGCCGCGTGGGTCTGTCGCGGATCGCGCGCGTCGCGATCCTGGGCCTGGTGATCGCGATGGGCCTGCGTGCGATGGGCATCGCCGACGACATCGTCAACCTCGCGTTCGGCCTGGTGCTCGGCGCTGTAGCGATCGCGGCCGCATTGGCCTTCGGCCTGGGCGGCCGCACGGCGGCCGGCAAGGTCACCGAACGCTGGGCGGACGAGTATCTGGCACGCCGTCGCGGCACGTCGGGCAGCAGCACCCCGGGCAGCAGCAATGACGATGCCAATCCCCCACGCTGATTCATCCTCGTGAGATGAGCCGCAAAGGGCCCCACTCCCCGAGTGGGGCCCTTTTTCTTCCAGGCCCCGCAGCGTGACCGGTCAGGGCGGCGCATCCCGTGCGGTCGCGTCATCGCGTATCCGCAGGAAGCGCGCGAACCGCGGCAGGCCGGTCGAGGTCAATCCGGAATAGCCGAACGTCACCGTGGCGCCCACTGCGGGCGGATCCATCCGCTGGGCATCGCTGAGACCGCTGCCCAACCGGATCAGCCGCTCGTCGGGCAGCGCGACCAGCAGTGCGCCGACGCGCCCGGTGTGCCGCCCCTGGCCGGGCAGATGCGCCACCACCCGTGCTTCGGCATCCTCGAAGGGCTTGTACTTGAGCAGCAGCGGACTGCGCCCGTCGCGGTACGGCGCATCCCGATGGTGCAGCACCAGGCCTTCGGCTCCGGCCTCCACCAGCGCGCGAAAGTGCGCGTCCAGGGCGTCGCGATCACCGAACCGGCGCTGGCGCACCGGCCGCAGCCAGGCGATCGCCTGTGCGTCCAGCAGGCGCCGCATGCGTGCGATCCGCGCTTCGAATCCCGCGGCCTCGGCCGGCAGATCGAATACCAGGAAACGCACCGCGCCCCACGCGTCGTCGGTGCCGCCGTGACGCGCGAGCACGCTGACCTCGTCGAATCGCCTGCGCCCGATCCACAGTTCGCCATCCATGGGGACGGGCGGCCAGCCCTGCGTGAACCAGGTGGGCGCCATCACCGGCAGGCCGCCTCGCGTCCACAGGGTGCGCCCGTCCCATCGCGCGCGCACGCCGTCGAGTTTCTCGCTGACCCAGTACGCGCCGATATCGGCGAGGTCGCCGGCGTAGTGGCTGGCGAGCATCATGCCGCGTGGTGGCGGCGACGGCGGTGGCGATGGCGTCCGGATGCCCGCCGATGCAGGCGTCGCGACCGCATCGCGACCGGTGGCTGGGGCTGCCCCGGAAGGGGGGCTGGCGATCGCGCCGACCGGGGCCAGCAGGCCGGCCGCGATCAGCAAAGGAACGCCGAGCGTCGTGCCCGGCCGAGGACCGTCCCTGGTCATTGTTGCGTGCTCCATGTGCGGAGCCGTCAGCTTGCCGCGAACGTCGCATTCGCGGCAGCGCCGGAACCCCCGGACCGCCGTCGGGGAACCCCGGCGGCGGCCGTCGGCCTCCGCCGGTCAGAACGGCAACGACAACGCCGGATCGACGGCGAGCAACTGCTCGCGGAACGTCGCCTGGATCCGCTTGAGCGCGGCGGCGTCGTCGGCATCGAAGCGCAGCACCAGCACCGGCGTGGTGTTGGACGCGCGCACCAG
This sequence comes from Luteimonas abyssi, assembly GCF_001482195.1. Classification (GTDB taxonomy): domain Bacteria; phylum Pseudomonadota; class Gammaproteobacteria; order Xanthomonadales; family Xanthomonadaceae; genus Luteimonas; species Luteimonas abyssi. Next base: position 3,855,823 of record NZ_KQ759763.1, on the reverse strand, counting down.
ACCCCAGCCGTCGCCCCAGTCGGCACGCACGCCGTCGATGGTCGACAGACGTGCGCCCTCCAGTTGCGCCGCCGCCTGGAAGCGTTCGATGAACGCATGCGGGTCGCCGCCCGGCGCCTGTGCCTTGATCTCGGGCGTCGACACCCCCGACGGCAGCGCGTGCAGGACGGCCGTCGCGCTGTCCTCGCGGGCGGCGAGGATTTCCAGCAGGCGCGCAGCGGCGTAGATGCCGTCGTCGAAGCCGTACCAGCGCTCGGAGAAGAAGAAGTGACCGCTCATCTCGCCGGCCAGTTCGGCCTCGGTCTCGCGCATTTTCGCCTTGATCAGCGAATGCCCGGTCTTCCACATCAGCGGGCTGCCGCCGTGGCGCAGGATGTGGCCGGGCAGCTTGCCGGTCGATTTGACGTCGAAGATGATCACGGCGCCGGGATTGCGCTCCAGCACGTCCTCGGCGAACAGCATCAGCAGACGGTCCGGGAAAATGTTCTCGCCGTCGCGGGTCACCACGCCCAGACGGTCGCCGTCGCCGTCGAAGGCGATGCCCAGATCGGCGTCCAGCCGCTTGACCATGCTGATCAGGTCTTCGAGGTTGTGCGGCTCGCTCGGGTCCGGATGGTGGTTGGGGAAGGTACCGTCGATTTCGCAGTACAGCGGCACCACCTCGGCGCCGATGGCCTCCAGGACCCGTGGGCCGATCTCGCCGGCCACGCCGTTGCCGGCATCGACCACGATCTTGAGCGGGCGCTCGAGCGAGACGTCGGATGCGATGCGCTCGACGTAATCGGTGGCGATGTCGCGCTCGCTCAGACCGCCGGGCGCATCGGCGCTGTACAGACGGTCCTCGGCGATGCGCGCGTGCAGATCGACGATCGCGTCGCCCGACAGGGTGGTCCCGCCGACGACGATCTTGAATCCGTTGTAGTCGGGCGGATTGTGGCTGCCGGTCAGCGACACGCAGCAGCCGGTACGCAGGTGATAGGCGCCGAAGTACGCCACCGGCGTGGGCACCATGCCGACGTCGATCACGTTGCGGCCGGCCAGGCGCAGGCCCTCGATCAATCCGGCCATGAGCTCCGGGCCGGACAGGCGACCGTCACGGCCGACGACGATGTCGGGCAGGTCCTGCTCGCGCATCAGCGAACCGATGGCCTGGCCGATCAGCCGGGCGACCTGCGCATCCAGCGTCTCGCCGACCACGCCACGGATGTCGTAGGCGCGGAAGATACTGCGGTCGATTGGAACGGGCTGCGGTGTTGGCACGTCTGGAACCTCGCGTTTCCTGGGGGGGGAATCCGGGTCCGTGGGCGGTCGCGCGACCGCTTCGGACAATGTGGGTGCGTCGTCGTCGGCATCGGCCGCCTCGCGTGCGAAGCCCGGCAGCACCCGCCACACCACATACGCCAGCAACAGCAGGCCCAGTGCGGTCACGAAGGCGGGAATGCCCGACAGCCCCAGCGGCGCGGCCGCCGCATGCGGCATGGCGGCCGCCACGCGCAGGCCGGAACCCGGGATCGGCGTGGCCAGACGTTCGGCGGCGCCGGCATGGTCGGTGTTGCCGCGTTCAAACAGGGTGACGCTGCCCTGGCGCAGCGCCAGATACATGCGCGACGGGTCGAGCTCGGTCTCGTCGAATCCTCCGAGCACGCGGGTCAGCGGCAGCCGGACGACCGCCACGGCGTCGGGCACCGCGTCCTCGGCGCCCACCGGTGCGGCGATCGCCAGCTTCTGTGCGCCGTCCTCGCGGATCACCCGGACCGCAGGCCGGCCCTCGCTGATCGCGGCTTCCAGCACGGCGGCGCGGCCGTAGCCGCTGTCGGACAACTGGGCGTAGACGCTTTCGAGTGCCGGTGCATACACCGCGGCCTCCTCCAGGCCGGGCCAGTCGGCGACGAGCATCGCCGCCGCCGCCTCGAAATCCTCGCCGGTCGCAGCATCGCGAAATGCCGGTGCCTCCACCCGCTCGACCAGACGATCCTGCTCGGTGCGCAGGATCCGCGAGACCGACAGCGTCGCCATGTCGCGCGACTGCTCCAGCGATGCACGCCGGTTGCCGTCCTGCACGTGCCGCCAGCCGCCCCACGCGATCCAGAGCGCCGCCGCGACCAGGACGAGCGCGATCCACGGCATCGCCGGGCGCAGTCGTGCCAGTCCCTGTCGCAACCTGTGCGGTCCGGTGTCGCTCATGTGTGTTCTCCCACGGGCGCGGTCATCTGCGCCGACCCGCGACGTCGCCCCCTGGCGTCGCCGGCCGACACGAAGCCCTTCGGTGTTTCGTCGCTTCGCAACCCGAAAGCCTTCGCAACTTGCATGCCATACGCCCTCGCGGGCGCCGCCTACCGTAACCCGTTTGCCCAGGCACCGGATACCGATGCTGCGCAGGAATGATCACCGCGTCCCGGTATGCCCGAAACCACCGCTGCCGCGTGCGCTTGCCTCGAAGTCCTCGACCAACGACAGCTCGGCGCGCACCACCGGCAGCAATACCAGTTGGGCGATGCGATCGCCCGGCTCGATGGTGTAGGTGCGCTGCCCGCGGTTCCAGACGCTGATCAGCAGCGGCCCCTGGTAATCGGCGTCGATCAGCCCGGTCCCGTTGCCCAGCACGATGCCGTGGCGATGGCCCAGGCCGGAACGCGGCAGGATCACCGCGCACAGGCCGGGATCGGCCACGTGGATGGCGAGACCGCTGGGCACCAGTTCGGCGGCACCCGGGGCGAGCGTCAACGGCGCGTCCAGCGCCGCGCGCAGGTCGAGGCCGGCGCTGCCGGTCGTGGCATAGGCGGGCAAGGGCCAGTCGTCGCCGTAACGGGCATCGAGACGTTTGACCTGCAGGACGTGGGAATTGGACACGAGGACTCCGGATGGATCGCGCATCGGCATGCGCCGGCGCGGCGTCTGGGCGGGCTCGCCCGGACAGGGCTTCAGTCGGGGAACACGAGGTCGAGCAGACCGTCGGCGAGCTCGGTCTTCGGCGCCGGACCCAGCGCCTGCTCGCCATCGTGCGCATACACGACCAGCGCGTTCTCGTCGCTCTCGAACCCGCTGCCCGGTTGGCCGACCCGGTTGGCGGCGATCAGGTCCAGCCGCTTGCGCACCAGCTTGCCGCGCGCGTAGTGGGCAATATCGTCGGTCTCGGCCGCGAAGCCGACCAGACGGCGCGGGCGCAGCGCATGCGTGCCGAGTTCGGCGAGGATATCGGGCGTGCGGACCAGTTCCAGCGCGAGGGTCTCGCCGGTCTTCTTCAGCTTGCCCGACAGCGGCGTCCTGGGGCGGTAGTCGGCCACGGCCGCCGCGCCGATGTAGGCGTCCGCGGGCAACTGCGCGAACACCGCGTCGCGCATCTGCTGCGCCGAGCGCACGTCGATGCGCTGCACGCCCTCAGGCGTGGGCAGGTGCACCGGGCCGGCGATCAACATCACCTGCGCGCCGCGGCGCGCCGCGGCGGCGGCCACCGCGAAGCCCATCTTGCCGCTGCTGCGGTTGCCGATGAAACGGACCGGGTCGATGTCCTCGTAGGTGGGGCCGGCGCTGACCACGATGCGCCGCCCGGCGAGCGACACGCTCATGCCGCCGCCAGTGCGCGCACGATCGCCTCCGGTTCGCGCAGGCGGCCTGGACCGGACTCGCCCTCGGCCAGCGGACCATCGTCCGGGCCGATCACCTGCACTCCCCACTCGCGCAGGATCGCCACGTTGGCCTGGGTGGCCGGGTGTCGCCACATCCGGTGGTTCATCGCCGGCGCGATGGCCACCCGTGCCTCGGTGGCGAGCACGAGCGTGGTCACCAGATCGTTGGCGAACCCGTGCGCCAGCCGCGCGATGAGGTCCGCGGTCGCCGGGGCGATGACGACGATCTCCGCCCACGCCGCCAGTTCGAGGTGGCCCATCGCGGCCTCGGCCGCAGCATCCCACAGCGACGTCCGGACCGGATGCCCGGAGACCGCCTGGAAGGTGGCCGTGCCCACGAAATGCTGCGCGTGCTCGGTCATCGCCACCTGCACATCGCCGCCGGCGTCGCGCAGCCGGCGGACCAGCTCGGCAGCCTTGTAGGCGGCGATGCCGCCGCCGACGCAGACGAGAATGCGCCGTCCGTGCAGCAGGCCATCGAGCGGCGATCGCGACTCGGTCATCACGGTGGGAAGCGTCCGACACGAAAACAGGGCGACAGCTTACCCGAAGGCACGTCCCCGACCGGCGGCGATCCGGCGCCGCCTGCGATGGAATGGCGGTGCGCCATTCGCGGACGGCCGGCAGCCGACAGACGGCCCTCCTCGACGTGCTCCCTGTCGGCCGTCCGCGGCGGCGCACCCCCTTTGCCGAGACATCCCATGTTGATCCGCGACTGGCCGTCGACCGAACGCCCCCGTGAAAAGCTCTTCGCCCGCGGTGTGGCGGTGCTGTCCGATGCGGAGCTGCTGGCGATCTTTCTCGGCTCCGGACTGCGCGGCCAGGACGCCGTCGCCACCGCCCGGATGCTGCTCGCCCGGCACGGTCCGTTGCGCAAGCTGCTCGAACGCCCTGCGGGCGAGCTGGTCACGCTGCCGGGCCTGGGTCCGGCACGCGCCGCCCGACTCGCGGCCGCACTGGAATTGTGCGGCCGCTGCCTCGCCGCCGACCTGGAGCGCGGCGAAGCCATGACCGATCCCGGCGCCGCCGGCCGCTACTTCGCCCAGCGCCTGCGCGGGCTGCCGCACGAGGTCTTCGCGGTGCTGTTCCTCGACACCCGCCACCGCGCCCTGGCGTTCGAGGAGCTGTTCCGCGGCACCATCGACGGCGCCGAAGTGCATCCGCGCGAGATCGTACGACGCGCGCTGGCACACAACGCCGCGGCGATGATCGTCGGTCACAACCACCCCAGCGGCAGCACCGAACCCAGTGCAGCCGATCGCGCGGTCACCGCCCAGCTCAAGCAGGCGCTGGCCCTGGTGGACATCCGCCTGCTGGACCATTTCGTCGTCGGCGACGGCGCTCCGGTGTCCCTGGCCGCACGCGGCTGGGTCTGAACGGGCCGTCGCGGCGTGGGTGCCGCACACGGCGCGGCATTGCCGCGCCGGCCCCGACCCGGTGGCTCCGACCTGGCGGATGCGGGCGGCGCAGCGCCCCGGCGCACGGCCGTCTACAATAGCCGGCTCCCTGCGATACCCGGTCCCGCCGTGAAAGCCCAGCTCCGCGCCCTGATCCAGCAGGGCCTCGACGTCCTGATCCAGCAGGGCACCCTGCCCGCCGACCTCGTCGCCCCCGATTTCGTGGTCGAGCGTCCCAAGGACCGCAGTCACGGCGACTTTTCCACCAATGTCGCCATGCTGCTGGCCAAGCCCGCACGCAGCAACCCGCGCCAGCTCGCGCAGGCGCTGATCGACGCGCTGCCGGCCAACGACCTGTTCGCGGCCGTCGAGATCGCCGGCCCCGGCTTCATCAACGTCCGACTGGCGCCCGCGGCCTGGCAGGCGCAGTTGCGCAGCGTCCATGCCGACGGCGACGCCTACGGCCGCAACGCGTCGGGCGACGGCCGTCGCGCGGGCGTCGAGTACGTCTCCGCCAATCCGACCGGGCCGCTGCACGTCGGCCACGGCCGCGCCGCCGTGATCGGGGACTGCATCGCACGCGTGCTCGACGCCAACGGCTGGCACGTGGTGCGCGAGTTCTACTACAACGATGCCGGCGTGCAGATCAACAATCTGGCCGTCTCCACCCAGGCGCGCGCCAGGGGCCATGCGCCGGGCGACGCCGACTGGCCGGCCGACGCCTACAACGGCGACTACATCGCCGACGTCGCGGCCGCCTACCTGCGCGGCGACAGCGTCGAGGTCGACGGCCAGACCGTCGCCGGTACCGGCGACGCGGACGACCTCGACGCCATCCGCCGCTTCGCGGTGGCCTGGCTGCGTCGCGAGCAGAACGCCGACCTGGATGCCTTCGGCGTCGCATTCGACGTGTACTTCCTGGAGTCCTCGCTGTACGCCGACGGCAAGGTCGAGGAGACCGTGCGCGAACTGGTCGCCCACGGCCACACCTACGAGGAGGGCGGCGCGCTGTGGTTGCGCAGCACCGACTTCGGCGACGACAAGGACCGCGTGATGCGCAAGTCCGACGGCACCTACACGTACTTCGTGCCGGACGTGGCCTATCACCTGAGCAAGTGGCAACGCGGCTACGAGCGCGCGATCACTGAACTCGGCGCCGATCACCACGGCTCGCTGGCGCGGGTGAAGGCCGGCCTGCAGGCACTCGATGCCGGCATCCCGCAGGGCTGGCCCGAGTACGTGCTGCACCAGATGGTCACTGTCATGCGCGGCGGCGAGGAAGTGAAGCTCTCCAAGCGCGCCGGCAGCTACCTGACCCTGCGCGACCTGATCGACGAAGCCGGCCGCGATGCGACCCGCTGGTTCCTCATCGCACGCAAGCCCGACTCGCAGTTGGTGTTCGACATCGATTTCGCGCGCAGCCAGTCGCTCGACAACCCGGTGTACTACGTGCAGCTGTCGCACGCGCGCATCTGCGGTCTGCTGCGCCAGCTCGACGAACGCGACCTGGCCTTCGACCTCGACCAGGGCCTCGCGCAGACGCCGGATCTGGACAGTGGCGCGACCCGCGATCTGCTGATCGACCTGTCGCGCTACCCGGAAATCGTCGAGACCGCCGGCGCCACCCTGGAACCGCATCTGATCGCGACCTACCTCGTCGAACTCGCGCAGGCCTTCCAGTCCTATTACAACGACCACCAGTTCCTGGTCGACGACGCCACCCAGCGCAACGCACGCCTGGCCCTGGCCCTGGCCACCCGCCAGGTACTCGCCAACGGCCTCGCCCTGCTCGGCGTGGGTGCGCCCGAGCGCATGTAAGCCCCGCCCGGCGGATGCCGACGCGGCCGCCTGAACCGGCGGCGGGCGTCGTCGTCGCGTTCGGCATACACTAGTTTTCGGGCGTTTTTCGATCCGGCCGCATTGGTGGCCGTCACAGACAGAGGTAGCACAGCAGTGGCAGCGCGACGCGGCAAATCCCAGGCACGACGCAACGGCGGCAGTTCCGGCGGCCTGCCCGGCTGGGCCTGGATGATCATCGGCATCGTGCTGACCATCGTCGTGGTGATGCTGGCCCCGCGCCTGCTGAAATCCGACGGCGAGGACGGCTTCTATCGACCGCGCGCCAATCCGGATGCGTTGCCCGCGCCGGCCATCGGCAGCGACGACGATGCCGCACCGCCCGCCGCCGCACGTCCCGCGGATGCCCCGGCCGCACCGGCGCCCGACGCACCGCTGCCCGACACCGCACCGGACTACGATTTCTACACCCTGCTGCCGGGGCAGGAAGTCCCGATGACAGACGCTGAACTTGCCGCCAGCGCCCGTGCCGAAGAGGCTCGCCAACGCGAGGCTGCGCGCCGGCAGGAAGATGCTGCCGAACTGGCGGCTCCGGACGCCCCCGCCACGGCGACCGCTCCACCGCAGACCGCCACACCCGCACCGGGCACCGCCACGCCCGCGCCGGGCACGCAGGACGCCAACGCCCGCTATCTGCTGCAGGCCGGCTCGTTCAGCGCATCGGGCGATGCCGAAGCGCTCAAGGCACGGATCGCGCTGCTCGGCCTGAGCGCGCGAGTGGAATCGGGCACCGCCGACGGACGCACGGTGTACCGCGTGCGGATGGGCCCCTACGGCAGCGCCACCGAGCTGGCCGAGGCCAAGGGCCGGCTCGAAGGCGGCGGTCTTCCGGCCTTGGCGATCCGCGTGCAGTAAGTCGCCCGACCCGCCCCATCGACCCGTCCCCCACGACATGGATGTGCGCATGAAGCCCCTCGCCCTCGTTGCCGCCCTCGCGTTTCCTCTGATCGCCGGCCTGCCGGCGGCTGCGGCCGAACTGGACTGCGATGCCGCCGACGGCTGGGCGCAACGTACGATTTGCCGCACGCCGGGCCTGCAGGCGCTGGAAACCGAACTGCAGGCGCTGATCCCCGACCTGGCCCTGCGCAGCGACGACCCGGACGCGCTCGCCGGCGAGCAGGCGCAATGGGCGCGCGAGCGACGCGACACCTGCATCAGCGTGCGCTGCCTGGACACCAGCTACAGCAGCCGGCTCGACGAGATCCGCCGCCGTATCGCCAGTGGCCGGCCGCCGCTGGTGATGCCGGGAACCTACCGGCAGCCGGCACAGGCCGACGCGCCGGTGCTGGATGTGCAACGGCAGGGCCAGGGCCGCTACGACCTGCAGATCACCGCCGCCGCACTGGATGCGCCGCTCGAAGGCGGCTTCGAGGAGCGCGTCGGCAGTGCCCGCTTCGAACACGACGCGTGCAGCTTCGATCTGCGCTTCGCCCCCGACCTCATGTCGGTGGCCAACGCCGCGGGCACCTGCCCCGAGGGTCTGACCGGCGATTACCTGCGCGTCGACGACTGACGGCGGCGCCTGCCCGGGCCCGGGGCTCAACCCCCCGCAGGCCATGACCTTGCCGTGCCGCACGGCGGCGCCGCGGCGCCTGCACGATCGGCGGCACCACACGCAGGGCCCGCACCCGCGTTGACGACCCGGTCGCTACAATCGAGGCATGACCCGCACCCTTCTCATCACCGGCGCCACCGCCGGATTCGGCCGCGCCACGGTGGAACGTTTCGCCAGCGCCGGATGGCGCGTGGTCGCTTGCGGTCGCCGAGCCGACCGCCTGCAGGCACTGGTCGACGCCTACGGCCCTGAGCGCCTGCATCCGGCGGCCTTCGACATCCGCGATGCGGACGCCATGGATGCGGCGCTGGATGCACTGCCGGAGGGATTCCGCGACATCGACGTGCTGGTCAACAATGCGGGGCTCGCACTCGGCACCGCGCCCGCACAGCGTGCCGACCTGATGCAGTGGCGGCAGATGATCGACACCAACATCACCGCGCTGGCGACGTTGACCCATCGGCTGCTGCCGACGCTGATCGCACGCCGCGGCGCGATCCTCAACGTGAGTTCGATCGCCGCCAACTGGCCGTATCCGGGCGGCAACGTCTACGGCGGCACCAAGGCCTTCGTCACCCAGTTCTCGCTCGGCTTGCGCTCCGACCTGCACGGCACGGGCGTGCGGGTGACCTCGATCGAGCCGGGCATGGCGGAAACCGAATTCACCCTGGTGCGCACCGGCGGCGACCAGGCGGCCTCCGACGCGCTATACGCAGGTGCGCACCCGATCACCCCGGCCGACATCGCCGAGACACTGTGGTGGGTGGCCAACCTGCCGCCGCACCTCAACGTCAACCGGCTCGAAGTGATGCCGGTCAGCCAGTCGCTGGCGGGATTCCAGATCCACCGCGAGGCCTGATCCACCGCGAGGCTCGATCCCTCGTCGTGGCCTCTGCCGTGCCCGCCTGTGCGCATGGTCCTCGCGACGTCCAGCGCACGGCCACCGGCCTACGACCCAGACCGACCGCACACCGCTGCGAGAACGCGCCACGTCCGACCGGGTGCCACCCCAGCCGGTCGCAGCTTCAGAAGACAGCGACCACGCGGCTCGCGTTCGCACGCGCCAGGCACGTTCCTAGGGACCACGACACCCTCGACACGCGAAAGCGGCCACCACGGGCGATCTTCATCGGTCCGTGTCGAAGATCGCGCGCGAACGCGACCGCAGGTGGCCGGCAAGCCGCGCGCGCACCGCGCACTCACGCCAGCGGCGTGTCGTCCAGGTAGGTGTAGCCGGTGAGCCCCGCTTCCAGCGCGTCCTTGAGCCGCTGCGCTTCGTCCCCGGCCAGCGACGCCGCATCGACCAACGCGGTGTAGCGCGCGCGCAGATCGTCGAGCCGGTAGCCGACATAATCGAGCATCACGTCGGTGGTGTCGCCGCGACGCTGCTGCGACACCGCGATGCCGTCGCCCTCGATCTTCACTTCCACCGCGTCGGTATCACCGAACAGGTTGTGGATGTCGCCGAGGATCTCCTGGTAGGCGCCGACCATGAAGAAGCCGAGCCGGTACTGCTCGCCCGGCCGCAACGGATGCAGCGGCAACGAAGTATCGAGATCCTCGTTCTCCACGTAGGTGTCGATCTTGCCGTCCGAATCGCAGGTGAGGTCGGCGATCACGCCACGGCGCTCGGGTCGTTCGTCGAGCCGCTCGATCGGCACGATCGGGAACACCTGGTCGATCGCCCAGACGTCGGGCATCGATTCGAACACGCTGAAGTTGACGAAGTACTTGTCGACCAGACGTTCGTTGAGCTCGTCGAGCAACGGCCGGTGGCTCTTCTCGTCGTAGGTCAGGCGCTGGCGCACCGCATGCGCCAGCGCGTAGAACAGATCGTCGATGCGAGCGCGATGCACCAGATCCAGTTGGCCGAGCGCGTACAGCGCCAGACCTTCCGCATGCTGGTGCTGCGCCTCGTGGAAAAGTTCCACCGCCGGGCGCGAGCTCAGCTCGCCGTGGAGTTCGCGCAGGTTGGCGACCACGGCCGGCTCGTCGTCGTGCGCGTCGGGCACGCGGCCTTCCGGCGCGCGCTCCACCTCGGACACGTTGGCCACCAGCACCGCGTGGTGCGCGGTCATCGCGCGGCCGCACTCGGTGACGATGCGCGGCGCGGTCAGGCCGTGTTCGGCACAGGCCTGCGCCAGCGGCTGCACGATCGACCCGGCGTATTGGCGCACGCCGTAGTTGACCGAGTTGTAGCTGCGCGAGCGCGTGCCTTCGTAATCCACGCCGAGGCCGCCGCCGACGTCGACATGGGTGATCGTGGCGCCGAGCTTGCTCAACTCGACGAAGTAGCGGGTGGCCTCGCGCATGCCGTTGGCGATGTCGCGCACGTTGGAGATCTGCGAGCCCATGTGGAAGTGCAGCAGTTGCAGGCAGTCGGCCATGCCGGCATCGCGCAGCGTCTTCCACAGGTCCAGCAGCTGACGCGGGTTGAGACCGAACTTCGCCTTGTCGCCGCCGCTGTTCTGCCACTTGCCCGCGCCCAGCGAGGCCAACCGCATGCGCACACCGAGCCCCGGCTTGACCCCGAGCGCGGCGGCCTCCTCCATCACCAGCGCGAACTCGGACGGCTTTTCCACCACGATGAAGGTCTGCAGGCCGAGCTTGCGGCCGATCAGCGCCAGGCGGATGTACTCGCGGTCCTTGTAGCCGTTGCAGACCACCAGTCCGCCCGGGCGCGACAGCGCCAGCACCGCCATCAGCTCGGGCTTGCTGCCCGCTTCGAGGCCGAAGCCGTCGCCATGATGGGACGCCAGCGTGCCGGCCACGCCGCGGTGCTGGTTGACCTTGATCGGATAGACCGCCGTGTAGCCGCCGGCGTACTCCCACTCGGTCTGCGCCTGCGCGAACGCGGTCTGCAGCTTGCCCAGCCGATCGCCGAGAATATCCGGGAAACGCACCAGCAACGGCAGCTGCGCACCGTTCGCACGGGCGGTGTCGACCGCCTCGGCCAAGGCGATCGACGGCCCCTGCGCGCCGCGCGGCGACACCACGATCCGGCCCGCCGCGTCGACGTCGAAGTACCCTTCGCTCCAGTGCGGGATCGAATAGGTCTTGCGGGCGAGGTCGGTGGACCAGGCGGTCATCGGCAGGCGTCCAGGCAGGCGGGAAAGGACGCATAGTCTAGGACCTGGCGCCCCAACCTGCGGTGACACCGTGCGGGATCGACGATCGCCGCGGGGTGCCCGGCGTCCCGGCGCACGCGGCCGGGACGCCGTCCGGGCCCGCCCGTCCCCGAACCGCCACGGGGCCTCGGCTACAATGCGCGCCCCCGCTCATCCCGGAAGCTTCCGCATGTCCGCCCCGACCTGGCTCCACGAGAACTTCGACCACACCGGTTCCTCGATCGGTTTCCGCATCGTGCGCAAGCTCGACGAGGTGCAGTCGCCGTTCCAGAAGATCGAGATCTACGAGACCAGCGACTGGGGCAACCTGATGTTGATCGACGGCGCGGTCATGCTGACCACCCGCGACAATTTCCTCTACCACGAGATGATGTCGCACCCGGCGCTGTTCACCCACGCCGCGCCGAAGCGCGTGGTGATCATCGGCGGCGGCGACTGCGGCACCTTGCGCGAGGTGCTCAAGCACCCGGGCGTCGAGCAGGCCGTGCAGTGCGACATCGACGAGCAGGTCACGCGGATGGCGGAGAAGCACTTCCCGGAGTTGTGCGCCTCCAACGACGACCCGCGCGCCGAACTGCTGTTCGACGACGGCATCGCCTACATGAAGAACGCCGAGGCCGGCAGCCTGGATATCGTGATCGTCGACTCGACCGATCCGGTCGGCCCGGCCGAAGGCCTGTTCAACCGCGCGTTCTACGAGTCCTGTTTCCGCGCGCTGAAGGACGACGGCATCCTCGTCCAGCAGTCCGAGTCGCCGCTGGCGCTGCTGGACCTGATTCGCGAAATGCGCGGCGAGATGGGCAAGGCCGGCTTCACCGCCTTCCAGACCCTGCCGTTCCCGCAGCCGTGCTACCCGACCGGCTGGTGGTCGTGCACGCTGGCACGCAAGTCGGGCGGCTTCGACTTCCGCGAGCAGGACGCCCGCGGCAAGGGCTTCGACACGGCGTACTACACCGCAGATACCCATCGCGGCGCCCAGGCACTGCCGCCGTTCGTGGCGGCGGCGCTGGGCTGCTGACTGATACCGATCCCGGCAGCGTCTACACCTGCAACTACCACCCTTCCATGCGACTGGTCGGGTCACCCTGGCATGGGCCGTCGCACGCCGTCGATCGGACCGAGCGCGCGTCAGCCGTCGCTTCTCGCTCCGCGCGGCGTTCAGCCACTGTCTTGCAGTTCATCTGAGATACGCGGCTACCTGTGGGCCGAATCCTCTCACAGACCATACGGCTGTCCTCGGATTGGTTCAAGATCGCGCCGATTGACTCCAACCGGTTGAACAACTCCATCCGAGCGGTTGCGCTCAATTCTTGCGTGGAGCTGTACTCGCCGTCCAAGAGACGCGCTACGGCATCCTGATGAGCGATCACAGAACGCCGCTCCGATTCGTTTATATCCTTGTAACGACCCTGCCGTGTCTCAAGATCGGTCCGAATCTGAGCCTGCTGCTGCTGGATCTGTGCGACATCGGTGCTGACTACAATCTGTTGGGCTCGCCCGGCCTGATTAGCGCCAGCTGCACCGGATACAGCGACTATCAATGCAAAGAAGCTTGCTCGAATGAGCATAATTTCTCTCTCCTTGAGGAACTATCGACATCCTGTTATAGCGCATCTCCATCCAGCTCGCCCGTACGGATGCGGATCGCGCGATCGAGGTCGTAGATGAAGACCTTGCCGTCGCCGATCTTGCCGGTGTTGGCGGTCTTGAGGATGGCATCGACCACGGCCTCGGCCTGGTCGTCGGGCACCGCGATCTCCAGTTTCAGCTTCGGCAGGAAGTCGACCACATACTCCGCGCCCCGATACAGCTCCGTGTGACCTTTCTGGCGCCCAAAGCCCTTCACCTCGGTCACCGTGACCCCGGTCACGCCGACTTCGCCCAGCGCCTCGCGGACATCGTCGAGCTTGAATGGCTTGATGATCGCCATGACCATCTTCATCACACCGCCTCCATCGGAACTGCGGGCAGCATAGCGCACCGCGGCAATCCCGCCGTTCTACAATCCGCGCGCCAACGCCTCCCCCGAGCCGGCGTTCCGTCGGATTTTCCCTACAGCGAGCACCCGGTCGGGCCGATAGCACCCGTTGTTTCGCGGATGCAAGCTGAGCGCACCAGAAGCAGGAAGCCCCCATGATCGACCTCAACCATATCGACGATCTCGCCCGCCGCCTCAGCGGCCTCGTGCCGCCCTCGCTGCGCGAAAGCCGGGACGAAATGCAGGAGAACTTCCGCGCCGTGCTGCAGTCGGGTCTCGGCAAGCTCGATCTCGTCACCCGCGAGGAGTTCGACGTCCAGCGCGCCGTGTTGCTGCGCACGCGCGAGAAGCTCGACGCACTGGAGCAGGCCGTGCAGTGGCTCGAGGCGGAACTGGCACGCGGCGACGCACCGGACAACGCCACCCACTGACACACCCCACTGACAAGGACATCCCTTCATGGGACTCGCACTCGTGCATGGACGCGCGCGTGCAGGGGTCGCGGCACCACCGGTCCAGGTGGAAGTGCACCTCGGCGGCGGCCTTCCTTCCATGTCCATCGTCGGCCTCCCGGAGGCCGCGGTGCGCGAAGCCAAGGACCGCGTGCGCGCCGCCATCCAGTGCGCGCAGTTGGAATTCCCGGCCCGCCGCATCACCGTCAATCTCGCCCCGGCCGATCTGCCCAAGCATGGCGGCCGGTTCGATCTGCCCATCGCCTTGGGCATTCTCGCCGCCAGCGGCCAGATTCCCCTCGGCGCCTTGCGCGACTGCGAGTTCGTCGGCGAACTCGGTCTCACCGGCGAACTGCGCCCGATCGACGGCGCGCTCCCGGCCGCCCTGGCGGCCACCGCAGCGGGTCGCCGGCTGGTGATTCCGGCGGGCAACGCCGAAGAAGCCGCGCTGGTGCGCGACGCCGATCTCCATTCCGCACGCACCCTGCTCGAAGTCTGCGCGATGCTCCACGGGCGCAAGGCGCTCCCGCGCCCCGAGTTGCCCGTGATCACCGAGATCGCGGCGCCCGACATGCGCGACGTGCGCGGCCAGACGCGCGCACGGCGTGCCCTGGAGATCGCCGCGGCGGGTGGTCACCACCTGCTGTTGATCGGACCGCCCGGCTGCGGGAAGACCTTGCTGGCCTCGCGCCTGCCCGGCCTGCTGCCACCACCCGACGACGCCGAAGCCCTCGAGGCCGCCGCCGTCGCGTCGGTCAGCGGACGCGGTCTGGAGCCGGCCCGCTGGCGTCAGCGCCCCTTCCGCGCGCCGCACCATACCGCCAGCGCCGTCGCGCTGGTCGGCGGCGGCTCGGAGCCGCGTCCGGGCGAGATCTCACTCGCCCACCATGGCGTGCTCTTCCTCGACGAACTCCCCGAGTGGGGACGCCAGGCGCTCGAAGTGCTGCGCGAACCGCTGGAATCCGGGACAGTGACCATCTCCCGCTCGGCCCGCCAAGTCGAGTTCCCCGCACGGTTCCAGCTCGTCGCTGCCATGAATCCCTGCCCATGCGGCTGGGCCGGCGACCCGAGCGGACGCTGCCGCTGCCCTGCCGACACGGTCGCCCGGTACCGGAACCGCGTCTCGGGACCGCTGCTCGACCGCATCGACCTCCAGATCGACGTACCCCGGCTGTCGCCGGCCGAACTCCGCCCCGACGCGCCGCCCGGAGAAGACAGCGCCGCGGCGCGCGCGCGCGTCATCGAGGCCCGGAGCCGCCAGCACGCGCGCGCCGGTACCTGCAACGCACGGCTCGACCAGGCCACCACCGACGCCACCTGCCGTCTCGACCGGGACGATCAGGTCCTGCTCGAACGCGCCATCGAATCCCTGCAACTGTCCGCACGCGCCCTCCACCGCTGCCTGCGCGTCGCCCGCACCATCGCGGATCTGGAGGGCGAAACGCGGATCGGAACCGGTCACCTCACGGAAGCGCTGGGGTATCGAGGCTTTCAGGGCATCCGTGGCTGATCGTCCTGCCGACCCCGGCGCCGGTATCGCCAGCCCAACGCGTTGGGGACGCGTCGCCGGCGCTGACTCTCGCCGGCACGCATCGTAGCGTCCGGCGACGCGAGCCCATCGGTTCTCCGGACGCCGGCTCTCACGCTCCCCCAGGGTCCGGGTCGCCGGCGATGCTCAGGCCGCTCGCGTGAACTGCTCTTCCTCGGTCGACCCGGTCAACGCGGTGGTCGACGACTGCCCACGCTGGATGGCCTGGGTCACCGAATCGAAGTAGCCGGTGCCGACCTCGCGCTGGTGACGCACCGCAGTGAAGCCTTTGTCCGCTGCGGCGAACTCCGCCTCTTGCAGTTCCACGAACGCGCTCATCTGCCGGCGCGCGTAACCATGGGCGAGGTTGAACATGGAGTAGTTCAGCGCATGGAAGCCGGCCAGGGTGATGAACTGGAACCGGTAGCCGTAGGCGGCGATTTCCTTCTGGAACGTCGCGATGGTGGCGTCGTCCAGGTTCTTCTTCCAATTGAAGCTCGGCGAGCAGTTGTACGCCAGCAGCTTGCCGGGGAACTTGGCGTGGATCGCCTCGGCGAACTTGCGCGCGAACGCCAGGTCCGGCTTGCCGGTCTCGCACCAGATCAAATCGGCGTACGGCGCGTAGGCCAAGCCGCGGCTGATCGCCTGGTCGAGCCCGTTGCGGGTCTTGTAGAAGCCTTCGGGCGTGCGCTCGCCGGTGCAGAACGGCTTGTCGTTGTCGTCGATGTCCGAGGTCAACAGGTCGGCGGCTTCGGCGTCGGTCCGCGCGATCAGCAGCGTCGGTACGCCGCACACGTCGGCCGCCAGGCGCGCGGCGGCGAGCTTGTCCACCGCCTCGCGGGTGGGCACCAGCACCTTGCCGCCCATGTGGCCGCACTTTTTCACCGAGGCCAGCTGATCCTCGAAATGCACCCCGGCCGCACCGGCCTCGATCATGCCTTTCATCAACTCGAACGCGTTGAGCACGCCGCCGAAGCCGGCTTCGGCATCGGCCACGATCGGCTGCAGGAAATCGATCCGCTCGCCCGGCGTCCCGTCGCCTTCGGCGTGGTGCAGCTGGTCTGCGCGCAGCAACGTGTTGTTGATGCACTTGACCACCTGCGGGACCGAATTGGCGGGGTACAGCGACTGGTCGGGATACATTTCGCCGGCAAGATTGGCATCGGCCGCCACCTGCCAGCCCGACAGGTAGATCGCCTTCAGTCCGGCCTTGACCTGCTGCATGGCCTGATTGCCGGTCAGGGCGCCGAGCGCGTTGACGAACGGTTCGTTCTGCAGCGAGCGCCACAGCTTGTCGGCGCCGATGCGGGCCAGCGAATGCTCGACATGCACGGTACCGCGCAGGCGGGCGACGTCCTCGGCACTGTAAGTGCGTTCGATACCGCTCCAGCGGGGGTTGGTCGCCCAATCCCGGGCGATGGCGTCGGCGGTGGGCAACGGATGTGCACTCATTGTCGGTTCTCCGGAGGTGAGGGGAAGGAGGACGACGCGACTCAACCGTCGAGCCGCTCGTACGCGGGCAGGGTCAGGAAGTCGGCCAGGGTGTCGGCGCGGGTCAGGCGTTCGAGCATGCCGATGGCTTCGGGCACGCGGTCCAGTCCGAGAACCTGTTCGCGCTGCAGACGCGAGGGCAGGCTCAGCAACGCCGCGTCGAACAGCACGAAGTCGATCGGCGTGCCATCGTCCAGGCAGACCGGCGGCACACGCTGGCCGGATGGGGGGTCCGATCCGGGACCGGCCTGCGGGCGCGGATCGGTGTGATGCAGCCATTGCCACAACTGCGCACGTGCGATCTCGGCGGTGGCCGCATCCTCCATCATCCCGTGGATCGGCACGCAGCCATTGCCCGACAGCCATGCCGCGAGATAGCGCACGCAGACCTCGATGTTGCCTTCGAAGCCCTTGCGGGTGATCGAGCCGGGCGACGGCGCGATCAGCTCGTCGCCGCCGACCAACACGTCCTCGCGGCCGATGTGGTGCTGGTGCAGGGTCGGCATGCGCTCGTCGAAGATATCGCGCGCCAGCGGGATCAGCCCCGGATGCGCGACCCAGGTGCCGTCGTGGCCGGCGGTCACCTCGCGCAGCTTGTCGGCGCGCACCCGCGCCATAGCCGCGTCGTGGGCGACCGCGTCGTGGGCGACCGGGATCTGCGCGGCCATGCCGCCCATCGCGTGCGCACCGCGACGATGGCAGGTCTGGATCAGCAGGTCGGAGTAGGCCTTGAGGAACGGCTGGGTCATCGTCACCTGACCGCGCTCGGGCAGCACCTTGTCGCGGTGGCGGCGGAAGGTCTTGATGTACGAAAAAATGTAGTCCCAGCGTCCGCAGTTCAGTCCGGCTATCCGCGTGCGCAGGGCGTGCAGGATTTCGTCCATCTCGAACACGGCCGGCAGGGTTTCGATCAGCACGGTGACCTTGATCTGCCCGGCCGGCAGATCGAGGCTTCGCTCGATCTGCGCCAACACCTCCTCCCAGAGCTGCGCCTCTTCCATCGACTGCAGCTTGGGCAGGTAGAAGTAGGGGCCGCGGTCCTTCGACATGAGCGCCGCCGCGTTGTGAAAGGCGAACACGGCCGCATCGAACAGCGCGCCGGACAGACGCTCGCCGTCCACGTGGACGTGCTTCTCGTCGAGGTGCCAGCCGCGCGGCCGCACGATCAGCACCGCCTGCTCTTCGAACGGGCGCAGCGCGTATCGCTTGCCCTCGGGGCTGACGAACGTCAGCGTGCCGGCGACCGCGTCGCGCAGGGCCCGCTGGCCGGCGAGCAGGTTGGCCCAGGTGGGCGCGGTCGAATCCTCGAAATCGGCCATGTAGCAGTTCGCGCCGGCGTTCAAGGCGTTGATGACCATCTTCGGATCCACCGGTCCGGTGATCTCGACGCGGCGGTCCTGCAGCGCCGCGGGCAGCGGCGCGACCTGCCAGGACGCCTCGCGGATGGAACGCGTGTCGTCGCGGAACCCGGGCACGGCGCCCGCATCGAACCGTGCCTGACGGGCCTGCCGCTCGATCAGCAGACGCTGGCGGCGCGACTCGAAGCGACGGTGAAGATCGCCGAGCAGGGCGATGGCCTCGGGCGGGAGGATGTCGTCCGCATCGGACGGGTGGTCCACGACATCGGCGAGGGGCTGGAGGACGGCGGACATGCGGTGACTCCGGGGTGGGCTGGTTTTCACCATCCGCCGGAGTACAGTATTTGACAAACCAGTTTTATCAATCCTACTTATAAGATGGACTGATATGACGAAGAAAAGTCCGCGAAAACAAACGTCTACACCCCGCTTCGCCTACAAGGGAGACCGCCTGAAGCCGCTTCGCGCGTTTTGTCAGGTGGCGCGCCTCGGCTCCGTTTCACGGGCAGCGGAGACGCTTTTCGTCAGCCAGCCCGCCGTGACCCTGCAGCTGCAGGCGTTGGAAAGGGAGCTCGGTGTCCGCCTGCTCGAACGCAGCGGTCGCCGTCTGGTGCCCACTCGCGAGGGCGAGGCGCTGTACGCGTTGGCCCGGCCGCTTGTCGAGCAGTTCGACGGATTGAACACCACCTTCCAGGACCAGCTGCGCGGGCTGGATGCGGGCGAACTGCAGATCGCCGCAGGCACCGCCACCATCCTGCACCTGCTGCCGCCGATCATCGTCGCCTACCGCGAAACCCAGCCCGATGTCCGGCTGAGCCTGCACAACGTCACCGGCGAAGGCGGGCTCGACCTGCTGCGCCAGGACGCGGTGGATCTCGCGGTCGGCTCGATGCTCGACGTGCCGGCCGACCTCGATTACGCCCCGGTCTATCACTTCGACCCGATGCTGATCACCCCACCCGGCCACCCGCTGGCGGCCAAGGCCGATCTCGGTCTGGACGACCTGTCGCCGTACGGGCTCATCCTGCCGCCGCGGCGGCTGACCACCTATCGGCTGGTCGACATGGTCTTCCACCAGCATCGGGTGCCGTACACGGTCGCGCTGGAAGTCGGCGGCTGGGAGGTGATCAAGCGCTATGTGGCCATGGGCATGGGCGTCAGCATCGTCACCGCCATGTGTCTGGACGACAGCGACCGCGAACGGCTGGCCGCGCGCTCGCTCGCACGCTGGTTCCCGCGCCGCAGCTACGGGGTAGTGGTGCGCAAGGGGAAATATCTGTCGCCGCAGGCGCGCGCGTTCGTGGAGCTGATCAAGCCGGACCTGTTCGCCCGCCGCGATTACTACGACAGTGGGCACTCGACGCGCTGAGACGATACGGCACTCACAGCGTCCCGCGGTTCTTGCCCATCCACGGCCGGTACCAGGCCCGGATCTCGGCCATGTCGGCGGCCATGTCGTCGCCGAGATGAAACAGCGGGCCGACGCCGATGATCCGGTCGGGATAGTGGAAGTACACCGGCAGCACCGGCACGTCCGCGGCCTTGGCGATCTTCCAGAAGCCGGTCTTCCAATGCTCGACGCGGCTGCGGGTGCCTTCCGGCGCCAGCCCGTACCAGAAACGCTCGTGGCCGCGGATGAGCTGCGCGGCCTGTTTGATCACGCCGCTGGCGGCCGCCCGGTCGACCGGGATCACGCCCAGCTGCCGCAGCATCCAGCCGAGCACCGGCACCCGGAACAACGAGTCCTTGCCGAGGATGCGGACATCCAGCCCCAGCCCCGCCTTGGCACCGAACGCCCACAGGCCGTCCCAGTTCGACGAGTGCGGCGCGCCGATCATCACCAGCCGCGGGATGTCCGGGAATTCGCCCACCATCCGCCAGCCGCCCGCACGCAGGATCGTACGACCGCCCCAGCGCGTGAACCGGTTGAATTTCACCCGGGGGGCGTTGGGCGGCAATGGAATCAGGACATCGTCCTGGCGTTGGGGGGTCGGATCCAAATCAATCGCTCCAGTCGGTTCGGCCGCGGCCACGACCGCGTTTGAGATCGCTGCGGACCCGCTTGCCGTCGAGCCGACGTTGCTTCGACGCACGGGTGGGACGCGTGGCGACACGGGGTGCGGCCACGTGCAGACCCGCATCCACGAACGCCTGCAGCCGCGCGCGCGCATCTTCGCGGTTGCGCTCCTGGGTGCGGAAGCGCTGCGCGCTGATCACCAGCACGCCCTCCGCGGTCACCCGGCGATCGCGCCGGGCGAGCAGGCGCACGCGCAGGGCCTCGTCCAGCGAGGGCGAGCCGGCGATGTCGAAGCGCAACTCGACCGCGGTCGCGACCTTGTTGACGTTCTGTCCGCCCGGGCCGCTGGCACGCACGAAGCGCTCGACGAGCTCGCTCTCCGGAATCCGGATTTCGCGCGTACTCATGCGCGCGCACACCCGGGCGGGACGTACGCGCACTGCAGGCGCCACGCGATGCGAGGTCGGTATTGGCAATTCATGCAAGACATCAGACCGGGGATTGTCGCGGCTGCGACCCGCTGCGATCATGTTGCACCGCAGCACATTTCCCCATGAAGACCTCCGATTCTTCCATTTCCTCGTTGCCGCCCGACGGTGACGACCACGACCCGGCGCACAGCCCGCCGCTGACCTCCGGCCCGCTGACGCCGCCGCCGGACTCCGCCGGCACCGCCGCACAGGCGGCCCTCGGCCGGCATACGCCCGTGGAAGACGTGCAGGGTTTGCTGCTGGCCACGCTCACCGCATCGCTGGGGCTGGCCGTCTTCGCGCAGGGCGGACTGGTCATCGGCGGGATGGCCGGCGTGGCGCTGATGCTGCATCACGCCCTGGGCTGGGCGTTCGGTCTGTTGTTCGTGCTGGTCAACCTGCCGTTCTACTGGCTGTCGGTACGGCGCATGGGCTGGGAGTTCACCCTCAAGACCTTTGCCGCGGTGGCCGCGGTCGGGTTTCTCGCCGACCGGCTGCCCGAGTGGGCCGGCTATGCGCACATGACCCCGCTCTACTCGGCCATCGTGGGCGGCGCGCTGACCGGTCTCGGGATCCTGTTCTTCATCCGCCATCGCGCCAGCCTCGGCGGCCTGGGGATCCTGGCGGTCTACCTGCAACGCACGCGGGGCTGGAGCGCCGGCCGGATCCAGATGGCGTTCGATACCTCGCTGATGGCGGTGGCGCTGTTGCTGTTCGAGCCGCGCCAGGTGCTGTATTCGGCCATCGGCGCCCTGGTTCTGAGCCTGGTACTGATGTTCAACCATCGTCCCGGCCGCTACATGGGCGTCTGACGCACCAGGCCCGGAGGTCGGCCGCGGACGACACCGCGCCCGATCCGGATGGCCCGGGCCGCGGATTTGACGCGCCGGGCCGCGGCCCGGACCATCCATTTCCGTTTTTCGACAAGGACGCGCCATGTCTTCGATGTTCCGCTGCTTCGCCCTGCTCGCCGCCCTGGTCCTGGCCCCGGTCGCCGCCAACGCCCAGGACGGCACGCCCGCCCAGGCCGACCGCCTGATGGAGGTGATGCGCGCCCGGGAAACGGTCGACGCGATCCTGCCGCAGATCCAGATGTCCCAGCAGCAGATGCTGGCGCAGCTCACCGCCGGCCAGGAGATCGAGGACGCCGAACGCGCGCGTTTGACCGAGGTCCTGCAGACCAGCAACGCGCGCATCGTCGAGGCCTTGTCGTGGGAGCGCCTGGCGCCGATCTATCGCGACATCTACCTCAAGACATTCACCGCCGAGGACATGGACGCGATGATCGGCTTCTATTCCAGCGAGGCCGGCCAGAAGCTGCTCGACCGCCTGCCGCAGCTGATGCAGCACACCATGGAAGCGGTACAGACGCTGGTCATGCCGATGCTGCAGCAGATGGAACAGGACATCCGCGAGACCACCGCCGCGGAGTGATCCGACCCATCCAGGCACCGCATGGGTTCGCCCTGCCCGTCCTGGTCGGGGCGCCCCGCGGCTAGCGCTCGGAGCGCTCCTCCGGGCGCGAGACGCCCTCGGCAAGCGGACCGGCGTGCGGTTCGAACAACGCCAGCGCGCGCGCGAATTCGCCGCTGGCCGCGGCCTCCACCCGCAACATGCGCCCGTCCACCGGGTGGCGGAACGAGAGCGCCGAGGCGTGCAGCAGCATCCGGTGGATGCCGAGCATCCGGAAATTTCGGTTGTGGCGGCCGTCGCCGTGGCTGGTGTCGCCGATGAGGTGATGCGACAGGTGCTTGAGGTGCCTGCGGATCTGCCGGAAGCGGCCGGTGAGCGGCCGGGCGCGCAGCAGCGCGTAGCGCGCGGTGGGGAACTGGCCGGTGGGCATCGGCAGCTCCAGGGTGGCCAGGCGCTCGAATTCGGTCACGGCAGGTTTCTTCTGCGGCTTTCCCGGCCCGCCGTCGAGCGCATGGTCGACAGTGAATCCGGCGTCGGCCGGCCAGCCGCGACACACGGCCAGATACGCCTTGTCGACCTCGCGCGACATCAACTGTTCGCCCAGCAGACCCGCGGTGGCGCGGTCGAATGCGACCAGGATGCACCCGCTGGTGGCGCGATCGAGCCGGTGGGCCAGGAAGATCTGGCGGCCGAGTTGCGCGCGCAGCCGGTCGACCAGGAACGTCGGCTCCGCGCCGGTCAGCTTGCTGCTGTGCACGGTCAGCCCGGCGGGCTTGTCGACGACCGCCAGGACGTCATCCTGGTAGAGCACGGGCACCGGCGCCTGAGGCCCCTCGAGCGCATCATGCCTGGCGGACGGGGCTGCGATGGCCTCGCCCCCGGCGCATGTGCGCACGTCCGGTCCGGATGTCTCCGGCAGTTTGGCGTCGGGGGGGCTCAACGGGGCTTTCGCGGCCAGGCCGCGAACAGCGCCCACACCCCGCCCAGCCCGGCCACCCAGGTCGCCAGCGGCACGTCGGCCAGGCGCGGGCCGCCGGCTTCGAGCGCATACAGCACCGAAGCGGCGATCAGCAGGCCGACGCCGACGATCGCCCCCACCACACGCCGCTGCAGGCCGTGCACGCTGGCGGTCAACGCCGCCAGATCGGTCGAACGCATCTGCAGCTCGTGCCGGCCCTCGACCTGCTGCCGCAACCAGGCGTGCAGCAGCACCGGCATCTCGGGTGCGTGGGTGACCAGCTCCGGCAGGCGGCGACGGAATTCGCCGGCCAACCGGCGCGGGCTGTAGCGCTCGAGCAGGATCTTCTGCAGCACCGGGCGCGCGACCGCCCAGATGTCGATCTTCGGATCCAGCAGGCGACCCAGGCCCTCGATCGACAGCAGCGTCTTCTGCAGCAGGATCAGTTGCGGCTGCAGGGTCAGTTCGTAGCGCTGCGCAGTGCGGAACAGCTTGCCCAGCACCTCCGCCAGCGAGATCTCCGACAACGGCCGGGTGAAGTACGGCTCGCAGACCGCACGGGTGGCCGCTTCCAGTTCGTCGATGCGCACATGCGCCGGCATCCAGCCGGCCTGCACGTGCAGTTCGGCGATGCGCCGGTAGTCGCGATTGAAGATCGCCATGAAATTCTCGGCGAGGTAGTACTGGTCCTCGCGCGAGAGCTGGCCGACGATGCCGAAATCCAGGGCGATGAAGCGCGGATCGCGCACGCGCGCGGGGTCCGGATCGACCCAGATGTTGCCGGCATGCGCATCGGCGTGGAAGAAATTGTCGCGGAACACCTGGGTGTAGAACACCCGCACCCCCTTGGCCGCCAGCGCGCGCCGGTCGATGCCGGCGGCGTCGAGGGCGGCGATGTCGTCGCTGGGAATGCCGTGCACGCGCTCCAGGGTCAGGACCCGATCCGCGGTGTGGCTCCACACGACATCGGGTACGTAGAGATCGTCGGAGCCGATCCAGTGCCGGCGCAGCACCGAGGCGTTGGCGCCCTCGCGCAGCAGGTCGAGTTCCGCGGCGAGGGTGTTCTCGATCTCGGCCACGACCTCGCGCGGGCGGATCTTGTCGGCATTCGGGTGGGTGCGATCGACCAGGGCGGCGATCCGGCGCAGCAACGCGATGTCGCTCGCGATCCGGCCCTCGACGCCCGGGCGCAACACTTTCACCACCACCTCGCGGCCGGGCACGCCGGCCTCGCCGTGCAAGGTGGCGGCGTGGACCTGGGCGACCGAGGCCGAGGCCAGCGGCGCGATGTCGAACCGGGCGAAGGCGACGCCGATGTCGAGGCCCAGCGCGCGCTCGACCAGGCCGCACGCGACCTGTCCGTCGAACGGGGCCACGCGGTCCTGCAGCAGGGCCAGCTGCTCGGCGATGTCGGGCGGCACCAGATCGCGCCGGGTGGACAGGATCTGCCCGAACTTCACGAAGATCGGCCCGAGTTCCTGCAACGCCAGCCGCAGCCGCTCGCCCGGCGGCATCGCCGCGACCTCGCGCGAGGCACGCGGCACGAACGGGCGCGCCAGACGCAGCCAACGTTCGGCCGGGGTTCCGGTCAGCAGGTCGTCCAGTCGGTAGCGCAACAGGACCCGGGCGATGCGCAGCGCACGACGCAGCGCGGTCATGCGGCCGTCTCCCCGCCGCCGCGCGACCGCCGCAGGCGGGTCACCCGCGCCTGCAGGCGTTCCACACCGTCGCGCAGACCGTCGACGTCGTCGAAAAAGGCATCGAGCTCGTGACGCCCCACGACGTCGCGCGACTCTTCGGTCAGGTACTCCGCGGTGCTCTCGGCCAGGGTCCGTCCCACCACCCGCGCCCGGGACAGGCCAGTGGCCACCGCCTGCGCGATCTGCACGCCCAGCACGTCGCCGAACACCTGCGCGAACGGCAGTTGCCAGTCCGGGTCGAAACCGCGTGCGAGCGACTGCAGTCGTCGGGCCAGGTCCGCATCCCCTTCCAGGCGCACCCGGCCGGTCGCGGTCGCGCCGTCGCGTTGCAGGAACGGCAACTGGGCGAGGAACCCCCCGAGGCTGCCCCGCACGGCCAGATCGGCCGGCGCATCGTCGACCAGCGGACCGACCCGTAGCCGCTGACCGTCGACATCCAGCCGCAGTGCCAGCGCGGGCGCGTCCAGCCGGATGTCCACATGGCGCCCGTCGAGCGCACGCAGCGCGTCGCGGGTATCGGGATCGAGCGCGAGCATGCGCTCGAGCGCAAGCTCCAGAGCGCGACCGGCAAGCGGTTTCCACGCGAAGGGGAGAGAAGAAGGTCCGGCCATGGCGGCATTGTAGCGGCGGGGCGGACGGAGGCTGATGGCGGCGTAGGACGCGATGGAGCGGAGACGTCCACACCCGGCGCCGGAACGACGAAGCCCGCCGGCGGCGACGCACGGCGGGCTTCGTGTTGCGACGCTTGCGCCGTCAGATCCGGGGGATCATCGGGCGCTACGTGCAGTCGTCAGACCCTTCGACCGCGGATCATCGAGATCACGGCGAGGACCAGGAACACGACGAACAGGATCCAGGCGATGTTGGTGGCGGCGCCGGCGATGCCACTGAAACCGAGCAGCGCAGCGATGATGGCGATGACGAAGAAGATGACGGCGTAACTGAGCATCGGAGCGTCTCCATGACGGCCGGGAGTGGCGTGGCGCTCATCCTGCGCAGGTTCAGGTCGTCATCGGGTGAGGGCCGCACGGGCATCCCAGCTGGCCTTCAGCCGGGTGAGTCCTTCGTGAATGGGGACCCGGGGCACGTAGCCGAAATCCCGGTTCGCGGGCGCCATGTCGTACCAGTGTGTGGTCGCCAGTTGCTCGGCGAGGAACCGCGTCATCGGCGGCTCGTCCCGGCGCCGCAGCAACGGCCACAGCACCTCGCAGACCGCACCCGCGGCATAGGCCACCCGGAACGGGATCGTCTTGTCCACCCGCGGCGCGCCGGCCGCGTCCAGGAGCGCGTTGACGATGTCGCGCACCGCCATCGGCTCGCCGTTGCTGATGAAGTAGGCGCGCCCGGCGCAGGCAGCACCGGGTGCGAGATGGGCGAAGGCATCCAGGTGCGCCTGGGCGGCGTTGTCGATGTAGGTCGTGTCGATCCGGTTGAGGCCGTCGCCGACGAAGCGCAGGCGCCCGGCATGGGCCCGCTCCACCAGGCGCGGCAGCAACTGGTTGTCGCCCGGACCCCAGATCAGTCGCGGACGGAGCGCGACGGTGGCGAGGTCACCGGCATTGGCCGCCAGCACCATCTCCTCGGCCTCGCGCTTGGTGGCCGCATAGGGCGCCTTGAGATGCTCGCCATACGGCACGGTGTCGGCCGTGCCGCCCTCCACCGGATGCGTGGCCCGGTGGGTCACGCTCGGGGTGGAGGTGTAGACCAGTCGGCCGATCCCGTGCATCCGGCAGGCCTCGATGACGTTGCGCGTCCCGACCACATTGGCCTCGTGGTAGCTCTCGTAGCTGCCCCAGGCGCCGGCCTTGGCGGCGTTGTGGAACACCGCCTCGGTCCCGCGCGCCGCATCGCGCACCGCCGCGAAATCGGCCAGGTCGCCCCGCGCCTGCTGGACCCCGATTGCATCGAGCTGCGGATACAGCCCGCGGTTGAAACTCACGACCTCGTGGCCCTGCGCCACCAGGCCGCGGCACAGCGCCTGGCCCAGAAACCCACCGCCCCCGGTCACCAGAACCCTCATGCCGCACCCTCCAGACGCGCACGCCGCGCCAGACGTTCGTTGGCCCAGGATGCGAGTGCCTCCCGACCGATCTTGGCGTTGTGGCGGATGTCCACCGGAAAGCCCGGATGGAACAGGAACACCGCGATCCCGGCGGTGTGCGGGTGGCGCGCGCCGATCTCGCGCAGTGCCGCGGCGACCTGATTGCGCAGGGCCGCATCGGCACGTCCGCGCAGCTCCACGCACAGCACCGGCAGCTGCCGCGGGGCTTCGCCGGCCCCGACCAGGGCGGTGCGCGCGACCTGCGGATGGGTGTTGAAGACCGGCTCGACCTGCTCGGTGTACAACGGGCCGTCGGCGGTCTCGACCCGGTGCGACTTGCGGCCGCAGAACCACAGCCGGCCGTCGCCGTCGAACCAACCCAGATCGCCCATCCGGTGCACGGTGCGCACACGGCCGTCCGGCAGGGTCTCGGCGATCTTCGCCAACCGGGTCTGCGCCTCGCGGTTGTAATAGGTGTCCGTGACCGTCGGGCCGGCCACGGTGAT
The DNA here is from genome assembly GCF_001482195.1 of Luteimonas abyssi. GTDB lineage: Bacteria > Pseudomonadota > Gammaproteobacteria > Xanthomonadales > Xanthomonadaceae > Luteimonas > Luteimonas abyssi. The sequence goes on along the minus strand of NZ_KQ759763.1, from coordinate 3,828,348 downwards.
CTCGCCGATCTCGCCCGCAGCCAGCACCTCGGCCTGTGCCCATTCCGGGATCGCATCGTCGCGGATGCGGATGATGCGGATTTCATTGGGAGCGACTGCACGACCGACGCAGGTGCCTTCGCCCGCCTCGGTCCGCGCGCGCAGCGCGACCAGCTCGCGGCCTTCGATCACCGCCACGGGCAGACATTCGGTGGCGCCGTACGGCGTCCAGAACGATGCGTCGTCGGGCAGCAGCTCGCGCATGCGTGCGACCACATCGCCGGGCACCGGCGCGCCGGCCGAGGTCACCCGACGCACGCCCGGCAACGGCTTGCCGTACTCGGCCAGTACCCGCATCAACGCGGGCGAGCCGAACAGCTGGTCGACGCCGAACCGCTCGATCGCCCGATGCAGCTTCAACGGGTCGGCCGAGGCCGGACGGGTCGGATCCATGTCGGGGATGATCGAGGTCAGGCCCAGCGCCGGATCGAACAACGCGAACGGCGGGAACGTCGGCAGGTCCACGCCGCCGGGCACGATGCCGAACGCCTCGCGCATCATGTCGATCTGCGCGACGAAGTGGCGGTGCCGGTAGACCACACCCTTGGGCACGCCGGTGGAGCCGCTCGTGAACAGGATGCCGGCGACATCGTCCGGCCCGGTGTCGGCCAGTTGCGGGCCGGCACCCGCACCTGCGCGTTCGACGTCGACCAACGTGGCATCGGCGAGCAAACGCCGGCGGCCGGTGGTGATCCGGACCGTCGCCGAGCGCGCCCAACCCAGCACCACGCGCGCCACGTGCGCCAGCGGGATGCCGACGAAGGCCTCCGCCTCGGCTTCGTCCAGGCACTGCCGCAGCGCGCGCCTGTCGATCCCGGGATCCACCAGCACCGGCACCGCACCCGCCTTGAACAGCGCGAACATCAACAGGAAGAATTCCGGCGTCGGTCGCACCATCACCACCGTACGGGTGCCGCGGACGATCCCGCGCAGCGCCAGCCCGGCGGCAATTGCATCGCTGCGCGCGTCGAGTTCGCCGTAGGTCAGGCCGACGCCGTAGGCACCGTCCTTGCCGGGGCAGCGCATGGCCACGCGATCGGCATGCACGGCGGCGAGCCGGGGCAGGACGGCGGCGATGTTGATGGGAGACGGTGCTGGCGCGGCAGACGGTTCGGGAGACATCATCGCCACAGGATACCGTGCCGCCTCCGGCAGGCCCGATCCCCTCATCCCCTCATCCCCTCATCCCCTCATCCCGTCTTGCGGGCCGCACGGGCCGCGCGCAGAATGCCGCACCTCCCCGGACCTCCCCTACGACGCGGTCGCACATGTCCCACCCGTGCCTGAGCTGCGGCGCTTGCTGCGCCACCTACCGCGTCGGCTTCCACTGGTCGGAGGCCGCGCCCGAACTGGGCGGCCAAGTGCCTGCCGAGCTGACCGAAACGCTCGACGCCCATCGCCTGGTGATGCGCGGCACCTGGGCCGCGGCGCCACGCTGCATCGCGTTGGATGCCGAGATCGGCGTGCGCGCGCGCTGCTCGATCCATCCACAGCGACCCAGCGTCTGCCGCGAGGTGCCCGCCTCGCTGGAAGACGGCACCGGTCCGCGCAGCGGGCAATGCGATCGCGCCCGCCTCCGCCACGGCTTCCCCGTCCTCACCGAAGCCGACTGGCAGGATTACCTACGCGCGCAGACGGACATGGCGGTACCGAACGGTGTCGCGATCGCGTCGGTCCCGCCAGCGGCCGACGACCGTCCGCCCGGCATGGCGGGCACCGCCCCCCACGCCTGAGCCCGGGCCCATCGGATCGGAATCCCGGGGCCGGCCCGCGTGATGCCAGCCCCCGTGTGGACCGCTGTTGCAGCCCTCACTCCAGCGGATGAGCATCCAGGAATGCACGGATGCGCGGCACCAGGATCTCGTGCCGGTCCTCCAACACGTAATGCCCGGCATCCTCGAACGCGTCCACCTCCGCCTGCGGCAGCGCCTGCCGGAAGCCGCGCAGGAAATGATGGTCGAACACGAAGTCCTTCAGACCCCAGCCGATGAAGGCCGGTCGGTCGGCATATCCCGGCAGCGCCTGCCCGGCGGCTTCGAGCAGCGACCATGCGGCATCGCCCGGCCCCAGCGGAATGTCCTGCATGAAGCGCACCGTGGCGATGCGATTCGCCCACGAATCGTAAGGCGCGACATAGGCGCGCCGTACATCGGCCGGCATGCGACGCGTCACACCGATCCAGGACGCGCCGGACGAGAACGCGTTGAACCGGCGAATCACCAGTTCGCCGAGTTTCCAGTCGCGGCCGAACGCGATCTGCCAGGGCATCGGCTTTTCCGCGGGCAGCGGAAACGCCGCGGTGTTGAGCACCACCAGGCGGCGAACCCGCGCGGGATTCCGCAATGCCCAGCCGAAACCGATCATGCCGCCCCAGTCGTGTACGGCCAGGGTCACCGGACCGTGGATGCCGAGACGGTCGAGCACGGTCTCGAGATCGTCCGTCCGCGATTGCAACGTGTACGCATACCGCGCGTCGCCCGGCTTGTCGGACAACCCCATGCCGATGTGGTCCGGCACGATGCAGCGATAGCGGTCGCGCAGACCCAGCACCAGGTGGCGCCAGTAGTAACTCCAGGACGGATTGCCGTGCAGCATGACGACGACCTCGCCATCGCGCGGGCCTTCGTCGAGCACATGCTGGAAGACGCCGGGGCGGACGTCGATCCGCTGCCCGGTAAAGGGATAGTCAGGAAGGTGCACGAGGCGTGCCGGGCGGCGTAGTCAGAACATTGCCGGCAATTGTAAACGGCGCGGCGACGATGCCGGAAAATGGCGCCATTGAGGCCGTCTATCGCGGTTTGTCGCATTCAGCACAGGTCATCAAGATGAACGTGCAAACCGCCCGCGCCCTGTATGCTCGACCCATGTCACAAGCTCTTCACCAACACGAAGACACCTCGCGCACCGCGTTGCGGTCCGCGACCTCGGAAGCGCATGCGCGTCTCGACGCGCTGATGCAGGGCGGGCTGCAGGATGCTGCTACGTATCGCGCGTATCTGCAAGCGATGCATCGGTTCCTCGGCGACGCGGAAGTGGTTCTGGATGAGCTTCCGCGGCGCTCCCTGTGGGTCGCGCGCGATCTCGCCACGCTCGGCGTGCCGGCCCTGCCGCCGCGCGGCGTGCTGCGTCGCGCCGGCCTGCCCGAAGAACGACTGGGCTGGGAGTACGTCATCGTCGGCAGCAGTCTGGGTGCGCGTCTGCTGCAACGCGATGCGCGCAAGCTCGGCTTCGATGCCGACAACGGCGCGCGCTTCCTTGCCGCGCACACCGATGGCGATGCATGGGCGAATCTGCTCAAGCGGTTGTCGGCGATCGAACCGACACAGAACCGTCGCATCACCCTGCTCGTGCGCGGCGCGCGCGATGCGTTCGCTTCGGCGGAAGCCAGCTTCCGCCGCGCGCTCCAATTGGATGCCATTCCATGAGCCATTCCCCCGAACTCGATCGCGCCCTGCAAGCCTGCGCCAACGAGCCGATCCACCTGTCCGGCGCGATCCAGCCGCACGGGTACATGATCAGCTGCGCCCTGCCCGATTGGACCATCCGGCACGTGTCGGCCAATATCGAGGAACTCACCGGCGCCAGCGTCGAGGAGATGCTGCGGCACTCGTTGCGCGAATTCTTCACCCAGGACCTCATCGGGCCCATCGCCGAGACGATCGGTTTCAGCGAGCTGGGCGCACCGCCCCAACGCGCGGCCGTCGGCAACATCGGCCCGATGGCGCAGCTGTGCGACATCGGTGTGCACGTCGCCGACGGGCTGGTCCACCTGGAGATCGAAGTCCAGCCGCGTAGCGCGTCCAGCGAGCGCTCGCCGACGGTGGTCGCCCAGTCGATGATCGCGCGCCTGGCCGGCAACGAGGAAGCCGATGACTTCAACCAGCAGGTCGCCGAACAGGTCCGCCTGCTGACCGGCTACGACCGGGTCATGGTCTACCGCTTCCGCCACGACGATGCCGGCGAGGTGATCGCCGAATCGCGCGACTCGGAGATGCCGTCGTATCTCGGTCTGCGTTATCCCGGCTCGGACATTCCCTCGCAGGCGCGCGCGCTGTACATGCGCAATCGTGTGCGGGTGATTCCCGATGTGTCGTACGTGCCCGTTCCGGTCGTGCCCGATCGCCGTGCGGACGGCCAACCGTTGGATCTCAGCCAGCATGCCCTGCGCAGCGTGTCGCCGGTGCACATGGAGTACATGCGCAACATGGGCGTGGCCGCCTCCGCCTCGATTTCGGTGATCTCCGGCGGCCGCCTGTGGGGCCTGATCGCCTGCCATCACCGCACACCGCGACAGCTGTCGCCCGGCGTGCGCGCGGCCGCCGATCTGTTCGGCCTGTTCGTTTCGATGCGCATCGCCGCGCGCGAACAGCAGAGTGCGCTGTCGCACGAAGAGGATGCGCGCAGCGTCCGCGACACCCTCGCCGTCAGGCTGGATGCGGCCAGCGACCCGCGACTGGCGCTCACCAGCGAGCTCGAACTGGTCCGCAAGGCGATCGGCTGCGACGGTGTGGCGCTGGTGCAGAACCGACATTGGCACACTGCCGGTCGCACTCCGGGCCCGGACGCCATGCCCATGCTCGCCGGCTGGATCGACCAGCGCAGCGGGCCGGGGCTGCTGAGCACGCACCGCGCCGAAGACTGGCTGGGTGAGGCCAACGGCGATGGACTCGCTGGCGTGCTCGCACTGCCGCTCGATCCCGGTGCCGACGAATGGCTGTATTTCTTCCGCTGCGAGGAAGTCGAGGAGATCCGCTGGGCCGGCCGTCCCGACGAGCCGATGCAGCTCGATGCGTCGGGCAAACGTCTGGGACCGCGCGCCTCGTTCGCGGCCTGGCATGAGACCGTGCGCGGCCGCAGCGTGCCGTGGAGCGATGCCGACTACCGCATCGCCGATCGCCTCTCGATGCTGCTGCGCGAGCGCTATCGCCGCAGCCACATGCGGGCCGAGATCGGCGACCTCCGGGCGCGTCGTACGCGCATGGAAGTGCGCGACCAACGCCAGCGACTGCTGCAGCTGTCGGAACTGCTCGAGGGTCTGGTGCACGTGGGGCCCGACGAGGCCGCGCGCCTGGCCGAGCGTATCTCCACGCTCGAGACCGAACTGCAGTCGCTGATCGGTGCCGGTGAGGAGCCGGTAGGCGCGGCCAACGACTGAAGGATCGGTCGCGAGGCCTGCCTACCGATCCCTACGGCCGGCATCGAAAAGCAAAAGGCCGGCGAATCGCCGGCCTTTTTCTTCGCCCGTCGACAGGAACGCCGATCGGCCGCAGCATGGCGACGCGGTCGGTTACCAGACCACCTCGGCCATCGAGCAGTTCAGGCCCGAGCCGATGCCCAGCAGCGCGACGCGGCTGCCCTTCTTCAGGCGCCCGCCCTCGCGCAGCTTCGACAGCACGATCGGCACCGAGGCCGGGCCGATGTTGCCGTGCTCGCCGAAGATGGTCATGACCTTCTTCGGATCGATGTTGAACGCCTTGATGAAGGCGGCGGTGTGCGCCTTGCTGACCTGATGGATGACGAACTCGTCCATCTCCTCCACCGCCCAGCCGAGCTTGGCGCGCGCCGCGACGAACGTCTTCTGCGCCAGCTTGATGCCTTCGATCAGGAGCATGCGGGTGTCGGTGACCATGCGGTCGAGGTTGCCGCGGCACAGGGTGTTCCACTCGGTCGCCGCCCGGGTGACGCCACCGCGGTAACGCGGCGCGCCCGGCGCCAGTTCGGCGCGTGCCAGCACCATCGCCGCCGCGCCGCAGCCCAGGGTCAGGGTGGCCAGTTCGTTGCGGAAATCCTCTTCGGTGGCGTCCGGGCTGGACAGACGCTCGATGGTCTTCTCGTAGGCGAGGTTGGCGGTCTCGCCGTCGACGACCAGGGCGTAGTCGATCTCGCCGCGCTCGATCATCCGGCTGGCCACGTCCATGCCGTTGAGGAAGGCCAGGCAGGCGTTGGCGAGGTCGAAGTTCTGGCAGGTGTCGGACAGGCCGAGATTGCCGCTGACGATGCTGGCCGTGGACGGCTCCAGGTAATCGCGGCTGACCGACGTGTTGACCAGCAGGCCGACCTTGTCGGGATCGATACCGGCGTCGGCCAGTGCCTTGACCGCGGCCAGGGTGGCGGCGTCGGAGGCCTGCACGTCGTCGTCCCACAGCCGGCGCTCGTAGATGCCGGCGATATCCTTGAGCACGTCGGTGCGGATGTTGAGACGATCCAGCGTGGGCTTCAGGCGCGCGTTGATCTCATCGGAAGACAGCCGCCGCGGGGCGTCGATATGGGCCAGGCCGGCGATGGCGACATGTTCGAAGAGCATGGGCGGAGGCCCCAACGTTAAAAAAAGGTGACATAGGGTACCGGCTTCCGGCCACTCGCGCATTGGCGCGCGGTCAGCGGGCTGAACGGCGCACGATGGCGTGGCGCTGCGGGCACGCGGCGGCATTCTGCGGCTCGGAGAGGCGAGCCCTGCCATTCCTTCTCCATGCGGCAAGAACGAGCGCGCGGCTCGTCCGCCGGAGCGTGTCAGGCGCTCAGTCCGTACTGCTGACGACCCGAATCGATGCCAGGACCCGTCAGTGGAACGGCTTCATCCCCGGAGGGCGTGGGCTTCGCCTTCCAGGACGTGGTCATGCGGGATCCCGTACATGGATCGGTGGGCACCACCGGCCGGGATGTCAGCCGCCGCAGCGCCACGCACCGAAGCGCTGACTGCCCCGCGCCGGCGGCTCGAGCGGGAACACGGTATCGGCCCCGATGCCGGGGGCCTCGTTGCGTGCGAGGGTTTCCAGCTCCTCGCGCACACGGAGCTGGTTGCGATCGATGAACGCGATGCTGTGCTTCACCGAGACCTCCACCTCGCCGCGCTTCTCGCAGCCCGTGGGTTCGGAGGCGGCCACGCGCACGCTGCTGGCGCCCGGCGCCATGTGCACCCAGGTGCAGCCGCCCGCGCCGAGCATCAACAGGGCCGCAACCGCGACGGCAGCGGGGCGAACGCGGATGGATTGCTTCATCGGGACGGACTCCGGTGGCAGGCGGCCGAAAGCGGCCGTCGGGCAGGATACTCCCCGAACGCACGAGCGGCGATCCGCGCGGCCCGCATGCACGTTCAGACCGCGGTCACGCGGTGATGGCGGCGATATCCCCAGACTGCCGGCCATGACGACATCCCGCCACGTCCTGATCACCGGCGCCAACCGCGGCCTGGGCCTCGAGTTCGCCCGCCAGCTGCTCGCCCGCGGCGATCACGTCGTCGCCACGGCGCGGCAGCCGGGCAAGGCCGGCGCACTCAATGCACTGGCCGGCGAACACCCGGGTCGCCTGCATGTCCTGCCACTGGAGGTGACCGATGCACGTGCGCGCGACGAGCTGCTCCGCGAATTGCCGCTGGCCGTCGGCGACGCGCGGCTGGATCTGCTGATCAACAACGCCGGCGTGCTGCACGCCGGCGAACGATTCGGCCATCTCGAGGCCGAGACCCTGGAGCACAGCTTCCGCACCAATGCCGTGGCGCCGGTGTTGCTCACCCAGGCGCTGGCACCGCACCTGGCCGACGGTGCGCGCGTGGTGAACCTGTCGTCCCGCCTCGGCGCGATCGGGCTCACGACCCGCTTCGGCACGCCGAGCTACGCGATCAGCAAGGCTGCATTGAACATGGCCACCGTCCAGCTCGCCCAGGCGCTGGCGCCCCGCGGCATCGTGGCGGTCGCGGTCAGTCCGGGCTGGGTGCGTACCGACATGGGCGGGGAACACGCCGAACTCACGCCGGACGACGCGGTGTCCGGCCTGCTCGAACGGATCGACCGGCTGGCGCTCGCCGACACCGGCAGCTTCTTCGACCAACGGGGTGCGCCGATTCCTTGGTGAACGGGCACACTGTGCCGACCCTGCGGCCGGCCTTCCGATGTTCGACGTTCTGCTTTACCAGCCCGAAATCCCGCCCAACACCGGAAACGTGATCCGCCTGTGCGCCAACACCGGCGCACGCCTGCACCTGATCCGTCCGCTGGGCTTCGACATCGACGATCGTCGTCTGCGCCGTGCAGGACTCGACTACCACGAGTATGCGGCGCTTCAGGTGCACGACTCGCTGTCGGCCGCGCTCACGAAGATCGAGCCCTCCAGGCTTTTCGCGCTGTCCACGCGCAACAGCCAGCGACACGACCGCGTCGCGTTCGCCGAGGGCGATGCGTTCCTGTTCGGCTCGGAAACATGCGGTCTACCCGACGACGTACTCGCGCGTGTGCCGGCTGACCAACGCCTGCGGCTGCCCATGCGGCCCGGCAACCGCAGCTTGAATCTGTCCAACGCGGTGGCGGTGGTGGTCTTCGAGGCGTGGCGTCAGCTCGATTTCGAAGGCGGAAGCTGAGGAAAGCAGCGATACCTGTGAAACAGCGACGCATCCGCAATGGTCGCGATGCGCACACAGGCACCCGGCCACGACGCGGCGCGTTACATCAGCACGCAATCGATGGCGTCCAACACGATGTGGATGAGCAGTCCGACGCCGAGCCAGCGGGTGCGCCGCGGCACGGTCAGCGCGCCGTAGGCCGCGATCGCGGGCCAGGTGTGCAGCGGATGGAAGCCGATGCTGCAGCGCCCGGGTGCATAGATCGGATCGGCCAGCAGGTGATCGATATCGATCAACCAGCCGGCCAGCATCCAGGCCGCGGCGCGCTTCCAGTACGCCGGCCAGAACAGCCGGGCGACTGCGACCGGCACGGCGATGTGCAGGAGGATATGCAGGATGGGGCGCAGCTCGAATTCGAACATCGGATCGTAGCGGGAGCCAGGGCGCCTGGTCGTCACGCACCGGGTGCGGGCCGGCAAGCGTAATCGATCGAGCCGCTCGGGCCGCCATGCATTCCGGAGAGCGGGTGCGTCCACCGGGTCTGCCACGCATCACGCCGACACGCGGTGTGGAACGGCTGCATGTCCATGCGTACGCCGAAGATCCCGATGTCTCTTAGCGTCGGATGCGGTGGCATGGGCGATGTCGCCGCCCGCGCCGACAGGGCCGCTTTCGTAAAGTTCCTGTACCTGTCGGTTCAAGATTCAGTTCGTGTTGTCGCGCAGTCAGCAGAATGACGATCACCGGCCCGGGTGGTCCGTGTGCCGCTCAGCCACTGAACCGCACTCCCTCCCCTCCGATCACCCGGGCCGGTCCTACAACAAGAGAGAAATCCCGAATGACCCGCATCACCGCTTCCCTGCTCGCCCTCGGCCTGACCGCCGCCCTGCCGTTCGCGGCCTCGGCGCAGTCGGTCTCGTCGCTGTCCTACAACTACGTCGAAGGCGGCTATGCGGCGACCGACTCCGATCTGGACGCCGATGGCTTCGGCGTGAACGCGTCGATCGCGTTCCATCCGAATTTCCACGTTTTCGGCGGCTACCAGAATCAGGAGATCGACGACAGCAGGGTCGATTTCGACCAATGGCGCGTGGGCGTGGGCTACAACCACGGCATCTCCCCGAACGCCGATCTGGTGACCCGCATCGCCTACGAGAAGTTCGACGCCGGCCGGGATTTCTTCGGTAACCGCATCGACGCCGACGGCTACAGCGTCGAGGTCGGCCTGCGTGGCGCCCTGCTGCCCAACCTCGAAGGCTATGCGATGGCCGGCTACGAGGATTACGGCAGCGACTACGACGACGACTTCTACGGCCGCCTCGGCGCGCAGTGGCGCTTCACCCCGAACTGGGGCATCTCCGGCGACGTGAAGTTCTCCGGCGGCGACCGTCAGTGGTTCGTCGGCCCGCGCTTCACCTGGTGATTCGTACCCAGTAATCCATTAGAGCGTCGCCGCGGGCTCCCCACCCGCGGTCGGCGTCGCCCACCGAGTTCTCTCTCTCCCCCGGATGTGCGACGCCCTGGACCCGGCCGGTCAAACGGCCGGGTTCATTTTTTCCGTCAGCCGAACAGCTTGGCGGGATACTCGGACTTGCGCTCGCGCGCCATCAGCCGCGCCAGACCTTCGGCGGGTGTGATGTCGCCATGCAGGACGTCGCGGACGTTGGCTGCGATCGGCAGGTCGACGCCGTGGCGCTCGGCCAGGCGCATCACCTCGTCGGCGGTCTGCACGGACTCGACCACCTGACCGATCGCACGGACTGCGTCCTCCAGCGGCTGCCCACGTCCGAGCGCGAGGCCCAGGCGCCGGTTGCGCGACAGGTCGCCGGTGGCGGTGAGCACCAGATCGCCCAACCCGGCCAGGCCCATCAGGGTTTCGGGGCGGCCGCCCATCGCCACGTTGAGGCGCAGCATTTCGTTGAGGCCGCGAGTGATGAGCCCTGCGCGCGCATTGAGGCCCAGATTCATGCCATCGGCCACACCGGTGGCCACCGCGAGCACGTTCTTCATCGCACCGCCCAGTTCGGCACCGCTCATGTCGGTGCCGGTGTAGGCGCGGAACGCCGGACCGTGCAGCACTTCGGCCACTTGTTCGGCGAACGCCTCATCGCGCGCATGCACCGTCAACGCGGTCGGCAGGCCGAGCGCGACCTCCTTGGCGAACGACGGGCCGGTGACCACCGCGAGCGGCACCTCGGGGCCGAAGCGATCGGCCGCGACCTCGTGCAGGAACCGCCCCGAGCCCGGTTCGAAGCCCTTGGTCGCCCAGGCCACGCCGGCGTCGGCGGGCCGCAGCGGCGCGACGGCATCGAGCGTCTGCGCGAACGCATGCGACGGCACCGAGACCAGCACGAGGCCGACGCCGTCGAGCGCCGCCGCCAGGTCGTCGGTGGCGCGCAGCGCCGGCGGCAACGGGATATCGGGCAGATAGCGGGCATTGACGTGGTCGCGGTCGATCGCGGCCACGGCAGCGGCATCCCGCCCCCACAGCACCGTGGGGACGTCGTGGCGGGCGATGAGGGCGGCGAGCGCGGTGCCCCAGGAGCCCGCCCCGAGGACCGCGACAGGACGTCGCGCGGTCATGGATCAGGCGTTGCCGACGGTCTCGCCGCTGGCTTCCGCCTGCTGCGTGGTGCGCTGGCGCACGCCTTCGGCGTACAGGGCGTCGAAGTTGATCGGCTGCAGCAGGAACGGCGGGAAACCGCCGGCCTGGATCAGCTCGCCGAGCAGCTGGCGCGCGTACGGGTACAGCACCGACGGGCACTGGGTGCCGAGCATCGCGTCGAGCTGCGCCGGCTCGAAGCCGGACAGGCCGAACACGCCGGCCTGCGCCACTTCGGCCACGTAGACGGTGTTGTCCTCGGCCAGCGCACAGGTCAGGGTGATCTTGAGCACCACCTCGTAGCCGTTCTCGCCCACGCGCTGCACGGCCTGGTTCAGGCTCATGTTGAGCTGCGGCTGCGCCTGCTCGTTGAAGATCTGCGGCGCCTTGGGCGACTCGAAGGAGACGTCCTTGACGTAGATCTTCTCGACGGTGAACTGCGCGCCGGTGGGCTGCGCGGGCGGGGTGGCGCCGTTGCCGTTGGCGGCAGGCTGTTGCTCGGACATGGTGGTCTCCAGCGGAATGCGTGATGAGGATGTGAGGGATTATGGCATCGCCGCGCGGCGATGCCCGGCCGCGGTCAGCGGCCTCGCTTGAGCGGAAGGTCGGCCTGCTGCCACGCGCCGATGCCGCCTTCGAGCAGGTACACCTGCTCGAAACCGGCCTTCTTCAGGCGTTTGGCGGCACCGCCGGCGATGTGGCCGGTCTTGCAGACCAGCACCACGGGCAGCGCCTTCGCTGCGGCGATCTGCTTATTCTCGGGGTCGAACTGGCTCATCTGCACGTTCTTCGAGCCGGGGATGTGACCCTTCTCGAAATCGCCGATGGGCCGCAGGTCGACCACCAGCGCATTCTCGCGGTTGACCAGCGCGGTCAGCTCGGCGGGACGCAGGGATTTGAAACCACGTGTCAGGCGGCTGATCTCGGTGTAGATCAGCGCCACGGTGATGCCGGCCAGAGCCGTCGAGAGCAGGGGGTTGCGGCCGGCGAAGGCCAGCAGTTCTTCGAACGTCACAGGATGGTTCACGGCAGAACGGCGGGCGGCGATTGTCGCCTACCCCGGGGCGGGGCGCAAAACCGCCGGTCGGCGCGCTACTCCCCGCCCCACAGATCGGGCAGCCCACCGGTCAGCCACCAACGGCCGGCGGCCTCGTCGTAGCGCCATTGTTCGCTATAGCGAACCGTGCGTTCCGCCATGGTGTGGCGGTTGATCACCCCGATCCGGACCTCGCGCACGGCGGTTTCGCCATCCGACTGCGCGGCCAGCTCGCGATAGCCGGAAATCTGGACCTGCTCGTAGCGCTGGAACTGCAGGTCGGTCATCGGCTGCGCCTCGCGCACGTCCGGATCGACCAGATTCCAGGCCCCTTCGAAGTCGCCCCAGCGGATCGCGGCCGAGTACATGTACTGCATGCGTTCGAGCTCGCTGGCCTTCTTGCCGCCGCTGGCGCAGGCGGCCAGCACCGCGAGCATCAGCATCGCCAGCAATGCGCGCGCGGTCGGTCCCACCGCACGTGGCGTGCGCATCGTCCCCATTGTTCGGCTCCCCGGCCTCATGCATGTCGCCGGCATGGTAGAGGGCGAGCGCTCAGGACGGAACCGCCGGCGTGCGCAGGATCGCGGCATAACGCATCCGCGCCTCGGTGGCGACGGCACCGCCGGGCAGTGGAATCTGTGTCACCACGGTGGCGCGGGCGCGGCCCCGGGCGCGCAGGGTGGCGAGAAACACCGGCCAGGCATCCTCGACATCCAGGCGCGCATGCGCGGTGAGATCGGCCAGCAGCGGCGCGCGGTAGCGCACCTCGCTGTCGGCAACGAACACATCGGCATCCAGGCCCGCCGCCTCCACCCGCAGCGTGACCAGCCCCCAGGCCGTGGCCGTCATCAGCGATACCAGGCTGCCGCCGTAGGCCGAGCCCTTGTCGTTGCGGTGCAGCGCCAGCGGGGCCGACAGCGACAGTGCGCGTCCGTCCCAGCCGGCAATGGAAATCTTCATCGCCGCCACCGGCGGCATGCCGTCGAGGTGGGTTCGCAACCGGGCCAGGGCCTCGGTATCGGAGGGGGGCTGAGTCGACATCGCATTCCTCGGGGTGGGCACGGGGGAGCCCGGCACGGCTTGCGGCAGCCCGGGCGAGGGACCAAGCTGCGCGCATGCCGTCCGCTTCCGTGCCGGCCGGTTCCGAAGGGCCGGCATCCTACGTGATCTCGCTGCGTCCTGTCGGTGGGCACGGACCGGTGGCCCGATGGGCGCAGCGCCATGGCGCGGTATTGATCGAGCTTTCGCCCTGGCGCATCGCCCATCGCGACGACGCACGCACCCGCCGGATCCTGGCCGACGCGCTGCTGGCGCCGGTCGCGGTGTTCACCAGTCCCGCGGCCGTGGCGGCTGCCGTCGCCCTGGCGCGGCTCGACGCCTCACAGGCACTCAAGCTGGCTGTGGGAGCCGGCACCCGCGCCGCCCTGACCGACGCCGGTGTCGAGACCGCCGAGGCGCCGGCGCGTCAGGACAGCGAGGGCCTGCTCGCGTTGCCCGCGCTGGCCGCCGGGCAGGTGCAGGGCCGCGCGGTCGGCCTGGTCACCGCCCCGGGCGGCCGGGGCCGGATCGCCGAGGTCCTTGCCGCGCGCGGCGCCCGGATCGTCCGCGCGGATGTCTATGCCCGCGAGCCGGTGCCGCTGGCGCTGCCGGCCCGTGCGATCCTGCGCGCGGCCCATGGCCGCCTGCTACTGCCCGTCACCAGCGGCGAGGCGCTGCAGCGGGTACTCGACACCCTGCCCGGGGACGAGGCGGACCGGTTGCGCAGCGCGCACGTGATCGCCGCCAGCGACCGTCTGGCCGCACTCGCCAGCGATCTCGGCTTCGCGCGCGTCGACTGTGGCCGGACCCCACAGCCCGATGCCTTGCTGGACCGGGTCGCCTTTTCCGCACCGGGCTGAGAAACGTCACCGCCATGCGAGCCGACCGCTCTCCGCTGGCGCTTCCTCGCGATAGCCGCCCCTGCCGGTGCCGCCGACCGGGTGGACCAGCCGCGCTCCGTGGCCCATTCATCATCTGCACGCCGCCCGAACGGAATGCCCGCTAGCGTGCAGGGATCGGCCGCAGCGGCGGCCTTGGCCTTCGGTGGAGCCGGTCATGAAAGTCCTGCGCAACCTGGTGTTTCTGCTCGTTCTGGCCGCGATCGGCGCGGTCGTGGCCCACATGCTGCTTTCGGGCGATACCGGCCTGCTGCTGATTCGCTACGGCGGCATGGACTACACCGCGAATCTGGTCGAGGCGATCGGCATCGCGCTGCTGGTCCTGCTGGTGCTCTGGGGGCTGTGGACGCTGCTGAGCCTGCCGTTCCGCAGCTGGAACCGTCACCGCGACCGCCAGGCCCGCCTGCGCCTGTCGGAAGGCCTGATGGCGCTGCACGCCGGCCACTACACCCAGGCACAGAAGGCGCTCGCGCAGGCCGAAGACGACCCGGATACGGAACCGGCCGCACGCCTGAGCGCTGCCCAGGCCGCCTGGGCCCGTGGCGACGCCGCGGGCGCACGCCGCGAGCTCGAAGGTTTCGGCGACCGCCACCCGGCGGCACGCGCGATCGCCACGGCCGAACTCGCCCTCGCCGAGGAGCGCCCCACCGATGCGCTGGTGGCCCTCGATGCGCCGTCCGCACAACCGCTGCCGCCACGCGGGCTGGCCCTGCGCGCCGAGGCGCTGGCCGCCTCCGGTCAGGCGTCCCAGGCGTACGAACTGCTCGGCGCCCTTCGCCAGCAGGACGCGTTGTCCAAGGCCCGACTGGATGAAGTCGAAGGACGCTGGGCCGCCGCGTCCCTGCAGGAGGCCGAAGACGGCAACGTCCTGGCGGCGCGCTGGGAGGCCTTGCCCAAGACCCTGCGCACCGAACGGCCGGTGGCGTCGGCCTACGCCGAACGCGCGGCCGCGCTGGGCTGGCACGAGGCTGCGGCGCGCAGTCTGGAGCAAGCCCTCGACAGTCGCTGGGACGAACGCCTGGTCACCCGTTACGGCGCCCTGCCGCTGCAGCGCGTGGAGCATCGCGCGTCCACCTGCGAACGCTGGTTGCGCCAGCATCCGGGCAGTCCGGCGCTGCTGTTGGCGCTGGCACGGCTGTCGGCCGAACAGGCGCAATGGAACCGGGCGGAGGATTACGCCCGCCGTGCGATCGAACAGGGCGCGGGTGCCAACGCGTGGGAAGTGCTGGGCGACACCTGGCTGGCGCAGGGCGACGAGGCAGGCGCCCGCTTCGCTTACGGCAACGCGCTGCGCGCCGGGCGCGACCAGCCGGTGGCGGCCCTGCCGCCGCGCGAGCGGATCACCTTGATGGCCCCCGAGGCGGCGCCCGAAGCGGACCCGACGATCCAGGCGGACCCTGCATTCCCGGAGGCACGGACGACACCCACCGCCACCGGACACGACGTGCCGCCGCCCGACCCGACATCCCCGCGCGACCCCCGCTGAGCCCGGTCAGCGCATCGGGATGCCCAGCTGGGCGGGCGACCCGATGCGCACCCCGCCGACCAGCGGGCTGACACCGCCATAACGCGGATCCACGGTGTCGATGACCAGCACCAGGCGGTGGCCGGGTGGCATCTCCCAATGGGTGGCTTCCAGACGCATCTCCACCGTCTGCGCGCGACCGGGTGTCGCGCCGCGCAGGCTGTAGGGTTTGTGGCTGATCAGAGCGCCGTTGCCGAGTCCGTCGACACTGTAGAGATACGCGAACAGGCTGGTGTCGGCCTGTTCCGGCACCACCTCGATCCGCAGGTGCGGCATGCCGGCCACGGTGCGTGCATGCCAGGCCGGCGCACCTTCCCACACGCCTGCCGCAAGCCTGCTCACGCCGGGAATCCAGCTGTAGGGCGCGACGCCCAGCCCCTGCATGAACCCGCTGATCATGACCGTGCCCGAATGCGCCAGCGTCGGCAGACCGGTGACGATGCGATGCGACCATGCCGGAGCCACCGTGCTCCCCATCGCGCCGGTCGGGCGCAACAGCCCGCGCGGCGCGCCCAGGTGGTGCACCACCTCGGTCGCGCGCACGGCCTGCCAGTCCGCATAGGCCGCGACATTTCCGCGCTGCGAGTACAGGTGGACCGGGGGCTCCGCATCGAGGCCGTCGTCGTGACCGCGCAGATGACGGTCGAACCAGCGCCCCACCTCGTCGTAGGCCAGATTCGGCAGGCCCAGCGCGCCCGGCAGCTCGGCGGTCGCGTGATCGCCGTGCACCATCACCAGCCGCTTCGCGCCTTCCAGCGCTTCGTGGAAGTCCACCATCTGCCCCGGCGGAAACAGACTGTCGTTGTAGGCATTGACCAGCAGGATGGCCGGGCGCGACTCGGCCAGCGCGGCCAGTTCGCCCACTGCGCCGCGCTCGGGAATGAGCGGCAGCAGGCCTTGCACCGCATCGTCGCCGCGTCCGGCCAGGATCAACCGGGTGGCCGCGGCGAGTTCCGGGCCGGGACGACCGGTGGCGGTTCCGGCCACCACCAGCAGGGCGCCACCCTGTTTGCTGAAGGTCTCGTTGGCGTAGAGCGAGGCTTCCAGGTCGGCCCAGCCGCTGAGCGCGGCGACCGCCCGGATGCGCGGATCGCGCGCGGCCGCCAACAGGCTGACGCCGGCCCCGTACGAGATGCCGGACGCGCCGATGCGCGCGGGATCGGACGGCGTGTTGGCGAGCGCCCAGTCGATCACCGCGCTCACGTCTTCCACCGTGGCCGCCCCGGCGATATCGATCCGGCCTTCGGAATCCCAGAACCCGCGCGAGGTGTAACTGACCACCACGTACCCCTGCCGCGCGAGCACCTTGCCGCGGCCGACGTACTCGAGATTGGGCACCGCCCAGCTCGACGGCATCACGACCAGCGGGAAGGGCCCGTCGCCCTGGCCTTGCGGCGTGATCACCACCGCGCCGAGGGCGGTGCCGTCCCAACCGGCGATGCGTTCGTACCGGACGCCGGGATCGACGGCGTGCGCTGGCAGCGCGACGACCCATCCCCACCACAGCGCCAACCCGATCAGGATGCTGCGCATGCCCCGCCTCCGCCGCGCCAGTACGCGGGTGTATGGTCGAAGCCCGACGCTAGCGGCGCTCGCCGCGGGGGATCAAGACGCGGCGCAGCACGCGGGTGGAGGCGCGCCCAAGACGCTCGCCTGCAGCGTGCACGCGGAGACCCGTCGCGACCGTGCCGCCATGTCGCTGGACAGGCCTCGTCGGCCCGGCGTTCGGTATCCGGAGACCGATGCCCCGATTCGATGTCCGGAAGGCGCTACGCCCCGCGGCTCCGGACTCAGCGCTCCAGGATCGCGACCACGCCCATGCCGCCGGCGGTGCAGATCGAGATCAGCGTGCGTCCGCCACCACGCTCGGCCAGATGCTTGGCTGCGGTGGCGACGATGCGTGCGCCGGTGGCCGCGAACGGGTGGCCGGCGGCCAGCGACGAGCCCAGCGGATTGATCTTCGCCGGATCGATGCGGCCCAGCGGTGCCTCCAGGCCCAGCCGGTTGCGGCAGTACTCCTCGCTCTCCCAGGCACGCAGGGTGCACAGCACCTGCGCGGCGAACGCCTCGTGGATCTCGTAGACGTCGAAGTCCTGCAGGGTGAGGTTGTTGCGGCGGAGCAGTTCGGCCACGGCGACCGTCGGCGCCATCAACAGGCCTTCGCCATGGACGAAGTCGACCGCCGCGGTC
This sequence comes from Luteimonas abyssi, assembly GCF_001482195.1. Taxonomy (GTDB): domain Bacteria; phylum Pseudomonadota; class Gammaproteobacteria; order Xanthomonadales; family Xanthomonadaceae; genus Luteimonas; species Luteimonas abyssi. Next base: position 3,810,684 of record NZ_KQ759763.1, on the reverse strand, counting down.
TGCGCGTCGCGCAGCCAGCACAGCGGCGTGTGGCCATGGGCGGCCGCCCATTCCTGGCTGGCCAGCAGGCAGGCCGACGCACCGTCGGTCAGCGGGGTGGAGTTGCCGGCGGTCAGGGTGCCGCGACCCGAGCTGCGGTCGAATGCCGGCTTGAGCGTGGCGAGCTTCTCGATCGACGTGTCCGGGCGCAGGATGTTGTCGCGCGCCACGCCACGGAAGCTCACCACCAGATCGTCGAAGAACCCGCGCTCGTAAGCGGCGGCCAGCTTGTGGTGCGACGCGGCCGCCAGCTCGTCCTGCGAGTCGCGCGAGATGTTCCACTCCTTGGCCATGTCCTCGCAATGCTGACCCATCGACTTGCCGGTGCGCGGCTCGGCCACGCCCGGGAAATCCGGCTTGAGCTCGCGCAGGCGGAAGCCCTTGAACGCGGCGAGCTTGTCCTTCGGGGTCTTCGCCGCCGCCGCGCGCAACAGGCGCCGACGCAGGGTCTGGCCGTAGACGATCGGCACATCGGAGGTGGTGTCCGAGCCACCGCCGATACCCGATTCGATCTGCCCGGTGGCGATCTTGTTGCCGATGGTGATGATCGAATCCAGCGACGTGCCGCAGGCGCGCTGCAGGGTCATGCCGGGCGTGAGCGCCGACAGCCCCGACGACAGCGCCGCCTCCCGGCCGAGGTTCCAGTCGCTGGAGTGCTTGATCACCGCCCCCATCGCCACCTCGCCCAGTTGCTGTCCGTGCAATCCGTACTTCTCGACCAGCGCGCCCAGGGTGCGGACCGACATCCCGAGGTTGCCGACATCCGCGTAGGCGGTGTTCTGGCGGCAGAACGGAATACGGACGCCACCCAGTACGGCGACGGGACGACCTGACGGCATGGGGATCTCCTCGGGGGATGGCCCGGTCGACCATGACGGGTCGACCGCGATGGGCATAATGTGGGCCGAGTTTACCGCCGCCGTCGTGGACGGCCAATCACCGATGTCCGATCCCTCGCCGTCCTCCGCTCCCGTGATTCGGGCCGCCCTCGCGCTGGAACTCTCGGCCGACGACGGCACCCGTCGCGATGCCCTGCCGCAGGCCGACGTGGGCGCGCTGGCCGAACGCATCGCACGCGACCTGGCCGGCTTCGTGCCTGCTGCGGCATCGCTCGACCTGATCGCCGTGGGCGCGCATTACGACCCGATCGAACTGCTGCGACCCGGCTGGCCCGTGCATCACGAACTCGACCACCTCGCCGCGCGCGCGCCGGGCGATGCCGGCGCCCGGGTGATCGCCTTCGGCAGTCACGAGGGGCGCCTTCCCGGCGCGTTGTCGCCTGCAGCCGAATACGCAGGCGGCCCGTTGCGGCTGGTACCGCTGGTGCTGCGCGGCGACCCGGCCACGGTGGCGGCGGTCGGCGACGCGCTCGAGCGCGACCTGATGGAAACCGGCATGGCCGGCGCCGACACCGCGTTGCATGCGCAGGAGGCCTTCGGCGTGGCGATCGAACATGCCCGCTACCTGACGTTGCACGATCTGCTCGCGATGACCGCCATGCAGTACGAACACGCCGGCCTGGAGCCGCTGTGGCCGCTGCTGGAGACCGCGCTGCTGTCGCCGCACGACGAGGCCTGGCTGGACGTCCTTCCGGAGCCGCTGGTGCATTACGCCGACGGCGAAGCCCGCATCGCCTTGTTTTCCCCGGCCGCCTGGCGGGCGCGCTACGCGGGAGACGGCCAGGACGATGCACAGCTGGCGCGCGGGTTCGCTCACTTCGAAGCGCGACAGCGGCAGTTCGACGCCGTCTTGCGCGCGCACGGCATCGCGGTGCGATTCGATCACTGCCCGGGCGATCTGGATCCCCGCGCCAGCGTGGCCTGAGGCGCCGCCGCGCGGCGGATGCAGGCATCCATCCGACCGCACGGCCGTAGACGCGCTCCATGGCCACGACCGCCGCCTCACGGCAGACGTTCGACGGCCGGCATCGTCGCGGCCATGGGCCGGTTCTCCAGGGACGCGGGCCGATCCGTGCCACGCACGCGAAAGAAACCCCGCACGCCGAAACGTGCGGGGTCCGTTTTTCGGCAGGCCCGACGGGGCGCGGCCTTGCTTACGTTCTTACGGCGCCGCCTGGATGATGCCGCAGGCCAGACGGTCGCCGGCATCACCGGTCGGCTGCGAGGTGTAATCGTCGGCGTCGGCATGCACGATCACGGCCTTGCCGACGATGTCGGTCGACGCACCGTCGCCGATGGTCGCGCCTTCGAGCGTGTTGTCGACCCGGGCCACACCCTGATCGTCCGCGGTCAGGTTGTCGCTGTCGCCGGCATGGTGCTCGCCACCGCCGACACGGCCGTGGTCGTTCGAATCCGGATTGAAGTGACCACCGGCGCTGGTCGCGTCGGGCGCGCTGCAATCGCCGGTCTCGTGCACGTGGAAGCCGTGCTCGGTGCCCGCCGGCAGGCCGGTGATCTCGCCGCTGACACGGATGTTGTTGTCGGCCATCTCGAAGCGCAGCGTGCCGCGCACGTCGTTGCCCTCGGTGGGATCGAGCGTCGCGGTGGCGGCCATGATCTCGATCGAGGCGGTCGGTTCGCCCGTCGGCGCCATCGGCGCGGTCTCGGGTGCGGTGCCGGGCTGGTCGACGTCGGCGGCATCGGGCGCCGATGGCGAACAGGCCGCCAGGACGGCGGTCAGGGACGTGGCGAGCAGGATCCTGCGCATGGCGTGGCTCCGATGAATGAAATGAATGGGGCGCCATCTATACCCCAATGCGTGTTGCGTCGGCGTCAGTACGCGGCGTTGACCACACCGCACGCCACCCGCGCGCTGAAGGATCCCGGCGTCGCCCCCATCACCACCAGTGCCCGGTCGGCGATGTCGTTGGGCGCGCCGCCGCCCAGCACCGCGCCCGGGATGCGCATGTCCACCCGCGCGACGCCTTCGCCGTCGGCGACGATGCGGTCGTAGTTGCCGCCCACCACCACGCCGCCCTGATCCGGGCCTGCGGCGGGATCGAAGTACGGGCCGGCGCTGGCGGCATCCGCCGCACTGCAGTCGCCGCGCTCGTGCACCTGCAGGCCGTGCGCGCCGTTGCGCACCAGGCCGCCGATCTCGCCGGTGACGCGCACCCCACCCTCGGCCGGCTCCAGCCGCACCCGGCCGCTGACCAGGCTCCCCGATGCAGATGCGAGCACCGCACTGGCCTCGCGCGCGGTTCCCACCGTCGCCAGACCCGGCACCTGGGCTGCGGGCGGCGCGGCCGAGACGGGCGGCTGTGCCGCAGGACGGGGTGCGCTGGCGCAGGCGGCCAGCGCCAACGGCAGCAGCAGGGCGAACAACGAACGATCCATGGCGGCGAACTCGGGCTCGGGGGGAGACCACGATAAGCGGCCTTCGCGGTCGAGGAAACGGGTGTTCCGATCGGGCAGCGGACACCGTCCGCACCCCCGGCCCTCATCCCCGGCCGGGCCGGGGTCCCAGCTTGCGCGTCAACGTGTTCCGTCCCACGCCCAGCCGAGCAGCGGCCTCCGCACGTCGGCCTCCGGTGTGCGCGAGCGCCACGTCCAGCAGCACCGTGTCCAGGCGCTCGCGCGCCTGCGCGTGCAGATCCGGCGTGCCGGCGGCGAGTTGTCCGCGCGCCCAGTCCGCCAGCGCATCGTCCCAGGCCGATGCCGACGCCGCAGACGTGCCCGCGTCTGCACTTTCGGGCGACAACGCATCCTGCACGTCGTCGGCACGGATCGTCTCGGCCGGCGCGAGCGCGGCCAGGCGCCAGCACAGATTCTCCAGCTCGCGCACGTTGCCCGGCCAGTCGTGGGCCATCAGGCGTCTGCGGGCGGCGGCATCGAGGCGTTTCACCGGCGCGTCGAAGCGCTGCGCCGCCGAGGCGAGGAAGGCGTCGGCCAGGCGCGGCACGTCGTCGCGTCGGTCGCGCAGCGGCGGCAGGCGCAGGCGCACCACGTCGAGCCGGTGCAGCAGGTCGGCGCGGAAGCGACCGTCGCGCACCAGGGCCTCGAGTGGTTGGTGGGTGGCGGCGATCACCCGCACGTCGACCCGGATCAGCTCGCGCCCGCCCACACGGAAGAACTCGCCTTCGGCCAGCACCCGCAGCAGCCGCGTCTGCAGCGACAGCGGCATGTCGCCGATCTCGTCGAGGAACAACGTGCCGCCATCGGCCTGCTCGAAGCGACCGATGTGGCGGCGGTTGGCGCCGGTGAACGCCCCGGCCTCGTGGCCGAACAGTTCGCTTTCCAGCAGCTCGGACGGCACCGCCGCGGTGTTCATCGCGACGAACGGACGGCGCGCGCGCGGCGATTCGCGATGCAGCGCCCGCGCGACCAGCTCCTTGCCGGTACCGGTCTCGCCGGTGACCAGCACGTTCAAGGGTGCCTGTGCGAGGCGGCCGATGGCGCGGAACAGTTCGCGCATCGGCGGGGTCTCGCCGATCAGCGTGTCACCCGGCTCGTCGGCCACGACCGGCGCCGAGGACATGTCGTCGGATACGACGGGCTGCAACGTCCGCGCCGCCAGCGCGACGGCATCGTCGAGATCGAAGGGCTTCGAGAGGAAGTCATGCGCGCCGCCGCGGAAGGCGCCGGCGGTGCTGGCGACATCGGTATAGGCCGACATCACGATCACCGGCAACTGCGGATACGAGACCTTCAGCCGCTCCAGCAGCACGAGGCCATCGTCGCCCGGCATGCGGACATCGGTGAACAGCAACTGCGGCACCGGGCGCGCCCCGAGCGCGGTCAGCACCGCCGCCGCGGAATCGAAGCCGGCCACGTCGTAGCCGGCTTCGGCCAGCGCCGCCGACAGCACGTAGCGGACGCTGCGGTCGTCGTCGACCACCCAGATCCGTGGCGGCTCAGTCATCGCGCGCGCCCTCCTCGTCGGCCGCGGCCAACGGCAGCAGCAGGGTGAACACCGTATGCCCCGATCGCGAACGGTAAGCCAGCGAGCCGCGGTGCTCGCGCGCGACCTGCTGCGCCAGCGCCAATCCCAGTCCTGTGCCGTCGGCGCGGCCGGACACCAGCGGCAGGAAGATCTGCTCGGCCAGTTCCTCCGGCACGCCGCGCCCGTCGTCGACGATCTCCAGCCGCAACGCCCGCGCATGGACGACATCGCCGATGCGCACCGCATGCTCGATGCGGGTGCGCAGGGTCACGTTGGCGGCACCGGCCTGGATCGCGTTGCGGACCAGGTTCCAGATGGCCTGCACGAGGCGGTCGGCATCGCCGGTCATGTCCGGCAGGCTCGGGTCGTAGTCGCGGGCGAGTTTGACGATCCAGCCCGCTTCGGCTTCGGCCAGCGGCAGCACGCGCTCCAATACCGCGTGGATATTGAGCGGCTCGTGCGGGTCCGGCGGTGCGGGCGCCAGCAGATCGTCGACCAGTTGGGTCAGCCGCGCGACCTCGGCCTGGATCAGCCCGAACAACTCGACCGACGCCGGATCCGGCGTGCGGCGCGCCAGCAACTGCGCCGCGCCCTTCAGCCCGGCCAGCGGATTGCGCAGCTCGTGGGCCAGCCCGCGCAGCGCCGCCGACAGCGCACTCGGCAAGACCTGCAGTGGATCGTCGCCGGGAAACTCATCGACCGGATGCGCCTCCAACCGCCAGCCGCCGCCCTCGCGCCGGCTCAGCCAGCCGTCGGCGAAACGTGGCGTGCTACCGAGAAAGGCCAGCTGGATCCGGCGCAGGCGGAGCTGATCGCTGTCGACGTCATCGGCGGTCAGCGCCCGCCGCAGCATGTCGCCGTCGGCCTCGAGCGCCGCCAGCGGCTGGTCCAGCAACCGCCGCACGCTCACCCCCAGCCACCGCGCGAAGGCGAGGTTGCAGCCCTCGATACGGGCGTGGTGGTCGGTCCAGGCGACGGGGGTCAGCAGCTGGTCGAGGGCGAGGTCGGGAGCCGGCATCGCACCAATTTAGTGCATCAAATCTGACAGAGCGAGCACATCCGTGGCATCTATCCAGCACAGACCTTCAGAAGAATATCGAGTGCGCCCCAAATCCAAAGTAGGCGCCAATAGTCAGCCAGCGAAAAACAGACGCCCGCAAAAAATTCCGCGTGACACGAAATCCAATTCTTATTCTTCTCAAGTCAGAGAGAAATCCTATCTTTAGATTCGACCATGCTCCGCCTTGTCGATCTGATTCGAATAACTACTTTGGACAAGACCTCTAACTGCACCAATCACTTTTACACTTTTGCGTTTATACCATCGCCCCGCTTTCTTGAATTCAACACTGAAAAGCAACCCTCTGTAAAAAGTTACGTGAGCCACTTCCTTGCGCCCTTCCACCGCAACGGTCACTTCGATCAACATATCGTCGTATGAACTTTCGGCCAGCTTCACCAAATGGCGGTCGCGCGGATACCTAATAACACATATCCTTCCGGATGACATTCTATCAACGAAAATTCCATTCAAGTTGGATCTCACTACGGAAGCATCAGCCTCATCCATAACGCCAAGCGCCTCTTCGATGACCAGTAATTCATACGGCCGTAGGCTCCAGCTACCTTCCCCACATATAAATTTTAAAAAATGTAGAAACATGGACAGACCAATAGTTAGTTACAACCGCATCCTGAGCCGGCAACAGCAGAGCCAACTGCCCCTGAAGCTCCACTTCCTTTCATCCAGTCGGGCGTTCTGTCCAGGCCTCTCAATGGACCGGGAAGTCGCTCACCCATATCTCGCCACCCTCGCGGGTATCGGCTTGCATCGTGTCGATAATGACGAGCTGGACTCGTCCAGCTACCATTAAGGCCTCCACGTTGATTGAGCGCCCTGTTGAGGCGACCACTGGTGAATCTGTCAACGAACTTTTTACCCAGCGAATGAGACCATTCCTTCCCAGTTTCTCTTGTGAGCGAGCGAGAACCATAGCGGAGGAAAGCGGCTTTACTTATCCCACCACCTAGCGCGCCGATAGCCCCTGCCAACAGGATGTCGCCCGCACTGGCACATGGATTCGTCGCGTATTCCAAAAGCATGCCGATCCCGGCGCCCACCGCCATCGGGACGAACTCGCCGGTCGGATCGGTATGGTCAACAGGATTACCGAGTACATACGCATAGAGGTTTAAATCCCCTGCAGCCAGCTCCAGAGGATCCTCACTCAGAAAGCGCCCCATTCCAGAATTAAAATAGCGTGCACGGTAATAATAAATTCCATTCGCGTCTTGTTCACGCCCTGTGTACCGATACGGATTTTCCACTGCCACATCAACCGAATGCGTGCCACCGTAAGGATCGTATTCGTAACTCTGGACAATACCTCCAGCATTATCGGTTAGCATCCGCGTACTGCCCAGCGCATCCGTCAAAAAGTAATACCGACTGACTCCTTCCCCTCTTGCGAACCGCTCATCGATGTTGAGGCCGGCAAGAATCGGAACGACAGCTCCCCCTTGTGTCTCCTGCACAGGATCGAGCCCGTCATATAGATATTCGGTACTCGAAACGCCCTCCCCTTTAATGTTCCTACGGCCGAGCACATCGTAGCCGAAGCTCGCGATGGTATCCGCGCCTTGCGTGATCTCAATCAGTTGATCGCGCGCATTCCAAACATAATTTCGAGAGCCATCATTGGTCAGATTTCCATTGAGATCATAGGTCAGCGGAAGGCCGTTGTGCTGTGTTTGCCGATTGTTGTCGTCGAATGCATTGGGGCCCGCGCTCGCGTCCGGAAGCACCTGCGAGGCAAGCGTACCGGTCTGTACCACCCGTTGGCCTGCTCTGTCATATCCGTAGCCAAGCGTATGCAGCAAACTGCCATCCGGACGATGCCAGGCAATACCTCCAAGCTGGCTCGCCTCGTTGTAGGCATAACCGGTCTCGACACCATTTGGCAGGGTCAGCCTAGTGACGCGATCAAGGTCGTCGTAATCGAACGCCACCACCTCGGCGCCCTGCAGAATCCGGGTTAAGCGGTCGTTGGCATCGTAGTGGTATTCCGTTTTCGGCTGGCTCGCCGCAGTCATCGCGGTCCGGCGGCCGACATTGTCGTACTCGTAGGCAATATTGCCCTGGGGACTGATGGCTTCGATCACCCGATCAAGATCGTCGTAGATCCATCCCAGCGCGCCCGAGGCGGTGTCGTCGAGGCCCAACAGGCGGTCAGCCTCGTCGTAGGTGGCGGCCACGGTGTGGCCGTCGTCATACGTAGTCGTGCTCGGCCTGCCGAGCGCATCGTAGGCGAACGAGGTCAGCTGCCCCTTGCGATCGGTATAACCCGTGACCCGGTTCATGGTGTCCCAGGTCCATGTTTCCACCTGGCCTAAATGGTCGGTGCGCTCGATCAGACGATCGCGGTTGTCGTACTCGTAGGTGATGCCGCTGCCGTTGGGCATCAGCACCGCGGTCACGTTGCCGTTCGGGTCGTAGGCCATCTCGGTGACGTTGTCGGCGGCATCGACGAATCTCACCACCCGGCCTTCCGCGTCGTACTCGCGACGTGTGAGATTGCCCAATGCATCCTCCACGCCGATGATCCGGCCGAGGGCGTCGTGGCGGAACTGCACACTGCGGCCCAGAGGATCGGTGACCGAGGCGAGGTCGGCACCGACGTATCCCAGCGTGGTGACGTTGGAGAGCGCGTCGATCACGCTGTTGGGCTGCCCGCCCGCATCACAGGTCATGCGCGTGCTGACGCCCAGCGGATTGGTGATTCGGACCAGGCAACCGTTCTGGTAGTCGAGCGTGGTGGTGCGCCCCAGTTCGTCGGTGATCGATCGGAGATCGCCATCCGAGGTGTAGGCCACGGATACCGTCACCGCATCGGACGTGTCTGCCAGGTGAGTGACCCGGGTGACCTGCCACTCCGCGTTGTAGCTGTACTCGGTACGACGCCCCAGCGGATCGATGCGGGCTGTCATCTGGCCGAGGCTGTTGCGCTCGAAATGGAAGGTCTGTTCGAGATCGGTGCCGTAGGCCAAGGTATCGGAAACTGGATATAGGCCGTCGTCGTCGTCGAATACTACCCGGCGCTGGCTGCCGTCCGGATGGGTCACCAGCGTGCCTCGCTTGTTATCGACACGATGGAAGTAATCGATCTCGTAGACACCGCCATCGGCCACCGTCTGCTTCGTGGCGCGCAGGAAATTGGGGTCATTGATGCCGGTGCCCCATTCGTTCTTCAGCAGCACGTTGCCGCGACGATCGTGGACCTCGCGGATGCGATGCATCGCCGAGGAGAAATTGAACGTCTCGTAGTGATAGCTGCGCTCGGTGCCGTCCGGATACGTCACGCTGTGCAGCAGGCCGTTGCTGTTGTAGCTGTACTGCCAGGTGGCACCGAGTGGATCGGTCGCCTGGCGGATGCGGTTGTTGCTGTCGTACTCGAGGTCGATGTAGCGCCCGTTTGGGGAGACGATGCGCCGGATCAGACCCGCGTCCTGCACGAACTCCGTCCGATTGCCGTGGCGGTCCTGCGTCCACAGCAGGCGGTTCGGGTTGGTTCCGGAGAACTGCATCATCGAGCCGTCGCGCATCGTCAGCCTGTAGCGGTACCCGCCATCGCTGATGGTCTGGACTACTGCCCCCGAGAACGACGTGGTGCCGTAATGGCGCCAAGATCCGTTGGCACCGCTTCCGCTGACGCGGTTAAATCGCAATGGCGCGCCGCTCGGCAGCACGAGTTGCAGCACGTTGGTGCTGGTGCCACTGACGGCGTGCAGCCGGTAGTTGAAGTTGCTGGACGTTCCGATGCCGAAGTCGCGGCGTTTCAGATCACGCGGGCTGTAGGTGCGCGACAGCGAGATCGGCACGATATCCGCGATGCCGATGTCGGTCTCCTGATAGCTGAACTGGCCCGTGCGCAGATCGATCGGATCGCCGGCCGTGGCGTTCTGACCCGTCCCCGCGTTGCCCTCGCCGCAGCTCTGGCATTCCGGCGGCAGATCATCCTCCGGGGCGGGGTCGTTGGTATTGACGGAGTAACTGCCGCCCATCGTCTGATGCAGGGCGACACCAGCCTCGGGCGCGAACCGACTTTCATCCGTGGTCACGCGCCCCTTGCCGTAGACGCGCCAACCCTCTGCAGGGTCGTAGATCCAGAAGTCCGCCTGGGTGCCGGCCGGATGCTTGTCGTAGTTCGGGTAGAGAATGCGGATCCCGCGTGCGGATTGCGGATCCAGGCCCTGGATGACCGCACCGCCCGGCTCGATGGTGAAATACATCGGGTAGTTTTCGGCCACCGGGAACGGCGCACGGTTGACCGGGGTGGGCACGAGCGCGAGCTCCCGGACGATCCGGCCCTTGCGATCGCGGAACACCGTGCCTGCCGGCACATGCACCTGCAGGCCGGGCATGTCGGGGTGGGTCAACACCACATCGCGCTGCAGAGGCGATGCAATGGCGATCTTGTCCCGCGCGCTGATCCGCGGGAGATACATCGTGTAGTCGAGCTGGTTCAGCGTGCCCTGACGGATGTCCACACCCACCACGAACTGACCGTACTCTGTGCCGGCCGCGTTGGCTGTGGTGCCGTCCACGTACAGTTCGTTGCGCCCAACCGGAGCCTGGTAGAGCCAGAACCGGCCTTGGGCATCGGTGTATGCCGAGAGATTTCCGATACTGACCTCGACTCCGGAAACCGGGACACCGTCTACACGCAGGATCTGTCCCGTCAGCGTGGTCAGGCCGACGGCTTCGGTGACGCGCGCCATCAGCTGGGTGGACATCAAATCAGGCTGCCGCCCGAGCGCGCGCCAGCGGCCTTCGGTGCTGTCCTGCCCGGGCGTCCAGATGCCTTCGTCCAGAAGGGCATATGCCACGCACGGGGTCGCGCGGCGCTCTCGTCCCTGACAGTACTTCGCGGTCTCGGGCCCGTGGGAGGCATCCGCTCGATCAGCAGCTTCGCCGCGACGCTTATCTTCGTTCCCGGCATCGACATCAACATCGACCTCCGCTCTCAGCGCAACCGTCCGGAAGTCGAGGACGATGTCGTGTACCGGATCACCATGATCGGTGAGTGCGTCCTCGACGAACAATGTGTAGGGCGTATCGGGGAACAGTTCCTGCAGCGGCGTCACGAAAGCCAGACGCCCGTCTTCCACGGTGACGATACGCACCGGCGTCGCGCCGCCTGGGCCGAGCAACATGACATGGTCCGGGTTGAGCGTCCCACCGGCCAGACGGTGGCTGAAACGCAACGCGATGCGGGTGCTGGTGCCGACATTGGCCGCTCCCTGAGTCGGCAACGATCCGGCTAGTCCTGGCGCCTGGGGGGGCAATGCCGATGCATCCGCGCGGTCCACCGTTGCGAGGGCCGGATCGAAAATCAGATCCTGAGACGCAGCCCCGCTCCCGAACAAACGCACTTTGCCATCGGTCCGCAGCTCCGCCCGGTGGCCGACTCGAGGAACGGAAGGCCCGGCAGGGAGTTCGGTGACATCATTCGTGCCTTCGCGCCACAGAGTGTAGGGTGCGCCTTCGAAGCGACCGCCCGCGAACAGGACACGACCATCAGTCAACACGGATGCTGTGTGCCCCGATCGGGAAACGATGGGCAGATCGGCCGTTTCGAGCGTTCTCAGCTCGGGGTCGAAGACGAGGCCCGTGCCGTGGTTCTCCCCGATACGGTTAACGCCACCCCACAGCAACACGCGGCCGCTGGGCAGCACCGTAAGAGTCGCGTGCCGCCGGACATCGGCGAGCTGCCACGTCCTCACGGCCCGAGCGGGCGATTGCGTCCACAGCGTGATGGACGATCCATCGGCTGCCAGCGTCAACCAGCCGCCCTCGGGAAGCTGGACACGCCGCTCGACCGACACAATGCCCTGCAGGGGATCGCGCCGCACATCGCTATGGGGATACGCCGCGGCCTGGGCCGCAGCGGTCGATGTCGAGGCGATGCCTGGGAAATGCCCGGATGCGCTGCTTGCGGACACGACACCCAGCGCCATTCCAATGAGCGCGGCCTTCCAGCCACCACGATATGCACGGTTCATGTGCTTGCTTCCTTTCTCGCTTATGCCGGTCTTCCAGGAGTCCCCATCAACGCTCGACGAGCGTGATCTCGCTCGACAACGACGCACCATCGTATGGATCCACGAGCAGGTAGTACGCGCCCGCCACCGGGATGGCCGGAATGCTCAACGTCGTTCCGGTCGCGGTATTGGTGGTGGCCAGCTGCGTACCGTCGGGGCGATAGATGCGGTAGTAGGACTGCTTGCCCGCGGGAATCGCGACCTGCCCTGACACGCGCAGCGCGAGCGTCTCGCCGGCGGTCGCGTCGAACCACAGCCGTGCGTTCTGGCCGCGACGTGGCAGCGACAGCGTCTGCGGCACATCGCGCGCCAGTGTTCCGGCGATATCCACCGACAGCGTCGACGTGAACGACATCGTCTGCCCGGTCGCCTCCGGTGTCACCGTGACCTGGTAAATCCCGGTCTGGTTCGCCGACAAGTTGAAACCGCAGCCGCCGCTGCTCTGGGAACAGGCCGTGGCGTTGACGAGACTGGTCCCGTCCGGCCGGCTCACTGCCACCCGAACCAAAGATCCACTCGAGACCACCAGATCGCTGATTCCCAGACCCAGCCGCTGGCCTTCTTGTGCGCTGAAGTTCATGTACACGATCTGCCCGGGCACCGTGGTCTCGTACCCGGCCGGATCGTCACCAACATCGACATCGTCTGTCGTGCCGCTGGCCAACAGTACTTGCGAGGCCAGGGTCGCGCCGTGGTAGGGATCGACCACGACGGTGTAGTCGCCAGTCTCCGGCAGGTTGGGCAGGTTCAGCGTCGTGGCGGTGACGATGTTCGTGCTCGCCAGCTGGGTGCCGTCCGGACGGAACACGGTGTAGTAGGACTGCCAACCCACCGGCACTGTCGTCTGACCCGACATCCGCAACGTCACCGTTTCACCCGCCGTGGCACTGAACCGCAATCTCGCGTTCTGGCCCCGGCGCGGCAGCGTCACCGCCTGGGTCACATTGCGTGGAAGGGTGCCGATCAGGTCGTTCGACAACGTGGTCTTGAAGCTCGACGTCTGCGTCGCGCTCTGCGGCGTCACCACCACCGCGTACGTGCCTGTCGTGCCGATCGACAGGTTGAAGCCGCAACCGCCATTGCTCTGCGAGCAGTTGACCGACGATTGTTGGCTGCCATCCGGACGTAGCACTCGCACGCTCACGTAGGACCCACTGGACACCACTAGGTCGCTGATTCCAAGGCCTAGGCGCTGGCCTTCGGTCGCCTGGAAGGTCAGGTAGAGATTCTGTCCGGGAATTCCGAGTTCATGATCGCCCTCTGTCCCATCGATTTCTTCTCCACCGGCCGTACCGCTGCTCAGCACGATCTCCGCCTCCAGCGACTCGCCGTCGTACGGATCCACGAACACCAGGTACTCGCCGGTCTCCGGCAGCTGCGGCAAGTTCAGCGTCGTCGATGTCGCCGTGTTCGTGAAGGCCAGCTGCGCCCCGTTCGGCCGGTACACGCGGTAGTACGCTTGCCGGCCCATCGGCACCGTCGCCTGCCCGGCGACCTGCAACGCAAGCGTCTCGCCTGCCTGAGCGTCGAAGGTGAAGCGCGCGTTCTGGCCGCGGCGCGGCAACTGCAGCGTTTGCGGTACATCACGCTCCAGCATCCCTCGCAGATCAGCCGACAGCGTCGTCTTGAACGACATCGTCTGGCTCGTGGTCTGCGGGGTGATCCGCAGGGTGTAGGTTCCCGTCTGATTCGGCGAAAGATTGAACCCGCAACCGTCGTTGCTCCGATAGCAGATCGTCGAATTGACCAGCGCCGTGCCATCCGGGCGCAGCACGCTCACATTCACGTAGGTACCGCTCGAGATCGCCAGCGCGCTGATACCAAGGCCCAGGCGCTCACCTTCGGTGGCCTGGAACGTCTGATACACGTTCTGGCCGGGCACCGTCGTTTCGTATTCGCCGACCTCGCCCCCGACCTCGCCTTCGCCAGTCGTGCCACTGGCCAGCAACACCTGGGATTCCAGGGCGGCGCCGTCGTACGGGTCGACCAGTACGTAGTAGGCCCCGGTTTCCGGCAGATTGGGGAAGTTGAACACCGCGCCGGTCGCCGTGTTGGTGGTGGCCAGCTGCGTACCGTCGGGGCGATAAATGCGGTAGTAGGACTGCTTGCCCGCGGGAATCGCGACCTGCCCTGACACACGCAGCGCGAGCGTCTCGCCGGCGGTCGCGTCGAACCACAGCCGTGCGTTCTGGCCGCGACGTGGCAGCGACAGCGTCTGCGGCACGTCGCGCGCCAGTGTTCCGGCGATATCCACCGACAGCGTCGACGTGAACGACATCATCTGACCAGTGGTCTGAGGCGTCACGGTCAGACTGTAGATGCCCGTCAGGTTCGCCAGCAGGTTGAAACCGCAACCGCCATTGCTCTGGTAGCAAGCGGTCGAGCTCACCAGGGCTGTTCCATCGGGGCGATTGATGCGTACGTTCACGTACGCGCCGTTCGACACGGACAATTCGCTGATGCCCAACCCAAGACGTTGACCTTCCTGAGCGGAAAAAGTGGTGTACACCGTCTGCCCAGGCACGGTGGTTTCGTACTGCGCGGGCTCACCGTCAACTTCGCCGTCGCCGGTCGTGCCGCTGGCCAGCAACACTTTTGAAACTAATGCCGCACCGAAGTAGGGGTCAACCACCACCACGTACTCGCCCGATTCCGGCAAGTTGGGCATGTTCAATGTCGCTGTAGTCGCCGTGTTCGTACTCGCCAGTTGGGTGCCGTCCGGACGGAACACGGTGTAGTAGGACTGCCAGACCACCGGGACAGACGCCTGTTCCGATACCCGCAGAGCCAACGTCTCACCGGCGGTGGCCGTGAATCTCAGGCGCGCATTCTGGCCGCGGCGAGGCAATGCCACGGTTTGCGCTGCATTGCGCGGGAGAGTGCTCACCAAGTCCGTCGACAATGTGGTCTTGAAGCTCGAGGTCTGCGTCGCGCTTTGCGGCGTCACCACCACCGCGTACGTGCCCGTTGCGCCGATCGACAGGTTGAAGCCGCAACCGCCATTGCTCTGCGAGCAGTTGACAGACGACTGCTGGCTGCCGTCCGGGCGCAGCACTCGCACGCTCACGTAGGACCCACTGGACACCACTAGGTCACTGATTCCAAGGCCTAGGCGCTGGCCTTCGGTCGCCTGGAAGGTCAGGTAGAGATTCTGTCCGGGAATTCCGAGCTCGTGATCTCCCTCGGCGCCGTCGATCTCTTCCCCGCCAATGGTCCCGCTGCTCAGGAGGATCTCTGCTTCGAGAGACGCGCCATCGTACGGATCCACGAACACAACGTACTCGCCACTCTCCGGCAACTGGGGCAGGTTCAGCGTCGCCGACGTTGCCGTGTTCACCACCGCAATCTGGGTGCCGTCGGGCCGATGGACGCGGTAATACGCCTGCTTCCCCACCGGAATCGTGGCCTGACCGGCGACTTGCAGGGCCAGCGTCTGGCCGGCTTCCGCCTCGAAGGTGAAGCGCGCGTTTTGGCCGCGGCGTGTCAGTTGCAGTGTCTGCGGCATGTCGGGCTCAAGCACGCCGACCATGTCTGCCGAAAGTGTCGTCCTGAACGACATCATCTGGCTTACCGACTGGGGCGCCACCGTGATGCCATAGGTGCCGGTCTGGTTCGCCGTGAGATTGAAGCCACAGCCACCATTGCTCTGATAGCACACCGTCCAGCTGACCAGCGTGCTGCCGTCGGGCCGGGTGATCAGCGCCTGGACGTAAGTTCCACTGGAGACGGCCAAGTCACTGATCGCCAGGCCCAGACGCTGTCCTTCCGTCGCCTGGAACGTCAAGTAGACGTTCTGGCCCGGCACTTCGGTGCGGTACTCGTTCACTGCCCCGCCGATCTCACCATCGCCGATGGCCCCGCTCGCCAGCAGGAGTCGCGACTCCAACGCTGCGCCGTCATAAGGATCGACCAGCACGTAGTAGGCGCCGCTCTCGGGCAGGTTGGGAAAGTTGAACACGGCACCGGTCGCGGTGTTCGAGGTGGCCAGTTGCGTCCCATCCGGACGATAGATGCGGTAGTAGGATTGCTTGCCTGCCGGGGTCGTCGTCTGATCCGACACCCGTAGTGTCAACGTCTCTCCTGCCGTCGCGTCGAACCACAGCCGTGCGTTCTGGCCGCGCCGTGGCAACGCCAACGTCTGCGGTACGTCGCGTTCCAGCGTCCCGACCATATCCACCGACAGCGTCGTCCTGAACGACATCGTCTGTGCGGTAGTCTGTGGCGTCACGGTGAGGCTGTAGACGCCTGTTTGGTTTGCCGAAAGATTGAACCCGCATCCGCCACTGCTTTGCGAACACGTCGTCGAGTTCACCAGCGCCGTACCGTCCGGACGATTCACCCGCACGGTGACGTACGACCCTGTCGAGACTGCCAGGTCACTGATACCCAGACCCAACCGCTGTCCTTCCTGCGCAGAGAAGGTGGTGTAGACCGTCTGACCCGGCACCGTGGTGTCGTACTGGGCAGGGTCGCCACCCACTTCACCGTCGCCTGTCGTGCCGCTGGCCAGCAGCACCTGCGAAGCCAGCGTCGCACCATGGTAAGGGTCCACCAGCACGGTGTACTCACCCGTTTCCGGAAGGTTGGGCATGTTCAGCGTCGTGGCAGTTGCCGTGTTTGTGCTCGCCAGCTGGGTACCGTCCGGCCGGAACACGGTGTAATAGGCCTGCCAGCCCACAGGGACCGCCGTCTGCCCCGAGACACGAAGTGCCAGCGTTTCGCCAGCGGTCGCCGCAAACCTCAGACGTGCATTCTGGCCCCGGCGCGGCAATGCCACCGCTTGCGCTGCGTTACGCGGAAGGGCTCCCACCAAGTCCGTCGACAATGTGGTCCTGAAGCTCGACATCTGCGTCGCGCTTTGCGGCGTTATAACCACCGCGTACGTGCCCGTCGTGCCGATCGACAGATTGAAGCCGCAACCCCCGTTGCTCTGCGAGCAGTTCGCCGACGATTGTTGGCTACCGTCCGGCCGCAGCACCCGTACACCGACGTAGGAACCACTGGACACGACCAGGTCGCTGATACCCAGGCCCAGACGCTGACCCTGCGTCGCATGGAAGGTCAGGTAGAGATTCTGGCCAGGAATGTCCAGCGCGTGTTCGCCATGCGCGCCGTCGACCTCCTCCCCGCCGGCCCTGCCGCTGCTCAGGACCACGCCTGCCTCCAAGGAAGCACCGTCATACGGGTCAACGAGTACCACATACGTACCGGTCTCCGGCAACTGCGGCAGGTTCAGCGTCGCCGATGTCGCTGTGTTGGTCACCGCAAGCTGGGTGCCATCTGGCCGATAGACGCGGTAGTACGCCTGCTTGCCGACAGGAACCGTCGTCTGCGCGGCAACCTGCAGCGCCAATGTCTCGCCGGCCTGCGCGTCGAAGGTGAACCTGCCGTTCTGGCCGCGGCGTGGCAACTGCACTGCCTGCGGCTCGTCGCGTTCCAGCACGCCGGACACGTCCGCCGACACCGTGGTCTTGAACGACATCGTCTGACTACCGCTCTGCGGCGTCACCGTGATGCTGTAGTACCCACTCTGGACGGGCGACAGATTGAATCCACAACCGCCGCCGCTCTGGTAACACATCGTCGAACTGATCGACACCGTACCGTCGGGACGCGACAGACTCACGCGCACATAGGTGCCGCTTGAGACACCCAGATCGGCAAGGCCGATACCCAGGTGCTGGCCTGCCTCGACCGGCAAAGCCAATCGCACACTTTGGCCAGGCTCCGTCTGCGTCACCAGTGGCTCGGCCTCGGCATGCACGATCGGCGCCCGCTGCAACCGCACTGACCATGCCGCCGGTCCCGTGGCTGGACGCATCAGGAGCAAATAGGTGCCAGTCGCCGGCAATCGGGGCATCAGCAGCGTCGGGCTGGCGACGGTGACGGTCCCGCTGGCGATCGGCCGGTTCACGGGATCGAACAGGGTGTAGGCAACATTTCCCGTCAAGCTGAAGAATTGCGCGTTCACGTAGTCGCCCAACGCGCCGTCGAACAAGGCCGCCGAAGAATCTCCTGTGGCTGCGACGCCGAACGCCTCGATCGCTCCGTCCAGATGAACGCGCTTGGATTCGGTGACGGTGGCGGCGTTGGTCCCCGGCGGAACGACCAACACGTCTTGCGCGCTCGTCGCGATGCCGAACGGCGTCTGTACGAACACCTTGCCGCTTCCGGTCGACGACGGGATCGCGAAGACCACCGTGCTGTCTTGAACCAAGCTGAGTGGAGCAGGGCGCAGATTGAGGCGGGCCGATGTCTGTCCGGTGACCGGGGACAAGTGCTGACCCAACACCGTGATCGGCGTGCCGGGAGTACCGATCAGCGGCGACACCGACTGGATGACCGGTGGTCGGGACGCCGGATCCACGACGAACGCTGTCGTGCTGCTGGCGCTCGCCGCATCGACATCCACACGCACCGGCCCGGTGGTCGCACCCACCGGAACCACCGCGATCAGCTCGCCCGTGCTGGCGGACTCAACCACCGCGGGCACACCGTTGAAGGTCAGCGCGTTCTGTGCGGCGATGCTCGCAAAGCCGTGGCCCTGGATGCGCACGCGCACACCCGGTGCTCCACGGCCAGGGGTGAACGCGAAGATCGCGAGATCGCCTTCACCCAGGCGCTCGACGCGCAGCAGGTTGCCCATCGCGTCGTAGACATAACGCGCCGACTCTCCCGCATCGTTGGTCACGACCACGAGTCGACCGTTGGCATCGTAGACATACGACGTGGCCAGAGCCCGACCGGCGAGCGCGGCAAGCACGAGGATGCACAGCGTCACCGCGGCCCATGCGGAGAATCTCCGGACACCCGCGCCGATGACCACCCGGCACCATCCGGTCACGCGCGGGCGATGCCACCCACGGTCGATCACATCCATGTCGCTCTCCTCGAGCCCAGGCAGCGTCCTGCTGAAATGTTCGTGCGCTGCGGTAGCGCACGCCCCTGCGCATGTCTTACGCTTCGCGCATTAAGGCGTCAAGAAAAATCTGAATCCAGGACTGGAGACTCCACGCAAGGATGCGTATCCATTTGATTTTAATCGCCACCGCAATGCTGGCGGCTTGTTCCGATTCCCATGACGAATCGGCGGATGCAAAGCACAGCGCAAGAGCCGAGGCGGGCGCTGCGCTGTTTTCGGATCCGCGTCTGGGCACGGATGGCGCCACCAGCTGCGCAAGCTGTCACAGTCCCGACCAAGCGTTTGCTGATGGCCGCCGTGTATCGGTCGGCGTCGACGGACTGGAGGGCGCCCGCAATGCGCCCAGCCTGCTCGACCTCGGTGCGTTCGACAGTTTCTTCTGGGATGGTCGTGAACACGATCTTCCGAAGGTGGTGCTGCAGGCATTCACCAATCCCCGCGAGCTCGGCCACGGCGATATGCAGCCCGTGCTCGATACGATTCGTGCCGATCCGGGACACAGCCGCCGCTTCAAAGCGGCGTTCGGTCATGGCACGCCCGACCATGACGATGTCGCCCAGGCACTGGTGGCATTCTTGGATACGCTGGAACGCGGGGAAACACGTTACGAGCGCGCACTACACACCCGGAACTTGTCCTTGCTATCCGAGGATGAGATCGCCGGACTGGCCCTGTTCGAAGGGAAGGCTGAATGCAGTAGTTGCCACGTGACCGATGCGGAGCGAGGGCCTTCGACCGACAATCGCTTTCACCATACAGGGATCGGTTTCGAACGCGTGGCGGGCCAAATCGCGCCCCTAACCGAACGCATTACACGGACCGGAACGCCCATCGGCCATCTGATTCTGGAAGACCCGGACGTTGCCGAGCTCGGGCGGTATGCGGCGACACGCCGAGCCGTTGATATCGGTGCGTTTCGAACACCGACATTGCGCAACATCGGCAATACCGCACCATATATGCACGATGGCAGCATCGAGACGCTGGAGGATGCGATCGAACGCGAGCTCTACTATCGCGGAATCGCACGCGGTCGCCCGATCCAGCTCACCGCGGTGGAGCAACGGCAGCTTGCCGCATTCCTACGCTCACTCGACATCGAGTGAGCTCAGCGGCAGAGAACGCTAGCCTTCGCTCGCGGCCGCTTCATCGTGTGGAACAACGACCTCGGTCGGATGGACATCGAACTCCTGATGCCCCAGCAGACCCTCGACCCCGGTCACCTCGACCAGATAGCGGCCGATCTGCCAATCGCCATGTGACTTCAAGCGCAGCACGAGGCGCCCTTCGTCGGCCTCCGCGGCGTCGAGCGCGCCCTGCGCCACTTCTTCTCCATCCGCCAACGCGATCACCTTGACCCGTATCTCGCCTTCGGATGGATTCGCCAATCGAAGTGCGACTTCGACATCGTCTCCGGGATGAAGCGGCTCGAACTCGCCAGCCGCATCCGCTGGCCGCACCAGGATTTCCTTGACATCCAGTACGCCCGCCTGGGCCGCCTCCACACCGGCCGGCCCGGACTCGACGCTCGACGCGCCAGGTTGGCAACCCGCCGCGAGCGCAGCGAAGCAGGTCATAAAAAAGAATGAAGCGGCACGGTGAGCCATGATGCTGTTCCCTAGCGAGGCGTGAAAAGGTGTCGATCCGGCGACTGCCGCGCGACGTTAGCACTCCATGGGCCGCCTGAGAATGTTTTTCCGCTCGCATTCACCGTCCGCGGGGCAGCCGCTGTCGGTCAATCCCGCAACACGGTCAGCGCATGCAGGATCCGCAGGTCCTCGGCGTCGAGCTCCGGGCGGTCGTCGCCGCGGAAGCGCATGCGGTATGAACGGATGGCGGCCTGGGGGTTGTCGGTCGGGTAGCCGATCACGCGCAGGGCCTGCATGGGGTCGAAGCCCGGGGGCGGGGGCGGGGTGTCGGCGGCGGGCCAGATGCCGAAGCCGGCCTCGGCCAGTTGCCGCCAGGGGAACAGCGGGCCGGGGTCGATCTTGCGGCCGGGCGCGAGGTCCGAATGGCCGATGATCTGGGTGCGGGGGATGCGCAGGCGGGCGGTGAGGTCGTCGAGCAGGCGGATCAGGCTGTCGATCTGCGGCTGCGCGAAGGGGGTGCGACCGTTGTTGTCGAGTTCGATGCCGATCGAGGCGGAGTTGAGATCGGTGATCTGGCCCCAGCGGCCGGCACCGGCGTGCCAGGCACGCTCGCTGTCGGCGACGAGCTGGTAGATGCGGCCGTCGGCGCCGATCAGGTAGTGCGAGCTGACCCGGCCGCCGCTGTTGCGGGTGCGCAGGGTGCGCAGGCTCTGCTCCACCGAGTCCTGCTCGGTGTAGTGCAGCACGATGACGGTGGGGCGGCGGGCATCGTGATTGTCGGACGGCACCCAGGTGGCCATGGGGTTGCGCTCGGGGACGTGGGCGCAGGCGGCCAGCAGCACGGTGCAGGCGAGGGCGATCAGCGGTTTGCGGAGCAACGCAGGGCCTCGAAGGTATCGGCGGTCTCCGGGTATACCGCAAATGCGGGCGTCCTGCCGAGGATCATGGCCGGGCAGCCCTCATCCGCCCTTCGAGAAGGGCATCGGCCACGGCATGCCAAAAAAAGCGGCGGCATTCGCATGCCGCCGCCGACACCTCGTGGGGGAGGTGGTGATGCGTTCGTTCGATCAGCTCTCGTAGGCGCGCTCGCCGTGGGAGACGATGTCCAGACCCTGGCGCTCGTCTTCCTCGCTCACGCGCAGGCCGACGACCGCCTTGACCAGCAACATCGCCGCCGCGGTCACCAGCGCGCACCAGACGATGGTGAACAGCACGCTGAAGGTCTGCGCCCAGACCTGGGCGCCGATCGCGAGATCCGCCTCGGTGCCGCCCAGCGACTCCGCGCTGAACACACCGGTGAGGATGGCGCCGACGATGCCACCGACCGCATGCACGCCGAACACGTCGGCGGTGTCGTCCACCTTGAGCAGGCGCTTGAGGCCGTTGACGCCCCAGACGCACAGGGCACCGGCCGCCAGGCCGATCACCAGCGCGCCGATCGGGCCGACGGTGCCTGCCGCCGGGGTGATGCCGACCAGGCCGGCGATCGCGCCCGAGGCCGCACCGAGCGCCGACGGACGCCCCTTGGCGATCGCCTCGACCAGGCTCCACGCCACCACGCCCGCGGCCGTGGCGACCATGGTGTTGAGCATCGCCAGCGAGGCGATCTGGTCGGCGGCCACCGCCGAGCCTGCGTTGAAGCCGAACCAGCCCACCCACAGCAACGCCGCGCCGATGAAGGTGAACGGCACGCTGTGCGGCTTCAGCGCTTCCTTGCCGAAGCCCAGGCGCTTGCCGAGGATGTACGCGCCCACCAGGCCGGCGATGCCGGCGTTGATGTGCACCACCGTGCCGCCGGCGAAGTCGAGCACGCCGCGATGGGCGAGAAAGCCGTCGTCGCCGCTCCACACCATGTGCACCATCGGCAGGTAGGCGAACGTCACCCAGATCGCCGAGAACAGCAGCACCGCGGTGAACTTGATGCGTTCGGCGAACGAACCGACCACCAGGGCGGTGGTGATACCGGCGAACGTGGACTGGAACACGATGAACAGGAATTCCGGCAGGCCGTCGGCGTCGGTGTCCGCCGTGATGCCGCGCAGGAACGCCTTCTCGGTGAACGAGCCGAAGAACGCGTTGCCCTCGGTGAAGGCGGCGCTGTAGCCGTAGGCGATCCAGACGAGGATCACCACCGAGAACACCACCAGGACCTGCATCAGCACCGACAGCACGTTCTTCGCCCGGACCATGCCGCCGTAGAACAGCGCCAGGCCGGGCACCACCATCAGCAGCACGAGGAGCGTGGAGGTCAGCATCCAGGCGACGTTGCCGCTGTCGAACGCGGGCGCGGCGGACTCGACAAGCTCGGCGACTTCGGCAACGGCGGCGTCCTGCGCGAGCGCGGTGCCGGACGCCAGCAACGCCATCAGCGCCGCGGCCGCGACAGGCCATGCCCTGGCCGGGGCATGTCGGAAGATCGAAAGGCTCATGGGGTGTGGACTCCTGTGGGGTTCAGAGCGCGTCGGCGTCGACTTCGCCGGTCCGGATGCGGATCACCTGGTCGAGCGTGGTGACGAAGATCTTGCCGTCGCCGACCTTGCCGGTGCCGGCGGACTGGGCGATGGCCTCGACCGCGGCGTCGAAGCTCTCGTCGGCCACGGCGCATTCGACCTTCAGCTTGGGCAGGAAGTCGACGACATACTCGGCGCCGCGGTAGAGCTCGGTGTGGCCTTTCTGCCGCCCGAAGCCCTTGACCTCGGTGACGGTGAGGCCGGACACACCCGCCGCCCCGAGCGCCTCGCGCACTTCGTCGAGCTTGAAGGGGCGGATGATCGCGGTGATCAGTTTCATGCAACATCTCCTGTGGGATGCAGTGGCCACGCCATGGTCAGAACCCCTTGGCGAGCGAGACGACGAAGGCGTCGTCGCCACCGTCGAGGTTGGTGTCGACCCAGGCGACCGACAGGTCGAATCCGGCCTGGAAGCTGCGGGTCACGCCCAGTCGCCAGTGGGTGTAGTCGCCATCGTCGAGATTGCGGATCCACTGCCGGCCGACCGCGCCGTTGAGCGTCCAGCCGTCGTCGAACTCCCAGTCGGCGGTGAGTTCGAGATGGCTGCTGCCGTCCGAATCGGGCGTGCCGAACAGGTCCGAAACGGCGTAGGCGTAGCTGGCGCCGAGCACGCCCCAGCTGATGCCGGCGTAGAGCTCGGTGGTATCGGGATCGGTGAAACCGGCCGGGTACGAACCGGGATAGGCGTAGTGCAGCACGCCGACGTCGTAACCCACGCCGCTGGTGCCGAACTCCCCGGCATAGCCCAGGAACGCGTTCAGCTCGACCTGGCTGGACACATCGGGATCCGAATCGGACAGCCAGCTGATGCTGCTGCCCCACGCACCGGCGTAGACGCCGCTGTCGTGGTTGAACTGGAAGCCGCCCTGGATGGCAGGGTCGCCATCGGTCTGGGTCACGCCGCGGAACAGGTAATCGCTGACGAAGGCCACATTGCCTTCAAACGACTGCGCGTGCGCCTGGTCGGCGACACACAGTGCGAGCGCGAACGGTAGAACCAACTGGATTGGACGCAACGTCATGACGCAGGCTCCTCGTGATTGGGAACCCTCCCCGGTCATTGCCTGATTGCCGCGCGCGGGTGGGCTGACCGCCTCTGTCCCGCGATACCTCACCTGCGTTGCCTTACATCAACACGACGCCCCCGTCGTCGATCAAGTCTTCCGCGCAGTCCCGTGGCGCCGGCGCCCGATGAGCGCCGGCGCCACGAACCTGCAGTCCGCACGGGCCGCGCCCCCGGCGCGACCCGTGTTCCCCCGGATCAGACGGCGTAGTACAGCTGGTACTCGAGCGGATGGGTGGCCGCACGGAACTTGGTGACTTCCTGCATCTTCAGGTCGATGTAGCCGTCGATGAAGTCGTCGGTGAACACGCCACCGGCGGTCAGGAACTCGCGGTCGGCATCCAGCGCCTCGAGCGCCTGGTCGAGCGAGTGGGCGACCTTCGGAATGCCCTTCTCCTCTTCCGGCGGCAGGTCGTAGAGATCCTTGTCGCTCGGGCCGCCCGGATCGATCTGGTTCTTGATGCCGTCGAGGCCGGCCATCATCAGCGCGGCGAACGTGAGGTAGCCGGACTGGATCGGGTCGGGGAAGCGCATCTCGATGCGGCGCGCCTTCGGGTTGGACACGTACGGGATGCGGCACGACGCCGAGCGGTTACGCGCCGAATAGGCCAGCATCACCGGCGCCTCGAAGCCCGGCACCAGGCGCTTGTAGCTGTTGGTGCCCGCGTTGGAGAACGCGTTGATCGCACGCGCGTGCTTGAACACGCCACCGATGTACCACAGCGCGGTCTGGCTGAGGCCGCCGTAGCCGTCGCCGGTGAACAGATTGGTGCCGCCCTTGGCCAGGCTCTGGTGCACGTGCATGCCGCTGCCGTTGTCGCCGACGATGGGCTTGGGCATGAAGGTCGCGGTCTTGCCGTTGCGGAAGGCGACATTCTTGATGACGTACTTCATCGCCAGCAGCTCGTCGGCCTTCTTGACCAGCGAGTTGAACTTGGTACCGATCTCGCACTGGCCGGCGTTGGAGACCTCGTGATGGTGCACTTCCACCTCGATGCCGATCTCCTCGAGTGTCTTGCACATCTCGGCGCGCAGGTCGTGCAGCGAATCCAGCGGTGCGACCGGGAAGTAGCCGCCCTTGATGCCGGGCCGGTAGCCACTGTTGCCGCCCTCGTACTCCTTGCCGGAGTTCCAGTGGGCTTCCTCGGAATCGACGTGGAAGAAGGTGTGGCCCATCTCGTTGGCGTAGCGCACCGAATCGAACACGAAGAACTCGGGCTCGGGGCCGAAGAACGCCTGGTCGGCGATGCCCGACGACTTCAGGTAGGCCTCGGCGCGCTTGGCCACGCCGCGCGGGTCGCGCGAATAGGACTGCATGGTCGACGGGTCGAGCACGTCGCAGACCAGGATCAGGGTCGGGTCGGCGGTGAACGGGTCGATGTAGGCGGTCGACGGGTCGGGCAGCAGGACCATGTCGGATTCGTTGATGCCCTTCCAGCCCGGGATTGAGGAGCCGTCGAACATCTTGCCGTCCTCGAACAGGCCGGGCTCGACGATGGACTTGGGATAGGTCACGTGGTGCTGCACGCCGCGCATGTCGGCGAAGCGCAGGTCGACGAACTCGACCTTGTGGTCCTTGATCAGCTTTTCGACGTTGTCGATGGACATCGGGGAACGGCTCCGGGGATTGGAAAGAAGTACCCACTCCCAAGCACATCTCGTGCCAAATCATAAGTACCTGATTCAGATAATATTTTTTTCTTTCCCTAGACTGGAATGCACCAATAAAGTGCATCCAGATCGGTGCATGCACAGCACTGGTGCGTCCGGTTCAGGTGGACGCGACAACTGCGACGACGGCCCTGAACGCGCGCAACCCCTCGCGTATGCTGGCGCTCCCCCGCGTCGCCATCCTCTGCCTCCATGTCCGATCTGCTTGCCGCCCTGTTGCTGGGCATCATCGAAGGCCTCACCGAATTCCTGCCGGTCTCCAGCACCGGCCATCTGCTGATCGCCCAGCACTGGCTCGGCGCCCGCTCCGATTTCTTCAACATCGTCATCCAGGCCGGTGCGATCCTGGCGATCACGCTGGTGTTCCGGCAACGCCTGTGGGCGTTGGGCACCGGCCTGCACGAGCCGGCCAACCGCGATTACGCGATGAAGATCGTCGCGGCCTTTCTGGTGACCGCGCTGGTCGGCCTTCCGGTGCGCCTGGCCGGCTGGGAACTGCCCGATGCGGTGACGCCCATCGCCTGGGCGTTGATCCTGGGCGGCATCTGGATGCTGCTGGCCGAACACTTCGCCGAGCGTCGGGGCGGCGACGGCGTCAACGTGACCTGGACCATCGCCATCGCCGTGGGCCTGGCCCAGGTGCTGGCCGGGGTGTTTCCCGGCACCTCGCGCTCGGCGACCACGATCTTCATCGCGATGCTGCTGGGCCTGAGCCGGCGCTCGGCGGCGGCCGAATTCGCGTTCCTGGTCGGCATCCCCACGATGTTCGCGGCCAGCGGCTATGCGTTTCTGGAACTGTGGCTCGACGACGGCCTGAGCGGCGAGGCCTGGGACGACGTGGCGGTGGCCTTCGTCGCCGCGACAATCACCGGCTTTCTGGTGGTGAAATGGTTGCTGGGCTACATCAAGCAGCACCGCTTCACCGGCTTCGCGATCTACCGCATCGCGCTGGGTGCGCTGATCCTGCTGTTCATGCCGGGCAGCTGACCGCGCGAACCCCGGTCTGGCGCGACCTGTCGAAAGCTGCCGCCGTGATTCGTCGGAACCGGAAAGCCGGGCGGCCTCGTCCGGACGACCTTCCCCGGGCGACCCGCGCGCGCAGGCCGCCCGCATCAGGAGACCCCGCATGTCCGCAGACGACCGCAGCCGCCCGAAGGTCCAGGGCCCCGCCTCCTACTTTCCGTCGATCGAAGCTCGGTACGGCCAGCCGATCGCCCACTGGCTGGGGCTGCTGGAGGGCCTGGGCCCCCGCAAGCACATGGAGATGGTCGCGTGGCTCAAGTCCGAGCACGGACTCGGCCACGGCCATGCCAACGCCCTGGTGGCGCACCATCTCCGCGGAGGCGGTGCATGAGCATCGATCGCGAGGCGCCCGACGGGCCGCCGTTCGATGTCGAGCGGATCGACCACGTGGTGTTCCGGGTCACCGACCTCGCCCGCAGCATCGCGTTCTACGCGCAGGTGCTGGGCTGCGCCGTGGTCCGCCATCGCGCCCATCTCGGGCTGGCGCACCTGCGCGCGGGCGCGTCGATGCTCGACCTGATCAGCGTCGACGGCCCGCTCGGTGCGCGGGGCGGCCGCGCCGCGGGATCCGAAGGCCGCAACGTCGATCACCTGTGCCTGCGCATCGAGCCCTTCGACGAGAGCCGCCTGATCGCGCACCTCCATCGCCACGGCCTCGTACCGCTGGCGCCGGTGGACATCAACTTCGGCGCGGAAGGCGACGGTCCCTCGCTGTACTTCGCCGATCCCGACGGCCATACGATCGAGCTCAAGGGCCCCGCGATCGCCCCGGCCTGATGCTGGTGGCGCCGCGTCGCCGCCAGCAGGCCTCGTCGCGTCACAGCGCGCCATGCGATGTGTTCGCTGCGCGGTGGCCTGCACGTCTCCGAGCCTCGACCGGCATCGCGCACCGGCGTCCTCGCAAACGGCCGGTGCGCACGCGACGCCCAATCCTGGTCCAGACGCCGCCGTCTGCGCGTGCGCCGTGCGCGTCAGTCCGTACCCGGGTCGCCCTTTCGTGCCGGAGAACGCCCATCGTCTCCGGCCGCACGTGCCAACAGCCGGGCGCGTTCGCGCGCGTTGCCCGCCAGGGCTGCGGCGTTCGCGAACGCAGCCTGCGCCTCGTCGCGACGTCCCAGCCTGTCGAGCAATTCGCCACGCACGGCCGGCAACAGGTGATACCGCTGCAGCGCCGCTAGACCGACCAGCTGGTCGGCCAGATCCAAGCCGGCCTGCGGTCCCTCCGCCATCGCCACTGCGACGGCGCGGTTCAATTCGACCACCGGCGACGGCATCGCGGCCGACAGGTCGTCGTAGAGCGCGGCGATCCGGGCCCAGTCGGTGGCGTCGGCATGGTCCGCACGCGCGTGGCAGGCGGCGATCGCCGCCTGCAGCCGGTAGGAGCCCGGTGCGCCCGGCAAGCGTTCGGCCCGCGCCAACGCGTCCAGTCCGCCCGCGATCAAGGCGTGGTCCCAGCGGGTGCGGTCCTGATCGGCCAACAGGACCGGATCGCCCTCAGCATCGACCCGCGCCTCCAGCCGCGATGCCTGCAGCATCAACAATGCCTGCAGTGAATGCGCTTCGGCCTGGTCGGGCATCAGCCGGGCCAGCACCGAGGCCAGCCGGATCGCCTCGGCGCACAGCGCCGGCCGGACGAGATCGTCGCCCGCCGTCGCGGCATAGCCCTCGTTGAAGACCAGATAGATCACCCCGAGCACCGACGCCAGCCGCTCGGGCAAGGCCTCGGCGCCGGGAAGCTCGAACGCCGCCTCGGCCTCGGCCAGCTTGCGCTTGGCGCGCACGATGCGCTGGGCGATCGTCGGCTCCGGGGCCAGAAACGCGCGCGCGATCTCCGCGGTGGTCAATCCGCCCAGCAGGCGCAGGGTCAGCGCAGTGCGCGCATCGGCGGGCAGGATCGGGTGGCAGGCGATGAACATCAGCCGCAGCAGATCGTCGTCGATGCATTCGTCGCGGCGATGCTCGGCCTGCGCCTGCAGGTCGGCCCAGGCGCTGTCGAGCGCCTGGGCCAGCTCGACATGCTTGCGCGCCAGCAGGCGCCCCCGGCGCAGACGGTCGATCGCACGATGCTTGGCGGTGGCCATCAGCCAGGCACCCGGATTATCCGGCACGCCATCGCGCGGCCATCGCTCCAGGGCGGCGACGAGGGCGTCCTGGGCCAGCTCTTCGGCCAGGTCGAGGTTGCGCACCATGCGCATCAAACCGGCGATCAGGCGCGGTGATTCTTCGCGCCAGACGCGGTCGAGGGTGTCGTTCGCGGCCGTCATGGAGCGCGATCAGAGCATCCGTACGCCGCGGCCGCAAGCGGCGCCGATCGTACCGGCCCGGCCCCGCACCCGAGCCCGCCCTCGGGTCGCGTCCGACCTGCCGCGTGTCCGCCGGACCGATGGCGTCGCCGGTCGCCACACGATCCTCCATCCGCAAGCCCTGTCTGGAGCGACGATGCACCGAGGCCGCTTTCGACATGCCGGGATCGGGGCCTCGTTCGCATAACCCCATCCTGCGGGCTGGTACGTTTCCGATCGCCAACGACCCCTTGGAGATCTCGAATGCGTCCTCTCGTCATGCTGTTGTTGCCGCTGGCCCTGGCCGCCTGCCACCGCGAACCGGCCGCGGAGCCCCCGGCCCCGGCGTCCGACGCCCCGCCCACAGCGGCCACCGCTGCCGACAGCGCCGCCGTCGACAATCCCCGCGCCCTGGAGGCGCATCACTGGCGTCTTCGCTCGGCCGCCGGTGGCGACGGCCAGCCGCTCCAGGCGCTGTCCGTCGCGGAGTTGCCGCCACTGGTCGCCGACTTCCGCGACGGACGGATCGGTCTCTCCGGCGGCTGCAACCGCGGCAGCGCGAGCTACGCGGTGGAGAACGGCACCCTGCAAGTGGAGGATTTCGCACAGACGATGATGGCCTGCTCGGACGCGCGCCTGATGGCGGTCGACGCCGAAGCCACGCGGGCACTGGCCGGCACCCTGCGCTGGCAGCTGGACACCGTGGCCGGCGGCGATACGCCGACCCTGGTGCTGATCAACGCCGGCGGCGACACCCTCACCTTCGAGGGCGCCCCCACGGCCGAAACGCGCCATGGCGGGCCCGGCGAGACGGTGTTCCTGGAAGTGGCGCCCGAACGCATGGCCTGCAGCCATCCGCTGATGCCCGACCACCAGTGTCTGCAGGTTCGCGAGGTCCGTTACGACGACAACGGGCTGCGTCAGGGCGAGCCCGGCGACTGGCAGCCGCTGTATGAGGACATCGAGGGTTATACCCATGAGCCGGGCGTGCGCAACGTGCTCAGGCTCAAGCGCTTCCAGCGCACGGACGTGCCGGCTGACGCATCGTCGATCGCCTACGTCCTGGACATGACCGTCGAGACCGAAAGCACGCAGTGAGCCGTGCCCGCATGGGCGCGGTCCGTCGTCGTCATGACCGCACCCGCCGTGCCTGCGCACGGCGGGTGCGGAGGCTCAGGCCCCGGCCTTCGGATTGAGCGAATAGGTCCCGTGGACCGTCGCCTCGGCCAGCACATGGCCGTGCATCGCCGCGAACACCTCCGCCGCACTGAAACTGTCGCCGACCTCCAGGCTCGGCACATCCAGTGCGAAGACGCGGAAGAAGTAACGGTGCACGCGCAGATCGTTCGGCGGCGGCCACGGGCCGTCGTAGCCGAGATAGGTCCCGCCCAGATCGGCGTCGCCGGCGAACCAACCGGTGAAGTCGTTGGAGCCCTGCCGCGCACCGGCCGGTCCCGGCGGATTCGCCTTGCCCTTGCGCTCGACGCCGTCGCTGCAGGCGCCCGCGGCCAGTTCGGTCACCGCGGGCGGAATATCGACCATCGCCCAGTGGACGAAATCCGCACGCGGCTGATCGGCGGGGATCTCCACGCCGTCCTTGCCGGCCATCTCGGGCCGCGTCGGCACGTCGGGATCGATGCACAGCAGCGCGAACGCGCGGGTGCCCTCGGGCACGTCGTCCCAGGCCAGGTGCGGACTGCGGTTGCCGCCCAGGCCCTGCGGCGCGCCGAAGGCGAACTCGGCGGGAATCGGTTGGCCGTTGTCGAAACTGTCGCTGCGCAGTCGCATGAAGCGTTCCTCGGTCAGTCTTCGGGATAGCCCAACCGTACCGCGACCGGCGTGAGCGTCGCGAACGGCCCGGCCAGGGCGTCGGCGTAGTCGCGCCAGCGTCCGGCCGGAAAGCGATGGCCCTGGAACAGGTTGCGCGGCGGCACCGGCAGCGTCACCCCGAGCACCTCGCCCAACTGCACCGCCATCGCGGCAGGGTCGTTGACGGTGTCGTCGACGCGCACCACATGCACCGGCTGCGCGGTCAGGCCGGGCAGCGCGAGGACGTGCTCGAGCCCGCGCGCCAGCCACTGGGCACCCTCGTCCGGCGTGCCCAGCCGGAACGGCACCGGAGTGCCGAACGCCAGCCAGTTGAGCAGCATGTCGCGCGGATCGCGGATGATCAGCGCGACCCGGGCGTCGGGCAGGTGCGCGTGCAGGACGTCCAGCAGCGCGTTGTCCCACCACAACAGCCAGTCGATCAGCGCCCGGCCCTCGCTGCCGCGCGCAGCCAGCTGGCCCGCCCAGTCCTGGTACACCGCCTCGGGCGTGGTCTCGTTGCGCGCCAGGGCGTCGAAGACGGTCAGCTTCTGCAATGCGTCGCGAGGCGGATTGGCGCCCATGCGGTCGGCGCGGAAGTCCGGCAGGGCGCCATCGAGCAGGCGACCGGCATGCTCGTGCCCCGAGCCCGGCAGACCCGCCAGGAACATCAGCGCGCGCGACGCCTCGGGTGCAGGCGCGCGCTCGGCGCGTGCCGCATCGGGATCGGTCCAGGCCGGCAGCGGAAGCAGCCGCTCGGCCCAGTCGGCGTGCATCCGCGTCCAAGCCGCGGCGGCCTCGTCGGTCCGCCCTGCGCGGTCCAGTGCCATGGACATCCAGCCCTGGATCATCCGCGCGCGGCCACCGTCGGCGGTGTCGCCCGCCGCTTCGAGCTCGCGCAGATAGGCGACGGCCTGCTCCGGATCGCGGTCGGCCAGCACGTCGAGCAACTGCGTATGCGCGAGCATGTTGTCGGGCACCCGCGCGGCGATCGTGCGCGCGGTCGCGATCGCGTCGTCCTGGTGACCCAGCGCGCGGGCATGCTCGAACTCGGCCTGCAGCAGCGGCACGGTGTCGGGCATCGCCGCCCGCCAGCGGGTCAGGACCGCCTGCGCGGCCTCGCCGGCCGGCTCCAGTGCCACCCGCGTCTGCCACAGCTGCGGGAGATCGACGGTCGTCGCCAATGCCGCTTCGAGCGTGGCGCGGGCATCGTCGGCATCGCCCACCATCTGCCAGGCCCGCAGCAGCAGACCGAGCGTCTGCGCATCGCCGGGCGTGTGCGCCAGGACCGTCTTCAGACGCGCGATCGCATCGACCGGCTGTCCCTGCTCCAGAGCCAGCGCGCCGGCGAAGCGCAGATGCTCCGGTGCCGGCGACGCCACCGCGAGCGCCGGCTGCAGGTGCGCCGCCGCCTCGGCCGCACGCCCCTGACGATGCACCACATCGGCCAGCAGGCGACGCGCACCGTGATTGGCCGGGGTGAGGGCCACCAGACGCAGCAAGGCCTGCTCGGCGAACGCGAGATGGTCCTTGGCCAGATAGGCGAACGCCAGTGCATTGAGCAGTTGGGGGTTGTTCGGATCCGCCTGCACGGCGGCGCCGAGGATCGATTGCGCACGGTCGTGGTCGCCGCGACGCAGCGCGATCATGCCGCGCACGCTGGCCAGCGCCGGGTGAGCCTCGTCGATGCGCGCGGCCAGCGTCGCCAGACGCTCGGCCTCGTCCACGTCGCCACGGCCGATCGCGAGCTCCGCCTGGATCACATAGGCGCCGAAGCTGTTCGGATCGAGTGCGAGCGTACGCGCCAGCGACGCCTGCGCGCCGTCGATGTCGCGGTGGCCGATCTGCAGCGCGGCACGCTGGAAGTGCAGGCCCGCTTCGTCGGGCTTCAGCGCGATGGCCCGGTCCAGGCTGTCCAGCGCGCCGGCGGTGTCGCCTGCCGCACGCTGCGCCATCGCCATCAATTCCAGTGCGCGGGCATCGGCGGGATCGGCGGCGACGGCCGCACGTGCGGCGTCGAGCGCCTCGGCGTGGGCGCCGCGGCGCAGGGCATCGAGAATCGAGTCGTGCATGAACGGACGGTCCGGACGAACAGGCCAAGAGGCCGGGCCCGCCATTGTAGCCGCGCCCGACCGCCCGCCCTGCCGCTGCCCGACACGGAAGGTCAGGCCGCGGCGGCGGCTCCCGCGGCGGCACCGCGCACCGCCGGATCCGCGACCAGACGTTCCGCGACCCAGCGCTCGGCGAATCCTTCCAGCCGCGCGTTCTCGAGAAACCCGCAGTGGCCGCCCCAGCGGGCGACCTCGACATAGAGCCGCGGATTGTCCGGCAGGCCACGGAAGCCGTTGACCGGAATCACCGGGTCGTCTTCGCTGGTGAGCACGTAGGACGGCACGTCCAGCGCGGACAGCCGCTCGGCCGCGACCGAATAGCCGTCGAAGTAATCGTCGAGCGAACCGAAATCGGTGTGTCGCAGCACCAACCACTCGGTGAGCTCGCGCATGCCCAGGCGCAACGTGGTGTCGTCCACGGCCAGACGCTGCGGAAACAGGCTGCGCTTGCGCAGCAACGAGTCCCGCCACTTGCGCTCGAAGTGGCGCAGGTACAAGGGGATGCCCTGTTCCATCTGCACCAGGGTCAGCGCCGGATCGAGTACCGGGCACACCGCGGCGACCGCCGCCAGCGGCAATCCCGCCGCCGGTGCGCGCAGCGCCAGCCGCAGGGCGAAGTTGCCGCCGAGCGAAAACCCGGCGGCGACCAGCGGTCGGGTCGGAAAGCGTGTGGACAGATCCACCGCCGCATGCACGACCTCGTCGATGCGGTTGGAGTGGAACAGTTCCTCGTTGAGGTGGTGGGTCGGGCCGTGATCGCGGAAGTTGAGCCGGAAGACATCGAAGCCGCGTTGCAGGAACTGGGCCGCCGCCAGCCGCATGTAACTCGACTCGGTGCTGCCCTCCCAGCCATGCAGCAGCAGCGCGACCCCGTGCGGATCGCGGCCGGGAAGCGTGCTGTGCAGGCCCATCAGCCGAACGCCTTCGCCGCCGTCGAGGACATGCTCCGTGGTGACGGCGCCCGTCGCCGCCAAAGCACGGGCGCCGCGCTGACGACGCAGCGGGCTGGTGCCCAGGATCGACTGCACGTGGGCGTTGCGCAGCCAGCGCGGCGGCGCATAGCTGGAGGCCTCGACGGTGCGGAGGCGTGGCGTGGCGGCCGCGTCAGTCGACATCCGCCGTCGCCTCGGCCGGCGCGCGGCGCGCGCGCGGCCCCGGCGCCTGTCCCATCGCCGCAAGGATGCGCTCGCGCGACACCTCGGCGATCCGGCGGCGACCGTCCGCATCGCCCGGCATGATCGGCGCCAGGAACGCCACCTCGGCCTCGCGCGTAGGCTCGCCAAGCAGGCGCAGGAAGTTGGCGGCGAAGCTCTCGCGGGCGCCGAACGCGACCACCGTCTGCGCCTCGCCGTCGCGGCCGTAACGCAGCGCCACGGGCTGCACCGGCACTCCGGCTTCCACCGCCGCCAGGAAGATCCGCGCATGGAACGGGCCGACTTCGCGGCCATCGCGCGTCCGGCCTTCGGGGAACACCGCCACCGCCCGGCCCTCGCGCAGCCGCACCTGCATCTCGTCGAGCACGCCGCCCATCGATGCCTGGCTGCCGCGCTCGTGAAAAATGGTCTCGCCGCGTGCGGCCATGTAGCCGACCACCGGCCAGCCGGCGATTTCCTTCTTCGCCACGAAGCCCATCATGCACTGGCTGTGCAGCGCCGAAATGTCGACCCAACTGACGTGGTTGGCCACGAACAAGGCCGCACCGCGGAGCGGCGTGCCGGTGCTGCGCATGCGGAACCCGAAGATCCACATCAACCCGCCCTGCCAGGCGCGGATGATGCGGTGATCCAGGCGTTCGCCGCTGCCCAGACGCACCCGCCGGGTCGGCAGCGCGATCGCGATCAGCACCAGCGGCAGATGCACGAGCGCATGCCAGGCCAGCAGCGGACCGCGCAGCGCATAGCGCAGGACGCGGGCGAGCGTGCCGGTGGACGAAGCGGTAGTGGAAGCGGTGACGGTCATCGGACTCGACGGCGGCGCCGGACGGCGCGCGGCACGCTGATTATGCGGCACACCGTGCCGGTGGGCCTGCCATCAACGCGACGCAGCGTCGCGGGCGGGCGGGCGTTTGATCACCGCCAGGGTCAGACGCGAGATGCAGACCAGACGACCGGCGTCGTCTTCGATGCGGATCTCCCACACCTGGGTCTGACGGCCGACGTGCAGCGGCGTCGCGGTCGCGGTCACCTGTCCACTGCGGACGGCGCGCAGATGGTTGGCGTTGATTTCGATCCCGACACAGCCCTCGTCGTCGTCGACCGACAGCAGGCCAGCCGTGCTGCCGACGGTTTCGGCCAGCAATGCGGAGGCGCCGCCGTGCAGCAGGCCGTAAGGCTGGTGGGTGCGTGCGTCGACCGGCATGGTCGCGCGGAGATAGTCGTCACCGAGTTCGGTGAACACGATGCCCAGATGCGCCATGGCGGTATCGCGCGACCATGCGTTGATGGCGTCGAGATCGAGGTGGCGGCGGAACGGGGTCCGGCGGGCGGGGGGTGGGGATTCGGAACCTGCGCTCATCCCCGGCACGATAGCCGAGCGGGCATGCCATCGGCCAGCACGGTGTCGGCCAGCGCGGCGCGCACGTGGCGCCGGGCCGGCCTGGGTGGCGGGAGGCGGTTCATCCGGAATCCTGATCGATGGTGCGGTGCCCGGATCAACCGAGGCGGAAGCGGGCCGAGAACGCGTCGCTGGTGTAGCGGGCCTGGCGGGCATAACCGTGGCTGCGGCCGTAGCCGATGCCGAAATCGCGGTTGCGGGGCGTGCGACGGGGCGCGACAGAGGGGGCCTGCGGCGCAACGGCGGGGCGATCGGGGCGGGGCGTGGACATGACGGGGTCCTCGGCATGGATGGGGGTGGGAGGTCAGGAGAGGCGGAAGCGCGGCGAGGACTGCACGGCGATGTAGGCCGGGCGGGCATAGCCGTGCGCGAAGGACGCGCGGGGGCGGCTGGCAGCGGCGTCGGGGCGCTGCTGGCGAGCGGCGACCAGGGCAGCGGCGAGGGCCTCGCGGCGGGCGTTGGCGGAAGCGTGGATGACGTTCATGGCGATCTCCGTTGTGGGTGAGTAGTGCTGCGGTGTGCTGGTAGACTACAACACCACAAAGATAGGAAATGTGCCAGAAGTCATGGTTGCCGCATTCATCTTCCCGCAACCGGAGAGCGGCGCCGACTAGACGACGTGCGTCGTCCGCGCCCGGGGTGACCTCAGCGTGGATCGTCGTGAAATGCGGTCACGGCGGGGGTCGCCGGAGAGACCGTCCGACGTCCGGCCGACACGTCGACGCAGGCACGTCGACCGGCGAGCGCTGATCGAGGCGCTTTCCCGCGACTCTCGAGTCGCGGCCGATGCACCGGGCCGCAGTGCGGCCGCACCGTGCGGCCACCAATTACCGCGACACACCGTGGGCACGGAATGCAGGGGCGTGACGTGCGCCGTCAGAGAATCGGGGCGAGACCGGCGCCGAATGCGGTGAAGATGCGGGTCAGCAGCGATTTCATGCCCAGGCTGACCTCCGGGAAGTCCCCGACCGGCGTATGGCAGCTCCGGAAATCGGGATGATCGGGCGGCGGCGGAATCGGGCAGTCCGGGCCGGGTACGAATTCATAGCTCGTCGCGTAGCGCACGGGCCACAGATCGAAGACCGGCAAGCGTTCGGAGACCTTGGCCAGCGAGTACTCCAGCCCCGAGAACACCGGCGGCTTGTCGCGGCGTCCGATCACCCAGGAGTTCTCCGGCAGCATGTCGTTGCGGATGCTCGCCGCCAAGGCCCGCGCGAACACGGTATCGTCGATGACCACCGCACTCTCGGTGTTGAGGTTGTCGCCGCGGGGGTCGAAGTTGTGGGTGCCGACCACGCCGACGCGCTCGTCGATCACCATCGATTTGGAATGCAGGCCGAAACGCAGGCCGGCGCGCTGCAGCGGCACCTGCCGGTTCACGCCGAGACCGGCGTAGCGCAGTGCCGAGTACTCCCGGTCGAGCGGCAGGCGCTGCTGCTGCGTGCGCTGGCCGGGCACCGGCCGCGCGGCCGCGGCGGTCGCTTCCGAGGCCGGCCGGGAGCGCCCGGACGCATCGCGCGTCGCCGACGCAGCGCGGGCCGGCGCCTGGCGGAGATCGTCGCGGTGCGCACCGTCGATCTCCGCGAGGGCACGGGCTTCCTCGACCTCGTCGACCTCGTCGATCTCACGGAAACCGGGAAGTCCCCAGCCCGGCGCCAGCGCGCGGGTCGCATCCAGGTCGATCGGCGCGTTCTGCGGGAACGGCTTGTACTCGTAGATGTTGAAGCCGAAGTCGCGCAGATAGCGGCGCTTGTACTTGTACGACAACGCGTAGGTGATGAACGAGTCCGTCGCGGCGAGGCTGTTGGTGGAGATCACCACGCGCGGGGCGTCGGGCCGGGCGTGCAGCGTGCGGAACATGTCCTGTGCCGGTTCCGACAGCACCAGGTACGGCGTCTGCAGCAGCACTTCGTCCTGGGCCGATTCGATCAGTTCGCGCAGGCGGGTGGTCGACGGCGCCAGCGTCTCCTGCCCGCGCGCGTGCTTGGCCGGCGTATCGGCGATGAACTCGACCGCGCCGACGGGGATCGCGGCATCGAGCAGACGCTGCTTGAGCAGCAATGGATCGTCCGCCTGCCGCGAGACCGCGGCGACACGGTCCGGCACGAGGAACGGCTCGTGCGGCATCGGCGGCGCCCCGCCCCGCAGCAGCCGCCGGCCGACATCGCTGAGCTGGGCGACCGGGACGCTCAGCGGTGCGACCCAGAACGCATCGAAGTTGTGCTGCATCTCGCGGGTCACCGGCCCGCCGACGAGGATGTCGCGGTCGCGGAAGTTGTAGGCGGCGTCCCAGTCGAAATAGGTGTCCTGGTAATTGCGCCCGCCGGTGATGCCGGCGAGGCCGTCGACCAGCAGCATCTTGTTGTGCATGCGCCGGTTGAGCTGACGCCAGCAGCAGGCGGCCGCCACCACGTACATCGGATAGCTGATGCGCGCGCGCCCCAGCACCGGGTTGTAGATCTTGAGTTCGAAGTTGCCGTGCACCGCCGACAGCGCGGCCAAAGTTTCCACGTTGCGCAACGCCGAAAGCTGGTCCACCAGGACGCGCACGCGCACACCGCGCCGCGCCGCAGCCAGCAGCTCGTCGAGCACCAGATGCCCGGAGTCGTCCTCGTCGAAGATGTAGGTCTGCAGGTCGATGCGGTCGCGGGCGCTGCGGATCAGATCCAGTCGCGCCAGCAAGGCGTCCTGGCCGTAGTCGAGCAGCAGTGCGTAGTGCCGCGGCGCCTCCGGCCGGCTGTCCGCATGCGCGCGCTCGGCCAGCGCGCGCAGCGGCGACTCGCGCGCGCAACGTGTGACCGGATCCTCGCAGTCCAGGCTGCGGTCCCGTGCCGCGTCGGCCACGCGCTGCGCATCGGCGCGCTGGAGGGCGTCGAGCCCGGTACAGCCCGTCGCGGCCAGCGCCAGCAGCGCGAGCACCATCCACCGCCCCACGCGTGTCACGGCGCCAGCGCCTCCTGACCATGCAGGCTCAGGCGGAACTCGACCCGTTCGCCGAGCGCGAATCCCCAGCGATCCATCGCGTAGTCGTTGCGGTTGACCGTTCCCGCGGCGACGACGGGACAGTCGCGCATGGGGCGCTCGCACGCCACGGGCTCGACGCGGAACGTCTCCCGCCGCTTCACCCCGCGGATGACCAGTTCGCCCGGCAGATTGCCGCCGTCCTCCACCAGGTCCGCGTCGAACGGATCCGAGACGAAGATCACCTCGGGGTGACGGTCGGCATCGAAGAAGGCTTCGTCGCGGGTCAGGCGGGAGTAACGCGGATGG
The DNA here is from genome assembly GCF_001482195.1 of Luteimonas abyssi. GTDB lineage: Bacteria > Pseudomonadota > Gammaproteobacteria > Xanthomonadales > Xanthomonadaceae > Luteimonas > Luteimonas abyssi. The sequence continues at coordinate 3,771,902 of NZ_KQ759763.1, read as the reverse complement.
CCCACGATCTCGACGTCGCGGGCGGACAGGCGCAGGAGCACCTGCTTGTGGCCGTCGGCCAACGTACGCACCTCGCCGGCCATGACCGGGAAACGCCCGTCCAGCCGCTGTCCCCAGCGGGTGCGCAACATGAAGCCGGCCTCGGACGCGTCCGCATCGACCAGCAACAGCGCGTCCATCTTGTCCTTGGCCGGCACCGGTGCCGGCCATGCCAGGGTCGCCAGCAGCAACCCGGTGCAGCCGCGCACCAGCGCGGAAATCACGGCCACCAGAACGCGGTCAGGCGTGCGGCCGCGGGCTCGATCGCACCCTCGCCCTCGAACTCCAGTACCGCGACGCCGGCCGGCGGCATGCCGCGGTAATCGCCGGTCTGCCCACTGTGCAGCAGCGCGGCCAGCCGTTCGAGACCGGGATTGTGGCCGACCAGCAGCACGCGCTCGGTGTCGCGATAGCGCTCCAGCAGCAAGGCCAGGGCGCCAGGCGTCGCTTCGTAGATCGACGACTCCAGGCGCTGATCCACATAGCCCAGCACGCCGAGCGCGACTTCCAGCGTCTCGCGCGTGCGCCGCGCCGGCGAACACAGCACCTGGTCGGGTACCAGCCGCTTTTCGAGCAGCCAGCGCGCGGCCGATTCGGCCTCGGCATGGCCCGTCGCCGACAGCGGCCGGTCGAGATCGGGCTGGCCCGGCAGTGCGGCATCGGCGTGGGCGTGGCGGAGCAGGATCAGTTCGCGCATGGGACGGTCGGGCGCATCGCGCCGGTCTGGAGCGCCGCGGAGCGGACGGGAGGCAACACGATTCTAGGCGGCATGCGCTTACTTGCGGCGCACCCACTTCAGCAGCGGTTCCCAATCCGCCTGGTGCTCGCGCACCTGCTGCGAGTGGTAATCGAACAGGCTGCGCCCGAGCGCGACCAGCACCACGTAGGCCTGGCTGTCGCGCAATTGCGCGACCACCGGATACGGCCACTGCGCGAGCAGTTCCATCGCCTGCTGGGACGCGTTCGTCCACGGCCGCAGGCGATTGCCCACGAGGCCCACACGCAACTCGCCGCGGCGGACGCGGGGATGTTCGGCCAGACCGTTGAGAAACGGGACGGTGGCATCGATGTCGAGTGCCGACGGCAGCACCGGCACCACCACCACATCGGCCTGTTCCAGCCAGACGTCGAGATCGTCGCGCATGGCGCCGGCCGCCCCGTCGACGATCACGGTGTCGGTGTCCTCGGGAATGCTCTTCCAGGCCTGCTTGCGGCGCCGGCTGCCGTCGATCGGCAGCACCGCGGTCTCGAGACCGGCGCGGCGCTCGGCCCAGCGCGTCGAAGACCCCTGCGGATCGGCATCCACCAGCACGGTCCGGCGGCCGTCGAGCGCGGACCGCGCGGCGAGGTGCGTGGCGATCGTGGTCTTGCCCACGCCGCCCTTCGAACTGGCCACCAGGATCGTCTTCATGCCGCCCTCCGGTCAGTGGAACCGCGAGCGTACACCGCCCGCGATGACGGGGCGACCTGCGGTCTTCACGTTGGGAGCCCCCTGGTTTCGCGGTCAGTTCCGGCCACCGGCTGCGGCCTGACGCGCCACGCGGCCGCCCGGCTCGAAACGGAACGAATAATCCAGGCGGATCGGCACGGCCTCGACACGTGCGCCTTCAGCGCGGCATGCGGGGTCGTCGGCCGGCACGCTTCCCGGCGGGTCCGTGCAGATCGCCGCGGCGAACCGGTGCCGCCATCAGGAAACGCTGGCGATCGGGGTCGATCACATGCCGCGCCACACCTGCTGGCAGCAGCATTTCACGTTCGACCGTACCCGACACCCCAGCAGGCCCGCGGCCAGGGCGGTCGCGCTCGCGACGCGCAAACCGTGGGTCAACGCGGCGGGCGCCAACCGGGCGGCGGGTCGAGCGGGATGCCCGCCAGCCGGAGTTGCTCCAGGTTGAGCGCGGCTTCGGTGTCCAGCGCCGGGTTGCCCAGCAGGCGGACGTACTCGCCCAGTTGCTGGGCCGGGGCGCGGCCGCTCAGGTGGCCGGTCTCGAACATCTGCCAGTCGAACCGCAGCCGCGCCGCCTCCGCTGCGCGCCGGGCCTCGCGGGTCGGCGCCAGGTCGCGCGCCAGCGACAGGCCGACGGCCTCGGCCAGGCGGGTGTCGCCGGCCTGCAGCACGGTCGCGGCATTCCGGCAGGCGGCCGCGGTCTCGGCCGAAGTGCGGCGGCAGGCATCGACCAGCACGCCGTAATCCGGAAGCGCGTACCCGGCGAGGTAGCTCCAGCCGGTCATCACCGCGAGGCCGTCCACGCCGGTCGCATCCGGCGCCAGCACCGCGAGCGTCGCGGCGTCGGGCGGATGCCGACGCACCGCGTCCGCGATCCAACGCACCTGGGCGACCGCGTGACCGTGCGCACTGCGCGCATGGCCGGCCGCGGCGATCAGTTCCGCGCCCTGCACGCCCGCGAGCAGCGCCGGCACGAGATTGGCGGGTTCGAGCTGCCGCCAGCGCGCGAGCGCCTGGGCGGGGACGGGATCATCGGGGGCGGCCGCCGCCGCACCCGACAGCAACGCCAGGGCGACCGGATCCGTGCCGGCGCGCTGGAAAGCCAGACCGCGCCATGCGCGTGCCTGCGCATCCGCGACGGAAGGCGCCGGGCCGGCCGCAGGTGCGGCCTGTCGCAGGTCGCGCAGCCAGGCCGCCAGCGCCAGGTTGCGTGCGTCGCCACTGTCCGCCAGCCGGCCTGCCAGCGAGGCGGTGTAGGCCTCGTGCGCGGCCGTCATCGCCGCTTCGTCGGGAGCCGCGTGCGCCGCGTCCGCGGACGGGCCGGGCAGCTGCGCATTCGCGGGCGCGACCACACCTGCAGTCGCCAGACACAGACACAGACACAGGACGGTCATGGTCTTGGGCGTCATCGTCTTCGGTTCCATATGAGGGATCGCGTCCGCGAGACCGGCCGATCGCGCGCCCGGCATCATGCCTGCGACGGGCCGCGATGCGGTCGGCTCAGTACCCTGCCGCCTGCCCGTCCTTGCGCGACTCGCTGGCGCCGGTCCAGCCGCCGTGCGGGTTCTTCATGATCGCCTGGTAGCCGCCGAACGGCCCCAGCGCGAACTGCACGCGATGCCCCAGGCCGGTCAGCGCGCGCACGGTCTCGTAGGGGAACCCGGTCTCCAGCTCGATCCGGCCGCCATCGGTCATCGCGGTGTTCTGCCCGGTCGGCTCGGTCGAGCCGTCGTGGTGGATGCGCGGCGCATCGCCGGCCTCCTGCAGGTTCATGCCGAAGTCGATCATGTTGATGATGATCTGCGCGTGCCCCTGCGGCTGCATCGCGCCGCCCATCACGCCGAACGACAGCCACGGTTCGCCGTTCCGGGTGGCGAAGGCCGGGATGATGGTGTGGAACGGGCGCTTGCCCGGTTCGTAGCGGTTGGGATGGTCGTCGAGCAGCACGAATTGCTCGCCCCGGTCCTGCAGGATGAAGCCCAGCCCCGGCGGGGCCATGCCGCTGCCCATGCCGCGGTAGTTGGACTGGATCAACGAGACCATCATGCCGTCGGCATCGGCGGTGGTCATGTAGATGGTGTCGCCTTCGTCGAGCTGGACGGGCGTGCCCGGCTGCACTTCGCGCAGCACGCCGTCCATCGAGATCAATTGCCCGCGCTCGCGCGCGTAGTCCTTGGAGATCAGCTTCGCGACGGGCGCCGGCGCGAAATCCGGATCGGCGTACCAGCGCGCGCGGTCGGCGAAGGCCAGCTTCTTGGCCTCGGTGAACAGGTGCACGTGCTCGGTGCTGCCGAAGCCGTAGGACGCGAGGTCGTAGGGTTCGAGCAGGTTGAGGATCTGCAGCGCGGCGATGCCCTGGCCGCTGGGCGGCAGTTCCCACACGTCGACGCCGCGGTAGTTGGTGGACACCGGCTCGACCCAGTTGCCGGTGTGCGCGGCCATGTCCTCGTAGCTCAGGAAACCGTCGTTCGCGGCGAAGTAGTCCCCGATCGTGCGCGCGATGTCGCCCTTGTAGAACGCGTCGCGGCCGCCGTCGGCGATCGCCTGCAGCGTGTTCGCCAGGTTCGGATTGCGCCAGGTCTCGCCGTTGCGCGGAGCACGTCCGTCGATCGTGAACTGTTCGCTGAAGCCCGGCCAGCGCGACAGCCGCGGCACCGAGCGGTCCCAGTAGTAGGCGATGACCTCGTGCACCGGATGACCGTCGCGCGCGTAGCGGATGGTCGGGGCGAGGTTGTCGGCCATCGGGCGGCGGCCGAAGCGCTCGTGCAGGGCGAACCAGCCGTCCACCGCGCCGGGCACGGTGACCGGCAGCGGGCCGTGCGAGGGAATGTCGGTCAGGCCGCGCCGGCGGAATTCGTCCAGGGTCAGCGAGCGCGGCGAGCGCCCGGAGCCGTCGTAGCCGTGCAGCCGCTGGGTCTTCGGATCCCAGACGATGGCGAACAGGTCGCCGCCGATCCCGTTACCGGTCGGCTCCATCAGGCCGAGCGCGGCGTTGGCGGCGATGGCCGCATCCACCGCGGAGCCCCCGGCCTTCATCACGTCGAGCGCGATCTGGGTGGCCAGCGGATGCGAGGTCGCGGCCATCGCGTGCGGCGCGTGCACTTCGCTGCGGGTGGCGAAGGGATGGCCGGTGATGCGGTCGGCGGCGGCCAGCGACAGCGGCAGGCTCAGCAGGAGGGCGGCGGTGGTACGCAGGCGATTGGTCGACATCGGCGGGCACGTGCGGAAAACGGAAGACCGCCCAATAGTAGGCGGACGGAAGCGGGTGGCGGGAGGTGCGCGGCCGGAAGCAGCGGATGCCCCCGACCCGGCGAGCCCATGGCCACCACGTCCCACGCGCCCTGGAACGGGCGGCTGCGTCGATCGACGTGGCGCGCCGCATCCCCCCGGCGCCCAGCGACGGAACAAAATACGCGGCGCGTGCCGCCGAGACCGGTCCGCCTAGGGTCAGCCCCGATTGCAGCGCCGCTGGCAGGCATGGATAACACCGGGGCATCCCTGCCTTCCGGATACCCCGATGGCCCTGACCGTCTCCGACCACGGCGCCCTGGCCCACCTCGCCCTGTTGCGGCAAGCGCCACCGCCGCCCGTGCAGACACCGGCACCGTTGCTGCCGGCGCCGACCCAGGGCTATCGACCCGAGCCCGCGTACCACCCGCAGATCCAACCGGTCTCCGGCGGCAGCGGCGGCGCGACCGCGCCGTCTGCGGCGGGTGGTCCCTACGGCCTGCCCCCCGACAGCACGCTCGGCCAGACCGCCAGCGGCACTCAGGCGCAGCCGTTCGACGTCACCCTGTCCCAGCTCGCGACCGCGGTCTACGGCACCCGCGGCGATCCGCCGGAGGGCTGGAGCGCGGTGTCCGACCAGGACCTTGCCGCCCGCCTCGGCACCCCGGGGGCGCCCGCCTCCGAGGCCCAGGTCGAGGCCTGGCGCCTGCAGTACCTGGGCTTCAACAGCAGCGTCGACAGCAACGCACAGGAGTTCCGCGCCCAGGTCTACACCGACGGCGACGGCAACTACGTGCTGTCCTATCGCGGCACCGCCGAAGGCGCCGACGACTGGGACAACAACTTCCGCCAAGGGCTCGGCTACGAGACCCGGGACGGCGACAAGTTCGGCGTGACCGCGGTGAACACCGCGGTCGAGTTCGCCCACGTCTTCGGCGACGGCGCCGCCGACGGCCACGCGAACCTGGCCATCACCGGACACTCGCAGGGCGGTGGCCTGGCCTCGGTGGGCGCCCTGGCCAGCAGGGTGCCGGCGGTGACCTTCGACGCGTCGGGCATCCACCCCAATACCTGGGACCGTATCGGCCTTGATCCGCAGCGCGCGCGCGATCTGGCCGAAGGTGGGCAGATCCGCGCCTATTCGCTGTCCAGCGACGCCCTCACCCGGGCCCAGGACAGCTGGATCACCGGCCTGGTCGCGCCCGACGCACTGGGTACGCGGATCGTGGTCGACCCCGCCCGCGACGACCGGCACGACATGTTCAACCAGTACGGTCCGACCGAACTGGAGAGCCTGACGCCCGGGCAGCTCGACCTGCTCAACCGGGGCGTGGAATTCGCCCGCGACAATCCCCTGCTGCAACTGAACCCGGTGACCGGGCTGCTCAGCGGCGCCGCCGGCCTCGCCTACAGCGCCATCAGCCACAGTCCCAATGCGCTCACCGCGGCGATGATCGACCGCGAACCCTGGCAGGCCGGCTATCAGAACCCCACCTCGCTCGGACGCGAACTGCAGGATCTGCTACCCGGCGAACTGAAGGACGACTACGCCCGCAACACCCACGATTTCGCCACCGACATCGACCACGTGGTCGCCACCGACTTCGCCGAGGGCCGCTACGTGCAGGGCGTCTACAGCATCGCCGGCGACTTCACCGAAGGCTTCTTCAACTCCGCCGGCGATACCGTCGACCGCTATGCCGACGCGCTGGCCGAACGGGTGAACGACCGGATCGGTGGCTGGCCGGGCGATCTGATCGCCGGCGGCATCGACAAGACGGGCGATGTGATCGAATTCGGTGCCGATGCGGTCGGCCAGGTCGGCGAGACGCTCGCCGATGGCGTCGGCTGGGTGGCGCAGGGTGCGACCAACCTCATCGGCGGCCTGTTCGGGCGCTGAGACGTGCGGGTGCACCGTGGTCGCCTCGTCCGTTGATGGCGTCCGCCGCGCCGCTCGCACCCGTAGGCCGATCGCGCATGCGGGCCCCGGCGCGTCACGCCGCACCGTCCCGGATCACGTCGGTGTGGTCCGCCACGGCCTGCGCGATCGCTCCATCGCGGCGGCACGATGGCGTTCCACGCGCCCGTCCGTCGTCGACGGCGCTTGCGCCTGGCCGCCGACGCGATTGAAATGACCGCCATGCGCCGCCTTCCCGCGATCGTGTGCGCCCTCCTCCTCAGCTGCGCCTCGGGGTGCGCCCGGCCTGCCATGGATCACGACCCGTTCTCAAATCCCGATCTCGCGCCGCTGGCCGATGCCGTGCGCCGGGGCGACGTCCCGGAAATCCGGCGCCAGCTCGAACGCATCGAGCCCGACACCCCCGGCAGCGACGGCAGCACCCTGCTGCTCGACGCCATCGCCCGCGGACGCGTCGACAGCGCGGAGGCCTTGCTCGACGCGGGTGCGGACCCCAATCGCATCGGCCCGCGCGGCGATACCCCGGTGCACGCGGCCGCGTTTTCCGGCGATCCCGAACTGCTGCGTCAGGTGCTCGCCCACGGCGGCGACCCGGACATCCGCAACCCGCACACCGGCGCCACCCCGCTGGTGCAGGCGCTGCTGTCGCCCCGGGCGGGGCAGATCCGGCCGTTGCTCGATGCCGGCGCGGACCCGAACCTCGCCGACCTCAACGCCGACACCCCGCTCCACGTGGCCGCACGCACGAATGCCGGTGGCGCGATCCTCGCCCTGCTCGCGCACGGCGCCGCCCCGCAGGCCCGCAACGGCGGCGGTTCGACGTTCCAGCCCTACTACTTCGGTTATCGACGCGCGTTGCTCAACGATCAGGCGCTCGACGAGCGCCGTCGGGTCGTCGCCTGGCTGAAGGACCACGACGTACCGCTCGAAGCCGGGGTCGACGCGGACGATTGACCCTTCCGGCCCGCGGCCTCCGTGCCCGGCCGGGCGCCTGCGCCTTTCGCGGCCCCCCCGGAGGCGGCGCCGGATCCGGTCGGGCGAGGCGACCGAACCGGCACGCGCGTGCCCCGCCACCCTCTGGGGTCAGCCCTAGCTGGCGACGCCGGTACGATCCGCCTAGGGTGGACGCGTCACCTTGGGGAAGGCTGCCGGCATGTCCTTGACCATCGGCTCGAACAGCATCGACCAGAACGCCGCGCTACGCGCGCAGGATTTCGCCGCGCGCGATGCCGGCCACCTCGCGCAGCAGAACACGCTGCCGTCGCTGCCGACCGGGCATTACCGTCCCGAGCCCGGCTATCACCCGCAACTCGCCGGGTTGATGCCGCAGCAGACCGGCGGGGCGCAGAGCGCCTCGTTCAGCGCGGAGGTCCACGGTCAGGATCCGCAGGCGATCGATCTGCCGCTGATGGAAATCGCCGACGCGGTCTACGACCCCCAGATCGGCGAGGTCGGCGAATGGAGCCGGCTCGGCGATACCGATCTGATGGCCGCCGGTATCGATCCCGCCCTGCTCGAGAATCCCCAGAGCGGCTTCCGCGCCGGCATCTACACCGACGGCGACGGCCGCTACGTGCTCGCCTTCGCCGGCTCCAACGAGCTGCAGGACTGGACCGGTGCCAACTTCCGCCAGGGCCTGGGCTGGCAGGCCGAACAGTACGACGAGGCCGTGCAGCTGGCCCAACTGTCGTCGATGGCCTTCGGCGACGATCTGGTCATCACCGGACATTCGCTCGGCGGCGGGCTGGCCGCCACCGCCTCGCTTGCGGTCGGCAACACCGCCGTGACCTTCAACGCCTCCGGCGTGCACGACAACACCATGCGCAACCTCGGCCTGGATCCCGACGCCGCCCGCGCCGATGTCGCCGACAGCGGCCAGATCCGCCGCTACAACGTCGACGGCGAGGCGCTGACCAAGGCCCAGCAGGACATCTGGATCGTCAACAACATTCCCGATGCGCCCGGTCACGAGATCGTGCTGGACGATCCGGCCCCGTTGACCGGGCTGAGCCGCTTCAACCCGATCTCCATCGTCAAGCACAGCGGTCAGTTGCACATGCAGGACTCGGTGCTCGATGCGCTGCGCCAGCAGCAGCCCTGGGCGCAGTGAGCCGGCACTGACGACGCACTGTCGAGCCGCGAGCGCACCGTCGCATGACCACATGGGCCGCGCCGATGTCGCGTGCGATGGGCAGGCGATCCGATACATGTCGACACCCGCCGTCGCGATGCTCGCGCCAGCATGCGCGTGAGTGGCGCGATGCGCGGCCCGGCCGCACGCACCGGGTCTGCCGGCGCGCCACCTGTGTGAGAATCGGCCCATGACGCGTACCGGCCTGCTGATTCCGCTTCTGTGCCTGGCCGGCGCCTGCAGCGGAGAATCCATGGATCCCACCACCGCCTTCGAAGGCACGTCCGCCGCGCCGCTCGCCCAGGCCATCGATCAGGGCGAGGCGATCCGTATCCGCGAGCTTGTGGCGGCCGGCGCCGACCCCAACGCGCAAGCCGAGGACGGCCTGAACCCGCTGCAGCTGGCGATGCTGCGGCAGGACAAGGGCGCGCTGCGCGCCCTGCTCGCCGCCGGCGCCGACCCCAACCGGCCCGGGCTCGGCGGCGCCACCGCCATGCACGGCGCGGCGATCGCCAACGACCCCGAGTATCTCGACATCCTGCTGGAGTACGGCGGCGACCCCGACGCCCGTCACGCGCAGACGCAGGCCACGCCGCTGGCCGGCGCCACCGGCCCGCGCACCGACGCCAACTTCCGGCGTCTGCTCGCGGCGGGCGCGGATCCGGGCGCGGCCGACCGCACCGGCAACACCCCGCTGCACAAGGCGGCGATGCTCAATGCAGGCGCGCAGGTGCTGGTGCTGCTGGAGGCCGGCGCCGATCCGCAGGCTCGCAACAGCCAGGAGGCGAGCTTCCAGGCGTTCTTCTTCCGCACGCCGGCCGAGCGCCTGACCGCCGAGGCCCGTCAGGGCCGCGAGCAGGTCGTGGCCTGGCTGCGCGCCCACGACGTGCCGCTGGAAGCCAACGCCACGCCCTGATGCCGGCCGCGCCGTTCGCGCGCGCCTGCATCGCGAACGCCGGTGCGCAGCGACGTCAGGGCCAGGCCGGCGGATCGGCCGCCCAGGCCGCGTGCACGTCCGCGAGCGTCGCCCGCTCGTCGTCCCGCCAGCCGGGCAGGAGCGCGGGGAAGTTCGCGATGGACGGCCAACGGTCGGGATGGGTGCGCACCGCCGCGGCGAACCAGGCCACCGCCTCGTCGCGCCGGTCCAGCCGCCACAGCGCCATCGCCAGCGTCGGCGGCAGCCACGACGGGCTGGTGAGGCGACCGTCCACGGCCCCGTACCACTGGCCCAGCGCGGCATCGGTCTCGCCTTGCCGGAGCAGGTCCCAGCCGTAGTTCCAGTGGATGGTCTGCCGCGCCGTGCTGCGCGGCGAGGTCGCCGCCAGCGCCTGCTGGTACAGCGAATGGCCGGTATCGGTGCGTCCGCTCGCGAGCGCCAGGTGCCCGAGCTGCGCGGTCGCCAGTTCGTGGTTGCGCTGCCGGCGCTCCATGAGCCGCGCCAGCTGCTGCATCGCAGCCTCGTCACCGCCTTCGACGACCCGGAGCGGCCGCGCCGCGCCGTCCTCGTCGAAGTAGAACTCCTTGATCGTCGGCACGGCCTGGGCCTGCACCTGCGGCACCGGCATCAACGCGCACAACGACAGCGCCAGGACAGCGCCCTTCAAACCTTTCATCGACAATCTCCCCTGTGATTCCGTAACGCCCCTGACGAACATTCTAGGCCAAGCCCGATCACGTGCCCGGATGCCCATGGCGCGATGCGGCCGAGCGGCGGACCGGCGACCGCCTCGCGGGAATCGACAGCGGGCACGTCGCGCGCATGTGCCGCGGGCCAGCGCGCAGACAGATCCCATGCTGCATCGCAACACCGCGAGGTCTCGACGACCGCGTTGATACAATCGCGCCCCGTTCGGCGAGCGTGCTCCGACATCACGTCCTCCACGCCCGCCCCCGCGCCATCCGGCAATCCCGCCATGGCCCGCCAGCGCCCCGCGCGCAAGCCCGAAAGACGTCCGCCATGACCAGTACCGCCGAACTGTCCTCGCCCGAGTCCGCCGACACCAAGCTCACCCACGGTGCGGTCGATCCCGACTACACCCTCGAACACAAGTACACCCGCACCGACGGCCGGATCTACCTGTCCGGCGTGCAGGCGCTGGTGCGCCTGCCGCTGATGCAGCGCCTGCGCGACCAGGCCGCCGGCCTGAACACCGGCGGCTTCGTGTCCGGCTACCGCGGCTCGCCCCTGGGCGGCTTCGATCTCGAGCTGTGGCGCGCGCGCAAGTATCTGGAAGAGGCCAGGGTGAAGTTCCAGCCCGGCCTCAACGAGGACCTCGGCGCGACGATGGTCTGGGGCACCCAGCAGACCGGGCTGTTCCCGGGCGCGAACGTCGATGGCGTCTACGCCATGTGGTACGGCAAGGGCCCCGGCGTGGACCGCAGCGGCGATGTGTTCAAGCACGCCAACGCCGCCGGCACCAACCCGCGCGGCGGCGTGCTGGCGCTGGCCGCCGACGACCACGCCTGCCGCTCGTCGACGCTGCCGCACGGTTCGGAAGGCGAGTTCACCAGCGCGATGATGCCCATCCTCAACCCGGCCGGCGTCCAGGACATCCTGGACATGGGCCTGATCGGCTGGGCGATGAGCCGCTACACCGGCCGCTGGGTGGGCTTCAAGACCATCGCCGAGACGGTGGAATCCTCGGCCTCGGTCGACGTGGATCCGTTCGCGCTCGACATCATCTTGCCCGGCGACGACGACTTCGCGCTGCCGCCCGGCGGCCTCAACATCCGCTGGCCCGATCCGCCGATGGAGCAGGAGATGCGCCTGCACCGCTACGCGGTCAAGGCCGCGCAGGCGTTCGCCCGTGCCAATCGCATCGACCGGATGGTGATCGACTCGCCCAACGCGCGACTGGGCATCGTCACCACCGGCAAGAGTTACCTCGACGTGCTGCAGGCGCTGGAGTACCTGGGCCTGGATGCGCGCGCCTGCGCCGAGCTGGGCATCCGCGTGTACAAGGTCGGCATGACCTGGCCGCTGGAGCCGGTGGGCATCCGCGCGTTCGCGCAGGGGCTGGAGGACATCCTGGTCGTCGAGGAGAAGCACGCCTTCATCGAGAGCCAGATGAAGGAACTGTTCTACAACTTCGACTTCAAGCTCGGCGACGGCCGCCGGCCGTCGATCGTCGGCAAGTACGACGAGGACGGCAACTGGATCCTGCCCTCGACCGGCGAGCTGACCCCGGCCACGATCGCCGCGGTGATGGCGCGGCGCATCCAGCGTTTCCACGACAGCGAGCACATCCGCGACACCCTGCGCTGGATGGAGCAGAAGGAAGGCGCCCTGGCGCTGCCGCGCGCGCAGTTCCCGCGCGTGCCGCACTACTGCTCCGGCTGCCCGCACAACACCTCGACCAAGGTGCCAGAGGGCTCGCGCGCGCAGGGCGGCATCGGCTGCCACTACATGGTCACCTGGATGGACCGCGCCACCGACACCTACACCCACATGGGCGGCGAAGGCGTCACCTGGGCGGGCCAGGCCGCCTTCACCGACACCCCGCACATCTTCCAGAACCTCGGCGACGGCACCTACTTCCACTCCGGCTCGTTGGCGATCCGCCAGGCGATCGCGGCCAAGGTCAACATCACCTACAAGATCCTCTACAACGACGCGGTCGCGATGACCGGCGGCCAGCCGGTCGACGGCACCCTCACCGTGCCCGACATCGCCCACCAGATGCGCGCCGAGGGCGTGCAGACGATCGTGCTGGTCAGCGACGACATCGCCAAGTGGTCCAAGCCCGAGCTCTTCCCGGCCGGCATGGAGTTCCATGACCGCAAGGACCTCGACGCGGTGCAGACGCGCATGCGCGAGGTGCCCGGCACCTCGGTGCTGATCTACGACCAGACCTGTGCCACCGAGAAGCGCCGCCGCCGCAAGCGCGGCAAGCTGCCGGACCCGGCCAAGCGCGTGTTCGTCAACACGCTGGTGTGCGAAGGTTGCGGCGACTGCGGCAAGAAGAGCTTCTGCGTGTCGGTCCTGCCGCAGGCCACCGAGTTCGGCCGCAAGCGCGCCATCGACCAGTCCAACTGCAACAAGGACTACAGCTGCGTCGAGGGCTTCTGCCCCAGCTTCGTCACCGTGCACGGCGGCAAGCCGCGCAAGGGCCGCAAGGTCAACGCCGCCGAACGCCTGGCGAGCCTGCCCGAGCCGGTGTTCGCCAGCGACCTGTCGCAGCCGTGGAACATCCTGATCACCGGCGTCGGCGGCACCGGCGTGGTCACCATCGGTGCGCTGCTGGGCATGGCCGGGCACCTGGAAGGCCGCGGCTCCACCGTGCTCGACCAGACCGGCCTGGCGCAGAAGGGCGGCGCGGTGACCACACACATCCGTTTCGCCAGGACCCCGGCCGACCTGCACGCGGTGCGCATCGCCGCCGGCGAGGCCGACCTGGTGCTGGGCTGCGACATGGTGGTGGTCAACGACTACTGGGCGCTGTCGAAGCTCCGCGAGGGCCGCAGCCACGTGGTGCTCAACAGCTACGAGGCGATGCCGGGCACCTTCACCACACGCCCCGACATGCAGTTCCCGGCTGCCGACATCGTCGCCGCGGTGCGCAACGCACTGGGCGGCGACGCCGCCGCGGCCGATGCGCTCAACGTCGTCGACGCCACCCAGCTCGCGACCGCGCTGATGGGCGACGCGATCGCCGCCAACCTGTTCATCCTCGGCTACGCCTGGCAGCGCGGCTGGGTACCGCTGTCCTACGACGCGCTGGCACGCGCGATCGAGCTCAACGGCGCCGCGGTCGAGATGAACAAGACCGCCTTCGCCTGGGGCCGCCTGGCCGCGGTCGATCCGGGCGCGGTGCGCGAGGCCGCGGGCATCGCGCCGGCACCGCGCTCCGGTGCCGACGACGCCCCGCACACCCTCGAAGCCCTGCCGCCGGGCGAGTGGGAAGGTCACGAGTGGGGCGCGAACGCGGCGCCCCAACAGGCGACTGCGGCCGCAGGCCGCACACCGAAGCCCCTCGCCCGCCTTGCGGGGCAAGGAAGCGCGGATAGCGAGCCACTGGCTCGCGCGCTTCCGAGCGCCGTGCCCGCTGGGCACGGCCGGGGGGCGGAGCCGGGGGGGACCGTCGGCGCAGCTGACGGTGGGGTGAGGGCCACCGGCACCGCGAATTCCCCCCACACCCCCACCGCCGACCTCGCCTTCCTCCCCCTGGACGACCAGCGTCTCTCGCGCTCCCTCGACGAGCTGATCGCCCGCCGCACGACGTTCCTCACCGAGTACCAGAGCGCCGCCTACGCCCGTCGCTACACCGACTTCGTCGCCCGCGTGCGCGCCGCCGAACAGGCGAAGGCACCCGGCTCCACCGCGCTCACCGAAGCCGCCGCGCGCTATTTCTTCAAGCTCATGGCCTACAAGGACGAGTACGAGGTCGCACGCCTGTACACCAGCGGCGACTTCCGCCGGAAGCTGGAACAGCAGTTCGAGGGCGACTACACCCTGCACTTCCACCTCGCGCCGCCGCTGCTGGCGAAGAAGAACGCCAAGGGCGAACTGCAGAAGCGCGAGTACGGCCCGTGGGTGTTCAAGGCCTTCGGTGTGCTGGCGAAGTTGCGCGGCCTGCGCGGTACCGCGCTCGACGTGTTCGGCTACACCGCCGAGCGGAAGATGGAGCGCCGGCTGATCGGCGAGTACGAAGCGACCGTGGGCAGACTGCTTGATCGCCTCGACGGCGGCAACGTCGACCTCGCCACCGAGATCGCCAGCATTCCGGAACACATCCGCGGCTACGGCCACGTCAAGGAGGCGCACCTGCACGCCGCCAAGACGCGCGAAGCGGAACTGCTGCGCGAGTGGGACAACCCGCTGCGCGTGGTGCAGGTGCAGGCGGCCTGAGCCGCCTGCGGGCGGGCGCGGACTGATGGTCCGCGCAGCGCCCGGCGGCATGTCGCCGCGGTCAGGTCTCGCCTGAGGCCCGCCGCCACACCACGCAGCGGTTATTGGCCGGCATCGCGAGGTCGTCGACCAGACGCAGGCCGGCCGCATGCGCCAACGCATCCACCGCCTCGAAGTCGCGCAGGCCCGATGCGGAATCGCGCGCCTTGAGCCACCCGTCGAAATCGCGATTGCTGTCGCTGGTATAGCGGCCATCGCGGTTGAACGGACCGTAGACCACCAGCACCGCCTCCGGTCCATCGGCGAGCACGCGACCGACGCCGGCGAAGAACGCCTCCACCGCCGGCCAGGCCATGATGTGCAGGGTGTTGGCCGAGAACACGGCGTCGATCGCATCGCCCGTGGATAACGCCGACCGCAGCCGCTCGGGCCAGTCCGGCCACGTCATGTCGAGCGCGCGAGGTGCCGGCGTGTTGCGCAGACCCGCATCGTCGAGCCAGCGCGCGATGCCCGGCAACGCCTGCGGCCGGTCGCTGCATTGCCAGGTCAGCCACGGCATCGCCGCGGCGAAATGCACCGCATGCTGGCCGGTGCCGCTGCCGATCTCCAGCACGTGGCGGCGGTCGCCGAGCACGGCATGCAACACCGACAGGATCGGCTCCCGGTTACGGTCGCAGGCCGGTGCGTAGGGCTTGTCGCCGGCCGCGACACCCGTCTCCGGTGCAGTCCCGCAACCGCGGGTACGGACGGGCGCGGCGTCGCGATCGGACGTCATGGCGGTGGCAGCCTGTCAGTCAGTGCACGCCGCGCGCGGCATCGCTCTCCACGCGCCGTGCGCGGAATTCGCTGTCGTCGTCCCAGGCCGGCCAGTCGGCGGCGTCGGCCACCGCCCGCACCAGCCCCTGCACGACCAGCGTGTCCTCGGCGGGCCCGCGCATGTCCCAACTGTCGTCGAATCCGTCCGTCGGTTGGTGATAGCGGTGCGCGAAGTACGCTGCGCGCGCGGCCTCGCCGCCCGCGGTGCCGCCGTCGCGCTGGTCCATGCCGGGGCCGACGGTGATCGCCGGCACGCCCGCCTGCGCGAAGGCGAAATGATCGGCGCGGTGGAAGAACCCGGCTTCCAGGTTGGGATCCGGCGACCAGACCCGACCCGCGGCCTGCGCCGCGTCGGCCAGATCGCGCTCCAGCGAGACCTTGCCGATGCCCCAGGACGAAATGTCGTGGGTCGGGCCGTCGGGGCTCCACATTTCCATGTTGATCACCGCCGCGGTGGTCTCCAGCGGACGCAACGGATGCGCCG
This sequence comes from Luteimonas abyssi, assembly GCF_001482195.1. Classification (GTDB taxonomy): domain Bacteria; phylum Pseudomonadota; class Gammaproteobacteria; order Xanthomonadales; family Xanthomonadaceae; genus Luteimonas; species Luteimonas abyssi. The sequence goes on along the minus strand of NZ_KQ759763.1, from coordinate 3,755,991 downwards.
TGTAGTGGTGGGCGCCCAGCAGCCCGCTCTCCTCCGCGGTCAGCGCCAGGAACAGCAGGCTGCGTTCCGGCGCGGGACCGGCGGCGAGCGTCCGCGCCAGCTCGATCACCGAGGCCACGGCGCTGGCGTTGTCGACCGCGCCCGGCATCACCGCGCCCTCCTGGTTGATGCCGAAGCTGTCCCAGTGGGCGGACACGATCACCGTCTCGTCGGGGCGCGTCGCGCCCGGCAACAGGCCGGCCACGTTATGGGTGCGGATGCGGTCGTGGGCGACGTCGAACGCGATCGACAGGGTGGTGTCGTCGAGTTCGAAACCACGAAAGCCGTGGGTCTGCGCACGGGTCTTGAGCGCGTCGAAGTCCAGCCCCGTATCGGCGAACAGCTTCACCGCCTGCTCGCGCTGGATCCAGCCGCGCATGCGCAGGTGATGCTCGGCGGGATCCTCGCGGACGATGTCCAGCTGCGGGCCGGCGCGGCCATTGCGCACCGTGGCCCACGGATACGCCGCCGGCTCGTCTTCATGGACGATCAGCACCCCCGCCGCGCCGCGGCGCGCGGCTTCGGCGTACTTGTACGGCCAGCGGCCGTACCAGGTCATCGCGCGGCCGCCGAAGCGGCCCTCGCCGGCCTCGAAGTCGGGGTCGTTGATCAGCACCACCACCAGCTTGTCGCGCACATCCAGGCCGGCGTAGTCGTCCCAGTCGAGCTCGGGTGCGGTCACGCCGTAGCCGGCGAACACCACCGGCACATCGCGCAGGTCGACGCGCTCGGCCGGGTGCAGGCTCTCCACCGCGATGTCGTCGCCGTTGGCCAGGCTGCGGGTGTCCCCGCCGCTGCGCAGCGACGCCTGCACATCGCCCTGGATCTCACTGCGGACCAGGGTCACCGCCTGCAGCCAGCCATCGTCGCCAGCCGGTGTCAGACCGGCGTTCGCGAACTGCTCGCCGATGTAGGCGATGGTCTTCGCCTCGCCTGGCGTATTCGGCGCGCGTCCCTCGAAGTCGTCGGACGCGAGGGTGCGGATGTGGTCGGCCAGACGGGTGGCGTCGATCGCGGGCGAGGGTTCGGCGGCGACGGCAAGCGATGCGGCCAGACTCAGGCACAGGGGCAACACGGCGCGGCGCAGGGTGGACGACGGCATTCTCGATGGACTCCTGGGCGGGACGGGGACGGGCGCGTACTCGGCATCGGCCGTCGCACGCGGCGGTGCCGATCGGTCCATGCTCGCATGAACGCCGTGGCACGATGCCGCACGATATCCGACGCGTCCCTTCGATGCCCCTCGCCCGCGCATGATGCACACCCACCGCGCAGCCATCGAAGGACGCGGGAAACGTCGATCCGTCCGACGTCTCGAGCGCTGGCGGGGACGCCTGGCGCCGCTACCGGCGGCGACTGCGCCGGCTGAGGAAACGCAGTGCGGCCTGCTCCCATTGCCGGGCGCCGCGCGCGCCGGCCGCGGCACGCGCGAGACTGCCATCCTCCCATCCGTCGAACACGCGCGGATCGATGTACGCCTTCCGGCAGACCGCGGGCGTGTTGCCCAGGGTGTCGGCGACGGTGCGGACGACCTCGGTGCGCACCCGGTTGAGCGCGCGCTCGGTCGGGGCGCCGGTCCGCGGAGACGGCGGCGGCAACGGGGTGGCGGCCAGGGTCCGGAACGCGAGCAGGGTGCCGCCCCAGGTCCGGAAATCCTTGGCGGTGAACCCCTCGCCCATCGCCTCGCGCAGGTAGTCGTTGACGTCGCCCGAGGCCACCGGCTGCAACGTGCCGTCGTCGTCCCGGTACTGGAACAGCGCCTGGCCGGGCAGTTCGTGGCAGGCGCGCACCAGCTTGACCAGGCGTGCGTCGTCGATCTCGAGATCGTGGTCCTGCCCACCCTTGCCGCGAAAGTGCAGTCGCGCACGCCCACCCCGCAGGAAGTCGATGTGCCGGTTGCGGAGCGTGGTGAGGCCGTAGGAGCGGTTGCTGGCGGCATAGGCGGCGTTGCCGATCCGGACCAGGGTCTCGCCCAGCAACGCCACCACCAGGGCGATCACGCGCTCGCGGGGGAAACCGGGCAGGGCGAGATCACGCCGCAACCGCCGCCGCAGCCGCGGCAGCGCGCGGCCGAACGCGATCACCCGGTCGAACTTGCCGGTCCCGCGCGCCTGGGACCACTCGGCGTGATAGCGGTACTGCTTGCGCCGACGGGCGTCGCGCCCGGTGGCCTGCAGATGGCCGCGGTCATCGAGGCAGATCCACACCTCGGTGTAGGCGGGGGGAATCGCCAACGCCCGGATCCGGGTCAATGCGTCCACATCCCGCACCACCTCGCCCTCGGGGAGCCGATAACAGAAGCCGCGCCCGGCCCGCCGTCGCGTGATGCCGGGATCGGCATCGCTGACATAGCGCAGGCCGGCCTTGCGCGCATCGACCTGTGCCATGGCGGGCGCGATGACCGGATCGCGGCGGGCGGAGGGAACGGCAGGTGTCGTCGAAGGCGATGTCGTCGAGGGCATGCGCCGGAGCATCTTCGCCGCCTCGTCAATGCCGCGCCAACGTCGACCCCCCTCGTTTATCGGCCGGACACATCGCGACGGGCAGGCTGTGCGCCCATGTCCGCATTCAGGAGACTCCGCATGACCCGCATCGCGTCCGCCGCCCTCACCACCCTCGCCGCACTCGCCCTGACCGCCTGCGCCTCGTCCCACGACGGCGGCGCCGCCACGCCCGAGGCACCTTCGGACGATCTGGCCCAGTGCGATGCCGCACGGGCACAGTCGCTGGTCGGACAGCCGTCCTCCGACGCGGTGCTGGAGCAGGCGCGGGCCGCCACCGGCGCCAGCAGCCTGCGGGCGCTCAAGCCCGACGACATGGCGACCATGGATTACCGCCCCGACCGGCTCAACGTGATGCTGGACGACGCCGGCGTCGTCACGTCGTTCCGCTGTGGCTGAACCCTTCGCATTCCGTTAGCGAAGTTCTGACGCCGATTACACGACTGCGCGTTCAGTCTGGACCCGTCAAAGCGACGAGCCGTCGCGATCACGACGAGACACGAACGGAGGTCACATGCATTCCAAGCGCCGCCTGTTGTCCCTTTCGCTGGCACCGGCCCTGGTGTTCGCACTTGCCGCCTGCCAGCCCCAGCCTGCCGAGGACGAAATGGCTCCGCCGCCGGAAGGCATGCCGGCTGGCGAGACCGTGCCGGCCGGTGACCCGGTCGACCCGGCGGCTCCGCCGCCCGCCACCAACGATGCGTTCGCGCCCCAGCCCGTCGATCCGACGATGGAAGGCAACGACATGTCGCAACCACCCTCGATGGATCCCATCGACGAACAGATGCCACCCGAGGATCCCGAGCGTCCGCCGACCCCATAAGGCGCCCAGCGCCCATCTCTCTCTCCAAGGTCGACGATTGCCGCCTCCCCCGGAGGCGGCATTCTTTTGGATGTGGTCTCCAGCGGGGCGCGCGCGGCTGCGATCAGCGGCGCATCATCATCTGCGCCGTGTCCACGGCGAGTTGCTCCACGACACCGGTGAAGCCGGTCTGCCCGCTCGGATGGGTTCCGAGGCCGCGCTCCATCGCCCCGACCACACCGCCGGCTGCGGCCCGCGCCACGTCGAACTGTGACTGCAGGCTGCCGTCCAACGACGACACCGCGTCCTGCACGCTGGAAAAATGGCCGCTGGTGACACCGTCGAGCGCACTGCGCGCGGCCGACTGCACGTCCGACAGCGAACGCGCCACCGCGCCGAGATCGCCGATATCGGGGGCACGCCCGTTGGTCAATGCGCCGCTGGCGAAGGCGCCGAGCGCCGATTGCACCGACGTGTTCGCGCCGGGCACCCGGCTGGCGAAGGTATCGATGGCCATGTTGGCGAACGGCTGCATGGCACTCGGCAGGTTGGCCGAGACCGCGTCGCGGGCGGCATCGGCGATGCTGCCACCGACCAGACCGTTGACCACGCCCATCACCGCGCCGGGCAGGCCACCGGTCGCGAACCCGATCGCGGCGGCGCCGAGGATGCCTTCCAGCGCCTTGGCGTCCAGCCCCAACGCTTCGGCGAACCCGCCCAGCGCATCGGACAGGCCGGCGGCATCGGCCAGCCCGCTCAGTGCCTCGCTGATCGCAGCGCCGAGCGCCTCGGCGGCCGCTTCGGCCGCGGCACCGATGGAATCGGCCGCGCTCTCCGCACCGTTGGCCCCGCTGTTGCCACCACCACCGACGCCACCGGCGCCGTCGCTTCCATCGCTCATGGTCGGGTGTCCTCGTGATCCGGCTGATGCCGATCCCGATCACAGGCTAGGCGTGCGCCGGGTCCCCGAACAGCTGGGACTGACCCTAGGCGATGGCGCCCGGCGCGGGCAACGCCGTACCCGTCTGCCGCCCCTTCCCCATACGGCCGCGCCGCGCTCCTCCACGGCGATGCGTCCGCTCAGGGCAGCCCGGCGACGACCTCGATCCGCTGCGACAGGCGGTGGCTGGTCCCGGGCGCCAGGGTGACGCGGTCGGTGCCGGCGTTGGCGACTTCCAGGCAGACGAAGGCGCGCCACGCATCGCCTACGTCGTCCATCGCCCGGCCGCCGGCCTCACCCGGGTTCCACACCACCAGCGACCGGCTGCCGGCGGAGGTCAATCGCAGGCTGCGGTCGAACGCCGGGTCGCGCAGCACGTAGCGTCCCTCCGCCTCGACGTAGATCCGGTCGCTGCGCCCGGGGTCGCGCAGGTCGTACAGCGACCAAGGCCCGCGTTGCCGTCTCAGCGCGGCGTAGTGTTCGAACTTGTCCAGGTAATCGTGGCCGTCGAGGCCGTCGACCTCGACGCCCAGCGCGTCGCCGACGCGGAAATAGCTGTGCAGCGCCTGTGTCAGCAACAGCGGCACATCGCCCACGTTGTGGCTCACCAGGGTCTGCTCGAACGTCTGCCCGATCCGCAGTTCCTGGGTCAACGTCAGGCCGTCGACCGAACCGCCCTCCGGCACCAGCGTCATGGCGACGACACCGTCGGCATCGATCCACGTATCGGTGAGCCGCCACGCCTGTGTGCGGACCACCCCATGGGCCGGCAGGTCCGGCACGTCCTCGCGGCGACCGAACCACGGCCAGCACACCGGTACCCCGCCGCGCAGCGGCGCCGGCGCCGGCCGGGGCTGCGAAGTCCGCCAGAACACGTCCTCGGTCTGGCCGGACGGCCGCCAGGCCAGGACCTGCCCGCCGTACGCACTCACCTCGGCGATGGCCTGCGCGGTCTCGATGCGCCAGCCCGGCCGCTCGTCCAGCAGCGTGGCCCGGACCGCGCCCTCGGCGAGCACGGCATCGGGCACCGGCCCGGGCACGCCGGTCGTCATCGCGACAGCGCGTCCAGGATGCGCTGGCCGGCGCGGCCGTCGGCCGGGGCGAGTCCCAGCCGCTGCTGCTCGGTCCGGATCGCACGCCGGGTGTTGGTGCCGATCATGCCGTCGACCTCGCCGATGTCGTGGCCACGTGCGAGCAGCAGCGTCTGCAGCTCGCGCCGCTGCGCCCGCGACAGTCCCGGATCGTCGGTCGGCCAGGCGGCCTGCGGGATCGTGCCGCCACGCAGGCGGTCGGCGAGGAACGCGATCGCCAGCGCATAGCTCTCCGCGGCGTTGTAGGAATAGATCGCGTCGTAGTTGCGGAACACCACGAACGCGGGTCCCTGCGCACCGGCGGGCAGCAACAGCGCCGAGCGGGTGTCGGCGGCGAGGCCGTCGGCCACCAGCGGCGAGCCGTCGAGCCGGCGCACGCCGCGCGCCGCCCAGTCCGACAGCGGCCGGCGGCTGGTGCGCCCGGCCTGCGACGCGTCGAAGCCTGAAGGCACCCGCACCTCGAAGCCCCAGGGCTGCCCGGTGCGCCAGTTCGACTGCTTGAGGTAATTGGCGGTGGAACCCAGCGCATCGGGAATGCTGCCCACCAGATCGCGACGGCCGTCGCCGTCGAAGTCCACCGCGATGCGCTCGTAGGTGCTGGGCATGAACTGGGTGTGCCCGAACGCCCCGGCCCAAGACCCGGTGAGCCCCTCGGGGCGGATGTCGCCGGCGTGCAGCAGCTTGAGCGTGGTGATGAACTCGTTGCGGAAGAACGATTGCCGGCGCCCTTCGCACGACAGCGTCGCCAGCGAGACCAGCAGCGGCCGCTTGCCGAAGATGCGGCCGTAATCGCTCTCCACGCCCCACACCGCCACCACCGTGGCGGGATCGACGCCGTAGCGCGCTTCCACCCGCTGCAGCAGGTCCGCGTGCTCGGTGAGCATGGCGCGGCCGTCGGCCACGCGCTGGTCGTCGACGAGGCCGGCCAGGTAATCCCAGATCGGCGTGGTGAATTCCGGCTGCGCATCGAGCAGCTCGAGCACGCTGCGGTCGGCCGCCAGCCCGGCGGTGAAACGGTCGAACGACGCCGCCGGCACGCCCTGACCCGCCGCGGCCTGCTTCAGACCGGACAGGCAGCGCGCGAACGCCGGGTCGGCGGCCGGAACGGCCGGCGCCACGGCGGTGTCCGGCGTCTGCGCGAACGCCTGCGAGAACGGCAGCGCGAGCAGGAGTGCGGCGAGAGAACGAAACATCATGCGGGCGGTTCCACGTCCGTGGGTGTGCGGAGCATACCCAGCCATCGCCGGGCCCGTATGCGGTGGGCGCCGGGCGTTCATGCCGGCGCCAGCAGCCCGAGCGCGAAGCCCTCGTCGGGGTCGGTCCACCAGCGATCCAGGCACAGACCCGCCTGCCGCGCCAGGGTGGCCACGCTGTCGCGGGTGTACTTCTGGCTGATCTCCACCGCCATGGCCTCACCCTCCGCGAACGCGAACGCGTGTCCTGCCACGTGCACCGTCTGCACGCGCCGGCTGACCAGCGAGGTCTCGATGCACATGCGCTCGCGTGCGTACACCGCGCGGTGCGCGAAGCCATCGGGATCGAAATCGGCGCCGATCTCGCGGTTGAGCCGGGTCAGCAGATTCAGGGTGAACGCGGCCGTGATCCCGGCCGCATCGTTGTAGGCGGCCTCGACCTTAGCGGGCGCCTTGTCCAGGTCGAAACCCAGCAGCGCACGGCCGTCGTGTCCGAGCAGCGCACGCATGCCCTGCAGCAACTCGACCGACTGCGCATGGGTGAAGTTGCCCAGCGTCGAACCGGGAAAGAACACCAGCACGTCGCGCACATCGCGTACGGGCGCCGGCAGCTCGATGCTGCCGGTGAAATCGGCCAGCACCGGCAACATCTCGATCCCGGGGAACTGCGCCTGCAGGCGCTCGACGCTGGCGGTCAACGCACTGCGGGAGATCTCCACGGGCGTGTAGGCGACCGGGTCGTGAAGCCCGGCCAGCAACAGTTCGGTCTTGCGGCCACTGCCGCTGCCGTACTCGACCACCCGCAGGCCCGGCCCCACCGCGGCCGCGACATCGGGCAGCACCGCTTCCAGCAATGCCAGTTCGACCCGGGTCAGCGTGTACTCCGGTTGCCGGGTGATCTGCTCGAACAGGCGCGAGCCCTCGGCATCGTAGAAATACTTGGACGGCAGCCGCTTCGGGACCTGGGAGAGGCCTTCGACGATATCGGCGCGGATGCGTTCGGGTGTGGGTTGCAGATCGAGCAATGCGTGTTCGGGCGCCATGGGATCAACGATCGTGGGCCAGACGCACGCCGGCGAACTGCCAGCGCGCATCGGGCGGAAAGAAGGTGCGGTAGGTCGCACGGATGTGCCCGCGTGCGGTGGCGCAACTGCCGCCGCGCAACACCCACTGGCCGACCATGAACTTGCCGTTGTACTCGCCGATGCTGCCCGACCACGGCGCGTAGCCGGGCCAGGGACCGTACGCGCTGGACGTCCACTCCCAGACATCGCCGAACAGCTGCACCGGCATGCCGGTCGCCGATGCGCCGTCCGACTGCGTGGCATCGGCCTGTGGCTCCAGCACGTCGTCGTCGGCGAAGTGGCCGTGCGGCGGACCGAGCGCCGCGGCGGCGCGCTCCCACTCGAACTCGGTGGGCAGGCGCGCGCCGGCCCAGCGCGCGAATGCCTCGGCCTCGTAGTAGCTCAGATGACAGACCGGCGCGGCCGGATCCAGAGGCCGCCGGCCGCCCAGGGTGTGCGCGTGCACGAGATCCTCATGCCAGTACAGCGGCCGCGTCCATCCCTGCGCCTGCACCGTGGCCCAGCCGTCGCTCAGCCAGTGCGCAGCCTCGCGATAGCCGCCGTCCTCGACGAACCCGCGGTACTCGCCATTCGACACGGGACGCGCGGCCAGCGCGTGCGCCGGCACCAGCACGCGGTGACGGGGGGATTCGTTGTCGTAGGCGAACCCGTCTTCGCCCGGCCACGGCGGCGCGCCGATGTCGACGATGGCCTCGTCGACGTCGATCCAGGACTGCGGGTGGATCCGTCCGTGCGGATGCGGAAGGTCGTCGCGATACGCGGGCTGCAGCGGGTTGCACCAGAACGCGTGCTTGATATCGGTCAGCAGCAGTTCCTGGTGTTGCTGCTCGTGCTGCAACGCGAGCAGCAGATGGCGGCGCGCCGCATCGTCCAGATCGTCGGCGGCGAAACGCGCCTGGATGCGGGTGTCGATCTCATGCCGGTAGTCGCGCACCGCCTCCAGCGACGGCCGCGACAGCTGTCCGCGCCGGGGCCGCGCATGCATGGGACCGACGCTCTGGTAGTAGCTGTTGAGCAGCACATCCCACTCGGGCGCGAAGGGCGCGTATCCCGGCCGTCGCGCCAGTACGAAACGCTCCAGGAACCAGGTGGTGTGCGCGAGGTGCCACTTGGCGGGACTCGCGTCGGCCATGCTCTGGACCATCGCGTCCTCGGCCGACAACGGTGCGGCCAGCGCCAGGCTGCGTCCGCGCACGTGCGCATACAGACGACGCAGGTCGTCAGAATCGGGGGTGGCGTGCGGGACCGCGTGCATCGTGCAAGGCTGCATTCGCCCAGGTGACCGCGGCGTCACGGCAACGCGTGCAGGATGGGGCTCGGCCCGGCGCCATCGCGGGCGCTTCGACGCCCGGCGCTGCTGCGGACGAAGCGGATCTTCACCGCGGCGGGGGGCATCCATGGCCACGTTGCGGATCCTGCACACCACCACGTACCGCTACCGGGCCCCGGTCCTGCTGCACCCGCATCGCCTGTTGCTGCGCCCGCGGGAGAGCCCCGACCTTCGCCTGAGATCGATGTCGATCGATGTCTCGCCCCGGGCCACGCTCGGCTGGTCGCTGGACGTCGCCGGCAACGCCACGGCGACGGCGCGGTTCGAGCACCCGACCGATCACCTTGTCATCCGTGGCGCCTCGACGCTGACGCTCGCCGCGGCGGCCTGGCCGGTGTTCGACATCGCCGTCCGTGCGATGCGCTACCCGTTCCGCTACGACGACGAGGAGCGGCTGGACCTGGGCGCGCTCGCGGTGCCGCAGCCTCCCGACGCCGACGGCGACCTGTCGCGATGGGCACGGACGTTCGTGCGCGGCACGGCGATCGACACCCTCTCGCTGCTGCAGGACCTCAACGCGGGCGTCCACGGCGCGATCGCCTACGAACCGCGCCAGGACGAGGGCACGCAACGCCCGCTGGCGACGCTGGCGCGCGGCCGGGGCTCGTGCCGCGACCTCGCCGTCCTGTTCGTCGAGTCGGTCCGGACGCTCGGGCTCGCGGCCCGGATCGTGTCCGGCTATCTGCACGACCCGGGCGCGCCGGCGGACGGGACGGCCGGCACCGTCGGCGCCGGGTCCACCCATGCCTGGGCCGAGGTGTATCTGCCGGACGCCGGGTGGATCGCCTTCGATCCCACGAACCGCAGGATGGGGGGCGCGCACCTGGTGCCGGTGGCGGTCGGCCGCGACATCGCGCAGGTGATGCCCGTGTCCGGCAGCTACGCGGGGCCGGCCGACGCGTTCACGACGATGGAGGTCGTGGTGGACGTCCGTGCCGTCGCGGACTAGCGGCGGCCGGGCCGCGCGGCGTTCACGCCGGCCCGTCGGGCGCGTCGCCCTGTGCGTCGAGATAGAACCAGTGCGCGCCTTCGCGCACGAAGCGGCTGTGTTCGCGCATCCGCACCGCGCTGCCGCCGCCGACCCGGTACCGGGCCACGAACGCGACCCGTGCGCGGTCGGCATCGTCGGCCCGGTGCGAGAGGATTTTCAGGCCGAGCCAGGTGGGACGAGGATCGTCACCGCCTTCGATCGCCGTCGGGCGCGTATCGGGGTGCCAGCTGCGCAGCAGGTACTCGTGGTCTTCGCGCACGTAGGCGCTGTAGCGCGAACGCATCAGCGCTTCCGCATCGACGGCGGGCGCCCCCGCATGCAGCGGACCGCAGCACGCGGCGTACGCGCGCCCCGTGCCGCAGGGGCAGATCGCGGCGCCCATCAGCGCGCGCCGCGGGTCTCGATGAAGCGCAGGAACTCGGCGCGGGTGCGCGCATCGTCGCGGAACGCACCCAGCATGGTCGAGGTCACCATGCTCACCCCGCGCTTGTGCACGCCACGGGTGGTCATGCATTCGTGCGCGCCTTCCACCACCACGCCCACGCCCTGCGGACCCAGCGCGCGCTGGATGCAGCCGGCGATCTGCGCGGTCATCTTTTCCTGCACCTGGAAGCGCTTGGCGTAGGCGTCCACCACGCGCGCCAGCTTGCTGATGCCCACGACCTTGCCCGCAGGCAGATAACCGACGTGCACGCGGCCGATGATCGGCGCCATGTGGTGCTCGCAGTGGCTTTCGTACTCGATGTCGCGCAGCACGATCATCTCGTCGTAGCCCTCGACCTCCTCGAAGGTCCGCGCGAGGTACTCGTCGGGATCGAGCGCATAACCGCTGAACCACTCGCGATAGGCCTTGGCCACCCGCTTGGGCGTGTCCAGCAGGCCTTCGCGCTCCGGATCGTCGCCGGCCCAGCGCAGCAGGACGCGCACGGCGTCCTCGGCCTGATCCTGGGTCACGGGGGACGGCGCCGCGTCCGGGGTCTTGGGCTGGCTCATGGGGGTCGATCCATGCATCGCATTCGGGCCGACCATGGTACCGCCCGGATCGAACGCGCCGCATCGTGGATCGGCGATTCGTCCAGACAACCGGGCGTTCCGGCGACCGACGGGGTCCGCGGGCACGCCACCTGCGCGGCCGGGCCTGCGTCGCCGGCCGCGGCGCGCTCGCTCAGGAGAACCGGCGGGTATTCGCGCGTCGTACCTGCGTATCCGCGAACACATGGCGCACCGCGCCCCGGGCCTCGGGCCAGGACAGACGGGAGCCGTCCCGGGCCGCCTCCCAGCCAGCTTCGAGGCGGGACTCGATCGGTTCGAACGTGGCGTCGGGCGGCCCTTTCGCGGTCGCCTCCATGGCGTAGCGATAGGCCGGGGCGTAATCCGCCCAGGTGCGACCGCTGGAGTAGTACGGCGTATCGCGATAGGTGCGCCGGTAGTACTCGTACGGTGATTCGTCCGCTCGGGGCTGGCCGGCCATGGCCGCGGCGGAGGCGGGCGATGCGACGGCGGCGTCGGGCTTGTCCATGTCGGGTGTCGGCGGTCGGCGCCGGGGGGAGGGGTCGGCTGCGACACTAGACGCGGACGGGGTCGGCAAACGGTGAATTCCACGGCTGAATGGACCACGGCGATGCGCACCGTTCAGACGCCCACCGGGATCGGGGCGAAACCCGCGTCCTGGCGCTGCCGAGGTCCCGGGCGGCGGCGGATGCCCGCCCCGCCCGGACCCTGGCGTCGACGCCTTACCGCTGCCCGAAGGCAACCCGCTCGGGCAACTGCTGCGGCCAGCCCCCGGCGAAGCTGCGATAGACCGCTACCGCGCCGTTGACGCTGCGCGCGCGCGCCTGCGCGAACGCGTCCTCGGCCTGCAGGCGGGTGCGTTCGGCGTCCAGCACCTCGAGCAGATCGGCCGCGCCGGCGTCGAAGCGGATCCGCGCCAGCTCCGCAGCGCGCGCGCTGTCCTGCGCCGCACGGCCGAGATGCTCGTCTTCGGTGCGCGCCCGGCCGTAGCGGAGCAGCGCGTTGCCGGCATCCTCGAGCGCCAGCAGCACCGTGCGCCGGTAGTCGGCCAGCGCCTCGTCAGCACCGGCCTCGCTGGCCGCGATCCGCGCCCGGACCCGGCCGATGTCCAGGAACGACCAGTCGATCCCCAGGGCCACGAAGCGGGTCTCGCTGTCGCGCTCGAACAAGGCGCTGCTGTCGATCGCCTGACTGCCGATCAGACCCGACAGGGTGAAGCGCGGGAACAGGTCGGCCGTGGCCACGCCGATACGCGCGGTCGCACCGTGCAACCGGTGCTCGGCGGCCAGCACGTCCGGGCGCCTGCGCAGCAGGCCGCCGGGCGAATCCGGATCGAGCCGCGGCGGCAGCGCCGGCAACGGATGCGCGACCGACAGATCCGGCACCATCGTGTCCGGGACCTGGCCGGTCAACACGCCCAGCCGGTGCATCGCCACGCCCGCCTGCGCATCCAATGCGGGCACCAGGGCGCGCGTGCTCTCGAGCTGCGCGCGGGCGCGGGCGACGTCGAACTCGCTGCCGCGCCCGGCGTCCACCCGGGCCTGCACCAGCGACAGGGTTTCGGCCTGGTTGTCGACATTGCCCTGCGCCACCCGCAAACGCTCCTGCAGGCCACGCAGTTCCACGTAGGTCGAGACCACCTCGCCGACGATCGCCACCTGCAACGCCTGCAGGTCGGCCGCCTGGGCGGCCGCACCTGCGCGCCCGGACTCGACGTTGCGGCGCACGCGACCGAAGACATCCAGTTCCCAGGATGCCGCGACGCCGGCGCTGTAGCTGTCGGCGTCGCGCGCCGCGCGCGGCGTGCCCGGCAGCGCGTCGGCAGCCGAGCGTGTCGAGGCGGCCTCGCCCTGCACGGTGATCGTGGGCAGGAAATCGAAGCGCGCCCCGCGCAGCAACGCATTGGCCTGGTCGTAGCGCGCCAGCGCGGCCTGCAGGTCGTGATTGTGGGCGAGCGCGTCGGCCACCAGACCGTCGAGCAGCGGATCGTCGAAGGCGCTCCAGAACGCCGCGTCCGACGCCAGCGTCTCCGTGCCGGCGACGTCGGCGGTGGCCGGGCCGGGGTCGCGGAACGTGTCGGCCAGCGCCGGCGGCGCCGGACGGACGTGATCGGGGCCGACCGCGCACGCGGACAGCAGTGCGGCGGCGAGCACGCCCATGACCGGGGTGCGCAATGCCCGCGCACCCCGGGACGGGATGGGCGGCAGGACCGTCGGGACGGGCGTCGGGATCACCATGGCAGCACCTCGTCGAAGTAGCGGAAACTGCCGTTCGGCGCGTCGTCGCCGGCCAGCGCCAGGGCCACGCTGGTTTTCGCGCCGTCGGCGATCTCCAGCTCACCCTCGCCAGCGTTCATGTCGGTCTTCACGTAACCGGGGTGGATGGTGTTGACGCGGATAGCGGTGTCACGCAGCTCGTAGGCCAGATGTACCGTCCACGCGTTCACCGCGCTCTTGGAGACATCGTAGGCGGGTAGCTTGATGTCGTAGATCGGCGAGCCGGGCTGTGTGTGCAGGGCCACCGAGCCGAGCAGGCTGGACACGTTGACGATGCGGCCGGCCGCCGACTTGCGCAGCAGCGGCAGGAACGCCTGGGTCACCGCGACCAGGCCGAAGACGTTGGTCTCGAAGGTCTTGCGCCAGGTGTCGAGCGTCTGTTGCGACGGCGACAGGCTCCGGTCGTCGAGCCCGATACCGGCATTGTTGACCAGGATATCGAGCCGCCCGTGGCGGGCTTCGACCTGAGCGACGGCGGCGGCGATCGTGTCGGCATCGGTGACGTCCAGCGCGATGGACTCCACCGGCAAGCCGTCGGCCTGCAGGGCCAGCGCGGCCTCGACGGCGCGACCCTGGTCGCGACCGGCCAACAGGGTGTGCACGCCGGCCTCGGCCAGCTGCCGCACAGTGTGCAGGCCGATGCCGCGGGTGGCGCCGGTGACCAAAGCGATGCGGGAAGAAGCGTTCATTCTGATGTCCTTGTGCGGGAGGAAAGGAGAGAAGGAGCGGCGCAGGCTCAGGCCTGCGTCGCGGGTCGGGGGGCCTCGCCGACGGCGGAGTGAGGGGCCTCGCCGCGGGTCACCAGCTTGCGCAGGGCGACGTAGAACACCGGGGTCAGGAACAGGCCGAACAGGGTCACGCCGACCATGCCGGCGAACACGGTGATACCGGTCACCGCACGCACCTCGCTGCCCGCGCCGGACGACAGCATCAGCGGCACTACGCCGGCACAGAACGCGATCGAGGTCATGATGATCGGGCGCAGACGCAGGCGGCAGGCTTCCAGCGCCGCGTCGACGATGCCGCGGCCCTGCTGTTCGAGCTCGCGGGCGAACTCGACGATCAGGATCGCGTTCTTGCACGCCAGTCCCATCAGTACGACCAGACCGACCTGCACGAAGACGTTGTTGTCGCCGCCGGTCATCCACACGCCGAACATCGCCGACAGCAGACACATGGGCACGATCAGGATCACCGCCAGCGGCAGCGACCAGCTCTCGTACAGCGCCGCCAGCACCAGGAACGCCAGCAGTGCCGCGAGCGGGAACACGATGTAGGCCGCATTGCCCTGGGTGGACTGCTGATAGCTCAGATCGGTCCAGGTCAGCTCCATCCCGTCGGGCAGCACCTGGTCGGCGATGCCCTGCACGGCCTGCATCGCCTGGGTCGACGACAGCACCCGCGGATCGGACTCGCCGGCCAGATCGGCCGCCGGGTAGGCGTTGTAGCGCAGCACCGGATCCGGCCCGAAGGTCTCGCGCACGTTCACCATCGACGCGATCGGCACCATCTCGCCGGCCTCGTTGCGGGTGCGCAACCGGCCGATGTCCTCGACGTCGCCGCGGAACTGGCCGTCGGCCTGGGCGATCACCTGCCAGGTGCGGCCGAACTGGGTGAAGTCGTTGACGTAGGTCGAGCCCAGATAGGTCTGCAGGGTGTCGAACAGCTCGGTCAGCGGCACGCCCTGCGCCTTCGCCCGCTCGCGGTCGATCTCGGCGTCGAGCTGCGGCACGTTGGCCTGATAGCTGGTGATCGGGAAGCTCAGCCCCGGCGTTTGCGCGATGGTGCCCGACAGCGCGTTCACCGCATCCTGCAACGCGCCGAACCCGTGGTTGCCGCGATCCTCGATGAACAGCTGATAGCCCGAACCGTTGCCCAGGCCCAGGATCGGCGGCGGCATCATCGAGAACGCGAAGCCCTCCTGCAGCCCGGCGATCTTCTGGTTGATCTCAGCATTGATGGCTTCGGCGCTGCGGGCACGCGCCGACGACGGTTCGAGGATGATGAACGACAGGCCGGTGTTCGGCGTATTGGTGAACTGCAGCGCGTTGAGACCGGGGAACGAGATCGCATGGGCCACGCCCTCGGTTTCGGACGCGAGGTCGGTCACCTTGCGCAGCATCTCGTCGGTCCGGGAGATCGACGCACCTTCGGGCAGCTTGACGCCGGCGATCAGGTACAGCTTGTCCTGCACCGGGATGAAGCCGGGCGGGACCAGCTTGAACATGGTGCCGGTGGCGACCAGCAGGATCGCGTACACCACGAACGCCGCACCGCGGCGACCCAGCACGCGGCCGATGGTGCGCTGATAGCGCTCCGAACTTGCGCCGAAGAACCGGTTGAATGCGGCGAAGAAACGACCGAACACCCGGTCGATGCCTCGCGACAACGCATCCTTGGGCGCGTCGTGCGGCTTCAGCAGGCGCGCCGCGAGGGCGGGCGAGAGGGTCAACGAGTTCAGGCCCGAGATCGCCACCGAGATCGCGATGGCGACGGCGAACTGCTTGTAGAACTGGCCGGTCACGCCATCCAGGAACGCCATCGGGATGAACACCGCGCACAGCACCGTGGTGATCGCGATGATCGGCCCGGACACTTCCTTCATCGCCAGATGCGCGGCCTCCAGAGGTTGCGCCCCGTTCTCGATGTGGCGCTCGACGTTCTCGACCACCACGATCGCATCGTCGACCACGATGCCGATCGCCAGGACCAGGCCGAACAAGGTCAACGTATTGATGGAGAAGCCGAGCAGGTTGAGCACCGCGAAGGTGCCGACGATCGACACCGGCACCGCCAGCAGCGGAATGATCGAGGCGCGCCAGGTCTGCAGGAACACGATCACCACCAGCACCACCAGCAGCACGGCCTCGAGCAGGGTGGTGACCACCGAGCCGATCGAGTCGCGCACGAAGATCGTGGTGTCGTAGACGGCCTCGTACTGCACGCCTTCCGGGAACCGCGCCGACAGTCCATCCATCGTCGCGATCACTTCGTCGCGGATCTGCAGCGCGTTGGCGCCCGGCGCCTGGAACACGCCGATGCCCACCGCGTTCTGCCCGTCGAGCTGGGCGCGCAAGGTGTAATCCCCGGCACCGAGCTCCAGCCGGGCCACGTCGGAGAGGCGTACGAGCTCGCCGTCGTCGCCGGTCTTGAGCACGATGTCGCCGAACTCGTCGGTCGTGCGCAGCCGGCCCTGGGCGTTGATGAGGGTCAGGAACTGGCTGTCGGGAATGGGCTCGGCACCGAGCTGTCCGGCCGAGACCTGCACGTTCTGTTCGCGCATCGCACGGATGACGTCGCTCGCGGTCATGTCCATCGACGCGATGCGGTCGGGATCGAGCCAGGCGCGCATCGCATAGTCGCCGCCACCGAAGATCTGCGCCTCGCCGACGCCGGTGATCCGGGCGATCTGGTCGCGTACATGCAGGCGGGCGTAGTTGCGCAGGTACAGCGTGTCGTACTCGCCGCCGGGCGAGGTCAGATGCACCACCATCAGGAACGTCGGCGACTGCTTCTGCACGGTCACGCCTTGCCGTCGCACGTCCTCGGGCAACCGGGCCTCGGCCTGCGCCACCCGGTTCTGCACCTTGACCGCGGCTTCGTCGGGATCGGTCCCCGGGCGGAAGGTCACGGTCATCTGCAGCACGCCGTCGGAGCCGCTGACCGACTTCATGTACATCATGTCCTCGACGCCGTTGATGGCCTCTTCGAGCGGCGTCGCGACGGTCTCGCCGATGACCTGCGGATTGGCGCCGGGATAGACGGTGCGCACCACCACCGAAGGCGGCACCACCTCGGGGTACTCGCTGATCGGCAGCGATGGCATCGCGATCAGGCCGGACACGAAGATGATGATCGACAGCACCGCGGCGAAGATCGGCCGGTCGATGAAGAATTTTGAGAAGTCCATCGGAGGTTCCTTCTGCGACGCGCGCGTCGCGATGGAGAGCGAAAAGGTCCCGCCCGGCGGCACGAAGCGCGTCGGGAGAGGGAGACCGCCCCGGGGAAGACGGCCGTGACCGCGCAGGCGGCCGGGCGGGGAAAACACGTCGTCGCACCCGCTCCTGGCGGGCGCGACGTGGATCGGTTACTCGGCCTGGGCGAGTTGCGGCGACGGCGGCGGATCGCCCATGGCGATCTCGGTCGGCCGCACCGGCATGCCCGGCATGAACACCTTCTGCACGCCGTGCACGATCACCCGGTCGCCGGCGGCCAGGCCGTCCTCCACCAGACGCAGGCCATCCACGCGGCGGCCGGTGACGATGTCGCGGCGCTGCGCGGTGTCGCCCTCGCCCAGCACGTAGACGAACTTGCGGTCCTGATCGGTGATGACCGCACGGTCGTCGATCAGCACCGCCTCGGCGCGGGCGCCACCGGCCAGCTGCAGGCGGGCGAACAGGCCGGGAGTGAACGTGCGATCGGCGTTGTCCACCACCGCGCGGGCACGGATGGTGCCGGTGCGCGGATCGATGCGGTTGTCGATGAAGTCGACCACGCCGGTGTGCGGGAAGCCGTCGTCGTTGGACAACCCCACGCGCACCTCGTTGCCGCCGTTTTCGCGACTGCCGTTGCGGGCCAGCGCCTGGTAGTGCAGGAAGCGCTGCTCGTCGGTCTCGAAGTACACGTGCACCGGATTGATCGAGACCACCGTGGTCAGCGCGGTCGCGTCGGCCTGGGCGAGGTTGCCGGCGGTGACCAGCGCGCGCCCGGCGCGGCCGTTGATCGGCGAACGCACTTCGGTGAACTGCAGGTCCAGGCGCGCGGTGGCCACCGCCGCCTGGGCGGCACTGACCTCGGCCTCGGCCTGGGCGGCGCCGGCATCGCGGGATTCGAACTCCTCACGCGAGATCGCGTTGACCGCCAGCAGTTCCTCGGCGCGCCGGTTCTGCGACGTGGCCAGCTGGGCCTGACTCCGCGCCTGCGCGAGCTGCGCCTCGGCACGCGCCAGGGCCGCCCGGTACGGACGCGGGTCGATCACGAACAGCAGGTCGCCCTTGGCGACCTCGTCGCCTTCCTCGAACGCGACGCGATCGACGTAGCCGCTCACGCGCGGGCGCAGTTCGACGGTTTCCGGCGACACCACGCGACCGGTGTATTCGTCCCATTCGACGACGCGCTGCGGCTGCACCTGGGCGACGCTCACCTCCGGCGGCGGCATCTCGCCCGGCTGGGCCTGGCTGCTGCAGGCGGCCAGCACGAGGCTGGCCAGGACGGTCAGGGCCGGCAGCGCGATGCGGCGCGACAGGGTTCTAGGCGTGGAAGACAGAGGGGTGTTCATGACGTGGGATTCCTGGAAAAGACGGGGGACGCGAGCAGGCGGTCGACGACGTCCTTGGCGTCGACGACCGGAAGGGGGGCGCAGCGTGCGGCCTCGACCTTGGTCGAGGTCAATGACCTCGGCGGCGGCCATGCGACCACGCAGCGTTCGGTGGCTGGTGGCGCCTCGAGCAGGGACAGCGCGCGCCGTCCCGCCGCGCGGGCCTGCGGCCACGGCATGTCCAGGCTCGAACACGGCCCCGGGCCACGCTCGGAGGCCTGGACCGACAGCAGATGCACCTGCAGCCCGGCCTGGCGCGCCTCCTCGTGGAGCACGCGCGCGAGCATGCGCAGGGCCGCGGCCGCGATGGAGCGATGGCCGTAACCGGCCCAGGGGTAATCGGCACCGGGCCCGCCCACGAGCACATAGCCGCTGCGCCGTTGCCGGGTGAGCAGCGGGAACAGATGGCGCGCCGCGGCCAGGTGCGGCAGCAGCTCCTCGTCGAGCGTGCGCCTGAGCACCTCGGCCGGCTGGTCGAGCAGGCGCCCGCAGGCGCTCTCCCCGCCGATGGCGGCCACCACCCCGTCCAGGCGGTGGCCGCCGGCATCGATACGGCGTGCCAGCGCCGCGGCGTTGTCCTCGTTGGCCAGCGCCGTCTCGAACACGTCCAGGCAACCGTCGCCCGCGCGCGTCTGCAGCGCTTCGACGGCGTCGGCGGATTCGGCGACCGCCAGCACCGGCCGACCGCTCTCCAGCGCGGCATCGACGATGCCCAAGCCGAGCGGGCCGCCAGCCCCGAGAACGAGAACCGAACTCATTGTCCCTCCTCCGGGATTATCCCTCCCGTGGTCCGATCCAATCGGCCGCAGGTCGGCCCCGGGACGCCATGCACGGACCGCCCGGCGGGGGCGGGACGCGTGCCCACGCTGTCGTCGGCCACGCCCCGACGTCCTCGTCCAAGCCGTTGAATGAGCTGGGAAAGGGGCGGAATCTCCAGGGGCACGAACGCCCCGCGCTGGGCGCGGCGGGCGTTCGTGCGGGGCATCGGGCGACGCGGCATGATCGGCTCCTCGTGAGCGATGGCGGCCACCTTACGCCGCAGCGCAGCACTTGATTAGCCGTGGATGAAGGGAATAATTGTCCCCACATCGGTCCAATCTCTCGCCGCCTTCACAGGACACCCCCATGGCCCACGATCTGAACGACACGCTCGTCTTCGTCAAAGTGGTCGAGCACGGCAGCTTCATCGCCGCGGCGCGCGCGCTGCGGCTGCCCAAGACCACCGTCAGCCGCAAGGTCCAGGAACTGGAAACGCGCCTGGGCGCGCAGTTGCTCCATCGCACCACCCGCCGGCTCGGCCTCACCGAGGCCGGCAACGTCTACTTCGAACACAGCCAGCGCATCTCGCGCGATCTCACCGAGGCCGAAAGCGCGGTCAGCCAGTTGCAGGCCGGCCCGCGTGGGTGGCTGCGCTTCACCGCGCCGTACTCGATCGGCATCGACAAGATCGCGCCGCTGCTGGGCGAGTTCCATGCCCGCCATCCGGAAGTCCGGGTGGAGATGCTGCTGGCCAACGAATCGCTGGATCTGATCGGCGGCGAGATCGACGTCGCGCTGCGCTTCGGCAAGTTGCCCGACTCCAACCTCATCGCGCGCCCGCTGGGCTCGCTGCGCATCCAGGTGTTCGCCGGCACCGCGTATCTCGAACGCCATGGCGAACCGCTGCATCCCGACGACCTGCAGCATCACCGGGTGCTGGCGATGACCAAGAACCGGCACGGCAACCAGTACCAGTGGACGCTCGACGACGGCAACGGCGCGCGCGACTTCCCGATCAATCCGGTTCTGGTGGCCAACGATCCGGCTGCCCTCAAGGGCGCGCTGGTGTGCGGCGAAGGCCTGATCATGGCCGCCGACGTCATGGTCAAGCCGGCCGTCGAACACGGCCTGGTCAAGCGCGTGCTGGCGGGCTGGACGGGCGGCGAGTACCAGCTCAACGCCGTGTTCCCGCGCGGCCACGTGCAATCGCCCAAGGTCCGCGCATTCGTGGATTTCCTGCTGGAACGGCTGAATCTGGAGATCGACTACATGTCGCTGCACTGCCCGCTCGCGGCACGTTGCGAGACCGAGACCGAGACCGAGGCCGAGCAGGGCACCGGGGCCGACGGTGCGCGGCGCGACGAGGCGGAGTTGGAACAGGCCGGGCGGCGCATCCTGGAGACGGTGGCCACGGACTGAAGGCCGCTGGGAGACCGCGCGCGGGGCGACGTGCCCGGCGCGCGGCGCCGGCGCGGAATCGAGTCGACCGCCTGACCTGTTCGAAGCGACCGCGGGCTTCGCGGGCTTGGGAAGGGGCGCCTCGCGCGACACCGTTTCGCGCTGGCGGGAACGCCGGTGCAATGCGGATGGACGGCCGCCCGGGCCGGCATGACATGCGGCATGGGTCGCCAGGGCCCATCCGCGGCAGAATGGCGTCTTGACCCCCCGAGGAGAGCATTCCGTGCGTCCCGTCTTCGCCTGCAGCACCCTGGCCCTCGCATTGGCCCTGGCGGCGTGCTCGCCGCAGCCCAACACCAGCACCGACACCAACGCCGGCAACGGCACCACCGAGCAGGCGGAGAACGAATCCGCGCGCCTCAACGCCTGGTTCGAGACCAAGTACGAGGAGCTGTTGCAGTTCAGCCCGCTGCAGCTGACCTTCCTCGGCCGCAAGGATCTCAACGACCGGCTCGACGACGCCTCCGAGGCCGCCCAGCGCCAGCGCCTGGAATGGCTGTCGCGCTCGGTGCAGGAGATGGAGTCCACCTTCGACTACGACGCCCTCGACGACGAGGCCAAGCTGTCGTGGGATCTGTGGAAGCGCCAGTACGAGAGCGCGCGCGCAGGCGAGCCTTTCATCGCCAACGCGTACCTGTTCGACCAGATGAACGGCATGCACAGCATGCTGCCGACCTTCCTGATCAACTTCCACAAGGTCGAGAACGAGCAGGACTACCAGGCCTACATCGCACGCCTGAACGCCGCGCCGACCATGCTCGACCAGCTCGTCGAGCGCGCCCGTGGCGCCGCCGGCCAGGGCATCCGCCCGCCGCGCTTCGCCTTCGAAGGCGTGATCGACCAGTCGCGCAAGGTGATCTCGGGTGCGCCGTTCGACGACGGCGAGGCCAGCGCGCTGTGGGCCGACCTGCAGGCCAAGGCCGATGCGCTGGTGGAAAGCGGCGAGATCGACGCCGAACGCGCCGACGCGCTGAAGGAGGAGGCACGCACCGCGCTGATCGACCAGGTCGCGCCCGCCTACGAGCGCCTGATCGCCTGGAGCGAGGAAGAGCTGCCCAATGCACTGGAGAATCCGGCCGGCGTCGGCACCACCCAGGCCAACGGTGCGGATTACTACGCCTACCAGTTGCGCGAGAACACCACCACCGACATGAGCGCCGACGAGGTCCATCAGCTGGGCCTGGACGAAGTCGTGCGCCTGCGCGGCGAAATGGAAGCGCTCAAGGACCGGGTCGGCTTCGACGGCGACCTGCAGGCATTCTTCGCCTTCATCGGCAGCGACCCGCAGTTCAAGTTCCCCGATACCGACGAGGGTCGCCAGGCCTACATCGACGAGGCCACGCGCCTGATCGACAACATCCGCGAGCACCTGCCGGAGTATTTCGGCCTGCTGCCCAAGGCCGAGCTCGTGGTGCGCCGGGTGGAGCCGTTCCGCGAACAGCCCGGCGCCGCCCAGCACTACTTCCCGGGCACCCCGGACGGCTCGCGTCCCGGCATCTACTACGCGCACCTGTCGGACATGAACGCGATGCCCAAGCCGGAGCTCGAGGTGATCGCGTACCACGAAGGCCTGCCGGGCCATCACATGCAGATCTCGATCGCGCAGGAACTCGAGGGCGTGCCGACCTTCCGCACCCAGGCGTTCACCACCGCCTACACCGAAGGCTGGGGCCTGTACTCCGAGTGGCTGGCCACCGAGATCCCCGGCACCTACGAGGATCCGTATTCCGAGTACGGCCGGCTGACTTCGGAAATGTGGCGCGCGATCCGCCTGGTGGTCGACACCGGCCTGCACGCCAAGGGCTGGACCGAGCAGCAGGCGATCGACTACTTCCGCGAGAACGCCTCGGTGCCGCCGGCGGCGATCCAGTCCGAAGTGCGTCGCTACCTGATCATGCCGGGCCAGGCCACGGCCTATAAGGTCGGCATGATCCGGATGCAGGAGTTGCGTCGGAAGGCCGAGGCCGCGCTGGGCGACGACTTCGACATCCGCGGCTTCCACGACACCATCCTGGGCGGCGGCGCGATGCCGCTCGACCTGCTGGAGCGTCGCGTGGACCAGTGGATCGCGCAGCAGCAGGCAGGCTGACGCGACGCTGGCCTCGATCCGGCGGGATGCCTCTGCATCCCGCCGTGCCGCAACGAGCCGGCACCGGATGACACGGTGCCCGCGCCGGGCGTGGGCACCCCCGTACGACAGCGCGCCGTACGCTGCCGGGTCGCCGGGTTCAGCGCACCGGGGTTCAGGACGCCCTGTTTCAGAGCGCCGGGTTCAAGTCACCGGCGCAAGGCCGGCATCCTCGGCAACCGGCGCATCGGCGGCCGGCGCGAACGCCAGCAGATCGCGCAACTGCCGCACCTCGTCGCTCGGGCTGCGGCCGAACAGCCGCTTGAATTCGCGGCTGAACTGCGACGGGCTTTCGTAGCCGACCCGGCCCGCCGCGGCAGCCGCGGTCAGGCCTTCGCGGATCATCAGCACGCGCGCCTGGTGCAGGCGGATGGCCTTGATGTACTGGATCGGCGTGGTCGTGGTCACCGCCTTGAAGCGGGCATGGAAGGCCGGCACGCTCATGCCTGCCTCGTGCGCGAGCGTGGCCACGTCGAACCCGTAGGCGTAGTCGGCGTGGATGCGGCGCAACACGCCGGCCAGACGCGCGAAATCGCCACCCGGGCGCAAGGCCGCGCGCAGGCCGTCGCCCTGCTCGCCGATCAGCACCCGATACATGATCTCGCGCACGATGCCCGGGCCGAGCACGCGCGCCTCCACCGGCGATTCCAGCGCCTCGACCAGACGCAGCACCGCATCTTCGAGGGGTTCGTCGAGGCGGGTGGCGAACATCGTCGTCGGCGCCACGTGGCCGCCGCCCGGTCGCATCGCCGGATCGAGCTCCAGCAGCAGCTCGGCGACCGTACCCGGATCGACCCGCAGGCTCAGACCCAGCAGCGGCGTCTGCGCGCTCGCTTCGGTCTGGACTTCGAACGGCAACGGCACCGACAGCACCAGATAGTGGCGCGCGTCGTAGACGAACTGCGTGCCGCCGTGGACACCGCGCTTCCGACCCTGGACGAGGATCACGACCGACGGCTCGTACAGCGCCTTGGCGGCTGTCGCGGAACGGTCCGCACGCAGGAGGGTGACGCCCTCCAGCGCGGTGCCGGTGATGCCCTGCTGGCGGGCCTGGCGTTTGATCGATGCGATCGTGCGCGCCTGCCGCGTCGACACGATCCGGGCGAGGTCGGAACTCATGGGGGAATGCCAACGCTGCGGGCGGGCCGGACATGAAACCACAGGCCGGACGGTGTCGCGTGCCCGGGGGTGCCGGCCGGTGCCCGCGAACGGCACGTCGGGTCACGCACCCTGCGTCTGGTGGCATCCACGGCCGGGGGGGCGGCCCTCACGCCGCATCGCGGAACGCGCGGACGTGCTCGATCAGCGCGCGCAGCTTCCGCGGCTGGTTGTGACGACTGGGGAAATACAGGAAGAAGCCCGGGAACGGCGGCAGATAATCGCCCAGCAGCGCGACCAGCTCGCCGCGATCGAGCCAGGGACGGAAGGTGTCCTCGATCCCGAAGGTGATGCCGCCGCCGGCCAGCGCGGTGCGGATCATCAGCAGCATGTCGTTGGTGGTGACCTGCGGTTCGACCTGCACGTCGAACGGCTGCCCGCTCTCCACGAACTCCCAGCGATGCGGCGCGACCTCCGGCGCCGCGCGCCAGCCGATGCAGCGGTGAGCCACCAGGTCGCGCGGGTGGACCGGTACCCCGTGGCGTGCCACGTAGTCCGGTGCGGCCACCACCACCTCGCGTTGCGGGCCGGTCAGCGCCACCGCGATCATGTCCTGCTCGATCACCTCGCCCAGGCGCACACCGGCGTCGAAACCCGCACCGACGATGTCGAATTCGGCATCCGTCACGGTCACGTCCACGGTGATCCCGGGGTACGCGTCCGCGAAGGTCGCGATCAGCGGTCCCGACAGGAACTGCTCGGCGATCGAGGTGACCGCGACGCGCAACACGCCGCGCGGCGGACCGTCGTCGGCCACCTCGTCCAGCGCCTCGGCCACGGCCGACAAGGGTTCGGCGATGCGCCGGTGCAGGCGCTCGCCCGCCTCGGTCAGGCGCACATGACGCGTGGAGCGTTGGACCAGGGCGATGCCGAGTCCGTCTTCGAGCCGGCGCATCGCCTGGCTGACGGCCGAACGGGTCACGCCCAGGCGGTCGGCCGCGACGCGAAAGTTGTCGCTTCGTGCGACCGCCAGAAACACCCGCAACAGGTTGAGATCGGTCTCCATGGTTAGCAACCCTAACCAATGCAGTTAGTGATGCGCCAGTTCTCTCGACGCCCGCCGGTCACTAGCTTGGACGGCACAGGGTCGCCGGCCCTGTCACGCCACGCATCCCACCCATTCCGAAGGAGACGCCCGTGCATCCCCCACCGCCCCCGCGGTTCCGCCGTCCCCGGCCCGCCAGCCCCCGGCTGGGCCTCCCCCTCGCGGCCGCCTTCGCCGCCGCGTCCCTGCCCACCTTCGCGCAGAACGAGCACACCGCCATGTCCGCATCGCACCCCTACGTCGGCATGTGGGTCACCGACGACGGCCACGTCCGCCACGAACTGCTCGCCCCCGACGTGAACGGCGTGGGCCGCTACGACGAAGCCCGCGGCCGGCGCCAGAGCGCCTACCAGGGCCGCTACACGATCACCGGCCACCACATCGACTACGTGGACGACACCGGGTTCACCGCCGACGGCGAGTTCGTCGACGACGTGCTCTACCACGGCGGCATGGTGCTGCGGCGCGAGACCCCGCGCGCCGGCACCGAGTGACCCCGAGCGCCCTTCCCCCATCCGTGTCCACACCATCAGGAGTTCCCTCATGAGCACCCCTCACGACACCATCCGCGACAAGGTCGTCCTCATCACCGGCGCCAGCAGCGGCATCGGCGAAGCCACCGCGAAAACCCTCGCCGCGCGCGGCGCGCGCGTCGTGCTCGGCGCCCGTCGGCTCGACCGGCTCGAAGGCCTCGTCGAGGCCATCACCGCAGCCGGCGGCACCGCCCATGCGCGCGCGCTCGACGTGACCCGCCGCGACGATGTCCAGGCGTTCGCCGACTTCGCGCTGGCGCAACACGGGCGTATCGATGTGATCGTCAACAACGCGGGCGTCATGCCGCTCTCGCCGATGGCCGCGCTGAAGGTCGACGAATGGGACCGCATGGTCGACGTCAACATCAAAGGCGTGCTGTACGGCATCGCCGCAGTCCTGCCGACCATGCAGGCGCAGGGCAGCGGCCACATCATCAGCGTGTCGTCCATCGGCGGGCTGTACGTCATGCCCACCGCCGCCGTCTACTGCGCGACCAAGTTCGCGGTGCGCGCCATCTCCGATGGCCTGCGCCAGGAGAACGACACGCTGCGTGTGACCTGCGTGTATCCGGGCGTCGTGGAGTCCGAGCTCGCCGACACCATCACCGACGAAGGCAGCGCCGAGGCGATGCGCACGTTCCGCAAGGTCGCCCTGAAGCCGGAGGCGATCGGCAACGCCATCGCCCATGCCATCGGCCAGCCGGCCGATGTCGACACCACCGACATCGTGGTCCGCCCCGTGGCCAGCCCGGCCTGAGCCGCCCGCGCCCCGGCCCGACGCGCCGGGGCGCCGGCCGGAGTCGCCGTCGTCACCGGTGCCGCTAGCGCACCGGGCAGGCGACGGTCGAACTGCTGCATCACCGCGGCGACGGCGACACCCTCGACCTGGGCAAATGCATGGTGAAGGGGCGCGCCGATGGACTGAGCCGCCGCAGGCCTTGGCCCGAATGGCCGGGACCGACCGCCTTCGGGGCGGACCGCGCCGCCTCGATGCATCAATTTATCTATTCACTCAGCAACGATATCGATTGCTCAGATGCCAAAAAAATCCCGTTATAATTGGATATCTTGCACATTCACCGTTTGACTATCCATTCAATTATCTATTCAATCTGGGCATGCGAGACGCCCGCCTGCCCGCGCTGCAGAGCCTGCTACGCCGCGAAGGCGCGTTGACCGCCAGGGCGATCGGCACGGCCCTGGGCATCAGCCAGCCGACGGTCTCGCGCCTGGTGGCGGCCGCCGGCGACGATATCGTCCGCATCGGCCGCGCGCGCGCCACGTGCTATGCCTGGGCACGTCGCGTAGGACGCGCCGGCACCCGCTGGCCGGTGTACCGCATCGGCCCGGACGCGAAGGCGCAGCCGCTCGGCGAACTCACCGCGCTCGGCGACGGCGGCCACCGTTTCGAGCCTGCCGTGGCGGGCGCGATGTGGTGCCGCCCGCCGTTCGACGACGGCGTGTTCCCGGGCCTGCCGTGGTTCCTGGACGACCAGCGCCCGCAGGGCTTCCTCGGGCGCGCATTCGCGCGCCGGGTCGGCGAACGCATCGGCGCGCCTGCGGACCTGAGCCGTTGGCAGACCGACGACATCCTGCTCGCCCTGCTGCACCACGGCGACGACTCGCCCGGCGATCTCGTGCTCGGCGAGACCGCCCTGCAGCGGGCGCTGCAGGGCACGCTGCACCCCGCGGACGTGATCGCGCCCGACGCCCGCGCCGCGGCCTATCCCGCGCGCGCGGACGCCGCGCTCCGCGGCGAAGACGTCGGCTCCTCGGCCGGCGGCGAGCAGCCCAAGTTCGTCGCCATCCTGCGCCTCGCCGACGGCGGCCACGACGAGGCGATCGTGAAGTTCAGCGACCGTGCCGCGCCCGGCGCCGCGAGCCGCTGGGCCGACCTGCTGCGCTGCGAGCATCTCGCCGGCACCGTGTTGCGCCGCCAGGGCATCGCCGCCGCCGACAGCGAGCTGCTGGACGCGGACGGGCGCGTGTTCCTGCAATCGTCGCGCTTCGACCGCACCCCGATGCTCGGCCGCCGCGGCGTGGTCTCGCTGGCGGCCGTGGATGCGGCCTTCCATGGCCATGGCCGCATCGAGTGGTGGCGCTACGCGCGACAGCTCGAGGACGATGGCTGGCTGGCGGCGGACCAGGCACGCCGGTTGCGTCTGCTGGCCTGGTTCGGCGCCCTGATCGGCAACAACGACATGCACCTGGGCAACGCCGCCCTGATGCTCGCCGACGACCTGCCGCTGGCGCTCGCACCGGCCTACGACATGCTGCCCATGGCGTTCCGGCCGGCATCGAGCGGGGAGGTGGTGGACCGCGACGTGCGGCTGCCGCTGCCGCCGCCCGAGCACGCCGCCGACTGGCACGAGGCAGCGACGTGGGCCGCCGACTTCTGGGCACGCGCGACAGACGAGGACACCCTGTCCGCACCCTTTCGCGACATCGCCGCGCACATGCGGGCGCAGCTGTCGCAGGCCAGGACACGCGTCGCCTGAGCACGTCCATGTGCGCCGGGCCCGCGCACGCGGGCGCGGCGCCTCGGGCGCGCCGGGCTCAATCCAGCGTCGCCAGCACCGCCGCGGCGAAGGCGGCGATGTCGAACCGATTGCCCGCGTGATCCTCGCCGCGGCGCACGATCACCACCCCGCGCGACGGCACCACCACCACGTACTGGCCGCGGTTGCCGAACGCGGCGAATGCGTCGACCGGCACCCCGGGCGAGCGCTGCAACAGCCACAGTGTGGCGCCGTAGCCGAACGCGCCGTCGGGCTGCGGACCGGAGGCGGTGGTCGCCCGGCGTACCCAGCCGTCCGGCAGCAGGCGCTCGCCTTCGAACACGCCGTCGTCGCGCAGCAACATGCCGAAGCGGGCGAGATCGCGTGCGGTCGACCAGACCTGGCTCGACAGCACGTAACCGCCCTGCCAGTCGGTTTCGGCGAAGGTGCGGGTCATGCCCAGCGGCCAGAACAGGTCGGTGTAGGGCCGCGCCAGCGCGCGCGCCTCGTCGTCACGACTTGCGCGCAGGGCGTGCACGGCCAGCACGCTGTCGTTGTTGGCATAGCGGAAGCGCGTGCCGGGCGTGGCCGACAGCGGCCAGCCGGCCGCCGCCTCGGCCACGGTAATGCCGCCGAAGTACAGCGCGTCGGTGCGGTTGCCGGCGGTGTCGCTGTGCAGGCCGCTGCTCATGCGCAGCAGGTGCTCGGTGGTGATCGCCGCACGCGGGTCGCCGGGCCGCTGCCACTCCGGCACCGGCGCGGGCTGCGCGGGGTCGAACCCGTCCACCGCCTCCGCCGTGCCGACCAGCGCACCGGCCAGGCTCTTGGCGACCGACCAGGTCCGCTGCGCCACGTGCGGACCGAAGCCGTCGGCATAGCGCTCGGCGACGATGCGCCCGCCCTGCACCACCACCACGCCGGTGGTCGCATGGCCGTCGCCGTAGGCGTCGCCCGAGAACGCCGCACCGACGGCCGCGTCCAGCGCGCCGGGATCCCCGGCGGCGGCGCCGTGCGCATCGCGATCGCCGCGCGGCCAGTCGCGCGCGTCGAGCGCGGGCGCCTGCGCGTCGAAACGCGGCAGCGTCGCGATCGCGTCCGCCGTGGCGCCGATCGGCAACTGCGCGCAGCCCAGGTTCGGTCGCCATGCGGCGATGCGCGGCGGCAGCCCGGTGTCGAAAGCGACGGACACGGTGTGCGCCTGCGGATCGATGTCGGCCTGCAGCGCGTGCACCTGGTCCTCGTACTCGGGGTAGATCCCACGCAACTCCACCGCGTCCACCTGCTCCGGCGTGCGCCCGGCGTTGAAATGCGCGCTGCACAACGTCAACGCCTTGTAGCCGGCGGCGATGGCGCGCGCATGCGCCTCGCCCTCCGCGCCGGTCTGTGCGGCGGCGACGGCGGACACGGCGAGCAGCAGGGGCGCGAGATACGTTGCGGGGCGCATGGACGATCCGGAAGCGGCAGGACGCCCAGTGTAGCGACGGGCCACTTCGGACCGAGGCCTCCCCCCTGCCCTCCGAAACGCCCCATGACGGCCGAGGGACGGGCGCCGCCGACGGGGTCGATGTCCTCCGCGCCCGCCGCGGACGCTGACGGCTGCTTGAACGCCGGGCGGCCACCTCGGGTCGACCCCAGGTCTCGCGCCCGGGCGACGTTGCTATGGTCGAGGCCGCATCCATGCATCCGCGACGACCGTGACCGGCACGAGGAGAACGACATGACCGATGGACCTTCCGGCGCGTCCGGCGCCTCCGGATCGGGCGGCGCGGACGGCGGACCTTCGGCCGCCGACAACGCGGCCGCCGATGCCGCCACCAGCGCGCTCGACGCGACCGGCAAGGCCGCCGCCGAGGCGAACCGCGCGGCCGAAACCGCCACCGAAGCCGCGAAGGCCGGCAACGCTTGCGCTGCGGAGGCCGCGGTCGCCCAGGCGGAGATCGCGGCGGAGGCGGCCCAGCGCGCAGCCCAGGACCTGGCCGACGTCGCCGCGGAGAATCCCGAGAGCACCTATGCCGACGCCTTGTCGGGACTTGCCGACATGGCGGCCGAGGAAGCGGCCCAGGCCGCACAGGCCGCCGCCGATGCACGTGCCGCCGTGGAACAGGCGCGCGCGGATGGCGGGACGATCGGCTGTGTGTCGGAAGCCACGCCGGCCGCCACGCAGGGGCTGGCACTGGGCACCTTGGCCCAGTTGAGCGGCATCTGGAGCTGATCCGCGCCGAACTGATCCGCGCCGAGGTGATCCAGGCTGCAGGCCGACCCGACCTGGAGTGGATCGATCCACGCTAGGTCGATCCAACGCGCCCGCCGCCCCGCGGGCCCGGCGCCGGCACACCATCCGGTGCCTGCTGGCAGCCCTCAGGGTGCCGCTTCGGGCGCACTCAGGTTCTTGCCGTAGATGCCCGAACGGTCGAAGCAACACACGCGCCGCTTCCCCGACCGCAGCATGTCGGGCGTGCCGGCGATGCGGCGTTCGCGCGTTTCCGGCTTCTTCGCCGACACGATCCACTGGATCCAGTCGCGCCGCGCCACCGTGGTGAGTCCGGTCCAGCGTGCCTGCGCCTCGGCATCGGCACCGAGCGCCTTGCGCAAGTCCGGCGGGAGCCGGGGCTCGGGCTCCTTCGCCACCGGGGCCATCGTCAGCGACACCGTCGCGCCGACCTCGGCTCCGGCGGCCTCGCGCAGCGCCTTGCCGACCTTCAGCCAATGGCCGCCGCGCCCGTCCGGCTCCAGCGTGGCCTGGAAGGCATGGCCGTCGAGGGTGGCGTCGACCGTGACCTGACTGCGCGACGGCAGTAAGCCGCTGGCGCCATCCGGCAGCACCAGGAACGTCCAGGCGGCGCCCTTCGGCTGCGCGGGGCGCAGCAGGCGGGCCGTGAAGCGGATCGGATCGCCACGAACGCTCATGCCGCACAACATAGCAGGACGCGCTCCGCGGCTGCGCCACCCGATGGTCATGGCAGCCGTACGGATGCCCGACCGGTGCGCGGTCGGTCCCCCGGGTCGTGTGTCCCACCTGCGATGATGTGCGCATGACCGCGTCCTCCCCACCCGCCGCCCCCACCGCCGTCGGCCCTGCCGATGCCTCACCACCAGGCCCGGTCTTCGCCGACCTCGCGCTCGCCCCGCACCTGCTGCAGGGCGTGGACGCGCTCGGCTATACCGCGATGACGCCGATCCAGGCCCGCGCCCTGCCCGAGATCCTGGCCGGACGCGACGTGATCGCGCAGGCGCCCACCGGCAGCGGCAAGACCGCGGCCTTCGGGCTGGGCGTCCTGCACCGGCTCGATCCGGCGCTCGTCGAAACCCAGGCGCTGGTGCTGTGCCCGACGCGGGAGCTCGCCGACCAGGTCGGCAAGCAGCTGCGGCGCCTCGCGCTCGGCATCCCGAAC
This sequence comes from Luteimonas abyssi, assembly GCF_001482195.1. Lineage (GTDB taxonomy): Bacteria > Pseudomonadota > Gammaproteobacteria > Xanthomonadales > Xanthomonadaceae > Luteimonas > Luteimonas abyssi. Next base: position 3,724,444 of record NZ_KQ759763.1, on the reverse strand, counting down.
CTGAAGATCTCGGTGTTGTGCGGCGGCATTCCCCTCGGCCCGCAGCTGGCTTCGCTCGCCCACGCGCCGCATGTGGTGGTCGGCACCCCGGGACGCATCCAGGAGTTGACCAAGAAGCGCGCCCTGCACCTGCGCCACGTGCGCACGCTGGTCCTGGACGAGGCCGACCGCATGCTCGACATGGGCTTCGAGGAGGCCATCCGCGACATCGTCAAGCGCATTCCGCCCGAGCGTCAGGGGCTGCTGTTCTCGGCCACGTTCCCCGATCCGATCCGTACGCTCGGCACGGCGATGCTGCGCGACGCCGTCGAGGTCCGGACCGACGACGGGGAAACCGCGCCCGCGATCGAGCAGTTCTTCGTCGAAGTGGAACCGGCGCGACGTACCCCGACCCTGGCCGCACTGCTGCTGCAGCACCGGCCGGCGTCCACCGTGGTGTTCTGCAACACCCGCGCCGAGGTCAACGAAGTGGCCGCCTCGCTCGTGCACTACGGCTTCGGCGCACTCGCGCTGCACGGCGACATGGAACAACGCGACCGCGACGAAGTGCTGCTGCGCTTCGCGAACCGCAGCTGCAACGTGCTGGTCGCCAGCGACGTGGCGGCACGCGGGCTCGATGTCGAGGACCTGGCCGCGGTGGTCAACCTCGAGCTGCCGCACGACGCCGACACCTATGTCCACCGCATCGGCCGCACCGGTCGCGCAGGCCGCAGCGGCCTCGCGCTGAGCCTGGTCTCGCCGCGGGAACTGCCGCGTGCGACCGGCATCGAAACCCACACCGGCACGCCGCTGCGCTGGCTGCGGGCGCCCGCGATGCCGGCCCGCGCGAACGTACCCGCGGCGCCGATGGTCACCCTGCGCATCGACGCCGGTCGCAGCGACAAGCTGCGGCCGGGCGACATCGTCGGCGCCCTGACCGGCGAGGCCGGCCTGCAGAAGGAGGCGATCGGCAAGATCGATGTCTTCGCCACCCGCAGCTACGTGGCCGTCGATCGCGCCCAGGCCGGGCGCACCGTGACGCGGCTGCGCGAGGGCAAGATCAAGGGCCGGCGGTTCCGCGTCGCCTCGTTGTAGCGCCCGCCCGCGGGAACGCGAGCGGCCGCACCAGACGTCAGGCCGGTGCCATCCGCACCTGCGGTAGCAGCGCGGCACTGCCGGCCTCGCTCATCAGCTGCAACTCGCCGTCCTGCACGATCACGGTCAGGCGCATGCTGCGTTCGAGCAACGCGGTGGCGGCATCGAGCGCAGCGGGATCGAGGTCGATCACGGTGAGGTTCTTCAGCCGCTTCAACGCCGATGCCTGCTTGTCCCACCAGATCGCGGCGCTGCCGCCGCTGTAGGTCACCACCCCGACGTGCCGGGCGCGCCCGCAGGCCTTGCGGATGCGGGCGTCGGCGGGCTGGCCGAGATCGATCCATTCCTCGATGTCACCGGTGTAGTCGCGTCGCCAGAGGTCGGGCTCGTCCTCGGTACTCAGGCCACGGCCGAATTCCAGACGCTCGTCGGCGAACAGCACGAAGGCGATCAGCCGCGCCATCAGGCGTTCCGGCGTCTCCGACGGATGCTGCGCCAGCGTGAGGTTGTGGGTGGCGTAATACGCGCGGTCCATGTCGCTGATCTGCAGCTCCGCCTTGTAGATCGTCGCGTTGGGCGCCATGGGACTGCCTTTCCGGAGGGGCGGCCATTGTAGGCGTGCCCGACGCCACGCACCGCTCACATGCCGCGCACGCGAGCGCGCAGCGGGCGCGCAATCCTCGGTACCGTCCGCACGCCACCGCCGAACAGCGCGACACGCGCTGCATCCGCACCGTTGATCGTCGACGGGAAGACCGCACACCTCGATCACCCGCCCGGCGGAAACGACATCGCCTGCGTCGGGCCGGACGCGCCGATGCGGCCGATCGCGTAGCATGGGCGCGCAACACTCGTGCGTCCCGAACGATCGCGCCCTCCGTCGTTCGCCACGCCTCGCCTTTTCCGCGTCGCCGTCATCGGCGGTACGCCCCGACAGGAGTCCCCGTGCCGGACGCTCAGGTCCGCAGCCCTCGAACCACCATCGCGCACCCGACCCGATGGCCGTCGTCCATCGACGGCACGACGGCGACCGCCCGGCCGGCACCGCCACGCCCGACGTGGTCGGCATGAGCGTCAGCGACGACGCGCCGCCGCTCTGCGAGCGCTGCGATGCGGTGTGCTGCCGCCTGACGGTGGTGGTGCAGCCCGAGGATCGCATGCCGCGACACCTGACCACGCACACGCGCGACGGCCTCGAAGTGATGGCGCGCGACGAAGAAGGCTGGTGCGTGGCGGTGGACGCCGCGCGCATGTGCTGCTCCATCTACGACACCCGACCCCAGGTCTGCCGGCGCTTCGAAATGGCCGGCCCCTACTGCCACGACGTGCGCGCCGACCACATCGACCGCTCGATCCGGGGCATCCCGCTGAGGCTGTACTGACCGGAGACCCGCATGTCCGCTCCCGACAAGATCCAGGCCGCCAAGGCCGCGCCCGCCACCACTCCGGACAGGCCCGGCCGCTCGTTCGCGCCCCGCAAGGGTCGCGAGGGCGCGACACTCACCCATGAACGCCTCGCCGAGGACATGGCCGCGTTCCGCAAGGCGGGTGGCGAGATCGAAGTCCTCGGCGTGACGCGGACGTTGCAGCGGATCGACTTGCCCGCGGACGCCGCCCCGCCGGCTCCCACCACCCCTCCACGCCGCTGAATCCATCAGGAGACCCCATGGCCAAACCCAACTACGCCTTCGAGAAGCGCCAGCGCGAGCTCGCCAAGAAACGCAAGCAGGATGCCAAGGACGCGAAGAAGCGCCAGGCCCGCGAAGCCGATGCGGACACGGCCGCGCCCGATGCGCCGGAGCAGCCAGCCGATGCCACAGCCGCGGGCGAAACCGCGCCTGCTGCGGATGCCCCGGCGCCGGGACCCCGCGTCCACCGTCGGACCGGGCCGTAGCCCCGCGCCGCGGCGACGCCCGGCGCGGGAAGACCGCCGGGCGGGTCCGGACCGCGGCCCACCCGACGGCCCCCGGCCGCGGGTGATGCCGCCGCCCGGTCCTACAGGCGGAACCTGAATCCGACCGTATAGGTCCGCTCGCGCGAGGCGAAATCGCGCGGATAGCTCGGATCGCCGAAGTAGTTGTAGGTGTTGCCGCCCAGCAGGTTGGTGGCCTCCGCGAACAGGGCCATGTTGTCGTTGAGGTCGTAGTTGAGCGCGACGTCAAGCCACTCCTGGTCGCCCTCGCGGACCTCGCCCGGCTGGTCGCCCGAAGCGCTGAAGCTGCTGGTGAAGGCACCGCGCCGGTTGTAGGCCAGGCGTGCGGAAAAACGATCGAGCTGGTACATCAACACCGCGTTGAACGCATTGCGCGACACCTGCGCCAGCGGCTGCATCTCGCCCGTGGGCGATTCGGCCTCGGCATCGATCCAGGTGTAATTGAGCTGCGTCCCGAAACCCGACAGCCAGCCGGGCAGGAAATCGTAGAACTGGGTGTAGCCGATCTCCGCACCCTGCAGCCGGCCCTCGCCGGTGTTGCGGGGACGGGTGATGGAATAGGTGACGCCGTCGATCACCTCGTCGTCGGCGTAGCTCTGGATGTAGCCGTCGATGTCGCGCCGGAACACCGCCAGCGACAACAGCGAGCCCGGCTGGAAGTACCACTCCAGCGACGCGTCGAAGTTGTCGGACGTGATCGGATCCAGATCCGGATTGCCGCCGCTGCCGCGTGCGGGCAGGGTGTCGGTGGATTCGAACAGCGCCAGCTGCGGATTGAGGTTGCCGAAGCTCGGCAGCGAGATGGTCTGGCTGGCCGCCAGCCGCAGCACCACGTCCTCGTGCAGGCTGAGGTTGGCGCTGAAACTCGGCAGGATCTCGGTGCGGGTTTTCTCGAACTGCGACGGCACCTGCTCGCCGTCGATGGTGCTGGTGCCGTTGAGCGAGGATTCCAGCCGCGTGGCGCGCACGCCGACGCGTCCGTCGACCGGCACGCTGCCCAGCGCGAAGCCGTAATGCAGCTGCAGGTAGGCGGCGTAGTTCTTCTCTTCGTTGTCGAAGTACAGCGCCGGGTTCTCGTCCGGACGGCCGAGCGGCTGGCCCATCAGCTCGCGGATGCGGTCGCTGCGCTGGATGTGGAAATCGTAACTCGACGCCGCCCAGCGATCGGTGCCGAAATCGCGCGCACCGTCGAGCACGTTGCCGGGGGTGATCGTGGCCAGACCCGGCACCTGGTCGAGAAACACCGGGCTGCCGCTGAGGTTGTCGCGTACACCGCCGCCGCCCACCGCGGTGGCGGTCCGCCGGCTGGCGCGCAGGCCTGCGTCCAGCGCGCGGAAGAAGCCGTCGCCGAGCTGGAAGGTCGCATCGCCGCGCCAGGCCAGTTCGATGCCGCGCTGCCGGGCCCAGTCGTCGTAGTACTGGCTCAACGCCCAGATCGAGGGATCGGTGACGTCGTAGGGGCTGCCGTCGGCACCGGTCACCTGCACGTTCGGCGCGTCGCCGGAACTGTCCACGTGCACCAGCGGGCCGTCGGTGGTGAAGTCCAGCGTCATCGCGCGGCTCTTGTTGGTGCTCCAGGTGTAGGCGAGTTCGCTCGACAGCTCGACGCGGTCGTTCTCCCACGTGCCGCCCAGCGCCAGCTGCACGGTGTCGGAGGTCTGCTTGTGCGCCTGGGTGCTGGAAACGATCTCCAGGTCGCGCGCACTGATGCCTTCGACGATGTTGGTGCCCGGCCGCAGGGTCACCGATTCCACGGTGTCTCCGGTGACCAGGCCGGTCAACGGCATGAAGAAGTTGACGTGGTTGCGGCCTTCGTAATTCACGTAGAACGTGTCGAAGTACAGCTCGCTGTTGTCGGTGGGCGCCCACTGGAAACTGAAGTTCGCCGACCGCCGCTTGTGGTTGTTGCGGGTGAGGTTCGCGCCGATCTTGTTGGACAGGAACACCTGCTCGGATGGATCGGCGGGATTGTCGACCAGGGTGTAGATGTCGTTGAACGCGGTCGACTCCTGGAACGGCCGCTGCTGCAGCGACACGCTGCCCAGCACGCCCATGCGGCCGTATCCGCTGTCCCAGCTGTTGGCCGCGGTCAACGTGCCGATCGGCTTGGTGTCCTCGGCCTGGTCGCCGTAGGTCGCGCCGAGACTGCCGGCGACGGTGCCGCCGGGCTCGAGATCGAACGGCCGCCGCAGACGCACGTCCACCACGCCGGCGATGCCGCCTTCGACGAACTCCGCGCCGCTGGTCTTGTAGACGTCCACCGCCTGCAGCATTTCGGCGGGGATGTCCTGCAGGGCCATGCCACGGCCGCTGGCGGTGAAGATGTTGCGCCCGTTGAAGGTGGTGACGATGTTCGGCAGTCCGCGCACGAGCACCCCGCTGGCCTCTGCGCCGCCGCGCGACACCTGCACGCCGGTCACCCGCTGCAGGGCCGCGGCCACGCTGTTGTCGGGCAGCTTGCCGACATCCTCGGCGACGATGGAATCGGAGATGTCCGCACGGCTGCGCTTGGCGTCCACCGCATCCTCGACGCTGCCGCGCACGCCGCGGACCTGCACCGCATCGAGTTGCTGCACCGTGTCGTCACCGGCCTGCGCAGGCGCGCCGGCACTCGCCTGCGGTGCGTCGGCGGCCTCCGACGCGGCTGCGGAACCTGCAGGCGCGGCGTGTTCGGCCGGTGTCGCGTCGGCCTGCGGCGCCTGCGCGAGGGGGGTCGGTTGCGCAGCGGCGGCGGTGGACGCCAGCGACGTGGCGATCGTCATCGCGAGCAGCGTGTGCCGGCGACGGCGCGCTGCCCTCGTGGGCGGACAGGATGTTGACGGGCGGAGCGACGAAGACGTCGAAGAGGACGGGAGCAAACAGGCATTCCTTTGAAGGCTGACGCGCGGGCACGCGCCGCCCGGCCATCGCGACGTGGCCGCGTTGCTCGGAATCAGGCGCACCCGCACGTGGGCTGGGCGTGTCGCCCCGGCGGCGCCGGAGCCGGCCGGATTAGATCAGCCCAATCTTTAGGATTTCGTGGAGAGCACGTTAGGAACCCGCAATACGGTGCGCCGGCGCACAGCCGTCCGACGACATGGCGGCGCAACGGCCGGATTCGGCAAAGCACCTGCCCGCGCCGCCGCCGCGCGCACCGGCCACACGGCTACCATCTCCGCTTCCTGCTGCCCTCCACGCGTCGCCGCCCTTGCACATGACCGGCCATCCCACCCCGCCACCGTCGACCTCCGCGCCCGCGGGATCCCGCTACGATCCCGGACTGCTCGCGATCCTGCTCGGCAACGCACTGACCCTGGTCGTCGCGCTCTGGCAGCGCTGGAGCATGCTCGACCTGCTGTGGCCGTTCTTCTTCCAGAGCCTGATCATCGGCTGGTACGCGCGTCGCCGCCTGTTGCTGGCGCCACTGCTCACGGTCGGAAACCTCAGGATCAACGGACGACAGGTCACCGATCCCGAGCAGGCCCGGCGTTTCTTCCGCTGGTTCTTCGTCGCGCACTACGGGCTGTTCCACCTCGCCTATGCGGTGTTCCTGCTGCTCATGACCGCGCGCGGCAGCGCGAATGCGGACACCGACGGACCCCACTGGCCCCTGTACCTGCTGCTCAGCCTGGCGTTCTGGTGGGCGCACCGCCTGTCGCATCGCGAGCACCTCGCGCGCGATACCGGACGACCGCGCAGCGCCTCGCTGCTGATGATCATGCCGTACCTGCGTATCCTGCCGATGCACATCACGATCATCGCCATGGCGGAGCGTCACGGCGGCCAGCACGAGGCCGGCATCGTGCTGCTGTTCATGGGACTGAAGACCGTCGCCGACGTGGGCGCGCACGTGATCGAGCACAGGCTGCTGCGGCGCTGACGCGCGTCGTCCCCGATTCGGGCGCGGCCTGGTCGCCGGCGGCGGCGCCCGCGGCTCGCCGGCTCAGCGCGGCACGAGTGCGATGTTCGGATGACCGGCGACGATCTCCAGCACGATGTCGAAGAACGTCTGCCCGGTGCCGGCCTCCAGCGCGTCCAGCTGACGCCGGATGCGCGCCCGGTCGTACGGGCCGTCCGGATCGAGCTTGGCCTGCAGCATCGCGCGCGTAGCCTCGATGCCCAACACCTGCCGGTTGCGCTCGAAGTCGAGCCATTCGAGCGTCGCCGGCGCATCGCCGTCCAATGCGCCGAAGCCGCCGTACAGCAGGTCGTCCAGCGCATCCAGGCTGTGCCCCAACGGCCAGTCCACGCCGGCCATGAACACCCGCTCCACCTCGGCGTAGAACGAGGCGATGTCGTGGATGCGGGTACCGTCGAGAACCAGGGTCGCCGTCATGCGCGACAGCATAACGGCCGCGGGACGCGCCCCCGGCCCCGGTGCGCCGGGGCGCGGGGTCGAGAGGCGTCCCGCGACGGCGCGCTCAATGCACGCCGTGGCACATGGCGGTGGGCCCGAAGGCCTCGCCGAAGCGCTGGCCCTGGCGGTGGTGCTGCCAGTAGAACGTCGGCGCGGGCACGGCCTGGTTGCCGATCTCGGCCATGTCGGCGGCCACGTCGAACAGGCGGCCGTCGACCATCACGTAGCGGGTGTCGGCCGAATGCCGGATGTTCTCCAGCGGATTGCCGTCGAGCACCACCAGGTCGGCGCGCTTGCCGACTTCCAGCGAGCCCAGCTGCGCGCCCAGGCCGAGGTAGTCGGCACCGTCGATCGTCGCCGCGCGCAGCGCCTCGAAGTTGCTGAAGCCGCCCTGCGGCAGCATCCACATCTCCCAATGGGTCGCCAGACCCTGCAGCTGACCGTGGCCGCCCACCTGCACCTTGACCCCGGCATCGCGCAGACGCTTGAGCGACTGCGCCACGCGGATGTGGTGGTAGTCCCACTCCGGCGCGATCTCGCGGCGGATGCTGCGCGCATCCAGCGTCTCGCGCGGGAAGAAGCGGTTGAGCTTGGGGTCTTCCCACACGTTCTCGCGCGCGTAGAACCAGTACTCGCCCGACAGCCCGCCGAAGCTCACCACCAGCGTCGGCGTGTTGCGCACGTCGGTCTGCCGCCACAGTTCCACCACGTCGCGGTACAGCGGCGCGACCGGCAGGTTGTGCTCGATGCCGGTGACCCCGTCGAGGATCATCGTCATGTTGTGGTGGAAGGTGGAGCCGCCTTCCTCCACCACCAGCATGCCCAGCTCGCGCGCGGCCTGGTTGACCTGCTGGCGCTGGTCGCGGCGCGGCTGGTTGTAGCTCTTGACCGAGAACGCGCCGTGCGCCTGCATCCGGCGCAGGTGGCTGCGCGCGTCGTCGAGCGAATCGATCTCCGCCTTGAACGCGCCGTCGGCGCCGTAGAGGATCGTGCCGGTGGAGAAGATCCGCGGGCCGACCATGTGTCCGGCCCGTACCAGCTCCGCCTGCGAGAACACGAACTCGGTGGTGGCCGACGGGTCGTGCATCGTGGTCACGCCGAAGGCGAGGTTGGCGTAGTAGGCCCAGTTCTGCTGCGGCACCACCCCCTGGCCGAAATGCGCGGCGTGCGCGTGCACGTCGACCAGGCCCGGCACGATGGTCTTGCCGCTGGCGTCGATCACGTTGGCGCCGGCCGGCACCCGCACCGAACCGGTCGCGCCGACCGCGACGATCGTATTGCCGTCGAGCACGATCGTGCCGTTCTCGATCACCTCTTGCTCGGTCTCGGCATCGCGCATGGTCACGATGCGCGCATTGGTGAACGCCACCGTCTCGCGCGACGCATGCACCGGCGCCTCCAGTCCCACCGGCGTGCCGCCGCCCGGTGCGGGCGCGGCGATCTCGCCGGGCGCACCGGGCAGGAAATCGAAGGTCTGGTCCAGCCGCCGGGCGTGGTAGCGGTCGCCCACCATCCAGTGCAGCGAACCCGAATCCGCGGCCCAGTGCAGATAGCTGCCCACGTCCGCGCTCACCGGACGCACCGGCAGCGCGCGCGTGTTGCGGTCCAGGGTGATGCTGCGCCCGGTCTCGGGCATCGGCGCCACGTAGGCGTTGAACAGCTCGGTGAAGGCCACCCAGCGGCCGTCCGGGCTGACCTGCACGGAATCGACGTACTTGAGGTCGAAGATCTCGCGCGGGTCCTCGCCGTGCAGGCCGACCGACATCAGCTTCTTCTGCATGCCGCCGCCGGTGAGGTAGAGAATCCGCGTGCCGTCGTGGTTGAACTGCGGCGACTGCCCGGCCGTCGCCACGCGTACCGGCGCGCCGCCGGCCACGGGTACGACGTAGATGCCGCGGTCGCCCGACCACAGGCTGCCGGTCAGGCCGCCACCGCCGCTGCGCGCGTAGACCACGTGCCGCGCGTCGGGCGAGAACCGCGGGTGATAGTAGAAGCCGCGCTCGCCGGTGATGCGGCGGCCGCTGCCGGTGCCGCCGGCGCCGCGCACGTGGATCGCGCCGAGCTCGGCATCCGACCACGTCGTGTACACCAACTGGCGACCGTCGGCGCTGAAGCTGGGCTGGTATTCGGACACCCCGCGGCTGGCGGTCAGCCGCGTCGGCGTGCCGCCCGACACCGGCCTGCGCCACAGCTGGCCCAGCGCGTGGAACACCAGGGTGCCGCCATCGGCCGAGGTCGCCACGTCGCGGATCATCTGCGGCGAGAACCCGCCCTCCGGCAAGGTCTGGGCGAAGCGCAGCGGTTCGGAGACGGTCTTCTCCACCTGTGCGGTGAATGGAATCCGCGTCGCCTCGCCGCCCGCCATGTCGACCCGCCACAGGCCGCCCTGCGCCCAGATGACCACCTGGCGCGAATCCGGCGTCCAGCCGAAACCGGTGTACGGGCCGAAGATGGCCCAGGCTTCCTGCTGGTCGTGGCTGAGCCCGTCCCACACCGGGCGGACCTCGCCGCTGGCGAGATCGAGATGATGCAGCACGCTGGCTTCGCGCACGCGCTTGACGAAGGCGAGCGAACGCCCGTCGGGCGAGGCCTGCGGGCGCACCGCGCCACCGGCCGATTCCACCAGCGTGTCGAGGGTGCCGGTCTGCCGGTCGAGGCGCTTGATCGCGTAGATCGTGCCGTGCGGGTCGCGGTTGTACTCGAAGTTCGGCCCGGCGCTGACGTCCTGGGAGAAGTACACGTAGCGGCCGTCGGGCGAGACCGTGGGTTCGCCGAGGTCCTGCTGGTCGTTGGGCTTCTCCACCAGTTGCATGCCGGCGCTGGTACCGGCGGCATGGAACATCCACAGCTCGCCCGCACCCAGCGAGCGGGTGGCGGTGAAGTGCTTGCGGGCGACGATGTAGGCGCCGTCCGGCGTCCAGGTGGGGTTGTTGAGCAGGCGGAACGATTCGTCGCTGACCTGGCGCAGGTCGCTGCCGTCGGCGGCCACCGTCCAGATGTTGTTGGCGCCGCTGCGGTCGGAGGTGAACGCGATGCGGCGGCCGTCGGGCGACCAGCGCGGCTGGATGTTCCAGGCACGGCCGGTGGTGATGCGGGTGGCGGCCCCGCCGCCGATCGGCATCCGGTAGAGATCGCCGACCAGCGAGAACACCAGCTCGCGGCCGTCCGGCGACACGTCCACGTCCATCCAGGTGCCTTCGTCGGTTTCGTAGCGCACGGCCTTGGGCGTGCCCTGGGTGTCGTCGACGTTCCAGGCTGCATCGGTGGCGCGGTCGCCGTCCTCGCGCAGGCCGCGGGCGCTGTCGAGCGGCGCATCGGCCGGATCCACGCCGGCCGCGTCGAGCGCGTCCTGCTCCAGCTCGACGGCATCGGCGGGCGGCGCGTCCTGCGCGGCGGATGGCGGCGGGGCGTCCGACGGCGGCGCCGGCGGATCCTGGGCGAGCGCAGCGGACGAGGCGAGCACGCAGGTGAGCGCGAGGGCGAGGACGTTTCGGGTCATGCGGTGGGTCCGGTCGGGCAAACCGGACCACGATAGCGACCGCGTGTCGGCACCGCCTGGGGCAAAAGTCCCGACAGGGGGCGAAAGGCCCGAGCGCCGCGCCGATCGGCTCCGCGTCCGGCGCGTCGCGCCCCGGTCCCGGCGCGCAATCGCTCTCGCGCCAGCGGCGTGCCCGCCCAGGATGTGCAGCCGGTCACGAATCCGCACCGACCGACCGAACGATGGCCCAACCGCTGGTCGAACCCTAGGGCTGGCCCGGATTGTGGGTCGCTTCGCGCCGCTCCCAGACTCGGTCCCGCGGGTCATGCCCGCCTGTGGTCCCTGTCCCCCCATCGCAGGAGCGTCCCATGGCCCTCACGATCGACCAGAGCAACCTCAACGACATCAGAGAGGCGATCAGGAAACACGTCGAGAACGGCGTCGGCGACAACAACATCCCCGACGACTACAGCGCACCCAGCCGCTCGGAGCTGGAAGACCTGGCCAAGGAGCTCCACTCGGTCGGCGACATCAAGGGCAAGAAGGACGACTACGACAAGCGCCTGACCGCCCTGGCCAACGATTTCCTGCCCGAACTCAAGGTCGAGGACCGCGGCCGCTTCATCGGCGCCATCCTGGAGAACGACGAGGGTGCGACCAAGTCCGACTCCTGGCTGCAGGGCTCGCGGCTGGACAAGCTGGTCGACGACGAGAAGATCACCGCCGGGCAGCGGCAACAGGTACTCGAAGCGTTCGGCGCCGCGTACAACGCCGGCGAAGCCGACAGCGAGAACGCCTGGCGCTTCATGGAGATGGACGGCGTCAGCGGCGAGGTCACGGACAAGGCATCGTCGCGCCTGACTAGCCTGGGCGGCGCCCGGGTCGAGAACGAGAACACCTCGGGCGAAGTGTTCGACCGGTTCCTCGCCGGCATCAGCAACGGCGGCGACCGCAGCGTGGAGTTCGCCGACTTCATCGAGAAGTTCACCATCGACCAGATCCAGGACGGCAAGGTCGGGTCGAGCAAGACCGACAAGAACGACCGCTCCGATTATCTCGGCCTGCTGTTCAACGCCGCCGACCAGGCCGGCAGCAACCATGCCGTGGTCAACCGCATCCTGCACGGCGTGGACAGCGAACAGCGCAACCAGGCCATCCAGGACGTCAGCGAAGGCTTCAGCAAGGTCACCACCGAGAATGCCTGGCTCAATCGCGACGACACCGGGCTGTCGGACCGCTACAACCGCGACCCGATGGAAATCCTCATCAAGGCGGTGGCCAACGACAAGGAGAGCGTGTACGCCGGCGAGACCCGCAGCCACGCCGCGGACATGGCGGAGCTGATCCTCGACCAGTCCAAGAACGACCCCTGGGGCGATAACGGTTTCTTCGACGACCAGAACTTCCCCAAGGAAGGACGCCAGGAAGCGGTGAACGAACTGGTGAAGAACAAGGCCGGCGAGATCTTCGAGTACAACGGCCTGGGCGAGTCCGGCATCCATGAGGGCAGCAACGTCGACAACGTCACCCGCAACATGATGACGATGGCCAACCTCACCCGCCTGACCGGCCTGTCGCCCACCAACGAGGCGGCGCCGGACGTGCTCAACTCGCTGACCAAGCTGTCCGACGGCTGGTCCAAGGACTATCTCGACGCGCGCAAGAACGACGATCCCGACAGCATGCTGCAGAACGAGCACCGCCTGACCCACATGGTGGCCTCGGTGGAACAGGCGGTCCTGAACGGCTTCTCCGACAAGGCCGAAGACGACGCCGCGCGCCAGGCCGACATGGCCAACATGCTCAACATCTTCCTCGGCATGATTCCGTCGCCGAGCAGTCTCCTGTCCGAGGGCGTCAAGAAAGGCTTCACCGATCAGCTCAAGCAGGGCTTCACCGACGTGTTCGGCGAGAAGAGCGGCATGATGCGCATCTACGACGGCGCGGCCAGCGTGTTCGACGGGGCGGTGAACGGCGTCGGCGGACAGATCGACAAGGCCACCATCGGCGAGTTCAAGGACAAGATGCTCGAGGAGCTGGGCAAGTCGGATCGGCAGGACCAGTACCTGGCGACCTTCCGCGACAACGCCAATACCTTCATCGAGAACCAGGTGCTGCGTGGCCTGGAAGGCAAGGACAACGCCGGCATCCGGGCCGAGATCGTCAAGGAAGCCTCGCAGTTGCTCAAGACCTGACCGGACCGGGTCGCAGGTGACCGGCGTGCGGACGGTCGCAGGTGACCCGGGCGCGGATGCGGCGGCTCAACGCCGCCACATCCGGGCCTGCCGCGGCGGCAGCTCGAAGGTATGGGTGCCGCTTCCGATCGTCACCACGCTGCCGGACCCGAGTGCATCGGTGTACGGCACGTGCCAATGCAGCACGCTGTTCTGCATCGGCACCGTCGCCTGCACCGCGTGCCCGCACTTGTTGATGCCGACGATGCCGGCGTCGCCGCGCCGGAACAGCACGTGGCACGCGCCGTACGCGAGCACCTGCATGTCGCGGCCCTGCATGGCGTTGTGGAAGCCGATCATCCGCACCAGGTCGTCGCGCCGCCAGGCGTCCACCCAGCGCCCGTCGCCGCTCTCGTCGTTGTCGGTGTAGACCATCGGCACCCCGCCGTCGCGTCCGAGCAGATAGGCATAGGCGAGGGTCTCGTCCACCGGATCGAGGATCGCGTAGCGGAAGCCCGCGTTGTTGGGAATGTCGTGGGTGATCGCGAACGTCACCGCGCGCGCGCCGGGCAGGGCCTGGCCGTAGGCGCCCGGGTCGACCAGGGTGTCGAAGTGCCCACCCGGCAGCAACGCCTGCCGCAGGGTGTTGAACAGCGGGAAATCGTAGGCGCCGTGCCCGGTCTCGGCCATGTACGGCAGCAGGAAGCGATCGTAATCCAGGCTGCCGGCGCCGCCGGTGGTGATCACTTCGCCGAAGACATGCATTCCGGCGCGGACGCCGGCATCGATGACCCGGTTGATGTGCGCGGCCGGCATGTGTTTCGCAGCATCCACCCGGAAGCCGGTCACGCCGAGCGCCTTCAGTGCGAGCAGATAGTCGCGCTGCTGCCGCACGACGTGATCGTTGGCGACCAGGTCCGGAAGGCCGGGATCGTCGCCGCCCCCGCACAGGCGCCACTGCTGGACCTGGCTCACGTCGGTGTAGTCGACGATGCACACGGCCGGACCGAAATCCGCCGCCCCGAAGGCATTCGATGCGAGATTCCCGTACAGGCGCAGCGCACCGTATCGCGCGGGATCCGCCGCGTACTGCGCGAGCACGGCCGCGCCCGGGTAATCCAGATCCGGCCGCAGCCAGGCCTCGTTCGCCATGTGGTTGAGCACCACGTCGGCATAGGTCTCGACGCCATGCGCGGCCAGCGCCTGCACCATGCTGGCGAAGGTTTCGGTATCGCCCAGCGGATGCTCGATCACCCGCAGGTCCTGCGGCTGATACCGCGCCCACCACTCGGTGCCTTGCGATCGGTACGCCGGCGCCACCATCACCTTGCGGTAACCGGCCTGCGCGATCTCCGTCGCACGCGCCTCGACCGTGGCATACGGCCAGTTGAAGGCGTGCAGGATGACGTCCGCACGTGCGCCGCCCACCACCAGCGCCAGCCACAAGGCCGCGAGCAGGCGCCGATGCCAGGTGCGACGACGGAAGAACGCAGAACAGGCCGGTCGAGGGTGCATGAGAGCGCTCCGCAGAGGTGGCAGCCGATCGCGACACGACCGGCGTGGATCCCGCCGGCCCCAGCGCCGCATGCGGCGCGCCCGCTCCATGTACCGCGCATCGCGCTGCAGCATCCAGGCGACGGCGCATGCATACGTATGCGATCGCTGCGGACGCCGCCGCAACGTGACAGGCGGCGCAATCGCCGGCATCCGCCGCGCCCGCGCAGGCCGGCCCGATGCCGGGCGCGACACCGTACGCCGGCGACCGGGAATGCCCGGGGTCAGACCGCGTGCGGCAACTCGGCGAGCAGCCGGCCCGGGGTCACGCCGGCGATCGCCCGGAACTCGGCGATCAGATGCGCCTGATCGTAATACCCCGCGTCCGCGGCGATCTCCGACCACCGGATGGCGTCGCAGGCGCGCACCGCATGCAGCGCGCGCTCGAAGCGCTGCAACCGGGCGACCGCCTTGGGCCCCATGCCGAACGCGTCCTGGAACTGACGCCGAAGCTGTCGTTCGCTGACGCCCAGGGTGCGCGCGGCCACGCCCACCTTCGCGTTCTGCAGGCCCTGCAGGGCCTGCTGGAGACGCCGGCCGCACACGCCCGACGACCGGCCGTGCGCGGCCTGGCGGACGATGGCGCGCTCCAGCAGCGTCGCGGCCGCACGCGGATCGCGCGTTTCGGCGATGTCGCCGCGCAGGCGCTGGACCGCCTCGCGCCCCCACAGATCCTCGAGCGGCACCGTGCGTCCGCGCACTGCCGAGGCCGGTACGCCGAGCACCGTCTCGCACGCGCCCGGTCGCAGCGCCGCGAGCAGGACCGTTCGCCCGCCCGGGATGCGCTTGCGGTGGATCCGGTCGCGCGCCCCGATCGCGTGCACGTCGACGTGGCCGGGCAAGGCGGGATCGAATCGGACGATCAGCCGCACGTCCGCACTCGGGACCGCGATCCGGGCGAGCGCCCGCCCGCACACATCCACCCGCATGCCCGTCACCAGGTGCGATGTCCGCGCATCGGTCGCAACGCGATAGCGATGGATCCCGTCGTCCATCGGGTCATTCTGGTGACCCCCCGCCCCCCGGCGCAAGCACGCGACGGCATGGCCGTTTTCTCCAATGCCTGCGCGCCGGCGCGCTCCAACATGGGGCGCATGAACATTCTCGTGACCGGCGCGACCGGAAAAGTTGGAAGCAGACTCGTCGAGCGGCTGGTGCAGCGCGGCGACGCCATCCATGCCCTCGTGCGCGATTCCGCGCGGGCGGCCTCACTCGTCGAACGTGGCGTCGCCCTCGTGGAGGGCGACCTGCTCGAACCGGACTCGCTGGCCGCCGCGGTGCACGGCATGGACGCCGTCGTGCATTGCGCGGCGTTCTTCCGTGGCGCCACGCCGGAGCAGGCCCACGCCGTCAACGATCTGGGCACGCAACACCTGGCGACCGCCGCGCGCGACGCGTCGGTGGCGCGCTTCGTGTTCATGAGCACGGGGCTCGTCTACGGCGCCGGCCACGGCGGCCTGGCGAAAGAAGACGATCCCTGCGCACCGGTCGATGCCTACCCGTTGAGCAAGCTCGCGGCCGAACGCATGCTGCTCGGCACCGAGAACCTGGACACGCGCATCCTGCGGCTGCCCTTCGTCTACGGCGACGGCGACACCCACATCGCCGACATCGTGCCGTTCGCGCAGCGCTTCCCGCCCGGCCAGCGCATGTCGATCGCCCACCACGCCGACGTCGCGCAAGCGGTGATGCGCCTGCTCGATGCACCCTCGCCTGCCCACCGCATCTACAACGTGGTCGACGACGACGCCCCCGATCTCGCGACCCTGTTCGCGTCCGTCGGCCAGCCGCCGCCCGACGGCTCGGATCCCGAACGCGCAGCGGTCTTCGGCGCGCTGCTCGACGGCCGGCGCATCCGCGATGAACTCGGCTTCACGCCGCAGTTCCCACGCCTGGCGGATGCGGTCGCGGCTGGACGGGCGTAGCGCGCGCGGCTCGGCGGAGGCCAGTGCCGCAGCCGATGCCCACCTGCGCGGCACCGCGCTGACTGGACCATCCTCGGCCCGGGCCGGCAGCCATCGTCGGACGCTGGACTTCGGCGACGGCGATGCGCCGGTCGCACAGGCGATCGCGGCGCTGTGATGCACGCGGCGGGCTTGTCGCGCCGGCACGGCGACGGGCCACGGCGGTCGCGGACGACCGCCGCCCGAGTACGGGCGGCGCTGCAATCCCGAGCGGATCCAGGATGAGGCAATACCCGGCGCCGTAGCGCGACCACCGCCGGCACGGCGAATCGGCGCGCAGGGACTCGCATGCGACCACACCGGCATGCGTGCGCGCCGGCGGTCGATCCGTGGGCGGGAACGGTCGACCACGCCGGGCCCGTCGGCTCGCCGGGCACCCGACAGGATCAGGCATGGATGCGCCCCGCGCCGGAAAGGTTGCCGGACACGTCGACGCGTTACGATGCCCGACCCCACGTCCCACACTGCCGTATCCCGATGAAGGCCCGCACGCCCGAGGCTCCTCCGGCCGCATGACCAGAGCGTCCTCACGTGCGGCTGCCCGAGCCCGGCCCCGCATCGATCGCCTGCAGCCGTGGATCGCCGGCGTGGGCAGTGGTGCGCTGCACGTCGCGCTTCTGCTCGCCCTGCTGTTCGCCCCGCCGCCGACGCCGTCCACGCCGCAGGGGGCCGCCGCCGGCAGCCGCATCGCGGTGGAGTTCATCGGCGAGAGCGCGGCGCCGGCCGACCCGCTGCATCCCTCGCCGCCGATGGCCGCGGTGCCCACACCGACCGAGACGCCCCCGGAACCCGAGCCCACGCCGCCCGAACCCGCGGCCGCCGCGTCGCGCCTGCAGATCACCCAGGTGATCCGCGCCGACGAGGCCGAGCGCCGCGACGCCGAGGACACGCCCGACGCCCCGGCCCCGCCGCGCCCGCCGCAGCCGCAGGTGCGCCCGTCGGCCGCCGCGTCCGCACCCGTCCGTTCGGAGACGCCGGCCGCCAACCCGCCGCCCAGCACCGAGCGTCGCCCGCAGGTCTGGGGCCAGCCGCCCGGCATGCTGGCCGAGGACACCGCGCCCGTGAACGCCGGCCCGACCCGCGGTCCGGCCGTCGAGCATGGCCGTCGCCACGAATCGCGCTCCGGCGAACCCAGCATGGAAGTGGGCGGCTACCAGGTCTTCTACGACACCCGCAGCGAGACGCGCATGCGCGCCTGGCGCGACGAGGGCATGACCGAGGTGTCGATGCCGCTGCCCGGCACCCGCCAGCGCATGGTGTGCCCGCTGGAGACCGCGATCCGTCGCGAATCCGGCCCCTGTCGCCTGCTCGATCCGGATTCGCCGGAGATGGAATTCATCGGCGACGCCCGCGAGATCATCAACATGCAGCAGGTCTACCGCCGCGGCGAGATCGTCTGGCGCGGGCCGGGGCCGTACCGCTAGCCGGCCACCGCCCACGGGCGGGCCGCATCGAGGACGCGACACGTCACCGTCCGAACCCTGCCGCCCCGGGCGGCGCGCGCGAGCGCGGCTGAACGCCTCTTCACGCGTTGCCGGCGGGGCTAGGGCACGCCCCAATGGTGGCCGCGCGCCCGGCCCGGATAATCGGGGTCAGGCCCGTTCCTGCGAGATCCTCCGATGCACGTCAGCGACGCGATGGGCGTGACCGCCCCGATGACCCCGGTCGTTCCCATGGACGCCGGGAACACGCCGCCCGAGACCCCGGCCACCGAGACGCTCCACCAGGAGGGTCAGGCGCTGGCGGAGGAGATGATCGACCCGGAGGTCTGGAACGACCCCGATGCCGTCGCCACGCTGTTCGAGGAGAACGCCACGCAGCTGGAGGATCCGGACTTCGCCGCCGGCTTCATCGAAGGCTTCCCCGCCGACGCACTGCGCAGCGTGGCGAAGGAAGGCTACTTCCCCTACGCCAGCGACGAGCAGAACGCCGCCTTCCTGGAGCAGTTCTCCGAGGCGCTGGGCGCGGCGTCGCACAGCGACCAGCTGTCCACGGAATGGCAGGACGCGTTCTTCGCCGGCATCGACGGCTATCCGAGCACGGTGGACGGCGTCGGTGCGCTGATGCGCCACGGCGAGTTCTCCACCGATTTCCTGATGCGGGGAATGCGCGAGGTCATCGATCTGCAGGACGGTGCCGCGTCGCTCGGCGCGGGCCAGGTCCTGGAGGCCGTGGCCCGCAACCCGGAAGCCGCCGCACTGAGCTCGGCCGCCTTCGCCGACCGGCTGGTGAACGGCCCGGAGTTCTTTCCCAGTTGGCAGGTCGCGCAGGTGTTCGAGTCGGGCGCGGTCACCCACCGGTCCGAAGATCCCGCCATGGCCGAGTACGCCGCACGCCAGATCATCGATGTCGTCGATGCCAAGGACGGCAAGATGCTGTTCGGCATGGACGATGCGATGGCGGCCATCGCGACCGAGTACTTCGCCGACATCGCCTACGCGGCCAACAGCCCGGTCGACATCCCGCTGGACCAGCAGGATCCCCTGCGCGACGGCATCGAGATGCCGTTCGAGGCCGCGCACGATCTGCTCTACGCCGCCGGCGGCGCCAGCCCCGACGCGCTCGCCGAGCTGATGGTGGCCGCCGGCGAGTGGCAGGAGGGCCTCATGCAGTCCTACGGGGGCAGCGCGAACCTGTCGTCCGCCTACGGGCGCGAACTCGGTGCCATGCAGGCGATGCTGAGCGGCTCGATCGGCGAGCGCCTGATCGCCGACGGCAAGAGCGCGGATGCCGACAACGCGGCGGCCCGCGAGGGACTCGGCATCCTCCTCAATGCGATCGAGACCAAGGGCACCTCGCTGAGCGGCGTCGCCAAGACCGCCGTCAAGGACCTGATCACCGACACCCTGCTGCCGCGCTCCAACGAGGAAGCGCAGGCACGTGCCGACTACGTCAACGGCGTGGCCGACCAACGTCGCGACGCCTTCCGCGACGCGGCCAACTACCTGCTCGTGCAGCCCGCCAACCTCGACGCGTTCAACCTGGGCCAGAACCCGCCGGTCGAGGTCGACATCAGTCCCGCTACGACGATCGCCCAGTACGAGAGCGACCTGCAGTCGCAGTACGCGTCGCAGGGGTATCCCATCATCTCGGTGGATGCGGACTTCACCGTGGACAACGGCAACGGCGGCCTGGAAATCATGTCGATCGACGACATGTCCTCGCATCAGCGCGCCGCCTACGTGCAATGGGTGAGCACGCCGGAGGTGCAACAGGTGCTGCTGCAACAGGTGACCGCACAGAACCAGGCGCAGGACGACGTGCCGTTCGGCATGAACGTCTGAGCCGTGTCCGCGCGGCAGGCCGGTCCGTCCGGCCTGCCGGCGTGATCATCTGCGCGACGCATCCCGATCGGCCGGGGCTTCAGGCATTGAATCCCGCATCCACCGTGAGCGTGGAGCCGGTCATGAAGCCCGCGGCCGGGCTCGCCAGGAACGTCACCGCCGCGGCGATGTCGGCCGGCGTGCCGTAACGGCCCAGCGCGGTGAACCCCCGGTTGAGGTCGGACCACGCGCCATCGGCCGGGTTCTGATCCGTGTCGATCGGACCGGGCTGGACCAGGTTGACGGTGATGCCCTGCGGGCCGAGATCGCGGGCCAGCCCACGGGTGAGCGCGAGCATCGCCGACTTGCTCATCGAGTACACGGTCAACCCGGAGAACGGCACGCGCTCGGCGACGCACGAGCCGATGGTGATGATGCGGCCGCCCGTCCGCAGATGCGGCAGCGCCGCCTGCGACGCGAGTACCGCCGCGCGCGTGTTGACGTGCAGCAGCGCATCGATGTCCTCCAGGGTCATCTCCGCGAACGTGCCGTCGCGGGAGATGCCGACGTTGTTGACCAGGATGTCGAGACCGCCGATGCCCGCCACGGTCTCGTCGACCGAGCGCCGCACCGCCGCGGGATCGGCGCTGTCGGCGCGGATGGCGACGGCGCGGCGCCCCATGGCCTCGATCGTGCGCACCACGTCGGCGGCACGGTCGGGCGAGTTGAGGTAGGTGATCGCGACGTCGGCCCCGGCGTCCGCGAGCGCGCGCGCGATCCCCGCGCCGATCCCGCGCGACGCGCCCGTGACCAGCGCGCGCTTGCCTTGCAGGGGTGCCGCATCCTCGCGGCTGCCGGCGTGCGTCGCCGTACCGGGTGGCGTCGCCGCCAGGGCCAGGCCGGAGGCCGTGGCCGCGGCGATGCCGGCGGCCGCCGACGTCAGGACGGCGCGTCGGCTCATGGGGCTGGATGTCGTCTCGTTCATGTGCGTTCTCCTCGTGGAGGCCGATGCCTCGGCCGTGGTCGATGCCGGCGGTTCGCCGGAGGTCCGACACTGCGCGCCTGCATCCACACCGCCGGTTGGCGTCGCGACGTATCGGTCGAAGCGGATCGGCTGGAATCGATCAGCTGAAAGGCCACCTCAAATGGATCATCCGAACTCAGCCGAAGACGGCGGCGGCGTGCATCAGGTCGGTGTATTCCCGGACATCCGCGACCTTTCCGTCGCGAAGTTCGAACAGCAGGTGGTAATCGTTCGCGTAGACCTGTCCGCGGCGGGTCACCGCGTGCGCGCGGACTTCGGCGGCGACGCGGTCGCCCTCGGCGATCATGCCGGTGATCCGCATCCGCAGGCCGCCCTCCAGCCGCGCATAGAGCCCGGCCCAGACCTGCGCCATCTCGGCCTTGGTCTTGATGCCGGCGCCCGGATACAGATGCGGCCGGCCCTTGACCCACCAGGTGGCGTCCTCGGTCATCATGTCGAGCACCTCGTCGATGGCGGCATGTTCGAAATGACCGCAGAACACGGCGACGGTCTCCTTGTTCTCCGATGTCTTCATGGCGAATCCTCCTGATGACGCGACGCGCGCTCAGCCCACCCGCGCAATGAGCTTTCCGCGATTGGGATTGCGGCGGTCGTACAGGCGCAGGAACGCGTCCGGAATGCTGTCGAATCCGTCCACGAACTCCTCGCTGTAAGTGATCGCGCCGTGCGCCACCAAGGGCGCCACGTCGGCCAGGAAGGCCGGGTAGCTGGCCACGTGATCCGGCATGGCGAAGCCCCGGATCTGCACGAAGCGATACAGGAACAGCCGCAGCAGTGCCGGCAGCCGGTTCGGTCCCGGGGGCGCACCGGGGTGGCCGTACTGGGCGATCAACCCGGCGATGGCGATGTGCGCATGGTGATTGACGTGCGGCATCAACGCTTCGAACACCGCGCCGCCGACGTTGTCGAGCAGGCCGTCCAGACCGTC
Source organism: Luteimonas abyssi (assembly GCF_001482195.1). Taxonomy (GTDB): domain Bacteria; phylum Pseudomonadota; class Gammaproteobacteria; order Xanthomonadales; family Xanthomonadaceae; genus Luteimonas; species Luteimonas abyssi. The sequence goes on along the minus strand of NZ_KQ759763.1, from coordinate 3,702,695 downwards.
GGGCAATGCATGCGCGAGCTGCTCGGCGAAATCCGCCGCCTTGTAGTCCACCGCGGCATCGAGGCCGAGATCCCGGGTGAGGGAGCGCACCTTGTCCGCGCCACCGGCGATGCCGACGACGCGATGTCCGCGCCGCTTGGCCAGTTGCGCCGCCAGCGAGCCCACCGACCCGGCCGCCGCGGTGACGACGACCGTGCCGCCCGGCCTGGGATCCATGAACGTGGTGGTGCCCAACCAGGCGGTCAGGCCGGTATGGCCGAGAACGCCCAGGGCGGTCGACAACGGCGCCGCGTCGGGATCGAGACGCCGGAGATCGGCGCCGTCGGACAGCCCGTACTGCTGCCAGCCCGACCACGCCACGACGTGATCGCCGACCGCGAAATCCGGATGGCGGCTCTGCTCGACGATCGCCACCACGGGCCCGGACATCGGCTGGCCCAGGGCGATCGGCGGCAGTTCGCTGGCGGCATTGCCCATCAGGCTGCGCTGATACGGGTCGATCGAGATCAACAGGCTGCGGGTCAGCACCTCGCCCGCACCCGGCACGGGCACCGGCTGTTCGGCGAAGGCGAAATCACTGCGCCTGGCATCGCCGTCGGGCCGTGCCGCGACGACGATCTGCCGGTTCGATGCGCCTGTCATCCGATCGCTCCGTACGCGTCCGACGGCCTATCCGCGATCCTCCGGTCCGTCGCGACCGCATGGGCTGCGTGCGGCAGACTCCATGTCCCGGTGCGCCGCCCGCTCAGCGCCGCACGCTCGACCGCCGCGATCAGGCGGCTGTTGTGCGCGGCATGGGCGAAGCCGGGCGTGTGGTGGGTGCCGGCACGGATGTCGCGCGCGAGGCTGGCGTAGACCTCGCCGACATTGATCGACGCGCCGGTCCAGAAGGCCGCGGCGGTGGGGCCGACGGCGCCGTCAGCGACGGGCGCATCCGGCGGGTCGAACGGGACGCTCGCCGAAAGCGTCAGGTCGCCGACCTGCACACCCGCCAGGTGCGTGCCGCGCAGGGTCAGCGTGCCGTCGGAGCCGCGCACCTCCATGACGAAACGCGGGTCGTGTTCGACGCCGGCCAGCACCTGCACCGTCACCGATGCGCCGTGCGCGGTCTGCGCGATCAGGTCGAGGTGGTCCGGAACTTCGCGGGCGGAAGTCTCGCCGGTATCGACGACCGCGATGCTCGGCCAGAGCAGCCGCGTCCGCGCATCGACCTCGGTGATGTCGCCCAGCACGGCCTCGACCACATCGAGCACGTGCGCGGCGGTGATGGTCAGGAAGCTCGCCCCGGAGGCGGCCTTGTTGAAGTAGTCGTAGCCGCTGAGCGTGGTCGGTCCGTAGCCGAACGTGGTCGCGCGGACGTTGGCCGACAGCAGCGTGCCGAGCCTGCCCGAGGCGAGGATGTCGATGGCGCGTCGCACCGACGGGTTGTGCCGCCCCTGCAGGCCGATCGCGGTGTGCAGGGTGCCGGTCGCCGCGGCCATCTCCTCGGTTTCGGCGAGCGTCGCGCCGAGCGGCGACTCGCTGTACACCGCCTTGCCGGCCTTCAGCGCGGCCAGGACGAGGTCCCGGTGCGCGGGCACTTTCACCGCGACCGTCACCACGTCGATGTCGTCGTCGGCGATCAGGTCGTACGGATTCGCGTACCAGCGCCCGGCGCCGAACGCCTCGGCGGCCGCGCGCGCGCTGTCTTCGCGACGCGTGGCGACCGCGGCCAGGGTCAGCGCGGGGTTGGCCTGGATCGCGGGGATGTGGGCGGCACCGGCCCAGCTCGCCCGGGTATCGGCGCCGATGATGCCGACGCGCAGCGGTGTGTTCGACATGCGTGTGTCCTTGGGTACGTCGTGGGGAAAGCGCGTGCGACGCATGCGACCAGCGCGACGGCGGAGGAAGGGGGCGGGGTGGGGGCGACGGCCGCGGTCAGGCCTGTCGCTCGGCGAGGAGGCCGTTCTGCCAGCCGGGATACTCGACCGGCAACGCGCTGACCCGGTCCAGTTCGGACAGATCCGCGTCGTCCAGCGCGATCGAGGTGGCCTGTACGTTGGCCGTCAATTGGTCGACGCGCTTCGCGCCCAGCAGGACGCTGGTCACCACCGGCTGGTGCAGCAGCCAGGCGATGGCGATCTGGGCAGGGGTCGCGTCGTGCCGCGTCGCGATCCGGCGCAACACCTCGATCAGCGGCCCGCCGCGCGTGCGGTCGATCGGCGGGAAGTCCAGCGTCCGCAACCGGCCGTCGCCGCCGCCGGCGTCATCGGCGTACTTGCCGCTGAGATATCCGCCCGCCAGCGGGCTCCACACCAGCAGGCCCACCTGTTCGGACAGCAGCATCGGCGCGATGTCGCGCTCCAGGTCGCGCCCGACCAGGCTGTAGTAGGCCTGCAGCGACACGATCGGCGCCAGAGCGCGGGCCCGGCCGATGCCGAGGGCCTTCATGACCTGCCACGCGGCCCAGTTCGACAGCCCGATGGAGCGGACATCGCCGGCGCGCACGAGCGTATCCAGGGCGTCGAGGGTTTCCTCGATCGGCGTGCCCGGATCGAACGCGTGGATCTGGTAGAGATCGATATGGTCCAGGCCGAGCCGCGCCAGACTGGCGCGGCACTGGCTCAGGATGTGCCCGCGCGCGGCACCGCGCATGTTCAGCCCCTCGCCCATCGCCATGCCGACCTTGGTGGCGATCACCACCTCGTCGCGGGGCACGTCGAGGTTGCGCAGGGCCTGGCCGAGCATGCGCTCGCTGCGCCCTTCCGCGTAGACGTTGGCGGTGTCGAAGAAGTTGATGCCCGCCTCGAGGGCCGCGCCCACCAGGGCATCGGCCTCGGCCTGGCCGAGCTGGCCGACCTGCCCCCAGATCCCGTCGCGGCCGCCGAAGGTCATCGCGCCGAAGCAGAGTTCGGACACGAACAATCCGCTGTTGCCGAGCGTTCGCATGCGCATGTGTGCGGTCTCCATCCAATCGATGGCGACGACGGTACGCGGCGGATAAGCCAGGAAAAACCGCGCAAACAGCACATGACTGGTAAACCAGGATTTACAATCCTGGCATGAATCCATCGCTGCTCCCGTCCCTGGCCTGGTTCGTCCATATCGCCCAGCACCTCAGCTTTTCGCGGGCGGCCGCCGCCATGGGCGTGTCGCGGGCGGCGCTGTCGCAGAACCTGAAGGCGCTGGAACAGGAGCTGGGCGTGCGGCTGCTGCACCGGACCACCCGGCACATGTCGCTGACCGAGGCGGGGCAGCAGTTGTTCGACACGTTGCAGCCGCGCCTGGACGACATCCAGTCCGCGGTCCGCAATCTCGGCGAGGCGGTCGGAGTTCCCGCCGGCCTGATCCGGATCAACACCTCGCGCCTGGCGTCCAAAGCCCTGATCGAACCGCATCTGGCCGAGTTCCAGGCGCGCCACCCGAAGGTCGCGCTTGAGCTGGTGATGGACGATGCGATGTCGAACATCATCGCCGACGGCTGCGATGCCGGCATCCGCCTGGGCCAGGCGCTCGCCGACCACGTGGTGGCGGTGCCGATCAGCCCGCCGCTGTCGATGGCGGTGGTGGCGTCGCCGGCCTATCTCGAGCGTCACGGCATCCCGCAGACCCCGGCGGATCTGGCCGCCCACCACTGCATCTGCTTCCGGTTCCCGGGCAGCGGCGCCCTGCACGACTGGGAGTTCAGCGCCCCCGGCACGACCGGGCCGCATTTCACCCAGGCGGTGAGCGGTCCCCTGATCACCAACGATCCCGACGGGATGACGCGCGCCGCGCTGCAGGGGCTCGGGTTGATCCAGCTCGTCGACATCGCCGTTCGCCGACCGTTGGCCGAAGGACGCCTGGTCCGCGTGCTGGGCGACTGGGCGCACCACCACCCCGGGTTCTATCTGTACGTGCACTCGCGCGAGCAGATGCCGGCCAAGATGCGTGCGCTGATCGACTTCCTGGTCGAGAAGCGGGACGCCTCGCCGCAACCGCCCGGCCGTTGATGCGGGACCTGTCCGGCCCGGATCCGGTCAGGCGGTCGCCGGCGCCGCGCCCCACCGGCGCGCCCGCGGGCCGATCACCGCGACGGTGACGTCGCGGCGGCGCCGGCCTCGCCGGCCGGGTCCCGGCGTCCGGCCCGGCCGTGGTCGACCGCCTCGTGCCAGGCGGCCACGCGGGCCTGCGCGTTGTCGCGCAACGCCCCGTAGAACAGCCCGTAGTCGTTGAGGTGATAACTGCCGGTCATCCAGCTGAGCCGGTCGCGAAACCCCGCCGGCGCGTCGCGCAGGACCTCCACGTCCAGCACGCCGTCGTGGCAACGCGCGCCGGTGAGATGCGGCGTCGTGGCCGGCAGCGCGGTGGCCCGCGCCGGAAACGGTCCGGTCGCGAACGGCAGGCTGCCCGGATTGTCGCGGGCCGCCACGGCCACGGTGTCGTGTCGCCAGGACAACGGGTTGACGCAGACCGCGGCCGCCGCGCGTTCCGGCGCGCCGCGCCACCAGTAGGTCCGGTCGTCGATCAGCAACCGGCGGGCGATGCGGCGCCCTTGCTGGTTGGCGTTGAAGGCCAGCACGCACCCGGTCTGCGCGGCGCGGTCGCAGATCGGCAGGCCGAGCGTCGGAAAGGTCTCGGGCACGTAGCCGCCGATCAGGTACGCGGCCACCAGCTGCGAGCGGACCGGGGTGTCGAGCACCTCCTCCTGCAGCAGGCGCGTGGCGTGCGAGGTGCCCTGGCTGTGCGAGGCGATGATGAAGGGCCGGCCATCGTTGTGCCGGGCCAGGTAATGACGGAACGCCGCCGCCACATCGGCGTAGGCCAGCGCCATGACCGCGTTGTCCTCCAGGCCTGCCAGGCTGGCCTGCCGGTAGCGCGGCGCGTAGATGCGGCAGCAGCCGTTGAAGACGCTGGTCTGCAGCCGCACCACCGCCGCATTCAATGGCGCGTCCGCGTCGGCGAGGTCCCATGGGGCATTCCAGACCTCGCGGCCTTCCAGCGTCGTGGGATGGATGAAGAACACGTCCGCCGGCGCCTCGGCCTCGTCCACGGCCGTCTGCCCCGGCACCGTCGCACGCGACTGGCCGCCGTCGCCCGGCAGGACCAGCCACGCCGCCGGCTGCGCGTAGTCCGGCGCGGGCGGCGCCTGCGCCGGGTCGAACGCGGCCGACGGCCCACGCAATGCCTGCACCACCCCGCAACCGGACGCGACGAGCGCCACGACGGCCAGCGCCAGGCCGCACCGCACGCCGCGCGCGGCCACGCACGCCAGGCGTGCATCCATTCGCCGGAGACCCGGCATCCGCCCGTCCGTCATCGACATCGCCTTGGTCCTCGCGAGACCCTGCATGATGCCGACGCGCGGCCATCGGTCGCCAGCCTTCCGCGCCCTCGCCCCGCCACCGAGGCCTACGTGGCGCGGCATGCGCGCGCGATCGCGGGAAGTGAACCTGACCCCGTTTCAGAGGCCCTGTCTCACTCGCCGCGCCACGCCGCTTCCAGCACCCCGGTGGCCGCGGCAAGATCCACGTCGTCGTGGCGGCAGATGGTCTCGCGGGTGTGCACGGTGACCACGTGCGGCGGCACCGGTCGGTCGCCGTAATCGCGGCCGTCGGGACCCCAGGTGCCGTGCACCGGCAGCGTAACGGCCCAACCCTCGGGCAGATCGAGGCGCTCGGCGCTCAGCAGCGCGCCCGCGGTGGGGCGGCCGATCAGCACCGCGGCACTCTGCTCGCGTGCGCCCCAGGCGAAGCCTTCGGCGGCGCTGCCGGTCTCCGGGCCGATCAGCACGACCACCGGACCGGCGTAGCGCTGCGCGCCGATGTCCTCGACCATCAGCATCACCGCCCCGTCGCCCTCGCCCACTGCGGCGAACACCGCCTCGGTGGTGTAGGCACCGGCGACGCGGTGGATGTCGGCCAGATCCTGTGCGCGCACCGGACCCTGCAACCCCTCTAGGAACGGGCGCGACAGCAGCGCCACACCGGGACCGGGGGTGCCGAAGTAGGCCAGCAGACGCAGCGCGGACGCATTGCCGCCGCTGTTGTTGCGCACGTCGATGATGAGCCCGTCGGTGCGCCCCAAGGTGGCCATGGCCTCGTCGATCAGGCCGGCGGCATCGTCGCCGAAGCGATCGGCGCGCAGGTAACCCACCGTGCGGCCGTCGCCCCGGCGCAGCACGCTCCAGCCGATGGTGCGCTCGCGTGGCGGCCAGTAGGCCGACTCGCGCGGCACCGCCAACTGCGCCTGCGTGCCATCGCAGCGCTCCACGGTAAGCGCGGCCGGTTGGTCGCGCGGGCCACGGATCGCCGCCGCATCCACGATGCGATCGCCGATGCGCAGGCCGGCCGCGCGCGCGGCGGAGGCGGGATCGATGTCGATCACCACCGGACTGCCGTCGATGTCCTCGGTGAGGGCCGCGAGGCCGAGCGTCGGGCCGGCCTGCGCCGGTGCGTGCAGCGCCACGTGGGAGACGCCGAGCTCGCCGAGCATCCCCTGGCCCAGCGTGCGGAACTCGGCGTCGGTGCCGGCCTGCACCATGTCGTCGCGGTAGCGGGCGCCGATGGCGTCCCAGTCGCGTCCGCCGAAATGGGGATCGTAGAAGTGGGTGCGCACCGCCGTGTCGAGCGCGTCGAACACGGCCGCTCGATCCTGTGCCGCCGCCGGCGCCACCAGCAACGCCGCGACGCACGCGGCCAATGTCATCCTGTTCAATCCGTTCCCCTTCTCTCCGAAGGGCCCGATTCTCGGCGCTCCGGCCTGGCCGCGCCCGTGCCATTCGGGGGATCTGCGACACACGGATCCCGGCGGCCGCGCCGCCGACGATGCGGTATGTCGTCGAGTGACGGTCGGCCAGCACGGCACGGCCGGCCCGCTGCCCGGGATTCACCCGCCGGCAGGCGCCCGGGCGGACCGGCATCGCGCCGTCGGCCAGCGACATCTTCGCGGACGGCCTGCCGGCCGTCGTGGCGCAGGGTGCGCGGCGCCGGGCGCCGCCAGGGCTTGACCGACCTCAGGTTGACCAGCTTGACGTACTCGATGAAGCGCGCGAACAGGATCGGCGTCAACGCCTTCGCCTTCCCTCTCAGGCCGCCCCGCGCCTGCCGCGCGGTCGCAACGGCGCCGGATGGGCATCGAGCGTCCCCGGCCCTGCCCTTCGACACTCCCGCGTAGGTGAAACCGGCCGACAATCGAGCATCGCCCCAGGCCGGAGAGTCCCATGTCGCGTTCCCTGCTGCTCGCCCTGCTGTTGTCGCCCCTGCCGTGGTCGGCCGTGCAGGCCGCCGTGCCGAATGACCACGACGTGGCGGCGTTCGCCGAGCGCACCGTGGCCGACGCCTGCGAACCGACCGCACCGGGCATCGCGGTGCTGGTGGCACGTGGCGACGACGTGCTCTACCGCGGCGCGTGCGGACGCGCCAGCGTGGAACTCGACGTCCCGCTGTCGCCCGACCACGTCTTCCGCATCGGCTCGGTGACCAAGCAGGTCGCGGCCGCCGCCACGCTCAAGCTGGTCGAGGACGGCAAGCTCGCGCTCGACGACACGCTCGACCGCTTCGTCCCCGGCTACCCCGGGGGCGACGCGATCACCGTGCGCATGCTGCTCGACCACACCTCGGGCGTGCGCAGCTACACCGCGATCCCCGAACACGTCCGCGTCCGCATCATGGAAGACCTCGACACCGCCGGGCTGATCGCCACCTTCCGCGACGAGCCGGCGGACTTTCCGCCCGGCACCGACTGGCGCTACAACAACTCCGGCTACGTGCTGCTGGGCGCGGTGATCGAACAGGCCAGCGGCATGCCCTGGCACGCCTACCTGCAGCAGGCGTTCTTCGCGCCGCTGGGCATGGACCACACCGGCTACGGACACCCCGCCGACGGTGTCATCGCCGGGCACGTCGCCGGCTACACCCGCAACGGCGAGCGGTGGGTACCGGCCCGCCACCTCAGCATGACCCAGCCGCACGCGGCCGGCGCTCTGGTCTCCACCGTCGACGACCTGCTGGTCTGGAACCGCGCCCTGCACACCGGTCGCCTGCTGCAGGCCGACAGCTATCGCGCCATGACCCTCCCCGCCGGCAAGGCCGCCGAACACGACTACGGCTTCGGCATCACCGCCCAGCCCCTGCGCGGCATGCCGTCGCTGCAGCACGGCGGCGGCATCTTCGGCTTCGCCTCGTATCTGCTGTACCTGCCCGACACCGGCATCACCGTGGCGGTGCTCCACAACGGCGACAGCCCGAGCCCGCGGATGCCCGGCACCGGACGCCTGGCGCACCTGCTGGCCGCCCATGCCATCGGCAAGCCCTACCCGGACAAGACCCCCATCGATCTCGATGCCGACATCCTCGCCGGCTACGAGGGTGTCTACCGCATCGATGCGGAGGCGACGCGCGTGTTGCGCGTGCGCGACGGCCGGCTGACCTCGCAGCGCACCGGCGGCGCGGTCTACCCGTTGATCCCGGTGGGTGCGGACACGTTCCTGTTCGAGGAGGGATTCTCGCGCATCGTCTTCGAGCGCGACGCCGCCGGCGCGGTGACCGCGATGCGCTTCTTCCCCGAGGACGAGGGCGAGGGCGAGGTGGTCGCGCGCAGCGAGGAGCCGCTGCCCGCCGCGCGCGAGGCGATCGAGCTGCCGCGCGCGGCGCTGGAGCGCCTGGTCGGCCGCTACCTGTACGCCGGCATGCAGCTCGACATCGCCCTCGACGGCGACACCCTCAGCGCGCAACTCGCCGGGCAGCCGGCGTTCGCACTGTCCGCCGAATCGCCCGAGCGCTTCTTCGTCGAGGTGGTGGACGCGACGCTGGAGTTCGCACCGGGCCCCGGCCCGGCGGCGACGCTCACCCTGCACCAGAACGGGCAGGTGCTCGAATTCGCCCGCGAGGACTGACGCGTCACGGCCCGCCCGCCGGGCCGTGCGGTCTCACCGCAGCCAGTTGGTCTTCGCCAGTTCCACCACCTCGTCGCCGCGGCCGTTGATGATCGCGCGCAGCATGTACAGGCTGAAGCCCTTGGCCTGCTCCAGCTTGAGCTGCGGCGGCATGGCGAGCTCCTGCTTGGCGGTCACCACGTCGAGCAGCGCCGGGCCGGGATGCGCCAGGATGTCCTGCAGCGCGGCATCCAGGTCGGAGGCCTTCTCCACGCGGACGCCCTTGATGCCGGCGGCGTTGGCGATCGCGGCGAAGTCCGGGTTGTGCAGGTCGGTGCCGTCGGTGAGATAGCCGCCGGCCTTCATCTCCATCGCCACGAAGCCGAGCGAACTGTTGTTGAACACCACGATCTTCACCGGCAGGTTCAACTGCGCCAGCGTGAGGAAATCGCCCATCAGCATGGTGAAGCCACCATCGCCGCACATCGCGACCACCTGCCGGTCCGGCAGCGCGGCCTGCACGCCGATCGCCTGCGGCAGGGCATTCGCCATCGAGCCGTGGTTGAACGAACCGAGCAGGCGGCGTTTGCCGTTCATGCGCAGGTAGCGCGCGGCCCACACGGTCGGCGTGCCGACATCGCAGGTGAACACCGCATCGGCGTCGGCATGCCGGCTGAGCTGCTGGGCCAGGTACTGCGGATGGATCGGCCGGTCATCGTTGGCGGTGGCGAGCGCATCGAGCCCTTCGCGCGCTTCGCGGTAGTGCGCCAGCGCCTTGTCGAGAAAGCCGCGGTCGGACCTGGCGTCGAGTTGCGGCAGCAGTGCATCGAGCGTGCTCTTGATGTCGCCGACCAGCGCCATGTCCACCGAGCAGTGCGCGCCGAGGCGGCCGGGCTCGAGATCGATCTGGATGACCTGCGCATCGGCCGGATAGAACGCGCGGTACGGGAACTGCGTGCCCAGCAGCACCAGCGTATCGGCGTTCATCATCGCGTGGTAACCGGACGAGAAGCCGATCAGCCCGGTCATGCCCACGCTGTAGGGGTTGTCCCACTCGATATGCTCCTTGCCGCGCAGCGCGTGCACCACCGGCGCCTGCAAGCGCCCGGCCAGCTGGATCACCTCGTCGTGCGCGCCGGCGCAGCCGCTGCCGCACAACAGGGTGATGTTCCTCGCGCCGTTCAGGGCATCGGCCAGCGCCGCGATCTCGTCGGCCGGCGGCTGCACGCGCGGCAACCGCGGCGTCCGCCATTTCGGCCCGGCGTTCTCCGGCGCGGGCCGCAACGCGACGTCGCCCGGCAGCACCACCACCGCCACGCCACGATCCAGGATCGCCCGCCGCATCGCGACTTCCAGCACCCGCGGCAACTGCTCGGGGTTGGACACCAGTTCGCAGTAGTGGCTGCACTCGCGGAAGAGTTCTTCCGGATGCGTTTCCTGGAAGTAGCCGCTGCCGATCTCGCTGGAGGGAATGTGCGCGGCGATCGCCAGCACCGGCACCCGGTTGCGGTGGCAGTCGAACAGGCCGTTGATCAGGTGCAGGTTGCCCGGCCCGCACGAACCCGCGCAGACCGCCAACGCGCCGGTGACGTGCGCCTCCGCGCCCGCCGCGAACGCGGCGACTTCCTCGTGGCGGGTCCCCAGCCAGTCGATGGGGCCCATGCGCTGCAGGGCGTCGTTGAGGCCGTTGAGCGAATCTCCGGTGACGCCCCAGATGCGCTGGACACCGGCCTGCTCCAGCACCTTGGCGACGAGGGTGGCGACGTTCTGCTTCATGGGACCTCCGGGCGGGATGGGTGCGGTCATCACACCACACCGGCCCGCCGGCACCGCCGGGAGGCCCGGAACAGTCCGTTGCCCACGCGCGACCGGCGGACCGGGCCGTCCGCGCGGCGGCCGGCGGACGGCCGCCACTGCCGCCTGCCGCCGCGCATTCCGGGCTTCCCGGCAGGCCGGCGGCCGAAGCGCTCAAGAAGCCCCCGGCGGGGCCGATAAAACGGGACGGCGTTCACACCTCGACCAGGAGACACCAATGACCGCACGACCGAACGTGCTGCTGTGCGACGACTCGCGCGCCTTGCGGATGATGGTGGCCGGACAGCTCGACGATGCCGGCTTCCACGTGACCGGCGAGGCCGGCAACGGCCTGGAGGCCGTCGATCAGTACCAGGCGCTGCGCCCGGATCTGGTGCTGCTGGACCTGGTGATGCCCGAGTGCGACGGGCGCGAGGCCCTGGCGCGCATTCTCGCGCTGGATCCGCAGGCCCGCGTGGTGATCCTCAGCTCGCTGGGCGCCCAGCGCGACATCGAGGAGTGCCTGCGCATGGGCGCGCGCTCCTACCTGCAGAAGCCCATCGAGACCGATGCGATGGAACGCGTGCTCCGCGAGGCGCTCGCCTGAGCGGCGACACCCGGCAATCATCCGTAGAGGCACACGATGACAGCTAAATTCCTGGGCCAGTTTCTCCTCGAGCGCGGTGCCCTCACCGCGCCGCAACTGCTCGCGGCGATCGAGGCGCAGCGCGCGTCCAACCCGCTGCTGGGCGAACTGGCCGTCCGCCAGGGCCTGCTGGACGCCGCGCAGGCGCGCCGCATCCACCAGCGCCAGCGCGTGGAAGACCGGCGCTTCGGCGACATCGCGCTGGAGATGGGCGTGCTCGGCCCGGAGCAACTCGACGCCCTGGTCGATGCGCAGAAGGCCGGCCGCAAGCGGCTCGGCGACGTGCTGCTGGAACAGGGCGCGATCGACGCCGAACGCCTGGACGCGGAGCTGGCCCTGCACCGCGCCGATCACGAGAAGGCACGCCACGACTTCGAACGCGAACTGGCCGCCCATCCGCTGGGCGACCTCGCCGAAAGCGCGATCGGGCTGTGCGCGCGGTTGTTCCCGCGCATGCTCGGCAGCCAGTGCCTGCCTGCGGAGGTGCTGCCGCCCGAGGAACTCGCGCTCGAACCCGAGCGCTGGTCCTGCGTGCAGTACGTGCGCGTGGAGGGCGAGCTGCGGCTGGGCATCGGCCTGGCCGCCGACCTGCCCACCGCACGCGCCCTGGCCTGCGCCCTGCTCGGCATCGCCGAGGACCAGTGCGACGACGAGCTCGCCGTGGACGCGCTGGGCGAGATGGTCAACGTGCTGATGGGGTACCTCGTGCACGACGTGCTCGCCGGCGACGACACCGCCTACCGCGCCCTGCCTCCGGACGCCTCGGTGCCGGCGGCCGCGTTGGCCGCCGACCGCACGCGCAGCCTGGCGATCGGCATGGGCTCGCAGCTGGGCGGCTTCGTGCTGCTGGTGGATCGCCCCGCCTGAGCGCGCACGTGCCGCCGCATCGCAGATTGAAGCTCGGTATTCTTCCCGCTTCGCAACCAGGGGATGGGCCGTGATGGGGAACGGAACGCAGAGCGACGTCCTGCGCGATGTCGGCAGCGACATGGGGATGACCGCACGCGCGAGCGCGCGCGGGACCACGACGCCGACATGGGCGATCGGCGCACTGGCCGCGGCGGCGCTGCTGTCCGCCTGCGGCGGTGGAGCGGACGCGCCCGCCAGCGCCGACACGGGCGGCGCGCCCGCGGCCGCCACTGCGGACGCGGCGCCCGATGCCGCGGCGACGCCCACGACCGATGCCAACGGCCCGGATGCCGCAAACGACGACGCCGCCACCGAAGCGGCGACCGACACCGCCGAAGACCCCGGCTTCGCACTCGACCGCGTGCCCGTCTCGACGGTCCCGCTGGGCGACTTCCCGTACTTCCAGCTGCCCGAGGGCTACGTCGCCCTGAGCGCGTTCACCCGCGAATATCCGTTCGACCGCGTCGGCTTCTGGACCGGCGAGGCCATCGAATGGGTGGAGGGCCGCTTCCACGTCTCGCACATCCGTTCCGACGGCAGCGGCTATTCGCCGCTGCAGGTGGAGCGCAACATCGCCGCGGTGGTGGAACAGGCCGGCGGCGTGCACGTGTTCAGCGGCGTGGAGCCGCGCGAGGTGCGCGAAGCGTTGTGGGCCGGCACGGATTCCTTCCCCACCCGCTACCGCAACAGCGTGTGCTTCCCCACGCAACCGGTGCACGTGTACGTGGTGCGGCGCGCCGACCGCGCGATCTGGGTGCGCCAGTGCAGCAACGGCGACAAGGGCGGCGGCTGGGTCATCGGCGAGACCGAGGCCTTCCAGGCCACCGCCACCCTGCTGCCGCGACAGGCGATCGAACAGGCCCTGGGCGAGACCGGACGCGTCGCGCTGCAGGTGAACTTCGCCACCGACCAGGCCGACGTACTGCCGGACTCGCTGCCGCAGATCGACGAGATCGTCGCCCTGCTCGAAGCCGACCCCGCCCTGCGCCTGGCCATCGAAGGCCACACCGACGACACCGGCCCCGCCGCGCGCAACCGCACCCTCGCCCAGGCCCGCGCCGAAGCCGTGGTGGCGCTGGTGGTCGCCCGCGGCATCGCCGCCGACCGCCTCGAAGCCGCCGGCTACGGCCCCGACCGCCCCGTGGCCGACAACGCCACCGAGGACGGCAAGGCGCAGAACCGGCGGGTGGAACTGGTGTCGCTGCAGTGACGAGCGTGCCCGGGCGTCTCGACGGGCGCTGAAGAAGCGGGCCGACCCCACGGGTATCATCGTCCGGTATCCGACACGATTCCGACCCATGGCGAAGGCGAACCCCCTCCAGGAACAGTTGCTCAAGGCGGGCCTGGTCAAGAAGAGCAAGGTGGCCGAAGTGGCGCGCGAGCAGCAGAAGGCGCGACACGGCAAGGCGCCGCCGCAGGCCACCGAGATCCAGCGCGAAGCCGAGCGCGTGCGCGCCGAGAAGGCCGAGCGCGACCGCGCGTTGGCGGCGGAGCAGAAGGCCAGGGCCCGCACGGCCGAGCTCGCCAGCCAGGCGCGGCAGATCATCCAGGACAAGAAGGTGCCGCGCACCGGTGAACTGGAGTACCGGTTCACCGTGGACGGCGTGATCCGCACCGTGCTGGTGGATGAGACCCTGCGCAAGCAGCTCGCCGCCGGCGCGCTGGTCATCGCCCGCCTGGGCGATCGTTTCGAGCTGTTGCCGCGTCCCGCGGCCGAGAAGGTGCGGGAGCGGGATGCCGGCCTGATCGTGCTGGATCACGGGCAGGCCAAGGATGCCGAGACGCCTGCGGAAACGTCCGAGGACGATGCGTACTACGCGCAGTTCAAGGTGCCCGACGACTTGATGTGGTGATTCGGCGCGATCGAGTGGCCCCGCGCGTGCGCGCGAGGCCACGGTATTGCGGCGGATAGGCGCGTCTGGCTATCGGGCAACCCTTCCCGAGAGCCTGGGCCAGGCCTTTTTCAGGCCGATGCCGTGGACCACGCCGATCGCCAGGCAGATGGCCGAACTCACGACCCCGAACACCATGCTGTTGCCGGGGAAGTAGGCCATGGCGGGAAGGAACGCCACGCCTCGGACCACGTACACGGCGGTGATCAGGCAGAGGGCGGTGCGCGTGAATGGCAGCCTGACGAGCACCCCGGCACCCGAGAGTGCGTACGCACTCCAGGCCAGCAGCACACCGGCGATCCCGGCGGTGACGACAACCGGATACCAGTGGCCGGCGGCGTGCAGCTGGGCCATCTGCTCCCCCGCGCCCATGAGACGGAACATCGGGGCGCCGACGACCAGGCATGCCAGGTGCAGCAACGCGGCCATCCCGCTCAGCGCGGCGCCCGCGACGAGGAACGTGTTTGCCGGGCGGATCGTCCGCGTCGTGCTGCTCATCCTCGACGTTGTACACGAGCCCGCAGCGCGTGCCAAAGCTTCCGGCGTGCCTCGAAGACCCGCAACCCGAGCAGCGCCGCGGTCAGCCAGACCAGACCTTCGGTCGCCACGGCGGCGACGGTGACCAGCACCAGGCGTGTCGTCCTGTCCGCGCCCGCGACCAGTCCGATGCCGAGTGCGATCCAGGCCAGCAGGCACACGACGCCGCCCAGCGCGATCCAGCGCCACGGACGCCTCACCTTGGGCGTCGCGCCCGCCGCGGGACGCTCCTCGCGCGCGCTCATTCGTCACCCCGCAACGTCGCGAGCGCAGCCGCATCGAGATAGCGGCCATCGAGCACCACCGCGTGCGCATTGCGCGCATGCGCAAGATCCTCCAGCGGATCGGCATCGAGCACCAGCAGGTCGGCCTCGTAGCCGGTCGCCACCCGCCCCAGGCGATCCCCCGCGCCCAGTGCATCGGCGGCCTGCCACGTCCCCGCCGCGAGGATCCGCGCGTTCGGCACGCCGGCCTCGGCCAGCAAGGCCATCTCGCGAT
Organism: Luteimonas abyssi; assembly: GCF_001482195.1. Classification (GTDB taxonomy): domain Bacteria; phylum Pseudomonadota; class Gammaproteobacteria; order Xanthomonadales; family Xanthomonadaceae; genus Luteimonas; species Luteimonas abyssi. Next base: position 3,687,586 of record NZ_KQ759763.1, on the reverse strand, counting down.
GGACGCTGGCGCCCGGCGCGATCCAGGGATTGCTCATGTCGGTCCCGAGCGTCATGCGCGCATCGCTCGCGTACAGGCGCACGGCCATGCGCTGCACCTTCGGCCACACGGCGCGCGCACGTGCGAAGTCGTCCGGCGCCCAACCCAGCGCGAAGGTGAAGAACGACGTCCAGTTCTCGAACAGGTGCGGATGCGCGTAGCGGCGGGCCTCGTCCAGATAGGGGCTGTCGTCCTGGTCCTGCACGAAGGCGGCGTGGAAGGCGACCAGCGTGGCGTCGAACACGGGGCGATGGCGATCGAAGGCGGCGATCACCCGGTCGGCCTCCGGTCCTTCCGGGTCGAAGCGCTCCCACCACTCGAAGAAGCCGAACGTGCCGGGGCGGCGCGCATCGCGGTATGCCTGGGCATCATGTGGGGCCAACAGGTCCGGGCTGATCGGCATCAGGTGCACGAGGCCGTCGAGCCCCATCGGCAGGGCCTCCGTCCACGCCACGTCCTCCAGGTGGGCCACCGCCGGCCGGCCGTGCGCATGCGCCGCCTCGATGCCGGCCTGCAACAGCTCGGGCGTCAGCCCGGTGTAGAGCTTGATCCAGTCGGCGCCGGCGTCGACCTGCGCGGCCACGGCCCGGCGCACCTCGTCCACGGTGCCGACGCCGGTCCCGAGGCCCGGCAGATCGATATCGTTGAGGACCGTGCCGGCATCGAAACTTTCCGGCCCGGTCACCGCGCCTTCGGCGCGTCGAGCGCGATAGCGCATGGCCGCGGCCAGATCGCCCGCCGGGTTGCGGATCGTGGTGATCCCGAATCCGACCAGCCGAGCGGCGTTGTGGTCGGCGATGGCATCGTCGGGCAGGGCCTCCATCACGATCTCGTCGCCGTCCTGACGCACCTCGAGCGGGCCGATCGACAGATGGGCGTGCATGTCGATCAGGCCGGGCATCAGATAGCGACCTTCCAGCGCCACGACGGTGGCGCCGCGGCGGCAGCTCCGATCGCCGGCAGGTGCGATGCGCGCGATGCGTTCCTGCTCGATGCGGACGCATTGCGGCGCGCCGCTGCGACCCGCTTCGAGATCGACGATGTGCACCCGATCGAGTGCCAGCGGCTGCGGCGACGCGGCCTGGAGCGACACCGCGGGCGCGCACGCCGACAGCGCGACGAGCGACCAAGGGATGAGACGATGCATGGGAAACTCCTGGGTGGATGTACCCCTGCAGTCGCCCGTCGCCCCCGGATTCTTACGCCCCGACCTGCAGAAAAATGACGTGTAAGAAAGACGCGCCTCGCGGCGACTGACTGTCTGATCCCCTCGAATCCGAGTCCGATGCCGCCTTCGTGGTCCCAGGTCGACGCGCTCCATCCGCAGCTGTGGCGGGCGGTCTGTGGGTACGAGCTCAATCCCGCGCTGCGCGAGGAGCTCATGCAGGAGGTGCTGCTCGCGATCTGGCAGGCCCTGCCGTCGCTGCGCGCGCACGATCGGCTGCTGCCCTTCGTCCTCCGGGTCGCGCACAACCTCGGCGCCAGCCATGTCCGCACGGCGACGCGTGCGCCCGCACTGCTGCATCTGGATGTCGAGCGCCACGACGTGCCCGACCCCGCCACGACCGACGACGCGGCGCGTGCACGCAGCGAATGGCTGTTCGCGGCGCTCGTCACCCTGCCGGTGGCGCTCCGCCAACCGTTGATGCTGCAGCTGGAGGGGTTCGACTACGGCGAGATCGCCAGCCTGCTCGGGATCTCGCAGGAAAACGTCGGCGTTCGTCTGCATCGGGCCCGGGCCCACCTGAAGACACTGCTTTCCCAGGACGACACCCCATGACCGAGTTCGACGATCTGATGCAGTCCGCCTGGCGGACGACGCGCCCACCCGTCGACGGGGCGGACCTGGCGGTGCGCGTGAATCGCAGCCGCCTGCGGCGGCGACTCCGACGCGGCCTCGAGATCCTGCTGACGCTCGCGGCGATCGCGGCGCTGGTCCGGCCTCTGTGGGGCGGGGAGACGACGCCGGCGTACTGGCTGGTGATGCCGTTCTTCGTGGCCTACCTGCCCACCATCTGGTGGCTGGTCCTGCGCAACACGCGGCCCTCTCCCGCCGAGGCCGCGCAGGATGTGCGCACCTACGCACACATCCGGCTGTCGCAGTTGCGCGCCGGCCTGCGTGAGCTGCGCATCGCCCGGATCGCGGCGATGGTCCTGCTCGCCTACGCGATCGCGGCCACGATCGCCGCGGTCGTGTCGGGCGACCCGGCCTGGCGATTGCCGGTCCGCGACCTGTTGGCCTACGCAGGCGTCTGCGCCGTCGCCACCTTCCTGCTGTCGCGCCGCCAGGGCCGTCGACGCCTGCGCGAATACCGGGCGATGCGGCGGCTTGCCGGATCCCCTGCAACCGCCCGCGAGACCGCGTGACCGCCACCGACGCGGATAGGCCGGAAGTGACAGTGACCTCGTGATCTAGGCAGTGGAGCGACTCGCCGGGACGATGCAGTCGACGAGGACATACGAGCGAACGCCACATGCACATGCCAAGACGTCATGCCCTCTGCGCCGGCCTGCTGATGATGCTCTCGGCCACCGCCTGCCATGGGGACCACCAGAGGGTGTACGTCGACCTCGCGTCACCGCACTTGATGGATGCGCACTTCACGCAAGCCCAGTTGCAGCAGGACGTGGATCACCTGTTCGACCGCGTCGCCGCGCTGCACCCGGACCTCGACAGTCGCCTGCCCCCGGCACAGCGCGAACGGCTCCGGCAGACGCTGCGCTCGCAGGTGCGCGACGGCATGGACCGCCGCCAGTTCCAGCGCATCGTGGGCACGGCCACCGAGGCGTTCCGCGACGGCCACGCGGGCGTCTTCTACCCGTACCCGGAATTCAACCGCTTCGGCGAACAGGGCGGCACCGTGTTCCCGATGACGGTCACCAGCCGGGGCGGCGCCCTGTTCGTCGAGCACGACTATTCCCAGTCGGGTGCGCTCCCGACCGGCACCCGGCTGCTGGCCATCGACGGCATGCCGGTCGAACAGGTGCTGGCGGGCATGGCCCGCTACACGCGTGGCGAGAGCCCGTTGTTGCGTGAGCAGATCGCCGCGCGCGAGTTCTCCACGCTGCTCTGGCACTACCACGATGTGGCCGGCCCGGTCACGGTGCGCTTCCAGGACGGCGACGACGTCGCGGACACCACGGTCGCGCCGATGGCGTCCACCGCGTTCGCGCAGGCCGTGGAGGCCCGGGGGAGCGCCGGGCAGGACGACGTGCGCTACCGCACGCTCGACGGCGGCGTGGGCTATCTCGAGGTGTCGTACTTCGGCGGCGATCGGAAGACGTTCAGGCACTCGGTGGATCAGGCGATCGGCACCGCGCGCGCCGACGGCGTCGATGACCTGATCATCGACATCCGCAACAACCCGGGCGGGTCGACCGACAACGTGGAGACGCTGCTCTCCCGCATCTCGCCGAGAACCTGCGAGCTGGTCTCGAGCGTCACCGAGAAGCTCAACGACGTGAGCGCCTCGGGCTGGTTCGCCAAGGGCGAGGCGGGCGAGCTGGTCGCGCTGGACATGCGCTTCGACGTCGCGCCGGCGCGCGAATCCAGGCGTTTCCCGGGCAAGGTGTACCTGATGATCGGGCCGTACACGTATTCGGCGGCGATCGTGATGGCGACCGCCGTACAGGACTGCGGCGTGGGCACGGTCATCGGCGAACCCACCGCCGGCTTCGCCAATCAGACGGGCCAGATCTTCTTCTTCGACCTGCCGAACACCCGCATCCGGGCCTTCGCGCCCACGCGGCTGCTCTACCGGCCCAATGGCGAACGACGCACGGACGTGGTCCGACCGGACCACGTGCTGCCGATCGCCGCCGACGGTGACGGGGGCGAGGCCGCGTCGGCAGCGTCCCTGGCGCGGGCGCTGGCGATCTCGTTACGTACCGACCGCTGAGGCGCGGACCGCGGCGGCCGATCCGGAACGTGGCGGCATTCCCGGAACGGGACGGACGTCTTCTCCCACGATCACCGGGCTGCCGCCTCCAGCATCTCCCCCACCCGCGCCCACGCCGCCTCCAGATCCACCTCGCGCCCGTCGAACCACACCGACCGCACCTGGCGGGTGTCTTCGATGCGCTGCAGCGGATCGCCGTCCACCACCAGCAGGTCGGCGCGGGCGCCGGGCTGCAGGTGGCCGATGTCGTCGGCGCGCAGGATGCGCGCGGCCTGCCAGGTCGCCGCCTGCAGGGCCTGGGCGGGGGTGAGGCCGATGTCCACCAGGGCGACGAGCTCCTGGTGCAGGGCGCCCCCGGGCAGCATGTAGGGGCCTGCGGGCAGGTCGGAGCCGGCGCCGACCGGCACGCCGGCGGCGTGCAGGCGCGGCAGCGTGGCCTGCAGCAGCGCGCGGTCGGTGCGGGTGCGGCCTTCCACCTGCGCCACCATGCCGACCAGGTGGTCCCAGTAGCCGGCGAAGTGCGGGGCGAGCACGGCCGCGCCGGGCACGGTGTCCGGGGCGGCCGGGTCGGGCTCGGCGAACTGCAGGGTGTTCGCGGCGGTGGGCACCACGGCCATGCCGGTGGCGGCGATGTCGGCGACGATGGCATCGAGCAGCGCATCGTCGAGGGTGTCGGCGGCCACGTCGCCGCCGCGGCGCTGGTAGGCCAGCGCCAGGCCGCTGAGGTGTTCGTTGGTGGCGACGCCGGCACGCGCGGCCTGCACGATGTCCACCTCGGCGCCGGCCAGCCCGCGGGTGAGGGCGATGCCGAGATCGGCCATCACCGGAAGCTGCGCGTCCTGCGCGGCCCGCACGGCGGCGTCGAAGACGGCGGGCGGCAGTTGTTCGTAGAGCTTGATCCAGTCCACGCCGGCCTCGGCCAGGGCCTGCACGGCGGCGGCCGCGGCCTCGGGGCTGTCGGCCACCAGCGGCATGCGCTCGGGCAGCGGAATGTCGTCGCCCGGGGTGGCGTCGGGCATGTCCAGCAGCACCGAGCCCGGGCCGTCGATCATCGGGCCGGTCACGTGCATGCGCGGGGCCTGCGGGTCGGCGCGCAGGGTCTCCAGCATCGCCAGGGTGCTGTTGGCGTCGCGCACGGTGGTGACGCCGGCCGGCACGAAGGCGCCGACGAACTGCGGGCGCACGTGCACGTGCAGGTCGATCAGGCCGGGCAGGATGAGCGCATCGCCGTGGTCGTGCACGGGCGTGTCGGCGCCGACCGGACAACCGTCGCGCGGGCCGGCGCAGCGCACGCGGCCGTCGGCGATCACCACTTCGCCGTCCTCGATCACGCGGCCGTGTTCGGCATCGAACAGGCGCCCCAGCAGCCGTGCATCGGCGTCCTCGCCCGCGGGCGGTGTGGGTGTGCAGGCCACCAGCAGGGCGGCGAGCGATGCGGCGAGGACGGTGTGCGGACGGCGAAACAGGGGCATGCAGGGGTTCCGTTGGATGTGGCGGAACCGGCCATGGTACGGAGCAGCGCCGCGCGCGCACGGGCCGAAGGGCATGCCCCGACCACGCGACGCCGCCGTCCGGTGCGCGGCGTGCGCGCCATTACGCGTGCGGCGTCGCGCCCTCCTGCGCGAGCAGCCAGGCCACGAACACGGCGGCCGACGGGGGCATCGGCCTGTCCTGCACCGACAGCACATGGAACTGGTGCGCGGTGCGCACGCTGACATCGGACAGACGCACCAGGCGCCCGGCCGCCAGCAGGTCGCCGACGAGCGCGGTGTGGCCGATCATGAAGCCCTGCCCGTCCAGGGTCGCATCCACGACCATCGAGTACAGCGAGAAGGGTCGCGACGACGGGCGTACATCGTGCTTGATGCCGGCCGCGCGCATCCAGTCGTCGAAGTCGCTGGGCCAGTACGTGTCGACCAGCAGGGGCACATCGACGGGCAGTCCGTGCCCATCGCGACGGCTTCGGGCCAGCAGGTCCGGCGCGGCCACCGGTACCAGGGCGTCGTCCAGGAACGCCCGGTGATCGCACCCGGCGAAGGGCGGCCGGCCGTAACGGATGGCGAGATCGAACGACGCGGCCTGCAGGTCGGCGAGCGCCGGGTCGGCCCAGATCTCGATCGAGATGCCGTCGTGCCGTCGATGGAAATCGGCCAGCCGTGGCCCCAGCCACAACTGCGCCAACGCCGGCAGGATGCTGACGCGGATCGTGGCGCGTGTCTGGTCGCGCACCACGTCGCGCGTGGCGTGCAGCAGCTGCCGCACCCCGGGACGCACGTCGGCCGCATACCGCCGGCCGGCCTCGGTCAGGCGTACGCCCTGCGCCTGACGCGCGAACAGGGCGATGCCGAGAAACGCCTCGAGCGCCTTGATGCGCTGGCTCACCGCCCCAGGCGTCACCCCCAGGCGATCGGCCGCGGACGCGAAACTACCGGTCTCGGCGCAGGCGTCGAAGACGCGCAGCCAATCCAGGTTGGGGAGTTCGCGCTGCATCAGAAAAACTGACCCTCGGCCGGAGAATTAATCGTTTGCCCGTGCGCCCGGCCACGCGCAGGCTGCGATCTTCTGCATGCGGACGGAGCGGGCACGATGGCGGACACGAACAGCGACATGACGCGCCGGCGATCGGCCGAACCCGACATGCGCGGGCTGGACGATCTGGCCCGTAACCTGATCCGCTATGGTGGCACGTTCCTCCCGGCGCTGATCGAGCGGGCCGAGGGCGCCTATGTCTACGACACCCACGGCCGCGCCCTGCTGGATTTCACCTCCGGCCAGATGAGCGCGATCCTCGGGCATGGCCATCCCGGCATCGTGGCCGCGATGAAGGCGGCCGCGGACACGCCGGTCCACCTGTTCTCCGGGCTGTTGAGCGCGCCGGTGATCGAGCTGGCGGAGGTGCTGGCCGGGTTGCTGGGGCCGCGGCTGTCGCGGTCGCTGCTGCTCAGCACCGGCGCCGAATCCAACGAGGCCGCGCTCCGGCTCGCCAAGCTCTACACCGGCGGCCACGAGGTGGTGGCGTTCGACCTGGCGTGGCACGGCATGACCGGCGCGGCGTTCCCGGTCACCTTCTCGGCCCAGCGGCGCGGCTACGGCCCGGCGATGCCGGGGGTGATGGCGATTCCGACCCCGAATGTCTACCGCCGCCCGGACGGGGCCGGCGACGGCTTCGAACTGGAGATGCTGGACCGGGCGTTCGAGCTGGTCGACCGGCAGAGCACCGGCGCGCTGGCCGCCGCGATCGTGGAGCCGATCCTGAGTTCCGGGGGCCTGATCGAGCCGCCACCGGGCTACCTGGCGCGGCTGCACGCGAAATGCCGCGAGCGCGGGATGCTGCTGATCGTCGACGAGGCGCAGACCGGGCTGGGGCGCACCGGCGCGATGTTCGCCTGCGAGCACCACGGCATCGAGCCGGACATCATGACGCTGTCCAAGACCCTGGGCGCCGGGATCCCGCTCGCCGCGACGATCACCTCCGAGGCGATCGAGGCGCGCTGCCACGAGCGCGGCTTCCTGTTCTACACCACGCACGTCTCCGACCCCTTCCCCGCGCGCATCGGCCTGGCCGCCATCGAGATCATCCTGCGCGACGCCCTGACAGCGCGCGCGGCCGCCATGGGCGAGCGTCTGCGGGCCGGGCTGGTCGAGCTGCAATCGCGCCACGCGTGCATCGGCGATGTGCGCGGACGCGGCCTGCTGATGGGGATCGAGTTCGTCGCCGACCGGCACAGCAAGCAGCCGGCGGCGGCCTTCGGTGCGGCGGTCTCGCGGCGCTGTTTCGAGCGGGGGCTCAACGTCAACATCGTGCAGTTGCCCGGCATGGGCGGCGTGATGCGCATGGCGCCGCCGTTGACGATCACGCCCGAGGAGATCGACCTGGGCGTGGCGATCATCGGCGACGCCATCGCAGACTGCCTCGACGCCGGACTGCTCGCGGCGTGAGCGCCGGCGCACGGCCGCCACGGCGGGACCGCGGATCGCACCGGCGATCCACGCACGCAACGCACCCAGGAGCGCCGACGATGATCCACGCCCGCCCCACCCACCCGCTCGCGCGCCTCGTGCTGCTGGGCGCCGTCGCCGCCGCGACCGCGTGCAGCGCGATGCCGGAACACGCCCGGGACGCGACGACGGAAGCGACCATCACCCGGACCACGTTCGGCATTCCGCATATCCAGGCGCGCGACTTCCGCGGCCTCGGGTTCGGCGCGGCCTACGCGATGGCCGAGGACAACCTCTGCACGATGGCGGAGGCCTACGTCACCGCCGCGGGCGAGCGGTCGCGGTTCTTCGGTGCGCAGACGCCGACGTCCATCGCGCTGTGGCCGGGCAACAACCTCGACAGCGACCTGTTCTACCGCACCACCGTGGATTCGGCGCAGATCCGTGCGCACATGACGCACAGCAGCGCGGACTACAAGGCGCTGCTGGCCGGCTTCGTCGCCGGCTACAACCACTATCTCGACACGCGGGCCGACGACCTGCCGGCCGCCTGCGCGGGCCAGCCGTGGGTGCGGCCGATCACCGAGGACCACGTGCTGCGCTGGATCAGCGGGTTCGGGCAGTTCGCCTCCACCGCCAGCCTGGCGACCGGCATCGCCAACGCGGCGCCGCCGGGCCGCGAGGCCGCAGATGCCGCCACCGCCGCGGCGTCGGCGCCGGCACGCGTGGCGCGGCCGCATCTGCTGGGCAGCAACGGCTGGGCGTTCGGTGGCGAGACGACCGCCAACGGCCGGGGCGTGGTGATCGGCAATCCGCATTTCCCGTGGTCGGGCGCGTACCGCTTCTACGTGTTGCACATGACGATCCCGGGCCGGTTCGACGTGGCCGGGGCGACGATCCTCGGCCAGCCCTACATCGGCATCGGCTTCAACAAGGACGTGGCCTGGACCCACACCACCGACACTGCCGTCCACGCGACTCTGATGCGGTTGACGCTCGACCCCGACGACCCGACGGTCTACCTCGTCGACGGACACCGCGAGGCGATGACGCGCCATGCGGTCACCGTCGAAGACCAGGACGGCAGCCCCATCACGCGCACGCTCTACGCGACCCGCTTCGGGCCGGTGGTGTCGTTGCCGGCCTCGGGCTACGGCTGGACGCGCGAGGTCGCCTATGCGGTGCGCGACGCCAACAAGGACAACATCCGAGGCGGCGACACCTGGCTCGCCTTCGGCAGGGCCAGCGGCGTCGACGGGATCCGGCGGGCGTTGATCCGCCATCGCGGCGTCGCGTTCCTCAACACCATCGCGGCCGATCGCGCCGGCGACGCGCTGCACGCGACCATCTCGCCTGCGCCCAACATCTCCGACGCGGTGTTCGCCGAATGCGGGACGATCGGCCAGGACGATCCGGCGTTCTTCACCCGCCCCTACATCCTCGACGGCAGCCGGTCGGCCTGCGACTGGCAGCCGTCGCCCGACGAGCCCGTCTCCGGCCTGCTGCCGGGCGAGCGGATGTTCGCGCTCACGCGGCGCGATTTCGTGCAGAACTCGAACGACAGCTATCGCTGGTCGAACCCCGCGCTGCCGCCGGTCGCGCGCGGCGCGATGCTGGGCCTGGAGTATCGCGGCGACACGCCGAGCCTGCGCACGCGCTCGAGCCTGACCGAGATCGGGCGTCTGCTGGACGCGGGCCCGGTCGATCCGGCACGGGCGGCCGCCGCGATGCTGGGCAACCGCAACTTCGCCGGCGAGCTGGCGCTGCCGGCCCTGATGCCGCTGTGCGAGCGCCCCGCCGCGCCTGCCGACGCGTGCGCCGCACTGGCGGGCTGGGACGGCCGGGAGGAACTCACCAGTCGCGGCACGCTGCTGTTCCGCGCGTTCTGGCAGGTGGCCGGCGAGCGGCCCGACCTGTGGCGCGTCCCGTTCGATCCGGCGCAGCCGGTCGCCACGCCCTCGACATTGAACATCGACGGGCCGGCCGGCGACGCGCTGCTGGCCGACCTGGCGCGGGCGGCGGCCACACTCGACGCGCTCGGCGTGCCCCTGGATGCACCCCTGGGCGAGGTGCAGGGCGTGACGCGCAACGGCACGTGGATCCCGATCCCGGGCGGGGCGATCGGCGGCACGCTCAACTACATCGCCTCGGTGCCGGCGGCCGGTCGCGCCGAGGTGATCTTCGGCACCAGTTACCTGCAGGCGGTGACGTTCGACGCGACCGGCCCGGTGGCCGAGACGGTGCTCGCGTTCTCGCAGTCCACCGATCCGGACTCGCCGCACTTCGCCGACCAGACCCGCGCGTTCTCCGACAAGCGCCTGCGACGCTTTCCGTTCACCGAGGCCGAGATCGCCGCCGATGCCATCGGGGTACCCAAGGTGATCGGTCGTTGAACGTGCCTGGCGCCGGCCGTTGAACGCCGGCGCGGGCCGCACGACGTCCCAGCCCGCGGTTGTCGAGGTTCGGCTTTTGCGGGATAGTTGACAGCGTTGTCAGCACCGGGCGCCGCGTGTCTGCGGACGTCATGCATTCGCCTGGCCACGGTACCTGGAGGGCGCGTGCAGCATCAGCATTCCGGCGGCGATCGACCGCGCACGCGCCTGAGCCTGGGCGAGAAAGCGGGCTACGGCATCGGCGATTTCGGCTTCAATCTCTATTGGGCCAACATCGCCGCGTTCCTGCTGATCTTCTACACCGACGTGATGGGCCTGGCGGCCGCCGCGGTGGGCACGATGATCCTGGTCACGCGCCTGATCGACGCGGCCACCGATCCGCTGATGGGCGCCATCGCCGATCGCACCCGCTCGCGCTTCGGCCGGTTCCGGCCCTACCTGCTGTGGGGCGCGCTGCCGCTGGCGTTCGCCGGCGTGCTGACCTGGACCGTGCCCGACCTCGGCGACACCGGCAAGCTGGTGTGGGCCTATCTGACCTTCAGCCTGATGATGCTGGCCTACACCGTGCTCAGCACGCCGTATTCGGCGCTGTCGGCGGTGATGACCAGCGACAGCCAGCAGCGCACCACGCTGATCAGCTTCCGCTTCATCGCCGCCTTCGCCGGCACCACGGTCGTCAATGCGTTCACGCTCGATCTGGTGCGCTGGTTCGGCGGCGGCGACGAGGCCCTGGGCTGGCAGCTGACGCTGGGGCTGTACGGCGTGGTGGCCTCGCTGATGTTCGCGACGGTGTTCTTCAGTACGCGCGAACGCATCGCGCCACCCCCACAGCAGCGCAGCGACGTGCGCCAGGATCTGCGCGACCTGCTCGACAACCGGCCGTGGATGGTGCTGTTCGTGCTGGCGCTGGTGATCATGGTCACCATCGTCATGCGCAGCGGCGCCACCGTGTACTACCTCAAGTACTACCTCGAGCGGCCGGAACTGACCGGCTGGTTCCTCGGCAGCTATTCGCTGGCGCTGGCGGCGGGCGCGGCGCTCACCCCGGTGATGACGCGCTTCGTCGACAAGAAACGGCTGATGATGTGGTTGATGGCCGCGGTGGGCGTACTCAGCTGTGCGATGTTCCTGGTGCCGCGCGATGCGATCTGGCTGTTGTTCGTGTGCAACACCCTGGTCGGTCTGGCCCTGGGGCCGAAGTCGCCGCTGGCGTTCTCGATGTACGCCGATTGCGCCGACTACACCGAATGGAAGACCGGGCGCCGCGCGACTGCGATGACCTTCTCGGCCGCCACGTTCTCGCAGAAGCTCGGCGGCGCGCTGGCCGCGGCGCTGATCGCGTGGGTGCTGGCGGCGATGGGCTACGTCGCCAATGAAGCGCAGTCGGATGCGTCGCAGCTGGGGATCGCGCTGCTGCTGACGGTGATCCCGGGCGTCGTCGCGTTCGCCGCGGCGCTGGTGATGCGCGCCTACCCATTGGACGAGGCCGTGATGGCCGAGGTGCAGGACGCACTGGATGCACGCAGGGCTGAACGAGCATGAGCACACCGCAATACGGTTTCGAAGATGGGGGGCGCCGGTTCTCGATCGACAGTCCCAAGGTGATGCCGCATGCTTCGGCCTTCCTGTGGAACAGGCGGATGATGGTGCAGGCGACCTGCCGCGGGTTCGCCACCGCGCAGTTCATGCAGCCCGAGCCTGCCAAGTACGCACACGCGCCGACCTTGGAGGCGCGCAGCTTCATGCAGCCGGAGCAGCCGGTGTACGCCCACCATCCCGGCCGCTTCTGCTACGTCAGGGACGAGGACGACGGCACGCTGTACTCGCTGCCGCATGAGCCGGTGCGCGCACGCGCCGATGCCTTCGCGTTCGAGGCGGCCCTGGCGTCGCTCGTCTGGCGCGTCGAACGCGACGGGCTGGCGTTCGAATGGCAGCTGGCGCTGCCGGTCGACGACGTGGCCGAACTGTGGACGCTGCGCGTGCGCAATCGGTCCGGCCGCGCGCGGCGCATCAGCCTGTATCCGTACTTCCCGGTCGGCTACATGTCGTGGATGAACCAGTCGGCGACGTACCGCGAAGACCTCGGCGGCATCGTCTGCAACAGCGTCACGCCCTACCAGAAGGTCGAGGACCATTTCGTCCAGCGCGACTTCATGGACCGCACCGTGTTGCTGCACGCCAATGCGCCCACCGCCTGGGACGCCAACCAGGCTGCGTTCGAAGGCGAAGGCGGATTGCACGCACCGTCGGCGATCACCGACGCGGTGGCGCTCGGCCGTCGCGATGCCGACTACGAAATGCCCACCGCGGCCCTGCAGTACCGCGTGGTGCTGGATGACGGCGACGCGCACGAGGAGCGCTTCGTGTTCGGCCCCGCGCGCGACGATGCGCAGATCCGCGACCTGCGCGCGCGGTATCTGGCACCCGGCGGCTTCGAAGCGGCCGCGGATGCGTACGCGCACTATCTGTCCGGCGCGCGCGGCTGCATCGACATCCGCACCCCCGATGCTTGGCTGGACGCCTTCGCCAACCACTGGCTGCCGCGTCAGGTGTACTACCACGGCGACGTCAACCGCCTGACCACCGATCCGCAGACGCGCAACCTGCTGCAGGACCACATGGGCATGGCCTACCTGCAGCCGGCGACCGCGCGCGCCGCATTCCTGCTCGCGCTGTCGCAACAGGCGCGCAGCGGCGCGATGCCCGACGGCATCGTGCTGGTCGAAGGCGCGCAGCTGAAATACATCAACCAGGTGCCGCACACCGACCACTGCGTCTGGCTGCCGGTATTCCTGCAGGCCTATCTGGATGAGACCGGCGACGACGCCCTGCTCGATGAGCCGGTCGCCGATGCGCAAGGCCACGTGGCCAGCGTCGCCGAGCGCGTGGACCGGGCCATGCACTGGCTGCTGTCGGCGCGCGATGCGCGCGGCCTGAGCTACATCGCCCAGGGCGACTGGTGCGATCCGATGAACATGGTCGGCTACAAGGGCCGCGGCGTCTCCGGCTGGCTGACCCTGGCCACCGCGCATGCGCTGCGACTGTGGGCGGGGATGCGTGCCCGCCATGCCGGCGACGCCGCGGTCGATGGCTTCGTGCAGGGCGTGCAGGCGTGCAACGACGCCGCCAATACCCACCTGTGGGACGGCGACTGGTACGCACGCGGCATCACCGACGACGACGTGGCGTTCGGCGTGCGGGGCGACACCGAAGGCCGCATCTACCTCAATCCGCAGAGCTGGGCGATGCTCTCGGGTGCGGCGGACGCGACGCGCCGCGACCGGTTGCTGGCTTCGGTGGAAGCGCAGCTGGTCTCGCCCTACGGCGTGGCGATGCTGGACCCGCCGTACACCGGCATGCGCGACGACGTCGGCCGGTTGACCCAGAAATTCCCCGGCTCGGCGGAGAACGGCTCGATCTACAACCACGCGGCCGCGTTCTACCTGCACGCGCTGTATGCCGTGGGCGAGGCCGACCGCGCGTGGCGCGTGCTGCGCGCGATGCTGCCCGGCCCCGATGCCGACGACCTGCTGCAGCGCGGCCAGCTGCCGGTGTTCGTGCCCAACTACTATCGCGGCGACTGGCGCGGCCATCCGCGCACCGCGGGCCGGTCCAGCCAGCTGTTCAACACCGGCACCGCGGCGTGGCTGTACCGCTGCCTGATCGAAGGCCTGTTCGGCCTGCGCGGCGAAGGCGACGCGCTGCGGATCGCGCCGCAACTGCCCTCGCACTGGCCGGAGGCCTCGGTGGTGCGTCGTTTCCGCGGTGCCGAGATCGCATTGCAGGTGCGCCGCGTGCCCGGCCTGGCCGCGATGCGTGTGCGCGCCGACGGGCACGTGCTCGACACCCCGCGGCTGAGCGGCATCGTCGCCGGTACGCGGCATCGCATCGATGTGGAACTGCCGGAATGACGCCTGCACCGCAGGTGGTGATCGTCATGGGCGTGTCGGGCAGCGGCAAGACCACGCTGGCCCGCCTGCTGGCGGACGCATGGGGCGCGACTTGCCTCGATGCCGACGACCTCCACGACGAAACGGCACGTGCGCGCATGGCCGCAGGCCTGCCGCTCACCGACGCCATGCGCGATCCCTGGGTGGCGCGCATCGCCGACGAACTCACGACGCGCGTGGCGGCCGGCGAGCGTGTGGTGCTCGCGTTCTCCGGCCTGCGCCGCCGCCATCGCGAGCGCCTGCGCGCCACCGGCCTGCCGCTGCGGTTCCTGTTCCTGCACGGCGACAAGGCCCTGATCGCGGCGCGCATGCGGGCCCGCAGCGGGCACTACATGCCGGTGTCGCTGCTCGACAGCCAGTTCGACACGCTGGAACCGCCGACGGGCGAAGCGGACGTGGCGACGTTGGCGATCGATCGGGCGCCGGCGGCGATGCTGCGCGAGGCGCTCGTGGCGTCGTCGTGCGCCTGATCGCGCGCGAGCTCGGCGGTTTCGGCCGCCACCGGCCTTCGAGGCCTGATCCCGCGACAGGGCGCCCGTCGGCGAGTGACCCCGCAGACGAAAGACCGTGACACAGGCGATGCGGTCGCCTCACCTGCGGAAGGCAGGCGCGCGCTAGGGCGCCTGCCCACCGTCGTCGTCGTCAGCGACCGACATGCCATCGCCGGCGCTCGCACGCGCCAGGCGTTCGGCGATGCGCTCGCGCATCGATCGCGACAGCGGCTTGTCCAGCAGGCAGTCGAACAACCACAGGCCATCGGACGCCAGGCGCGCGATGAAGCGGTCCATCGCGTCTTCGTCGTCGGCATCGTCCGGGGGCGGCATCGCCCAGCGCTGCATCACCGCCTGCCAGGCGGCGGCGTGGTCGGGGT
Source organism: Luteimonas abyssi (assembly GCF_001482195.1). Taxonomy (GTDB): domain Bacteria; phylum Pseudomonadota; class Gammaproteobacteria; order Xanthomonadales; family Xanthomonadaceae; genus Luteimonas; species Luteimonas abyssi. The sequence continues at coordinate 3,672,495 of NZ_KQ759763.1, read as the reverse complement.
CGGAGCCGGCTTCGAGCAGCAGCAGGAGCTCGGCGCGCGTGGCGCCGTGGACGCTGGCGCGTGCGTAGGTGGCGTGGCGCTGCGCCGGCGTCAGTGCGTCGGCGGGTGCGCCCGCGAGCCTCGCCATGGTGGTGTCCCAACGCGCGGCCATGTGCGCGTGGGTGGCGCGCAGCAGGTCTTCGCGCGAGGGGAAGTGGTAGAGCAGCCCGCCACGGGTGAAGCCCGCTTCGGCCGCCACCGCCTCATAGGTGATCGCGGTGATGCCGCTGCGCTGCACGAGCCGCACCGCGGCGTCGAGAATGGCGGTGCGGTTGTTCTGCCTCATCGGTCGCCGGTCTCCGCGTGTGCCGTGGTCAGTGCCCTGCCTCGGGCGCCTGCCCGTAGCGGCCGCGCAGCAGCGCGGCGGTGATCGCCGCGGCCGCGGCCAGCGCCGCGGCGGTGATCATGACGACCACCACGAAGGCGCGATCATAAGCGCTCACCGCAGCCTGCACGAAGGCCTCGCCCGCGCCGTGCCCGCTCTCGGCGAGTGCCAGCGCATCGATCAAGCCGGCCTGCGCGGCGGCCGGCGCGCCTTCGGGCAGCACCATGAAGACGGTGTACAGCGCGCTCATCAGGCTGCCGAGCAAGGCCACCGCCAGCAGCGCGCCGAGTTCGTAGGAGACCTCCTCCACCGCCGAAGCCATGCCGGCGCGGTGCGCGGGCACGTTGCCGACGATGGCGATCGAGGCCACCGAGATCGTCGCGCCGAGCCCCAGGCCCGTGAGCAGGCAGCCGAGCAACGTCCAGCCGATGCCCGCGCCCAGAGTGGCGGCGAGGACGGCCGCCCCCAACGCGGCCAGGGCCAATCCGCCGCTCATCAACGGACGCAGGCCCGTGCGGTGGAGCACTGCGCCGCCGACCAGGGCGGCGGGCAACGCGCCGAGCGCCATCGTCGAGACCAGCAGGCCCGCGTGCAGCGGCGACAGCCCTTCGACCAGTTGGAAGCGCTGGGTGGTGACCAGCTGCAGGCCGCCGATGCCGAAGGTGGTGAACGCGGCGGCCAGCACCCCGGCCAGCAGGCCCGGGTGGCGCAGCAGGGCGAAATCGAGCAACGGATGCGGAAGCCGCGCCTGCCGGCGCACGAACGCCGCACCCGCCAGCACGAAGGCCGCCGCGCCGGACCCGGCCAGCACGGCATCCGGCGGTGCGCTGGCCAGCGACTTGATCCCGAGCACCAGGCCCGACAGCGCGAGCAGCGCCAGTACCGACGACCACGCATCCCAAGGCCTGCCGGCCTGCGGCCGCCCGCGTGGCGCTAGCAGCGGCGTGGCGACCAAGGCGATGGCCACGACCGGCACGTTCACCAGGAACACCGAGCCCCACCAGAAGCGCGCCAGCAGCAGCCCGCCGATCACCGGCCCGAGCGCGGCCCCCACCAGCGCCACGCTGCCCCAGATGGCGATCGCCAGGTTGCGCTCGCGGGTATCGGTGAACACCACCCGGATCAGGGCCAGGGTGGCCGGCATCATCGCCGCCGCGCCCACCGCGAGCGCGGCACGCGCGCCGATCAGCGCATTCGCGCTGGGCGAGAACGCCGCGGCCACCGAGGCCAGACCGAAGATCCACAGCCCGATGGCGAACATGCGGCGGTGGCCGATGCGATCGCCCAGGGTGCCCGCGCCCAGCAGCAGGCCGGCCATCACCAGCGGATAGGCGTTGATGATCCACAGCGCCTGGTCGCGGGTGGCGCCGAGGTCGCGCTCCAGCGACGGCAGCGCGGTGTAGAGGATGGAATTGTCGAGCGCGACGAGCAGCAGGCCCGACGCGACGGTGAACAGCAGCGCCCAGCGCTTGAAGGGGGTGGACATGGCGATCTCCGGCAGGGCGTAACTATACATTACATCCTGTATATATTGGCAGGCTGCCGTGTCCTGCAACGACGGCCGGGGACGCGCCGTAATGCGCGCAGCATCACCGGAGGTCTGGCACCGAGCACTCGGGGCGCACGTATCATGCAGCCGCACCCGACACGGCTCCGGCGCATGACGACACAGGCGAACCCCTCCCCTCACGGTGGCGCGAAGCGGGTCTCGCACGGCAGCACGGCTCCACCCGGCACCGGTTCGCCCGCCGCTGCGGGCACGGGCCCCGTCGCGGACGCACTGGCCTTCGCGTCGGCAACCGACCTGGCGGCATCGATCCGGTGCAAGCACGTCAGCGCGCTCGAACTCACCCGGCACTACATCGCGCGCATCGAGCGCTTCGACGCCGTGTTGAACGCCGTGGTGGTGCGCGACTTCGAACGCGCGCTCAACGCGGCGCGGGCGGCCGATGCGGCGCTCGCCCGGGGCGAACCGCTGGGCCCGCTGCATGGCGTGCCGATGACGGTCAAGGAATCCTTCGATGTCGCCGGATGGCCGACGACCTGGGGCGTGCCGGAGCATCGGCACCACATCGCCCGGCACGATGCGGCGGTGGTCGAGCGTCTGAAGGCGGCCGGCGCGCACCTGCTGGGCAAAACCAACGTCGCGCTGCGCCTCGGCGACTGGCAGAGCTACAACGACGTGTACGGCACGACCCGCAACCCGTGGGATCCGGCACGCTCGCCGGGCGGCTCCTCCGGCGGTGCCGCCGCGGCACTGGCGGCCGGCCTCACCGGCCTGGAGCTCGGCTCCGACATCGGCGGCTCGATCCGGAATCCGGCGCACTTCTGCGGCGTGTACGGGCACAAGCCCACCTACGGCATCGTGCCGACAGCCGGCCACAACCCGCCCGGCATCGTCTCGGTGCAGGACATGAATGTCGTCGGGCCGCTGGCGCGAAACGCGGACGATCTGCAACGGGCGCTGGAGATCGTGGCCGGCCCCGACCGGCTCCGGTCACCGGGCTGGCGGCTCGAACTGCCGCCACCACGCACGCGCACCTTGCGTGGCCTGCGCGTTGCGATCTGGCCGGACGAGGCGTCGTTCCCCACGTCCACCGAAATCTCCGATCGCGTGCAGGCCGTGGGCGACCGGCTCGCCCGCGCCGGTGCCACCGTCTGCGACCGGGCGCGACCGGCGCTCTCGCCGAAGGCCTCGTACGCGACCTATCTGGGCCTGTTGGGATCCACCGGGCTCGCGCAGTTGCCCGACGCCTATCACGCCGCCAACCAGGCCGCGGCTGCAGCGCTCGATCCGGACGATGCCTCGCCGCTGGCGATCCTCACCCGGGCCCGCGTGCTCGACCACCGGCGCCGATCCGATCTCGACGAGGCGCGCACGCGCATGCGTCTGCAGTGGCGCGCGTTCTTCGACGAATGGGATGTAGTGATCTGCCCGGTGTCGGCCACGACGGCCTACGCACACGATCATCGGCCCAAGCCCGAGCGGGTGCTGACCGTCGATGGCGTGCCGTCATCGCACTACGAACAATACGTCTGGGTCGGTCTGGCGAGCGCGGCCTACCTGCCGAGCACCACGTGTCCCACCGGCCCGTCGCGCGACGGGCTGCCGATCGGTTTGCAGATCATCGGCCCCGAGTACGGCGACCGCACCACGATCGAAGTGGCGCGGCTGATCGCGCAGGAGATCGGCGGCTTTCGTCGGCCGCCGGGATTCGGGGGCTGAGGAACGCCGAACGGCATGGCGGCGAGGCGCCATCGCCCTGCGACGGGGCGAGTGCGCGTTGCGATGGACGCTTCAATGCACGCAGGGGTCTCGCACGACATCGGCATAACGGCCGGACACGCCACGCGCCTCCGCGCATCGGCTAGTCGTCCCCGTCGCGCCCACGACGTGCACCCGTAAGTGAACCTGACCCCGTTAAAAGCGCGGCCGCGGCAGCGCCAGCACCGCCGTGCCCCAGGCCAGCAACGCGCACAGCGCGATCGCCGGGACCATCGTCGCCGTGCTGTGGTCCATGAAGGGGCCGGTGAGCACGATCATCAGCCCGCCGGTGAGCATCTGGATCGTCCCGCCCATCGACGAGGCCAGGCCGGCGATGTCGGGGTGCGGGTCCAGCGACATCACCATCGCCGTGGGCAGCACCAGGCCGAGGCAGGCGTTGGCGACGAACAGGACGGCCATCACCACCGGCAACGCATCGATGCCCAGCAGCACCAGCACGGCCAGCGTCGACGCGAACCCTGCGAAGCCGGTGATCGCCAGCGCGATCACCCGCTCCATGCCGTAGCGCTCGGACAGCCCGCCGGCGAACTGCGACGCGGCGAAGAAGCCGACCGCGTTGACCGCGAAGGCCAGCGAGAAGCCGGTCGGGCTGAGGCCGTACTGGCGGGTGTAGACGAAGCTGGCCGTCGACAGGAACACGAAGAAGCTCGACATGCCGAAGCCGCCGATCATGATCAGGCCCATGAAGCGGCGGTCGGTGAGCAGCCGCCGGGCGCCGGCCAGCATCGGCGCCAGCCGCACCGGCCGACGACGCGCCGGTTCGAGCGTCTCCGGCAGCACGAACACGATCAGCGCCAGGCTGACCAGCGCCGCGACGCCGAGCACGGCGAAGATCTCGCGCCATCCGCCCCAGGCCATCACGATCGAGCCGGTCAGCGGCGCGAGCATCGGCGACACCGAGATGACGATCATGATCGCCGCCATCATCCGCGCCGCGTCCGGGCCGCTGGCCATGTCGCGGATCACCGCGCGCGGCACCACCATCAGGGTGGCCGCGCCCAGCCCCTGCAGCGCGCGCGCGGCGATCAGCCAGCCGATGGTGGGCGCCAGCGACGCCGCCACCGTGGCCGCCAGAAAGATCACCACGCCGATCACCAGTGGCCGCTTGCGGCCGACGGCATCGGACATCGGCCCGTAGATCATCTGCGCGATGCCGAACACCACGAAGTACGCCGTCAACGTCAGCGCCGCACCGGCCTCGCTGGTGTCGAGGTCGCGGGCGACATCGGGCAAGGCCGGCAGGTACATGTCGATCGCGAACGGACCGACGGCGGAGAGCAGGCCCAACAGCAGGGCCATGCGGAACAGGGGGGCTTGCATACGACGGCCTGTGTGGGCGGAGCGGCGGGTGGCGAACCCGGCATTGTCCGCTGCGGCGTCGGCGCGGTGAAGCCGTCAGGCAGCGCCGTGGGTAAGTGAACCTGGTACCGGTGGCTCCCCCCGGTCAGCGACGGCACCGTCAGCACGAGGCAGCGCGACCCACGCCGCGCTGCCCCGTCCTACGGTCAATGCACGTGCACAGCGCCACCCGCAGCGCCGTACACCGCCGGCATCTCCCGCACCCGGCCGCCCACACTGGGCGCGTCCAGCACCTGCGCATTGATCTGCCGCATCAAGTCCTTCATCTCGTCTGCGCCTTCGAAGATCGCCGCACCGATCACGGTGATCGTGCCGTCCGCGACATCGCTGCCGCCAGCGGCCATCAACAGATCACCCTGCGCGCGCAGCAGATCGAGCAGGCGGTCGGACGCGTCCAGCTGATCCATCGTCATGCCGAACGCGAAGTCCTGATCGGTCTTCGCAGCGGAGCCGACGGACTCGACATGGCCGGATGCCACGTCCTCGCCGGTGTCGTCTGCATCCTCGGCCCCCCGCTCCGCAGTGGCCGCCTTGCCCTTGGCCTCCAGCCGCGCCGACCAGCGCACCATGTCCAGCACCTGCTGCACCTGCTCGGCCAGCAGCTCCAGGCACCCAGCCAACGCGGGGTGATCGATCTCCGGCCCGTCCTCTTCCTCATCCACGCGTGGCTCCGCCAGGCGCGACAGGAATTCGATGTGCTGATGCAGCTTGCGCAACCGGAACTGACCCTCTTCCGGCAGGAAATAGCCCAACTCGCCACGATTCTTCGTATCGGACTTCGACATCGTCGTCTCCCTCATTCCATGAAGTGCCCGTCCACAGGTGTGGACGGGAAGTCGGGAGGCTAGAAACCGCTGTGAGCCGGCGGGCGTATTCCCCCGAAGGGGGTTGTATTAGCCGCCCTCCCGACGCAGGCATCGCGTCGGTCCATGCCTGCAAGCGTGCAGGCACAAAAAACCCACCGGTTTGACGGAGGTGGGGACCGCTCACAGGGGAGTTTCTAGGCTCCTTGGGTTCGAGTCTGCTACGCGTAGGGCTGGATGGTCAAGCTTCAGGATGCCGCAATTGGGAAATTTCGTTGTAGGAATTTGCCGCCGGATACGGTCAGAATGGCCCTACTGTTCGGCCTTATGAAAGTGAACCTGACTCGTTATCGGGTCCGATCAGATCGCGCAAAGCCTTAGATCGTTGTGATGGTCTGCCAGCACCGCGGCGGTATCGAACGACGTGAGGAAATCGACGTCGACTTGGCCATCTCATTCCGATCGCGCGCATGCGTACCTCGCTGCAGAAGCAGGTAGACGACCTACGCGGCGAGGGGCGCTTCGGTTTGCCGGGCAGCGGTTCGATCTCGACGTAGTACACATGCGCACCGTCAGCGCTGACTAGGCTAATCTGACTAGATCGCGGCCGGCTTCATCAGCCCAGCCCATTCCGTATCGAGAAAAAGGTTGCGCATCACGGATCCTATGAGGTGCCCCTGGTCGGAATCGAACCTACGTGGCCGCGCTCATCTGGCGCGTGCTTTCACCGGGGCATAAGGCCGGCGCTTTCACCAACGCAAGCAGCAGGGGCGTGATCCCTAGTCGAGATCACACTCTTATCCGTGAAGTGCGCTGGCTTGAGCAATGATGCATGCGCTCGATGATGCCACAGAAGCTGATTGCGGCCATGCGCTCAAGGAGTAGGAGCGGCACCTCAGCCCCTTCTTCCACGCTGCAGTCATGCGCACCATGTTGCAGCACGCTCCAGCTTCGCAGCTCGCATGCGACGCGATTGCTTTGCTTCAGCTCCCTCCAACCTGGATTGGAAGCTCGGTGATCGGCAGCATGGGCTTCAAGGACGTAAAGGACTGGAGCACCTCTTCATAAATCGAGGGGTGCTTTGGTGCAGTGACGGTCACAACTAGCGCATAGCGGAGATGGGGCATGTTCGATGGCGCGTTCTTGTAGCCGGGCTGGCGAGCCATGTAATGCACGTCGAAGACTGGATCCTTCAGGGATGAACCCATCTTCCGTACTGTCGCGTCACGAACGGTGTCCCACTTGAGTGCATCGATCCGCATTGCTTGTTCCGTTTTTCTCCCAACCCCTTCAAAGAACGAATCCGATTTCGGAAAATCCGGGTGCGGCTTCCATCCTGCAGGGGCGTCTTTCGGACGCGCTGGAAATTTGCCCGAGTGGGGGCGGAATGTAATTCCCAATCCAGCCCTGGTGTAGTCCCCGGGCGCATGCGGATCTGTCTCACTCAAGTAGCAGAACGTCGCGCGAATCGACAGCTTACCGTCGATGCCGCCAGCAGGAATCGGTATTGCTACGCGACTGACTTTGGAGGGGGCTATGACGCCCTGATAGAGAATGCGAACACTGTTTTCGGGACAGATTGCAATGTCCCCGACCTCCGACGCTGCGAGTCCCCAGCCGACCTCTTCGCGCGGGTGTTCCCCACGCTCCGCGCTGTGAATCATCAAGGCTCGCACTGCAAGCGGCGTAAACGTCCGACCGAAGTGCGCACGCACACCTGCAGCAACACGCATGACGCTGGGTGCAGAAAGGCTGGTACCCGTCAATCCAGCCAGCGCACCTCCTGGCATGAGCACGCTGAACTCATCTCCCGCGATGCCTCCAAAGTGAAGCAGGTCCGGCTTGACCAAACCCGGCGACCGTCCGGGCCCCACTGAGCTGTAAGGGGCCCGCTTCCAGCCTTCGCCTGCGCTGTCGCTCGCGCCTACTGCGATGGCATTTACGCAATCGCCTGGAACGAGGACGCGGTTGAGAGGTGGCGGCTGATCGCCGTCATTGCCAACTGCAATCGTCCCGAGCACCGAAGATTGATGAAAGTGATCGTCTAGCATGGTCGTCCATGCGCTGACTTTGTCATGGCCGGTGATCTCGTCCGGACCAATGCTCAGCGAAACGAACTCGTAGGCACTCGCGTTGAGAATCTTGTCCACGTACAGCATGGCGCTGTACATCGCCGCATCGGTGTCTGCGCCTACGCATCGATAGTGATCGACATGACAGTAGGGCCGTGACTGGAGGCCAGGCGCCATGTGTCCGAACAACAGCGCAGATGTTACCGCGACACCATGCCCGAGACCCTCAGGTGTGGCGGCACCAATTCCATCCTTGGCGGTGGGTTCGATCCGCGTGGCCCACTGACTGAAGGGGTGATCTTCGGGTAGGCCCCCATCGAAGACCGCGACCTTGCAGTCGGGGTCCAATGGGCCTTCTGGAGGCAGGACGATGCGAGGACTGGGCTTCGCGGTCCGCAAGACCTTCGGCGCGTCGACAGGCCTCAATACGGGCATAGGGCGAATCGCCCTCACGAACGAGAAATCCGCAACTCGCTTCGCCGCCGCTGCAGTGCCGCGCGCCGAGATAAATAAAAGACCTCGCGATTGATACACCTTGGAGCTTAGCTTCAGGCCACACGCCTGAGCGAAATCGTTGAACGCATCTTCCCAAACGTGATCTTGGAGCGGGTCGAAGTGAACGACGACCTCAAGGTTGGACTCTTTCTTCGAGAGATCAGACTGGACGCGCTCTTCGCGCGTCTGCGCTTCAATCGTTTCGATCTTGATGATGTCTCTTGCAAGCGGATCGTCCGACTGGAGTTCGGAAATCCGATGCGCAAGGTGTGTGAAAGACTTCTTTGTGCCAGCAAGAAACAACACAGTCGAAGCTGCGCCGCCAGGATAGTCATGGCCGCGGCCAAGCCGTGGCTTGACGAATTTAGGCATGCTCCCTATGAAGCGAAGCTGCGCCTCGCGCAGCAACTCGTCTGGGAAGTTTGATCGAGAGTAGAAGCTCGGATGCAAGGTCATCATCGAAACAACGTTGCCACCGGGGCAAGCTTCCGGTGGCAATTCCTCGAAGACCGTCGCTTGCGCATCCAGCTGCGCGCGTAGGTAGTCGCGTTGCGCCTCGACTGTGTACGGCGGCTGACCATCATTGGGGCCCGAGCGGTACTGGCTGGGGCTCGTCAGGGTCTCACCCAGACCCAGCAGGAACTTCGGCTGATCCGTCATCGATGCTCACTCCTTGTAATGCACTCTTGAGGGTTTCCCGAGCGATCTTGGTGATACGACTCGCCTCACGCTGGGAAATTTTCACGTCAGCCACCAGGCTCACTGCAACGCGCTTGCGCGCCTCACGTGAGAGCGCATCGTTGCGCTCAATCACGATTTCCTTGATCGCAGTGACACCTTCTTTCTGACCGCCAAGCACAGTAGAACGCCGCACACGATTCAAGTCACGCACATAATCGCTGTAAGACGTGTCTGATAGCAGATCAGCGAGAAGCTTCGTCCAGCTGGCAGGCACGCGCGTCACAGCTTTGGAACTGAGGGATTCGCCCAGGATGGTCAGTTGCGACGCATCGGGACGCGGAAACACGATCGTCTGCTCGAATCGACGCAGCACTGCGGAGTCGAGCAGCTGCACATGGTTGGTTGCCGCAATCAGAAGATGCGTCGCAGGCCATAGGTCAATCTCCTGCAGCAGCACCGTTACCAGACGCTTCAGCTCTCCGACATCGCCAGAGTCGTCTCGATGTTTGGCGATCGCGTCGATCTCGTCCAACAGCAGCACGCAAGGCGTGCGCTTGGCATAGTCAAAAACCTGTCTGAGGTTGCTGCCGGACTTACCCAGTAATGAACTGAGAATGGTCGCCAAGTCGAGAATGACCAAGGGCAGCCCCAAGGCGCTGGCAACTTGACGCGCACCTTCCGTTTTACCGACACCGGGCGGCCCGCTGAAGAGCACTGACGTCGGCGCCGACAGCCCGCTCTCTTCCAACCGCTTTCGCGCACGACGCTCGGCGATGATCTGGCGTACTTGACGCTCAACCGTGGTATCCCAAACGAGCGCATGCCTGGGCTGCGGCTCATCTTCGATTCGCACAAGGTCGAGCTTCGAATCCCCATCGACTGGAGGCGGGATCACGTTCGAAATCTTCAGGTTCGACATTGAACGCGCTTGCACGGCTTTGGTGGCAGGCTGCGCTGGAAACACAACCTGCTGCAACAAATCAGCAAGCTCGTCACCTTCCGAGCGGAGCTGCCTGATCAGACGAAGTGCCTGAATGCGAATGCGCTCGACGTCTCCGGATGCACCGAGCCGGGCGAAGTGGACTATTTCTCGCCTAAGAAGCTCGATTTGGCTGTCTTCGTCCATAACCCATTGATTCATATACAAATAAAACTCTGCTCGGGTGGACTAGTTTCGTTAGTGTTACATAGCCGTATCGGTTGTACAATGCTCCTGCTGGCCTTCTGGCCAGCAGGAGCGCACATCGGAACCACACTCCAGGACGCGTGTTTCAGCACTTCATTGCCTACGTCGGGAGCTTGTTCATGAAAGTTGTTAGCGCAAAGGCGTCGCTTTCCAAAAAGGCCGAAGAAGTCCTGTCATCTCGCGACTCTGCGCGTGAGGTGCTCAAGATGGTGATCGAGGCACAGTCGAGCACAAAGTCGCGCGTGCTGCGGATCAAGAGCGGCGCTGTCATTTCGACTGAGGCTCCTAAAGTAGCCCCCAAGGCATAACCGGATGGGGCTGAGCCTCTCGGTATTGGTGGCGCTTGTCCTGCTGCTGCCTGGTGCGGCCTTTGTATTTGCAGTCACCCGGCTGCATAGCCCGACGGCTCCTTCAACTGGTCTAGAACAGCAGCTGAGCCTGAGCCTGGCAGTTGCGTTGCTCGCCGCCATCTTTGCGCACGCTGTTGCGATGGGCGCGTTGTTGGTCGTGTCAGCCTGCCTGCCTCTGCACACGCCAGACCTGGTCGCAGTCGTCCATCTGCTCGCTGGTGGCAGTGGGGCCCACGCGCTGGATGCGGCAAGAGCCTTGGGCGGACACCCGTTTTGTATCAGCGCCTACTTCCTGCTAGCCACAGCATCGATGTGGTTGCTCGGCAAGCGAGCCAACAAGGTACTGCGCCACCGCGAGCAGGCGGACTGGTTCAGTCTCCTGCGTCCCGAGGACGTCGGGTTTGTGGTGCTAACAGCAGACTTCGTGATGGGCGGTGAGACTGTCTTGTACAAAGGTGTGGTCAAGGAGTTCCGCATCGCCAAGACGGGGGAGCTGGAGCGTGTCGTGCTCAAGATCGCTGCCCGCAAGCCATTGTCGCGAGCCAGCCTCCCCGAACAGCCTGTGCCGGTGCGTGGATACGACCCCGATCAAAGCGATCTCTGGCCTGACGAGCTGGATGATTCGCCTCGCTCGCTCGGGCACGATTGGATCGAGATCCCTGGCGAGGCAGTAGTCCTGCAGATGAAAGACGCCAAGACGATCAACTTGGACTACTTCTGGATAACGAGTACGTCCTAATTCGTCCCCGCACCAGCACGATCCGCGCGGTCGTATGCAAGCGGATCCCTGGTATTTGAACGCCTGCACCAAGAGGGTGATTTCATCCAGTGCAGCAGGATCCTCAGTCGTCGGCATCTGCGAACAGTGCTGTCGGCCATCGCACCGGAAGCGTTGCACGGGCGCTGGCAGGACACGCGTCACGCCGGGCATCGGTGTCGCGGTTGCGGCGAGCGGTGCAGGTGCGGCCGCATCCGACACAAGGACATGGCGATAGCCGGCCACGCAGCCGCGGCGACGAGTAACAGATGATCAACATGCGCATGGCGGTGAATGCCTCGCATTCGGATACGGATGTGGGTGTGTCGCGCGCGGTCTTCGCCGCGTGCCCCGGCAGGCCAGACAATCAGAACAACGTGCCTTGGCTCGGCACAGACGTCTCGTCCGGTGCTGATGCCGACGCGATCTGCGCCGGCGTCGCCCCCAGCCGCCCCGCCAGACCCGACACCCGCACCGCATGCCGGGCCAGCGCCTCGCGCAGGACCTGTGCGCTGCCGGCCACGTGCAGACGGGCGCGGGCGCGGGTGATGGCGGTGTAGACCAGCTCACGCGAGAGCACGCGGCCGGGCTGGCGCGGCAGTTGCAGCCAGACCTCGTCGAACTCGCTGCCCTGCGCCTTGTGCACGGTCATGGCGAAGGCGCTCTCGTGCGCGGGCAAGGCGGCGGGATGGAAACCGCGCACCTCGCCCGGGGCGTTGCCGGGAAACCAGGCGACGAGCGCGCCGTCGGTGTCGCGCAGGCAGAGGCCGATGTCGCCGTTGAACAGGCCGTGGCGGTAGCTGTTCTCGGTGATCAGCAGCAGGCGGCCGTGGAACTGCGCCGGCGCCGGGCCGGTGCGGCGGCCGGACAGCAGGTCCTCGATGCGGGCGTTGAGGCCGCGCGCGCCCTGCGGGCCTGCGCGCACGGCGGTGAGCAGGCGCCGCTGCCCGGCACGGGCGAGCGCGGTGGCCGGGTCCGGGGCGTCGGCGAGGCTGCGGAAGTGGGCGAGCCAGTCGTCGCGCCGAACCTCGAAGGGATCGAGGATGTCCTCGTGGAAGCGCACGCCGCGCAGGGTGCCGGCGCGCAGCAGGGCCAGGGCGGTGTCGGCATCGCCGGTGCGCGCGGCGTCGGCGAGCGGGGCGAGGTCGAAGTCGAGATGCTGGCGGTAGCCGCGCAGCAGCTGCACGCGGTGGCCGCGCAGGCCGGCGGCGGCGGGTTCGGTGGGCACGGCATCGCCCAGCAGCGGTTGCAGCGCGCGGGCGTCGTCGTCGCGCAGGGCATGGCCGGGACCGGCGGCGTCGAGGATCGCAGCGAGCACGTCGCCGGCCTCCACCGAGGGCAGCTGGTCGGCATCGCCCAGCAGGATGAGCTGGGTGCCGTCGGCCACGGCGTCCACCAGTTTGCACATCAGCGGCAGGTCGACCATGGAGGCTTCGTCGACCACCAGCAGGTCGAGCGGCAGCGGGTGGTCGGCGTGGTGGCGGAAGGTGGGGCTGTCCGGGAGGGTGCCGAGCAGGCGATGCAGGGTGCTGGCGGTGTCGGGCAGGGCCGCGGGCAGCGCGGCGACGAGGGCGGGGTCGATGCCGTGGGCGTCGAGCGCGGTCGCGATGGCGGCGACGGCGCGGCGCAGGCTCTCGGCCATGCGCTCGGCGGCGCGGCCGGTGGGTGCGGCCAGGGCGATGCGCGGCGGTGCGCGGCCGGCACGCAGGGCCTGGACGATGCGCAGCACCAGCACGCGGGCGATGGTGGTGGTCTTGCCGGTGCCGGGGCCGCCGGTGACCAGCAGCAGCGCGCGGCGCATGGCGAGCGCGGCGGCGCGGGCCTGGCGGTCTTCGTGGGGGCGATGCTCCGGGAGAGGCGCGCCAGGAGCGCCCTCACCCGCCCTGCGGACACCCTCTCCCGCATGCGGGAGAGGGGATGCGGGGGTCGGGGTGCCGGGGGCGTCGGGGAACAACGCGTTGAAGACGTCGGCGACGGGGGCGATGGCGTCGGCGGTGGACGTGGCGCCGTCGGTGGCCGGCGCGTGCGCGGCGATGCGCAGCAGGCCGGCCGCCAGGCGCGCTTCGTATTCGCGGTAACGGCGCAGGTAGAGCAGAGGCGCGCCGTCGATGGCTTCCAGTACCAGCGGTGCGTCGGCGGCGGACGCCGCCAGCGGATCGTCGGGGGTGGTGATCCACGGCGAGGCGCGCAGCTGGTCGAGCCAGGCCTCGGGCGCGGGCCACGCGAGATCGGCCTCCACCAGCAGGCGCGGCTGCGCGGGGTCGAGGCCGGCGTGGCCGTTGGCCACCGCCAGCGAGGCCAGCGCGGCGGCGGCGAGCACGGCGTCGGGCGTCTCCGGCTGCAGGCGCTTCAGGGTCTGGGCGAAGGCGTGATCGAGCGTGCGCAACGCGCCGGACTGGGTGAGGGGTTGGAACAGAGGGGCGGTCATGGTGGGGGGCTCGGCCACTGCACCGGGCGTGCTGCGCGGGGGGGTGCGGGGTGCTGGGGCGCTCGGGCGTCTCGGGTACGGCAGGGACCGGAAAGGCTTCGGGGTTCGGCCGGGGGCGGGGGGCCGAAGAGCGCCCTCACCCGCCCCGCGGGCACCCTCTCCCGCAAGCGGGAGAGGGGTCGGGGGGCGGCGGGCGGGGCGGTGCGCGGGCTTGCGGGCGCGCTCTTCCACTGGGGGGAGCGGGGTAAGGACGCGGGGCGCGGGTTCATGCCGTCGTCTCCGCGGGGGTGCCGGCGAACAGGGCGTCGAGGGCGTGGATCAGTTCGGGGGCGAAGCGGTGCGCGTAGACGCCGGGCGCGTCGGGACGGGTGGCGTCGAGGCCGCGGCAGAACAGGTATCGGATGCCGCCGAAGTCGCGGGCGTAGTCGTAGCCACGGCGATCGGCGGCGCCAGCCGCGTTGTCGGCGGCGGTACCGACGGCGGTGTCGGGCGCGGCGGTGCCCTCCGCATCGCCCAGGCGGAAGCGCAGCCAGCGGTGCAGGGCCAAGGTGTAGATGAGCGCCTGCAGGTCGTATTCGCTGTGGGCCATGGCGCGTTGCAGGCTGTCGGCGTCGTAGGCGGGCAGGCGGTTGGATTTGTAGTCGAGCACGTACCAGCGCCCGTCGTGGGCGTAGGTGAGGTCGATCAGGCCGGTCATCAGGCCTTCCAGGGTGCGGCGCAGGCCGAAGCCGTGGCGGTCGCGCACCAGCCCGTGCGCGTGCAGCAGGGCCAGCAGCGCGTCGACGGCGGTGGGCTGCAGGGCGAACTGGAACTCGATCTCGGCCCGGCGCGCATCGGCCGGCACGTCGCACAGGCGCACGCCTTCGGGCAGCGCGGTGGTCAGGGTCTGGCCGATGAGGTCGGTGAGGACGTGGAGGCCGTCGTCGAGGTCGTCGGCCGCGTAGCCGCCGCCGCGCAGGGCGGTGTCGATGACGACGCGTTCGTCGGCCGGTGCGGGGTCGCCCGGTTGCCAGTCGTGCCAGGCGGCGAAGTCGCCTTCTTCCAGCGCTTCGTGCAGTACCACGCCGAAGCGGGTGCCGGCGAAGCGCGGGTCGAACGGTGCGTCCGGCTGCGCAGGGTCGGACGCGGTGGCGGGCCCGGGGGCGTCGGCGGGCTCGTCGTGGCCGCCGGCCGCGGCGACGGTGGCGCGGGTGGAGGCGTCGTGGCCGCCGCTGTCGGCATTGGCGAGCTGGGTGAAGCTGTAGACCCACCAGTCCGGCGCGAGGGTGCGGGTGACGGCGCGCGCGGTGGGCACGGTGCCTTCGTCCGCCGGCGGCAGCCACGGCGGCGTGGCCGGCGACGTGGCGTCGTGGACGATGCCGGGGGTGTCGGGCAGGCCGTCGAGCATGGCGGCCAGCGGCGTCTGGGCGGCGTTGTAGAACGCGCCGGTCGCGATCCACAGCGCGTGCTCGGCGCGGGTCAGGCCGACGTACAGCAGGCGCGCATCCTCGGCGCGCTGGGCGTCGATCCAGGCGCTGCGGGCCGCGTTCCAGCCGGAGATGTCGGGCTGCAGTTTCCAGTGCAGCGCGCGGTGTCCGTCGGCATCGGCCACCACGCAGGCGCGCCCGGGGTCGGGCGCCTTGCCGCCGATGCCCACGAACGGCAGGAACACCAGCGGGTATTCCAGGCCCTTGCTCTTGTGCAGGGTGACGATCTGCACGCGGCGCGCATCGGACTCCAGCCGCAGCAGCTGGGTCTCGTCGTCGGGATCGGCCTGGGCGATCTGCTGGCCCAGCCAGTCCACCAGCCCGTGCAGGCCCAGCGCGCGCGCATCGGCCTGCTGCAACAACTCGCCCAGTTGCAGGTAGTTGGTGAGCCGGCGCTCGCCGTCGAGCAGGCCGAGCAGGCGCGCGCCGTTGTCGGCGCACAGGTCCGAGACCAGCGCCAGCGGACCGCCGCGCTGCCAGCGCTCGCGCCAGGCGAGCGCCTTGTGCTGCCAGTCGCGATGGGCGGCGCCATCGTCGTCGAGCGCGGCGATGCCGGCGGCATCCAGGCCCAGCAGCACGGTGGCGAGCGCGGCGCGCAGGCGGGCGTCGTCGGCGGTGTGCAGCAGGGCCAGCAGCAGGGTGAGCAGTTCGTGCGCCTCGGGCGTGGCGAACAGGCTCTGCTTGCCGGCCGCGACCGCGGGGATGCCCACCGCGGCGAGTGCCTGCTGGATGCGCGTGGCCTCGCCGTGCTTGCGCACCAGCACGGCGATGTCGCCCGGCTGCACCGGCTTGCCGTCGATCGATGCGGTGCCGGCACGCGCGTCGCTCAGCACCGCATGGATGGCGGCGACGCAGGCGGCGGTGGCGAGTTCGCGCGCGCGTTGCGCGCCGTGCGGCTTGCGCTTGCCGCCGTCGTCGGCCGGCGGGTCGGGCGCGTGCCACAGGGTGAGCGCGGGCGCGTCGGCGCCGTGGCGCCGGTAATCCGCGTCGGTGCGCTGGGTGCCCGGCTGCACGGGGATGAAGCGGATGCGTTCGTCGAGAAACGCGCGCGTGCCGGCCTGCGTGTACAGCGCGTCGATCGCGGCGAGGACCGCCGGGCGCGAACGGAAGTTGCGGTCCAGCGCCGGTGCCGGACGGGCGTGCGCCGCGGCCTGCAGGTAGGTCTGCACGTCGCCGCCGCGGAAGCCGTAGATGGCCTGCTTGGGATCGCCGATGAGGGCGAGGAACGGCGCAGGCGTGTCGCTGTCGTCGGCCTGCCCGAGCGCGTCGGCGGCCGGAGCGTCCGCGATGGCCGGCGGCGCAGCCTCGGTGCCGGCGGCGTCCCGGGCAGGTACGGCGGCACCGGCACCGGCACCGAAGACGGTGCGGAAGATCGCCCACTGGCGCGTATCGGTGTCCTGGAACTCGTCCACCAGGGCGGCGGCGTATTGCGCACGCAGGCGTGCGACCAGCGCGGCCGCATGCGGCCCCGCCAGCGCATCGGCGACGCCGTCGATGAGGTCGTCGTAGGTCTGCACGCGCAGCTGTTGCTTGCGCTGCGCCAGGCGCGTGCGTGCGGCGTCGCGCAGGCGGTGCAGCAGGCGTACGCGGGCGCGTTCCTGGGCGGCGGCGACATCGGCCACTGCGGCCAGGTAGGGCGGAATCGATGCGCACACCGGCGATGCGGGCGTGCGGCCGATGTGCGCCTTGTTGGTCTTCGCTTCCAGCGCGGTGGCCGCGAGCATCGGCAGTTTCGGGTGCACCGGCGCGGACCAGTCGCCGACGGCGCACCAGTGCGCCATGTCCTGCCACAGCGCATGGATCCACGCGGTCTTGTAGCTCTGGCCGTTGAGGATCTTCGCGTCGACGGCATCGACGAGGGCGGCGCGGAAGCCGTCGCCGTGCGCGGCGAAGGCCTCGGCCAACGCCTGCCCTGCCCGGCGCAGCGCGGCGTCGGCGGCACGGGTCTCACCCGCGTCCTCATCGGTGGCGGCGGGGCGCGGCGGCAGCAGCCGCGGCTGGCGGACCAGTTCGGCGAGATCGCGCGCCAGCGCCTCCGGCCCCCCCGGCCACAGCGACATCAGCAGCGGGGCGTCGTGCGCATCGGCGGCGGTGGCGCGCCACAGATCGGCGGCCAGTTCCTCGCGCAGCGGGCGGTCGTTGGGCAGCAGCTCGGGCGGCGCGAAGGTCTGCCCGCTTTCGAGCGCGTGTTCGCGCAGGACGCGCGCGCAGAACCCGTGGATGGTGAAGATGGCGGCGAGGTCGATCTCGTCGGCGGCATCGCGCAGGCGCCGCTGCAACTGCGCGGGGGTCTCGTCGCCGTCGGCCAGATGCGCGGCGATGACCGCGCGGCTCAGGCGTGCGTCGGGCGGCGCGTCGTCGGGGGCGATGGCGACGGCCTCCCCGGCCCCGGCGCCATGCCGGGCGGGCACGTCGACCAGGCGCGCGGCCAGCGCGAGCCGCTCGCGAATGCGCTTGCGCAGTTCCTGGGTGGCCGCCTCGGTGAAGGTGACCGCGAGGATCTGGCCGATGCGCAGGCGCTGTTCGATCACCAGCCGGGTGACCAGGGTGGCGAGGGTGAACGTCTTGCCGGTGCCGGCGCTGGCCTCGATGAGATGCGTGCCGGTCAAGGGGAGCGCGAGGAAGGGGTCGGTCGCCGACATCACGCGCCTCCGCCTGCGGACCGGCGCGGGCTATCCGTCCGCACGCGCGCGGGTGACGCATCCGGAGCACGCATGGCCAGGTGCCGCATGGCGAGGTGCGTCACGCGTCGGCCTCCGCGTCCTCGGCAACGGCGAACGCGCGGCCGTCGTCGAACCCGGCATGCACCTCGCCGCGCTCGACCGCGGCGAAGACGCCGAAGCTGATGTCGGCGAACTGCCGGAACAGCACGGGATCGGCGAAGGGGTCGCGTCCGCGCAAGGCGAGACGGTAGGCGTGGCCGGTGCCCTCGCCCCAGGATCGCTCGCTGCCGCGCCAGCGCGTGGCCGCCGCGGCCTGGCCTGTGTCGGCATCGGCGGCGTCGAAGTACTCCCAGCCGCTGTAGGGGCCGAACGGCAGCGGCGCCTGCAGGCCGGCCGCGCGCAGGGCGAGCAGGTGCTGCAGGGCGGCGCGCGCCTGCGCGGGGGCGATGGGCGCGCGCACGAACGGGCCGACGCCGGCATCCCGGGTCTCGTGGAACCGCACCAGCGGCAGATCGAGGCCGGCGGCATTGGCGAGCAGCCAGTCGAGGCCGTGGCGGATGGCCGCCGGTCCGTTCAGACCGCCGAGCCGTACGTGCGCCAGGCCCTGCGGGTACACGGTGTCGAGACGGCCGTGCAGGTGCACGCCGTCGAGCTCGACCACCACCCGCACCCTGTCGGGCCCGCCGTCGCCGCGCCAGCGCGCGAACGCCTCCGCGTACGGGCGCAGCGACGCCAGCAGGGCCTCGAGCTGCCCCTGCCCGAGCGCACCGGACGGCAGCAGCGCGCGTGCGCGCAGGTCGGCGTAGAGGTGCGAGGTCTCGCCGGCGAGCAGGGCATCGAAGACGTGCTGTTGCAGCTGCGCGCGCGCCAGGCCACGGCCGGGCGTGAGCAGCGGCTCGACGTCGTGGCCGATCTCGGCGGCGTCGGCCAGGCGGACGCCCAGGCGCTGGCGCAGGAATTGTTCCGCCGGAGCGGCGAAGAAGCGCCGCAGGGCGTCCAGCGCGAGACCGTCGTCGCGGTCGTCGTCGTCGGGCACGTAAGTCGGCAGCGGCGCATCGAACCACGGCGCCAGCGGCGCGCGCGTGCCGCCGATGCGGCCCGCGGCCGGCTGCCACTGCGCGCGGTAGCTGAAACGCCGCGGATCGTCGTCGGCCCCGAACGCGCCCGGCGCGAACGGCTGCAGGGCGTGGCGCACGGTGAGCGCGTTCGCGGCGGCGGCGGGGTCGGCGTGCAGTTCGGCGGCGGCGGCGATCAGTTCGCTCACCAGCACCGACGGCTCGCGCACGCTGCCGTCGCGCGCATCGGCGCCGAGATAGCTGAGGTAGAACACATCCTGCGCCGAGGCGAACAGCTGCAGGAACAGGAAGCGGTCGTCCTCGCGGGTGGAGCGATCGCCGATGCGGCGCTGGTCGGTGCCGAGCTCGGCGGTGAGCCGGTTGAGCCCGGCCGCGGGATCGCGACGCGGGAAATCGCCGTCGTTCATGCCGAGCAGGCAGATCACCCGGAACGGCAGCAGGCGCATCGGCACCATGCGGCCGACGCTGATGCCGCCGGTGAGCAACGGCGCGCGGGTGTCGGCCTCGGCCAGCTGGGCGGCGAAGTGCGCGCGCACGACTTCGGCCGGCACCGGCCCGTCGAAGCCGGCGCGCGTGGCGTGGCGGGCGAAGTCGTCGACGAGCGTGCGCAGGCGGTCGAGCGCGCGTTGGGTGGCGGGCGACGAGGGCGTTTCGGGCAACAGCGCATCGAGCAGGCCGAGCAGGCGCTCGCGCCAGGTGTCGGGCGGCAGCGCGTCGCCGAGGCTGCGCTGGCTGCGCGCCAGCACGCGCAGCAGGCGGATCAGCGCATCCAGCGCATCCAGCGCGCCGCCTTCCAGCGCGGCGTACGGGGCGACGCCGTCGATGCTGGCCTCGCTGCCGCTGGCATGGCCCAGCAGCAGGCGGTCGAGCGCGAACGCCCAGGTGTAGGCGTCGTCGTGCGGGGCGCCGTGCCGGGCGCGGTGCGCGGCGTCCACGCCCCAGCGCGCGCCGGCCGCCTGCAGCCAGCCGTGCAGGCGTTCGAAGGCGGCGGCGTCCAGCCCGGCGGCCTCCGCCAGCGGCGGGCTGGCGAGCAGGTCGAGGGTTTCGTTGAGGCCGAACCGCGAGACCGGCAGGCCGAGCAGGCGCACGAACACGTCGGCCAGCGGTTCGCCGGCCAGCGGGCTGGTGTCGGCCAGGGCGTAGGGCATGCGCGCCCCCGGCGCGTCGGCGCTGCCGCCGAACACCGCGTCGAGGTACGGGATGTACGGATCGATGTCCGGCGCGAGCACGGCGATCTCGCGCGGCTGCAACGGCGGGTCGAAACGCGGATCCTCGAGCAGGCCGCGCAGCTGGTCGTGCAGCACCTGCAGCTCGCGCAGGCGCGTGTGGCAGGCGTGGATCTGCAGGCTCGGGTCGGTCCGGTCCAGCGCCGCCAGCGGCGCGGGCACGGCCGGCGGCGCGCGCCGGAACAGGTCGCTCTGCAGGCGCCGCAGCAAGGTGTCGCCGAGGCCGCCATCGGCGCGTGCGCGCTGGCCGGATTCCAGCGGATCGGCATAGACCTCGATCTCGGCGGCGGGGTGGACGACCTCGTAACTGCCCAGCATCGCCATGAAGTCGCGCCCGGCCGCGCCCCAGGCCTGCAGCAGGCGGTTCTCGTCGGGCAGGCCGGCGGTGGCGAGATCGTCGCCGGTGCGCGCGCCCTGCCCGGTCATGGGCCGCCCGTCATCCGCCGGCATCGTGTCGGCGTCACGCTCGCTGCGCGCGCGGCGTCGCGCGAAGGTCTGCAGATCGCCCCAGTAACCCTGCGCCGGCGTGGGCAGATAGAAGTGCAGCGTGCCCACCCGCGCCTGGGTGGCGAGCACGCGCAACACGTCGGGCGAGACATTGAGCGTGGCGAAGGCGAACAGCCGCCGCGGCAGGCCCTGCGGCAGCGCGGCGCGCTCGAAGCGGTCGAGATAGGCCTGGATGCGACGCGCGCGGTACGCGCGGCCGGTGGCGACGTGCCGCCACAGCACGGCCTGCGGATCGTCGCGGTCGGCGCCGGCCTCCCAGCGCAGCAGCCAGTCGCGACGCCAGGCCTGGTACTTCTCGTAGACCGCGGCGAGCTCGCCGGCCAGCGCCCAGGGCTTGAGTGGGTCGGCGGCGGCGGGGCCGGCGCCTGCGCGGCGCGGCGCGGCGACCGACGCATCGACGGCATCGGCAGGATCGGCGGCGGAAACGATGGCGTCGGCGCGCCCCGCCATCGGCGTCCCGGACACGACAGCCGCACCGGCGAGATACGTGCGGATCGCGCGCAGGGCCGGATCGGCGAGCACGTCCGGATCGGTCAGCGCGGCGTACACGCGCCAGCGCAGGCTGTCGGCATCCAGCTCGTCGTCGGGCCGCGCGACGCCGCCGACCGGATTGGCCTGCAGCGCGCGGGCGACGAACTCGCCGGGGGTGAGGAATTCCAGGTTCGCGGCCACCCCGTGCGCGGCGGCCAGCGTGGCCTGCAGCCAGCGGCGCATCGCCACCTGCGGGATCAGCACCACCTCGGGCGTCAGGAGCGATTGCCCGGGCACCGGCTGGCGCAGCTCGTGCGCGAGCAGGCCCGCCAACAGGTCCAGCGCGTTGGACGGATAGATGCGGAAGTCGTGCGCGGCCGGCATCGCGCCATGATGCCGGAGCGCGGTCGCAGCCGGCGATACCGGGTACCGCGGCAACACCGCGACACCTGCGCGTGCGGGGGTGACGCGGCGAACCGCCACATCGGGCACGTCCGCGCGTGCGACACGCCGGGGTGCGGTCGCGGATAATGACGTCCATGTCCCCCACCGCTCCCGCCTGGCGCGGCCGTCTGGTCGCGCTGTTCGGCATCCTGTTGTCGGCGTTCAACCTGCGTACCGCGGTGACCGCGCTGACGCCCGTGCTCGACCGCGTGAGCGAGGACCTCGGCTTCGGCGCCACGGTGATCGGCCTGTTCGGCATGCTGCCGACGCTGGCGTTCGCGGTGACCGGCGTGCTCACCCCGCGCATCGCGCACCGGCTCGGCCTCGAGCGCACTGTGTTGCTGGCGATGGGACTGACCGCGGTCGGCTCGCTGCTGCGCGGCGTCTCCGGCGACACCGCGGCGCTGCTGGCGGCCTCGACCGCCGCGCTGGCCGGCATGGGCGTGGGCAACGTGGTGCTGCCGCCGCTGGTGAAGCGCTATTTCCCCGACCGCATCGGGCCGCTGAGCATGGCCTACATCTCGGTGCTGCAGGTGGGCACGTTCCTGCCGGCGTTCGTGGCGGTGCCGCTGTCGGCGCGGATCGGCTGGCCGGCGTCGCTGGCCAGCTGGGCGATCCCGGCGGTGGCGGCGGCGGTGCCCTGGATGGTCGTGCTGATGCGCGCACCGCCGCAGGTGCACCCGCTGGCGGTGGATGCGGCCAGGCTGTCGGACGGGGTCGGGCACGGCGTGCACCACGCGCGACGGCCGCTGTGGCGGTTGCCGCTGGCCTGGGGCATGGCGTTGATGTTCGGCATGACCTCGCTGGCGACGTATACGGTGTTCACCTGGCTGCCGGCGATCCTGGTCGAGGCCGGCGGCGACCGTGCGCTGGGCGGCAACATGGTCGGGATGTTCTCGGTGCTGGGGCTGGCGTCGTCGTTGACGATGCCGCTGCTGGCGGTGCGCCTGCGGCGGCCGTTGTGGCTGGTGGCGATGTGCGCGGGCGTGCTGGTGCTGGCCTACCTCGGCCTGCTGCTGTCGCCGCTGCGCGGCACGATGCTGTGGGTGTTCCTGCTGGGCCTGGGACCGGCGACGTTTCCGCTGGCGCTGACCCTGATCAACCTGCGCACGCGCACCGCCGAGGGTGCGGCGGCGCTGTCGGGCTTCACCCAGGGCGTGGGCTACGCGCTGTCGTGCGCGGGACCGCTGGTGTTCGGCTGGCTGCACGAGGCCAGCCATGGCTGGGGCCTGTCGTTCGCGTTCCTGGGCCTGTGTCTGGTGGTGCTGCTGGCCGGCGGGGTGCTGGTGAACCGGCCGCGGCAACTCGAAGACGAATGGGATCCCCATTAAAACCGAATCCAACTCCCCCGCATCCCCCCTGATCCCGCTCGCCCCAGCGGAGCGACGCCTGCCTGGCACCTTCGCCCCTCTCCCGCTTGCGGGAGAGGGGTTGGGGTGAGGGCGGGGACGGAGACGGCGTTTCCGAAAGCACCCTCATCCGCCCCTGCGGGGCACCTTCTCCCGCACGCGGGAGAAGGGAATCCGGGGCGATCCGGGCGCGATGCCGATACACACCGGCCCACTGACGGCACAATTTCAGTACTGACGAGTACAGTTGATGGGTTAACATTCAGGCCCATCGCGCAAAGATGAACGGGTTTTTTGCCTCTTCAGGCTTTTCGCTTCCCGACGGACACGCATGACCGACGCCCCCACCCCCGCCGTGCGCCTGCAGGATGTCCGCCTCGATCGCGGACGCCGCACCATCCTGTCCGGCATCGACCTGGTCGTTCCGGCCGGCTCGGTGACCGCCGTGCTGGGCCCGTCGGGCTCGGGCAAGTCCACGCTGCTGTCCGCGCTGACCGGCGAGTTGCGTCCGTCCACGGGCCGGTTGGAGGTGTTCGGTCGTCCGCTGCCGGAGCGGCAGCGCGATCTGCTGGAGACCCGCAAGAGCATCGGCGTGCTGCTGCAGGGCAACGGGCTGCTGACCGACCTCACCTCGGCCGAGAACGTCGCCCTGCCCTTGCGCACCCATACCCGCCTGCCCAAGGCGGTGATCGCGCGGCTGGTCGAGATGAAGCTGCATGCGGTGGGCCTGCGTGCGGCCGGCGATCTCTATCCCCGCGAACTGTCGGGCGGCATGGCGCGTCGCGTCGCCCTGGCGCGCGCCCTGGCACTGGATCCGCCGCTGATGATCTACGACGAGCCGCTGACCGGGCTCGACCCGATCGCCTCGGGCGTGATCATGAGCCTGATCGCGCGGCTCAACGCCAGCCTCGGCCTGACCAGCATCATCGTGACCCACCACGTGCACGAGACCCTGCCGGTGGCCGACCGCGCGCTGGTGATCGCCGACGGCCGCATCGTCTTCAGCGGCACGCCGGCGGAACTGCAGCAGACGCAGGATCCGCTGGTGCGGCAGTTCCTCGACGGCCGCCCCGACGGCCCGATCGCGTTCGACGCCCAGCGTCGAGAGGTGGCGTGATGCCTTTCGCCGCCTCGATCCGTTCGATCGGCCGTGCCGGGATGTTCTCGCTGTCGGTGCTGCGCGCATCGAAGCCGACCGCCGATTTCTTCGCCGAACTGGTCCGCGAGATCTACAAGGTCGGCGCGCGCACGCTGCCGATCATCGCGGTGGGCGGCGCCTTCGTGGGCCTGTCGCTGACGCTGCTGGGGTATCGCGCGCTGGAAACCTACGGTGCCGCCGACCAGGTCAGCATCCTGATCGGCCTTGGCCTGTACCGCGAACTGGCGCCGGTGCTGACCGCGCTGCTGTTCGTCGGCCGCGCGGGGTCGTCGATCGCCGCGGAACTCGGCCTGATGCGCGCCACCGACCAGATCACCGCGCTCGGCCTTATGGCGATCGATCCGGTCGGCAAGGCCGTCGCCCCGCGTTTCTGGGCGGCGGTGCTGACGGTGCCGCTGCTGGTGGCGTTCTTCTGCACGTTCGCCATCGCGGCCAGTTATTTCCAGGCCGTGCACGTGCTGGGCATCGACAACGGCACCTTCTGGCAGGCGATGAAGGACGCGGTGGATTTCCGCACCGATTTCCTCACCGCGTTCCTGAAGTCGGCCGTGTTCGGCGGCACCTCGGCCCTGGTCGCGGCCTACGTCGGCTATCACGCCGAGCCCACCATTGAAGGCACCTCGGTGGCGACCACCCGCGCGGTGGTGAACGCCTCGCTGCTGGTGCTGATGTTCAATTTCGTCCTGTCGGCGTTCCTGTTCCGTTGAGGCGGGATCCCGACCATGACCTCCATTCCGCAAGGTAGAACCGCCATGAGAGCCGCCAACAACCCGCCGATGAGGAACCCCCGATGAGCAGCGCACGTGGTCCCCGCCTCGAATTCGCCGTCGGCGCGTTCCTGTTGCTGGCGCTGGGGTCGGTGCTGGTGCTGGCGATCGCCTCCACCAACAACCGCTTCGGCTTCTCCACCAACACCTACGAGATCACCGCCCGTTTCAGCAACATCGGCCAGCTGCGCGCGCAGGCGCCGGTGCGCGTGGGCGGGGTGAACATCGGTCGGGTGTCGAAGATCGACCTCGATCCGGTGCGCTTCGACTCGATCGCCACGCTGGCCATCGACCGCCGCTACTCCGAGCTGCCGAGCGACACCTCCGCCTCGATCCTGACCGGCGGCTTGCTGGGCGAGAGCTACGTCGACCTGCAGCCGGGCGGTGACCTGGAGAATCTGCAGCCGGGCGAAGAAGTCGCCTTCACCACACCCGCCGTCGATCTGATCCAGATGGTCGGCCGTTACATGTTCAGCGGTCCCCCCGGTGCCGGCGGCGACACGCCTGCCGCCGCGCCCGCCCAGGACGTCCCACCCCCGCCCGCCCCCAGCGAGGAGCCCCTGCCATGACCCGTTCCCTGATCGCCATCGCCATCGCCGCCGGCCTGTTCGCCGGCGTTCCCGCCCTCGCCCAGGCGCAGCAACAGCCGACCCGCGCCGCCGCCGGCCAGGCCCAGGGCGAGCCCAGCCGCCTGGTGCTGGAGAACACCCAGCGCATCCTCAACGCGCTGGAGACCCGCCGCGCCGAGTTCACCGCCAACCGCGGCACGCTCGACAGCTTCCTGCGCGACGAGTTCGACACGATCTTCGACCGCGACTACGCCGCCCGCCAGGTGCTGGGCCGTCACGGTCGTGGCGCCAGCGAGGCCGATATCCAGCTGTTCGCCCAGGCGCTCTCCGAGAGCCTGCTCAGCCGCTACGGCGGCTCGCTGCTCGACTTCAACGTGCGCCTGACCCCGCGCATCCGCTCCGAGAGCGAACTGCCGCGCGGTCTCGGCGTGCGCGTGGCCAGCGAGCTGGTGCGCCAGGGCGGCGATCCGGTGCCGGTCGACTACCTGATGCGTCAGTCCGGCGGCCAGTGGAAGGTGTTCGATGTGCAGGTGGAGGGCGTGAGCTTCGTGAGCACGTTCCGCCGCCAGTTCGACACCGAACTGCAGCAGAAGTCGATCCGCCAGGTGGCCAACGAACTGCGTAGCGGGCGGTTGCAGGCCGATGCCGACGTCGACTGACGCCAGCGTCCGCCGCGACGCCGACACGCTCGCGTTCGCCGGGCCGCTGCTGCGCGACGCCGTCGCGGGGCTGTGGTCCCCGGCGCTGCGCGCGCTCGACGGCGTCCGCCGCTTCGATTTGAGTGCGGTGCCCCGCATCGACAGCGCGGGGCTCGCCTTGCTGGTGGAACTCGCCGCCCGCGCCGGCGGCGGCATCACGGTCGCCGGCTCCCCCGCCGGACTGGCCGAGCTCGGCGCTGCGTACCGTATGCAGACGGATCTCGATTTCAGTCGCACCTGACGCGTTCCCCCGCGTGGTGCATCTCCAGGACGCCCTCCCCCATGCAGCCTGCCCGCCTCGTTCTCCCCGCCCTGTTGCTGACCACCCTCGCCGCGTGCGCGGGCGGCCAGCAGAACGCGCGCTCATCGGCCCCTGCGGACGCCTACGACGCCGTGCCCGCGCACGATGCCGGTCCGGTGGCCTCGGCTGCCGACGCATACGCGCCCCCGCCCGATGGCACCGCGAACGATGTCCCGCCGCTGGACGCGGACCTGGCGGCCGAAGCGCAGGCCGAGGGCGCGTACCGTCCGGATGCCGGCGGCGAGCCGGTGCTGGCGCCGACCCAGGAAGAGCTGGATTTCGCCGAGATCTACGGCGAGGCGCCGTACGATCCGAGCCGGCCCGAAGGCGCGCAGGGTGGGGTCGCCTACGATCCCTGGGAGCCGTTCAACCGCCGGATGCACAGCTTCAACAACGTGGTCGACCGCGCCATCGCCCGGCCGCTCGCACGCGGCTACGTGACCGTCGTGCCGCGTCCGGCGCGCCTGGGCGTGACCAACTTCTTCAGCAATCTCGGCCAGCCGGTCAGCGCGCTCAACGCGCTGCTGCAGGGCAAGCCGAAGGAGGCCGGGCAGGCGCTGGGCCGCTTCGTGTTGAATTTCACCCTGGGCATCGGCGGCATCTTCGATCCCGCCAGCGACGCCGGCATCCCGTTCCGCAGCGAGGACTTCGGGCAGACGCTCGGCGTCTGGGGCTGGGAGAACTCGCGCTATCTGGAGCTGCCCTTCTTCGGCCCGCGCACGGTACGCGACACCTTCGGCCTGGCCGGCGACGCCCCGCTGTCGCCGGTGCGGCAGATCGACGACGACGGCACCCGCTACGCATTGCAGGGCCTGCAGCTGGTGGACGTGCGCGCGCAGTTGTTCGTGGTCGACCGGATGCGCGAAGGCGCGGCCGACGAATACGCGTTGATCCGCGACGCCTGGATGCAACGTCGCCAGTACCAGATCTTCGGCGACCGCGAAGGCGACGAGAACCTGCCGGACTATCTGCTCGACGACGAGGCGATGCCGACCGTTCCCGCCGACGCGATCCCGATGATTCCCGGCTCGAACTGAGGCGGCAGGCGCGTTCGTCCGCGCCGTGCCGGGACGACGCGCGGGATCGGGTCAGCGGACGCGGCGTAGCGCGGGGCTCCAGTTGCGGCGAGTCGGCGCCCTACCCGGCCCTGGCCGGCTCGAGACCCGAACGCGCGCCAGGCGTCATGCCTCGCCGTCGCCCTCGGCGTCGTCACCGAGCAGTGCCTGCGCGTCCTCGCCCGGCAGCGACTCCACCGCACGCAGCTTGCGCTCGATCGCACGCGTGCGCACGCCGGTCTGCTTGATGCTGTTCTGCACCGTATCGAGCTGGCTGGCGGCGCGCTCGAGCACCGTGGCGAACTTGCCGAACTCGGTCTTCACCGCGCCCAGGACCTGCCAGACCTCGCTCGAGCGCTTCTCGATCGCCAGCGTGCGGAATCCCATCTGCAGGCTGTTGAGCAAGGCGGTGATCGTGGTCGGCCCCGCGAGCACCACGCGGTGCTCGCGCTGGAGCGCGTCGACCAGGCCCGGCCGGCGGATCGTCTCCGCGTAGAGGCCCTCGGTCGGCAGGAACATGACCGCGAAGTCGGTGGTGTGCGGCGGGGCCACGTACTTGTCGGAAATCGAGCGTGCCTGGATGCGGATGGCGCGCTCCAGTTGCCCGGCGCTGGTGCGCACCGCATCCGCGTCGCCGCGTTCCTGCGCATCGATCAGCCGCTCGTAGTCCTCCCGGGGGAACTTGGCGTCGACCGGGAGCCACACCGTCGCATCGTCGTCCCGGCGACCCGGCAGGCGCACGGCGAAGTCGACCGCCTCGGCGCTGTCGGGCTTCACCCGCACACTGCGGGCGTACTGCTCGACCGTGAGGGTCTGTTCGAGAATCGATTCGAGCTGCACCTCGCCCCAGCCACCGCGGTCCTTGACGTTGGTCAGGACGCGCTTGAGATCGCCCACGCCGGTGGCCAGCTGCTGCATTTCGCCGAGCCCGCGCTGGACCTGCTCGAGCCGCTCGGACACCAGCTTGAACGACGCGCCCAGACGCGCCTCCAGCGTGGACTGCAGTTTTTCGTCGACGGTGGCGCGCATCTGCTCGAGCCTGGCGGCGTTGTCGGCCTGCAGCCGTTGCAGCTGCTGGTCGAGCGTCGTACGCATCTCGACCAGGCGCTGTTCGCTGCGCTGGGTCACCTCGGTCAGGCGCTGGGCCAGTGCCTCGGCCGCGCGTTGCTGTGCGTCCCCGCCTTCCTGGCGGGCCTTGCGGGCATCCTCGGCGAACGTGGCACGCAACACCTCCAGTCGCTGGCCGAAGCCTTCGAGGCGCTGGTCGGTGCGCGCGGTGAGTTCGGTCATCCGTTCGCCGAGCTGGGCCCCGAAGCGCTGTTGCGCCTCGACCGCCTCGGCCCGTGCGCGCCGCGCATCCTCGCCGATCGCCTCGCGCATCGCCGCCAGGCGCTCGTCGATGCGCGCGGTCAGGGCGTCGATGCGTTGGCCGAACGCGTCCATGCGCTGTTCGAGATGCGCCGATTGCGCATCGAGCACGCCACGCAACTCCATCCTGCCCTCACGCTGTTCGGCGCGTAGCGCGTCCTCCAGCCGGGCGGCGAGCGCGTCGGCGCCGGCATCGGGCCGGCGCTGGAGCAGAACGAACAACAGGACGACCGCCGCCAGGACGGCGAGCAGCACGAGCGCGAGCAGCAGGGGAACGAGATCCATCCGCGCAGTTTAGCGGTGTGGGTCGCAACGGCTGCGATGCCGGTCCGCGGCGTGCGTCATCGCGAAGGCAACGCGCGGACGGCGCCCCAGGCGACGCGATCCGGGACGCCGCGCTTCCCGGTGCGCTTTCGCCCCCCCCTCTCGGCGCGGTGCCGCGACCGACGGCGCCCGGGCGTCGGCCGAGCGCTGACCGGCGACCGGATGGACGAAGGTTCCCTGCGCGAGCACGTCGACAGCGGCCGTGGCGTCCAACGTCATCGGGCGATATCGGTCGGAACGCGGGCTGGCGATCGGGTCGACAGCGCAGATCTTCGGCCGGGGTGGGCGCGGCGGCTCAGGTCGCCTGTCCGGGCACCGGCGCATCCTCGGCGATCACGCCTTCACGGCGCAGCTCGGCCCAGAAGTCCGGCGGGATCGCGACCTGCATGGAGCGGCTGTTGGCCACGGCCTGTTCGGCGGTGCGCGCGCCCGGGATGACCGCGGACACCACCTCGGGCGCGTCGGCGAATTGCAGCGCGGCGGTGCGCGGGTCCACCCCGTGCCGCTCCGCCACGGCATACAGCGCTGCGCGACGGGCAGGCGCCCACTCCGGGATGGAGCCGTCGTAGAGGTAGCGGTCTCGGCCCACCACGTAGCCCGCGGCCAGCGGCGAGCCGACCACCACCGAGACGTCGCGTGCGGCCAACTTCGGAAAGGTGTCGCGCAGGGCCTGCTGGTGATCGAGGATCGAGTACTGGCAGGCCAGCAGCATGATGTCGGGATCCCCCGCATCGAGCGCACGCAAGGCCGGCTCGGGATGGTTCACGCCCATCCCCCATGCGCGGATCAGGCCCTCGTCACGCATGCGCTCGAGTTCGGGAATCGCACCACGCGCGGCCTGGTCGAAGTACTCCGTCCAGCGCTCGCCCATTTCACGGTTGTTCGGCGCGAGATCGTGGATGAAGACGATATCGATCCGCGGAATGCCCATTCGCTGCAGGCTGTCTTCGATCGAACGGCGCGTGCCTTCGGCGCTGTAGTCGTAGCGATAATCGAACGAAGGCGGCCGCTTCCAGTTGACCTCCGGCGGCGCGTCGGCCGCGGTCAGCAGCCGGCCGACCTTGGTCGAGAT
Organism: Luteimonas abyssi; assembly: GCF_001482195.1. Classification (GTDB taxonomy): domain Bacteria; phylum Pseudomonadota; class Gammaproteobacteria; order Xanthomonadales; family Xanthomonadaceae; genus Luteimonas; species Luteimonas abyssi. Next base: position 3,642,199 of record NZ_KQ759763.1, on the reverse strand, counting down.
CACGTACTCGTCGGGATCGTGCTCGTGCAGGACCGAGCCGAACCGCCGCTCGGACAGGCCCAGCCCGTACCACGGCGAGTTGTCGAAGTAGCGCACCCCGCTGTCCCACGCGGCGCCGATCATGTCGCGCACCTGCTGGTCCGGAATCGGCTCCCAGTTGTTCCCGGCGGGTCCGCCGCCGAGACCGAGCCGGGTCGACGGCCGGAACCGCGCGCCCGGGCGGTTGCGCGCCAGCGGGGTGTCCTGGACGGCGCCCCGGGTCGGCATCAGATCGCCCGGCGCCTGTTGCGCACGGGCCGGACGCCAGACGGAGGTGGCGAGTGCGGCGGTGCCCAGGGCAGCGGCGGTGAGGACATGGCGGCGCGTGGGCATCGCGAGGACTCCTGACTGAAGATGCTGCAGGATGCCAACGCATTGGCGCATGTTTCGTGACGATAGGTGACGTTCCGAGGTCCGGGCCTGCACCCAGCAATGGGGCGCCGGAGCGCCTCACGACCAAGGGTTTGCTGCGTGGGATGGCAATGGCCGTGGATCACGAGGCCCTGACCGACCACGTCGCTTCGGTGACCGACCCGACTGACGAGGCTCATCGGTAAACCGAAGCGGTTGGGCATGAGGGCTTCGGCAGGCGCGTCGCCGCGGCCGGGGCATGCTCCTCGGCTCGGTCAAACATCCATGTTTGACTCGCCGCCGCAGGCCATCCCTGGCCTGCTCTCCGCACACCCCGGCCGCAACCCCGCATCGGCCATTCACTAACGCGGCTTCGCTCTTGGCGGCGATCGAAGCATCGCTGCGAACGTTGAGGTGAGCCGTGTCCAGGTGGCCGGGTATCGCGTCGAGCGCGCCGTGGATGGCGCGCGCCCGAGTCAAGGCAGGATGCCTTGACCGAGGGAGGAGCGATGCCCGGCCGGCTGGGCGCGGCATCGCAATGAAGCGGCGCGACAAGGCGACGCCGCCGGCTCAGCCCATGAATCGAGCCAATCCGTCGAAAGCGGACGCGCAAAGAAAAACCCCCGCCGGAGTCCGGCGGGGGTTTTGGGTAAAGACCCTGGCGATGACCTACTCTCGCATGCTAGATGCACACTACCATCGGCGCGTACGCGTTTCACTTCCGAGTTCGGAATGGGATCGGGTGGTTCCACGCAGCTATTGTCACCAGGGAGAGGGTGGAGGGTCGCGGTTCGGTCTGGACGGAAGTCCGGAGACGGATCGCGCTCACGCTCTCATGGGGTTGGGTTTGTAGCGAGCATTTGAATCGAAGTTGTTCGACGTGTTGCGAGGCTTAGACGCTTCGCATTGGCGAAGCCACTTGAGGTTATATGGTCAAGCCGCACGGATCATTAGTACTGGTTAGCTCAACACATTGCTGTGCTTACACACCCAGCCTATCAACCACCTGGTCTTGATGGTTCCTTTAGGGGAGTCAAGCTCCCGGGAGATCTCATCTTGAGGCACGCTTCCCGCTTAGATGCTTTCAGCGGTTATCGTTTCCGAACGTAGCTACCCGGCAGTGCCACTGGCGTGACAACCGGAACACCAGAGGTTCGTCCACTCCGGTCCTCTCGTACTAGGAGCAGCCCCTCTCAAATCTCCAACGCCCATGGCAGATAGGGACCGAACTGTCTCACGACGTTCTGAACCCAGCTCGCGTACCACTTTAAATGGCGAACAGCCATACCCTTGGGACCGACTACAGCCCCAGGATGTGATGAGCCGACATCGAGGTGCCAAACACCGCCGTCGATATGAACTCTTGGGCGGTATCAGCCTGTTATCCCCGGAGTACCTTTTATCCGTTGAGCGATGGCCCTTCCATACAGAACCACCGGATCACTAAGACCTACTTTCGTACCTGCTTGATCCGTCGATCTTGCAGTCAAGCACGCTTATGCCTTTGCACACAGTGCGCGATGTCCGACCGCGCTGAGCGTACCTTCGTGCTCCTCCGTTACTCTTTGGGAGGAGACCGCCCCAGTCAAACTACCCACCATACACGGTCCCCGACCCGGATTACGGGCCTAGGTTAGAACGTCAAGCACGACAGGGTGGTATTTCAAGGATGGCTCCACCACAGCTAGCGCCATGGTTTCAAAGCCTCCCACCTATCCTACACAGACGAACTCAACGTTCAGTGTAAAGCTATAGTAAAGGTTCACGGGGTCTTTCCGTCTTGCCACGGGAACGCTGCATCTTCACAGCGATTTCAATTTCACTGAGTCTCGGGTGGAGACAGCGCCGCCATCGTTACGCCATTCGTGCAGGTCGGAACTTACCCGACAAGGAATTTCGCTACCTTAGGACCGTTATAGTTACGGCCGCCGTTTACCGGGGCTTCGATCAAGAGCTTCGCCTTGCGGCTGACCCCATCAATTAACCTTCCGGCACCGGGCAGGCGTCAGACCCTATACGTCCACTTTCGTGTTTGCAGAGTCCTGTGTTTTTGATAAACAGTCGCAGCGGCCTGGTCACTGCGGCCCCCGATCGCTCAGCTGCGCATGCAGCCACGATCAAGGGCGCACCTTCTCCCGAAGTTACGGTGCTATGTTGCCTAGTTCCTTCACCCGAGTTCTCTCAAGCGCCTTAGAATTCTCATCCTGCCCACCTGTGTCGGTTTACGGTACGGTCTGCGTAAGCTGAAGCTTAGGGGCTTTTCCTGGAAGCGTGGGATCAGTGACTTCGCTCCAAAGAGCTCGTCTCGGTGCTCGGTCTTAAAGGGACCCGGATTTGCCTAAGTCCCAAACCTACCGCCTTTCCCCGGGACAACCAACGCCCGGTACACCTACCCTTCTCCGTCCCCCCATCGCACTTACGCGAGGTGCTGGAATATTAACCAGCTTCCCATCGACTACGCATTTCTGCCTCGCCTTAGGGGCCGACTCACCCTGCGCCGATTAACGTTGCGCAAGGAAACCTTAGGCTTTCGGCGTGCGGGCTTTTCACCCGCATTGTCGTTACTCATGTCAGCATTCGCACTTCCGATACCTCCAGCAGACTTCTCAATCCACCTTCGCAGGCTTACGGAACGCTCCTCTACCGCGCATATTGCTATGCACCCCAAGCTTCGGTTCAGTGCTTTAGCCCCGTTAAATCTTCCGCGCAGACCGACTCGACCAGTGAGCTATTACGCTTTCTTTAAAGGGTGGCTGCTTCTAAGCCAACCTCCTGGCTGTCTGTGCCTTTCCACATCGTTTCCCACTTAGCACTGAATTGGGGACCTTAGCTGTGGGTCTGGGTTGTTTCCCTTTTCACGACGGACGTTAGCACCCGCCGTGTGTCTCCCATGCAGTCCGTCTCGGTATTCGGAGTTTGCCATGGTTTGGTAAGTCGCGATGACCCCCTAGCCATAACAGTGCTCTACCCCCGAGAGGATTCACATGAGGCGCTACCTAAATAGCTTTCGAGGAGAACCAGCTATCTCCGGGTTCGATTAGCTTTTCACTCCTAATCACACCTCATCCCCTACCTTTGCAACGGGAGTGGGTTCGGGCCTCCAGTTGATGTTACTCAACCTTCACCCTGGGCATGACTAGATCACCCGGTTTCGGGTCTATTGCCCGCGACTATGCGCCCTTATCAGACTCGGTTTCCCTTCGCCTCCCCTATACGGTTAAGCTTGCCACGAACAATAAGTCGCTGACCCATTATACAAAAGGTACGCAGTCACCCCGAAGGGCTCCTACTGCTTGTACGCACACGGTTTCAGGGTCTATTTCACTCCCCTCTCCGGGGTTCTTTTCGCCTTTCCCTCACGGTACTGGTTCACTATCGGTCGGTCAGGAGTATTTAGCCTTGGAGGATGGTCCCCCCATGTTCAGACAGGGTTTCTCGTGCCCCGCCCTACTCACTTTTCATCTGCGTGGCCCTTTCACATACTGGGCTATCACCGTCTATGGCCGGCCTTTCCAGACCGTTTTGCTAGAACCATGCAGACTTTTGGGCTGTTCCCCGTTCGCTCGTCACTACTCAGGGAATCTCGGTTGATTTCTTTTCCTACGGTTACTTAGATATTTCAGTTCACCGCGTTCGCCTCGTATGGCTATGTATTCACCATACGATACCTCTTGCGAGGTGGGTTCCCCCATTCGGACATTGCCGGATCAAAGCTTGTTGCCAGCTCCCCGACACTTTTCGCAGGCTACCACGTCCTTCATCGCCTCTGACCGCCAAGGCATCCACCGTGTGCGCTTATTCGCTTGACCATATAACCCCAAGTCGCCTCGGAGTTGCTGTGTCCAGGGGTACAAAGCCCGGACGCGAATATTGCAACGACTCAAATTAGGAATCTTGCGATTCCCGCCTTAGCCTCACGACACGTCGTAGACAACACTCATCTTCAACGCTCGCTACAATCCCAATTTTCAAAGAACCGGCACAGCTTCAGCGCTGCTGCCGTTCAAAATCTTGATGTGTACGCTTTCATCCAGAAATGGTGGGTCTGGGAGGACTCGAACCACCGACCTCACCCTTATCAGGGGTGCGCTCTAACCACCTGAGCTACAGACCCAATGTCGCTTGCCCTGGTGGAGCCAGTCGGGATCGAACCGACGACCCCCTGCTTGCAAAGCAGGTGCTCTCCCAGCTGAGCTATGGCCCCGTGTAAGGGACTGTCCCGTCGAAACGGAACTTCTGGATGCAGGTTACTTGTGCGGACGCCTGGAAGGCAAAAGCCATCCGGTTCTCTAAAGGAGGTGATCCAGCCGCACCTTCCGATACGGCTACCTTGTTACGACTTCACCCCAGTCATCGGCCACACCGTGGCAAGCGCCCTCCCGAAGGTTAGGCTACCTGCTTCTGGTGCAACAAACTCCCATGGTGTGACGGGCGGTGTGTACAAGGCCCGGGAACGTATTCACCGCAGCAATGCTGATCTGCGATTACTAGCGATTCCGACTTCACGGAGTCGAGTTGCAGACTCCGATCCGGACTGAGATGGGGTTTCTGGGATTGGCTTGCCCTCGCGGGTTTGCAGCCCTCTGTCCCCACCATTGTAGTACGTGTGTAGCCCTGGCCGTAAGGGCCATGATGACTTGACGTCATCCCCACCTTCCTCCGGTTTGTCACCGGCGGTCTCCTTAGAGTTCCCACCATTACGTGCTGGCAACTAAGGACAAGGGTTGCGCTCGTTGCGGGACTTAACCCAACATCTCACGACACGAGCTGACGACAGCCATGCAGCACCTGTGTCACGGTTCCCGAAGGCACCAATCCATCTCTGGAAAGTTCCGTGCATGTCAAGGCCAGGTAAGGTTCTTCGCGTTGCATCGAATTAAACCACATACTCCACCGCTTGTGCGGGCCCCCGTCAATTCCTTTGAGTTTCAGTCTTGCGACCGTACTCCCCAGGCGGCGAACTTAACGCGTTAGCTTCGATACTGAGTTCCAAAGTGAACCCAACATCCAGTTCGCATCGTTTAGGGCGTGGACTACCAGGGTATCTAATCCTGTTTGCTCCCCACGCTTTCGTGCCTCAGTGTCAGTGCTGGTCCAGGTAGTCGCCTTCGCCACGGATGTTCCTCCCGATCTCTACGCATTTCACTGCTACACCGGGAATTCCACTACCCTCTACCGCACTCTAGCCTGCCAGTATCCAATGCAATTCCCAGGTTGAGCCCAGGGCTTTCACATCAGACTTAACAAACCACCTACGCACGCTTTACGCCCAGTAATTCCGAGTAACGCTTGCACCCTTCGTATTACCGCGGCTGCTGGCACGAAGTTAGCCGGTGCTTATTCTTTGGGTACCGTCAGAACACTCGGGTATTAACCGAATGCTTTTCTTTCCCAACAAAAGGGCTTTACAACCCGAAGGCCTTCTTCACCCACGCGGCATGGCTGGATCAGGCTTGCGCCCATTGTCCAATATTCCCCACTGCTGCCTCCCGTAGGAGTCTGGACCGTGTCTCAGTTCCAGTGTGGCTGATCATCCTCTCAGACCAGCTACGGATCGTCGCCTTGGTGGGCCTTTACCCCGCCAACTAGCTAATCCGACATCGGCTCATCCAATCGCGCAAGGTCCGAAGATCCCCTGCTTTCACCCGTAGGTCGTATGCGGTATTAGCGTAAGTTTCCCTACGTTATCCCCCACGACAGGGTAGATTCCGATGTATTACTCACCCGTCCGCCACTCGCCACCAAGAGAGCAAGCTCTCTCGTGCTGCCGTTCGACTTGCATGTGTTAGGCCTGCCGCCAGCGTTCACTCTGAGCCAGGATCAAACTCTTCACTTAAGTCTTACTAAGGCCGAAGCCCTATATAGCTTGAGTGCAGTCGTCGTCCAGAACTCGTCATCAATCACTCGCATTTGCATGCTTGGAATCGACTTTGTGCTCTTTCGAACGTCTGCGTTTTGTGGATGGTCATCCACCCGCCAGACGTCCGCACAAGTCTCCTGCGTACACTGTCAAAGATCTTCGGAACCGGCCTCAGCGCCGCATTCCTTTCTTCTTTCGCACTCCGACGTTTCCGTCGAGGTGAGCCGCCCATTCTAGCGTGCTTTTCGCTTCCGTCAACACCTTTTTTCGAAGGTTTCGACGCGCGCCCCGCTGGACCGGAGTCCTGCCTCGCCGTCCGCGGAAGTCCGCTTCAGAGAGCCGGTGAAGGCCGTGTCATCTGGCCGTCACTGGAAGGGCGCGCATTGTGCGATGCGTTTGCGAAAGATGGAAGCCCTTTCGCGAAATTTTTTTGCATCCGTTCAATCGGGACGTCGACGACCGCCGCACGACGACGCTCGTCGCGAGCGCACGTCAGTCCACGACGCGGCAGAACACCGCCTTGAGATAGCGCGACTCCTGCACATTGGCGAGAAACGGATGGTCCGGACCGGCGCCCGACACCTTGAGCACCTGCACGGTGCGCCCGGCATAGAAGGCCGCACGTCGCAGCATGTCGAGGAACTGTTCCTCGCTGACGAGTCCCGTGCACGAGAACGTCGCGAACAGGCCACCGGGCTTCACCACGCCCAACGCGAGCTTGTTCATGTCGAGATACTTCTTGAGCGCGGGAATGACCTGCTCGCGATCCCGGGTCATCTTGGCCGGATCGAGCACGACCACGTCGTAAGCATCGCCACGCGCGGCCGCGTCGCGCAGCCACGGGAAGATGTCGGCCTGCACGAAGCGCATGCGCGCGTCGTTCAACTTCGCGTTGCCGCGCGCGATGTCGAGCACGGCCTCGTCGATGTCGATGCCGACCACCTCTTCCGCGCCACGGGCAGCGGCGTAGATCCCGAAACCGCCGGTGTTGCAGCACAGGTCGAGCACGCGCTTGCCGGCGACGCGATGCGACAGCCACTCGCGGTTCTCGCGCTGGTCGGCGAAGAAGCCGGTCTTGTGCGCGCCGGCCGGGTCGGCACGGAAACGGATGCCGTACTCGGTGATGATCGAAGCCGGCACCGGCTCGGTGCCGCGGAAGTCGAACGACTCCTGCTTCTGCACGTGATCGTCGGCGAAGCTGTAGAAGCGGCAACCGGGGAATTCGGCGCGCAGGGCGTCGTAGATCCATTCGCGGTGGCGGAACATGCCGGCACTGAAGAACTCGACCACGAGCAGGTCGCCGTAACGATCCACCACCAGCCCGGACAGGCCGTCGCCCTCGCTGTGCACCACGCGCCAGGCATCGGAGATGTCATCCAGGCGCAGCACGTCGCGACGCAGGCGGACCGCCTCGGCGATGCGGCGTGCGAACCAGCCGGCATCCACCGGGACGTCGGGATCGGTCTCGAGAATGCGCACCGCGATGCGCGAATGGCCATTGTAGAAACCGCGGCCGATCCAGACGCCGTCGACGCCGGCGACATCGACGATGGCGCCGGGCTTGGGGCGCTGGGCCGGCTTCTCGACCAGACGCTGGAAGATCCAGGGGTGGGTGGACCGCCACGCATTCTTGAGGCGGACGGTCTGAAGGGGGGAGTTGTCCATCCGCGAATTCTAAGCGAGGCCGCCTCCGCGGACGCGCGGTGGCCGACGCGCCGAGCCGGTGGATGGCACACGGCCGGCGCGCGCGGCGTCCGATGTTGGCGGTCGCGTGCCCGGTGCAGCGCGCGGAAGCCGCACCGTACGGACGCGGTTCGAGGCTCGCGGGGCGAGGGCACACGCGACACGGCGGCGGTCCACACTGTCCCGCCCCCCGTAGGCTTGCATCCCGGCGCGGTGGCGCCATCCTCGGGGCATGCACCTGGACATGCCCGACGACCCCATCGACCCGGCCGCCCAGCGCGTCGCCGACCGGCGACGCCTGGCGATGGCCGCCAAGATCAGCCTGACCTTCGTTGCGTTGCTCGGCGTGATGTTCGGCGTGCAGGGAATGATGGACTGGACGCCGTTCGCGGTCCGCCCGCTGGAACCGGCCGGCCTGCTGGGCCTCCTCACCGCGCCGCTGCTGCACGGCTCGCCGACGCATCTGGTCGCGAACGTGTCGGCCCTGCTGCTGCTGGGAATGCTGTCGCTGACGGTGTATCCGAAGGCGACGCTGCGGGCGCTGCCGCTGATCTGGCTGGGCAGCGGGCTGGGCGCCTGGCTGCTCGGAGATGCCGGCTCGCGCCATCTGGGCGCCAGCGGGGTGACCCACGGGTTGATGTTCCTGGTGTTCGTGCTCGGCCTGCTGCGCCGCGACCGGCCGTCGATCGCGGCCGGCATGATCGCCTTCTTCTTCTACGGCGGCATGTTGCTGACGATCCTGCCGCAGGAGCCGGGCGTGTCCTGGCAGTCGCATCTGGGCGGGGCGCTCGGCGGCCTGGCGGCGGCGTGGCTGTTCCGCCGCGCCGATCCGGTGCCGCCACGGCGACGCTACAGCTGGGAGATCGAGGAAGAAGAGGCCGCACGTGCGGCGGCGCTGGATGCCGGCACGTTCGAACCGGCGTCGCCGCGCGACGTGCCGGTGCTGTGGCGGCGCGCCCCGGAGCAGCGCGGGGTGGTGCTCGATTTCCCCCAGCGCCGGCAGGATGCGCCGCCCGGCGATTGAGCGGACGATCCGGCCGGCGATCCGTCCTCCCAGCGACAGCGCTCCCGCGCTGTCCGGGCACGCGCGACGATGGTCGGGGAGGGCGGTGCACCGCACTGGATGGAGCCGGCGCGGCGTTCGTCGCCGGGAGCGCCGCATGGGCGGGCCGCCGGGCCGAGCCTGCATAATCGCCGGCGACCTTCTGCCGGACCGGATGCATGCGCCGATTCCTGATTCCCGTGGTGCTGGCGATCGTGGCGATCGCCGCATTCGTGTTCGTGGCCGGCCGCGACGGCGACGCGCCGCCATCGCACGGCACCGACGGCGCCGAACTGCCGCCGCTCGCCGATGCGATGCCGCAATCGTCCGATCCGGCATCGCAGCGCATCGAAGCCGATCTCCGGCGCCTGGCCGACGACGCGATGGAAGGCCGCGAAACCGGCACCCGCGGTTACGATCAGGCGGCGGCGTACGTGGCCGCACGGCTGGCCGATGCCGGCCTAGAGCCGGCCGGCGATGAAGGCGGCTTCTTCCAGACCGTACCGTTGCTGCGCGCGACGCTGGAGGAGGCGGGCGCGCGGCTGGCGGTCTCGCGCGCGGGCCGCACGCACGAGCTGCGCTTCGGCGAGCAGTTCCTGCCGTGGGCGAACTTCAACGCGCCGGCGCATGCGCTGGAAGCCCCCGCCGTGTTCGTCGGCCACGCCATCCACGCGCCGGAGATCGATCACGACGATTTCGCAGGGCTCGAACTGGACGGACGGATCGCGGTGTTGCTTCCGGGCACGCCCGAGGCCTTCGACGACCCGCACCGCGCGCTCCACGCCTCGCTGCAGGAGAAGTTGGCCGCGATCGCCGCGCGCGGTGCGGTGGGCGCGGTGCTGGTGGGGACGCCCGAATCCGAGGCGCGCCTGCCGTGGGCGCGGCAGCGCGCGAGCTGGCGCAACGCGGCGATGCGGCTGCGCGATGTGGACGGCGGCGCCATCGATGGCTTCCCGCAGCTGCAGGCCGTGGCCTCGGTGGGGGTCACGGCCGCCGATTACATCCTCGCCGACGGGGAGCGCACCGCGGCCCGGCTGTTCGACGACGCCCGGGCAGGCAGGCTGCGCGGCTTCGAGCTGCCCGGCACGCTGGCGCTGGCGGGACGTACGCACCTGGAGCCGTTCGCATCGCGCAACGTGGTCGCGCGCCTGCCCGGACGCGACGCCGCGCTGGCCGGCGAGAGCGTGGTGCACACCGCACACCTGGACCACGTCGGCCTGGCCGCCGATGGCGACGGGGACGCCGACCGCATCCACAACGGCGCGCTCGACAACGCCATCGGCGTGGCGATCATGCTGGAGGCCGCGCGCACCCTGGTCGATGCCGGCCCCACGCGGCGCAGCCAGCTGTTCGTCGCCACCACCGGGGAGGAGCAGGGCCTGCTGGGCGCACGCTGGTTCGTCGAGCAGGCGGCGGCGGCCGGACACGAGCCGGTCGCCAACATCAACATCGACATGCCGGTCCTGCTGGCGCCGAGCACCGATATCGTGGCGATCGGCCGCGAGCACTCGAGCCTGGGCGACACGGTCGACGCCGTCGCGGCCGAACTGGGCATCGAGGTGTCCGACGATCCGTTCCCGGAGGAGGTCACCTTCGTGCGCAGCGACCACTACGCGTTCGTGCGTGCCGGCATCCCGGCGCTCTATCTCGACGGCGGCACGATCTCGGCCGACGGCGAACGCGATCCGAAGGTCGCGCTGACCTATTACCTGCGCAACTGCTACCACCAACCTTGCGACGATGCCTCGCAACCGATCCACTACGACGACGCCGCGCGCCTGGCACGGCTGTCGGCCGCACTGGCCGCGCGCGTGGCGGATGAGGACGCCCGTCCGGTGTGGCGCGATGGCGATTTCTTCGGGGAACGGTTCGCGCCGTCACGATGACCCGCAGCGGCCACACGGGGATCGCCTGCGTGACGATGCTGATCGTCACCGCGGGGCTGGGCGCGACGGCCCGCGCGGACTGCCTGGACTGGTCCACCGCCGACGTGCGCGATGGCCGCATCGAAGCGCTCCCGGACGTCGGCGAGCTGCGTTACCGACAGGCCGCCGAAGCGGTCGGCTTCGGGCATCACCGCCAGGCGCTGGCGCTGCAGTGGCGCGGTGACGACGGCCGGCTGCACGCGCAGGTGGTGTTCGATCGCATCGGCAGCGAGACGTTTCCGGCACTCGTCCCCGACGCCGACGGCCTGGGCGTCCGTATCGTCGACTGCGCGTTTCGCGGGCCGTGCCGCGAGCGCATCGCGCACTACGGATACGACTCCGCCAGCGGACGGTTCCGGGAAGCCGTGCGCTGGGCAGCGTTCGAATTCGATCCCGACGACGACACCTGGCGGCCGGCCCCCGCACCGGCGCCCGAAGACGACCGCTTCGGCGACGCCGCCGCATGCGATCTCCAGGGCGTGTTTCCGGACACGAACCGCTGACGCCGGGAACAGCTGCGGGGCGGTCCGCCACCCCGCCTCGGCCGGCACGTCCCGTGCATCGGACGCCCGACGGTCATCGCATTGCGGATTCTTTCAGTCGGTCGTGCCCGCGGCTGCGTATGCTGGCGCGTCGCTTCCGGCCCGGCCCTCCCATGCGCCACGCATCCGCTTCGTTCCGCCCGTTCGGTCTCGTGCTCGTCCTGGCGCTCGCCGCCTGCGGCGGTCGCGAAGTCCGTGAACCGACGCCCGTGCGCACCCCGCCAGCCTCGACGGTCCCCGCACCGCCTCCGCCACCACCGTTGCGCATCGGGCTCGCGCTGGGCGGCGGCGCGGCCAAGGGCTTCGCGCACATCGGGGTGATCAAGATCCTGGAGGCGAATGGGATCGAGGCCGATGTGGTCGCCGGCACCAGCGCCGGCAGCGTGGTCGGCGCGCTGTACGCGAGCGGCCTGGATCCGTTCGCCCTGCAGGAGCGGTCGGTGGCGCTGGACGAGGCCAGCATCCGCGACGTGCGGCTGTTTTCCGGCGGGCTGATCCAGGGCCAGAAGCTGCAGGACTACGTCAACGCGCAGGTCGACCGCCGGCCGATCGAGCGCCTGGGCAAGCCCTTCGCCGCCGTGGCCACGCGGCTGGACACCGGCGACCGCGTGGTCTTCGTGCGCGGCAACACCGGGCAGGCGGTGCGTGCATCGAGCAGCGTGCCGGGTGTGTTCGAACCCGCGCGCATCGGCCAGCACAGCTACGTCGACGGCGGGGTGGTGAGTCCGGTGCCGGTGGATGCCGCGCGTCAGCTCGGCGCCGACCTGGTGATCGCCGTGGACATCTCCACCCGTGCCAGCGGCAGTACGCCGCAACACCTGCTGGGCATCGTGAACCAGTCGATCGCGATCATGGGGCAACGCCTCGGTGCCGAGGAGCGCGCGCGGGCGGAGGTGGTGATCCGGCCGCAGGTCGACGAGATCGGCCCGGCCAGCTTCGAGCAGCGCGCGCAGGCGATCCTGCAGGGCGAACGCGCCGCGCTGGCGGCGATGCCGCAGATCCGCGCCGCCATCGCCGAGCGCGAGCGGCAGCGCGCGGCGGCGCTCGCGCCGCGGCCGGCCCCGACCGCGCCGGAACCGGCGGCCGACGAGGTCGATTGCGGCAGCACCTGGGTGCGCCGGCTCAATCCGTTCCGGCGCGATGCGCAGGTCTGCGGCTAGCGCGACGCGCGTTCGCTCCTGTCCGGCGCCGACGGACCGCCGTTCCGGACGGGTTCCGGTGCGCCAGGCCGTGCCGGTGCGTGTCAGATCGTTTCGCCGGCGTGCGGCACGACCTCGTCACTGCGACGCGGCATCAGGCCGGCCGGCATCAGACCGGCTTGATCGCGCGCGTCGCCACCGCGACCGGTGCGTAACGTCCGAACGGCATCGCGGTCTCGGCCCAACCGTCCTCGTACAGCCCCGTCAGCATGAAACCGGCCTCGAGCTGGCCGCCGATCTGGTCCTGCAGCGAGTGGCCGAACTCGGCCGGCCGGCCGCTGCGTTCGAAGCGGGCGCGCGCGTCGGCATCGAGGCTGCCGGGCTCGGCATACGGTGCCGGGTACTTCGCCACCAGCTGCCCGCTGTCGGTCGATTCGTCGAAATCGAACAGGAACAGCGCCGGGTTCATGAAGCCGACCAGCAACACGCCGCCCGGCCGCAACACACGGTGGCACGCGTCCCACACCGGCCGTATCTCGGGTACGAACACGTTCGACACCGGATGGAAGACGAGATCGAAACAGCCGTCGCCGAACGCGGACAGATCGCGCATGTCGCCCTGTACGCAGCACAGCGGCAGGCCGTGGGCCTGCGCCAGGGTGCGGTCGCGATCGAGCTGCGCGTCGGAGAGGTCGAAGCTGGTCACCGTGGCGCCGGCCGCCGCCAGCACCGGCGCCTGCTGTCCGCCGCCCGAGGCCAGGCAGAGCACGTCGCGGCCTGCGACGTCGCCGAACCAGTCGCGCGGCACCGCCCGCAGCGGCGTCAGCACCACCGACCAGTCGCCGGTGCGGGCCGCCGCGATCGTGTCGGCGTCGACCGGAATCGACCACGCGCTGCCGCCCTCCGCCTCCCGGTTCCAGGCGTTGCGGTTGTAGGCGATCACATCCATTTCAGCGCGACGCGAGCGCGCGGGCGATCTTCCGGTCGGTCTTGTACTGGCTGAGCGCATAGACGGACCAGATCGCGGCCGGGATCCAGCCGATCAGGGTGATCTGCAGCACCAGGCAGATCAGGCCCGCGAACGGGCGGCCGATGGTGAAGAACTGCAGCCAGGGCAGTAGCAGGGCGAGCAGAAGGCGCACGGTCCGGACTCCTTGTCGGCCACGTTCCCCCTGGACGGGCGCCGCCGGTGGCCGCGGCGAGCCGGCACAGTGTAGCGTCAGCGTTCCGCGGCCTCGCGCGGCAACGGCAGGCCGCCGAACCGCTTGACGGTGCGCAGCACGAAGCTGGAATTCACGTCCGCCACGCCGCTCTCGTTGAGCAGGCGGTCGAGCAGGAACCGCGAGAAGTGATCGAGATCCTGCACGATGACGTGGAGCAGGTAATCCATGTCCCCGGTCAGCGCGTGGCAGGCCACCACTTCATCCCAGGCGTCGACGGCCGCGGCGAAGCGCTCCACCGTGACCGTCCCATGGCGCTCCAGCTGCACACGCACGAACGCCTGAAGCCCGAGGCCGATGCGCTCCGGATCGACCTCGGCCCGGTAACCGGCGATCACGCCGTCCCGTTCCAGCCGCTGCACCCGGCGCAGGGTGGCCGACGGCGACAGGTGGACGCGTTCGGCGAGCTCGGCATTGGTGAGCCGGCCTCCGCGCTGGAGTTCCGCCAGCAGCAGGAGGTCGAGGCGATCGAACACGGTCGACGACATTTTATTGCGTCATATCGTTGCAGATGGTCGATATGTTGCGCCAATTCCGGGATGTCGAGCAACAACGCAAGCAGATTGCGCGGTTTCAGCGCTAGGCTGGAAATCCACATCGCCGCCCGGGAGCGCGCCATGAATGCCGTCGAGACCACGCCACGCCGCGTCGAGAACCTGCACACCGACAAGGGCAAGGTGCCGGTCTATGCCACCGGCATCGTCGAGCAGCCGTGGGACGGCTACAGCGCCGACGACCATGCGACCTGGGCCACGCTGTACGCACGCCAGCGCGAACTGCTGGTCGGCCGTGCCTGCGACGAATTCCTGCAGGCGCAGGACGCGATGGGCATGACCCCCGACCGGATCCCGAAATTCGCCGACCTCAACGTCGAACTGCAAGCGGCCACCGGCTGGACACTGATCGGCGTGGAGGGCCTGCTGCCCGAGCTCGACTTCTTCGACCATCTGGCGAACCGGCGTTTTCCGGTGACTTGGTGGATCCGCCGCCCGGACCAGATCGACTACATCGAGGAACCCGATCTCTTCCACGACCTGTTCGGCCACGTGCCGCTGCTCATGAACCCGGTCTTCGCCGATTACATGCAGGCGTACGGGCAGGGCGGGGTGAAGGCGCACGGCATCGACCCCGAGGCGCTGCAATACCTGACCCGGCTGTACTGGTACACGGTGGAGTTCGGCCTGATCGACACGCCGGACGGGCTGCGCATCTACGGCGCCGGGATCGTGTCGTCGAAGGGCGAGAGCATCCATGCCCTCGACAGCGCCGCGCCCAACCGGATCGGCTTCGACCTGGAGCGGATCATGCGCACGCGCTACCGCATCGACACCTTCCAGAAGACGTACTTCGTCATCGAGGGCTTCGAGCAGCTGATGGAGGCTACGCGGCCCGACTTCACGCCGATCTATGCGCGTCTGGCGGCGCAGGATTCGCTGCCGGCCGGCGGCGTGCGCGACGACGATCGCGTGTTCCAGCGCGGCACCGGCGAAGGGTGGGCGACCGATGGCGACGTGTGAGCGCGATGCCGCACGCACGGCTTGATCGTACGTAGAAGCCGCTGCAGGCACACTGTGGGTTCCACGTCGCTGTCCCACGGAACACCATGCTCATGACCTGCCTGGCCTGCGCGATCGCGCAGGCCGGGGCCACTGCGCCCATCGAACGCCCGGCCGACGCCGCCCCGACCACGCCTGCCAGCACCGCGCGGACCCTCGATCGGGTGACCGTGCAAGGCACCCGCCTGCGCGGCGTCGGCGCGTTCGACACGCCGGCCTCCACCGCGACGGTGGATCTCGCCGCCGATCCGGCCCGGGTCGGTGCGGATGTCTCCGATGCGTTGGGCGGCGTGCCCGGCCTGCTCGCGCGCGACCGCCACAATCTGGCCCAGGACACCCAGCTGTCGATCCGCGGCTTCGGTTCGCGTGCGACCTTCGGTGTCCGCGGCGTCCGCCTGTACGTGGACGGCATCCCGGCGTCGATGCCCGACGGGCAGGGCCAGCTGTCGCACTTCAGCCTGACCGGCGGCGACCGGATCGACGTGATCCGCGGGCCGTTCTCGGCGCTGCACGGCAATTCCTCCGGGGGCGTGGTCGAAATGTGGAGTGCCGATGGCCGCGCCGGCGATCCCTGGCGGGTCCGCGCCAGCACCGGCAGCCACGACAGCCAGCTGCTGGCCACGCAACTGCTCGGCGGCACGCAGCGCACCGGCTACAACCTCGCGCTGTCGCGCTACGACACCGACGGCTGGCGCGACCACAGCGCGGCGCGGCGCGACATCGCCAATCTCAAGTTCCACGCGGACCTGGGCGCACGGCGCCGGCTGGATCTGGTCGCCAACTGGATCGACGTCGACGCGCAGGACCCGCTCGGCCTGACCGCCGACCAGGCACGCACCGATCCACGCCAGGCGGTGGCGGTCGCGCACCAGTACGACACCCGCAAGACCATCCGCCAGCAGCAGATCGGCGCGGTCTACGAGCACGGTCTCGGCGACGCGCAGACCGTGCAACTGCGCGCATACGGCGGCGGTCGCGACGTGGTGCAGTTCCTGCCGATCCCACCGGCGCCACAGGCCGGCCCGCTGCACGCCGGCGGCGTGATCGACCTCGACAACCGCTACGACGGCGTGGACGCGCGCTGGACCTGGGAGGGCGCGCTGGCCGCGCGGCCGTTCGAGATCACCCTGGGCACCAATCTCGACCGGCAGCGGCAGACCCGGCGCGGCTGGGAGAACTTCGTCGGCGAGCGGCTGGGCGTGCGCGGTGCGCTGCGTCGCGACGAGCGCAACACGTTGGAGAACGCCGACGGCTACGCGCAGGCGTGGTGGCAGTTCGCGCCGCGCTGGTCGCTGCTGGCCGGCGTGCGCCACAGCGAGGTGACGTTCGAGTCGGACGACTTCTACGTCACCGGCGCCAACCCCGACGACAGCGGACGCGTGCGCTACCGGCAGACCGCGCCGGTGGCCGGGTTGACGTTCGCTCCCGACGAGGCGGTACGCGTGTACGCGTCGATGGGGCGTGGCTTCGAGACCCCGACCTTCAACGAATTGTCCTATCGCACCGATGGCGGCGCCGGGCTGGCGTTCGACCTGCAGCCGGCGACCAGCGACAACCTGGAGATCGGCCTCAAATGGCGCGGCGCGGCGGGCTGGTCGCTGGAGGCGGCGCTGTTCCGCGCCGACACCGACGACGAGCTGGCGGTCGCGCGCAACGTGGGCGGGCGCAGCAGCTTCCGCAACGTGGGCCAGGCCCGGCGCCAGGGCGCGGAAGCCGCATTCGCCACGCCGCTGGGCGAGGGCTGGGACCTGCAGCTGGCGTGGACCTGGCTGGATGCCACTTTCCGCAGCGAATACGGTATCTGCCAGGCCGCCGGGTGCACCGTGCCCGACACCGTGGTGCCGGCCGGGACGCGCATTCCCGGCGTCGCCGAGCAGCAACTGCATGCCCGCCTGCGCTGGCGGCACGCGGACTGGTCGGCGTCGCTGGAAGGCGAGGCGCTGGGCGATGTGGCGGTCAACGATCTCGACAGCGAGCGCGCCGCCGGCCACGCCCTGCTGCACCTGGCCGGCAGTCGCGACTGGCGCACCCGCCACGGCAGGCTGCGCGCCTTCGCGCGCGTCGACAACGTGTTCGACACGCGCCATATCGGCTCGGTGATCGTCAACGAAGGCAACGGGCGCTTCTACGAGCCCGGTGCCGAGCGACGCTACACCGTCGGACTGCAATGGGATTGGTCGCGGGCGCCGGCGCCGGCCGGGTGATCGCGGCACCGGCCGGGCCGGGCGACCCCAGCCGTCGTCACAGCGGCGGATCGCGCAGGGCCCGCCGCCGGGACGATGAGGCGGGCGCTCACGTGACGCCGCGGCGGGGCGAGGGCATGCGCGCGTTATCATGGCCGGCCCCGCCGCCGCGCAGGCGGCGGTCTCGTCTTCCAGCCAGCGAGTCCCGCCGTGTCCGTTTTCGCACATGTTGAACAGGTTCCGGGCGATCCGATCCTGAGCCTGACCGAGGCGTACAACGCCGACGCCCGTCCCCACAAGGTGAACCTTGGCGTGGGCATCTATTACGACGAGGACGGCCGCATCCCGCTGCTGCGCGCGGTGCAGGCGGTCGAACGTCGCCTCGCCGACGAAGGCACCGCCCGCGGCTACCTGCCCATCGACGGCCTGCCGGCCTACACCCGCGCCACCCAGCAGTTGCTGTTCGGCGCGGACTCCGCCCTGCTCGCCGCCGGCCGCGTGGGCACCGCGCAGACGGTGGGCGGCAGCGGCGCGCTGCGGGTGGGCGCGGAGCTGCTGAAGCATGCGCTGCCGACGGCACGGATCGCGATCAGCAACCCCAGTTGGGAGAACCACCGCGCGGTGTTCGGCGCGGCGGGCTTCGAAGTGCTGGACTACACCTACTTCGACGCACAGCGCCACGGCCTCGACTTCGACGGCATGCTGGCCGATCTGCGGCGCTTCGAGGCCGGCACCGTGGTGCTGCTGCATGCGTGCTGCCACAACCCGACCGGCGCCGATCTGAGCGTGGACCAGTGGCGGCAGGTGATCGCCGTGCTGGCCGAGCGCGGCCTGGTGCCGTTCATCGACATCGCCTACCAGGGCTTCGACAAGGGCATCGAGGACGACGCCGCGGCGATCCGCCTGCTGGCCGAGTCCGGCATCTCGAACTTCATCGTCGCCAGTTCCTACTCGAAGTCGTTCTCGCTGTACGGCGAGCGCACCGGCGCGCTGTCGGTGGTGTCGGCCGATGCCGACGAGGCGCGGCGCGTGCAGTCGCAGATCAAGCGCCTGATCCGCGCCAATTACTCGAGCCCGCCCGCGCACGGTGCGCTGCTGGTCTCGGGCGTGCTCAACGAGCCCGAACTGCGGACGATGTGGGAGCAGGAACTGGGCGAGATGCGCACGCGCATCCATACCCTGCGGGAAGGACTGGTGTCGCGCCTGGAGGCAAGGGGTGCCGGCGATTTCGCCTTCATCAACGCCCAGGCCGGCATGTTCTCCTATTCGGGCCTGACCCGCGCGCAGGTGGATCGCCTGCGCGAGGAGTTCGCGATCTACGCGGTGGGCACCGGTCGCATCTGCGTGGCCGCCCTCAACACCCGCAACCTGGATTACGTGGCCGACGCCGTGTCCACGGTCTCCGCCGGCTGAGTCACCAGGCGCGGGCCGGATGCGCCCGCATGGTCTGCCGACGCCCCATTCGCGGTGTGTCGGAGGCCCGCGACGTGTTTCGTCCTGTCGTCTCGACCGCAGCCGGATCAGCCGGAAGACGATCCGTCCGCAAGTCCCGCGCGCTCGGCGACACGCCGACGTGCGAGACATCGCCGCACGAGCTGCAACGCGATCGCGCCCGGCCCCCAGGACGCCGGCGGATCGCAGCGCCTCCTTCGACATCGCGCCCGTGGGGAGTCCCTCCATCGGCAATGCGGCGCGGGGCGTCGCCAGGGTCCGGATCGGACCGGGAGGACCGACAGTCCGGTCTTTCAGGCGGGCGGTGGGGCATGGGCGTGTCGTCGAATGGCGGCGTCGGGCACCAGCATGGCGATCCGCTGCCGCACCGACTGCGGCCGGACGTCAGCACGGCGCCCTGCCGAAAGTCACTTTCGACGCCGACGGCATTGCCCTGGTCGGCATCGGCGTCGCAGCATGGCGGCATGCCTCACGCCTTGCGTACCCTGCTGCACCCGATGCACCTGGCCGCGTTGTGCGCGCTCGCCGCAGTGGGCCTGTCGTTGCGCTGGCTCCCCGGCGAACACGCGATCGCAGGTTGGCTGCTGCTGTTCGCGTTCGCCATCGCGATGTTCGTCTTCGAACCGATCCGGGTACGCGCGCCACGCGTCTCGCGCCTCGTCCTGGCGGCGATGCCGATCCTGGCGCTGGCCCTGGTGTGGTTGCATCCGCGGATCGGCACGCCCCAGGTCTTGCTGGTGATCTGGGCCGGACTGGTCGCCTCGTTCTGGTCGTGGCCACGGGTGCTTCCGGCGCTGCTGGCGGTCAATGCGGCGCAGCTGGCGATCCTGGTGGCCGCGGGGCATGCCGCGCCGCTGACGGTGACCCTGCTGTATCTGGGGTTCCAGGGCTTCGCCGCGCTCACCGCCCATTACCTGCGTACCGCCGAAGACGCACGTGATGCGCTGGCCCGCGTGAACGCCGATCTCCTCGCCACCCGCGCCCTGCTGGCCGACAGCGCACGCGACGGCGAACGCCTGCGCGTGGCGCGCGAGCTTCACGACATCGCCGGCCACAAACTCACGGCGCTGACCCTCAACCTGCGCGCATTGGCGGCCGTTCCCGGGCTTGCCGCGCGACCCGAGCTGATGCTTTCGCAGCGCCTGTCGTCCGAACTGCTGGGCGATATCCGCGACGTCGTGCAGGCCATCCGCGACGCGCGGGGGTTCGATCTGGCCACCGCCTTGCGTGCACTGGCCGCGCCGTTTCCGCGCCCACGGCTCGTGCTCGAGATCGACGACGACGTGCGGGTGGCCGACCCCGGCGTCGCCGAGGCGATCCTGCGCATGGTGCAGGAAGCCCTGACCAACAGCGCGCGCCACGCGAACGCACGCACCGTGCAGGTCCGCCTGGCGATAGACCGCGACGCCGATGCCCTGCAGATCGCGATCGAGGACGACGGCCGCCTGCCGGGCCCGCTGCAGGAGGGCAACGGGTTGGCCGGCATGCGCGAACGCATCGCGAATGCCGGCGGCGAGCTGCGCCTGTCGACCGGTACGCGCGGGGCGCTGCGCATCGATGCGAGCCTGCCGGCATGACCCTGCGGGTCGCCCTCGCCGACGACCAGGCCCTGGTGCGCGCAGGCCTGCGCGCCCTGCTGGAACGCGAGGACATCCAGGTCGCGTTCGAAGCCGACAGCGGCGAGGCGCTGCTGGAGGCGCTGGGCACGACGACCGTGGATGTGGTGCTCACCGACATCCGCATGCCCGGGCTGGACGGTCTGGAGGCCCTGCGCCGCCTGCGCGCGCGCGGCGACGCGACGCCGGTGCTGCTGCTGACCACCTTCGACGAACCCGACCTGTTGCTGCAGGCCGCAGACGCCGGCGCGCAGGGGTTCCTGCTCAAGGATGCCGCACCGGACGACCTGCGCGACGCCATCGCGCGCCTCGCGGACGGCGAGACATTGCTGCAGCCGGTGGCGACCGACCCCGTGCGCGCGCGCTACCGCTTCCACGACGACCGCGAGCCGCTGGATACCTTCAACCCGCGCGAGGTCGCGATCCTGCGTCTGCTCGCCGGCGGCTATTCGAACCGCGAAATCGCGCGCTCGCTGTTCCTGGCCGAGGGCACGGTGAAGAACTACGTGTCGGTGATCCTCGACAAGCTCGGCACCCGCGATCGCACCCGTGCGGTGCTCAAGGCGATCACGCTGCGGGTGATCTGACCGGCGACCACGACCAGAGGCTGCGCTCCGCGGCCGGGATCGCGTGTCGGATGCGACCTGTCCGGACAACGCCATGTGACGCGGCGATAATGGGCGACCCACGTCGCCGCAGGTGCCCCATGTCCGAAACCTCCCTGACCCGGTTCCTGATCGAGGCGCAGCGCGCCGGCCAGCTCAACGCGGAACTGCGGCTGCTGATCGAAGTGGTCGCCCGCGCCTGCAAGCGGATCTCGGTGGCCGTGGGCAAGGGCGCGCTGGGCGGAGTGCTCGGCGATGCGGTCGGCGACAGCGGCGGCGACAGCATCAACGTGCAGGGCGAGGCGCAGAAGAAGCTCGACGTGCTGTCCAACGACATCCTGATCGACGCCAACGCCTGGGGCGGGCACCTGGCGGCCTGCGCCTCGGAAGAGATGCCGCACTGCCAGCCGATTCCCGACGCGTACCCGCGCGGGCACTACCTGCTGGTGTTCGATCCGCTCGACGGCAGTAGCAACATCGACGTCAACGTCTCGGTCGGGACGATCTTCTCGGTCCTGCGCGCACGCGACGGCGTGCCGGCCGAGGATGCGCACTTCCTGCGGTCGGGCAACGACCAGGTCGCTGCCGGCTACTGCATCTACGGCCCGAGCACGATGCTGGTGCTGACCGTCGGCCACGGCACCCATGCGTTCACCCTCGATCGCGAGCAGGGCTCGTTCGTGCTGACCCGCCGCGACATGCGGATTCCGGAGGCGACGCAGGAGTTCGCGATCAACATGTCCAACCAGCGCCACTGGGAACCGGCGATGCAGGGCTATGTCGACGATCTGCTCGCCGGCCGGGAAGGGCCGCGCGGCAAGGATTTCAACATGCGCTGGATCGCCAGCATGGTCGCCGACGTGCATCGCATCCTGACCCGCGGCGGCATCTTCATCTACCCATGGGACCGCAAGGATCCGGACAAGCCCGGCAAACTGCGACTGATGTACGAAGCCAACCCGATGGCGATGCTGGTCGAGCAGGCCGGCGGCGCGGCGACCGACGGGCGGCGGCGGATCCTCGACATCGCACCGGAGCTGCTGCACCAGCGCGTGCCGGTCTTCCTGGGCTCGCGCGAGGAAGTCGACACCGCGACCGCGTATCACCTGCGGCACGACGCCGCCGGTCGAGAATCCGGCCGCTGAGCGTCGGGCGGTCGCACGCATTGCGCGGCCGCGGTCGCTCGGCCATGCTCGGCATCCGAACGGATCGAATGGCGCGGATCGAACGGCATGGGCGACTCCACCGAGGCTGATTCCATCGCAGCCGATTTCATCGAGGTCTTCCCCGGCGCGGTCGACGCATCCGTCTGCGCGCAGATCGTCGCGCGCATGCGCGACAGCGACGGGTTGGTCCCGGGCCAGGTCGGCGGCGGCTTGTTTCCGGAGCTCAAGCGCAGCCAGGACCTCACCCTGTCGGGGCGTGCCGAGTGGAAGGATGTCGAGCAGGCGCTCAATGTGGCCGTGTATGCGGGTCTGCTCGGCTATCTGCGGCGCTATCCGCAGGCATTGATCGCGCCCCTGATGCTGCAGCGACCGGAGCCCGGCGGCGGCACCCGGCGGCTGGACGCCGACGATGTCGCCGCGATGGACGACGCGGGCCTGGGCGAACTGGCGCGCACGTGCCTGCGCCCGGGCACGATCAACCTGCAGTGGTACCGGGACGGCGAGGGTGGGTATCCCTATTGGCACTGCGAGCTGTTTCCGCGCGACCCGCAGTGCGAGACCCTGCACCGCCACCTGCTGTGGACCGTGTATCTCAACGACGGCTTCGATGCCGGCGAGACCGAGTTCCTGTTCCAGCGCCGCAAGATCGCACCGCGTGTCGGCGATCTGCTGATCGCGCCGACCGCCTTCACCCACACCCATCGCGGCAACCGGCCGCGCGGGGCGGACAAGTTCATCGCCACCAGCTGGATCCTGTTCCAGCGCGCCGAGCGGTTGTACGGGGGCGCCTGAGCGGCCCCTCGCGTGCGGCGGCGTTCGAGGCGATCCGGCCCGTGTAGCGCACGAGTCGCGACATCGAGGAGGTCTAGGTCGAGGTGCGGCGGGGGACGTGTGGAGACGGCGGACGCCGGCCGGCTCAGGACGTCTGCGGCTGGTTGAGCACCAGCCAGTACAGCCCGACCTGGCGGACCGCACCGACGAATTGCTGGAAATCCACCGGCTTGCGGATGTAGCTGTTCACGCCCAGGGCGTAGGCAGCCTCGATGTCGAACGGTTCGTTGCTGGTGGTCAGCACCACCACGGGCAGTGCGCGCGTGCGGGGGTCGGCCCGGATCGCCTGCAGCACTTCGCGCCCGTCCAAGCGCGGAAGATTCAGGTCGAGCAGGACGATCGACGGCATGAGCTGCGGATCGCGGTCGGCGTGCTCGCCGCGCGCGAACAGGTAATCCAGTGCCTCGACACCGTCGCGCGTGACCACCAGCGGATTCGCGATCTTGGCGTCGATGAAGGCCAGTCGGGTCAACTCGACGTCGTCGGGATTGTCTTCGACGAGCAGGATGGGTTTTTCGCTCATGCAGCCAGGTCCTGTTGGGTACGCACCGAACCCGAACCGGTCCCCGTGGGAAGTTCCAGGTGGACGCGGGCGCCGTCGTCCGAGGATTCGGCCCAGATGCGACCATCGTGCCGTTCCACGATGGCCCGGGCAATGGCCAGACCGAGGCCATCGCCGCCGCCCTGATCGGGCCCGTGCAGACGCTGGAACGGTTCGAACATGCGGTCTGCGTACCGCATGTCGAAGCCGCACCCGGCGTCGGCGATGGTGACGGTGAGGCGGTCTCCCGTGGCCTGTCCGTGCACCTGGATCCGGACCTGGCCGCTGGCGCGCGAGAACTTCCAGGCGTTGTGCAGGAGCCGCTCGAACAGCTGCTTGAGCTGACGCTCGTCGCCTTGCACGTGCAGGTCGGGCTGGACCTCGAGCTGGGGCTTGAGCCCCGGTTCGAGATCCTCGAGCTCGGCGACGCTCCATTCGACCAGCATGCCGAGATCGACCTGCGCCATGCGCAGCTGCGCACGGGATACGTAGGAGAGTTGCAGCAGCTTCTCGATCAGGCCTTCCATCCGACCGGCCGCATCGCGGATGCGGCCCAGGTATTCGCGCCCCTGCGGATCCAGCCCTTCGGCGTGCTGCCCCATCAGCAACTGTGCGTAGCCGTTGATCGCGCGAAGCGGGGCGCGCAGATCGTGGGACAGTCCGTAGGCCAGCAGCTCCTCGCGATGGTGCACGCGTTCGAGGGCCGCTTCGGCCTGGGTGAGACGTCCGGCGAGGTCGTCCGGCAGCGGCGGCAGCGGATCGCTGGAACTGGGAACGGTCATCGACACGCGGATCAGATGAAGAACGCCCGAGTGTACCGAGGGCGAGGTGGCCTGCGTGTGGACGTCGCCCCGAGTCAGCCGGGATTCACCGCGCCCGCCCGGTTCGGCTCAGAACAGCTCGCCTTGGGGCGACGGCGCGCGCGGCGCCACGAACAGATCGGTGCGCAACGGCGACAGACCCGGATAGCCGAGCGTCCGCCGCGCTCGTGCGAAGCGAGCGGCGATCAGGTCGGCGAACGGCCCCTCGCCGCGCATTCTGCGGCCGTACGTGCTGTCGTAGTCGCGGCCACCGCGCATCTGCCGGATCAGGCTGGCGATGTGCGTGGCCCGGTCCGGGTAGTGCTGTGCCAGCCAGTCCCGCCAGATGTCCTTCAGTTCGTGCGGCAGGCGCAGCAGGACATAGCCGGCCGCCTGCGCGCCGGCGCCCCGGGCGGCCTCGAGGATGGCCTCGAGATCGCGATCGGTGAGCATCGGGATCACCGGCGCCACCAGCACGCCCGTCGGTACGCCCGCGTCGGCCAGCGCCGCCAGCGTTTTCAGCCGCGCATGCGGCGCGGCCGCCCGCGGCTCCATGCGCGCCGACAGGCGGTTGTCGAGCGTGGTGATCGACAGATGCACCGTGACCAATCCGCGCGCCGCCATCGGCCCGAGCAGGTCCAGATCGCGCAGGACCAGTGCGCTCTTGGTGACGATGCTGACCGGCTGGCCGACCTCGGCGCAGACCTCGAGGCAGGCCCGGGTGATGCGGCACTCCCGTTCGATCGGCTGGTAGCCGTCGGTGTTGATGCCCAGCGCGATCGGCGTGCAGACGTAACCGGGTTTGCCGAGCTCGAGGCGCAGGCGTTCGGCGGCGTTCGACTTGGCGAACAGCCGGGTTTCGAAATCGAGCCCCGGCGAGAGATCGAGGTAGGCATGCGACGGACGCGCGAAGCAGTAGACGCATCCGTGCTCGCAGCCGCGGTAGGGATTCACCGACTGGCTGAAACCGATATCGGGTGAGGTGTTGGTGCTGATGATGCTGCGCGCGCGTTCCTCGACGACGTGCGTCTTGAGCGGAGTCGGCTGGACGTCGGGATCGTCGTCGCGCAGCACGTCCCAGCCATCGTCCTCGAGCACGGTTTCCCGACGTTCGAAGCGCCCCGGGGTCCAGCCACCGGCGCCGCGCCCCTTGATCGGGGCCGCGCCGGGCGGGCGCTGTTTTCCGAACGGTCCGCGATGCGTCATCGGGGCAGTGTGCCCGGCGACGGTCGCAGCCCGTGCGACGGGGCGGCGGCGATGGCGCGCTCACGCGGCCTGCTGCGGACGTCGGACATCGCGCCCGCGCCCCCGCGCAACCGGGTCGCCGCGACCACCCGCGTATCCGCGACGCCGCCGCCGGGCTATCTTGGCGGGATCGCCCTCCTGCCGTCGCCATCGGACGCTTCACGATGCAAGACCAGATCACGCGCCTGTGGCACGCCCTCGTCGACCTGCCGTATCTGGGCGCATTGCTGGCCCTGGTCTGGCTGGTCTACCTGCTCTGGCTCGGCGGCTGGATCGTGTTGCAGAAGCGCGAGCCGGTGGCGACCCTGAGCTGGCTGCTCGGCCTGGCGGCGCTGCCCTACATCGGCTTTCTGATCTATCACGTGTTCGGCCCCCAGCGGATCGAGCGCCAGCGGCTGCGTCGCGCCCGCAACCGCAGCCATATCGATGCGCGCCACGACGCGTTCAGCACCCACGCCGGGGCCCGCGAGCTGGCCCGCCTCGGGCAGGCGGCCAGCGGCCTGTCGCCGTCGTCGTCCCATACCGTGCGCCTGTTGGTCGACGGCGGCGAAAAGTACGAAGCCTTGCTCGCCGACGTGCGCGCGGCGCAGCGGCACGTGCATCTGGAGTACTACATCTACGGCCGCGACCACGTCGGCGAGGCCCTGCGCGACGCCCTGGTGGAGCGGGCCCGGGCCGGCGTGCGGGTGCGCCTGCTGGTGGATGCGATCGGCAGCGCCCGGGCACGGCGGATGTTCGCGCCGCTGCTGGCCGCCGGCGGCGAGATCGCCTGGTTCCATCCGGCGCGATTCGGCCGGATCTGGCGACGGCCCTGGGTGAATCTGCGCACCCACCGCAAGATCGTGATCATCGACGGCCGTGTCGCCTACACCGGCGGCATCAACATCACCGCCGACCAGGACGAACGCCACCGCGACGACGCCTATCGCGACCTGCACGTCCGGCTGGAGGGCGACGTGGTGCGGCCGTTGCAGCGGGTGTTCGCCGAGGACTGGGTGTACGCCAGCGGCGATCGCGCCTGCCTGCAGGAGATCGGCGCACAGACCCCACCCGCCGAGCCGCCCGGCGAGATCCCGACGCAGGTGATCGCCTCCGGGCCTGACTCGCGATGGGAGGCGATCCACCGTGTGCACGTGAGCGCGATCCACGCCGCCCATACCCGGGTCTGGCTGACCACGCCGTACTTCGTGCCGGGCGAGGCGGCCCGCATGGCGCTGACGTCGGCGGCGCTGGCGGGGCTCGATGTCCGCCTGCTGGTGCCCAAGCGCAGCGATTCGCTGCTGGTCACGCTGGCGGCGCGCTCCTACTTCGACGAACTGCTCGCCGCCGGGGTCAAGGTGTTCGAGTACGGTCCGCGCATGCTCCACACCAAGGCGTTGCTGATCGACGATGCGATCGTGGTGCTGGGGAGCGCCAACTTCGACCACCGCAGTTTCAGCCTGAACTTCGAAGTGTCGGTGATGTTCGACGATCGGACGCTGGCGACCCGCCTGGCACGGCACCTGGAGGCGGAGCTGCAGCATGCCCAGACGGTGACGCCGGCGACGGACCGGCCGCTGTTGCGCGAGCGGCTGCCCGAGGCCCTCGCGCGCCTGCTGTCGCCGCTGCTGTAAGGCGCCGTCGGCGCGCTCCGCTCGACGACGGACGGCGCGTCGATGGGGCCGGGCGGCGGGTACGTCCCCGCACAGGCGGTAGACTGCACCGGTCCCGGGCCCAAGGAGAGCGCCTCATGCCATGGTTGTTCCTGCTGTTGGCGATCGCCGCGTTCGCGATCTCGATGACGACCGGTTCGGTCGCGCTGGCCGTGGTGTGCATTCTGGCCGCACTGGTGTTCCTGGTGATCTGGGTGCTGGCGTTGCTGGCGCAGCGCGTGGGCAACCAGAGCCGCGACGATACGATGATGATCGATCCTCAGGAACTCCGGCGTCTGCGCGAGGCGGCCGAGGCCCGACGGGCATCGACCGCGGAAGGTGGCCACCCGTCCGCGCACGACAACGAACGCCTGACGCCCTGATCCGACGCCCCGCGCCTGCGATTCCGTTCGCCGCCCCGCAATCACTCGCCTCGATGACCGATCGCCGCCCGACACGCCTGAGCGTGAATCTCAACAAGATCGCGTTGATGCGCAACGCGCGCGGCGGTGGCGAGCCCGATCTGCTGCGCGCGGCCGAAACCTGTCTGGATGCCGGCGCGTACGGCATCACCGTCCATCCCCGGCCCGACGCTCGCCACGCCCGCGCCGACGATGTGATCGCGTTGGCCGCGCTGTGCCGGCGACGTGGGGTCGAGTTCAACCTCGAAGGCAATCCCTTCGCGGACGCCCGCCCGGGTTATCCGGGCTTCCTGGCCCTGTGCGAGCAGGCTCGTCCCGCACAGGCGACCCTGGTGCCGGACGCGGATACGCAACTCACGTCCGATCACGGCTTCGATTTCGTCCGGGACGGCGAGCGCCTGCGCGCGCCGATCGAGGCGCTGCGGACGCTCGGGTGCCGGGTCAGCCTGTTCGCCGATCTCGATGCCGCGGTGGAACATGCGGCCGCGCTGGGTGCCGATCGCATCGAGCTCTATACCGGCCCTTATGCGGACGCCCACGCCCGTGGCGAAGCCGCATCGATCCTGGCGGCAGCCGGGCGGACCGCCCGCCGCGCCCAGGCCGCAGGCCTCGGCGTGAATGCCGGCCACGACTTCAACCAGGCCAACCTGGGGGCCTTCGTCGAGGCCGTGCCGGACGTGCTGGAAGTGTCGATCGGTCATGCACTGGTGGGCGAAGCGCTCTACGACGGTCTCGCCCCGACCGTCGGCCGCTACCTGCGGATCCTCGAGACCGCACGACGCTGACCGTCTCGACGCGCCGTCCGGGGACGGCGACGCACCTGACGCGGATCGAGGAACGCCGAATACGTCGGATGCACGCTCGAGGCGTGGAGGCTCTTGCCGGCCACGACACGCAACAGGCCGCCCCGCCGGACGACGACCGCTGACGACGCTCGAAACGCACGGGCACGACACCGGACCGGTCTCGTCCAGCGGCGGCAGCCTCCGCGCCGTGACCGCACTCCGGAAGCAAAAAAAACGCCGCCCGGAGGCGGCGTTTCAAAGGTAGGTAAGCATCTCGGTCGACGGCGTGCTGCGGCGCCGCCGACCGGTTTCTTGCGACGTCAGCTCTTGATGAAGCCGATCTTGAGCATCTGGGCGTTCTTCGCCTCGGCCAGGACCTTGGCCAATACGCCGTAGTCGGAATCCTGGCTGGCGTCGATCTCCAGCGTGGGCTGGTTGGTCGGATCGCGCTGGACCTCGGATTCCATCATGTTGCGCAATGCCGAAACCGGCACCGGGCTGTCGTTCCAGTAGATCTGGTTCGCGCCGTCGATGCGCAGACGGATCGGCTCCGGCGGATCCACCGGGCTGTCCGGCGGATCGACCGAGCGTTGCGGCAGATCGATATCGATCGGCTTTTCCGGCTTGAGGGCCGTGACCATGAAGATGATCAGCAGCACCAACATCACGTCCGCGAGCGGGATGATGTTGATATCGGCCATTGGGCCGTCGCCGTCACCTGTACTGAATGCCATGGTTGCCGCCCTCCTTCAGTTTGGTTCGGCAGTGGAGACGAAGCCGACCTTGCGCATGCCCTGGGCCTGCGCGATGGTCACCACTTCGTCGATGGCGCGATAACGCGTCGCCCGGTCGCCACGGATGTTGATGGGCGGCTGCGGTGTCTTCTGAGCTTCCACCGACAGCACACTTTCCAACTGCGCGAGGCTGACCTGTTCGTCGTTGACGTACACGTTGCCCTGCTCCGTGACCGCGATGGTGATGGGCGGAGCCGCACCACCTTCGGGCACTTCATCCAGCGTGGCTTCGGGAAGCTCGACCTGGACGCGATGCGTCATCAACGGTGCGGTGACCATGAAGATGATGAGCAGCACCAGCATCACGTCGACCAACGGGACGACGTTGATCGCCGCCATCGGCTTGCCGCCACCATCGTTAGAGCTGAAAGCCATATCCGGACTCCGTCAGAACTTCGACGTGATCAACGCTGCGCCTGGGGCTGCGCTGCCTCGCCGACGCGCGAACCGGTGGCGAAGAAGTCGTGCAGGTCGTGGGCGAAGGTGTCGAGCTTGTTGTTGGTGATGCGGTTGGAGCGGGTGAAGAAGTTGAAGCCCAGCACCGCCGGGATCGCAACACCCAGACCGATCGCGGTCATGATCAGCGCCTCACCCACCGGACCGGCCACCGAGCCCATGTCGGCCTGGCCGCTGGCGCCGATGCGGATCAGGGCGCGGTAGATGCCCCACACGGTGCCGAGCAGACCGACGAACGGAGCGGTCGAACCGACGGTGGCGAGCAGGGTCAGACCGGTCTCGAGACGCAGCGACTCGCGGGTCACGGCCTGGCGCAGGGCGCGGTCCACGAACTCCGAGCGGTTGAGCGACTCGACCAGACGCGAACCTTCATGACGCTGATGGTGCGCAGCGGCCTGGGCGGCGTCGAGGGCGACCTTGGAGAACGGCTCGCTGGCCGGCTGCTCTTCCATGAAGCGGATCGCGTCCTGGGCGTTCGGGGTTTCCCAGAACGTGTTGATGACGCGGTCCGAAGACGACTTCAGGCGCGTGTTCTTGATGAAGTTGAAGATGATCCAGTAGATCGACATCGCCGACATGGCAACCAGGACGCACAGGACCGTCCAGTTGACGATGTCCATGTGCTGAAGCATGTCTGCGAAGCCCATCTGGGTCATCGCCGCGGCGTTGTCGGTGGCTCCGGACACAGGGGCGTTGGTAGATTCCTGCAGCATGACGCTTACCTTTGAATGTTGAAAAGATTGGACTTATGGGTGGAGCGAAGATGGAGCGGTTGAAACTCGTAACCGACTGTCGTCAGCCACCGAGGTTGAAGTCGACCGGCACACGGACGCGACCGCCGGCCGCCTGGCCGTCGGTGCCGCGACCGGGATTGAAGCGCCAGCCGCGCGCGGCCTGCATCGCCGCACGATCGAGATCGCGGTTGCGGCTCGAGGTTTCGACGCTGACGTTGAGCACGTTGCCCTGGGCGTCGATCTCGACGATCAGGATGACGGTGCCTTCGATGCCCGCGCGCATGGCAGCCGGCGGGTAGCGCGGCGGATTCATGTTGCGCGAGGAGATGTCGACCGAGGCCTCCATCGCCGTGACCGGCGCAGGCGGCGCGGGCGGGGCGGGCGGCGGGGCCGGGGTATCGACCGGCGACGGCGTGTCGAACACGACCGGCGGCTGTTCGGGCGGCGGCGGCACCGGGGTCGGCGTCGGCGGCGAGAGCTCCTGGACGGGCTCAGGCTCCGGCGGTTCCGGCGGCGGCGGCGGCGGGGGGGGCGGCGGCGGCGGCGGCTCGATGATCACCACCTGGGTGACCTCTTCCTCGTCGGGACCGGCGCCAGGCGGATTCACCGGAGCCATCAGCAACAGGATGGCGGCCGCATGGATGGCAATGACCATCGTGAAACCGGCGATACGCGCCCAATTGAGACCTTCGTCTTCGCGCGATCTGTGATTCTGCAAGCGTTGCGTCATGCGGGGGGAACTCAAGTCTGGCCGGACACCGAGGTGCCCTGTCGATGGTTCGGAACCGCGTCTCTATTGAATCGACGACGCGAATCCCCAAGTCTATAACAAAAACGCATCCTGGGACCAACCCCCGGCACGGCGGCCGGGAGCGGTACCAATGGCGTCAGAGCGCGATCAGCCGTCGCGCTTCCTCAGGATTCCGAACGCCCTTGTCCAGCGCCTGCTGCGCAGCCTGCTTGGCCTCGGGCACACGATCCTCGCCGACCAGGATCTTGGCTAGGTTGAGATAGGTTTCGCCATCCGACGACAACGGTGCGGCCTTCTGGTAGGCCTCGATCGCCGGGCCGGGCTGGTCCGAGAAGTAATAGGCCTGACCCAGCGCCAGGTAGGTCTGGTGGTTCTCTTCCAGCACGCCCTTGGCGAGACCGTCGTTGATCACTTCGATCGCGCGCGCCTCGCCGCCGTCCGTGCTGAGATACAGCGCGAACAGGTTGCGATACTCGCGATCCTCGGTGAGCTGCCCGCTCGAACGCAGGCGCTCCATGACCTCGATCGCGCGGTCGGTGTCGTCGGCCTGGATGTACATCGACGCCAGGTTGAGCTGGGAACGCTTGTCGTCGGGTGCGTTCGACGCGATCTGTTCGGCCAGGCGGGTCGCCTCGGCGGTGTTGTCGGTTTCCAGGTACGCCGCCATCAGCGCCTGGGTCCAGCCCGCCTGCGGGTTCTCCGAGGCCTCGATGGCCTGCTGCAGCAGCGGGATCGCCTCCGCGCCGCGCTCGGCCTGCGCCAGGATCTGACCCTTGAGTGCGAGGTCTTCCGGACGCTGGCTGCCGCTGCCTTCGAAGTAGCGGTCGAGCGTGGCCAGCGCCTGGTCGAGCTCGTCGTCCTGGGCCTGCAGCTGGGCCAGCATCATCAGCGACTGGAAGTGACCGTTGTTGTCGAGCGCGTCGAGCTCGACCGTCCGGGTCAGGTACGCCTTGGCCGCCACGAGATCGTCGTCGTTGTAGGCGGCATTCGCGGCCAGCTGCGCCGCGTAGGCGCGGTCGTAATTGTTGGCGCGCTCCTCGGCGATGATTTCGTCGGCCATCTGCCGCACACCGGCATTGTCGTCCTTGTCGAACGCGGCACCGAGACGGGACAGGCGCGAGCCCATGCGCGACGAGGCACGCTCCGAGGGCGCCTGGCGGGTGGCCTGGGGATAAAGTTCCTCGGCACGATTGCCACCGCGCGACCCGCGCTCACGGGAC
This sequence comes from Luteimonas abyssi, assembly GCF_001482195.1. Classification (GTDB taxonomy): domain Bacteria; phylum Pseudomonadota; class Gammaproteobacteria; order Xanthomonadales; family Xanthomonadaceae; genus Luteimonas; species Luteimonas abyssi. The sequence continues at coordinate 3,609,610 of NZ_KQ759763.1, read as the reverse complement.
TGGCACTGCGCGTCCTGACTGGACACCTGGTTGGACGGGGCGGGGACGGCGGCGCGCACCTCCGCGACGGAACCCGTTCCGAGGACGGCAGCGACCGCGAGCGCGATCAGGGCCGGAGCATGGAGAGTGGCGTTCATGCAATCACCTGTAGCTGTTCTGACGATGTGAGGCACCGGGCCGCGGTGCATCGGGTGGGGGTTGGTTCTGCCAACGTCCTGTCAGCCACACTGGGGTCGACGCCCCGCCGCGCGTGCCTGCTCCCACGTGGGAAGCAATCCGTCCGCGCGCGACCGCAGCTCGCCGATGCGGCTCTGCGGATCGGGGTGGGTCGACAGCCACTGCGGCGGACGATTGCCGCCGGCGGCGATCATGTTCTGCCACAGGTTGACCGCTGCCCGCGGATCGAACCCTGCCGCTGCCATCCACTGTTGCCCGACGACATCGGCCTCGCTCTCCTGCGCCCGCGAACCGGGCAGCAGGAACCCTGCCTGCGCCGCAATACTGCCACCTTGGACGGCTGCATTGCCAATCCCCTCGCCGTAACGCGAGCCGAGTACGGCGCCGAGCACGTTGAGCGCGCCGCTGGCGCCGCTCTGCCGGGTGATGCGTTCGTCGTGGTGCCGGGCGATGACGTGGCCGATTTCGTGAGCGACCACGGCCGCCAGCTGGTCCTGGTTCTGCGCGACCTTGAACAGGCCGGTGTTGATGCCGACCTTGCCGCCGGGCAGGGCGAAGGCATTGGGTTCGTCGTTGACGAAGACGGCCGATTCCCAGCGGATCCGCTGATCGGCCGCGGGCAGCTGCTGCACGATCGCGTTGACCACGCAGCTCACGTAGGCGTTCTGGCGCGTGTCGTTGGACACCCGCTCCTGCGCCTTCATCTCCGCGAAGGCTTTTTCACCCAGCTGGTTGAGCTGATCCTGGGAGACGGCACCGACGTACTGGGTGCGACCGGTCGGGGAGGTCGTGGTGGCGCAGGCGGTGGCGAGCACCGCCGCGGCCAGCGCGGCGAGAATCGGCTTCATGGCTGGAGTATCCGCAGGCAGGATCAGATCTTGTAATCAGGCAAGGATTAACGGCTCGTCAAGCACAGTCGCCGGGCGCCGGCCTCAGACGTCGAGATTGGCCACGCGCAGCGCGTTGTCCTCGATGAACTCGCGGCGCGGTTCCACCACGTCGCCCATCAATGTGCTGAAGATCTGATCCGCGGCCACCGCATCCTCGATCCGCACCTGCAGCAGGCGGCGGGTGTCCGGATTGACCGTGGTTTCCCACAACTGTTCCGGGTTCATTTCGCCCAGGCCCTTGAAGCGCTGGATCTGGCGACCCTTCTTGGCCTCGTCGAACAGCCAGGTCTGGGCTTCGGCGAAGCTCGACACCGCCTGGGTGCGGTTGCCGCGCACGATCTGCCCGCCTTCGCGGACCAGGCCGTGCAGCAGTTCGGCGGCCTCGCGCACGGCCCGCAGCTCGCCGCTTTCCAGCGCGGCCAGCGGCAGCACCTGCTGCTGTTCCATGCCCATGTGTCGGCGGGTGGCCAGCAGTGCGGTGGGACGGCCTTCGGCGTCGGTCTGGATTCCGAGGCGATAGACCGGCCGACCCAGCCCGCCCCGGTTGAGGCGGCCTTCCAGCGCATCGAGTTCGGCACGCTCGTCGATGTTGGCCTTCAGGCGTTCCGGATCCAGTGGCGTGAAGTCGATCAGCGCTTCCAGCAATGCCGGCTCGTAGCGGTGCGCGTTGCGGGCGATCGCCTCGCGTGCGCGGGCATAGGCCAGCAACAGCTTCTCCAGCTGCGCGCCCTCGATCCCGGGCTCGCCTTCGGCCGGCACCAGCGCGGCGCCTTCGACGGCATTCCCGGCCAGATAGGCGTCGAGCGCGGCATCGTCCTTGAGATAGAGTTCGGTGCGTCCCTGCTTGATCTTGTACAGCGGCGGCAGGCCGATGTAGATGTGCCCGCGCTCGATCAGTTCCGGCATCTGCCGGTAGAAGAACGTCAGCAGCAGGGTGCGGATGTGGCTGCCGTCGACGTCAGCATCGGTCATCAGGATGATGCGGTGGTAGCGCAACTTGTCCGGGTTGTACTCGTCCTTGCCGATACCGGTGCCCAGCGCGGTGATCAGCGTGCCGACCTCGGCGCTGGACAACATGCGGTCGAAGCGCGCGCGCTCGACGTTGAGGATCTTGCCCTTCAGCGGCAGGATCGCCTGGGTCTTGCGGTTGCGTCCCTGCTTGGCCGAACCGCCTGCGGAGTCGCCCTCGACGATGAACAGCTCGGAGAGCGCCGGATCCTTTTCCTGGCAGTCGGCCAGCTTGCCCGGCAGGCCGGCGATATCCAGCGCGCCCTTGCGGCGGGTGAGGTCGCGGGCCTTGCGGGCCGCCTCGCGCGCGCGCGCGGCATCGACGATCTTGCCGGCGATGGCACGGGCTTCGTTGGGGTTCTCCTGCAGGAACTCCTCCAAACGTGCGCCGAACGAGCTCTCAACAGCCGGTCTCACGTCGGATGAGACGAGCTTCTCCTTGGTCTGCGAGGAAAAGCTCGGATCCGGCACCTTCACCGACAGCACGGCGATCATGCCTTCGCGCATGTCGTCGCCCGACAGCGCCACCTTGGCCTGCTTGGCGATGCCGTTCTGTTCGATGTATTGGCTGAGCGTGCGGGTCAGCGCCGCACGGAACCCTTGCAGATGGGTACCGCCGTCCTTCTGCGGGATGTTGTTGGTGAAACAGAACATCGTTTCCTGGTAGGCGTCGGTCCACTGCAGGGCGACCTCGACGCTGATCCCGTTGTGCTCGCCGGATACCGCGATCACGCTGTGGTGCAACGGCGTCTTGAGCTGCGCCAGATGTTCCACGAAGGACTTGATCCCGCCCTCGTACTCGAAGGTGTCGCGGCGCCCCTCGCCCCGCTCGTCCACGAGGGTGATGCGCACCCCCGAGTTCAGGAACGACAGTTCGCGCAGGCGGCGGGCCAGGATGTCGTAGTGGAACTCGACGTCGGAGAAGATTTCCACCGAGGGCTTGAAGCGCAGCGTGGTGCCGCGGCGCTCGGACGCCTCCAGGCGTTCGAGCGGATACAGCGGCTCGCCGAGCGCGTATTCCTGGCGGTGGTGGAAGCCGTCGCGCCAGATCTCCAGCCACAGGTGCTCGGACAGCGCATTGACCACGGACACGCCCACGCCGTGCAGGCCGCCGGAGACCTTGTAGCTGTTGTCGTCGAACTTGCCGCCGGCGTGCAGCACGGTGAGGATGACCTCGGCCGCGGACACGCCTTCTTCCTTGTGGATGTCGACCGGCACGCCGCGGCCGTTGTCCGAGACCGACACCGAGCCATCCAGGTGGATGGTCACCACGATGTCGTCGGCATGGCCGGCCAGCGCCTCGTCGACCGAGTTGTCCACCACCTCGAACACCATGTGGTGCAAGCCGGTGCCGTCGTGGACATCGCCGATGTACATGCCCGGCCGCTTGCGGACCGCTTCCAGGCCGCGAAGCACGGTGATCTTGCTAGAGTCGTACGTGGTACCGCCAGCGGCGGTCGGCTCGGGAATCTGCTCGTCGGTCATGCGCTCTCGTCGGTCCGGACACGGCCTGCGGACGGGCCGGGCGGCAGGATGCCGAAGGCGCGTGGAGCAGGCGAGACAGGGATACGAATTATACCACCGCGGGCCCTGACGCCCCGGATGACCCGACGGCTCGAGATGGCGCCGGTTCCGGCTCGACGCGGCCCTGTTCCACGTGGAACATCGTGGTGGGGCGGCGACCCGGCAACGGCAGAAGGTCGCGATCGGTCCCGCTGACGAAGACCTGCGCGCCGGTCGCGTCCAGCAGCTGCAACACACGCGTCCGATGGTCGCTGTCGAGTTCGGAGGCCAGGTCGTCCAGCACGACGACGGGCCAGGCGCCCAGGGTGGCGGCCAGGTGCCGGGCCTGGGCGAGGAGACACGACAAGGCCACGAGTTTGGCCTGCCCACGCGAGAGCGCCTCTCCCGAGGGGGCCGCGCCCACGGAAACGCGCCAGTCGCTGCGATGGGGACCGACCGTGGAATGGCCGACCAGACGATCGCGGCCGCGTGCGACCAGCAGGGCATCGCCCAGCGAAAGCTCCTGCCGCTTCCAGCCCGGCTGGAACTCCAACGCAACACGCCCCAGGGAGGGTGCGAGCTGGGGCAGCAGGTCCATCAGTGCGTCCTGGAGATGATCCAGGTAGACCGCACGTGCATGCGTCATGGATTCGCCCGCGTGCGCCATTTCGCGCTCCCACGGTTCGAGCTCCGTATCGGGGCGGCCCGCCTTGAGCAGGGCATTACGCTGACGGAGCGCACGCGCATAACGCCGCCAGGCGGGCACGAAATCATGTTCCACGTGGAACAAACCCCAATCGAGGAAACGGCGTCGGGGTTCGCCTCCGCCCGAGACCAGCGCGTGACTACCGGGCTCGAAGCTCACCACGGCCAACGCAGCGCAGAGCGTACCCAGCTGGTCCACCGGCTCGCCGTCCACCCGACCATCCCAGCGATCGCCTGCATGGCGCAGGCCGGCCCGGCGCGGGCCGCGGCCATCGGCGGCATCCCAGGCCACGAAGACTTCCAGGGCATCGGCGCCGGTCCGGATCAGGCCGTCGCGCACCCGTCCACGGAAACTCCGCCCGTAGGCCATCAGGTGCAACGCCTCCAGCACGCTGGTCTTTCCCGCTCCGTTGGGCCCCACCAACAAGTTCACACCGGGTCCCGGATGAAGCTCGACCTCGACCAGACGTCGAACGTTACGGATATGCAGGCGAGAAATGGGCACGGCAGTGAAGGGCGGAGCAGGGCCAGGAAGGGAAGGTCGCGAGCGGGAGACGGCGGCGCGACAGTGTAGCTGCCCGGCCCCGGTCACGAGGCGGCGTGGCGCGATCGAGCAGGGGACGATCGCAGCTTCGGGCGTCCGGCGCATCCCGCCCTGATGCGGTGGAGCCTCCTGAGGAACCCGACCTCCAGCCCACGCGGCGCCAACACACGTCAGGGCCCACGCCGGCGAAGGCGTTCCCCAACCCCGCGACGACAAGCAGATGCGTCGCCCGACGATCATCAGGAGCCCACCCCGGTCGTCCGGCCCGCAATTCGGAGACACGCCACCTGCGGCAGGCCACGCACTCTCCCGTGCGCCCTTCAGCCCGCCGTGCCTCGCGGGTCAGCCCGTGCGTCGGCTCACTTCCCAGAGCAGCCACCGGCCGATGTGAACCGCCGCGCCCTGATTGCTGCGCTCCGGATGGGCCGCTGCGCCACGCGTCTTCCGGCCCCAGCCTGCGCCCGACACGACGCACCCGCGCTCCGCAGCCAGAGCTCGCCTCCGCCCCGATGGGACGACCCGGCGGATCGGGTACGCGCTGAGCCACCCACAGCCCGGTCGCGGACACGTCTCACCGTGGCCCACGTTCAAGTCTCGGAGAGCAGGGACCGCCGGCGGCTGCGGCCCATACCAGACCGCCATCGGGCCCGACCGCGACCATCATGGGGAACCGGCACGACAATTCCGGCAGACGGACCGGGGCCTCCGAGCCGACCAAAGAAAAACCCGGCCGAAGCCGGGTCTTTCGCGTGTTCCACGTGAAACATCGCTCAGAGGCGCAGCGGCATCACCACGTGACGCGACTTGGCATTCGCCGACTCGCGCACGAGCGCGGAGGAGTTGGCGTCGCGCAGCTGCAGCACGATTTCCTCGCCGCGCAATGCGCCCAGCGCATCCATGAGGTAATTCACGTTGAAGCCGATCGCGAGATCCTCGACCTTGGTATCGGCCTCGACCTCTTCCTGCGCCTCTTCCTGCTCCGGGTTGTGCGCGCTGATCTTGAGCTGACCGGGCGAAACCTCGACCCGCACGCCACGGTACTTCTCATTCGACAGGATCGCCGCACGCTGCAGCGCCGCACGCAGCACTTCGCGATCCACCGCGACTTCGCGGTCCGCACCGATCGGAATCACCGCTTCGTAATCGGGGAACTTGCCGTCGATGAGCTTCGAGGTGAACGTGACATCGTCGCGCTTGACCCGCAAATGGCTGCGGTCCATCTCCAGTTCCAGCACGCGGTCGCCGCCTTCCAGCAACCGCTGCAGTTCCTGCACGCCCTTGCGCGGGACGATGATCTGCCGCTTCGTCGCGACCTGCGCATCCAGATCCGCTTCGCACAAGGCGAGGCGGTGGCCGTCGGTCGCCACGCAACGCAGGCGCTGCTCGGCCAGATCGAACAACAGGCCATTGAGGTAATAACGGACGTCCTGCTGGGCCATGGCGAACGCGGTGCGCTCGATCAATTCCTTCAGCGCCGCTTCGGCGACCTGGACGCGCTCGGTGGTCTCGACATCGTCGATCGACGGGAAGTCGTTCGCCGGCAGGCTGGCCAGGCTGAACCGGCTGCGCCCGGCCTGCACCGAGATCTTGTCGCCGGACTGACTGATGGTGACCTTGCTCCCATCCGGCAGCGCCCGAACGATCTCGAACAGCTTGCGTGCGGGGATGGTCGTCTCGCCATCCTGGGCGTCGTCGACCGCCGTGCGCGCGACCATCTCCACTTCGAGATCGGTACCGGTCAACGACAGCTGACCGTCGCTGACCTGGACCAGCAGATTGGCGAGTACGGGCAGTGTCTGACGCCGCTCGACGACATTGACCACCTGGGCCAGGGGCCGCAGGAAGACTTCACGTTGAAGACTGAAACGCATGTTCGCGATATCCCCCATGCCCATGTATCAAATATTGGATAAATCTAAAAAGCGGTGGTGATGGAGTCCGGAAAATCCGTGGACTAGCATCCTAAGTCGTTGAATCAAAAACAAAAAACAGACATCGAAAGCAGGTGGACAACTTGAGCCGGCTTGGAGACAACCTGTGGACAACTTCGGTCGCCGCGTCCGGTCTCCGACTTGTCCACAGGTTCTCCCGCAGTTCTGCACGGGGTCGCCGAGAGGCCGGTTGTGGACGGGTTACTCACTGAGTTTGCGGATCAGCTTGTCCCAGTCCTCGCGGAGCTTGCCATCGGTCTCCTGCAGGCTGCGAATCTGGCGGCAGGCATGAAGCACGGTGGTGTGGTCGCGCCCCGCGAAGGCGTCCCCGATCTCGGGCAGGCTGTGTTCGGTCAGCTCCTTCGCCAGGGCCATCGCCACCTGTCGGGGGCGGGCCAGCGAACGGGTGCGTCGCTTCGACAGCAAGTCCTTGATCTGCAGGCCGTAGTAGTCTGCCACGGTCTTCTGGATGTTAGGGATGCCGACACTGTGCATCTGCGCGCGCAACAGGTCGCGCAGGGTCTCCTGGGCGAACTCCTGGGTGATGGCGCGGCCGGTGAAGTTCGCGCGCGCTGCGAGCGTATTGAGCGCTCCCTCGAGGTCGCGGACGTTCGAGCGCATCTTCTTCGCGATCAGGAACGCCACGTCTTCGGGGATCTGCGCACCGCGCTCGCGCGCCTTGGACAGCACGATCTGCGCACGGGTCTCGAAGTCGGGCGGATCGATCGCGACCGACAGGCCCCAGGCGAGACGCGACTTCAGGCGCGGCTCCAGCCCTTCGACTTCGCGCGGAAACCGGTCGCAGGTCATGATGATCTGCTGGCGGCCGTCGAACAGCGCGTTGAAGGTGTGGAAGAACTCTTCCTGGGTGCGCTCCTTGCCGGCGAAGAACTGGATGTCGTCGATCAGCAACGCGTCCACGCTCTGGAACTGGCGTTTGAACGCATCCATGGCGCGTTCCTGCAGCGCCTTCATCATCGCGCTGAAGAATTGCTCGGAGCGCAGGTAGAGCACGCGCATGGCCGGGTTCGCGGTGCGCATCGCATTGCCCGCAGCGAACATCAGGTGGGTCTTGCCCAGGCCGGTGCTGCCGTACAGCAACAATGGGTTGTGCGCGCGATCGCCGGGCTTCTGCGCGGCCTGCAACGCCGCGGCGCGACCGAGCTGGTTGCTGCGGCCCTCGACGAAGTTCTCGAAGGTGTAGTGGCTGTCCAGATTGCCGACGAACGGTTCCGACGGTACCGCCAGGGCCGCGGCCGGCGCAGCGTCGGCGAAGGTCGGTGTGACGGGCGCCGTGGCGCGCGGCATCGAGCCGATTTCGAGCGCGACGTCGCCGTTGCCGGCGAAATGCTGCAGCAGTTCGCGGATACGGGCGAGATAGCGTGCGCGGACTTCGTCGCGGACGAAGGCGTTGGGAGCGTAGAGCACGGTGGTGTCGTCGCGCTGCGTGGCCTGCAGCGGCTTCAACCAGGTGTGCACGTCCTCGGCCGGGAATTCGGCTTCGAGACGTTCGAGACAGCGGGGCCAGACATCCATTCGGGGTCGTTCTGCAATCGGCCGGCGGCCCCGCGACGGCGATGTCACGGCGCGCGGGCGCAGGGTGGGGCGGCAGACTATCATCGCACCCCCGCCACGGCAGCGGTCTGCCCGCGACACGCCCGGCGGCAGACGGCGCTGTTTCATGCGCCGTTGACGCACCCCCCGCAGGCTGGCTAGAATCGCCGGTTCTTTCCGTCGCGTCCATGCAACGAGCATCCCCATGGCCACCAAGCGCACCTACCAACCCAGCAACCTGAAGCGCAAGCGCGACCACGGTTTCCGTGCCCGCATGAAGACCGCTGACGGCCGCAAGATCCTCGCCCGTCGCCGCGCCAAGGGCCGCAAGCGCCTCTGCGCCTGATCGCAGGCTGTGGTCGCGTGCCGGCATGGCATGCGACCCGCTGCGACTCCGTTCGTCGATGACGTCCGCCGGCTTTCCGAAGCAGGCGCGTGTTCGCGCGCGCGCAGAGTTCGATCGTGTGTTCAAGCACGGTCGCCGCGTCGCGTCTCCCCTGATGGCCCTGCACTGGTTCGCCGACGGCGACGCCGGGCGGCTGGGGCTGGCCGTGTCCAGGAAAGTCGACCCGCATGCGGTCGGCCGCAACCGCATCAAGCGTGTGCTGCGCGATCAGTTCCGGCGGTTGCGTGGCGAACTGCCGCCGGGCGCGTATGTGATCGTCGCGCGCGTCGCCGCGCGCCAGGCCGACAACGACGCGCTGCGCAGCGGCTTCGAACAGCTGCTGCAGCGGGCCCGTGCGTTGCCCCTCCGCGGGGTGGGCGGCACAATGCCCGCCGAACCAACCCCGTCCCCCCCTTCTTCGACCGCGCCGGTCTCCACCGGCGGATGAGCGTGCCTGCCCGATGAACCAGACCCGTACCTTCCTGATCCTCGCCTGGTTGATGGTGGCGACGCTGCTGTGGATGGAATGGAGCCGGGAGAGCACCGCGCCCGCCGCCACCGCGACGCCCACGGCGCAGACCGCGCCCGACGTGCCGGCCGGCGCCGTTCCCGAGGCCCCGTCCGCGACGACACCGGCGGCCCCGAACACGGTGCCCGAGGCGCCGCCCGCGCCCGGCGCCGCCCCGTCGGCCAGCGCTACGGCCGCCGGCGGCACGCCGGTGACCATCACCAGTGATGTGCTGCGCCTGACCCTGGAGCGCGGCAACGTCGTCGCGGCCGACCTGCTCGCCTATCCGCAGACGCGCGACGAAGGCAGTCCGCCGGTCACCCTGTTCAACCAGGATCCCGCGTCGTTCTACGCCGCCCAGGTCGGCTGGGTCAGCGGCACCAGCACCGCCCCGACCCATGAAGCCACGTTCGTTCCCGAGAGCGGGCAGAGCGAGTTCGTGCTCGACCAGGCCGGCGACAGCGTCGCCGTCCCGTTCGTGTGGACCGGACCCGACGGCGTGACCGTGCGTCGCACCTACACCATGCGCCGCGGCAGCTATGCGCTCGAGGTGCGCGACGAGGTGGTCAACCAGGGTGCGCAGGCGTGGCAGGGCTTCGTGTATCGCCAGCTGACCAAGGTGCCGCCGATCACCGCCGGCAACTGGATGAATCCCGATCCGGAGTCGTTCAGCCTCAACGGCGGCGTCTGGCACACCACCCAGGACGGCTTCGGTCGACGCAAGTTCGCCGACTTCACCGACGACGGTGGCGTCAACCAGCGCGGTACCGGCGGCTGGATCGCCTTGCTCCAGCACCACTTCTTCACCGCGTGGATCCCCGAAGGCGACGCCGAGACCACGGTCTCGCTGCACGTCGACGGCGCCGGCGCGCGCAGCCCGCATCTGATCCGCGAACTCGGTCCCGGCGTGAACGTCGCGCCCGGCGAAACCGCGGTGACCACGGCGCGCCTCTGGGTCGGTCCGAAGCTGGTCAGTCTGATCCGGGCCGAAGATGTGCGCGGGCTCGATCGCGCGGTGGATTACTCCCGCTTCACCATCATGGCGGTGCTGGGCGAATGGCTGTTCCGCCTGCTCGATCTGATGCACGGCCTGTTCAACAACTGGGGCTGGGCGATCGTCGGCCTGGTGGTCGTGGTCAAGATCGCCCTGTTCCCGCTGTCGCAGGCGCAGTACAAGTCGATGGCGAAGATGCGCAAGTTCCAGCCGCGCATCCAGCAGCTCAAGGAGCGCTACGGCGACGACCGCCAGAAGTTCCAGATGGCGATGATGGAGCTCTACAAGAAGGAGAAGATCAACCCGGTCGGCGGCTGCCTGCCGATCCTGCTGCAGATGCCGATCTTCTTCGCCCTGTACTGGGTGCTGCTGGAGTCGGTGGAGCTGCGCCACGCACCGTGGATGCTGTGGATCCAGGACCTGACCGCGCGCGATCCCTTCTTCATCCTGCCGGTGGTCAACATGGCGGTGATGTGGGCCACGCAGAAGCTCAGCCCGATGACCGGCATGGATCCGATGCAGCAGCGGATCATGATGTTCATGCCGCTGGTGTTCGGCGTGATCATGGTCTTCTTCCCCGCCGGCCTGGTGCTGTACTGGGTGACCAACGGCGCGCTGGGTCTGCTGCAGCAGTGGTGGCTGATCCGCAAGTACGCGGATCAGCCGGCCAAGCCCGCCAAGGCCTGATCGGTCGAGCCGCCACGAAGAACGCCCCTGCGATCCGCCGATCGCAGGGGCGTTTTCACTTGGTCGGGCGGAACGCTGTGGATGAACCGCGGTCTTCCGCTAGCGACATCGTGGGATGGTGGCGGTGGTAGGAATGTTAGAAAATGATAGGTATGTCACGGACAGGTGGACTGTCCATGCCTATCGAGTTTCGTCGCTCCGCGCGTGATTCGCCTGCCGATTCAGCGCATTCCGCGAGTGCGAAACGATGGAAGCTGAGGTCGGGTCTGCCGGATCGTGCAGGTGGGGCCGTCTGAGGTCTTTCGAGTGGGGGGCACGCGAAGGAGCATGCCGGGATGGCTAGGGAAGAACCCAAGGAACAAGCATCGACGAACGGGCAGGCACCGGTGCCGGATTCTGCCGACGACAAGATGGCGCAGGTCCGCGAACTGATGTTCGGGGGCGCGGTCCGCGACCTGGAGCGTCGTCATCGCGACACCGCCGCACGCCTCGACGAGGCGATCCAGCGCATCGCGGCGGACATGGAGCGACGGGTCACCGCGCTCGAAGGCCGTGTCATGGCCAAGCTGGACGGACTGGCGACCCAGCTTCACGATGAGGGGCAGGCGCGGATCGCCGCCTTGGACGACGCCGAAAACCGGCTGTCCCTGGCGCTGCGCACCCAGCGTGACGACGCCCTGTCGCGCCAGCAGCGGCTGGAGGCCGAGCTCGCCGCGACCGAAGCGCGCCTGCGCGACGTCGGCGCGCAATTGGCCGCCGAGATGCAGGCAGGCCAGGACAGCATCCGCCAGGCATTGTCCGGCGCCCGTCGGGAGTTGGGCGACGAGAAGCTCGCCCGCGAGGATTTCGCCGATCTCCTGGCCGAACTGTCGCTCCGTCTGCGGATCGGAGAGACGGCCGTACGGGACGATTGAGGCGCGCCGTGCGCGGCGACTACGACCGCCTTCGCGAGCTGTTGAGCGCGCCCGAACAGACGCGCCTGCGCGGCGTCGATCTGGAGATCCAGCGCCTGGACCAGGCACTGGATCGGGTGCCCGACCGACTGGCCGCGGACATCCGCGACGCGCCGGATTCGCGCCTGGCCCGATCGCTCGCGGACTTGATGGTCGACTCGTTCGAGCAGGCGGTCGCACGGCGACCGCAGGCGGTGATCGGCGCGGTGTATCCGGTGATCGGTGCCGCGATCAGACGCTCGCTGGCCGAGACGTTCCAGCAACTGGCCGACGATCTCGACGGCACCATGCGTTCGGCGTTCTCCCTGCGCGCGCTGCGCTGGCGCTGGGACGCGTGGCGCCTGGGCGTGCCGTATGCCCAGGTCGCGCTGCGCCACACCACGCGCTACCAGGTCGAGCATCTGTTCCTGATTTGTCCCGACTCCGGCCTGCTGCTGGGACATGTGACCGCGGACGACTTGCCCGAACTCGACGCGGACGCGGTCGCCGGCATGTTCGCGGCGATCAACCAGTTCGTCCGCGAGTCGGTGGCCGTCGGCGGTGCGCGGCCCGGCATCGGACATGCCCAGGTCGGCGATTACCGGCTGGTGGTCAGTCACGGTCCGACGGCCTGGATGGTGGCCTTCGTCCGTGGGGTTCCGACGGGAGACTTCGGCGCGCGCCTGGATGAAGTCAACGAGGCCCTGCACGCGCAGCATGGCCGCGCACTCGCCGATGTGGACCGCCCGGTCCGGACTCTCGAACCGGACCATCTCGCCCGACTCAACGGCGCCGCCGCGCGTGTCGGTCCGGCTGCCGGCCGACGGCGCTGGGCCGCGTGGCTGCTGATCGGTGTCGTGTTCGCGGCGCTGGCCGCCTACGTCGCCACCGGGGTCCGCTGGTCGATGCGGGCCGAGGCGATGCGCGAGGCGCTGGCGTCGGTTCCGGGCCTGCAGGTCGTGGCCTTCGACCGCCGGGCGCGCAACGCCGTCGATGTCCGCGGATTGCTGGATCCGGACGCACCGGATCCGCGCAGACTCGTGACCCGGACGTTTCCGGACGTCGAGGCACGGTGGGTCCTGTCGCCCTATCTGTCGCTCGATCCGGACGTGGTCCGGCGTCGGGCGGCGCGGATGCTGGCGCTGCCGCTGGAGGTCGTCGGCACGCCCGACGCCGAAGGCAGGCTGCCGCTGCGCGGCGACATCACGTTCGCGACCCGGCACCGCCTGCAGACTGCGGCACCGCCGCCGGGGGTCACGGCACTGGATCTGTCCGGAACGCGTTATCCGCGGCAGGACGACATCGAAGCCGGCATTGCCGGCGTCGAAGCACTCGGCATCGGGTTTGACAGCGGCACGGTCGTACCGGCGACCGGTATGGAAGACCGTCTGGAGCAGCTGGTGTCGCGGCTGCAGGAGCTCCAGGCGATCGCAACACCACAAAGAATCGGTTTCCGGATGGAAGCCGTGGGATACACGGACGAGTTGGGGGGATATGCGTTGAACCGCCATCTGCGCGAACGACGTGCGGAATGGTTGGCGACGGAGGTCATGGCCGACCTCCACGCGCCATCGGTGGTCGTCGTCGATCGCCAGCGACTGGGCACGTTGCCCTATCGCGGGCGATCGCGCTCGGCGGCCCTGCTGATTTCCCCTTTTCCCGTGGAGCCGTAGGCGCATGAAAGCGAACGCGAATGTGACCACCCGCAAGATCTGCACGCTCGGCGAGTTCGCCGTCGGAAAGACCAGCATCGTCACCCGTGCGGTCCGCAACACCTTTTCCGAAGGCTATCTGACCACCATCGGCGTGCGCGTCGACAGCAAGACCTTCGAGCCCGAGCCCGGGCGCACGATGCGGATGGTGCTGTGGGACATCGCGGGGGCTGGCGCCATCGATCAAGTCCGGGCAAGCTATCTGACGGGATCGCACGGGCTGTTGCTCGTCGCGGATGGGACCCGTAACGATACTCTCGATACCGCACTCGCCTTGCGGGATCAGGCCTGCCGCCTGCTGGATCGTGAACTTCCGACGATGCTGCTGCTCAACAAATGCGATCTCGCCGCTCGCTGGGAAATTCCGCCGGCCCGGATGGAGGCGCTGACGTTGCAGCACCAGGTCTTCAGTTCGAGCGCCAAGACCGGCCACGGCATCGAGGACGCGCTGGTGGCGTTGGGCAAGGCGGTGTGGTGAAGGACAGGCGTTCCCGCCCCGATGTCGGCCTGGGCGCACCGGTCGTCGTGACCGTGGATGCACACGGCGAGGTCCTCGACATCGTGGGCGACCTGGAACGCTTCTGCGACGAGGCCGGCGGTCAGGCGCAGACGATCCAGCGGCTGCTCGATCTCCTGGTCGGCGACGGTGATCCGCCCGATATCGTCCCGGCGCTGGAGATCGCGGAGAACCGCTTCGTCGATATCCACATCGTCGCCGAGGACGAGACCCGCCATTTCGTGCTGCTCGACGCCAGCGACCTGATGCGGACCCTGCGTCACCGTCAGCAGGTGGGCTACGACGTGGCGCTGGAACGCGATCGCACGCGCCGTCGGCTACCCGCGACGCACCAGATGTCCGCGGCGACGATGCCGCGCTATCAGGGCATGAGCGCGCTGGCCGCCGTGATCGGGGACATGCGCGGTCCGCTGGTGGAGGTGCTGGGCCAGGCGCGCGTGCTCGAGAGCGGGGTCGGGTCGGACGAGACCCTGCTGCATTCGATCGCGGCGATCCGGCATGCGGCGATCCGGCTCGATGCCATGTGCATGAACGGCCTGATCGCGTTCGGCGATCCCAGCACGGTGCGTTCGGACATCTTCGATACCCAGTCCATCGCGGCCTTCATCCAGGACACGTTTCAGCTCCAGGCGAGGATGCAGGGCGTCGTGCTCGACGTCCGCGCGCCGGCGCCGCCGGTGCGGGTGACGCTCGACGACATCGCGCTCCGGCTGGTGCTGATCAACCTGATCGTGCGCGCGCTGGAGGGCCTGTCGTCAGGCACCCTGGTGGTGACGTTGTCGCCGGACGCCGTCCGGCGTCATCTGGATATCGAAATCGGATGCGAGCCCGGCGGCTTCGACGAGGACTGCTTCGGCGAATTGATCACCGCCGCGACGCCCGGCGCGCACCTCGGGCTGGCGATCAGCCGCGCGGTCCTGATGCAGATGCACGGCCGGCTGGAACTGGTCGAGCGCCAGGACGGCGGCTTCGAGATCTGGTTCCGGTTGCCGTTCGGTGCATCCGTTCCGATCGCCGGCGCTTCCTGATCGGATGCGGACGATCCGCCACGTCGGAGCGACATGCGGATGAAGGTGGACATCGAGCTCGCCGATCTCCAGGCCTTCGCCATCGTGGTCGAATCCGGTGGATTCACCGAGGCCGCCCGCCGCCTGGGCACCACCAAGTCGGTGCTCAGCCGCAGGGTGAGCGTGCTCGAACAGCGGCTGGGTGCGGTGCTGCTCGAGCGCGTCGCCCGCGGCATCCGCACCACCGAGGTGGGCGCGGTCTACTACGCCAAATGCGTGCGGATTCTCGAATCCGTGGACGCGGCCAGCGATTTCGTCGCCAGCTTCCACAACCTGATTCGCGGGCGACTGCGCGTGAAGCTGGGCAACGACGTGCTGGCGCGTCGGCTCGCGCCCTTCTTGCATGCGTTCGCCGCGGCGTATCCGCAGATCGTGCTCGACATCGTGGTCGCCAGCCCCTCCGCGGAGGACGGCTCCGATCCCGATGTCGCCATCCGCCTCCTCCAGGGCGACGAGGAAGGCTGGGTGTGCCTCCCGCTGCGCGAATGCCAGGAAATCCTCTGCGCCTCCCCGGATTATCTCGCCACGTACGGTGCACCGACATCGCTGCGCATGCTCGCCGATCACGACGGTCTGCTGGATGCCTGGCGGGACACGCGAGGCGGCTGGGAGTTGTCGGTGGACGGCCAGAGCCACTTCTTCCGCGTCCGCGAACGCTTGCGCAGCACCAGCGCCGACCGGCTGATCCAAGCGGCCGAAGCAGGACTCGGCATCACCCTGCAGCCCGACTGCCTGGTGACCGACGCGATCGCGGCCGGACGCCTGACGCCGGTCCTGGTCGGGCACGGTGGTGCGCAGCGCACGTTGGCCGCGTTGTATACGCCGAGCCGTCGCAACTCGAAGAAAGTGCGGGCCCTGCTGACCTTTCTGCAGGAACGCATCGGTCTTCTCTCGTCGGAGTTCCGGTCGGCGTGATGCCGGCATAACGGTCCGGTCCGCGACAGCGGACCGTCTCCCCCCGCGGCGAGGTCGGGGCGCGGCCGAGGCGGCCGCCCAGGAGACCGCCGCGACGCATCGCATGGCGCCGGCAACCGTGTCGCGGGGACCGCGTCTTCTCACGCGGACCACGCTCGCGAACGTCGATGCCGTCGAACCCGACGGCCGTCGCCTTCGCGCCTGCCCGGACGTCGACCCGTTCGTGTAACGCGAACGCTGGGTTCGCGGTCGCCCCCTGCCGTCGAAATGTCCGGTTGCCGATGCTGGGGCCTGGTAACGGAACCGCATCGCCCGATGGCCGCGGTCCGGCGGAGAGGTGGCCTTTCTCCGGGCCGGCGTCGCTCCCCCCCCGAAGCGACCCGGCCGACCGGCCATGACGGCGATGTCGATCCGTTCGCCATCGCCCACACATTCCGCGCTCGCTCGCTGCGATCCAACATCATCACAAGGACCTCGCCATGAACAGGATTTTCAAGAAAGTCTGGAACCGGACCCTCAGGCAGCTGGTCGTCGCATCGGAGTTCGCATCAGGCGACCGCGGCGCCGGCCCCGGTGCTGTCACCCGTGTCCATCGCGGCGGCCCGGCGCTGGGCGTACTGGGACTCGCGATGCTGGCCGTTTCGCCCGTCCAGGCGGTGTCGTACCAGGCCGGCACCGGCGCCGTGGCCGAAGCCTGCCAGGGCGCGTGGGCCAACCAGAACAATCCGGGCATTCCGAACTACAACGACAACGATACGAGCTGTGCCGTCGCCGTCGGGTTCAACGCATTTTCCGGCAACGGCAACGGCGCCGGAAACGGCGGAACCGCCATCGGCGCCAACGCCCGGGCGACCAGCACCGGTGTCTTCGGATCGACCGCGCTGGGCGCGAACGCCAATGCCGCCAATGCAGGTGTCGCCGTGGGCGCGCATGCGACCGCGACCGGCACCCGCGCGATCGCCCTCGGCCGCCAGAGCGCGGCGACCGGCACCGAAGCGATCGGTATCGGCTCGGGCTCGTACGCGCAAGGCGGGTCGAGCATCGCGATGGGCGCTGGCGCGCATGCGCAGGGCACCCGCGCGGTCGCGATCGGCACACGCTCGTCGACATGGAACAGCACCTTGATCGCCCAACAGACCCGTGCAGACGGCAGCGACGCCATCGCCATCGGCGGCGGCGCCACCCGGGGAACCCAGGCCACCGGCGCCAACGCGCTGGCGCTGGGTGCGCAGACCACCGCCACCGGCGTGAGCACGACCGCGATCGGCTCCTCGGCCCAGGCGACGGCCGCCGGCGCGGTCGCGATGGGCGAGCAGGCGGCCGCGCTCGGCCAGAATGCGGTCGCCCTCGGTGGGGCCATGCAGAACGCTACGACGCCCTTGGCCGCAGCCGATGCCGTGCGCTCGACCGGCATCGGTTCGGTGGCGATCGGTGCGAATGCCTTAAGCGGCGCGCAGTCGACGGCCGCCGATGCCATCGCCATCGGCGGCGGTGCCAGGGCGAGTGCCGCGAACACGATCGCGATGGGTCGCAACGCCCGTGCATTGCTGGATTCGGCGACGGCGCTGGGTAACAGCGCCAGTGCGCTCAGCACCGGATCGGTGGCGTTCGGCAGCCAGTCGAACGTCGCCGCCGCGGCGACCTCGGGCACCGCAATCGGCACGTCGGCGATCGTCTCGCACCAGTCGGCCGTCGCCCTCGGCGCCGGTTCGCAGACCGCCGCGGTCGTCGCGACGCCGAACACCGTGATCGCCGGAACCACCTACACGTTCGCGGGTGCGACCCCGACGGCGACGGTCAGCGTCGGCAATGCCAGCCTGACGCGCACGATCACCAACGTCGGCGCCGGCCGCATCAACGCGACCAGCACCGATGCCATCAACGGATCGCAGTTGCACGCCACCAACCAGGCGGTCGACGGGGTGGCGCAGGACGTGAACGCACTGGGCGTGAGCGTCGCCAACGGGTTCGGAGGCACGTCGAGCTATGACCCGGGCACGGGCGCCGTGACCACGGGCCTGACCGTGAACGGCACCGGCCACACCAGCGTGCAGAGCGCGCTGGATCAGCTCAACGGGGATGCCAACGCGGGCTGGAACGTGAGCGCGCAGGGCGCGAACGGCACCAATGTCGGCGTCAACAGCGCGACCGGCAACGATGTCGATCTCAACAACGCCGACGGCAACATCGTGGTCAGCAAGGCCGACGACAGCAACGACGTCACCTTCGACCTGGCCGACGATCTTAACGTCGCCGGCAGCATCACCGTCGGCGACACGGTGATCGACGGCGACAGCGTGACCACGACCAACCTGACCACCACCGGCACCACCCAGCTCGGCGACAGCTTCACCGTCGATGCCGGCGGCGCGCGCTACGACGGGCCGATCACCGACGCCACCCACATCGTCAACAAGTCCTACGTCGACGATTCGGTGACCGCCCTGGCGGATACGCCGCTGACGTTCGCCGGCGATGCCGGCACCAATGTCGACCGCCAGCTGGGCGAGACGGTGAACCTGGTGGGCGGTGCCGCCGACGAGACCGCGCTGACGGACGGCAACATCGGCGTGGTCGCCAACGGCACCGACACCCTGGAGATCAAGCTCAACAAGGACATCGACCTCGGCGACGACGGCAGTCTCGCCATCGGCGACACGTCGATCAGCAACGACGGCCTGACCATCGTCGGTGGCCCCAGCATCACCAACGCCGGCATCGACGCGGGCGGGCTGGTGATCAGCAACGTCGCACCGGGCGTCGCCGGTACCGACGCGGCCAACATGAACCAGCTCAACGACGTGGCCGACATCGCCAACGCCGGCTGGAACGTGAGCGCGCAGGGCGCGAACGGCACCAACGTCGGCGTCAACAGCGCGACCGGCAACGATGTCGACCTCAACAACGCCGACGGCAACATCGTGGTCAGCAAGGCCGGCGACAGCAACGACGTGACCTTCGACCTGGCCGACGATCTGAACGTCGCCGGCAGCGTCAACGTCGGCGACACGTCGATCACCAACGACGGCCTGACCATCGTCGGTGGCCCCAGCATCACCAACGCCGGCATCGACGCGGGCGGGCTGGTGATCGGCAACGTCGCACCCGGCGTCGCCGGTACCGACGCGGCCAACATGAACCAGCTCAACGACGTGAGCGACATCGCCAACGCCGGCTGGAACGTGAGCGCGCAAGGCGCGAACGGCACCAATGTCGGCGTCAACAGCGCGACCGGCAACGACGTCGATCTCAACAACGCCGACGGCAACATCGTGGTCACCAAGGCCGACGACAGCAACGACGTGACCTTCGATCTGGCCGACGATCTGAACGTCGCCGGCAGCATCACCGTCGGCGACACGGTGATCGACGGCGACAGCGTGACCACGACCAACCTGACCACCACCGGCACCACCCAGCTCGGCGACAGCTTCACCGTCGATGCCGGCGGCGCGCGCTACGACGGGCCGATCACCGACGGCACCCATATCGTCAACAAGAACTACGTCGACGATTCGATCGGCGAGCTCGCCGACACGCCCCTGACCTTCGCCGGCGACGCGGGCACGAACGTGGAGCGTCAGCTGGGCCAGACGGTGAACCTGGTGGGTGGCGCGACCGACGAGGCCGCGCTGACGGACGGCAACATCGGCGTGGTCGCCAACGGCACCGACACCCTGGAGATCAAGCTCAACAAGGACATCGACCTCGGCGACGACGGCAGTCTCGCCATCGGCGACACGTCGATCAGCAACGACGGCCTGACCATCGTCGGTGGCCCCAGCATCACCAACGCCGGCATCGACGCGGGCGGGCTGGTGATCAGCAACGTCGCACCGGGCGTCGCCGGTACCGACGCGGCCAACATGAACCAGCTCAACGACGTGGCCGACATCGCCAACGCCGGCTGGAACGTGAGCGCGCAGGGCGCGAACGGCACCAACGTCGGCGTCAACAGCGCGACCGGCAACGATGTCGACCTCAACAACGCCGACGGCAACATCGTGGTCAGCAAGGCCGGCGACAGCAACGACGTGACCTTCGACCTGGCCGACGATCTGAACGTCGCCGGCAGCGTCAACGTCGGCGACACGTCGATCACCAACGACGGCCTGACCATCGTCGGTGGCCCCAGCATCACCAACGCCGGCATCGACGCGGGCGGGCTGGTGATCGGCAACGTCGCACCCGGCGTCGCCGGTACCGACGCGGCCAACATGAACCAGCTCAACGACGTGAGCGACATCGCCAACGCCGGCTGGAACGTGAGCGCGCAAGGCGCGAACGGCACCAATGTCGGCGTCAACAGCGCGACCGGCAACGACGTCGATCTCAACAACGCCGACGGCAACATCGTGGTCACCAAGGCCGACGACAGCAACGACGTGACCTTCGATCTGGCCGACGATCTGAACGTCGCCGGCAGCATCACCGTCGGCGACACGGTGATCGACGGCGACAGCGTGACCACGACCAACCTGACCACCACCGGCACCACCCAGCTCGGCGACAGCTTCACCGTCGATGCCGGCGGCGCGCGCTACGACGGGCCGATCACCGACGGCACCCATATCGTCAACAAGAACTACGTCGACGATTCGATCGGCGAGCTCGCCGACACGCCCCTGACCTTCGCCGGCGACGCGGGCACGAACGTGGAGCGTCAGCTGGGCCAGACGGTGAACCTGGTGGGTGGCGCGACCGACGAGGCCGCGCTGACGGACGGCAACATCGGCGTGGTCGCCAACGGCGACGACACCCTGGAGATCAAGCTCAACAAGGACATCGATCTCGGCGCCGACGGGAGTGTGGCCATCGGCGCCACGTCGATTACCAACGACGGCCTGACCATCGTCGGCGGGCCGAGCATCACCGTCGGCGGGATCGATGCCGGTGGCAATCGCATCACCAACGTCGCGGATGGCCAGGCCGACTCGGATGCGGCCACCGTCGGCCAGGTGACCGACGCCATCGACGCCAACCGCACGCGCTACTACAGCGTCAACTCCACCGGCGGCGGCAACTTCGACAACGACGGTGCGACGGGCGAGGACGCGATCGCCGCGGGCAAGGATGCCGAAGCCGAGGGCGACGACGCCATCGCGCTGGGCCGCGGTGCGATCGCCTCCGACGAAGGCGCCGTGGCGGTCGGTGCGGATGCCCAGGCGGCGGCGCTCAACAGCATGGCGATCGGGGCCGGCGCCGTCGCCAGCCACGCCAACAGCATCGCGCTGGGCGCGGGATCGGCGACCACCGTGGGTGCGCAGACGGGCTACGACGGCGCGTTCGTCGGCACCAGCAGCTCGACCGGCGAGGTCAACGTCGGCGGACGCCAGATCACTGGCGTGGCGGCCGGCTCCGCCGACACCGATGCGGTGAACGTCAGCCAGCTCCAGGCGGGTGTGCAGAACGCGGTGGAGACGTCCAACGCGTACACCGACTCGCAGATCGGTCAGGTCAACACCCGGATCGACGAGATCGACGGCCGGGTGACCAACATCGAAGGCGACATCACCGACATCCGCGGCGACATCACCAGCATCGACGGCCGGGTGACGGACATCGAAGGAACGGTCGAGAACATCACGGTCACCATCGACGAGTTCGACGGCCGGGTCACCGATATCGAGAACGGCGCCTCCGGCGCGTTCCAGGTCAAGCAGGGCGAAACCTACGTCGCACCGACGCCGACCGGCAGCAACGCATCGGCCGGCGGCAATGGCGCACGGGCCAGCGGCGACAACAGCACGGCGATCGGCAACCAGGCGGTGGCCAGCGGCGACAACAGCACCGCGATCGGACAGGGCGCCACCGCGAGCCATGCCAACAGCGTGGCACTGGGACAGGGCTCGGCCACCACGGTGGGCGCACAGGCCAGCTACGAAGGTGCGTACGTCGGCAACAGCAGCTCCACCGGCGAGGTCAACGTCGGCGGTCGCACCATCAGCGGTGTGGCGCCGGGCCGGGCCGGCACCGATGCGGTCAACGTCAACCAGCTCAACGCCGGTGTCGACCACGCCATCACCCAATCGAACCTGTACACCGACTCGCGTATCGGGCAGATCCAGGAAGACATGTGGACGATGGAGCGCGGTTACCGCGGGGCGACCGCTTCGGCGATGGCGATGGCCGGCCTGCCGCAGGCCTACCTGCCGGGCAAGAGCATGCTGGCAGTGGGCGTCGGCGGCTACCAGAGCGAGTACGGCATGGCCGTGGGCCTGTCGGGCATCACCGACAACGGCCGCTACGTCTACCGCGCGCAGGCCAGCGGCAACACCGCACGCGACTGGGGCTTCTCGGTGGGCGCGGGGATCCAGTGGTGACCGGCTGGACGCGGAGCGCCTGCGGGCGCTCCGCGTCCGATTCGCGACGGAGCAGATCCATGGAAGAGATCCCGACGGGGGACGGCACCCTCCGCACCCAACGCACGGTGGCCACGATCTACGGCGACATCACGCTGACGATCGAGGCGGACAGCCGGGCCGAGATGCGGGTCCTGCACATCCTGGCGAAATCATCGCTCGAACGCACCCTGCGTCACCTGCTGCTGCCGAATCCGGAGCACGACGCCGATTGAATGGAATCCGCATGGTTTTCCACGGCCACCACCAATTCAAGGAACCACCGACCATGAACACCGCTACCGCCATCGCCCGCCGGACCGCCTACGGTCTGTGCATCGTCAGTGCCCTGCTCTTGACCGCCTGCGGCACGCGCCATGTCAGCAAGGACATCACGCCGGAGGGCCGCGCCGGGGCGGTCGTGTTCCCGGATCCCGACCGGATCGTGCTGAAGGGCGGCACGTTTCCGAACCTCGAAGACCTGCGGGCGATCGGTCCGGGCGTCACCAAGGATCAGCTCTACCAGGCGCTGGGACGCCCGCATTTTCGCGAAGGCCTGTTCGGCGTGCGGGAGTGGGATTACCTGTTCCATGTCCGGACCGACACCGGCACGACCACCTGCCAGTACAAGGTGATCTTCGACGACGAACAGCGAGGCCAGAGCTTCCACTGGGCACCGGCGTCGTGCGCGGATCTGGTCGCCGCCCGCACCCCGCCCGCGGCCGCCGCGATGGCGCCGGGCGCGTCCCGTTTCGATGTGCAGACCGATACGCTGTTCGCCTTCGCCCGTTACGGTCGTGGCGACATCCTCCCGCACGGCGAAGCCGAGCTGGCGGCACTGGGCGCTCGCCTGGCGGCCGCGCGCCGTGCGAACGTGCGGGTGGTCGGACATACCGACAGGATCGGCGGCGAGCAGGCCAATCAGCGGCTCTCGGAGCGCCGGGCGGCCACGGTCCGTACCGTGCTCGTGGAGCACGGCGTACCTGCGGCGAGCATCGCCTCCGAAGGGCGCGGCAAGTCCCAGCCCGTCACCCGCGACTGCGCCGACGGCATGGCGCGTGCGGCGCTGATCGAATGTCTGAAGCCCGACCGTCGCGTCGAGATCCTGGTGACGGGCGAAGAAACCGGCTGAGGACGCACGTCCGGCCGGGTGCGGGTCTGCGCGGCGGCGTGGCCCCGCCCGCCGCGACGCTGCGCGGGTCGAATGCGTTCGTGTCGGGCAGGGCCGGGGAGTGGGCCGCCGCCGGCACTTCTGCGACACTTCGGCCGATGCATTCCGAAGACGACACCATCGCCGCCATCGCCACCGCATCCGGGGCAGGCGGCATCGGCGTGGTGAGACTGTCCGGGCCGCGCGCCCGCCGCATCGCCGAGGCGGTGTGCGGACGTGAACTGCGGCCTCGCCATGCCCACCATGTGCGTTTCGCCGATACGGCCGGCGACACCGTCGACGACGGGCTGGCGCTCTGGTTCCGTGCGCCGGCCAGCTATACCGGCGAAGACGTCGTCGAGTTGCAGGCCCACGGCAGTCCGCCGGTGCTGCGCGCGCTGGTCGATCGCGTCGTGGCGCTGGGTGCGCGCCGTGCGCGGCCCGGCGAATTTTCCGAGCGTGCCTTTCTGAACGGCCGCCTCGATCTGACCCAGGCCGAGGCGGTTGCCGATCTGATCGCCGCGGCGGATCTGCGTGCTGCGCGGGCGGCCCGGCGATCGCTCGACGGCGTGTTCTCGACCCGGGTCGAGGCGTTGGCGGCCGCGTTGCTCGCGATCCGCGTCCAGGTCGAAGCCGCGATCGATTTCGCCGACGAACCCATCGAAACCCTGGGTGGCGCCCGGCTGACCGCCGATCTCGCCGCGGCCCGCGATGCCTTGGAGACACTGCTGGCGGCGGCGGCGCGCGGCCGGAAGCTGCGCGACGGCTGGCACGTGGTGATCGCGGGGCCGCCGAACGCGGGCAAG
Organism: Luteimonas abyssi; assembly: GCF_001482195.1. GTDB lineage: Bacteria > Pseudomonadota > Gammaproteobacteria > Xanthomonadales > Xanthomonadaceae > Luteimonas > Luteimonas abyssi. The sequence continues at coordinate 3,585,284 of NZ_KQ759763.1, read as the reverse complement.
AGCTCGCTGCTCAATGCGCTCGCCGGCGAGGAGCGCGCCATCGTCACCGATGTGGCCGGCACCACCCGCGACCTGTTGCGCGAAGCGGTCGTGGTCGGCGGCATCGAGATCACCCTGGTCGACACCGCAGGCCTGCGCGCGAGCGGCGACACCATCGAGCGCGAAGGCATGCGCCGGGCCCGAGACGAGCTGACCCGGGCCGATCTCGCGCTGGTGGTGGTGGACGCCCGCGATCCCGAACACGGTCTCGCCGCAGTGGCGGATGCGGTGGCCGCGGTGCCGCAACGGCTGGTGCTGCACAACAAGTGCGATCTGCTGGCGTCCGGCGTCGAGGACGACCGTTCGACCGATGTGCGCGAACCGTTGCGCGTCTCCGCGCGCACGGGCGCGGGACTCGCTGCGCTGCGTGCGCATCTCGAGACCGTGCTCGGCGCCGCACCGGCATCCGGGGAGAGTGCGTTCACTGCGCGCGCGCGGCATGTCGACGCGCTCGACGAGGCGCGGCGTGCCCTCGAGCAGGCGACCGCCGAACTCGCGCACGAGCGCCTCGAGCTGGCCGCCGAAGCCTTGCGTCACGCCCACGACGCGCTGGGCGAGATCACCGGGCGGATCACCCCGGACGATCTGCTCGGGCGCATCTTCTCCACCTTCTGCATCGGCAAGTGACGCGCCGGCGTTGGCGTTGCGTCTCGATCCGCATCACAATCCGTGCCCGTGGACGGCGAGGCGCGCATTCAGATTGGCGAGCCCCGTGTCGCGACGGTTGACAAATCGCGCCCGCTGACGCGGACTTACGCGGCGGTGCGCTCGCACTTCAGGGGGATGACGATGGTGGCGATGTCCAAGGGGAACATGAGATGGGGTCGGGCGCTGTGGGCCATGGGGATGGCCTGCGCGTTGGCGGCGTGTTCGAACGATCCGACACCGGCAGGCGATGCGCAGTCGCCGGCCGGACAGGATGCGGGGGCACCCGCGACGACGGACGCGCCGGCATCGGACGCGGTGGCGACGCTGAGTGCCGACGAACTGCGCGCCGCGGCATCGCGGGCGTACCAGGAAAGCCGGCTGTACGCGCCGCCCGGCGACAACGCACTGGAGTATTACCTCGCGTTGCGCGAGAAGGTGCCCGGTGATGCGGGCGCATCGAGTGCGCTGACCGACCTGTTGCCGATGACGGTCATCGCCACCGAGCAGGCACGCGATCGCGACGACTTCGAGGAGGCGCGTCGCCTGCAGGCGCTGATCCAGCGCACCGATCCGAACCACCCGGCGGTCGGTCGTCTGGCCACGAGCATCGAGACCGCGCAGCAGGCCAGCGAGACGCGCGTGGAGCAGCAGGCCCTGAGCGCGGAACAGGAGGCCGAACGCCGCCGCCAGCTCGAGGCCGATCGCGCGCGCCAGCAGCAGGAGCAACAGGAGCAGGCCGCGCGCGATCTGGCCGCGCAACAGGCCCAGGCCGAGCGCGATGCCCAGGCGCAGGCGGCGCGCGAGAGCGAGGCGCGCGCCGCCGCGGAACGTCAGGCGGCCGATCGGCAGGCGGCGGAACAACGCGAGGCGGCGGCCCGCGCGGCGCAGCCGTCGACACCGGCCTTCGTCGCCCCCAGTGCCGCTGACCTGCGCCCGATCAGCACGCCTGCGCCGCGTTACCCGCAGGACGCGTTGCGCAGCGGCCAGTCCGGCGAGGTCATGGTGGAGTTCACCGTCGCCCTGGACGGATCGGTGGACAACGTCCGCGTGGTACGAGCCGATCCGCCCCGGGTGTTCGATCGCGAGGCGATTCTCGCGGTCAGGCGCTGGCGGTTCGAGCCGGTCGACGCGCCGATCACCACGCGCCGGACCATCGGGTTCACGCCCGGCGGGTGATGACCCGGGAGCGGTGCGGAGGCGAAGAAAAGGCCCGGCGGATGCCGGGCCTTTTCCGTTCTCGGCGAGGCCAACACCGCGCGTGGCGCGGCGTGACTGACGGTCAGCCCGAGATCGCCAGGCGCTCCTGGCCGTACCGTCGCACCGCCACCCCCCACAGCAGCGCGGCCAGCGCCAGCGATGCGAGCAGATAGACCGCCCAGATGTCGGGGGCGATGATCTCGGCGCGGATGACCTTCAGGATCAACTGGTTCTGGGCCAGGAACGGCACCGCGAACTGCCACAGCTCGGTCTTGACTGGATTCACCATCAGCACGAACGTCGGCACCATCGGCAGCAGCATCAGCCAGGTCATGTGGCTCTGCGCTTCCTTGACGCTCTTGGCGGCAGCGGCGAGCACGGTGAACAGGCCGGTGCCGATGACCAGCATCGGCAGCAGGATCAGCAACAGCTTGCCGATGGCCGCCCAGCGCACGTCGAGCATGCGTGCGGTGTCGCCGGCAAGCTGCGCGCTGGCCTTGAACGCGAGCAGGATCAGCAGCAGCGAGACCAGTCCCAGCACGCAGGCCGCGGCCATCTTGCCGCTGACGATGGCGCCACGCGAGGCCGGCGTGGCCAGCAACGGTTCCAGCGACTGCCGCTCGCGCTCGCCGGCGGTGGCGTCGATGATCAGATACACGCCGCCCAGAAATGCCGACAGGATCAGCAGATACGGCAGCACGAACGACAGGACCAGGCTGCGCTTGGCCTCCTCGCTGGCGAGATCGCGCGTGCCCACCCCGAGTGGGCGCACCACGCCGGGATCGATTCCGCGCGCGACCAGGCGCAGCGCGCCGACCTGCTGCCCGTAGGCATCGAGCGCGGTGCGCAGCCGCATCGTCGGCACCTCGGCATTGCGCCGGGTGCTGTCGCTGACGATATCCACGCCGGCCGCATGACCGGCGCGCCAGGCGCGGTCGAAATCGGGCGCGATCTCCAGCGCGACGTCGATGCGCTGGGCGGCGATCTCCGCCTCCAGATCGTCGGGCGGCGCCACCGCTTCGATGCCGTGGCTGGCCAGGAACGCCATCAGGCTGGGTGCACGTTCGGCGCCGATGACCGGAATCTCCAGGGTGCGGTCCATCTCGGTGCGCACCCGCTGCTCGGCCAGCGCCGACATGCCGAACATGAACATCGGATACAGCAGCGGCCCCAGCAGCAGCGCGATGGCCAGCGTGCGGCGGTCGCGCGAGATGTCGCGCAGTTCCTTGCGCATCACCGCGAACACGGACGACAGGGTCTTCATGCCAGCAGTCCCTCCTCGGAGCCGATCGCACGGACGAAGGCATCTTCCAGGTTGTCCTCGCCGAAGCGCGCGCGCAGTTCGTCGGGCGTTCCGTCGGCGACCACGCGGCCCTGGGCGACGATCACGATGCGATCGCACAGCGCGGCCACCTCCTGCATGATGTGGCTGGAGAACACCACGCAGCGACCCTCGTCGCGCAGACGGAACAGGAACTCGCGCATCGCGCGGGTGGTCATCACGTCGAGCCCGTTGGTGGGCTCGTCCAGGATCACGTTGCGGGGATCGTGCACCAGCGCGCGCGCGATCGCGGTCTTGGTGCGTTGACCCTGGCTGAAGCCTTCGGTACGGCGGTCGAGGATGTCGTCCATGTCCAGCGCCGCCGACAGCTGTGCGGTGCGTTCGCCGATCTGCGCGCGCGACAGGCCGTGCAGTTCGCCGAAGTAGGCGATGTTCTCGCGGGCGGTCAGGCGCTTGTAGACGCCGCGTGCGTCGGGCAACACGCCGAGGATGCGGCGCACACCGGCGGGATCCTCCGCGGCCTGGATGCCGTCGACCTCGATCTCGCCGCGGTCCGGGCGCATCAGCGTGTAGAGCATGCGCAGCGTGGTGGTCTTGCCGGCGCCGTTGGGTCCGAGCAGGCCGGTGATGCGGCCGTCCTCGGCGACGAAATCGACGCCGTCGACCGCCTGCACGGTGCCGGTGCGGGTCTTGAACGCCTTGTGCAGTTGTCTGGCGATGATCATGGGGTGAGTCCGGTCGCGGAAAGAGGGCGCGCGTGGCGGGAGATCGAATGCCGGCGCACCGGTCAGGGGTCCCAGCCGTTGAAACTGGTGAACGGCGGGACCTCGCGCAGCGCGTCCAGGCAGCCGGTGTCCAGCGCGTCGACGTCGGCGGTTTCGACGAAGCGCGCCAGCAGTTTCGGCATGCAGCCCACCGGCAGGGTGCCGTGGCCCTGGCCACGCAGTACCAGATGTCGGCCGTTGGGCAGTTGCTCGGCCACGCGCTCGCCGTAGGCCGGCGGAGTCACCGGATCGAGTTCGCCCGACAGCAGCAGCACCGGCTGGGTGCCGGCGAACGCATCGGTCGCATTCGCGTCGGCGTCGCCGCGCGGCCACACCGCGCAGGCGGCGAAGAACATGCGCGCGACTTCTCCGGTGAGGATGGTGGTGTCCGCCTCGGCCTGGTCGGGCCGGTAGCGGGGCGCGTCTTCCGTACACAGCACCGACCACTGCATGCCGCGGGTCATGCCGCCCGCCACCTGCTGACTGGTCATCTGGGTCAGTGCCATCAACGCGCCGTAGCGACCCTGGCCGGCCTCGTCGAGCATCAGCGGCAGCAGCGATGCGGTTTCCGGCGCGTAGGAGAACAGGAACGCCAGGCTGGTGACCGTATCGGCGGTCACCGTGCCGCGCGCGCTCGCGCCGCTGCTGGCATCGCGGTACTCGACCTCCACCGGGTCGCTGTCGAGTCGCGTCATGACCTCGCGCAGCCGGGTCGGCGCATCGACCGGAAAGCGCGCCGCACACGGCGCGCTGCGCGCGCACTGGGCGGCCTGCAGGCCGAGCGCGTCCTCGAAGGTCCGGGCGAACTCCGCGCCGACGATCAGGTCGTTCGGGGCGACGCCGTCGAGCACCACGGTGCGCGTGCGGTCGGGATGCCGCATCGCGTACTGCTGCGCGACCCGGGTGCCGTACGAGGCGCCGATCAGGTTCACGGTGTCGACGCCGAGTGCGGCGCGGACCGCGTCGAGATCGGCCACGGCGGCGGCGGTGGTGTAGTGGCGCGGATCCGCGCGATCCCGAAGGCCGGCCAGGCAAGCGGCGGCATAGGCTTCGATCGCGGCGACGTCCTGCATCTGTTCGGGGTCGGACGGCAGCGGCGCGCCGTCGGCATCCACACAGTCCAGCGGATTGGAATCGCCGGTGCCGCGCTGATCCACCAGCACGATGTCACGCGAACGCCGCACCTCGCGCAGTGCGGCGTCGATGTGTCCCGCATACGCGGTGGCGGCCTGGCCCGGGCCGCCGGCGAGGAAGAACACCGGCTCCAGCCCGGCCTGGTTGCGCGCCGGCAGCACGGCGATGTTGAGCGCGAGGGTCCGCGCGTCGGGTGCGTCGCGATCCTCGGGCACGTCGAGCCGACCGCACATCGCTTCCACCCGCATGGCGCCCTCGCCGGCGGAACACGGCGCCAGCGCAAGGGCGCCGAACCGCGCTCCGGCATTCGGTTCGCGCTCGCCGCCGCAGCCGGCCAGCAGGGCGGCGGTGCACAGGGCCACCCACAGCGATCTGGTGTTCATCACGGGTCCTCGTACAGAAAAATCGATTCGATGGCGGCGTCGAAAAATCGGGCGCTCCGGAAGACCGGCCGCGAGCCGGCGTCGTCGCGGCCTCCCGATCGCCCGCACCCCCTGGTCCGACACATCCAGACGCGCGCCGTGAGCCGTCTGTGACCGCCTCGCGCGGCTGTCCGACAGACCGGCGTGCCCCTGCGGGGACGGTACCGCATGATGAGGCGCGCGTTCGCACGTTGCGACAACGCTTTTCGCTCAGATTCGATCCGTTGGAGGCGTCGCGCCCGGCTGAAGTCCTTCCGCCAGCCGTGCGTCGAGCCGGTCCAGGCGATCCTGGAACATGGCACCGCCCTCGCGATGCGCGCGCCGCGCGGCGATCAGCCGCGCCCGGCGGCGCGCCGGCCTACTTGGAGCTGACGTACTTCTCGCGGCGGATCTGCGGTACCGGCAGACCGTGGTCCTTCAGCGCCTCGAAGCAGGCATCGACCATGTTGGGATTGCCGCACAGATAGGCGATGTCGCCCTCGGCCTGCGGTGCGAACTCCGCCAGGAACTGCTGCACATAGCCGTGGCGGACATCCGGGTGGTCGTGCGCGGAGCCGGGTGCGGGCAGCTCGCGCGAGAAGCAGGGCACGAAGCGGAACGCGGGATGCGCTTCCGCGAACGCGCGGAACTCGTCGCCGTAGAGCAGTTCATCCGGCGTGCGCGCACCGAACAGCAGCACCACCTCGATCCCGCGCTCGGCGATCTGCCGTTCCAGCAGCGGCAGCATCGCGCGGTAGGGTGTGACACCGGTACCGGTGCCGATCAGCAGGTAACGGCGGTTGCTGTCCTGCGGCATCAGGCAGAAGCGCCCGAACGGGCCGCTGGCGTCCACCCGGTCGCCGATCGCCAGGCCTTCGAACAGCGCGGTCGCCGCGCCGCCGGGCACGTAGCTCACCGCGACCTCGACCGCGGTGCCGGGCGGCGCATCGGGTGCATGGATGGTCGCCAGCGAATAACTGCGTTTGGTGGCGGTGCCGTCGGCGTACTGGAAGTGGATCTGCACGAACTGCCCGGGCAGGAACGCGACCGGCTGGCCGTCGCCGTGCTCGAACGTGAGATGGGCCACGCTCGGCGCCAGCATGCGGCGGCCGGTGAGGGTGAGGGGAAAATGCTGGATGGCCAAGGCGGAACCGTCGTCGTGCGCGGTGGCGTCACCGCGGGGTAGAAGAGACATCGGCCGATGTGGGGCCGGACGTGGCCCGGCACATCGGGCCGGCGCGCAACACTGCATCGCACGGCCATCCCCGGGCAGCCGCCTATACTAGCGGGATCGCCGCGCGGCCTGCGGCCGGGACGTTCACATGCAGCCATCCGACGCGGCGGCGCCCGCCTCCGCACTTTCCCTGCGCGATCTGCGCAAGACCTACGCCGGCGGCGTCGAGGCGCTCAAGGGCGTGTCGCTCGAGGTCGCCCCTGGCGATTTCTACGCGCTGCTCGGCCCCAACGGGGCGGGCAAGAGCACCCTGATCGGCATCGTGTCCTCGCTGGTCAACAAGACCTCGGGCACGGTCGAGGTGTTCGGCACCGACCTGACCGCCCGCCGTGGCGAGGCGATGCGCCTGATCGGGCTGGTGCCGCAGGAAATCAATTTCAACCTGTTCGAAAAGCCCTTCGACATTCTGGTCAACTACGCGGGCTTCTACGGGGTTCCGCGGGGCGAGGCCCAGGCGCGCGCGGAGGAGGAACTGCGCGCCGCGCATCTGTGGAACAAGGCGCAGGTGATGTCGCGCACGTTGTCGGGCGGGATGAAGCGGCGGTTGATGATCGCCCGGGCGATGATGACCCGGCCGAAGCTGCTGATCCTCGACGAACCCACCGCGGGCGTCGACATCGAGATCCGCCGCGGTATGTGGCAGGCGCTGCGCGAGATCAACGCCGCCGGCACCACCATCATCCTGACCACGCATTACCTCGAGGAAGCCGAGGCGCTGTGCCGCAACATGGCGATCATCGACCACGGCCGCATCGTCGAGCAGGGCGCGATCCGCACCCTGCTGGCCCAGCTCGACGTCGAAGGTTTCGTGCTCGACATCGACGGCGCGCTGCCGGCCGCGCTGCCGGCCCTGGAGGGCGTGAAACTGCTCGCCCGCGACGATCACACCCTGGACCTGGAAATGCCGCGTTCGATGGATCTCAACCGCGTGTTCGCGCAGCTCGACACCGCCGGCATCCGGGTGCGCTCGATGCGCACCCAGAGCAACCGGCTGGAGGAACTCTTCGTGCGCCTGACCGCCCACCACGCCGAGCGCACCGCATGAGCGCCGTGTCTCCGGAGCCGTCGTCTTCGCCGTCGCCGTGGCGCGCGCACTGGGTCGCGCTGGGCACCATCGTGCGCCGCGAGGTCACCCGCATCCTGCGCATCTGGGGCCAGACCCTGGTGCCGCCGGCGATCACGATGACGCTGTATTTCCTGATCTTCGGCGGTCTGATCGGCTCGCGCATCGGCGAGATGGGCGGCGTGTCCTACATGGATTTCATCGTCCCCGGCCTGGTGATGATGAGCGTCATCCAGAACAGTTACGGCAACATCTCGTCGAGCTTCTTCGGCGCCAAGTTCGGCCGCCACGTGGAAGAGCTGCTGGTCAGCCCGATGCCGAACTGGGTGGTGCTGTGGGGCTACGTCGCCGGCGCCGTGGCGCGCGGCATGGCCGTGGGCGTGATCGTGCTCGGCATCGCGATGCTGTTCACCCACGTGCGCATCCCGCATCCGCTGGTGACCTTCACCACGGTGCTGCTGGGCGCGACGATCTTCTCGCTGGCCGGCTTCATCAACGCCGTGTACGCGAAGAAGTTCGACGACGTCGCGATCGTGCCGACCTTCATCCTGACCCCGCTGACCTATCTGGGCGGCGTGTTCTATTCGGTCACCCTGCTGCCGGGGTGGGCGCAGGCGATGACCTACGGCAATCCGATCTTCTACATGGTCAACGCGTTCCGCTACGGCCTGCTCGGCGATTCGGACGTGCCGCTGTGGATCGCCTACGCGTTGATGCTCGGGTTCGTGGTGACCCTGTCGGCAGTGGCGCTGACCTTGTTGCGGCGGGGCATCGGCCTGCGCAGCTGAACACGCGTCGCAGGCCCTGTGCTACGGTCCTGTGCGATGCGGGCTCCGGAGCGGGCGATCATGAGGCGCGACATCCGCGCCCAGGCCGGCGGTCGTCGCCTCCGCACGTGCCGGGCGATGCCGGCACGTCCGTGAGCGCGGTCCGCAAGCGGGTCGCCTTGTATGGCCGCAAGCGCCGTCGTTCCCTTTTGTCCTTTCTGGAGATGTCCATGTCTCGTGTTCCGTCCCGCGCGCTGCGCCATCCGGCCGTCTGGCTCGCCCCGTTGTTCGCCATCGCCTTGGCCGCCTGCGGCGGCAACACCGATACCGACGCGCCTGCACCGCAGACCACGGACGCCGAAGATGCGGCCGACCGGGCAGCCGACGCGCCCGCCGGCACCGGGGCCGGTCCCGAGGTCGACGATCCGGCCCTGATGGGCGCGCGCATGGGCGCGGGCATGCAGGCGCTGATGGAGCGCTGCGAAGGCATCGAAGGCGAGCCGATCGAGTTCAACGCGCAACAGCGTCGCGAATTCGAAGCGCAGGGCATCGATCCGGATGCCTTCCAGGTCACCTACCGGGACGCCTACGCCGAGGCCCGGCGCGACGTGGCGGCGATGTCGGCCGACGATCTCGCCCGCGGCTGCGAGGAAATGGAAGCCCTCAGGCAGATGGCCGAGCAGATGGAAACGCAGGCGGGCTGACGCGTCCGCAGACGATTCGAACAGACGGACGCGCGCGCGTCCGGCTAGGCGGTCCGGCCCGTGCGACCCGACCGCCGGCATCCGGCAGGCGCAATGCCGCGCCGATGCCGCTGCGTGTTCTCGATGTCACCAGGAGAGACCCATGACGACCCGGACCCGACGACTGCTGATCACCTGCCTGCTGCTGGTCGGCGCCACCGCGTTCGGAGCGGTCGCCAATCCTGCCGCGCAACAGCTGGTACAGGCCGGCGGCGCCATGCAGGCGGCCGCCGAGACCTGCGACAGCGACTACACCGAGGCCCAGCTCGCCGAGTCGAAGACGCAGCAGCGCGGCCTCGCGGTACAGATGGGCTTGTCCGAAGCGCGGTTCGAGCAGGTGTTCGAGGCGGCGTACATGGACGCTCGTGCGAAGCTCGCAGCCCTGTCCGCGCAGGACCGTGCCGATGCTTGCCGGCAGCTGGAGCAGATGCCGGCGCGTTGACCGAGGGTCACCGCCGCCGCCACGCGAAAGCAGGTGCGAGGCGGGGCGTCAGGCCGGTGAGGGCAATCCGAAGAACGCGCGCGCCGCATGCGTGGTGGCGGCCGCTGTCGTGTCGACAGGTTCGCCGCGATCGCGCGCGAGCTCGGCGACGATGTGCGGCAGGAACGCCGGCTCGTTGCGGCGGTCCTTCGGCATCGGCGTCAGCGAGCGCGGCAGCAGATAGGGTGCGTCGGTCTCGACCATCAGGCGCTCGGCCGGGATGTGCGGCACCAGCTCGCGCAGGTGCTTGCCGCGGCGCTCGTCGCACAGCCAGCCGGTGATGCCGACGTACCAGTCGCGGTCGAGGTAATCGAACAGTTCCGCCCGGGTGCCGGTGAAGCAATGCACCACCGCAGGGCCGATCCGGCCCTCGAAGCCGCGCATGATCGCCATGAAGTCGTCGTGCGCATCGCGCTGGTGCAGGAACAGCGGCTTCGGGGTACCCGCCGTGGCCAGGTCGGCAGCGAGCTGCAGCTGGCGCTCGAACGCCTTGTGCTGGGCCGGACGCGGGGAGAAATCGCGGAAGTAGTCGAGCCCGCATTCGCCCACCGCCACCACCTCCGGGTGCGCATGCAGCGCGCGCATTTCGGCATCGCATTCCTCGGTGTACTCGACCGCATGATGCGGGTGCACGCCCGCCGTCGCGTACAGCAGGCCCGGATGCGCCTGCGCCAGGGCGAGCGCCTTGGGCGAGTGCTCGCGGCTGGCGCCGGTGATCACCAGTTGCGACACCCCGGCGTCGCGTGCGCGGGCGAGCACCGCGTCGCGATCGCGGTCGAAACTGTCGTGGGTCAGGTTGGCGCCGATGTCGACGAGCTGCATCTGTCGTATGGGATCGCAAGGGACAGTACGCATTGTAAGGGCGTCGACCGCGGCTGCCTCGTGGAAATCTGATGCATACTCCGATAGGCCTCGTTCTGAAGAAGGCTTTCGCCTTGGCTCGCATTTCCTCCGCTGCCGCGTTCTTCGTCTGCCTGGCCTGCACGCCGACATTGGCAGGACACGATGTGGGGACTGCCACGGAACGGCCGGAACGCGCCGTGCTCGTGTTCGCCTGTCACGCGCCTTCGCAGGGACGTTGCACCGAAGCGTATCTGGTGGCCGATGCCGAAAACACGGATCTGGAGAAAGACCGCCGGGCCCTCGATATCGATGTCGCCAGCATGAACTGTCCGCAGGGCGAACATCCCGTTGCTGATTGTCCCTCTGAGAACAGGGCGGGTACCTGCGACCTCGGTGATCACGGCAGCGCATTTGCCCGCTTGCATCTGTACCGGTCGATGCCTGATGTGGAAGGTGCGTTGCGGGACTGTCGTGGGGGCGCGCACCGACGCACGCGATAGCGATGCGATGCATCCGGCATTTTCTACAATGACGCGATGACCGAGTCGTCATTCCCCATCGATGCGCTGTTGCCCGACATCCAGGCCAGCCTCGCCACGCATCCGCGGCTGGTGCTGGAGGCGCCGCCGGGCGCCGGCAAGACCACGCGCGTGCCGCTCGCACTGCTGGACGCGGACTGGCTGGACGGCGGGCGGATCGTGATGCTCGAACCGCGTCGGGTCGCCGCGCGCAGCGCGGCGACGTTCATGGCGACGGCTCTGGGCGAGGACGTCGGCGAGACCGTCGGCTATCGCATCCGCTTCGAGCGCCGGGTATCCGCGCGCACCCGCATCGAGGTCGTCACCGAAGGCATCCTGACCCGCATGCTGCAGGACGACCCGATGCTGGAAGGCGTCGGCGCATTGCTGTTCGACGAGTTCCACGAGCGCCACCTGGCCGGCGACCTCGGCCTCGCGCTGGCGCTCGACGTGCAGGCGCAGTTGCGCGAGGACCTGCGCGTCGTGGTGATGTCGGCCACGCTCGACGGCGAACGGCTGGCGCAGTGGCTCGATGCGCCGCGCTTGTCGAGCGCGGGGCGAAGCTTCCCCGTCGCCGTGGCGCATCTGCCGCCGCGGCGCGACGAGGCGCTGGAAGCACAGGTGCGACGCGCGGTCACCCAGGCGCTGGCCGCGCATCCCGGCGACGTGTTGGTGTTCCTGCCGGGTCGGCGCGAGATCGCGCGGACGCAGGCGGCGCTCGATGCGGCGGGGATCGACGCCGAACTGCTGGCGCTGCACGGCGAGCTGCCGGTGGAACAACAGACACGGGTGCTGCGGCCGGCCGCCGACGGCACCCGGCGTGTGGTGCTGGCGACCAACGTCGCCGAGTCCTCGGTGACCTTGCCCGGGGTGCGCGTGGTGATCGATGCCGGCCTGGCGCGCGAGCCCCGCTACGATCCCAACAGCGGCTTCTCGCGGCTGGAGACGGTGACGATTGCCCAGGCCTCGGCCGACCAGCGGGCCGGTCGCGCCGGTCGTGTGGCCGAAGGCTGGGCGTACCGGCTGTGGTCCGAATCGCACCGGCTGGAGCCGCAGCGGCGGGCGGAAATCGCCCAGGTCGAACTGGCCGGCCTGGCCCTGGAGCTGGCGGCCTGGGGCAGCGATGTCGTGCGGTTTCCCGATCCCCCGCCGCCCGGCGCGATGGCCGCCGCCCGCGAATTGCTGGTGCGGCTCGGGGCGCTGACCGAGGCCGGTACGATCACCGCCGCCGGACGCCGGATGCTCGCGCTCGGCGCACATCCGCGCGTGGCCGCGATGCTGCTGGCCGCCGATGGCGATGCCGAGCGGGCGCTCGCCGCCGATCTGGCCGCGCTGGTGGATGCGCGCGATCCGCTGCGCAGCCGTTCCGATGCCCTCGCGGAGCGCTGGCGCGCGCTGGCGGCGTCCCGGTCCGGCCGGACACCCGCCGATGCCGGGCGCGGTGCCCTGGCCGCGATCGACGCCGCGTCCCGGCAGTGGCGGCGCCGGATCGGTGCGCAGGTGATGCCACCGGAGGCGATCGAGGCGCATGCGCTCGGCGATCTGCTCGCCCATGCCTGGCCCGACCGGATCGGCGCCCGCCATCCCGTCGATCCGCTGCGCTACCAACTGGCCAACGGCCGGACGGTGCGCCTGTTCGACGACAGCACCCTGCGCGGCGAACCGTGGCTGGTCGCCGTCGAACTGCGGCACCAGCCCCGGGGCGACGCCATGCTGCTGCGTGGCGCGCCGGTGGACGAGGCCCACCTGCGACGTGCATTCGCCGGGCGTTTCGTCGAGCACGAGGGTGCGGTCTGGGACGAAGGCAAGCGTGCGCTGGTCGCCCGGCGGGAATCGCGGTTCGACCGGATCGTGCTCGACAGCCGTCCGGCGGGACGCGTCGACCCGGCCCAGGCCGCGCACGCGCTGACCGACGCGGTGCGCGGGATCGGGCTGGAGGCGTTGCCGTGGACCGAGGGCCTGCGGCAGTGGCGCGCCCGTGCGATCTGCCTGCGCACCTGGATGCCGGAACTCGGCCTGCCCGACCTGGGCGATGCGGCCCTGCTCGCCAGGCTCGACGACTGGTTGCTGCCCGCGTTCGTCGGCAAGACCCGCCTGGATGCGCTGGCCGAGGACGCCCTGGGCGAGGCACTCAGGACGCCGGTGGACTGGGCGCTGCGGCAGCGCATCGACCGGCTGGCGCCGACCCGGATCCAGGTGCCGTCGGGACTGGAGCGTCGGATCGACTACGCGTTCGATGCGGACGGCGCGCCGGAGCCGCCGGTCCTGGCGGTGAAGCTGCAGGAGCTGTTCGGCCTGGCCGACACCCCGCGCATCGCCGACGGTCGGGTGCTGCTGACCCTGCACCTGCTCTCGCCGGCCGGCCGGCCGCTGCAGGTGACCGGCGATCTGCGCGGGTTCTGGGAGCGGACCTACCCGGAGGTGCGCAAGGAAATGAAAGGCCGGTACCCGCGGCACCCGTGGCCGGACGATCCATGGAACGCCACGGCCACCCATCGGGCGAAGCCACGGGGAACGTGAGGCGCGGCGGCGCGCGTGATGCGACGTGGGCAGGCCTGTGCGGTCCGCACGGATACCGGGCTCCGGCGGCAGGACGCCGTGCATGCCCCCGT
>NZ_KQ759763.1:3547685-3571548 GCF_001482195.1 Luteimonas abyssi | reverse complement strand
TCCGGCCCCCAACGACCCCGTCCCCGCCACGATCGCCTCCCGATACTGCCCATCGGCCTCGGCCGGTCCGCCGGCCGCATTCAAAGACAGAAGGATTCCCCCATGAGCAAGTTCGACGTACTGCAGGACCGCGCGCTGGAACTGGCGGGGCACATCGGCGACGGCATCCGCCATACGATTCCCGAACAGGCGGGGAAGTGGCTGCAGACCGGTGCCGCTATCGGCGCGGCCCGGGTCGCGGCACAGACGGCCGGGCGCTCGGTGCGCCGCCATCCCGGGATCTCCGGGTCCGTCGTCGTCGCGGTACTCGCCGGCGCGGGCCTGTTGCTGTGGGCCAACAAGCGCCGCAAGGAACGTCAGCTCGCCAACGGCGGGGAGACGATCGAAGGGCAGGCGCGTCGGGTCGAGGCGCGTCGCGCGCCGCGCAAGACCGCGCGTCGGACCACCAGTCGCGCGGGTACTCGCCGCAGCGGCGCGAGCACGCCGTCGTCTTCGGAAGATTGACGGACGCCCGAGGCACTCCGGCGTCGCGAGGGCTTCCCCGGGTGGCGTGCCCACGACGTCGTTCCCTGCGCGAACACGATGCCGGCCGAGTGCCGGCATCGTCGCGAGGGTGCCCGGATCGTGTCGCGCACGCGGTGTCTGGGTTCCGCGTCGTCAGACCGTGAACCGGGCCGTGCAGCCTCGGCGCATTCCGCCGGCCGGAGCCGACGACGCGCCCGGCGGCATCAGCGGCCGCGCGCCTCCGTGAGTTCCACCACGAACCGGCTGCCGCCGCCTTCGCGGTCTTCGTACCAGAGCTGGCCGCCGACGTTGGTCACGATCTGCTTGGCCAGCGACAGGCCCAGGCCGGTGGAATTGACGTCCGATGCCGGGTTCACGCCCTCGTGCATGCGCACGAACGGCTTGAACAGCTCGCGCTGGCGCGAGTTCGGAATGCCGGGACCGCGATCTTCCACCACCAGCTGCCAGTAGCCCGGCGAACCCGGGCGGCAGGCCACGTCGACATCGCTGTCGGGGGCGTACTTCATCGCGTTGGTGACGAGGTTCTCGGCCACCTGGCGCAACACCAGCGGGTCGATCGCCACCCGGCCGCATTCGGTCCCGTTCGTATTGATGCGCATCGCGCGCCCACGCGCCTCGAACTGCAGGCCGTAGCGATTCTCCAGCCACTCCACGGTTTCCTGCAGCGACGTGGTGGCGTTGCGTTCGGTGTCCTCGCGACGACTGCGCTGGGTCTCGAGATAGCGCTTGATGTAGCCCAGCGCATCGTTGGCGCTGTCGTAAATGGTTTCCAGGTAGCGCGGCACGCGCTCCTCGCCCACGCCGTTGTTGCGCAGGATGTCGCTGGCGAACAGCACCGAGCTGAGCGGGTTCTTCAGGTCGTGCGCGACCAGGTTCACCAGTTCCTGGCGCTCGCGTGCCACGCGTTCCAGGCGGTCGCGGGTGAGCTTGAGACCGACGTGCGCGCTGACCCGGGCCAGCAGCTCCTCGGGCAGGAACGGTTTGGTCACGTAGTCCACCGCGCCGGCGTCGAAGGCGTGCAGCAGCTGCTCCCGGTCGCGTGCGGCGGTCAGGCAGACCACCGGCAGACGCATCAACGCCTCGCGTTGCTTGATCTCGGCCAGGACCGCGAAACCGTCCATGCCGGGCATGAGCACGTCGAGCAGGATCAGATCGGGCAGCGACGCGGTGGCCACCCGCAGCGCCTCCTCACCGTCGCCGGCGTTGAGAACCTCGTAGCCGTTGCGCGACAGCAATGCGCTCACCACCCGCAGGTTCGCGGGTTGATCGTCGACCACCAGAATGCGACCCGCAGCGACCTTGGTCACCATCGGCAGAAAAGACCTGAATAGGAATGGGCAAACGTTAACAGAATGGTGGAAATCGCACTATCAGAACCATGCGCAAGTGCTTGGAACGACGGCCTTTTTTATCCTGAATAGTTCATTTTCGGCATCTTGGGCGGTCATCCGATCTGCCGCCATTGTCCCGGCGACAATCCGTCGAGACGCCAGTCGCCGATGGCCGCCCGGACCAGACGCAGCGTGGGCAGGCCGACCGCCGCGGTCATCCGCCGGACCTGCCGGTTGCGTCCCTCGCGCAGCGTGATCTCGAGCCAGCCGTCGGGCACGGTCTTGCGATGGCGCACCGGGGGATCGCGCGGCCACAGGTCCGGTGGCGGCAGGGTCCGGACCCGGGCCGGCCGGGTCGGCCCGTCGCGCAGCACCGGGCCGGCGCGCAAGGCGTCCAGGCGCGCGGGATCGGCCTCGCCTTCCACCTGCACCCAGTAGCGCTTCGGCAGCTTGTGGCGCGGGTCGCTGATGCGGTGGATCAGCGGGCCGTCGTCGCTGAGCAGCAACAGGCCCTCGCTGTCGTGATCGAGGCGGCCGGCCGGGTAGACCCCCGGCGGCAGCCCGAAGCCGGCCAGCGTCGGCCGGGGCGGCGTGCTGCGGTCGGTGAACTGGCACAGCACGCCGAACGGCTTGTTGAAGGCGATGAGCATGAAGGGAACCGGGCGTCGTGTCGGCCGCGGCCGCGCCGGGACGCACGGCGCGGCCGATGTCCGGCGCCCGCCGCGCGCCCGGTCGGCGTCAGCCCGCCGCCGGCTTCACGAAGCGGAGCGTCATCCGGTCGCTTTCGCCGATCTCCCGATAGGTGTCGGCGTCCGCATCGTCGTGGCGGTTGGAGGGTGGCAGGGTCCACACGCCGTTCGGGTGGTCCTTGGTGTCGCGCGGATTGGCATTGACCTCGCTGCGTGCATCGAGCTCGAAACCCGCCGCCTCGGCCAGGGCGATCACGGTGGCCTCGGCCACGTAGCCGGACCGGTCGTCGGCCGGCAGTTCGGTGGCGGCGCGATGCTCCACCACGCCCAGCACGCCGCCCGGCTTCAGCACCGCGTGGAAACCCTCGAACATCGCCGGCGCATTGCCGGACATGATCCAGTTGTGGACGTTGCGGAAGGTCAGCACCGCATCGGCGGAGCCGTCGCGGCCGAACGAGGGCGCAGCCGGGTCGTACTGGACCAGGGTGGAGCGGCCGAAGACCGCCTGCGGCTCGCCGCCCTGGCGGGCGAGCAGTTCGTCGCGGGCGCGGGTGGGGTAGTCGCGACGGTCCTCGGCGACGGTGTCGGGATCCACGACGGCGCCCACGTAGGTGCCGCGCTCGTGCAGATACGGCGCCAGCAATTCCATGTACCAGCCGCCGCCCGGGGTGATCTCGACCACGGTCATGTCAGGGCGGATGCCGAAGAACGCGAGCGTTTCCTTCGGATTGCGCCACGGGTCTCGCGCGACGAACTCCGGCGTGCGCCAGTCGCCGGCGATCACCCGGTCGAGGGCGGCGTCGACGTCGGCCGCCGGTGCGCCCTGCCCGTCGGCGGGACGGCCGCCCGGTGCCGTGTCGGCTGCTGGGGGCTCGGTCTGGGCGGGTGCGGATGCGTCGGTGGCATCGGTGCCGCATGCGACGAGCAGGGCGGACAGGAGCGGGACGAGCAGCAGGGGCTTCATGAAGGCCGATCTCTCCGGAAACGGGGGCACAGGGTAGCCGTCTACGGAGGCGCCGGCACGCGGCGGTGCGGTCCAGCGACGCGCTCGGTCGGGTGCTTCGAGCGGAGCGCGCATGCGACCGTCTTCGCAGGGTCACCACTTCGTGCGCGCTACGTTCGACCGCCCTCCACAGGAGCGCCCGCGATGTCCGCCCACCGGGATCCGCATCCGACCGCCGAAAGCGACCGTACGCGCGTCGGCCGGCACCCTGCGGTCCGTGCGGTGGGATGGAGCATCCGTGGTCGGCGTCTCCGTACGCGGTCGCGCGCAGCCATAATCGGCACCGGCGCATCGTGTGCGACGTGGAGCGACATGACATCCGGTTTCTTCTTCCCGCAGCGCCTCCCGGCACGCGTCCCGAGGCTGCAGCGATGAGCGTGACGCTCCTGCTCGGCGCGCTCGGGCTCGTGCTGGCCTGCATGGGTCTGACCCTGGCCGCGCGCTGGCGGCGCTTGCGGCGGACTTCCGTCACCACCGGCGGTCGTCGCCTCGCCGCGCGGCGGGCGGCGGCATGGCCGCTGCGGGTGCTGTCGCTGTGGTTGCTGGGGGTGTCCCTGGCCGGCGTGCTGCGTCCGGACTGGCCGACGGCACCTTATGCGGGCCTGTGGGGCGTGGTGCTGGTGCTGCTGGTGGCACTGCCGTTGCGGCGCGGCCTGCGGCGCCGCACGCGCGCGGGTGCGGGCCAAGCATGGTCCGGGCGGTCCACTGCCGCAACGGAATGACCAAGTGTGAGCCGGGTGGCTTGCCCGGCGCAGCGGCCTGCCGTAGCGTGCGACCTGCGGGCGCCGCCCGATCGATTGTTCCCCCCAGCAACGCCACCGAACACGATGAGCGTGACTGCCGATCTCGATGCGTGCACCCGGGTCGCCGTGGAGTTCGCGACCAAATTGATCCATGGCAAATATGCCGGGGCGCACTTGTTGTTGTCGAACGACGCGCGCGACGACTGGCCGCCTTCGGCCTTGCGCGAGGCCTATCAGGAACTCGTCGACTGGACCGGGCCGGCGCCGGATCGGGTCGAGATCGCCCGGACCCGGCAGGACTGGGACGGCCGCGACGACGACGATGTCGGCTGGGTCTACCTGCTGTTGTCCGGTGGCGAAACCGAGGGGCTCGCCCTGACGGTCAGCCGCGAACAGGCGCGCGTGGTGATCCGCGATATCGAATGGGGGCGTCTCTGAGACGTTGAACGGCATGCGGCCCCGGCGGGGCCGTCTGCGCGACACCGGTTCGATCGATCGCGTCCGCTGCCGTCAGCCGTCCGATGTGGAGGGGTCCGCGGCCGCTGCCGGTGCCATCGTGTGGCGGGTGTGTTCGGCGGCCTGCGCATGCAGCCAGGTGCGGAAGGCGAGAAAGCCGGCGTGGTCGGCCGAGCGCGGCGGGTACACCAGGTAATGCCGCCAGGGCGTCCTCAGTCGGTGTGGCGACAACGCCACCAGCTGTCCGGAATCGAGCAGCAGCCGCGCGCGGGTGACCCGGCCCAACGCCACGCCGACACCTTCGAGCGCGGCGCGGTGGTGCGACTCCGAATCGTCGAACACCGCCACGTAGCGGATCGGCGGCCGCTCGCCGGCGAGCTCGAACCAGCGCGTCCAGTCGCCATCGGGATCGCCCAGCAGCGGCCAGTCCGCCAGCACCGTGCGCCCTTCGGCGTGCATGCGCGCGATCAGGGCAGGGCTCGCCATCGGCACCAGCCACTCGTCGAGCAGGGGTTCGGCGGTCACGCCCGGCCAGTGGCCGTGGCCGGCCCGCATCGCCGCATCGATGTGGGGTTCGGCATCGAAGTCCACCACGCGTCCGCTCGACAGCAGGTTGAGTTCGATCTGCGGATGCACGCGCACGAAGTCGCCCAGCCGCGGCACCAGCCAGGCCGAGGCCATGGTGGGAATGATGCTGAGGGTGAACACATCCTGCCGCCGCGCCGGAAACGGCTGCAGTGCCTGGGCGATGGCCTGCAGGTGCGGGGCCACCTGATCGAACAGGCGGCGCCCGTCGCGGGTCAGCGACACGCCGCGCGGGTGACGTTCGAGCAGGCGGTGCCCCAGGTGGTCCTCGAGTACCCGCATCTGGTGGCTGAGCGCGCTGACGGTGAGGTTCATCGACGCGGCCGCGCGGGTGATGTTGCCGATCCGGGCGATGGCCATGAAACCCTGCAGCGTGTGGAGCGGAGGGCGCGACATGGGTTGAAATTCCTTCAAGTCAGGCTTGAGAAAAGGTCGCTTTCTGCACGATCTGCACCGGCCTATCTTGGATGAAATTCAATGCGAGAGGTATGGACATGCGCATGTTCCGCGATCTGCTGTTCCTGCATGGGCATGTCGCCGATATCCGCCTGGCGCGTGAACTGGACAGGCCTCCGGCGTGCGAATCGACGCCGGAGCCCTTGCGATCCGCCGCGGACGCGACGGAGACACCGGCGTCGGATGCCGGTGCATGCGATCTGCGGCCGGTGGACATCGCGAACGGCTGATACGCGAACGCCCCGCACGGGGCGGGGCGTTCGTGGCCGATGCGGAGACGGCCGGTCCGGGCGTGCCCCGCCCGTGCCGGTCGCGTCTGCGCGGTGGGGTCAGGCCTTCAGCGTATCGAGCGCGGCGCTGAAGGTCCGGCTGGGCCGCATCGCCGCTCCGGCCTTGTCCAGGTCGGGATGGTAGTAACCGCCGATGTCGACGGCCTGCCCCTGCGCCGCGGCCAGTTCACCGACGATGGTGTCCTCGGCGTCCGACAGCTGCTGCGCCAGCGGCGCGAACAACGTCTTGAGGGCCGCATCGTCGTCCTGCGCGGCCAGCGCCTGCGCCCAGTACAGGGCCAGATAGAAATGACTGCCGCGATTGTCGAGTTCGCCCAGCTTGCGCGCCGGCGAGCGGTTGTTGTCCAGGATCTGCCCGTTCGCCCGGTCCAGGGCCTGCGCCAGCACGCGGGCGCGTGCGTTGTCGTAGGTCTCGCCCAGGTGCTCGAGCGACGCGGCCAGGGCCAGGAACTCGCCCAGCGAATCCCAGCGCAGGTAGTTCTCGGCCACGAACTGCTGCACGTGCTTGGGTGCCGAGCCGCCGGCGCCGGTCTCGAACAGGCCGCCGCCGGCCATCAGCGGGACCACCGACAGCATCTTGGCGCTGGTGCCGAGCTCCATGATCGGGAACAGGTCGGTCAGGTAGTCGCGCAGCACGTTGCCGGTCACCGAGATGGTGTCCTCGCCCTGGCGGATCCGCGTCAGCGAGGCCTGCATCGCGTCCACCGGCGGCAGGATGCGGATGTCCAGATCGCGGGTGTCGTGGTCCTTCAGGTACCGCTCGACCTTGGCGATGAGCTGGGCGTCGTGCGCGCGCTGCGCGTCGAGCCAGAAGATCGCCGGAGTGCCGCTCAGGCGCGCGCGGCTCACCGCCAGCTTCACCCAGTCCTGGATCGGCGCGTCCTTGGTCTGGCACATGCGCCAGATGTCGCCGGCCTCGACCGCATGCTCGAACACCACCGTGCCGTCCTGGCCGGTCACCCGGACGTGGCCGTCGGCGGGGATCTGGAAGGTCTTGTCGTGGCTGCCGTACTCCTCGGCCTTCTGCGCCATCAGCCCGACGTTGGGCACGCTGCCCATCGTGGCCGGGTCGAACGCACCGTTGGCGCGGCAATCGGCGATCACCGCCTGGTAGATGCCCGCGTAGCTGCGGTCCGGGATCAGCGCCTTGGTGTCCTGCAGCTCGCCCTGCGCGTTCCACATGCGGCCGGAGTCGCGGATCATCGCCGGCATCGACGCGTCGACGATGATGTCGCTGGGCACGTGCAGGTTGGTGATGCCCTTGTCGGAGTTGACCATCGCCAGGCCCGGACGCTGCGCGTACACCGCGTCGATGTCGGCCTTGATCGCGGCCTGCTGCGCGTCGGGCAGCGACGCGATGCTGGCGTAGAGGTCGCCGATGCCGTTGTTGGGGTCGAAACCGGCCGCCTTGAGCGCGTCGGCGTGCTTGTCCAGGGCCGGCTTGTAGAACTCGGTCACCACCACGCCGAACAGGATCGGATCGGAGACCTTCATCATGGTCGCCTTGAGGTGCAGCGAGAACAGCACGCCCTGCGCCCTGGCGTCCTCGATCTGCGCGGTGACGAAGGTCGACAACGCCTTGCGGCTGAGCACCGCGGCGTCCACCACTTCGCCGGCCTGCACCTTCACCGCGTCCTTGAGCACGGTGGTCGTGCCGTCGGTAGCGACCAGTTCGATCTTCAGCGCATCGGCCTGGCCGAGGGTGGCCGAACGCTCGCTGCCGTAGAAATCGCCGCCGTCCATGTGCGCGACATGCGACTTCGAGTCCGCGCTCCATGCGCCCATGCGGTGCGGGTGCTTGCGGGCGAACTGCTTCACCGACGCCGGCGCGCGACGGTCGGAATTGCCCTCGCGCAGCACCGGGTTCACCGCGCTGCCCTTGGTCCGGTCGTAGCGTGCCTTGGTGTCGCGTTCGGCGTCGTCCTTCGGCTCGTCGGGATAGGCGGGCAGATCGAAGCCCTGGGCCTGCAGTTCCTTGATCGCGGCCTTGAGCTGCGGCACCGAGGCGCTGATGTTGGGCAGCTTGATGATGTTGGCGTCCGGCGTCTTGGCCAGTTCGCCCAGTTCGGTCAGGTCGTCGGCCACGCGCTGGGCGTCGCCCAGCCGCTCGGGGAACTGGGCCAGGATGCGCGCGGCCAGCGAGATGTCGCGGGTCTCCACCACGATGCCGGCGGGAGCGGTGAACGCGGCCACGATCGGCAGCAGCGACTGGGTCGCCAGGAACGGGGCTTCGTCGGTCAGCGTGTAGAGGATCTTGGGGGTCTCGGGCATGGAATCGGGCTCGCAGTCTCGATGAACGGGGATGTCGCGCGGCACCGGGAGACGCGGCGCACGGCGGCTGGCCGTGGCGGTCGTGACGCGTCCGGGCGGATCGGACGGTCGTCGGGACGGTCCGGAGCGCTGGCCGGCCATTGTCGCGCGTCGGTCCGGGCAAGGGAAACGCGGGCGTATTGCCGCCGTCGGGATGCATCGTCCCGGCCTCGTCCTGGCCAGCCCGGTGCCGTGCGGAACCCGGCGTGCATGGGTGCCGGCGCGGATGCCGTTCCGGCTGCGCATTCAGCCCGTGTCAGATTTTTCCTACAAGGCGTCGGGGTACGCACCGACAGCCAAACCCCTACATGAGGTGGAGACTGCTGCCCATGCCCCGGCGGCACGGCCCATGCGAAACGCATGGACGCAGCTCCGCAAGGGAACACGGGCCGCCATCTGAGCAAATGGGGATTTGTCGGGCCGGGGCGCTTTGCAATACGGGTATGGAGACCCAAGGGGGTATGGAGGCCCCGGGCCGCCGGTCGTCGTCGACCGACGCGTTCCGCACGGATCGCGGTCTATCCGCATCGCCCCCCGTCTGTACAGGACAGGCGGGGGGCGATGTCTTTTCCGAGCATCGGCGCCGCGCGATGGGGGCGGGCGGGCTCACGCCTTGCGTCGCGAAGACGTCAGCGGATACCCGCTGAACGGTTTGACCTCGTCCATCAGGAAGTGGGACACGATGCGTTCCACGCCGTAGTCGCCGCCCAGCAGCATGCGGGCGATGTCCTTCCACTCGTGCACGTCGTTGACGATCACCCGCAGCATGTAGTCGTGGGCACCGCTGATGCGGCAGGCCTCGACGATCTCGGGCATGTCGAGGATGCGGCGATCGAATTCGCCGAAGCTGTCGAGGGCGTGGCGACCGAAGGTGACCTGCGCCAGCACGATGGTGGCGGTCCGGATCCGGTCCACCGCCACTTGTGCGCGATAGCCGGTGATCAGACCGCGCGCCTCGAGGTCGCGCACGCGGCGCAGGCAGGCGCTGGGTGACAGGGCGACGCGGTCGGCCAGCGCCTGGTTGGTGATCCGGGCGTCCTGCTGCAGCACGTTGAGGATGCGCAGATCGGTGCGGTCGATGTCCTTCGGCAGCATGGCGCGCTTCGCGAGGGGGGCACGTCGAGTCTAAGCCGGTGTGGTGCACGCAGAATCTGCGCGTTTGCCGTGGCCGGCTGGCGGGATCTGCCGTTTTCGTCGGACCCACCGGCGGAATCTATCCTCGTTTCGATGTGCAATTGCAGTCGAATCAATGAGATAGCGATTACGGCGAACGCGTGCGCCGCGCTGGACGCGGTGGATGTCTTCACTTTCCATGGAGGTCGAAGCCGCGAGGCGTCCCGCTGCCGGGAACACCGTGACACCTCGCCGACCATGTCCTGCACCGCCGCATCGCCTCCAGGGGAATCCGCCATGCCGCATGTCCGCCCGCTCGCGCTCGCCGTCCGCACCTGCTGTCTCGCCATGCTGTCCGTCGCACCTGCATGGGCGCAGCAGGTGGATGCGGGGAACGGGGCCGGCGGCAGCGAGGTGATCGCGCTGGATCGTATCGTGGTCACCGCCACCAAGCGCGCCGAGCCGGTGCGCGAGGTCGCGGGGTCGGTCTCGGCCGTCACCGCCGAGCAGCTCGACGCGCTCGGCGCCCAGGGGCTGGCCGACTACGTGCAGCGCACCCCGGGTGTGGTCTTCAACAACTACCAGCCCGGCGTGTCGCACGTCGTGGTGCGGGGCATCGCGACCAGCGCCGGCAACGTGCAGGGGCAGGCGACCACCGGCTACTTCCTCAACGAAGTGCCGCTGACCGAGCCGGGGTGGACGATCGCCGTGCCCGACATCGACGCGTTCGACCTGTCCCGCGTGGAAGTGCTGCGCGGCCCGCAGGGCACGCTGTTCGGATCGGCGTCGATGGGCGGCGCGGTCCATTACGTCGCCAATACCGCCGACCCCGGCGGTTACGACGCCGCCGTGGAGACCACGATCAGCCGCACCCGCAACGCCGATACCGGCTACGCCGCCAAGGCGATGGTGAACCTGCCGGTGCGCGAGGATGTCTTCGCGGTCCGCGCCGTGGCGCAGTACCGCGATGCGCCCGGCTTTCTCGACAACGTCGGCACCGGCCGCAGCGGCGCGAACGACACCAACGTCGCCGGCGGACGGCTGTCGGCGGTGCTGCTGCCCGGCGACGCCACCCGGCTGGAGTGGTTGAGCCTGTGGCAGGACACCGAGGCCGACGACAATGCCTATCGCATGCCGGCCTTCGGCGACCTGGTGCGCAACACCGCGATCGCCGAGCCCACCGGTACCGACGTGGCGATCCACAGCCTGCGGCTCGAACACGATTTCGCCGGCGCCAGCCTGACCGCGGTGGCGTCGCGGCAGGACAAGACCCAGGACTGGCGCTTCGACTTCACCCCGTACCGCGACGGCTACAACGCCGATCTCGGCCTGGATCTGGACACGCCGCTGTACATCGACTCCGGCGGCGAAAGCACCGGCGACAGCCTGGAGCTGCGATTGGCCTCGCATGGAGGCGGCCGGTTCGACTGGCTGGTCGGTGCGATGGTCTTCGACACCGACAAGCGCCTGCACGAGCGTCTCGGCGCGGCGGGCGCCGCGGCCGCGTTCGACCGCTCGCCGGCGTACGGGCCGGGAACCGGCGCCGTCATCGCGCCCGACGGCGAAATCTTCAATGCGTTCGCCACCCGGGTCGAGGGCCGCGAGACCGCGCTGTTCGGCGAGGCGACATGGCGCTTCGCTCCGGACTGGGCGCTGACCCTCGGCGGCCGCCTGTTCCGCACCCGTGTCGACGAAACCAGCACCCAGGTCGGCTTCAGCACCTTTCCCGGGGCACCGGTGGTCACCCCGGCGGCGACCCGCGAGAGCGGCTTCACGCCGAAGGTCTCGCTGGCGTGGTCGCCCAGCGATCGGGTGATGGTCTATGCGCTGGCGTCGGAAGGATTCCGCTTCGGCACGCCCAACACGCCGGGGCTGAGTGCGTTCCCGGTGCCCTCGGGGTCGCGCAGCGACAGCCTGCGCAACTACGAACTCGGCGCACGCACCAGCTGGCTCGACCAGCGCCTGTGGCTGGACGCGACCGCCTTCTACGTCGACTGGAGCGATATCCAGTTGCGCCTGCAGACGCCGGATTTCTTCAACTACGCGGCCAACGGCGGCAAGGCCAGCAGCCAGGGCATCGAGTTCTCCGCGCAGTGGCGGCCGAATGCGATGTTCGACCTGGTGCAGACCACCACCTGGCAGCAGGCCCGCCTGGACGAGGATCTCTTCATCCTCTGGTACGGCACCGCGCCGAAGGGCGCGCGCCTGCCGGGGTCGGCGGACTGGTCGACGACCACGGCCGCCAACGTGCACTTCGGCGGCCGCTACGCACCGACGCTGTCGCTGTCGCACCAGTACCTGTCCGAAGGCATCAGCGATCTCAACTCGGCGGTACCCGGCGCGCCGGCGAACCGGCAGGGCGATTACCACCAGGTGGACCTGCGCGTCCGGTTGCGCCTGGGCACTACCGATCTGACCCTGTTCGGCACCAATCTGGGCGACACCCGCGGCGTCACCCGCAGCGTGGCCGAGGTCAACGGTCTGGGCGAGGGCATCCTGCGCCCGCGTACGTTCGGCATGACGGTGCACTGGCGGCTATGACCGGTTCGCAGACCCCTGCGCCACAGGCGGATGCGGTCGTGTCCGTCCCGCGCGCGCCGGCCGCGGCCGGGCCCGGCGACGCGCCCCAGGAGGCGATCGCCGCCGCCATGGCGCTGGGCCGGCTGGACGCGCACGACCAGGCCGCCCTGGTGCGGACCGGGCAGCGGGACGCCACGGATCTCGCCGAGGCCGCCATCGTGCGCGCCGGATGCCTGGATCCCGCGCTGGGCGCGCTGAGCCATCGCGCGTTCGCGGCCGCGCGGGCGCAGGCCGCCGCGCTGGACGTCGCGCGCCGCGCCGGCCGCGAGCTGCCGGCCATGGCCGGCGTGCCTTGGCTACCGAAGGATTCGCTGGATATCCCCGGCATGCCCAGCCGAGGCGGTTCGCGCACGCGCACATCGGTACCGGCATCGGCCGCCTGGCCGTACGCGCGCCGGCTCGAGGACGCCGGCCTGGTCGCGATCGGCAAGAGCGCGATGCCCGAATTCGGGCTGATGCCATCGAGCGAGCCGCTGCTCGGCCCGGTGGTCGCCAATCCCTGGTCGCTGGCGCACTCGCCCGGCGGATCCAGCGGCGGCGCGGCCGCGGCGGTGGCGGCGGGTATCGTGCCGCTGGCGCACGGCAGCGACGGCGCGGGCTCCATCCGCATGCCGGCCGCATGTTGCGGCGTGGTGGGCCTGAAGCCGGGGCGGGGCGCCCAGGTGCGCGCCCGCGGCCACCATGCGATCGAGGATCTGCTGGTCTCCGACGGCCTGCTCGCGCGCAGCGTGCGCGACGTGGCCTGGGCCTTCGCGGCCACCCACCCGCGGACGCCGGCGGTGGTGACCGCACCGTCCGCGCGCCGCCTGCGCATCGGTGTGCTCGCCGACGGTCTCACCGGCGAGGCGCCGCATCCCGAGGTCGCCCGCGCACTGGAAGCGGCCGCGACGCTGTGCGCCGGCCTCGGCCATGGGGTCGATGCATGTGCCTGGCCGGTCCCGCAGGCGGACCTGGCGCGCGCGCTGACCCATCTGTGGTCGTGTCTGGCGGGCGACGCGGAACAGCTCGCGGCCGCCGCCCTGGGCGCGGATACCGCCGCGCGCGCGCTGGAGCCGTGGACCCGTGCGCTAGCCGCCTGGAACCGCCAGCACTGCGACGGCGACGCGCTCGAGCATGCGTATGCCCTGCTCGGGCGCCTGCCCGCGGCCCTGAGCGCGTTCCATCGCCGCTACGACGTCCTGCTCACGCCGGTCGTCCGCACCCCGCCGCCGCCGCTGGGCGCGCTGGCGCCGGACCGCCCGTTCGAGACGCTGATGCCGGCGCTGTTCGACTGGATGTCCTACACCCCGCTGCAGAACCTGGCCGGTACGCCGGCGATCGCGCTGCCATTGGCGGCCACGCCGACGGGTTTGCCGGTGGGCGTCCAGTTCGCCGCGGATCGCGGCGGTGAGGCACTGCTTCTGGCGCTGGCCCTCGAAGTCGAGCAGGCTGCACCCTGGGCTGGGCGTTGGCCGCCACATTCGGTGGCCGGCGCGCATGCCGACACCTCTCCCTCTCCCCAAGCCCGCCTCACCGCATGACCGATCGCCGTCGTTTCCTGGGTGGCCTCGCCGCCACCACGACCTGGGCGCTGCTGCCCCACTCCCTGCACGCGTCCGCACACGGCAGCGCCGACGATGCCACGACGCCCGTCGCACCCGCCTGGCCGGTGCCGCCGCAGACACCCCGCCATCCCGAGACCGTCGGCCGCTTCGGCGCCCGCCGCACGGACGACTACGCCTGGCTGCGGCCCGACGACTGGCATGCGGTGCTGCGCGATCCGCTGTCGCTGGATGCCGACATCCGCACCGAGGTCGATGCGGAGAACGCCTACCTCGCCACCATGCTGGCGCCGGCGCAGCCCCTGCGCGAGGCGCTCGCCGCGCGCATCGCCGCACGCGAGCCGCTGGCGCAGGCGGAGTTGCCGGTCCGGCAGGGCGGGCACCTGTACCGGGTCCGGCACCCGGTCGGCGCCGAGCACCCGCAGTACCTGCGCCATCCGCTCACCGGCGGTCCCGAGCAGGTGCTGCTCGATCCCGCGGTCGAGAGCGGCGACAGCACGTACTACAACCTGCACTGGAACGGTCCGTCGCGCAGCCAGGATGGCCGCCTGATCGGCTGGGCCGAGGACCGCACCGGCTCCGGCCGGTTCCGCCTGCGCGTGCGCGAGATCGACAGCGGGCGCATGCGCGTGGACGCGATCGAGGACGCCCACGGCGGCTTCGCGTTCTCGCCCGACGGCCGGCACCTGTACTGGGTGGCGCGCAACGACATCGGTCGCGCGGCCGAGGTGCGCCGCCGCGATCTCGACACCGGCGAGGATGTCGCCATCTACGTCGAGCCGATCCCGGCGCTGTACATCTCGCTACGCACCACCGCGTCCGGCCGCTACGTCGTCATCCGCATCTACGACGGCGACCATGCCGAGGTCCGTCTGGTGCCGATGGACGCCCCCACCGCCGCGCCGATACTGGTGGAAGCGCGCACCCCGGGGCTCGACTACGATGTCGACGACTGGAACGACCGGCTGGTGATCCGCACCAATGCCGACGGCGCGGACGACTTCCAGCTGATGACCGCCGATCCGGGCGCCCCCGGCCGCGCGCACTGGCGTGCGTGGGTGCCGCACCGGCCCGGCCACCTGATCACCGCGCTGCATCCGTTCGCCGATGCGCTGGTCCGCGAGGAGTGGCACGACGCCAACCCGCGCCTGGTGCTGATGCGGCCCGACGGGCAGGAGACGCCGGTGGACGTGGATCTGCCGGCCTACACACTGCGCGTGCCGGTCCAGCAGCCCTGGCAGGCGGCGTCGCTGGTGTTCGGCCTGCAATCGCCGGCATTGCCCGAACAGGTCTGCACGCTGGCGCTCGACGACGGCACGGTGGCGCGGACGACCCCGGACATCGCCGCGGACTTCCCCACCGACGCGTACCGCGTACAACGCCTGCAGGCCCGCGCCGCGGACGGCGAAACCGTGCCGATCACCCTGCTGACCCGCCGCGACGCCGCCGTCGATACCCAGGCCCCGCTGCTGCTCTACGCCTACGGCTCGTACGGCGCGTCGGTGGAGCCGCGTTTCGATCCGGCTGCATTGGCGCTGGTGGACGAGGGCTGGCATTACGCCATCGCGCACGTGCGTGGCGGCTCGGAAAAAGGCACGCACTGGTGGCGACAGGTGCTGCGCGAGGGCAAGCCGACCACGTTCACCGATTTCATCGCCTGTGCCGAGCATCTGATCGCGACCGGCCACACCGCACCGCGGCGCATCGTCGCGCGTGGCATGTCGGCCGGTGGCCTGCTGGCGGGTGCGGTCTATGCGCAACGCCCCGATCTGTGGGCAGGCGCCATCGCCGAGGTCGCGTTCGTCGACGTGCTCAACACGATGGAGCAGTTCGACACCCACCCGCTGGGGACCGGCGCGCTGCCGATCTGGGGCGACCCGCGCATTCCCGCCCAGCACGCCTCGATGGCGGCGTGGTCGCCGTACGAGCGGTTGCGGCCGGCCGACTATCCGGCGCTGCTCGCCACCGGCGCGGTCGCCGACGAGCGGGTGGGCTTCTACGAGCCGCTCAAGTTCGCCGCGCGCGCACGTGCGCTGACCACCGGGCACCGGCCGATCATGGCCCACATCGAACTCGACGGCGGGCACGGCGGCGCCAGCGGCGCCTCGGCCGCGCGGATCCAGGAGGCGCGGTTGCTCGCGTTCGCGATCTGGGCCGCCGACGACCGCTGGGGCGCGGTGCCGCAGCGTCCAGGCGATGCCGGCGCCGGGTCGGGAGCGGCAGGCTGATGGGCCACGCCCGCGACAGCCGTTACGCCGCACGCAGCCAGGACGACATCCTCGCCCTGCTGCGCGCGCAGCCGATGGCCTGGTTGGTCTCGGCAGGCGGCGACGATGCCGCGTTCACCCCGTTGCCGCTGCGGGCCGGGCTGGACGCCGCCGGCCGGCTGACGGCGCTGCGCGGCCATCTGGCGCTGCGCAACCCGCACCTGGCGCGCCTGCGTCGCGATCCGCGCGCGCAGGCGCTGGTGCTCGGGCCGCACGCCTATATCTCGCCGGGTTGGCTGGACGACCGCACCCAGGCGCCGAGCTGGAACTACGCAGCCGTGGCGTTCGAACTCGAGGTCCGCATCGAGACCGCGGCCGATGCGGTCGGTGCCGAGCTCGATGCCCTGGTGTCGCAGATGGAGGCGGGGCGTCCCGCCCCCTGGCGGACGCAGGAGATGGGCGCGCGCTATGCCGGCCTCGCCGCCGGGGTGGCGGCGCTGCACGGGCGGATTCTCGACACCCGCGCCACCTTCAAGCTCGGCCAGGACGAACGCCCCCACGACTTCGCGCAGATCCTCGCCGGTCTGCAGGCGACCGGCGCCGATGCGCTCGCCGGCTGGATGGGCGAGTTCGACGGGAGCCGCCGGTGAGCCGGGGACAGGTCGATCGCGACTGCCAGCGCTTCGTCGACGAGGTCTGCGCGGCGTCCGCGCGCTTGCGTGCGGAGGCGGGGGGAACCCCGGACCTGCCGCGTATGCGCGCGATCGCCGAGCAGGTGCGCGCGCCGTGGCGCCGGGGCGGGCCGGAGGTGTCCGCGCAGGACTTCGAGATCCCGCTGGCCGGCGACGCCTGCCGGGTGCGGGTGTACCGCCCGGCGGACCTCGTGTCGCCCGCGCCCATGCTGCTGTATCTGCACGGCGGCGGCTGGACGATGTTCAGCGTCGACACCCACGACCGGCTGATGCGCGAGTACGCCGCGCAGGCGCGCGTGGTCGTGGTCGGTATCGATTACGCGCTCGCGCCGGAGCACCCGTATCCGCTGGCGTTGCAGCAGTGTCTGGCGGCCGTGGCCTGGTTGTGCGGCAGCGCCGACACGCTCGGCGTGGATCCCACGCGGCTGGCCCTGGGCGGCGATTCCGCCGGTGCCAATCTGGCGCTGTCGACAGCCCTGCTGCTGCGCGAGGTCGAGCCGTTTCCGGGCCCGCGCGCATTGCTGCTCAACTACGGCGCGTTCGACACCGAGATGTCGGCACAGGCGCAGCGCGACCTCG
The DNA here is from genome assembly GCF_001482195.1 of Luteimonas abyssi. GTDB lineage: Bacteria > Pseudomonadota > Gammaproteobacteria > Xanthomonadales > Xanthomonadaceae > Luteimonas > Luteimonas abyssi. The sequence continues at coordinate 3,554,448 of NZ_KQ759763.1, read as the reverse complement.
GCGGCGGCGACGCCATGCTGACCGCCGCGGAGATGAACACCTTCTGGCGGCACTACCTCGGCGCATCGGTCGTCGCGCGCCGCGACGTCCTGGCGCAACCGTTGCGCGCGGCGTTGCACGGGCTGCCGCCGGCCTGCGTGATCGCGGCCGGCCGCGACGTGCTGTGCGAGCAGAGCGAGGCCCTGCATGCGCGGCTTCGCGACGCCGGCGTGCACAGCGAACTGAAGCGCTACGACAACGCGCCGCACAGCTTTCTCGAAGCGATGTCGATCTCGGCCCTGGCGCGCCGCGCGATCGCCGACGGCGCGACGTTTCTCGCCGGCCGGCTGCATGCCGACGCCGGTGCGGTGGCGGCCGCGGCCGAGGCCGAGCGTGTTGCCGAGGGTCAGCCGTTGCGCGAACGCGACGCTTCGTAGGCCTGCAGGTGGCACCAGGCGGCGTCCAGGACCGGCGCCGCCTGGCCGGCGGCGCGTGCCCGCGCCCGCATGTCGCCGACGATATGCGCGGCCTCGACCCGGTGCCCGGCCTCGAGATCGTGCAGCATCGACGCCTTGAGCGATGAACCGGCCTGGCACAGCTGACCGAGTGCGGTCTCGCGTGCGGCGTCGGGCACCGGGTGTCCGGCGGCCTCGGCCGCGGCCAGGGTTTCGGCATACAGCGCGGCCATCAGGTCCGGGCCGCCCTCGGTCGCGGCGATGCCGCCGATGTCGCTGCGCATCAGGCAGGTGCCGGCCGCCAGCGATGCGAGGAAGGTGAACTTGGTCCATTGCTCGCGGGCGATGGCGTCGGTGTGCAGCGTGCGGATACCGGCGGCCTCGCACAGTGCGGCGAACCGGGCGCAGCGCTCGCGCGCCACGCCGTCGCGCTCGCCGAACGTGATCGAGGCGAAACGACTGTGGTGGACGATCGCGCCATCGGCCGCCTTGGTGACGCTGATGAAACACAGCCCGCCGACCACCCGCTCGGCGCCGAAGCGGGCATCGAGCGAGGCGTAGTGGCGCAAACCGTTGAGGATCGGCAGCACCGCCGTCTCGGCACCGACCGCAGGCGCGATCGCGTCCAGTGCGGCGTCGAGGTCGTAGGCCTTGCAGCTCAGCACGATCAGGTCGAACGGTGCCCGCGCCGCCGCCTCCGCTACGGTGTCGGCGGTGAGCGTCTTCACCGCGAGATCGGCATCGCCCAGCGGACTGCGCAGACGCAGACCGTCGCGTGCGAGCACTTTCGCGCGTTCGACTCGGACGAGGAACGTGACATCGGCGCCGGACGCGGCCAGACGGCCGCCGAAGTAACCGCCGGTCCCGCCGGCACCGAGAACGAGGATGCGCATGAATGTCGGTCTGTCGAAAACGGCGTTCGATGATAGCCCGGCGCTCCGGCGCGTTCCCGGGGGCCGGTATCGGCCTCGCTGCGGTGGGACCTGTCATCCGGCGGGGCGTGTCGTCCCGAAGGCGTGGACGACACGCAACGTCCGCCCGTCACACGCCGGTGCGGGCCCGAGGGCCCGCACCGGCCGGCCAGCGGGCCACCGCCGCCGAGACCGGGGTCACTCCACGGTGAACTCGCGGGTTTGTGCGACCTCGCCGTCGATGGAGATTTCCACGGTGTAGGTGCCGGTCGGCCAGTCTTCCTGGTTGGCGATGCGGAAATTGGTGACGCCGGCGCCATCGGTGTCGAGCGTCTGCGAGGTTTCGTCGACCAACTGGCCGTCCTGGTAGGTCCAGCGCGCGCGCAGGGTGCCGTTGGCCGGCGCGGCGGCGTCGGTGAGGACCGAGGCGACGATGGTCCGGTCGCCGGGCGCGAAGGTGGTCTTCGGATCCGCGACCCGCCCGGCGCCCTCGGCCTGCGTGCCCAGCAGCACGTCGCCGACGGTGATGGCGGCCGGTGCGCGTTCCGATGGCGCGCCGGCCGCGGGCGCCGCCTGATCGGTGGCCGCGGGCGTGGCTGGTGCGGCCACGGGCGGCATCTCCGGCGCGGGCGTTCCGGTGTCGCGATTGCAGGCGCCGAGCAGGGCGACGGCGGCGGTCAGGGTCGTGGCGAGCGTGGCGCGATGCAGCGTGCGGAGCGTGGTCATGGCATGGTCCTCGTGGCGGACCCGCAGGTCCGGGTAGGTCGATGGCGCAAGGGGAATGATCGACAGGGCGGCACCGGTGTCACCCTGGCCCACCGTCCTGCCTCGGTCCGCCGATGACCGGCGTCGACGTGCCGTACGCCGCAGCGCATGGCACTGGCCTGCGTGGACGCGAACGGGCGTGCACCGGCGCCGGCATCTAGCCGTCGTCGCGTGCCGGAATGCGCAGGACCTGCCCGGGCTGGATCAGGTCGGGATCGTCGAGCTGGTCACGATTGGCATCGAACAAGGCGCGCCAATGGCGTGCATCGCCGTAGTACCGCCTGGAGATGCTCGACAGGTTGTCGCCGGTGACCACGGTGTGCGCGCGTTCGCCAGCGGCCTCGCCGGTGGATTCGACCGAGCCGCGGACCTTGCTGAAGTCCGCCGGGGGCGCGGTGTCGTGCCCATGCTCGGCGCTGCCGCGGACCTTCGAAAAGTCGGCGCCCGCGGATGTCGTCCCGGTGCCATGGGCGGCGCCGTCGCGGCCGGTCTCGTCGGAGCCCTCGTGCGGGTCGGCATCGTGCTCGCCGGGGGCGTGTGATGTCGCGGACATGGCCTTCTCCCGTTGGCGCTCGTCAGGCGCCAAGCCTGCCAGCGTCGGGGTTAAGCCCGCATCGAAGATGCGTGAACGACTACTGCTGCCGTTCGCGGGCCGGGGGCGGTGCGGTGCGGTCGGGCGTACCCCGCCAGGGATTGATGTCGAGCCCGCCGCGCCGGGTGTAGCGTGCCTCCACCATCAGCGAAGCGCCGTCGGTGGCACGGGCCAGATCCAGGAAGATGCGTTCCACGCACTGTTCGTGGAACTCCGCGTGGTCGCGGAACGACACCAGATAGCGCAGCAGGCTGGCCGGATCGAGGCGGGGGCCGTCGAGCGCGATGTGCACCGTCGCCCAGTCGGGCTGGCCGGTCACCGGGCAGTTGGATTTCAACAGCGCCGAGCGGAAGCGCTGCGGGCCGGGGGCATCGTCCATGCAGCGCAGCAGGCCGGCGTCGGGTGGCCCGTAGGCATCGATCGCCACGTCGAGCGCATCCAGGTCGCAGGTGTCCGCGACCGGCGCAGCCCACTCGGGCAGGCCGAAGGCGACGTCGACCGCGGCGCCGGCGGTCGCCGACAGGTCGGCGGCGATGGTCGCGCGGACGCTGTCCGGATGGTCGAAGCGGCTGGCGTTGAGGGAATTGAGATAGAGCTTCAGCGATTTCGATTCCACCAGGTGTGGCGAACCCGCAGGCACGTGGAAGGTCGCGGTGGCGACCACCGGCTTGCCGCGGCCGTCGAGCCAGCCCAGCTCGTAAGCGTGCCAGCGGTCGTGGCCGACGAACGGCAGCGCCGCATCGGCCGCCAGGCCCAGCTTCGCGCGGCTGGCGGCACGGGGAATCGGGAACAGCAGCGAGGGATCGTACTGCGCGGGGTAGGCGACGCTGCGCCCGAGGCTGGAGTCCTGGGGGGTATTCATGCGGCGCAAGTGTAGGCGCTTGTCCGCGCGCCGGCGCGCGGCAGGGCGTGGGCGCGGTTCAGCCGGCGTCGGCAGGTCAGCCGGCCGATGGCGCGGGTGCGGGCGGCTCGGCGTCGAGGAAATCGAGGCTGGCCTGCAGCATCGCGCGCAGGCCGAGGTCGAGCGCGGCCTCGTCGACGTCGAACTGCGGCGAATGGTTGCTGGGTGCGGCGGCGGGGTCCTGACCTACCGGCGTGGCGCCGACGAAGAAGAACAACCCCGGCACCTCGCGCGCATACAGCGAGAAATCCTCCGCGCCCATGATCAGCGGCATGTCGACCACCGGCACGTCGCCGGCGGCGGCCTGCAGGCTGGGGCGCATGCGTGCGGTCAGCGCTTCGTCGTTGAAGGTGACGGGGTTGCCGTCCTCGGCCGGGATCTGCGCCTCGATGCGCGCGCCATTGGCCGCGGCGACGTGTTCGGCCACATGGGTCAGGCGCCGGAACACGTCGGCACGCATGTCTTCGTCGAAGGTGCGGATGGTGCCGACCAGGTCCACCGAGTCGGGAATGATGTTGTAGCGGATGCCGCCGTTGATCGCGCCGAACGTCAACACCACCGGCTGCTGGCTGATGTCCATCTGCCGGCTGACGATGGTCTGCGCCTGGCTGACGATCTGCGCCGCGGTCACGATCGGATCCACGCCGCCCCAGGGCCGCGAGCCGTGGGTCTGGCGGCCGATCACGGTCAGGCCGAAGCGGTCGGACGCGGCCATGGTCGGGCCGGCGCGCACGCCGATCTGGTTGGCGTTGAGGGTGCTGAAGACGTGCAGGCCGAAGATCGCGTCCGGCGTGAAATCGGCGAACACGCCTTCCTTCAGCATCAGTCCGGCGCCGCCGTCCTCGCCCTCGGGCGCGCCTTCCTCGGCCGGCTGGAACACGAACAGGATTTCGCCGGCAAGTTGCTCGCGCATGCCGACCAGCGCTTCGGCCACGCCCATCAGGATCGCGGTGTGCGCGTCGTGGCCGCAGGCGTGCATCACGCCGGTGGTCTGGCCGCGATAGGTGTCGGTGACGGTGGATGCGAACGGCAGGCCGGTGGCCTCGGTGACCGGCAGTGCGTCCATGTCCGCGCGCAGCGCCAGCCGCGGTCCGGGGCGTCCGCCCTTGAGCACCGCGGTCACGCCGTGGTGGGCGATGCCGGTGCGCGGCTCCAGGCCCAGGCCGCGCAGGTGTTCGGCGACCAGCGCTGCGGTGCGGGTCTCGCGGTTGGACAGCTCCGGGTGCTGGTGGATGTCGCGGCGCCAGTCGACCACCCGCGCCTGCAGCGCCGCGGCTGCGGTGGCGACGTCGGGCCGCGGCGTCGCGGCGTCGGGCGTCTGTGCGACGACGAGCGCGGGCGAGGCGGCGCAGCACGCGCCGAGCAGGATGGACGCGAAGCGGATCATCTCGATGTTCCCCGTGTGGACCCCATGGCCGATCCTAGCGCGGTCCACGGGGTCGTGTCGGTGTCGCGTCGCGCGAAACCGCTCCGATATGTCGTTCCCGGCCACCCGGCGCAGGTGTGGCGCATTCGGGCCCTCCGGACGCGTCGCCGGGCGCGGCACGCCGGTGCGCGGGGCGCCGACGACACCCGGCGTGCCGACACGCCGGAACGCACAGGCGTCGGGCGCCTCAGCGCCCGGCCTGTGCGCCGTCGAGCAGGTCCAGCGTGGCGCGCAGCATGGCGCGCATGCCGACTTCGAGTGCCGCCTCGTCGGGCGCGTAGTGCGGCGAATGGTTGATCGGCATGCGCTCCGGGTCCTCGCCCGCGGCCGTGGTGCCGACGAAGAAGTACGCGCCGGGCACCGCGTTGGCGAACTGCGAGAAATCCTCGGCGATGGTCTGCAGCGGCATCTCGATCACGTTGTCGGCGCCCACCGTTGCCTGCAGCGACGGCAGCACGCGGCGCGCCAGCTCCGGATCGTTGATCGTCGCCGGCGCGTTGTTGACCACCTGCAGCCCGGCGCTGGCACCGGCGGCCTCGGCGTATCCGGTGGCGATGCGCTCGAAACGATCGATCACGTCCTGGCGCACGTCGGCATCGTAGGTGCGCAGGGTGCCGACCAGGCGGGCGTCGTCGGGGATGATGTTGAAACGCACCCCGCTCTGGAATTGCCCGGCGGTCAGCACCACCGGCGTATTCACGATGTTGATCTGGCGCGCGATCATGCTTTGCGTCGCCAGCAGGATCTGCGCGCCGACGGTGATCGGGTCCACGCCGTCCCACGGCCGCGAGCCGTGGGTCTGGCGCCCGGTGACGGTCAGCGACCACTCGTCGGCGCTGGCCAGCGACGGGCCGGCACGAAACCCGAGCTGACCGGTATGCAGGCCGGCCCAGACATGCAGGCCGAGGATCGCATCGGGCGGCCCGTCGAGATAACGCCCCGGTTCGAACGCGCCTTCGTCGAGCATGCGCCTGGCGCCGAACACCTCGCCCGGCTCCGGCGGCCCTTCCTCGGCCGGCTGGAACACGAACACCACCTCGCCGGCCAGTTGGTCGCGCATGCCGGCCAGCGCTTCGGCCACGCCCATCAGGATCGCCACGTGCATGTCGTGGCCGCAGGCGTGCATCACCCCGACGTCCTGGCCGCGGTAGGTGGCGCGCGCGGTGGACGCGAACGGCAAGCCGGTGGCTTCGGTGACCGGCAGCGCGTCCATGTCGGCGCGCAACGCGATGCGCGGGCCGGGCCGCGCGCCCTTCAGCACCGCGATCACGCCGGTGGGGCCGATGCCGGTGTGCGCGTCGAGGCCCAGGCTGCGCAGGTGATCGGCGACCACCTGGGCGGTGCGGGTCTCCTGGTTGCCCAGCTCGGGGTGCTGGTGCAGATCGCGGCGCCATTCGACCGCTTTGGCCTGCAGCGCCGCGACCGCCTCCAGACGCGTGTCGGCCTGTGCGGCGGCCGGCGCGGCCAGGGCGAGCAGGGCGAGGCACAGCGTGGAGAGTCTGCGCACGGCAGGCGGACGGGCGGGGGACATGGCGGGCTCCTCGTAAGCGGTTCCCGATCCTAGGTCATCGGGTTCGGAGACGGTGGGATGCGGGCGGTGCGGCGGCGGCAGAGCGTCCCTCATCCGTCCCTTCGGGACACCTTCTCCCGCAGGCGGGAGAAGGGAATCCGCCACGGAATGTGTGGAAACCCCTCTCCTGCTTGCGGGAGAGGGGCAGGGGTGAGGGGTGGCGG
>NZ_KQ759763.1:3226023-3547675 GCF_001482195.1 Luteimonas abyssi | reverse complement strand
GGGGGGGGCCCCCCCGTTGGGGGGGGGGGGGGGGGGGGGGGGGGGGGGGGTGGCGGCAGAGCGCCCTCATCCGCCCCTTCGGGGCACCTTCTCCCGCAGGCGGGAGAAGGAGACCGGTCAGGGCATGTTGGGAACCCCTCTCCCGCGTGCGGGAGAGGGGCAGGGGGTGAGGGCGGCGGTGCCCTGGTGGAGCCGCCGTTGTCGGCCCGCTCTAGACTGCGGTCTCGCCCACCCGCCGTCGCATCGCCATGACCGACCGTACCGCCCTGATCGTCGTCGACGTCCAGCCCGACTTCATGCCCGGCGGCGCGCTGGCCTGCCACGAAGGTGATGCGGTGGTCGCGCCGATCGCCAGCCTGCTGGCCGCGCGTCGCTATCGCACCGTCGCCGCCACCCAGGACTGGCATCCGGCCGGACACGCCTCGTTCGCGTCCAGCCATGCCGGGCATGCGCCGTTCGAGACCATCGCCCTGCACGGGCAGCCGCAGGTGCTGTGGCCCGATCACTGCATCCAGGGCAGCGCGGGTGCCGCGCTGGATCCGCGCATCGACTGGGCGCCGGCGGACATGATCCTGCGCAAAGGCACCGACCTTGAGGTGGATTCCTACAGCGGTTTCCGGGAAAACCACGGCCCCGGCGGCGCACGGCCCGATACCGGGCTGGCCGGCTGGCTGCGCGCGCGCGGGATCGAAGAGATCCACGTCTGCGGCCTGGCACGCGATTACTGCGTGCTGTGGACGGCCCAGGACGCGGCGGCGGCGGGCTTTCGCGTGCGCTTCCTGTGGGCGTTGACGCGTCCGGTCACCCCGGATGGCGACGCACCGACGCGGGCGGCGCTGGCCGCTGCCGGCATCGAGGTCGCCGAACCCCTCTGAGCGGGCTCCAGGGCTGGCGCCGGACCGGGCTGAGAGCGCGGCGCGACGCGCTGTGAGCGCCGTGTGAGGGTGCTGGAAATTGCGTTGCATCGCAGCACCGCTGTGGTGGCGATCGCCTGCGAATGTCGGCGATCAGGACGGCTACTGTCGCGTCGATTCTGGCCGGCGATTTGGGTTCCCGTCGACGTTCTGTTAAAGTGAACGGCCTTCGGGTCCTGCACGTCCACCGCGTTTCCGCTTTCTGAAGCGACGGCAAGACCCCCGACAACCAGGCGCGCGATCGAGCTTTCTCTCGCGCCGCACTGTGCTTGCGATCTCTCCCGATCAATCGAGTACGCCCCCGCGAATTCAGGGTCGCCCGTCGGCCCGCGTCCGCATGTCTTCGCGTGCCCAGTCTCCACCGCGGAACGAAGGAGGAAACCCGTTTCATGCCTGTCACCCCCGCCCCGTCCGATCTCGCCGAACAACCGCATCCGTTCCCCGTACAGCCGTTGCCCGGCTGGCGCCGCGCCGTCATCAAGGTCGGCAGCAGCCTGCTGACCGATGGTCGCGGCAACCTCGGCCAGCACAATGCCGCGGCCCTCGCCGACCTCATCTCGACCTTCCGCGCCCAGGGCCGCGAGGTCCTGCTGGTGTCGTCGGGCGCGGTCGCTGCGGGCCGCGGTCTGATGGCGCGCCGCAAGAGCGGCCTGGTCCAGCGCCAGGCGCTGGCTTCGCTGGGGCAGACCCCGATGCTGGCGTTGTGGCAGGGCCTGGTCGACCAGCCGGTCGCCCAGGTCCTGCTCAGCCACGACGACATGCGCAACCGCCGGCGGTATCTCAACGCCCAGGCCACGCTGCAGGAACTGCTGCGCTCGGGCGCGCTGCCGATCGTCAACGAGAACGACACCGTCGCCATCGACGAGCTGAAGCTCGGCGACAACGACAACCTCGCCGCCGCCGTGGCCACCCTGGTCGACGCCGACGTGCTGTTCATCGCCACCGACACCGACGGCCTGTACACCGGCCACCCGGTGCGCGATCCCGCCGCGCGACCGTTGCCGCGGGTCGAGGCGATCACGCCGGAGATCATGCGCATGACCGCCGGCGGTGCCGGTGCGCTGGGCACCGGCGGCATGGCGACCAAGCTCGAGGCCGCCAGCAAGGCCGCCGCCGCCGGCATCGACACCGCGCTGTTCTGCGGCCGCGACCCGCGCGCGCTGCAGGCGCTGGCCGCCGACCGCCTGCACGGCACCCTGATCCCGGCGCATGGTCCGCGCCTGCTGGCGCGCAAGCTGTGGCTGCGCCACCAGCCGGCCTGCCGCGGCCGCCTGCGCATCGATGCCGGTGCCTGCCGGGCACTGTCGGAGCGCGGCGCCTCGCTGCTGCCCGGAGGCGTGATCGGCGTGGAAGGCGATTTCAGCAGCCGCGCCGTGGTCGATCTGGTCGGCGACAACGGCCAGCGCATCGGCCGCGGCCTGGTGCAGTATCACGCCAGCGACGTCCAGCGCATCGCCGGCCGCCACAGCCAGGAGATCGAGGACGTGCTCGGTTTCCACAACGGCCGTGCGGTCGTGCGTCGCGACGATCTCGTCCTGCTCGACCCGGGTGCCGCGCACGCCCACTGAGCGGCGCCACCCACGCACCCGAGCGACACGACACCGATACGAATACGCGAACAAGAAGAAGGAGTTCCCATGTCCGGTTACATCCGTCCCCTCGCCGAGCGCGCCCGTGCCGCATCGCACGCGATCGCCGCGCTCGATCCCGACCAGCGCGCCGGCCTGCTCGCCGCCATGGCCGATGCGGTCGATGCCGGCCGCGCCGACATCCTCGCCGCCAACGCGCGCGACATGCAGCGCGCCGAAGCCGCCGGCACCACCGGCGCCATGCTCGACCGCCTGAAGCTCGACGACGGCCGCGTCGACGGCATCGTCCAGGCCATCCGCGAGGTCGCCGCGCTGCCCGACCCGGTCGGTCAGGTCACCCGCCAGGACACCCACGCCAACGGCATGACGGTGCAGAAGGTGCGCATCCCGCTCGGCCTGATCGCGATGATCTACGAAGCGCGCCCGAACGTGACCGCCGATGCGGCCGCGCTGTGCCTGCGCGCCGGCAACGCCGTGCTGCTGCGCGGCGGCTCGGAAGCGCGCGACAGCAACATCGCCATCGCCGCCCGCCTGCACGAGGCGCTGCGCGCCTACGACCTGCCGGTGGAGGCCGTCGCCCTGGTCGAGGACACCGCGCGCGAGCACGTGCTCGAACTGCTGCAGCTCACCGACCTGGTCGATCTGGCGATCCCGCGCGGCGGCGAACGGCTGATCCGCTTCGTGGCCGAGAACGCGCGGGTGCCGGTGATCAAGCACTACAAGGGCGTCTGCCACCTGTACGTGGACGGCGCCGCCGATCCGGCGATGGCCACCCGCCTGGCGGTGGACGGCAAGCTGTCGCGTCCCGGCGTGTGCAACGCGCTGGAGACGCTGCTGGTGCATGCGGGCATCGCCGATGCGTGGTTGCCCGGCGCGCTGCAGGCGCTGGCCGACCGCGGCGCCGAGATCCGTGGCTGCGAACGCACCCGCGCGCTGTTTCCGGCCGCGACGCCGGCGACCGAGGCCGACTACGACGCCGAGTACCTCGCCCCGATCCTGGCGGTGCGCGTGGTCGATTCGATCGACGGCGCCATCGACCACATTCAGCGCCACACCTCCGACCACACCGACGTCATCTGCACCACCGACGACACCGCGGCCGAGCGCTTCGTGCGCGGCATCCGCAGTTCGGCGGTGATGGTCAACGCCTCGTCGCGCTTCAACGACGGCGGTTCGCTCGGCCTGGGGGCGGAGATCGGCATCTCCACCACGCGCCTGCACGCCTACGGCCCGATGGGCCTGGAGTCGCTGACCATCGAACGCTGGGTGGTGCGCGGCGAGGGCCAGGTGCGGCATCCGGAGTCGGACGCGGCCTGAGCCGGACGCGACGGCTTGCGGTCCCGCGCGCGGGCGAGTCGTCTCCCGGAGGGTTCCCCGACGGCGTCGGCGCACGGCGACCGGGCACCGGACAGCCGACACGCCGCTGCCGCCTCGGGGTCGCACGACATCCCTGCGCGTCCCTCTGCGATGATCGAGGCCGAGAACCGCACGGATCAAACGGCATGGCTCATCCCGCTCGGCGCGGCCTCGTCCGCACCATCGCGTGGGCGACCCTCGCCCTTCAGTCGGCACTGATCGCCGGCAGCGCCGCCGCGGAAACCGAAGGGACCGCTGCACCGCAAGCCGCCGATGCGCCGCTCTCGGCCGACGCGTGGCGCGCGCGAACCGAGACCGACCTCGCGGCATTCGCGGACGCGCTGCGGGAGAACTTCATCCATGCGGCCTATCCCGATCCGGACGGCTGGCACACGTGGTTCGACGACACGCTCGCGACCGTCGAGGCCGGGCTGCCACGGGTCCGCGACGAGGCCGGTTACCAGGCCGTGCTGCGTCATCTGGCGGCGACCTTCCAGGACGCGCACGTGAGCGTGACCTTCGAGTCTCCGTCGTCCAGGCCGCCGCACTGGGCGGGGTTTCTCGCTCGGTTCGACAGTGCGACCGGCACCTACCGCGTCACCGCATCGCAGCAGCCGGAGGTGCCCGACGGGGCCGAGGTGTCGGCCTGCGACGGGACGCCGGTGGCTTCCTGGATCGCGACCATCGCGCAGTACGAGATCGGCCTGCCCGACACGCTGGAGAGCACCCGCTTCGACGCGGCGCCGCGCCTGTTCGTCGATCGCGGCAACCCGCTGCGGCCGCGGCCGGCGCACTGCACGATCGACGGCAGGCGGATCGCACTGGACTGGTCCGAAGTGTCGTCGCAGACGCTCGGCTCGCTCATCCAGAACCGGCGGGGCGGGCGGACGCCCGGCGTCGACACGCGCCACATCGGCGACGACGGCGCCTGGGTGACGCTCGGCTACTTCCAGCCGGCCGATGCCCAGCAGGCCGAGGCGTTCCATGCGGCGATCGCGGCGGCGCCGGCGTTGCGGGACAAGCGCTTCATCGTCCTCGATGTACGCGGCAACGGCGGTGGGCCGTACAGCTGGTTCATGGCCTATCTGCGCGGGCTCTACGGGCAGGCCTACGCCGATCATTACGCCACCGCACGCCTGCATATCCGCGCCGTGCACCGCCTGTCGCCGGCCTTCGTCGAGCTTCTCCAGGAGATGAAAGCGCGAGACGGCGATCACGGCACGCCGTCGGATCCGCCGCTCGAACGTCATGCCGCCGCCGACGACGCGCGCAGGGCGCAGGCGATCGCCGCTGGCGATCCGCTGTTCCACGCGACGCCGCCTTCCATGCCGCGCGGCGCGGCACCGGAAAATCCGGTGCGTGCCCAGGTCTACGTCCTCACCGATTACGCATGCGCCAGCGCCTGCATCGCCCTGGTGGACGAGCTCGAGCGGTTCCCCGGCGTGCAGCAGATCGGCCTGCCGACCTTCGTCGACAACCGTTCGGGAACCTCGGTTCCGATTCCGCTGCCGAGCGGGCAGGCCACCGCCATGATCGCGACGATGACCCGCGACGGACGCATCCGCGACGACAACGCGCCGCAAGTGCCCTCGATCCGTTTCGACGGCGACATCTTCGACGACGCTGCCGTCGAGGCGTGGGTCGTCCAGGACGTGCTGGCCGAAGAATGAGGCGTTCGACGCGGCCGATCAGTCGAACGGCAGTGCCGCCACCGCCAGCAGGGCCAGCGCGCCACCGGGAACGATCCAGACCACGGCAGCGGCCAGTCGCAGGCCCCATCGGCGCACGGTCCACCACGCCACCAGCAACGCGGCGACGTAGACCGCCGCCGACACCGCCATCCAGACACCGCGCGACAAGGCCACCGCCATCAGCGGTACGAGCAGGTCGATGCACATCAGCACGCCGGCATGGCGAGTCCATTCCTGCGGCTGCAGCTGCCACGGGTCCCGCCCGGTGCGGCGTACCGCACGGTTGAAGCCCCACGTCGTCGCCCCCGACCACACCGCCACCGCCATCAAGCCGTAGGCCGCGGCCACCGCCCAGGGCGGCACGTCATTCGTCGCCGCGGCGGCGTCGCCACCAGACGCTGATCGCTCCGTAGGCGATGCCGATGCCCAGGCCGAGGCCGATCCATTGCAGCAGGGTCACCTGCGGTCTCCACATGTGTGCGTGGGGCGAAGTTAACAGGTGGCCGGAGCCGCTACGAGGGCAATCAAGCGACACGAGGCACCTCCAACCGCTCGCTCGACGGGCCTCGCACCGTGACCTCAGCGCTCGCCCGAGGCCGCGTCCTGGCCGCCGTGCTTGATGAAATCCACCATCATCTGCAGATACCCGGCGGGTTGCCGGGTGGACACGCGTTCGCCCTGCGCATCGGTCTCGAATGCGTACATGCCGTGGTCCGCATGCGCGAACACGAACGTGGCGATGGGGCGGCCCGCCTGTTTCAGCACGTCCAGCCTGCGCAAGGTTTCGAACGGCGGGGCTTCGCGGTCCTGGCCGCCGAAAAGCCAGAGTTGCGGAACGTCGAGATTCGACAGGACCGGCAGCGGATCGTAATGCGCGGGTATGCCTTCGAGCAGTGCCGGAAAGTCGCGGCGCGCCGTCGCCTCCGGCGTGGACAGCAGGTACGAGGTGAAGTTGCCGCGCACGTGCGGGAACCAGGGCGCGTTGGCGTATTTCGCCTTCAACGCATCGAGCCGGTCGAAGCCTTCGGTGAAGTTGCTTGCGATGATGGTGGCAGTGGCGTCGGCGATTTCGCGGGCCTCGCGCTGCGCGTCCTCGTCGAAACCCGCGCGTGTGAGGTCGAAGGCGATCGCCTCGCGGTCCTCCTCGATCGGCGACACGGCGAGGCCGAAGCTGACGATCACGAAGTCCACGGGTTCGATGCGCGCCGCCAGCGGCGCCACCCAACCGCCCTGGCTGCCGCCCTGGTAGCCCATCCGCCCGGCCCGCGAGCCGGCGAGGCGCCGGGCCTCGCGCATCGCGTGGATGGCATCGGTGGCGAGGGTCAGGTAGTTCTGTGTGTAGCGGCCCTCCGAGTCGCCGGTGCCGCGCTTGTCGTATGCGAAGACGCCGATGCCCTGGCTCGCCAGTTCGCGCTGGAGCGAGTACGTCGCCAGAGCCGAGGTGCGCTCCGCACCGTGGACGAGCACCACGATGGGAATGACAGCGTCGCCTGGCGGCAATGTCAGGCGCCCACTCAAGGCGACGCCGCTGCCCTGGAAGCGCGTGTCGATCTGAACCAGGGGCTGTCGTGCTCCCGGCACGTCGTCGAAGCGGATCTCGCCCCGCTCGCAGTCGGTCACGGTCAGGTGGTGGCCGTCCGGGCGATCGGTCCATCCGAGGGTGCTGAGCCAGACGCCATCGTCCTGCCGCACGAGCGCACCGGTCCGGCCATCGGGACGCCGCCAGCGCAATGCGCCAGGCGCGCCCGGTCCGAGGTCGAGCAGGCTGCCATCGTCCATGCGGTAGCTGCCGGTGTGGCAGGGCGGCGCTTCGGGCTCTGATAGCTCCGACGCACCCGCGCGTGCCGGGGTATGAAGCGCCAACAGCATCGCCACCATTGCGAGCGAACGCTTGAACATGGAATTGGCTCAATAGGTCAACATTTACGTAAAGATTGACGTTATGCTGTCGAGGCGTCAACCCGCAGGAGCGCAGCGACCATGACGGACTTCATCCAGCAGCAGGGCCCTGCGTTCCTGGCGCACCTGCTGCGGCGGCTTGCCGACGACCTGGTCCAGGGAGCGGCCGAGTGGTACCCGACAGTGGGCGTCGAAGCGCCGCCGCGCACCATCTCCACCTTGCTGGCGCTCGACGAGCACGGTCCGTTGGCGGTGACCGAACTGTCGGGGTTGCTGCGGCAGTCGCATCCCTTGGTGATCGTCTGGATCAAGGAGCTGGGTCGGCTGTCGCTGGTGACCTCCCACACCGATCCCGCCGACCGGCGCAGAACCCTGGTGCGCGTGACGGCGAAGGGACGGGACGAGCTTGCGCGCATCCGCGCCGCCCTGGTGGTGATGGAGCGGGCCTCCAGCGAACTGCTGGCGTCGGCCGGTCCCGATTCGCTTCGGATGCTGTGGGCACTGGAGCGCAACGGCCGATCGCTGCCCTTCCTGCAACGTCTGCAGCGCAACGCTGACGACGGGTCGCCGCAGGCCGCGCCGGGGGATGAGCCGACGGTGTGACCTGCCACCGCCTGTCGCGACGGGCCGGACGGCGTGAGGTTCAGGCCGACTGGCGCGTGGCGCCGGCGTCGGTTTTTTCAAGACACATGTGTGCGACGCCCGCCCGGGTGAAACCGGGCGCATCGCGGCATTGACGCCGGCAATTGGGCGGGGGTATTGTCGCCTCCGCCAAGGTTTAATCTCTCCATCCAGATGGAGCGATAAATTAAAAGGGAAGCCGGTGCGGCGCGCTCCTCGCGGAGCGGCCAAAGCCGGCGCTGCCCCGCAGCGGTAGGTGGAAACGACCTTCGTCATCGGCACTGGAAGCGCGCGACGCGACCGGGAAGCGACGAACAGTAGGCGGCGCGCGATGCGCCATGTCCACGAGCCCGAAGACCTGCCTCGGCCGGCCGCAGCGCGCAACGGTGCGTGGCCGTACGACCTGGGACTTCCGCGGGGAGGTCGCCGGGGCCGTCCGCCGCGCATCGCGCTGGCGGCGCGTCCCTGCACGTCCGCGACAGTCCCGATCCGCCCGAGGGAGGCGGAGTCGGCCGTCGCGATGCGCGTACCGCAGACACGGTGCGCCGGGCCCGGCCGTCCGTCCTCCTGCCCCCACGCATCGAGGACGATACACATGGCAACGGTCAGCACTCTCGGATTCCCCCGCATCGGCGCGAAGCGCGAACTCAAACGCGCGGTCGAGGCCTACTGGCAAGGGCGCGACACCGCCCAGGCCCTGGCCGAGACCGCACGCGACCTGCGCCAGCGTCACTGGCGCCTGCAGCGCGAGGCCGGCGTCGCCGTGCCGCCGTCGAACGACTTCTCCCTGTACGACCAGGTGCTGGACGCGGCCTTCTGTGTCGATGCCGTGCCCGCGCGCTACCGCGCGCTGGCCGACGCCGATCCGCTGGCCGGCTACTTCGCCCTCGCGCGCGGGCATCAGCGCGACGGGCTGGACCTGCACGCGCTGGAAATGACCAAGTGGTTCGACACCAACTATCACTATCTGGTGCCGGAGCTGCAGGCCGGCCAGACCTTCGCGCTGCGCGACGACAAGCCGGTGCGCGAGTACCTGGAAGCCAAGGCCGGGGGCATCGAGACACGCCCGGTGCTGATCGGCCCGGTGACGCTGCTGTGGCTGTCCAAGACCGTCGACGGCAGCGACCGCTTCGACCTGCTCGATGCGCTGCTGCCGGTCTACGTCGAACTGCTCGGACGCCTGGCCGAGGCGGGCGCGGCATGGGTGCAGATCGACGAGCCGGCGCTGGTGCTGGACCTCGACGACCGCGTGCGCGATGCCTACCGGCGCGCCTACGCGGCGCTGGCCGGCGCACCGCGTCCGAAGCTGCTGCTGGCCACCTACTTCGGCGCGCTCGGCGACAACCTCGCCCTGGCGCAGTCGCTTCCCGTCGACGGCCTGCATGTGGATCTGGTGCGCGCTCCGGAGCAACTCGACGACGTGCTGGCCTCGTTGCCGGAAGGGCGCGTGTTCTCGGCGGGGCTGATCGACGGGCGCAACATCTGGCGCACGCATCCCGACACCGCGCTGGTGGTGGCGAAGTACGCGCGCGATGCCATCGGCGACGAGCGCCTGCAGCTCGCTCCGTCCTGCTCGCTGCTGCACGTGCCGGTGGATCTCCTCCACGAGAAGGCGCTCGACGACGAACTGCGGGGCTGGCTGTCGTTCGCGAAGCAGAAGGTCGAGGAACTGCGCCTGATCGCCGACGCCCTGGCCGACGAGAAGGCCGCCGAGGCCGGCCTCGCCGAGGTGCGCGGGCAGGTGGATTCGCGCCGCCGATCGGCGCGCGTGAACCGGCCCGAGGTGGCCGCGCGCGTGGCCGCTCTGGATGCCGGCGCCGCGCGCCGTCCCACGCCCTGGAGTCGCCGCCAGGCGCTGCAGCAGGAAACCCTCGGACTGCCGGTGTTTCCCACCACCACGATCGGCTCGTTCCCGCAGACGCTGGACGTGCGCGAGGCGCGTGCGCGCTTCAAGTCCGGCAAGCTGGCCGAGGCCGAGTACGACGCCTTCATCGCGGCGCAGACCGAGGCCTGCGTGCGCGCGCAGGAGGCGATCGGCCTCGACGTGCTGGTGCACGGCGAGTTCGAACGCAACGACATGGTCGAGTACTTCGGCGAACAGCTCGACGGTTTCGCCTTCACCAAGAACGGCTGGGTGCAGAGCTACGGCTCGCGCTGCGTGAAGCCCCCCATCGTCTACGGCGACGTGGCCCGGCCTGCGCCGATGACGGTGCGCTGGTCGCAGTACGCGCAATCGCTCACGCCGCGACCGATGAAGGGCATGCTGACCGGCCCGGTGACGATCCTGCAGTGGTCGTTCGTGCGCGACGACCAGGCGCGGGCGCAGACCTGTCGCCAGATCGCGTTCGCGTTGCGCGACGAGGTGACCGACCTGGAAGCCGCCGGCATCCGCATCATCCAGATCGACGAACCCGCGTTGCGCGAGGGCCTGCCGCTGCGACGCGCGGACTGGCAGACCTATCTCGACTGGGCGGTGGAAAGCTTCCGCATCAGCGCGTCCGGCGTGCGCGACGACACCCAGATCCACACCCACATGTGCTACTCCGAGTTCAACGACATCATCGAGGCGGTGGCCGACATGGACGCCGATGCCATCTCGATCGAGACCTCGCGTTCGCGCATGGAACTGCTGGATGCGTTCGTGAAGTTCAAGTACCCCAACGGCATCGGCCCGGGCGTCTACGACATCCATTCGCCCCGCGTGCCGGGCGAGGACGAGATCGCCGAACTGCTGGACAAGGCGCGCGCGGTGATCCCCGCCCATCAGCTGTGGGTGAATCCGGACTGCGGCCTCAAGACCCGCGCCTGGCCCGAGACCCGCGCGGCGTTGAAGGCCATGGTGTCGGCCGCCCGCAAGCTGCGCGCGCAGGCCGCGCCCGCCGACGCGGCGTGACCGGAGCGCGCATGCCGCCACGGTCCGGCCCAGGTCGGCCCGTGGCGGCGACGGGCACCGGCGGCCGGTGCGCCTCGCGAACGGGCGACGCAGCGCCCTCGATGGCGCGCTGCAGCATGTCAGCGCCATGCACGACCCCTACACTGCCTGCGCCCCAGGTGTCCTGCCGCCGCATCGCGTCGCGCAGGGTGAAACGGGAAGCCGGTCCGATTCCGGCGCTGCCCCCGCAACGGTAGGCGAGACCACCCGACGGTAGACCACTGCGCATGCGCGGGAAGGTGTCGGGGGATGCAACCGCATCGCTCGCGAGCCCGGAGACCGGCCTGGAGCGGGCATCGCGTGCGATGTCCTCCTCGGGTGTTGCGGTGGGCAACCGGGCGAGTTGAATCGACGCCCGTGTCCGGCGCTCCGCTTCGTCTTGCTCCTGTCGGCCGTACCCCATTGTTTCGCGGGTGGGCGATACGGAGACAGGACCCCATGAACGAGATGAACCGCGTCGCGGCCGAGGTCGCGACGGTGAAGCTGCTGATCGACGGCGCCTTCGTCGAGTCCCGGACCGACACCTGGCGCGATGTCGTCGATCCGGCCACACAGGCGGTGCTGGCGCGCGTCCCCTTCGCGACCGCCGACGAGGTCGCAGCCGCGGTGGCGTCCGCGCAGCGCGCCTTCGCGCAGTGGAAGAAGACGCCGATCGGCGCGCGTGCGCGGATCTTCCTGAAGTACCAGCAGCTGATCCGCGAGCACATGGGCGAGCTTGCGGCGATCCTCACCGCCGAGCAGGGCAAGACCCTGCCCGACGCAGAGGGCGACGTGTTCCGCGGCCTGGAAGTGGTGGAACACGCAGCCGCGATCGGCAACCTGCAGCTGGGCGAGATGGCCCACAACGTCGCCAACGGCGTGGACACCTACACCCTGCTGCAGCCGCTGGGCGTGTGCGCCGGCATCACCCCGTTCAACTTCCCGGCGATGATCCCGCTGTGGATGTTTCCGATGGCCATCGCCACCGGCAACACCTTCGTGCTCAAGCCTTCCGAGCAGGACCCGCTGGTCACCATGCGCCTGGTGGAGCTCGCGCTGGAGGCGGGTGTTCCGAAGGGGGTGCTGAACGTCGTCCACGGCGGCGAGGACGTGGTCAACGCGATCTGCGACCACCCCGACATCAAGGCGGTGTCGTTCGTCGGCTCGACGAAGGTCGGCACTCACGTCTACAACCGCGCCTCGCTGGCGGGCAAGCGCGTGCAATGCATGATGGGCGCGAAGAACCATGCCGTCGTGCTGCCCGATGCCCACCGTGAGCAGACCCTCGACGCGATGGTCGGCGCCGCGTTCGGCGCCGCGGGCCAGCGCTGCATGGCGGCCTCGACGGTGGTGCTGGTGGGCGAGGCGCGCGGCTGGATCCCCGATCTCGTCGCCAAGACGAGGACGCTCAAGGTCAATGCCGGCACCGAGGCCGGGACCGATGTCGGACCGGTGATCTCCTGCGCGGCGCGCGAGCGGATCGAGGCCCTGATCGCGTCCGGCGTGGCGCAGGGCGCCACCCTCGAACTCGACGGGCGCAACCCCGAGGTGCACGGTTTCGAGCGCGGCAACTTCGTCGGCCCGACCATCTTCTCCGGCGTGACCCCGGGCATGCGCATCTACGACGAGGAGATCTTCGGCCCGGTGCTGGTGATCCTGACCGCGGAGACGCTCGACGAGGCCATCGCGCTGGTCAACGCCAATCCCAACGGCAACGGCACCGCGGTGTTCACCCAGTCCGGCGCCGCCGCGCGCAGGTTCCAGGACGAGATCGATGTCGGCCAGGTCGGCATCAACGTGCCGATCCCGGTGCCGGTGCCGCTGTTCTCGTTCACCGGCTCGCGCGCATCCAAGCTCGGCGATCTCGGTCCTTACGGCAAGCAGGTGGTGACCTTCTACACCCAGACCAAGACGGTCACCGCGCGCTGGTTCGACGACGACACCGCGGCGCATGGGGTCAACACCACGATCGCCCTCAAATGAGCGCGCCGCAGATGAGCGGCCCCGGCATGCGCGCTCACGCGGCGGGCCGGCCGCCGGCGGACGCCGTGCGCTCTCCTGACGACGCGAGGGCGATCGCCGCCGTGGCCACCGCGCCGACCGCCGACGCGTTCCCGGCCGATGGCGGACCGAGCGAGGAGCAGCGCGCCTTCCGCGAGGCCGCGCGCGATTTCGCGCTGGCCGAACTCGCGCCGCATGCCGCGCGCTGGGATGCGGAGGCGATCTTCCCGCGCGAGGCGATCGCCCAGGCCGGCGAGCTCGGCTTCTGCGGCCTGTACATCGATCCCGACGCCGGCGGGACCGGCCTGGGTCGCCTGGATGCGACGATCGTGTTCGAGGAACTGGCCGCGGTCGATCCGTCCACCGCCGCGTTCGTGAGCATCCACAACATGGCGACGTGGATGCTGACCCGCTTCGGGACGCCCGCGCTGCGGGCGGCGTGGGGACCGGACCTGGCCGCCGGTGTGCGCCTGGCCTCGTATTGCCTGACCGAGCCGGGCGCGGGATCGGATGCCGCATCGCTGACCACGCGCGCGGTCCGCGATGGCGACGCGTACGTCGTCGACGGCAGCAAGGCGTTCATTTCCGGTGCCGGCGCCACCGACATGCTGGTGGTGATGGCGCGGACCGGCGGCGAGGGTGCGCGCGGCATCACCGCGTTCGCCGTGCCCGCCGATGCCGCCGGCATCGTCTACGGCCGCAAGGAAGACAAGCTCGGCTGGAACAGCCAGCCTACCCGTGGGATCACCTTCGAAGGCGTGCGGGTCCCGCTCGATCATCGCCTCGGCGAGGAAGGCGAGGGCTTCCGGATCGCCATGAAGGGCCTCGACGGCGGCCGGCTCAACATCGCCGCGTGCTCGCTCGGCGCCGCGCAGGGCGCACTCGACGCCGCGCGCCGCTACATGGGCGAGCGCCGCCAGTTCGGCAAGCGGCTGGCGGAGTTCCAGGCGCTGCAGTTCAAGCTCGCGGACATGGCCACGCAGCTGGTCGCTGCCCGGCAGATGGTGCACACCGCCGCGCGCAAGCTCGATGCCGGCACCGCCGATGCCACCGTGTGGTGCGCGATGGCCAAGCGTTTCGCCACCGATGCCGGCTTCTCGATCTGCAACGATGCGCTGCAGCTGCACGGCGGCTACGGCTACATCCGCGAGTACCCGGTCGAACGCCTGCTGCGCGACTGCCGCGTGCACCAGATCCTGGAAGGCACCAACGAAATCATGCGCGTGATCGTCGCGCGCCACCTGCTCGACACCGAAGAGGATTTGCGATGAGCGCTGCCGCTGCCACGGATTACCGCACCCGGACCTGGACCGGGCTCGGACTCGACATCGACGGCCACACCGCCGTCGTCACCCTGGCCAACCCGCCGGCCAATACCTGGACCGTGCACAGCCTCGCGGCATTGCGCGATCTCGTCGCCGCGTTGAACGCCGACCGCGACATCTACGCACTGGTGGTCACCGGCGAAGGCGAGAAGTTCTTCTCGGCCGGCGCCGACCTCAAACAGTTCGCATCCGGCGACAAGGCGCTGGCGCGCGAGGCGGCGCGACGCTTCGGCGAGGCGTTCGAAGCGCTGTCGGCGTTCCGGGGCGTGTCGATCGCCGCGATCAACGGCTACGCCATGGGCGGCGGGCTGGAATGCGCGCTGGCCTGCGATCTGCGCATCGCCGAGGAACACGCGCAGCTGGCGTTGCCCGAGGCGACCGTCGGTCTGCTGCCCTGCGCCGGCGGCACCCAGAATCTTGCGCGTCTGGTCGGTGAGGGCTGGGCCAAGCGCCTGATCCTGCTCGGCGAGCGCATCGATGCCGCGACCGCATTGCGGATCGGCGCCGTGGAAGAGGTCGTCGGCCGGGGCGAGGCGAAGGCCAGGGCGCTGGAGTGGGCGGCCAGGGCCGCGAAGCAGAGCCCGACCAGTGTCGCCGTCTGCAAGACGCTGGTACAAACCACACGCAGCCAGCCGGCCACGGCCGGCCTGATCGCCGAGCGCGAAGCGTTCGTGGACTTGTTCGACACCGCCGATCAGGCCGAAGGCGTGAACGCCTTCCTGGACAAGCGCGCGCCCACGTGGACGAACGCATGAACGACGTGACCGCACCGCCCGTGGTGCTGTTCGAGGAGCACGCGACCGCGGGCGGCCGGCGCGTCGGCGTCGCCACCCTCAACAGCCCGAAGACGCTCAACGGTCTTTCGCTCGAGATGGCGCACCGGCTCGACGCGCAATTGCGTCGCTGGGCGGACGATGCCGCGATCGCCGTCGTGGTGCTGCAGGGGGCCGGCGAGAAGGCCTTCTGCGCCGGCGGCGATCTGCAGGCGCTGTACCGCAGCATGCGCGCCTGGCGCGACGCGGGCGACACGGATGTGCGCAGCAACGCCTATGCGGCCGAATTCTTCGAGGTGGAATACCGGCTCGACCACCGCATTCACACCTATCCCAAGCCGCTGCTGTGCTGGGGCCACGGCATCGTGATGGGTGGCGGCATCGGGTTGATGGCCGGCGCTCGTCATCGCGTGGTGACCGAGCGTTCGAAGCTGGCGTTTCCCGAGATCACCGTCGGCCTGTTCCCCGATGTCGGCGGCAGCTGGCTGCTCGGCCGCGTGCCGGATCGCGCAGGCCTGTTCCTCGCCCTGACCGGAGCGCCGCTGGGCCCCGGCGATGCGATCCACGCCGGTCTGGCCGATGCGTGTCTTCCCGAGGCCGCTCGCGCCGACGTCTTCGCGGCCTTGCTGGACGCGCCCTGGGGCGATGGCCCGCAGGCCGATCATGCGCGTCTGGACACGCTGCTGGCGCGTCACGCCATCGTGCCGGAGGCGGGGCCGCTGCAACGGCACGCGGGCGCGATCGCCGCGGTCTGTGCGCACGAGCGGCTGGAAGATGTCGTGGCCGCCATCGGCGCGCTCGACGCCGGCGACGACGCGTGGGTGGCGGCTGCGCAGAAGACGCTGGCCGCGGGGTCGCCGGGCTCGGCACGGCTCGGCGACGCACTCCAGCGTCGTGCGGCCGGCCTGTCCCTGGCCGAGACCTTTCGCCTGGAATACATCGTCGCGCTGCACTGCGCCGCGCATGGCGACTTCGCCGAGGGCATCCGGGCGCTGTTGATCGACAAGGACCGCACGCCGCGCTGGACGCCGGCGACCCTGGACGAGGCGACGCCGGCGTGGGCGCAGGCGTTCTTCGCCGCGCCTGCGTGGCCGGCGGGCCGGCATCCGTTGTCGGATCTGGCATGACGGCCGGCGCCGTTTCTCTGCAACCCGCGACCCGACGCGTGCGCGCGCACCGCCGACGGCGCGCTTGCGGACGCGGGGTCGACGAGGGCACTCGCGACCGTCGGCGCCCGCGTCCGGCACCGCATCGCCCTGCCATCGCGACACCACCGCGCGCTCATACCGCATTCCACGGAGACTCCGCATGACCCGCATCGCCTTCATCGGACTGGGCAACATGGGCGGGCCGATGGCCGCCAACCTCGCGACGGCCGGTCACGAGGTGCACGTCTTCGACCTGGTGCCGGCCGCGATCGCGGCGGCGGTCGCGGCTGGTGCGCGTGCGGCCACGGATGCCGCTGCCGCCGTGGCCGGTGCGGAGGTCGTGATCTCGATGCTGCCGGCCAGCCGTCACGTCGAGGCGTTGTACCTGGGCGACGACGGCCTGCTGGCACGGATCCCGTCAGGTGCGCTGGTCGTCGACTGCAGCACCATCGCGCCGGCGGCCGCGCGCAAGGTCGCCGAGGCCGCCGCCGCGCGCGGGCTGCGGATGATCGACGCGCCGGTGTCCGGCGGCACCGCGGGTGCGCAGGCCGGCACGCTGACCTTCATCGTCGGCGGCAGCGTCGAAGCGCTCGACCGGGCGCGGCCGCTGCTGGAGGCGATGGGCCGCAACATCTTCCATATGGGCGAGGCCGGTGCCGGCCAGGTCGCCAAGCTGTGCAACAACATGGCATTGGGCGTGATCATGGCCGCGACCGGCGAAGCGCTCGCGCTCGGCGTCGCCCACGGCCTGGACCCGAAGGCGCTGTCGCAGATGATGGCGGTGAGCACCAGCCGCAGCTGGGCGACCGAGGTCTGCAACCCGTGGCCGGGCGTGCTGGAGGCGGCGCCGGCCTCGCGCGGCTACAGCGGCGGGTTCGGCAACGACCTGATGCTCAAGGATCTCGGTCTGGCCGCCGAGGCCGCGATGGCGGCCGGCACGCCGGTGCCGTTGGGCGAACTCGCCCGAAATCTCTACGCGTTCAACAGCGCGGCCGGCAACGGCGGTCTGGATTTCTCCAGCGTGGTGACGCTCGGCCAACGTCGCGACTGATCCGTCCTGTCTGCGGCGCGTCCCATCGGGGCGCCGCGACCGTGTCACCGAACGTCTTCTCGCCTGCATCCGGATCCCATGTCCAACACGCCCGCACGTCAGCCCCTTTCGCCACCCGAAGGCTTCGCGCCGTCGCAGGACCGGCTGTTGCTGCATTCGTGCTGCGCGCCGTGTTCGGGCGAATTGATGGAAGCCTTCGTCGACGCCGGCATCGACTACACGGTGTTCTTCTACAACCCCAATATCCACCCGGTGAAGGAGTATCTGCTGCGCAAGGACGAGAACATCCGCTTCGCGCAGACGCACGGCGTGCCGTTCGTCGATGCCGACTACGACACCGACCGCTGGTTCGCCCGCGCGAAGGGGATGGAGAACGAACCGGAGCGCGGCATCCGCTGCACGATGTGCTTCGACATGCGGTTCGAACGTACGGCGCTGTACGCGCACGAGCACGGCTTCCGCTTCATGACCAGCTCGCTGGGCATTTCGCGCTGGAAGAACATGGCGCAGATCAACGATTGCGGCCTGCGTGCGGTCGCACCCTACGACGACCTCGCCTACTGGGACTACAACTGGCGCAAGGGCGGCGGTGCGGCGCGCATGATCGACATCAGCAAGCGCGAGCGCTTCTACCAGCAGGAGTACTGCGGCTGCGTGTACTCGCTGCGCGACACCAACCGCCACCGCCGCGCGCAGGGCCGCGACCGCATCCGCATCGGCGTGCAGTACTACGGCGACGGCGAGGACTGAGCGTGAAGTGGCCTCCGGTCGCGTTACCGGGGCTGCACGTGTCGTTGTGACCGCCCGTCCGCTGGGGGCCTGTCCGCTTCTTTCGCGGAGCACCGTCGCGACCGGCAGGTCTTCGCGAGATCAAAATCGCCGCCGCCGCGGGCGGGGCTTCGGCAGGGCCCTGCAGGTCGAGGGCATGCGAAGCCAGACAAGCACCACGCCTCCCGTCGCGGCCGCCGGTCGCCCTGGACTGAGGGGGTAGACGCTTCCGGATCCCATTGGCCGTCGACCCGACAGCGGGACATGCTGCGGTACCACCAAGGGTTATGTTATAAAGTAACTATTGCGGAGGGCCGACCGGGCAGGCCGGCCGTGTCGATCACCCTCAGGACGCCCGTGACCCCGGCAAGCGAGAGCGCTGCGCGATCAACCGCCCGATTTCGCCGTGAACGCGGCGAAGATCGCCAGCGTCTCCGGGCTGACGTGATGCTCGATGCCCTCCGAATCGCGACGCGCGATGTCCTCGGGCACGCCCAGCGCGAGCAGGAACGCCTCGACCGTGCGATGACGTTCGCGGCTGGCGGCTGCCAGCGCTTCGCCGTCCTCGGTCAGGAACACGCCGCGGTAGCGCCGCTGCACCACGTAGCCCTCGCGCGCCAGCCGCTTGAGCATTTTCGCGACCGTCGGCTGGGCCACGCCCAGGCGTTCGGCGATGTCGACCTGGCGGGCCTCGCCGTCGTGCTGGATCAGATCGGAGATCAGCTCGACGTAGTCCTCGATCAGCTCCGACCGATGCGCCTCGCGCACCTGGCGGAAGCTCTCGACCTGCACGCTCGCGTCGAGCAGCGACGGCGTGGCGGATGCGCGGGAGCGGGCAGGGCGGCTGGACATCGGCGACGTGCGGTGCGGAAACGATCAGGTGGCCGCCATTGTCGCCAATCCCTCGCACGGCCGGTGCGAATTCGAAGTCCGTGCTCGATTGAATCGTCGTTGCTATGAGAAATAGCAATAGCTATATTCTGCGCCGAAGCGCGTGCCGTGCGCCCGATGTCGCCACGCGCATCGGCGCGTCTCCGTCCTCCCCCACGTTTCGGTCGTCCATGTCCGTTTGCAGTCACCCCGTCCTGCGCAAGCACGCCATCGCGTCCTGCCTCCTGCCCGTCGCCGTCGCCGTCGCACCACCGGCGCTGGCCGATCAACGTCCGCCCGCGCCGACCGAACTCGACCGGGTCGAAGTCACCGTGTCCACCGCCACCCGCACCGAACGGCTGCTGTCCGACGCGCCGATCCGGACCGAAGTCCTGCGCGCCGAGGACATCGCCTTGCGCGCGGCGACCGATTTCTCCCGCGTGGCCGAGCTCGTCAACGGTCTGCGGGTGGAGAGCAACTGCCAGAACTGCAACACCACCGAGGTCCAGCTGCTGGGCCTGGGCGGCGCCTACAACCAACTGCTGTTCGATGGCGTGCCCCTGCTGTCCACCCTCGGCGGGGTGTACGGCCTGGAGCAGATTCCCGCCGCGCTGATCAACCGGATCGAAGTGGTCAAGGGCGGCGGTTCGTCGCTGTACGGACCGGGTGCGGTGGCCGGCGTGGTCAACCTGATCCCGCAGCAACCCACGCGCCCGGGCGGCTACCTGCAGGCGGGGGTGGACGTGCAGGACGGCGAGCCGATGCAGACGGTCGACGGCCGCGGCGACCTGGTCACGGCCGACGGGCGCGGCGGCCTGTCGGTGGTCGGGCAATGGTCGAAGAACGACGCCATCGACTTCGACGGCGACGGCTACAGCGAGATCACCGAGAAGGAACAGGTCGTCGCCGGCCTGCAGGGCTGGTACGCCCCGAGCGAGCGCGACACCCTGCGTGCGCACTACCTGTTCACCCATGAAGAGCGCCGCGGCGGCAACCGGTTCGACCAGCCCGAATGGCAGGCCAACATCGCCGAGGCGCTGGAGACCGATTACCACCGCGGCGGCCTGTACTGGGACCGCATCCTCGGCGACGCCGCCGATGTCAGCGTCGGCTACGCGTTCGCGCTGATCAAGCGGCACAGTTTCTATGGCGGTCTCGGCGACGTGCAGACCGATCCGCTGGCGCCGGACTTCGACCCGGACGCGCTCGATCCCGCCGTGCCGGACAGCCCGGCAGCGGTGTCGTTCCTCCAGTACGGCTACACCGAGAATCCGCTGCATTACCTCGACGGCCAGTTCAACCTGCGTCGCGGCGATCACGCGCTGGCGTTCGGCGCCCAATACCGGCGCGAATCGGTCCGCGACGACCAGCGCGACGCCACCGGTGCGACCGTGCGGCGCGGCGAGCGCGCGACCTTCAGCAACCTGGGTGTGTTCGTGCAGGACGAGTGGACGCTCGGCGACGCGGTCGATCTCGTGCTCGGCCTGCGCGCCGACCGGCATTCCGCGCTGGACGACGCGATCGTCTCGCCGCGCGTGGCGCTGGCCTGGCAGGCGACTCCCGCGTTGAAGCTGCGCGCCGGCCTCTCCACCGGCTTCCGGGCGCCGGAAATCTTCAGCGAGGACCTCCACGTCGACACCCTCGGTGCGGCGCCCGTGGGCATCCGCAATGCCGACGACCTGCGCGAGGAACGCGCGACCACCGCGATGCTCGGTTTCGACTGGCGACCCGGCGACGACGGCCGCTGGAGCTGGGACGCCACCGTGTCCCTGACCGAACTGCGCGATACCTTCGTGCTCAGCGACATCCGCGAGGACGCGGCGGGCCTGTACCAGATGCGCGACAACGCTTCCGGCTCGCAGGTCGCCGGCTTCGAGAGCAACCTCGGCTGGCAGGCCGCCGAAACCCTGCGGCTCACCGCCGGGGTGGCCTGGTACCGCTCGCGCTTCGACGACGCCCAGGTGGTGTTCGACGACACCGACGAGGGCGGCGAGACCACCATCGACACACGCGACTACCTGAAGACGCCGCGATGGACGGGGCAGGCGCAGTTGGTGTGGTCGCCCAGCCACCGCGTGGATACGTATGCGGGCCTGCGCCATACCGGCCGCATGTGGGCGCTCAACAACAACACCGCCAGCCTCAACCGCACCCGGCCCTTCTGGGTGGCGGACGTGGGCGCCACCGTGCACCTGGGCGACGGCGACCGGCACTGGGATCTCGCCTTCGGCGTACGCAACCTGTTCGACCAGCGGCAGAAGGACCTCGAGACCGGCGCCGGGCGCGACAGCGATTACGTCTACGGTCCGCGCTTCGCGCGTTCGTACTACGCCGGTGCGCGTTTCAACTTCTGAGCCGCGCACGCCGCGTGCATCCCGCCGCCTCGCGCGCGGGATGCCGAGCATGTGCCCGCCATGACCGCCGTCGATTCGCGGCGGACGGACGCGTGCGCGCGCGGCCTTGGCGTGCGCCGCACGCTGTCGGCCGTGGCGGCGATGGCGCTCCTGTCGGCCGGGATCGCGTCGGCCGCGGCCCCTCGCCTGCACCCGGCGCCGATGGCGGTCGACGCGACGATCCCGGGAGCCGCCGCGGGCGTCGGCGTCCCGCGCCTGGACATGGCGCCGGCCGCCGCGAGACCCCATCGAACAGCGGCGCTCGCGGAGACACCGGGACAGCCGCCGAACGCGTTCGCCACGACCGCGTCGGCCGGCGATCCCGAGAGCGGCGAGGACGCCGACACAGCGTCGCCGCCCGATCCGGCCCTGCGGGCCGCCATCGCGGACGCGCTGGTCCGCCGCGACGGCATCGGCTTCGCCACGTCGCGCTGGTCGCACGAGCCGGCGGTCGTGGCGCTCTACTTCGGCGCCGACTGGTGCCTTCCCTGCCATGCCTTCGTGCCGACGCTGCGCGAGGTGCGCGACGCGCTGCAGGCCGCCGGTGCCGACACCGAGGTGGTCTATGTCGGTCTCGATGAAACGCCCTCGGACATGGCGCGCTACATGCGCCGGCAGAAGATGCCGTGGCCGGCGGTCGATCACCGCCGATTGCGCACCTTGCCCGAGATACGCGCCCTGGCCGGGGCGGCCCCGCCCAACCTGGTCCTGGTCGATGGTGACGGCCGCATCCTCGCCGATGCATGGGACGGCCGCCGGCGCGTCGGCCTGGCGCCGGTGCTGCGCGCCTGGCTGCAGGCGTTCGCCGCGGAACGCATCCCGGTCGCCCCTGGAGCCCCTTCGGAACGGACGGATTGACCGGGGCCGGGCCGCCCTGTCGGCGTATCGCGGCAGGCCCCCGGTGGGGTCCGATATCATGATCGACCGACGGGCAGCCCCCGACCGCAGTTCGACCAACGGAGAACCGGCCATGGCCATCAATCAGCAGCAGCTCGACAAGATCGCGTCCGGACAGGGCTTCATCGCGGCGCTCGACCAGAGCGGCGGCAGCACGCCGAAAGCGCTCAAGCTCTACGGCGTCGAGGAATCCGCCTACTCGAACGATGCCGAGATGTTCGGTCTCGTGCACGAGATGCGCACCCGCATCGTCACCAGCCCGGCGTTCACCGGCGAGCGCATCCTCGGCGCGATCCTGTTCGAGCGCACCCTCGACGACCAGTTCGCCGACCAGGACGCGGCCACCTACCTGTGGGAAACCAAGCAGGTCGTGCCGTTCCTGAAGATCGACAAGGGCCTGGCCGACGAAGCCGACGGCGTGCAGCTGCTCAAGCCGATCCCCGGCCTGGCCGACCTGCTGGCGCGGGCCAAGGCCAAGGGCGTGTTCGGCACCAAGGAGCGCTCGGTGATCAAGGCGAACAACGCGCAGGGCATCGCCGCCGTGCTCGACCAGCAGTTCGAACTGGGCCAGCAGGTGCTCGACGCCGGCCTGGTGCCGATCATCGAGCCGGAAGTCGACATCCACGCCGCCGACAAGGCCGACATCGAGGTCACGCTCAAGCAGGGCCTGCTCGATCGCCTGGACAAGGTGGATCCGGCCACCCCTGTCATCCTCAAGCTCACCCTGCCCAGCGTGGACGGATTCTTCCAGGCACTGGTCGACCACAAGAGCGTGCTCAAGGTGGTGGCGCTGTCGGGCGGCTACAGCCGCGACGACGCCAACGCGAAGCTGGCGAAGAACCCCGGCGTGGTCGCGAGCTTCAGCCGCGCGCTGACCGAAGGTCTCTCCGCGCAGCAGAGCGACGACGACTTCAATGCCGCGCTGGATGCGGCGATCGGCTCGATCCACAAGGCGTCGATCGCCTGACGCGCTCCGCGCCCCGGCCCGGTGCACGCATGCGCCGGGCCCGGGCGTATGCCTAGCGTCCCGCGAGACCTTGGCGTTCGAGCCGACGCGCGGCCGCCGTGCCCGCCCCACACATCGTGACGCCGGTCGGCCGCTTTGCACCACCGGGGTGAAGGCTGAAAGGCCGGCAGGATGTCCTTCTCGAATGGCGACTCGCTGTGGAGACGGTGCGGGGGGCGCCGGGTTCGCCCGCCCTCGCATGCGAATGTCCCCCGGCGCCGGCCTGCGGCCGACGCCTCCTCCTTGATTTCGCATGCGAGGGCAGGCAAACCCGGCGCTCCGAAGTGCGCGGCTGTCCGCCAGCAAGCAGCGAACAGCGAATGACGAATGGCACAGCCATCCGACGGCCGGCACCTCCGTGCGTTCCGCGAGCCGAGCCCCGTCGGGACCGGCGGCCTGCTCGGCGAAATCAAGGAGGAGGTCGCCGCCGGATGGCGGCGGCCGGGGGACATTCGCACGAGGAGGCTGCCGGTTCCGGCGGGGCCCTTCGGATCACCGCGACACCGAGCGCAGCCCGCTCGAATCCTTGACGCCGGATGCCCGAGGCAAGACTCATGTGCCGCTGGTGATCACGTTCGCCAGGTGCCGCTCCAGCGTGCCCGTCAAAACGCCGGAATCACCGCGTCGTCGTAGCGTTCCTGGATGAAACCGCGCACCGCGTCGCTGGTCAGCGCATCGATGAGCTTCTGCACGCGCGGGTCGTCGCGCTTGTCCGGGCGGCCGACCAGGAAGTTCACGTACGGCGAATCCTTGTCCTCGATCGCCAGCGCGTCCTCGGCTGGATTCAGCCCGGCGTCGAGCGCGTAATTGGTGTTGATCAGCGCCAGGTCCACCTGGTCGAGCACGCGCGGCAGCATCGCCGAATCCAGCTCGCGGAAGCGCAGATTGCGCGGGTTGGCGGTGATGTCGCGCAGCGTCGACATCGCATTGCCGGGATCGGCCAGCGTGATCACCCCGCTGTTGTGCAACAGGATCAGCGCACGGCTGTTGTTGCTGGGATCGTTGGGGATCACCACGTCCGCGCCCTCGGGCACCGCATCGAGACTGTCGTAGCGACGCGAGTACGCCCCGAACGGCTCGATGTGCACGCCGACCAGCGTGGTCAGGTCGGTACCGCGGTCGCGGTTGTAGGCGTCCAGGTACGGCTCGGTCTGGAAGTAATTGACGTCGATCTGGCCCTGCGCGACCTGGTCGTTGGGCTGCACGTAGTCGTTGAACACCCGGATCTGGAGGTCCACCCCGTCCTCGGCCAGGGTCGGCTTCACGAATTCGAGGATGTCGGCGTGCGGGACCGCGGTGGCGGCCACCGTCAGGCGCTCGCCGTCGCCGCCGGACGAACCGCCGCAACCCGCGAGCACGGACAGCAACAACAGGGCGGTGGCGAAACGTGCGGGACGGGCCATGGACTTCTTCCGGAAACGGGCGGGCCGATCAGTATCGCCGCAGGCGGCGCAGGATCGAGTCCCCAGATGGAAATCAGTGTCGGGCCGGCGCGCCTCCCCGGCCGGTCTGGCGCGACGCCGCCCGGCCGTCCCCGCGCTCAGCGCCGGTTGAAGCGCGCCACCAGCCGGTCGCCGACCATCTGCAGCACCTGCACCATCACCAGCAGCGCGACCACCGTCACCACCGCCACGTCGGTGCGCGAGCGCAGGTAGCCGTCGCGGTAGGCGAGGTCGCCGAGGCCGCCCGAGCCGATCGCACCGCCCATGGCGGTGAAGCCGATCAGCGCGATCGTGGTGATCGTGGCGCCGGCGATCAGCCCCGGCAGCGCCTCGGGCAGCAGCACCCGTAGTACCAACTGCCGGGTGGTCGCGCCCATCGCCAGGCTGGCCTCGATCACCCCGCGTTCCACCTCGCGCAGCGCGGTTTCCACCAGGCGCGCGTAGAACGGCGCCGCACCCACCACCAGCGGCAGGATCGCGCCGCGCACGCCCAGCGAGGTGCCGACCGCTTTCAATGTCACCGGGATCAGCACGATCATCAGGATGATGAAGGGCACCGAGCGCAGCAGGTTCACCACCACCGACAACCCGGCGTAGAAGGCCGGCCGCGCATGCAGCTGCCGCGGGCCGGTGAGGAACAGCAGCACCCCCAGCGGCAGGCCGATCAGCAGCGTCAGCGGCAACGAGCCGGCCAGCATCAGCAGCGTATCGACGGTGGCCTGGCCGATCTCGCCCCACTTGGCGGCATCGACATTGGGCATCAGGTCCGCGAACGGCGACGCACTCATCGCGACAGTTCCTCGACATGCACGCCGGCGTGGCCGAAGCGGCGCAGCGCCTCGTCGGTGTGCTCGCCGACCAGGGCCACGGTGAGCTGGCCGTACGGCGTGCGCTTGATGCGGTCGATGCGGCCGGACAGGATCGTGTAGTCGACGCCGGTCTCGCGCGCCACCTGGCCCAGCAGCGAGCGATAGGTGTCGGTGCCGGTGAAGGTCAGCCGCAGCAGACGGCCCGGCACGTCGGCCGCGTCGGGATGCAGGGCGCCCTCGTCGCCGGCATCGGATTCGGCGACGAACCGCCTGGTGGTCGCGTGCCGCGGATGCAGGAACACCTCCGAGACCGGCCCGCTTTCCACCAGGTGCCCCGCATCGAGCACCGCGACTCGGTCGCAGACCCGCCGCACCACATCCATTTCGTGGGTGATCAGCACGATGGTCAGGCCCAGCTCGCGGTTGATGCCGTCGAGCAATTGCAGCACCGAGGCGGTGGTCTGCGGATCCAGCGCGCTGGTGGCCTCGTCGCAGAGCAGGATCGTCGGTTCGGTGGCCAGCGCACGGGCCACGCCGACGCGCTGTTTCTGCCCGCCGGACAGTTGCGCGGGGTACTTGTCGCGATGCGCCTCCAGGCCGACGCGGGCCAGCAGCGCGTCGGCGCGCTCGCGCGCCTGCGTCCTGCCGACCCCGGCCAGCCGCAGCGGGAAGGCGACGTTGTCGCGCACCGTCTTGGCCGACAGCAGGTTGAAGTGCTGGAAGATCATGCCGATCCGCCGGCGCAGCGTGCGCAGGCCGGCGCCGTCGAGGGTATCCACCCGCGCGCCGTCGACGGTGAGCGTGCCGCCGCTGGGCCGCTCCAGGCCGTTGATCAACCGCAGCAAGGTGGACTTGCCGGCGCCGGAGTGGCCGACGATGCCGAACACCTCGCCGGCCTGGATGGTCAGGTCGAGCGGATGCAGCGCGGCGATCTCGTGGCCGCCGACCGGATACGACTTGTGGGTGCCCTGGAACTCGATCACGGGAAACGCGTCACGACGGAAACTCGAAGGGAAATGGGCCGCGGCCGGTGCGTGGCCGCCCGGGCGCCTGTCGCAGCGTGCTGCGATGCGTCACGGGACGAGCGCGCAGCCTAGCAGGCCGGCCCGACGCTGGCATCGGCCTGTCGACCGACGCCGGTCCGCCAGGTGCCGGCGGCGTCAGCGGAAGACCACCGTGCGCTCGCCGTTGAGCAGGATCCGGTATTCGACATGGCGGCGCACCGCACGTGCCAGCACCCGCGACTCGATGTCGCTGCCGATCCGGATCAGGTCCGCCGGCGTCATCGCGTGGTCCACATGGGCCACGTCCTGCTCGATGATCGGCCCCTCGTCGAGATCGGAGGTGACGTAGTGCGCGGTCGCGCCGATCACCTTGACCCCGCGCGCGTGCGCCTGGTGATACGGGCGCGCGCCCTTGAAGCCGGGCAGGAAGCTGTGATGGATGTTGATCGCGCGACCGGCCAGCGCTTCGCACAGCGCCGGCGACAGGATCTGCATGTAGCGCGCCAGCACCACCAGATCGATCCGCTCGCGCTCGACCAGCGCGAGCAGGGCCGCTTCCTGTTCCTCGCGGCTGCCGGCATCCACCGGCAGGTAATGGAACGGCACCGCGTACGAGGCGGTCAGCGCCCGGTAGGTCTCGTGGTTGGAGGCCACGGCCACGATCTCGGCCGGCAGCTGGCCGGCATCGTGGCGGAACAGCAGATCGTTGAGGCAGTGGCCCTGCCGGCTGACCAGCACCAGCAGCCGTGCCCGACGCCGCGCCTCGTGCAGTCGCCAGTCCATCGCATGCGTGTCGCCGAGCGTGCGCATGCCCTCGAGCACCGCCTCCGGCGCGGCGGCATCGGCATCGAAATGGACCCGGAGGAAGAACCGGCCGCTGTCCTCGTCGCCGAACTGCTGCGCGTCGAGGATGTTGCAGCCGTTGCGGAACAGCAGCTCGCTGACCCGGTAGACGATGCCCGTGCGGTCCGGGCAGGCGAGGGTCAGCACATGGTCGTGGCGGGACATGGCGCGATGGCGGGTGGGGGCCGCCTACCATCGCACAGCGCGCCCGCGTGCGGCATCCGGCGCGGGCGCCTCAGAGGCCCGTCTGCCGCTTGACCGCATCCTCGTGCAGCGACTCGTTGAGCTGATCCACGATCGTGGTCCACTCGGCGTCCGCGCGCAACTGCTCGACCAGGAACTGGCGTTGCGCATCGTTCCAGAACGGTGCCTCGCCGATGCGGACATCCGCATCGAGTTGGTGCGAGCGGATGAAATCGGCGATGGCCTCGGGCGAATCCTTGAGGCCGAGCTGCTGGAACAGTTCGGTCATGCCGGGGGCGGGGTCTTGCATCATCGGAGACGGCTCGCGAAGCGGAGGGAGGGCGTCCATCCTCGCGGGCGCGGTGTGGAGGCGATGCGACCGCACGAGGTCGCCGCAGGTCGGCCGCATCGCCGCGATGCCGTCATCCACCCGTCGCCGTCCGGGCCAGGGCCGGCCAGGCTCATCCGGCACTAGCGTGCGCGCGCCGCGTCGGTGCGGGACGCCGCCGCCTGTGTCCGGCCGTCACGGCAGCGGTGTCACCTCGGTGGGCCGGCCGCGTGCATCCAGCGCGATCATCACGAAGTGCCCGCGCGTGCACAGCTCGCGCTCGCCGGTCAGCAGGTCCTCCGCCACCAGGTCCACGTCGACCTGCATCGACGTCCGGCCGACCTCGACCACCTTGGCGATGGTCTCCACCAACTGGCCCTGCCGGATCGGCAGCTTGAAATCCACCTGCTCCGAGCGCGCGGTGACCACCGTGCGCCGCGCATAGCGCGAGGCGGCGATGAAGGCGGCCTTGTCCATCCACGCCAGCGCGGTACCGCCGAACAGCGTGCCCAGGTGATTGGTGTGGTCGGGGAAGACGATTTCGAGCAGGCGGGCTTCGGTGTCGGGGGCGGCGGGATCGGACGGTTTCGGGGGCATGGGGGGCTCGGAATGACGGCGTGGGGGTTACGAGGTGCCGGCGGCGTCCGGCGGATTCGCCGCGCCCCGGCGCAGCGCCAGCAGGGTGAGGCGTTTGTCGATCATCGTGGCGCCGTAGAACAATGCGAACAGGAGCAGTGCGAACAGCAACACATAGATCATCCCGGGGATCGGCGCGGCGACCATGAAGCAGATCGCCAGCAGCGCCAGGGCGAGCAGCCCGCCCACGGCCATGCCAGCGAGTTGGCGGTTGACGTACCCCAACTCGCGCGCGATGTCCCGGCCGATCCGCTGGTCCTGGGGCGCCTGCGCGTTCCAGGTTTCGATCCGCCGGGCGGCATCTTCCAGAAACGACACGACGATCGTCCGCTGTTTGGGACGGCCTTCGACGAGCGACAGCGCCGAGCCGTCGCGCAAAAACAGCGTCCACGGCACCTTCTGCATCGAGGCGACCTCCTGCCAGGCGATCGGGCGATCGCCGACGGTCACGCCCGTCTCGTCGAGTGCGATCTGTTCGTACTGCGTACCACGCTTCGCCGCGGACATCGACATCCGGATCGGGTACTGCATGGCGCCACCTCCTGTGTCGCTTGGTGTCTCGAACTGGCCGGCTTGGTCAGAAATGCGTCGCCGCGGCCTGCGTCACCTGGGCCGGCGTCTGGAAGCCGGGCAGCCGCACGGCTTCCTGGCCGTCGGCGTACACCGCCAGCGTCGGCGTCTGCCGCAGGCCGAGGTCGCGGAAGAAGTCCTCGCCCACGATCTCCAGTTTCACCTTCAGCAGCACCACGCCCTCGGACGCGGGATCGGCGGCGAACTTCTGCAGCGACATGTCGAGCATCTTGCAGCCCGGGCAGTTGTCCTTGTAGTAGTCCACCAGCAGGCGGGGGTGGGCGGCGATGGCGGCGGCGTGGTCGTCAGGGGACGACGCGTGCAGGGTCTGCATGGGGGAACGTCTCGATGTCGGGGTCGGTGCCGATGGCGGTGGTGCAGGCCAGCACGTGGTCGGTCCAGCGCTGGATCTTCAGCGCGTCGTGCTCGCCGTGCGGCATCTGCTCGATCTCCAGCCGCGGGTAGCGGGTGCCGAAGAACGCGGCGATGCGGCGGATCGCCCCGCAATAATACTCCTCGCCCCACTGGGTTTCGCCGGTCCCGAACACCGCCAGCCGCGCTGGCTTGCCGACCGCGGCGACCAGATCGGCGATGAACCGCTTCATCTCCGGCGGCGTGCGGCCGGCGTTGATGCTCCAGCTGCCGAGCAGGTACAGATCGTGCGCGGCGCCCTCGGGGCAGGCCTGCGCCAGCGTCTGCACGTCGACATCGATCCAGGTGACGGCATGCCCCGACTCCTCGCATCGCGCAGACACGGCCCGCGCGACATCGCGCGTGTTGCCGCTGAGCGAGGTGTAGGCGATGAGGATGCGCATGGGATCAGAGTGGATCGGCTATCAACGTACTGTCAGGTTACGAAGCAAATCGGACGACAACCGATTCTGATCCGGGTTACCAGCGGCCTCGCGGCCGCGGTTGCTCTTGTTGTTGCTCTTGACGTTCCGAGCCGTAAAGCGAGCCGAGCATCGCAGGACGGCGGGGCCGGAGAGCGGCCCATGTCTGAGCGCAGCGAGTTTGGGCCGCGTGCCCCGCCGGCCGAGAAGCGCAGGGGCCCGGTGAGGCGCAGCCTCACCGGATCGTGTCCGGCGAAGGCGGTTTTGGTTCCTTTTGCCAAGACAAAAGGAACTCGCGCGCAGCGCGAAAGCTCTGCCCTTTGCAACACAAACTGGACTGACAAAAACCTTCACGACGGAAGTGAACCTGACCCCGTTCTCGAGCAGCTTAGAAGAACTGCACCTCAGCCGCTGTTGGAATTAGCGTCCGCGTGCTCTGTAGGCAGCAATTGCTTCAGTCAGCACCGAAGGTTCGGAGCGAACGATCTCTCGAACCCTAGCTAACAGGCGATTAGAGTACTTGTGCACCACACCAGTACGACCCGTTCTTATCTCCATGTGGTATTCGGAGTCGCCTTTGATCTCAAGGTGCCAAATCAATGCGCGGAGCGAATGTTGTCCGATAGAAAGATGTTCGAGAAGAGTTGATTCGGTGTAAGGGTAGGTGGCCTCGTTAACGACGATATGATCAGGGCCGAGAACGCCGTCGATATCGCCGATAAGTCTTAAGGCAGGCGCGCCTTCACGCTCCGTGAAATGCCCTTCTTTTACCAACTTAAGCTTGCCAACCAAAGATTCATCAATCAAAACCTTGGAAGAGCCGAAGTCGATTCTTTTGCGGGAAAGATCAAGGATGTGCGCAGCTTGTGGGCCAACCGTAGCAATTGATTGGATGTGTTTAATCCAAAGTTGACGTTCTCGGTCGCGCTCATTCGCGAGCATCGCTACCAATTCCGCAGCACGGATTTCTCTGGTCTCCCCCCGATATCGAAAGTAAACCGCGCCCTCTCGCAAGTTCTTCTGAGCATGACTGCGAGTACAGACGATCGGGCGGAAGGGCGCCTGCTGAACTTGGATACGTCCGAAAGTGGCACCCGCAACATCGAATGTTTCCATGTTCCAGTCGATGTCAGAAGAAAAGTACCCTAGAAGAACTCGATTCAGGTCCTTTGTGTCGAAGCTTGCAAAGCGGTCGTCACGAAGTCCAATAGGATTTCGCGGGTTGTTCGCGACCCCAAAGACAAGGCTGCCACCTTGGTTATTCGCCATCCCAACCAATGTTCTCGCATACTCGATAAGAGCATCGCCAAGTCTGAACGTCTCTTTGAACTCGAGTGTTTGGCACTCACGTTGGCGTACGTGGCCGCGCTCGT
The DNA here is from genome assembly GCF_001482195.1 of Luteimonas abyssi. Taxonomy (GTDB): domain Bacteria; phylum Pseudomonadota; class Gammaproteobacteria; order Xanthomonadales; family Xanthomonadaceae; genus Luteimonas; species Luteimonas abyssi. Next base: position 3,516,441 of record NZ_KQ759763.1, on the reverse strand, counting down.
TGAGGTCGATCATCTCAGTTTCTAGCTAGCTCAAGTTCGACTTAAATTATTTTAAATACCAAGTGCGGCCGTAGAAAGATCGGGCTCACAAATCATCAAACCCATTATCCGAATTCGTCTTCTTGTAAGACGCATTCCGCATCTCGAAGAAGTCCGTCTTCGTCTCGGTGAAGTTGTCCGCGTACGCCTTGATCCACGGCATCACGTTCTCGTTCGACTCGCTGTAGAGCTTCTCGATGCCGAGCATGCCGGCCATCTTGTTGGCGCGGTACTTCACGTAGCGGACCATCTCGTCGACGTCGATGCCGTCGATGCCGTCGAGCACCTCGGCCGTCCAGCGCGTTTCCAGCTCGATCGCGTGCTCGAACGCGGTATGCACGTACTCGGTGAGCTCGTCGCCCTGCAGGCTCTGGTTCTCGCCGATGATCGCGCGGATCAGTTCGCTGATGAACTTGGAATGCGCCAGCTCGTCGCGGTTGATGAAGCTGATGATCTTGCCGGTGCCGGTCATCCGGTTCTGGCGGACCAGGTTGTAGAAGTAGGCGAAGCCGGAGTAGAAGTTGATGCCTTCCAGGATCGACGACTGGATCAGCGAGCGGATCAGCGTCTCGGCGGACTTCTCGCGCATGAAGTCGTCGTACGAGGTCATGATCGGCTGGTTGCGCGCGATGATCGTGGGGTGCGTGCGCGCGAGTTCGAACACGCGGTTCTGGTCGGCCAGGCCGGTGATCGAGGCCAGCACGTAGCTGTAGCTCTCGTTGTGGATCACTTCCTGCTGGCCGATGATCGCGGCATTGGCGTGCGCGGCCGGGTCGGTGATGTATTCGGCGACGTTGTAGATGAAACGCGTCTGCGGCGAATCCAGCGTGGCGAGCAGGCCGATGATGGAGTCGTAGGCGTTCTTCTCGCGCGCCGAGAGCTCGCCGTACTGCTTGGCGTCGCCCTTCATGTCGACCTCGTCCGGAATCCAGAAGTTGGTCGAGAGTTCCTTGTAGGCGCGATAGAACGACGGGTAGGGAATGTCGTTCCAGTTGAGGATGCCGCTGGTGCGCCCGTTGATGATCCCCGTCGACCGGTTGGGATGGCGGGGCTCGAGGATCTTGATGCGGTCGAGGGGGGTGGACGTGGCGGCCATGTGCAGGTTCTCGGAGTCGTGTGATTAGCCCCCCGCCCGTGTGCGGGAGAGGGGTTGGGGTGAGGGCGGCTTGTTGCGTGGGAGCGCCCTCATCCGGCCCTTCGGGCCACCTTCTCCCGCAGGCGGGAGAAGGGTCGGGTCAATGCGATCGCGCGGCGATCAGCTCGAACACCACTCGCACTCGGCGATGTCGATGTCGTTGGAGCGCACGTAGTACGTGGTCTTGATGCCTTCGCGCCACGCGGTCATGTGCAGCTCGAGCAGGGTGCTGGCGCGGATGGTGCTGGGCACGTACAGGTTGAAGCTGATCGCCTGGTCGACGTGGCGCTGGCGGCGCGCGTTCTGGCGCACCGACGCGAACTGGTCGACCTTGTAGGCGCCCTTCTCGTAGAAGGGCCAGGTCTCGAGCGACAGGCCGGGCGCGGCCACCGGGCGACGGTAGTCCTTCTTCTCCTCGTAGTAGAACGCGGAGTAGATCGGGTCGATCGAGGCGGTGGAGCCGGCGATCTGCGCGGTCGACATGTTCGGGGCCACGGCCATCAGCCAGCCGTTGCGCATGCCGTTGACGCCGACCTGGGCGGCCAGGTCCAGCCACTCGGGCGAGTTGTAGTTGCGGTCGCTGAAGTAGGCGCCGGTGTGCCAGTCGCTGCCCGGGAACACCGAGTACGCGCCCTTTTCCTTGGCCAGCTCCATCGACGCCTGCACGGTCAGGAAGTTGATCCGCTCGTACAGGGTGTCGCTGTAGTCCTCGGCCTCGGCCGTGTTCCAGTGGATGCCCTTCTGCGCCAGCAGGTGGTGCCAGCCGAAGGTGCCCAGGCCGATGGCGCGGTACTTCTGGTTGGTGATCGTGGCCTGCGGCACCGGCAGCAGATTGAGGTCGATCACGTTGTCGAGCATGCGCACCTGGATCGGGATCAGCCGCTCCAGCACGTCGGTGATCAGGTCGCCCTGGCCTTCCTGCGGCACGATCGCCCGGCCCAGGTTCACCGACGACAGGTTGCACACGACGAAGTCGCCGGCCTGCTTGGTGGTGACGATCTGGTTGCCGGAGATGATCTCCTGCATGAGCCGGGTCGGGCTCATGTTCTGCAGGATCTCGGTGCACAGGTTGGACGAGTAGACGCGGCCGACGTGCTTGTTCGGGTTCTTCCGGTTCACTTCGTCGCGGTAGAACATGAAGGGATTGCCGGTCTCCAGCTGCGAGACCATGATCCGCTTGAAGATGTCGATCGCCTTGACGGTCTTGCGCGAGATGCGCTCGTCGGCCACCACTTCCTCGTACTTCCTGCGGAAGCTGCCGTTCGGGTCGCCCTTCTTCTCGTCGAAGAAGTCCTGCAGGTAGAAGCCCTTGACGCGGTGGACCTCGTGCGGATCGAACAGGTACCAGTCGCCGCGACGCTCGACCGCCTCCATGAACAGGTCGGGGATGCAGATCGAGGTGAACACGTCGTGCGCGCGCAGGCGCTGGTCGCCGTTGTTGAGGCGCAGGTCGAGGAAGTTCTCGATGTCGCGGTGCCAGACGTCCAGGTACACCGCGACCGCGCCCTTGCGCTGGCCGAGCTGGTCCACCGACACGGCGGTGTTGTTGAGCTGCTTGATCCACGGCACCACGCCGCCGGACGAGTTCGGCACGCCGCGGATCGACGAGCCGCTGGAGCGCACGTAGCCCATGTAGGCACCGACGCCGCCGCCGCCCTTGGAGACGCGGGCGATGTCGGTGTTGGAGTCGTAGATGCCCTGCAGCGAATCGTCGACGGTGTCGATGAAGCACGACGACAGCTGGCCGCCGACCTTGCCGGCGTTCTGCAGGGTCGGGGTCGCGACGGTCATGTACAGGTTCGACAGCGCCCAGTAGGCCTCGCCGACCAGCTGCATGCGGCGCTCGCGACCGCCCTTGGTCTCGTTCTGCATCAGGTACAGGGCGATGGTCAGCCAGCGTTCCTGCGGCAGCTCGAACACGGCGCGCGAGGTGTCGGTGGCCAGATAGCGCGTGGCCAGCAGGTACAGGCCGTTGTAGGCGAACAGCTTGTCGCGCTCGGCCTCGATCATGCGGCCGGCTTCCTGCAGCTCTTCCTTGGAATAGGCGCGCAGGATGTCGTTGGAATAGATGTTGCGGTCGGCCAGCGACTCCTGCAGGCCGACGTAGGAGCCGTACTTCTGCTCGGCGTCGTAGAAGCGGTTGCGGCTGGCGCGCTTGTACAGGCGGTGCAGGTACAGGCGGGCGGCGAAGAACTCCCACTCCGGCGCGGTGACGTCGACCCGGGCCTCGGCCTCGCGGATCAGATGGTCGGTGAGGTCGTCGGCGTTGACCGCGTCCTTGCGCTCGACGAAGCCGAACACGCTGCGCTTGTAGTCGGCGATGTCGAGCTGCGGGAATTCGGCGTGGGTGCGGTCGATGCTGCGCTCGAGACGCTCGCGCGTGTACGGAATGCGGCGGTTGCCGGCTTCCTTGGTGATCCAGGTGGCGACGTCGGCATCGGCGTCGGCGGTTTCGGCAGTAGCGGTATGCATGGCGGCGCTCGGGGGCGGCGGCACCACGTCGTCGACGTCGACGACGGGCGGCGCCGCGGAAGGGGTGGAAAGGCCCGGGCTCGACGTATCCGTCTTAGCCGGGGCGTCGGTCGCAGCAAAAGTCTCAGGGCTAGTCATGGTCGTCCTTTGAGTCCAGGGTCGCGCTGCCGCGACTGAAAGGTGAATTCGGCCGATCGCGAGCAATCAGAAGGTGTAGAGGCAAGACCGGGCCTGTCGACCACGGCGCGTTCGTACGAGGTGCTCTGGGCGGTGCATGTCTGCTCGGGTACCTACAGTCGGCATCGGCACATCGAAACGCTTTTCTTGACGCAGGCTTCACGGACGGGTCCGGAGCGAATTCCACAGCCCCTAGTGGGTCGCGTCATCGGCGAGCACAAAATATGGGTCCAAATGACGGGGGCGTCAATAGCGCTTTCGCGGTCGAGGCCCGGGAGCGCAGCGCCATGCGGAATGACGTGCCCCGAGGTGCGAGCCGCGGGCCGAGAGGCAAATCCTGATGCGCCGCGCAACCCCGGTGACGGGCCTGGGATGGAGGCGCGCGATCGGAGCGCCGGCGCGCGCGCCTGGACGCGCGCATGTGCCGGCGCGGCGTCCGAGAGCGTCTCAGGGCATCTGCGACCAGTGCAGGGCCGGCAGCGTCCCGCGCAACCGGGCCAATGCGGTCTCGGTGTCGAACGGGGCCTGGCGCGGCGGGTCGTAGACCTCCGGCCGGGTGCCCGACACCACCAGGTCGATCGCCACACACTGGCCCCGATGCACTGCGCGATAAGCCTCGATGGTCTGGAAGTGGCTCATGCCTGCGTCGCCGGCGCGGAAGCGGCTGAAGGCGACGCCGCCGATCTCCGCCGGCTCGGCGGGGCCGGCCGCGCCCGGCGGCACGGCCTGGCAGGTGCGGACCGCCTCGGGCGCATCGCTGCGGCCGATGCGCAGTTCGCCGGTGGTGATGTCGTCGGAGCCGGCCAGCACGAACGCCCCCAGCGTCTGGCCCTGGGCGCCGGATTCGGCGAGCGCGTTCCAGCCACCGCCATCCAGATAGCCGTCGCCGGCCCCGGGGTCGCGGGGCGCCAGTTCGGGGACGGGATCCAGCCGCAGGCCGATCGCGGCATCCTCCAGCAGCGGCGCGGCCCCGGCGGCCCCGGCTGGTGCACCGGCGCCGGGTTCCGGGGTGGCGGGGCGGGGCGCGTCCGGCGTGCTCGGCGCGGCCGGCACCGAGGGCGTCTGTTGCGGACCGCAGGCGGCCAGCACACAGGCGGCGAGCGGGATGAGGGCGAAGAACGCCGGGCGGTGCGGAGCGGACATCGGGGGCTCTCCGGGGCGCATCGAAGCGCAGCCTGGACGTGCGGGAGTGAACATGGCGCCAGCGTGGCCGCGGCGTTCGGTGGGCGTCGCGTCGGCGCCGGCCGGTCATGCGGGGTGACCTCGCGTGCGGGCTGCCTCTCGAGCCCGGTCACCTCGTGGCGGCGCGGGCGGGCCGACGTGGCGCGGACCGGACGCCGCGGCGGTCGGTGGCCACGCGTGCGGCGCGCCAGCTGTGCCAGTCCGGGATCGGTTGCGACAACGGTTCGCCGTGGGCGATCAGGCGGCGCAGTTCCAGTGGCGCATGCTGCGGGGCCAGGGCGGCCACCAGGGCGAAGCCGAAATCGCGCAGCACGCGATCGCGCGGCAGCAGCAGCCAGGTGGTGCAGGCCGGCAGCAGGTCCGGCGCGAGCGGGGGGGCGACCAGGTCGGCGTCGGCGTCGAGGGCCATCTCCGCCACGATGCCCACGCCGAGTCCGGCGCGGGTGTAGGCGCGGATGAGATCGCCGTCGCGGGCGGTGACCGCGATGTCGGCCGCCAGCCCCGCGGCGGCGAAGGCGCGTTGCAGCGACGACCCCGGCGATCGGCTGGAGGCGTAGCTGACCAGGCGCAGGTCGGCCAGGTCGCGCAGGCGCAGCGGCCGTCCGAGCGCGGCCAGGCGATGCCCGGTCGGGACCACCACGCGGCGGCGCCAGCGATACAGCGGCACCGCGACATGGTCGGTCGGCGGCGCGCCGCTGCCGCTGAGCAGGACCAGGTCCGCGCGTCCGTCGACGAGCTGGCGAAGGGTGTCGTCGTCTTCTCCGGGCACCACATGGACGGCCACATCGGGCCAGTCGCGCTTCATCGCCTGCAGGGCCGGCGGCAACGCGTGCCGGGCCTGGGTGTGGGTGGTGGCGATGTGCAGGAGTCCGCGGCGCTCGCTGCGCAGGTTGTCCGCCAGCGTCTGGATGTTGTCGGCCTCGGCGAGCAGCCTCCGTGCGTGCGCCAGCACCTGCCGGCCGGCATCGCTCAATCCGGTGAGCGCGCGGGCGCGACGCTCGAACAGCTGGCAACCCAGCGCCGATTCCAATTGCGCGAGCTGCTTGGACAGGCCGGACTGGGTCGCATGCAGCCGCTGTGCGGCGAGGGTGATGTTGTGGCCGCACTCCACGATCGTCAGGAAGCTGCGCAGCTGGGTCAGGGTCATGGCGACGGCGTGCCGACAGCGGTACGCCGACGGCGAGGCGTGGGGCGGATCATCCCTCGATGGTGGGGCAACGATCCGCTGCGGCCGTCCTGCGGCAGGCAACACTGTGTCGCGCGCCGGGTGTCGCCGCGGGTGGAACGATGCGCGGCCGCCGTCCTTGTCCTCCGACCGCACCAGATGCGGGCAAGCGCCCGCCTGCGTGCACGGCGCGGCGGCGGACGCCTCGCACGTGCGTGCGACACCCGCTAAGGCCGCGGCGCGGGTGCCAGGTGGTCGGCGAAGAACAGCGCGTTGACCAGCATGCGCTCGGTGCCCAGCCAGTACTTGCGATGGGCGGGGTCGTCGGCGAACAGGACCACGTTGCCTTCGCCCACCCGGGCGACCTGGGCCCAGAGGGCGCCGGCCAGGCGCGCCCGCAGATCCGCGCCGAGGTAGCCGTTGACCAGCGGCGCATCGTCGATGCGCACCACGTTGGCGAAGGGGTCCGGCAGCGCCGGGAGGGCGATGTCGGTTTCCTTGTTGACGAAGATCCGACGGCGCGGCACGCCGAAGGCCAGCGGATGGGTGATGTCGGCATCGGCCGAGACCAGGTTGCCGGCGCTGCGCGCTTCGGCGAGCACGTCGCGGCGGGTGCCGAAGTCCAGGCGCGGATGTCCATCGGACCGCCCTTCGCCGGCCGGGCCTTCGGGGTGCGCGCCGGCATCGGCCGTTGCCGGCGCGGCCGTCGGGCCGAGCAGACCGCGATCGCGGGCCCAGCGCGCCGCGCTGCCGAACGCCACCAACGAGCCGCCTTCCTCGATCCAGCGCTTCAGCGTGGCGACGGTGGCGTCGTCCCAGTCGTAGCGCCCGCCGGCCAGCACCAGCGAGGTGTAGTCGCGCAGCGGCACGCGGCCGATCTGCGCGGGATCGAGCCGGGTGGCCGGCCACTGCAGGCGCTGGCTCAATGCGAACCAGGTCGAACCGATCTCGGGCGCGTTGACGCCCTCGCCCACGACCAGCGCGATGCGCGGTGCGCGCAGCGGGCGGATGCCGTCGCTGCCCAGGTCGATTCCGGCCAGGCTCTGCCCGGTCGACAGTGCGTGCACCCGCACGCCCGCATCGCGTGCGGCGCTGTCCAGCAACGTGTACAGCGCGGCCGGATCCTGCGCCTGCCCGGCCACCGGCACCACCAGGGTGCCGTGGCCGAAGGCGGTCTCGCCATCGGCAGTGCGCGCGGTGAAGGGCGAGAACGCGGTCCGTACCCGCACGTCGTCGCGCAGCAGCGACGCCAGCATCCGTTGTGCGCCGAGGTCGCGCCAGTCGACGGCGTAGGCGTAGCCGGCCGTCCCGCCGGTCACGCCGGCGGCCGCCGGCGGCAAGGCGGTCACCGCGGCGCCCAGCCGGGGCGCGCGGCGCAGGCGCACGTTGCGCAGGCCGTAGGCATGGGCGACCGCGTACGACGTGCTGCCGTAGACGCCGCCGCCGGTCTCGGGCGTTTCCTCGAAGATCGAATGCACCAGGCGGAACTGCGGCTGCGCGGCCGGGACGACCCAGGCGCTACCGGGGGCGAAGGTCTCGCCGTCGACGGTGACCGGTGCGTCCAGCGCATGCACCCGGATCCGGTGGACCAGCAGCAGATCGAGCAGGCGCCGGCTCAGGTCGGCGTCGTGCGGATCGCCGAACACGTAGGCGGCATGCCGATGGCGGCGGCCCTGCTCGCGCGCGGAGCGGAAGAAGTCCTTCTGCAATGCGAACAGGTCGGCGTGTTCGGCGACCGCGCCGCGGATCGAGGCCAGGCCGATCGCCAGCTGGTTGCGGATGGTGAAGCGGAACTCGAGCGGGCCGTTCGGGGTGTCCTGGACCAGGCCGCGCGAGCTGGCCTGCTCGACGGTGACCCCGACGCCGCCGTGGAAGTCGGGATAGGTGGAGCCGTAGACCGGGGAGAAATTGTCGAAGTTCTCGCGGGTGTAGTAGAGCGATCCGAGCTCGTCCAGCGCCCGTGCGTGGTAGCGCGCCAGCACCACGTTGAAGTCGTAGGACGCCTGCGGCAGCAGCGGGCTGTGCATGCTCGACGGCGAGGGCTCGAAGTAATAGGTGCTGCCCGACCCCATCTCGTGGAAATCGATCTGGATGTTGGGCAACCACTGGTGGAATACGTCGAGCTTCGCCCGCGTCTCGCGCTGGGTCGCTGCGAGCCAGTCGCGGTTGAGGTCGGTGAAGTAGTGGTTGAAGCGGCCGCGCGGAAACGGCTCGACATGCTCCTTGTCGAGCGGATCGGCCACCGGCGGGTTGGAGGCCCACGCGTTGTGCCAGTTGGCCGCGCGGTCGCGGCCGTCGGGGTTCTGTGCCGGATCGATCAGCACGATGGCGCGATCGAGCCAGTCCAGCGTCTCCGGGTCGCGGCTGGCGGCCAGGGCGTAGGCGGTCAGCAGCATCGCCTCGCCGCTGGAGGTCTCGTTGCCGTGCACGCTGTAGTACAGGCCGACCACCACCGGCACCTGCGCCGGATCGACGGCGGGCGCATCCGGATCGGCCAGGGTCGCGTGGGCCGTACGCAGCTGCTCGCGGCGCGCATGATTGGCCGGCGACGTGATCAGCACGGTCAGCAGCGGACGCTCTTCGTAGCTGCGTCCGATCTCGTCGACGTGCACGCGATCGGATAGCCGCGCGAGTTCGCGCAGATAGTCGGCGATGCGGTCGTGGCGCGTGTAGTGGCTGCCGATCGGATAGCCGAGGAACTGCTCCGGCGTGGGGATGGCTGGATCGAGCGTGGCCGGATCGACGTCGGGAAAGTAGTACGCGGTCTGGGCGACCGACACCGCGGGCAGCGCACACAGGCACAGCGCGGCGAATGCGCGCAGCAGCCGTGGGGCACGCGCCGTCCCGCCCGGGTGCGATCGGGCCGGCAACCGCGGTGCGGTCGAGCGGCCGGTCCGCGACCCGGGAGACGGGCGCGACGACGGACGAAGCAGTGAACCGAGCAGCGAACGAAACGACGTGGGCATTGCGTGACCTGTGTGGTGGCCGGCCCGCGGCCCGGCACGGCACGACGTGCCGGGTCGGACCGCCGCCGGCGGCGGTGGCTCAGAAGCGGTAGTCGAAGCCGACCTGGACGTAGCGGCCGCGCAGGTCGTACTGGGTGAAGTCGTACGGTGCGCGCACGCCCGGGAACGACGCATCGTGCGGGGGGGTCTCGTCGAGCACGTTGTCGACCTTGGCGTACAGGGTCAGGCGTTCGATGCCGGACCAGCCCAGGTAGAGGTCGAACTGGTCGTGGCTGTCCACGCGCGATTGCACCGCGCTCGCCGCGGTGCTCGCGCGCTGGTCGTAGCCGCCGGTGCGGTACCAGGTCAGCGCGGTCTCGATATCGCCGATCGTCCAGCCCAGCCGGGTGGTGGCCTTGTTGCGTGGCAGCGAGGGGCCGAGGTTGCTGCCGGCATAGTCCACCAGCAGGCCGCCGACCGTGGTCGGGCGCCGGTACTCGAGCACGTGGGTGAACACGCTGGAGAGGTCGAAGTCGCCCAGCGTGGCGGTCCGCCAGCGCTGGCCGAGTTCCACGTCCAGCCCCGACGTCGTGAGTTCGCTGAGATTCTGGTAGCGGTTGTTGATCGCCACCAGCGTGCCGCGGTCGTTGCGGATGACCACGGTGGGGTCGTTTTCCCGCACGAGCGTGGCGGTGTTGTTGGTGCCGATCAGGTTGTCGAGCTCGATCCGGTACCAGTCCACCGACAGGCTGGTGTCGGCCCACGGCGACAGCACCACGCCCAGGTTGTAGCTGCGGGTGCGTTCGGGATCGAGATCGGCGTTGCCGAGGGTGAAGAAGGTGGGGCTCTGCTGGGAGCCGGGAACATCCGGGTCGTAGGGGTCGATGACCGAGCCGTAGGAAATGTTGGTCGAGGCCGAGTTCTCCGACAGCGAGGGCGCACGGAACCCGCGCGACGCCGACGCACGCACCAGCAGCGTGTCCAGCGCCTGCCAGCGCAGCCCGGCCTTGGGCGAGAACGCGCTGCCGAAGTCGCTGTAGCGGTCGCCGCGGCCGGCCAGCTGCAGTTCCAGGCGCTCGACGATCGGCACGTTGAATTCCGCGTACACCGCGGCCACGTCGCGGTCGCCGTCCACCGCGGCGATCGCCGGGCGGATCTGCAGGCCGGCATCGATCTGCCAGGGATTGCGCGAGACCAGCGACTCGTGGCGCGCCTCGACGCCGGCGGCGAAGCCGACCGGGCCGGCGGGCAGCTCGAACAGGTCACCGGTGAGCTTGAAGTCGATCCCGTGCAGGCTGGAATCGGCCCGGCGTACCGTGCCCAGGCGGATCGCGTCGAGCACCGCCTGCGGGGTCTCGCCAGGCGCATGCAGGTTCAGACTGCCGTCGGCCAGCGCATCGGCCAGCGTCCAGCGGTTGGCGAAGCCGGCCGAGACCGTTTCTTCCTCGCTGCTGCGGGCGAAGAACGTGGCCAGCTCCCAATCGAAGCGTTCGCCGCGGCCGCGTGCGCCGCCGAGGATGCGGAACGCTTCGGAGCGGTTGGTCTTGAGCGACTGCCCGAGGTCGAAGAACGTGTATTCCAGCGGGACATCGACGCCGTACGGGTTGTAGGGATTTCCGGCCGGCAGCAGGTTCGACACCGGCTCGGCCAGCCCGCTGTTGGGATTCAGCGCGAAGCGCCCGCCTTCCAGGGTGAAGTAGGGACTGGAGCCGAAGATCGACGCGCTGTGGATACGGCTCAGGCGCGCCTCGCCGAACAGCTCGGTGTTTTCGGTGAGCTTGACCGTGGCGCCCAGGAAGCCCTGGTAGCGCTCGGTGGAGGGAATCAGCGTGGTGTACGGCGCGAGGTTGATCGCGCAGGTGTCGCCGGGCAGACCGTCGATCGGCGCGCTCGGAACCAGCGCCATGCCGTCCGGGCAGTTGCCGGCATCGTCGAGCAGCGGCACCGAGGTGCCGTCGACGAGGAAGCGTGCGCCGCGGGCGCTCCAGCCGTTCCAGCGGCCGCCGGGCAGGCCCTCGTAGATGCCGGAACGGGTGAGGTCGCGCTGATCCTGGTCGAGCCGGTTGCGCTGGTAGGCCTCCAGCGCGAACACCAGGTTGAAGCCGTCGGCGTCGAGATCGCCGACGCCGCCGACGACGTGGGCGCGGCTGGTGTCCAGCCCGCCTTCGTCGGAACTGCCGTGGCTGGCCCCGACCTCGAAGCCCTGGTAATCGCGGCGGGTGATGATGTTGACCACGCCGGCGATGGCGTCGGAGCCGTACACCGCAGAGGCGCCGTCCTTGAGCACTTCGATCCGCTCCACCGCCACCAGCGGCAACGCGTTCAGATCGACGAAGGTGTCCGACAGGCCGTTGGCCGGGAATCCGTAGTTGGCGACGCGGCGACCGTTGAGCAGCACCAGCGTGTTCTTCTGCGACAGCCCGCGCAGGCCGATACCGGCCGAACCCGAGGCCCAGCCGCTGTTGCTGGTCTCGTTGGCGGCGTTGCCGGTGTTGGCGGAGATGCCGCGCAGCGCGTCGGCGACGGTGACCTTGCCGGACGTTTCGAGGATCTCGCGGCTGATCACCTGGACGGGGTTGCCGCCCTCGGCCTCGGCGCGACGGATGTTGGAGCCGGTGACGGTGACGGTATTGAGGGTCCGGGCCTCATCGCCGGCGGGCGTCTGGGCCAAGCCGGAGACGGGAGCGCCGAGCGCCGCGAGAACGGCCAGGGCGACGAGGGAACGCTGGGGCATCGTGCTGCACCGCAAAAAATGAACGGGCAGGCGAGTGAGCCACGGCACACAATGGTTAAAAAATGGTGATTCGGACTGACGACATTCCATGGCGGAATGTCGGATCGGGATCAGGGCCGGTGCGGCCGGCCCAGGTACTCCTCGTTGCGCATCTCGATCAGGCGCGAGGCGGTGCGCTCGAAGGTCGCGGCCAGCCGCTCGCCGCTGTAGAGCGACGGCGGTTCGGCGGCGGCGGTGCAGACCAGGTTGACGTGGCGGTCGTAGAGCTCGTCGACCAGGGTGACGAAGCGCCGGGCGGCGTCGTCGCGAGTGGCGTCGAGAACCGGCACGCCGCCGACCAGGACGCTCTGGAATTCGCGCGCGACGTCGATGTAGTCGGCGGCACCGCGCGGGCCCTCGCAGATCGCATCGAAGTCGAACCACACCATGCCGGTGTCGCGGGCGCGCACCGGGATGCGGCGTCCGTCGACGACGATGCCGCAATCGCGATGGCGCGTGCCGCCGCCCAGGGCGCGCCAGCGCGTCTCCAGCCACGCGTCGGATTCGGCGTCGAGCGGAGTGCGGTACACCGGCGACCGAGTGAGCGCACGCAGCCGGTAGTCGGTATCGCTGACCATCTCGCGCACATGGCAGTGGCGTTCGAGCAGGTCGATCGCCGGCAGAAAGCGCGCGCGCTGCAGGCCGTCGCGATACAGCCCGGACGGCTCGATGTTCGAGGTGGTCACCAGCACGATGCCTTCGGCGAACATGCGGTCGAGCAGACGCGCCAGCAGCATCGCGTCACCGATGTCGGTGACGAAGAACTCGTCGAGCACCAGCACGCGCAGATCGCGCGCATGCCAGTCGCGGACCACCGCGGCCAGCGGGTCGCGCTCGCCGCTGTGGGCGCGCAGCCCCTCGTGCACAACGCGCATGAAGCGGTGGAAATGGGTGCGGCGCTTGCGACCCAGCGCGGGGTCGGGTGTGGGCAGGCCGGATGGCCGCCCGGACGACGCTCCCGGAGCGTCGTCCGACGATGTGCCTTCTCCCGCATGCGGGAGAAGGTGCCCCGAAGGGGCGGATGAGGGCGCTCCGGCTTGCGGCATGTTTTCCGTGGCCGCAGACGATTCCGTAGCTGCAGACGACGCGGTATCCGAGACTCCTTCGCCCTCACCCCACCGTTCGCGTTGCGAACGGTCCCCCCCTCTCCCGCCAGGCGGGAGAGGGACGCCGGGCGCAGCTGCGGTGCGGAGCTCTTCGAGGGGCAGGCCGTCGGCGAACAGGTCGATCAGGAACGTCTTGCCGCGGCCGACGCCCCCCCACAGGTAGAGACCGGGAATCGATTCCGGCGTCGTCCCGCCGAACAGGCGACGGATCGCCCCGGCTTTCGGTGGCGGCGTGCACAGGGCGGCATGCAGGCGGTCGAGCTCGGGCAGGACCGCGCGCTGCGCAGGATCTTCCTGCAGCGTGCCGTCGGCGATGCCGGCCTCGTAGCGTTGCGACGGGGTGGGCGCGCTCATCGGGTGCGACGGACGACGGCGACGAGGGTGCGTCCACGGGTCACGGTGCGGACGTGCGGCCGCGGGGTGCGCGGCGCTCCTGCATGACGGGTCATGCCGCAGGCGTTTCCGGCGGCAGGTGGTCGCGCACGCCGTGCTTGATCGCGCCGCGCAGGTCCATCAGCTTGCGGTGGAAGAAGTGGCTGGTGTCGGGCATCCGGACCAGTTCCACGTCGGCTTCACGCGTTTCCAGGAAGTCGTAGACCGCCTGCGGCGACACGATTTCGTCGGCCTCGCCCTGGATGACCAGCCAGGGACAGGTCGGCAATTCGATCGCATCGAAATCCCAGCGGCCGGCCGGCGGCGCGATCGAGATCAGCATGCCGGGCGCCAGCTCGGCCGCGGCGCGCAGGCTGACGTAGGCGCCGAAACTGAAACCGGCCAGCCACACCGTGGCGTCGGGTCGTTGCGCGCGGACCCAGGCCACCACGGCGCGCAGGTCGTCCAGCTCGCCCTCGCCCTGGTCGAACTCGCCTTCCGACGCGCCGGTGCCACGGAAGTTGAAGCGCACCGCGGTGGCGCCCAGCTCGCGCAGCGAACGCGCGGCCATGGTCACCACCTTGTTGTGCATGGTGCCGCCCTCGGTGGGCAGGGGATGGCAGATCACCGCGATCAAGGGGCGGGCGGGCACGTCGTCGTCGGGCGGATCGACTGCCACTTCCAGCGCGCCGGCAGGGCCGGGCAGGGTGAGCGTGGCGCCGACGGTGGGGAACTCCACGGCATTGGCATCGGGCGTATTCATGTGCCGATGATACCGAGCGTGGTGTCCGTGTCCCGTCATCGCCCATCAAGAAACAATTGAAGTTGCAAAATAGATGGACGAGCGCCATCATCGGATGCCAATCGTGTCGTGGGAGCGGTCAGATGGGTGCCGGAGCCGAAACAGAAGCCGAAACAGAAGTGATCGTGATCGGTGGCAGTTACGCCGGGCTGGCCGCGGCGCTGACGCTGGCGCGTGCGCGTCGGCGGGTGCTGGTGGTGGATGCGGGCGAGCGGCGCAACCGATTCGCGGCGTCCTCGCATGGATTCCTGACCCGCGACGGCGACACCCCGGCGGCGATCGCCGGGATCGCGCGGGAGCAGGTGCTGGCCTACGACACCGTGTCCTGGCACGAGGGCCGGGTGGAGGCGGCGGCGGTGGACGGGGCCGGCTTCGTCGTGACCGGCGCGTCGGGCGCGCGCTGGCGCGGTGAGCGCCTGATCCTGGCGACGGGCGTGGTGGACCGGCTGCCGGAGATTCCCGGCCTCGCCGCGCGTTGGGGGCGGACGGTGTTCCACTGCCCCTACTGCCACGGCTACGAACTCGACCGACGCGCCATCGCGGTGCTGGCGACCTCCGAGCTCGCGCTCCACCAGGCGCTGATGCTGCCCGACTGGGGGCCGACCACGCTGCTGCTCAACGGCGCGTTCGAACCCGATGCGGCGCAGCGCGCCCAGCTCGACCGGCGCGGGGTGACGGTGGAAACCCGCCGGGTGACCGGCATCGACGGCGAGGCCGACGTGCAGTTGGCCGACGGCTCACGGCTGCGGTTCGCAGGCTTGTTCGTCGCGCCGCACACCACCATCGCCGCGGCGTTGGTCGCGGGACTGGGCTGCGCGGTCGAGCACGCCCCGCATGGTGCGTGGATCCAGGTCGACGAGCGCCGTGCGACCACCGTACCGGGGGTGTTCGCCTGCGGTGATGTCGCGCGTGCGTTCGGCTCGGTCACCCTCGCGGTGGCCGACGGCGCGATGGCGGCCTTCGGTGCGCATGCCTCGCTGATCCACGCGCGCAGCGCCGTCGCGGCCTGACGGACCGACCGCAGACCTGCCCGAACCGGGCCGGGCAAGTGCGCCCGTGCGAGACTGCGGACCCCTTCCGGCCCGTGCCGCGCGATGCGATGAGAACCGACAGCCGACTCTCCCGGGTGCTGCACGTGCTGCTGCACATGGCCGACGCGCCCGGCCCGCTCACGTCCGAGCAGATCGCCCGCATGCTCGATACCCACGCGGTGGTCGTGCGCAGGACGCTGGGCGGACTGCGCGATGCGGGCTACGTGCGTTCGGACAAGGGGCACGGCGGCGGCTGGACGCTGGCCTGCGATCTCGACGCGGTGACGCTGCTCGACGTGCATCGCGCGCTGGGCGGCCCACGCATCCATGCCATCGGCAACGAGCGCGACAACCCGCAGTGCGCGGTGGAGCGCGTGGTCAATGCGGCCATCGACGATGCGCTGCGTGACGCCGAGGCATTGCTGGCGGCGCGGTTCGCCGAGGTCAGCCTGGGCGATCTGGCACGTGCATTCGCGGTGGTGTGCAAGTCGCACGCGGATCTGCAGACACACGAGTGATCCTGCCGCGTGCTAGGGGGCGGGGATGTCGTCGGGACGCCGTGTCCGGGCGGCCGGGTGTCGCTTCTCCCTCGGTCAGGACATCCTGTCCCGACTCGGGCGCGCGCCATCCCTGGCGCGCTGGTCGCGACACCCGGCCACCCGGACACGGCTCGCCTCGATGGTGTTCTCGGCGCTTCGGTTGCCTAGAGCAGGTCGAGTCGTGATTGCGAATGACCGACGCGGTGTCGCGGTGGGGCTCTGCGCGTCGCCCGCCGCCGCAAGCGCGACGGGTCGGCCTCAGTGCGGGGGTGCGAGGTGGAAGCCGAGCAACAGCGGGTCGTGGTCGGAACTGCGCCACACGTGCCGGGACGCGTCGTCGCGGTAGCCGAGCGACGACGGCTCGTCGGCATTGGCGTGCCACAGTGCGGCGCCGGCCAGGCGTGCGGCCAGTGCCGGGCTGAGCAATGCGTGATCGAGACGCCCCGCCTGACCATTGAACACGTAGCTGTAGGGCCGCTCGATGCCGGCCTCGGCGAACGCATCGCGCCAGCCGGCCGCGCGCAGCAGGCGCAGCGGGTCTTCCATCGCATAGGCGTTGAGGTCGCCCAGCAGTGCGGTCAGCCCGCTGCCGGCACCGGTGGGATCGCTGGCCAGCCAGGCATCGAGGCGGCGCGCGGCTTCGGTGCGGTGGGCGTTCCAGCACGCCTGGCCGTCGCCCTGGTCGGCGTCAGCGCCCCGGGCCTCGCCGCAGCCCTTGGACTTGAAGTGATTGGCGACCACGACCAGCGCCGGGCCGCCGGAGACCGGCACGAATGCCTGAGCGAGCGGCACCCGGCTGCCGGCGCCGAACGGCGCTTCGGTCAACGTCGCCGGCGCGCCGTGGGCGCGGACGCGGTCGGCGCGGTAGATCAGCGCGACGCGGATCGCGTCGCCGCCGCTGTGGTCGCCCGCGGCGACGAACCGCCAGCGCGTACCGTCGGTGGCGAGGGCATCGACCAGCGCGGCCAGCGCGGATTCGGGTCCGTCGCCGTCGTTCTCGAGCTCCATCAGCGCCACGATGTCGGGATCCAGCGCGCGCAGGGTCGCGACGTGGCGGGCGAGCTGGGTCGCGTATTCCTCCGGCGTGCGCGCGCCGCGCGCGGTGGGGAAACCGCCGCCGTGGCCGTCGCCGTTGAACAGGTTCTCCAGATTGAGCGCCGCCACCCGCACGTCGCCCGGCACCTGCGGAGGATCCGGGCGCGCGGCGACGCCGACGCGCAGCGGTGCGGTGAGCTGCAGCCGCACATCGCCCCAGCGCACATCGACGATGCCTTCCACATCGGACACGGGACTGCCGCTGCGCGGCGCCTGGTGATCGTCGGGGAGATACCAGACCCGGCGTGCGGTGTCCGCGCGCGCATCGTCCAGGCGCAGCAGCCGGCGCGCATTGTCGTCGGCGACGGTGCGCGCTCCGGGACCGGGCGCGGCGATCTCGGTGGGCGTGTACAGGCGATCGCCGAAGCTCGCCATCAACACGCCGCGCCGGGCCAGCTCGTGATGCCCGGTGAGGGTCATGGGGGCGTCGATCCGCACGCGCATGCCTTCGTAGACGGTCCAGTCGTCCGGCGGCGCATCCAGGACCACCGGTGCCGGCAGCGGTGCACGGTCGAGCGTCCGCACGCGCTCGGGCACCAGCGCGGTGAGCGTCGGGGCGCCGGGCTCGCCGTGTTCGACCACGCGGCCGTGCACGCGTACCCGCGTGCCCTGGCGGGGTGCATCCGCGGTGTCGTCGAGCACGAACAGTGCATCCGACGTGGCGGGATCGCCGTCGCCGCCGTCCTGCACGAACCAGCCGCCCAGATGGCGCGAGAACGCGCCGGTCACCACGCCTTCGACGGCCACCGTGCGCCCTTCCAGCGGGCTACGGGCATCCGGGCCCTGGACTTCGCCGATGGCGATCACGTCGGCGGAGCCGGCCGGCCCGGCGGGTGCGACCGTGCCCACCCCGCAGCCGCCCAGGCTCAAGCCCAGGGCGAGGGCGATCGACGGAGCGACGGGAGAACGAACGGATGTGGCAGGGCGGGGCGTCGGCATGTGGGGGTCCGATGGCGCGGTTGCGTGGGCCGGACATGCGAACGCCGCCTTGCGGCGGCGTCGTGGGCGGATGCGGTCGGGCTTACTGGAGGTTCTCGATCATCCAGTCGACAGAGGCGATCACCTGCTCGTCGGTCAGCGCCGGGTTGCCGCCGCGCGCGGGCATCAGGCCGGCCGCGCCGCTGAAGCCTTCGATCGCGTGCCGGTGCAAGGTGTCTTCGCCCTGGGCCAGGCGTGCGGCCCACTGCGCGCGCGCCAGCGTCGGCGCACCGCCCGCACCGCTGGTGTGGCAGCCGGCGCAGAGGTTCTGGTAGATGACGCTGCCGTCCAGGGTGCCGCCGTAGGCGACCTGCGAACGGGCGGCGGCTTCGGCCGCGGCGGTTGCAGCGGCCGAAGCCGCCGCACCGGTCGAGCCGGCATATACCTCGCCGGCCGGCGCGATGCGGTCGACGCGCTGCTGCACGACCGCGTCGGGCACTTCGGCCGGAATCGAACGATGCAGCCAGGCGGCCAGTCCGATGAGGCCCGCAGTGACCAGCATCAGGAACAGGATCACCAGCGAGAATTTTTTCAGGAAGTCGAGGTCGTAGTTACGCACGCAAACACCCTGTGGCACGTGGCCTGCGGCCACAGCTAACGGCGGAGTATAAGAGCAAGCCGCCGAACCGGCGACCCGCCGTGCTGCTCCCTGCCGGAGGCCGTCGACCCGCCCCTGGCGTTTCCCCTTGAAGCGACTGCTGGTTGAAGCTACTGCTGGAACTATCGCGAAAAACTGGCGCGCCTGGAGGGATTCGAACCCCCGACCAACGGCTTCGGAAGCCGCTACTCTATCCGGCTGAGCTACAGGCGCGTAGCGGGCTATTGTCCATGATCCGGGCGTTTGGTGCGAGCCCGTGTGCGACGCGCCGTGCAGCGTCGCGTCGGCACTGCCGTCGATGCCGCCCGTCGCGCCCCGCTTCCCGCAGGATCCAGCCGTCTTGACCGTCGACACATCCCCCGCCGCCCAGCGTCCCGCAATCGATCCGGCGCCCGCGCCGCTGCACTGGCGCGAGCGCCTGCGCGAGTACGCCCGGCTCACCCGCGCGGATCGGCCGATCGGCTGGCTGCTGTTGCTGTGGCCGACGTGGTGGGCGTTGTGGCTGGCGTCGGACGGGATGCCCGCCCCGTGGGTGCTGTTCGTGTTCACCGCAGGCGTCTGGCTGACGCGCGCGGCCGGTTGCGTCATCAACGATTACGCCGACCGCTGGCTCGATCCGCACGTCGAGCGCACCCGCGACCGCCCGCTCGCCAGCGGCCGGGTGTCCGGGCGCGAGGCGTTGTGGCTGTTCGTGGTGCTGATGCTGGCGGCATTCGCGCTGGTGCTCACGATGAACCGGCTGACCGTGCTGCTGAGCGTGGTCGGTGCGCTGCTGGCCGCGTCGTATCCCTATCTCAAGCGCTATACCCACCTGCCGCAGGTCTATCTCGGGCTCGCGTTCGGCTGGGGGATCCCGATGGCGTTCGCGGCGATCCAGGGCCACGTGCCGGCGATCGCCTGGGTGTTGTATGCCGCCAACATCCTGTGGGCGACCGCCTACGACACCTGGTACGCGATGGTGGACCGCGAAGACGATCTGCGCGCCGGCTCGAAGTCCACCGCCATCCTGTTCGGCCGCCACGATCTGCTGATCCAGGGCGTGCTGTACGCGGCGATGCTGGCGTGTCTGGCGCTGGTGGGGCATCTCGCCGCGCTCGGCCCGGCGTACTGGCTCGGTTGGGCGGTGGCGGCCATGCTGGTGGCGTGGGAGTTCGTGCTCACCCGGCATCGCGATCGAGAGGCCTGTTTCCGCGCGTTCCTGCACAACCACTGGGTGGGCATGGCGGTCTTCGCCGGCCTGGCACTGGCGCTCGCACTGGACTGAGGCGCGGCGGGCCATCCACGCCGCTGCGTGTCGGTGTCCGTGGGGGATGGCCCGAACGCTCCCGGTGCCGTGCCCGATGTCGCTTCCGATGCCGGGATCGCCGCGCACGCGACGCGATGCGAGGCGACGGGCGTGTCGGGCCGTCGATCAGGGCACCCGGGCGCACAGCCAGGCATCCACACGCCCGACGCCGGCGCGGCGCAGCGCATGCGCGGCGGCATGCAGCGTGGCCCCGGTGGTCATGACATCGTCGACCAGCGCCACGTGTCCCGGCATGTGTGCGCTGGCGACCGCCACGAACGCGCCGCGGAGATTGCCCCGTCGATGCGCACGATCGAGCGCCGATTGCGCGCGGGTGTCGCGCAGGCGACGCAGCAGATCGGTTCGCAGCGGGACATCCAGCCGTCGCGCCAGGGGCTTGGCCAGTTCCAGCGCCTGGTCGTAGCCGCGAGTGCGCAGGCGGTTGGCATGCAGCGGAACCGGTACGAGCGCCTCGGGCCGCGGCGCATCGGCGCACGCGGCCGCCATCCAGTCCGCCAGCAGCCGCCCGCAGGCGAGATCGCGATGGAATTTGAAACGTGGCAGCAACCGGTCGATGGGAAAGCCGTAAGCGAAGGCGGCGTGGATCCGCTCGAGGGGCGGCGGCCGTCGCCGACAGGCGCCGCAACAGAGATCGACGCCGGCGCTCGGCAACGGCAGCGCGCAGGACCTGCAGGCCGGTCCCTGCCAGGGCAGGCGCGCGGTGCAGGCTGGACACAGGCCGCTGTCGGCGGCCACCGCTTCCCGGCAGACCGGACATCGCGCGGGAAACAACCACTGAGCGGCGTGCCGGAGGAGGTCCCGGTATCGGGTGGCCTTCGAGTCGGTCATGACCGCAGCGTGCGGCCCGCATGCGATCCGTGCTGTCGGGAAACACCCCGCCCGTGGGTCGTGTTTGGCCGTCCGGTGCGGGTCAGCCCGTGCTCGATGTGTACTCGTAGTAGCCGTAACTGTGGTAGCCCGCCGAGCGTCGCTCCACCGCGTTGAAGATCGCGCCCTTGAGGTGCACGCCGTTCTGCTCGAAGCGCTTCATGGTCAGCTGCACTTCCTTGGGCTGGTTCATGCCGAAGCGGGTGACCAGCAGATTGGTGCCGGCATGGCGGGCGACGATGCCGGCATCGGTCACCGCGAGGATCGGCGGGGTATCGATCACCACCAGGTCGTATCGAGGCGCCAACGTCTCTAGCAGTTTGGTGAAGCGGGGGTGCATCAGCAGTTCCGATGGGTTCGGCGGGGTGGCGCCGCGCACCAGGTAATGCAGGTTCTCCAGGCCGGACAGGGCGTGGATGGCGTCGTCGGCGGCGATCTTGCCGGCCAGCACGTCGGACAGGCCATCGGTCGGCGACACGCCGAGCAGCTTGTGCAATGCGCCCTTGCGCAGATCGCCGTCGATCACCAGCACGCGCTGGTCGGCCTGGGCGATCGCCGCGGCCAGGTTGGCGGTCACGAAGGTCTTGCCGACCTCGGGCCGCGAACCGCAGACGGTGAGGATGTTGTTCTTGGCGTCGAGCATCGCGAAGTGCAGGCTGGTGCGCAGGCTGCGCAGCGCTTCCACCGCGAGGTCGGCCGGGTTGTTGAGCGCCAGCAGGTGCTGGCGGCCGTCGCCGCGCCGTTGCTTGCGCAGTTCGGCCAGATCCTTGGCGTCGCTGAGCGGGATCGCCGCGTACACCGGCAGGCCGAGCTCCTCGATCTGCGCCGGATCCTCGATGCCGGGATTGAGGATGCGCTGCAGGAACACGACGCCGACGGCGATGAAGCCGCCGAATGCGGTGGCGATGAGCAGGATCAGCGCTTTGCGCGGCTTGACCGGCGTCGAGCCGACCACGGCCGGGTCGATCACGCGGACGTTGCCGACGGTGCCGGCGCGGGCGACGTCGAGCTGCTGCGCCTGGTTGAGCAGTTCTGTGTACAGCGCATCGCTCACGCGCAGGTCGCGGGTCAGTCGCAGCAGTTCCTGCTGGGTGTCGGGCAGTTCGCCGACCTGGCGCTGGAACCCCTGCTTGCGCGCTTCGAGTTCGTCGATCTGGCGCAGCAGCGCACGATAGGCGGGATGCGCGCGGGTGAAGCTGCGATCCATCTCCACCTGCCTCAACCGCAGCTGCTGGATCGAGCTCTCCACCGCGACTTCCTGGTCGAGCAGCCCCTTGGTCTGCATGTTGATGTCGACCGAATTGGCGCTGGTCTGGTAGGCGTTGAGCGCGTCCTGTGCGGCGTCCACCTGGCGGCGCACGCCCGGCAGCTGTTCGCGTACGAACTCCAGCTGCGAGGAGGCCTGCGCCGAGTTGCGTTCCACGTTCTGGCGCACGTAGGCGTCGGCCACGTGCTGCAGGAAGGTCTGCGCGAATCCCGGGTCCTCGTGTTCGTAGAGCAACTGCAGGATGCCGGAGGCGCGGCCCATCTCGACCACGTTCACCTGGCCTTGCAGCGGCGCGATCACCGCCAGCCGGCTGCGCTTGCGCACGCTGAAGCGCGTGCCCGGATGGGCATGCAGGGTTTCGACCGCGAGCATCGTCTCGCCCTCGCGTGCGGTCTCGCCGACGCGGCCGTTGAGCAGCAGGCGGTCTTCGTCGTAGAGACCATAGGTGCCGTCGGCGCCGGCGATCAGGGTCAGCTCACGGCCGACCAGGGCGTCCGGCACCTCGAGCTGGAAGATCTCCAACCGCTCGCCGCCCCAGCCGTAGCGGCTGAGGCCGAAGCGGGGGGCGGCGACGTCGCCGGGCGTGGCCGGCCGGAAGCGGCGGGCGAGCAGATCGCCCAGCAGCGGCAGCCTGTGCGGCTCGACGGTCACGTCCAGTCCCAGCGCCTCGGCGGCGTTGCCGATCACCGTGCGCGAGGTGATCAGGGCGATCTCGGTGGTGGCGGTGGTGCTGGCGCCGCCCACACCGATCTCGGCCAGGTCGGGCATGCCGGGGAGCGACGGAATCCGCGCCTCCACCTGCACGATGGTGTTGGCGCGGTAGATGGGCGTGGCGACCATGACGTAGACGGCTGCCAACACCAGGAACGCGGCGGTGATACCGGCGATGAGCCACTTGCGATCGATCAGGACCCCGAGCAATTCGCGCAGATCGATCTCGTCGCTGCGCAGGGGGGCGTCGGCGGCTTCCTTGGTCATCATGGGGTGGCGTTCGCTCGCGGGGGGCGCGTGGCGCCGGAAGAGGGTGCGCGCAGGTAGGGCAACCAGGTGCTCACGCAGTCGTCGATCAGGCCGTAGACGTGTTCGAACGCCTCGCGTCGTTGCCGGTACGGGTCGGGAATTTCGAGATCGCCGCGCCACTTGCCGAGCAGGAACGTCCGGCCGCTGACCTCGGGATAGGGACGCACGATGCCTTCGGCATGGCTGCGCTCCATGACGAGGATCAGATCCGAAGCGGCCAGCAACGCGCGGTCGAGCTGCCGCGCGCGGTGCGCGTCGGCGTCGCCGCCATGCGCGCGCAGCACGTCGTGTGCGGTCGGATCGATCGGCTGTCCCACCAGCGCATGCAGGCCGGCGGATCCGATGTCCGGATCGTCACGTTCCAGGCGCCGCTGCAGAAGCGCGGCCGCGGTGGGGCTGCGACAGACATTGCCGACGCAGACGAACAAGATCCTGTGGAACACCCGACTCCCTTTGGCCACGCGTAGCGAGGCTCGTCTGGACAGAGCTAGCGATTCCGGATCCCTCCTGTGTGCGGTGCAGCATAACCGAACGCATCCACGTCGCGACCCTGCCGCGCGGGTGGACCGGCCGTGCTGGGACGGGGCGCAAATTTCTCCGCAACCGCACTTGAATCGATGTGGACGTCTTGGCGTTTTTGATACCGCGCTCACGTCGCGCGCCTTGACTGCCGTGCGCGCCATCCCCTAGCTTCGAAAGGCCCTTGGTGCAATGCAGCGTATCTGGGCTGCAACCCCGCATGCTCGGCCCCCCCACCCGTATGTGGAGATCCCCCATGAAGATTTCCGTTCCTCTGTTCGTCGGCGTCGCCGCTGTCGCGGCGTTCGTCCTCACCCCCCTCGCATTCGCCCAGACCGCCTCCCAGGCGCAACCGGCCCAGAACCCGGCGCAGGCCGAACCCGCCGTCGCGCCCAGCCAGGCCGGCATTCCCGCCGGTACCGCACAGGCGATCGGCAACGCCCAGCCCGCGGCGGATGGCACAGGTGCTGGCGTCGGTGCTGGTGTCGCCGCGGGTGCGGCCCTGATGGTCGGCGGCGGCGAGGATGCCGACGGCACCACCGGTACGACCGGGACCACGGGCACGACCGGCACTACAGGTACGACTGGCACTACAGGTACCACCGGGTCCAACTGACCCATCCAGCGCGCCGTGCCCGCCGTGGGGAGCGGGTGCGGACCTGTCGTCCCAGTCCGTTCGATCGGACCCTGCCCGGCCGTCCCGGGCGGGGTTTGCCGTGGGTATTGGGTACGTCCTACGTTTTCGCGGAGTCCGGGATGTCCCGTTTAGTTTCGCTTGCCGCCGCCTCGGCGGTCGTGGCCTTGGGCCTGTCTGCCTGCGTGTGGTCGCCCGGCCAGCACATGCGTGCGTCGGCCCCTTCGTCCGGCGCAGGCACGATCAGCGACGACGGACGGATCGAACTCATCGCGATCACGCCTCGGCTCATTGCCATGGATGCGGCCGCCCGCGAACAGGACCTGCCGGTCCCGGGCGTGTTGACCGAGTACCGGCCGCCGGTCTACCGGATCGGTGCCGGCGACGTGCTCTACATCACCGTGTGGGAACACCCCGAACTCACGGTGCCCGCCGGTTCGCAGCAGCAGATGAACGCGGCCGGCCGCGTGGTCCAGGCCGACGGCACGTTGTTCTATCCCTACATCGGCGTCGTCGAGGCCGCCGGCAAGACGCCGGTGGAATTGCGCGAACGGCTGGCGGCGTCGCTGGCGACCTACATCGAATCGCCGCAGGTCGACGTCTCCGTGCTCGACCACGCGAGCCAGCGGGTCTGGGTGACCGGCGCGGTCGAGAATTCGAGCACCCTGCCGCTCACCGTGGTGCCGATGACGCTGGCCGATGCGATCAGCCGGACCGGGCTCGACCCCAGCCAGGCGGACCTGTCGGGCCTGCGGCTCACCCGCGACGGGGTGACGTACACGCTGGACCTGGAACGTGTGGCCGGCTCGCCGGTGTTCCTCAAGGACAACGACCACATCCACGTGCCGTACCTGGAACAGAAAGAAGTGTTCGTGGTCGGCGAGGTGAACCTGCCCGGCGCGCAGAGCTTCCGCGCCGGCAGCATCAGTCTCAGCCAGGCGCTGGGCCGGGCGCGGGGGCTGGCGCAGACGAGTGCGCAGGGCAATGCGGTCTACGTGATCCGGGGTACCGAGGATCTCGCGCAGGCGCCGTCGGCGGTCTACCAGCTCGAGGCGAAGTCGCCGTCGGCATTCGCGGTCGCCAGCCAGTTCGAGCTGTTGCCCGGCGACGTGGTGTTCGTGGGCGCGGCCGGCATCACCCGCTGGAACCGCTTCGTGACCCAGCTGCTGCCGTTCTCCAGCATCATCAATACGTCGATCCGGACCAGCACCGATCTCTGAGCGGCATGACGTCTCCACTCGCGTCTTCGCCCGCCCACTGCCGCCGCGGCCACGGCCGGCTGCGCGCGCTGTCCCGTTGGGCGGCCGTGTCGGCGTTGCCCTGGTTGCTGGCCGGTTGCGGCAGCCTCGGCATCACCGCGATACAGACCGTGCGCCAGGCGGTCGTGGGCGACGCGTCGCCGCCGCCGCCGACAGCGGATGCGGTCGCCCGCAGTCCGCATGCGCAGATCCTCGTCGACGGTCGTCTGTTGCTGCTGGGCAATGTCGACGATGGCGGCCTGGAGTCGTGGTTCAGCGCCGATGGCCGGATCGTCTATCTGCGCGACGGCCTGCTGGCTGGCAGTTACGGCCTGAGCACGGATGCGGCCGGGATCCGGATCGAAGGCGACGACCCGTTCGCCCGGCTGGCCGCGCTGCACGCACCGGTCGAGGTGGCGCGGCGTTACGACTGGCGCAGCGGCTACCGCTACGACGTGCCGGTGCATGGCGAGTTGCGTCCGTTGGGTCCCGCGCGGGTGACGATCCTCGACAGCGAGCGCGAGGTGCTGCACTTCCAGGAGCGGTTGCGGGGGCCGGGCGTGGATGCGGTCAACGAGTACTGGGCCGATCCGCACGACGGCTTCGTGCTGAAGAGCCGGCAGATGCTGGCGCCGGGCAGGATGCTGGAGATCGTCCAGCTCAAGCCCTATCGCGCGGAAGCGGGCGAATGAGCGCGCGGCGGTGGTGCGGGCCGGTCCTGGCGCTCGTGCTGGGCGCGTGCCCGCCGGCGCTGGCCGAGTCCCCGGCCGCGCCGGCGCCGGCGTTGCACGTGACGGTCGAGGGCGCGGTGCTGCAGCCGGGTGCCCACGCCTTCGCCCCGGGTGCGCGCCGGGCCGATGCGGTGCTGGCGGGCATGCCGGATCGCCGTGCCTATCTGCTGGGTGCGGCGTTGTTGACCCGGTCCGCGCTCGCAACCCAGGTCCGCGAGCGTGCCGGCCTGCTGCACGATCTCGGCATGTTGGAGGCGGCGTACCCGGAGGTCGCCGGCCTGGCGCGATTGCACGCACGCATCCGTGCGCTGCCGGCCACCGGCCGCGTCCCGGCCATGCTGGAGCCGCGCGGGCTCGAGGTGGACCCGCCGGCGAACCGCCCCCTGCACGACGGCGATCGCTTCGTGTTTCCGCTGCGGCCGCGCACGGTGCGACTGGACGGCGCGCTCGAGGCCGCCTGCGAGGTGCCGCATGTGGCGTTGCGCGACGCGCGCGCCTATCTCGACACGTGTCCGCCGTTGGCGCAGGCCGACCGCGACTGGCTTTACGCCATCCAGCCCGACGGCCATGTCGAGCGTCTGGGCACCGCGCCGTGGAATCGAAGCGCTGCCTATCCGCTGGCCCCGGGCGCGGTGCTGTACGTGCCGATCTCGGAGGCCGCGGTGCGCGATGTCGCGCCCGGCGTCAATGCCGCGATGGCCGCCTTCCTGGCGACGCAACCGTTGCCCGGCCCGGACGCGCCGGCGCGATGAGGGCGCGAACGACGAGGGCGCGACGGGCGACCGCGCAGTGGACGGCCGCGACGCTCCGGCCGCCCGTGCTCGGCCTGCTGGCGCTCGCGGTCAGCGGCGGCCTGCACGCGCAGAACCTCAGCCGCAGCGGCTGGGGCGAAGTGGGCCTGTTGCAGACGCCGACCGCGCGGTTCGCCGGCGAAGGCGAGCTCGCCTTCACCGCGTCCCATACCACGCCCTACGACCGCTACACGGTCGCGATGCAGCCATTCGAATGGATGGAGGGCGCGTTCCGTTACGTCAACATTTCCGGTTCGCGCTACGGGCCGCCGGGGCTGAGCGGCGACCAGAACGTCAAGGACAAGTCGATCGACATGAAGCTGCGGCTCTGGCAGGAGAGCCGCTGGATGCCGCAGGTCGCCATGGGTGTGCGCGACATCGGCGGTACCGGCCTGTTCTCCAGCGAGTACGTGGTGGCCAGCAAGCGCTTCGGCAGCGTCGACGCCAGTCTCGGCTTCGCCACCGGGTACATGGGTAACCGCGGCGACTTTGGCAATCCGCTCGGCGTCATCAATGACCGCTTCGAGACCCGCCCCCGGGTGACCGGGGCCGGACAGTTCAACGGCGGCAGCATGTTTCGTGGCCGCGTCGGCATGTTCGGCGGCATCGCCTGGCAGACCCCCTGGGATCGTCTGCAGGTGAAGCTGGAGTACGACGGCAACGATTACCGCAACGAGCCGCGCGGCATTCGCGAACTCGAGCGGACCAGTCCGGTGAACGTGGGCGCGGTGTTCACCGTCAATCCGAACATCCAGTTCAGCATGGGCTGGGAGCGTGGCACCGAGGCGATGTTCGCGCTGACCCTGCGGACCAACCTGGCCCAGCGTCGGCCGGTGGCGAAGACGCTCGATCCGGACCCGATGCCGGTCCGCGACCGCGATGCCGTCGTCTCGGCCGATGGCGGCTCCGGGGCAGTCCCCGGCCCCGGAGCCGGGACCACCGGCTTCGTCTCCCGTGGCGGTTACCGGGATGTCGCCGAGCAGGCCCGGGCCGAGCGTGGCGACCGGATGCAGGCCCTGGCGGGCGTGGACTGGGACGCGGTGGCCGGCCAGTTGCGCGACCAGGCCGGCCTTGCGGTGGAACACATCGCCGTGCGTGGGCAGGAGGTGGTGGTCCGGGGCCAGCAGGCACGCTATTTCTATTCCGCACAGGGCCTGGGGCGCAGTGCGCGGGTGCTCGACAACGCGCTGCCCGACGGCTTCGACTGGTTCACCGTGGAGCACACCAACGCCGGCATGCCGATCGCCGAGGCCAGCGTGCGCCGCGACGCCTTCGTCGACTACGCCAACCACCGGGTCGATCTCGATCACCTCAAGCGCGGCACCGAGATCGCCGCGCCCGGTGCGCAGTCGCGCGACGTGCTCTACGAGGCGCCGTTGCAGCGTTACCAGGGCGGCTTCGGGCTCGGGTACGGGCAGGTGCTGGGCGGGCCGGACGGCTTCGTCATGTACCAGATCAACGCCAACTATTCGGCAAGCCTGCGTTTCAACCGCAGCCTCTGGCTCAGCGGCACCGCCAGCTACAACCTGCTCGACAACTACGACAACTTCCGGTACGACGCGCCCAGTCGCCTGCCGCGCGTGCGCACCGACATGCGCCGCTATCTGGTCACTTCCGACCTGGTGATGCCCAACCTGCAGCTCACCGGCACCCGCCGGTTGTCGCGCGATGTCTACGGCATGGCGTACGCGGGCATGCTCGAATCGATGTTCGGCGGCGTCGGCGGCGAGCTGCTCTACCGTCCGGTGGGCGAACGCTGGGCGCTGGGCGTCGACGCGAACTGGGTCCGGCAGCGCGGCTTCGAGCAGGACTTTCGCTTCCGCGATTACGACGTGGCGACCGGGCATGTGTCGCTCTACTACGAGCTCGACATGCAGCCGCGGGTGCTCGCCACGCTGAGCGCCGGCCGCTATCTGGCCGGCGACTGGGGCGCGACCCTCGCGGTCACCCGGATCTTCGACAACGGCGCGACCATGGGCGCCTGGGTCACCCAGACCAATGTGTCGTCGGCGCAGTTCGGCGAAGGCAGCTTCGACAACGGGGTGTTCTTCTCGATCCCCTTCGATCTGATGCTGCCGCGGGCGACACGCAGCCGCGCCACGCTGACCTGGCAGCCGCTGACCCGCGACGGCGGTGCGCGGCTGGCGCGTCGCTACTCGCTGTACGGCATGACCGGCGAGCGCGACACCACCTTCTTCTACGACAACTTCCAGCGCATCGGCGATTGAGCCGAAACGCGATCCATGCGCGCTGCGGGGTGTGAGAAGACTCACATAACGTCAAAGTGGCCGCGAAAATTCAGCGCGCCTTGCTGCAGCGCCGCAAACTTGGCGTATCCTGCGAAAACAAGACTGGTTACGTCACTTTTCTACCTGCCGCGTCACGGCGGGGAGGGGCGGAGCCGTCCAGAGAAAGAACGACAGGGGGGTCTGGAAGCGTCGTGAACCGGAGCGTCCGTCATGTCGTACATGAGCGTGGGTCAGGAAGTTCGGCAGGCCTGGCCTGACACCAACAAGTTCACCGCCGTGTTCGCGTGGACGCTGCGGTGCGGGGACATCGCCATCGTCGCCCTGGCGGGCGTCCTGGCGTATCGCTGGCGATTCGGCGGTATCGAGCTGCCCATCGAGTACCTGCGTGCGATCGCGCACAGCGTGCTGCTGGCCCTGCTAGTGTTCAACGGCTCCAGTCTGTACCGCAGCTGGCGAGGGCAGGGCCTGGCCGCCGAATGCATCAAGCTGGGCGTTCAGTGGGCACTCCTGTTCGGCCTGCTGCTGCTCTACGCCGCCCTGCTCAAGACCGCTGGCGACTATGCGCGGACCTGGATCGCGGCCTGGTTCTGTTTCGGGCTGCTCGGGGCCGTGGCGTTGCGGATCGGCGTGCGTGGCGCTGCAGCGTGGGTGCGGGCGCGGGGCATGGATGTCCGCACGGCCGTCGTCATCGGCGCCAATCCCGATGCGCAGCGCATCGTCGACACCATCGGCGACAACCCGTGGATGGGGATCGACTTGCGTGGCTGGTTCGCCACCCACGCCGATCGCTGCCAGCTCGACGGTGCACCGCTGGTGGGCACGCTGGAGCAGCTCGGCAGTTACGTGGAGTCGCGGCACATCGACCAGGTCTGGATCGCACTGCCGATGTGCGAACAGGCCAAGATCTCCTTCGCCCTGAGCCAGTTGCAGCACGCCACGGCCGACATCAAGTTCGTCCCCGACCTGTTCGGCCTGCAACTGCTCAATCACTCGTCCGGACAGGTGGCCGGCTTGCCGGTGCTCAACCTGCGATCGAGCCCGTTCGACGGCAATGCCCGCGTGATCAAGGCGCTGCAGGACCGCCTGCTGGCGGGGCTCATCGTGCTGATGATCGCCCCGTTGCTGCTGGCCATCGCCATCGGCGTCAAGCTCAGTTCGCCCGGCCCGGTGCTGTTCCGGCAGATGCGCCACGGGCTCGGCGGCAAGCCCATCGAGGTCTGGAAGTTCCGTTCGATGCGCGTCCATCAGGAGCACGGGGGCCGGGTGACCCAGGCGACCCGCGGCGACCCCCGCATCACCCGCTTCGGTGCGTTCCTGCGCAGCTCCAGCCTCGACGAATTGCCGCAGTTCCTCAATGTGCTGCAGGGCTCGATGTCGATCGTCGGCCCGCGTCCGCACGCGCTTGCCCACAACGAGCAGTTCAAGGGACTGGTGCAGAGCTACATGCAGCGGCACATGGTCAAGCCCGGCATCACCGGCTGGGCGCAGGTCAACGGCCTGCGCGGCGAGACCGACACCCTGGAAAAGATGGCGCGGCGCGTGGAGTACGACCTGTACTACCTGCAGAACTGGTCGCTCGCGCTGGACCTGCGGATCATCGCCATGACGGCGTTCAAGGGATTCTTCGGTCGCAATGCGTACTAGTCCGGGATCCGTCCGTTGCTTCGCCCGGATCATGGGCGCGATGCATCCGCGGCGGGTTGCCCGGCGGATCGAGCCGGGTTACCGGCGTTCCCACCGCGGCGGCAGCATAGGGCATCATGCCGGCTCGGCGGCGTGCGCGAGCGCGCCAGCCACGGTCGATCTCTGCTTTTTCTTTGTCAGGAGCCCTTCGAATCTCCATGAAAATCGCCATCGCCGGTACCGGTTACGTCGGCCTCTCCAACGCGATCCTGCTCGCCCAGCACAACGAAGTGGTGGCGCTGGACATCGATCCGACCAAGGTCGCGCTACTCAACGAGCGCAGGTCGCCGATCGAGGATCGCGAGATCGAGACGTTCCTGGCCGAGCGGACGCTGGATTTTCGCGCCACCCTCGACAAGCGCGAGGCCTACGAGGGTGCGGCCTTCGTCATCATCGCCACGCCGACGGATTACGACCCGGTCAGCAATTACTTCGACACCAGTTCGGTGGAGTCGGTGATCCGGGACGTGCAGGCGATCAACCCCGACGCGGTCATGGTGGTCAAGTCGACGGTGCCGGTCGGCTTCACCGCGTCCACTCGTGCCCGATACGCAACGGACAAGCTGATCTTCTCGCCCGAGTTCCTGCGCGAGGGCTGTGCGCTGTACGACAATCTGCACCCCAGCCGCATCGTGGTGGGCGAGCGCTCGCCGGACGGCGAAACGTTCGCGGCGCTGTTGCAACAGGGCGCGGTCAAGCAGGACATCCCAGTCCTGTTCACCGCCTCGACCGAGGCCGAGGCGATCAAGCTGTTCGCCAACACGTACCTCGCCATGCGGGTGGCGTTCTTCAACGAGCTGGATTCGTATGCCGCCACGCTGGATCTGGACACGCGCCAGATCATCGAGGGGGTCGGTCTGGATCCGCGCGTGGGATCGCACTACAACAACCCGTCGTTCGGCTACGGGGGCTACTGCCTGCCCAAGGACACCAAGCAGCTGCTGGCCAACTACCGCGACGTGCCGCAGAACCTGATCAACGCGATCGTGGAATCCAACCGCACCCGCAAGGATTTCGTGGCCGATGCGGTGGTGCGCCGCAATCCGAAGGTGGTCGGCATCTTCCGGCTGGTGATGAAGGCGGGCTCGGACAACTTCCGCGCATCGAGCATCCAGGGCGTGATGAAGCGGATCAAGGCCAAGGGCATCGAGGTGATCGTGTACGAGCCGGTGCTCACCGAGGACACGTTCTTCCGCTCGCGCGTGGTGAAGGACCTGGAGGCGTTCAAGGCCGAGGCCGACGTGATCGTGGCCAACCGGATTCCGGCGGAGCTGCGCGACGTCGCCGACAAGGTCTACAGCCGGGATCTGTTCGGGGCGGACTGACCGCGCCGGCAGCTGTCGTTCCCTGCGCGCGTGTCGCACGCCCACCGGCGTGCGCGACCGTGACCGCAGCTCCGGCATTCGCATGTCCGCAGGCGGTGCGCGATGCGCGATGCGACTGATGGCGCCGCTGCCGCCGTGCGCGGCGCGCCGGGCTCGAGCTGGCGGTCGCGCCTGTTCGGTCGCGACGCCGGCGGTGTGTTCCGCGGCATGCTGACCCTGGCCACCGGCGGCGTGGCGGCGAAGCTGGTCGGACTCGCGACGATTCCGGTGATCACGCGGCTGTACACGCCCGCGCAGATGGGCGTGTTCACCACGTTCGTCGCCCTCGTCGCCGTCCTCGCGCCGCTGGCGACGCTGCGCTATCTGACCGTGCTGCCCGTGCCCCGGCGCGATGCGACGGCGGCCAATCTGCTCGCGCTCAACCTGTGCATCCTGCTGCTCGTGTCCATCGTGCTGGGCCTGACCGCGGCGAGCGTCGGGCCGCGACTGCTGGCCGCGGCGTCGCTGGATGCGCTGGCGCCCTATGCCCTGCTGATCGCCCCCGCGGTGGCGCTGGCGGCGCTGTACGAAACGCTGAGCCTGTGGAGCGTGCGCCACAAGGCCTATCGTCCGCTGGCGGTGAGCCAGGCTGGCCAGGCCATGCTGGGCAGTGCGCTGAAGATCGGTCTGGGCTTGGCCGGTCTGAAGCCGGCCGGCCTGTTGATCGGCCAGCTCGCGCAGCAGGGCGGGGGATCGCTCTGGCTGCTGGGCTCGGGCGCGCGCGCGCTGCGCACGCATCGCCGGCGGATCCGCTGGCCGACGATGGCGAAACTCGCCCGGCACTTCCGCGACATGCCGCGCTACCGGCTGCCGTCGCATCTGCTGATGATGGCGTCGCTGCAGGGGCCGGCGATCTTCGCCGCGCAGGTGTTCGGCATGGATACGGCCGGCCAGCTCGGGCTGGCATTGACGACGATGGCGGTGCCGATCACGTTGCTGGGGACCAGCACCGGGAACGCCTATTTCGCCGAGATCTCGGCGATCGGCCGCAACGAGCCGGCGCGCGTGCTGGCGATCACCCGCGCAGTGACCCGCCGCCTGCTGGTGCTGGCGGCACCGCCGACGCTGGCGTTGGCCGTGGCCGGCCCGTGGCTGTTCGCCACGGTGTTCGGTGCGTCCTGGGCACCGGCCGGCGAGTTCGCGCGGCTGTTGTCGATCTATCTGATGTTTCAGTTCGTGTCGTCCCCACTCGCCAATGCGTTGACGCTGTTCCGCCGACAGGATCTGTTCTTCCGGATGAACGCGGTGCGGTTCGCGCTGGTGGCCGCCACGTTCCTGGTCGCCGCTGGATCCGGATGGAGCGCCGGGCGCACGGTGCTCGTGTACGCCGTGCTGATGGCGCTGCACTACGCGATATCGAATCGGGTGATCTACGGCGTCATCCGACACCACATCCCGGGAGATGGGCGATGAACGTGAGTTTCCTGTCGATCAGGACGCAATTCGAGAACCTGGGCGACGCGCTGATCAATCGCGAACTGATCCGCCTGCTCGCCGCGCGCGGCACGCTGGTCGTGGACACCGGCATCGCGCCGGACTGGTTCGTGGACATGCTGGACCTGCCCACCGATGCGACGCGCGTATCGGGGCGCCCGCGGCTGTTCCTGGAGATGGTCAAAGCCCTGCTCAGAGGCGACCGACCGTACTACTTCTTCCTGCCGGGCGGCCTGTTCGGCGAGTTCAACCGCCTGCAACTGGCGAAGAAGGCACTCGCGCTGTTGCCGCTTCGTGTCCTGAGGCTGCTCGGGGTGCGCCTGTGCCACGTCGGGCCCTCGTTCGAGCGGATCGGCGCGAACTACATCACCCACCTGCGTCGCCGCCGGCCGCTTCTGCATGCCTTCTACGTGCGCGATGCCCGCTCGTTGCGCTTGCTGGAGCACCACGCCGTGGGCTGCGACGGGTTGCTCCCGGATCTGGCGTTCAACCTGTTCGATGCGCCGTCGCCGCCCTCGGTGTCGACAGGCCGTCGCGACGTGTGTTTCAGCTTCAGGACCGACCAGCACGCCGAACAGTTCGACGCCTGCATGACGATGGTCGAGCGCATGGCGGAGACGTTGTCCGACGGCGCGCGTTGCCACATCGCCGTGCAGGTGGAGCGCGACCGCCCCGGCATGGAGGCGATCCGCGACCGGCTGCAGGCCCGGCTCGGCGCTCCGGTGGAAATCTTCCAGGAAACCCGCGATATCGCACGGATGCAGGCTTTCTACCGGGACATGGGGGTGGTCGTCTCCAACCGTCTGCACGTGCTGCTGCTGGGCGCCAGCGTCTGCGGGCGGCTGGTCGCGTGCGTGGACGAGAAGAACCAGAAGATCTCGGGTCTGCTGGAAACCCTCGGCCGTGCGGATCTGGTGGTGCCGATGCCGCAGGCGACACCGGCCGCGGTGCGCGCCGCGCTCGCCGCCCCGCCGCTGGACGGCCGCGCCGAGCAGGCGAAGCTCGCCGACGGGTTCCGCGCGATCTTCGCCGAAGGTCGGACCGCACGGGTGGGGGCGGCGCATGGCTGAGCTGGTCTCCGTCATCGTGCCGACCCGGGATCGCCTGGACGATCTGCTGCGCGCGGTCGGCTCGGTGCTCGCGCAGCGCTATCCGGCGATCGAGGTCGTCGTCGTCGACGACGGTTCGACCCGGGATCCCGTGCCGGTGCTGGCGCCGCTGTTCCAGGACGCGCCGGGCCGGACGTTGCGCATCCATCGCAATCCGCGCCCGATGGGCGGCGGCTATTCGCGCCGCCGTGGCACCGAGGTGGCGCAGGGCGCCTACGTCTGCTTCCTCGACGACGACGACCTCTATCTCCCCGACAAGCTCGCCACGCTGGTCGCCTACCTGGATGCGCATCCCGAGGTCGACGCGGTGTTCGGTCGGGTGATCATCCGCGAAGGGCAGGGTGCGGGCGTCGATCGCCTGCTCGATTACCGGCGCTATCGGACGCCGGTGGCCGACGACCTCGCCGACATCTGCAAGCTGCAGACCAACGGGTCCCTGGTCCGCGCGCGCGCACTGTCACGCGCCAATTTCCACGAAGGACTGCAGAAGTTCCAGGACACCCAGTTCCATATCGAACTGTGCAAGACCTCGAACACGCACATCCTCGAGACGCCGGTCGCGATCTGGCACAAGAACCGATCCGCCGACCAGATTTCGCACGTCGCCAGGGCCGGCGGCGCGGCCAGCATCGAGCGGTTCCAGGCGCTGCTGGATCATCTGTTTTCGCTGTCGCTGCTGAGCCCCGGCGAGCGCGACTTCCTGGAGCGCAAGAAGCTCAAGTACTTCGCCGAGTACGGTTTGTACGCCCAGGGCCTGGCGGCCGCCCGGGCGCGGTCGCTGTCGTCGCTGGCCGCGTTCCAGTTGTACTGGGCCTACTACTGGCTCGGCCTGACCGGAGTGCGCGGCCGGCTCAAGTCGGTCCTGCGACGCGAAGGAGCCAATGAGCGCGCCTGACCGCCAGCCGCTGCGATCCGACGCCTGTGCGGCGTCGGCAGGCGACGTCCGTCCAGGGGCGGCCCCTGCATCCGCGACCGGGGTGCCGCGACCGTGAGCGCGCGCTCGCATCTGCTGCTCAACGCCACGGTGGTGGCGATGATCGCGTTTCCGAAATCCGGATTCGCGCTGGGCGGCATTCCGTTCAACACCCTGTACCTGATCGCCGCGGCTGGCCTCCCCCTGCTGTTCCTGTACCTCGCGCTCAACGGCGCGCGCTGGCGGATCACCCGCTCGGATCTGTATCTGATGCTCCTGGTGCCGTTCTGGCTGCTGTTCGCGTTGACCACGATGTCCAACGGCATCGGCGCCATGGCCAGCTACGCCGGCTACGTCAGCGCGCTGATCGTCATGCCGGTGTTCTTCTTCGCCCTGTTCAAGACCGCGACCGACCAACAGATCGCCAGCGCGCTCGGCGTCGCCAAGGTCTGCATCCGCTTCGCTGCGGCCTACGGCGTGGTGCTGTTCGCGTTCAAGACCGCGACCGGGAGTTTCTTCGAGCTGCCGGGGCTGACCACGACCTTCGGTGCGGAGAAGACGCTCGAGGAGCGGATGAACGACCGCGGCGCGTTGTCGAAGCTGGTGTCGACCTACAACAACGGCAACATCTACGGCGTGTGCATGTTGATGCTGCTGCCGCTGTACAAGGAGCTGGAGCGCAGTCGCCTGTGGTTCGCGCTGGTGGTGATCAGCATCGTGCTGACGCTCTCGCGGACGTCGTGGCTGCTACTGATGGCGTTCTTCCTGCTCGACACGTTCGCATCGAGCCGGACGGTCAGCGTCAAGCGGATCGCGGTGGGCGGCTTCCTGCTGTCGTTCGCTTCGCTGGCGATCGTGATCATGATGCGTTACATGGAGCGCGACAGCGCGTTCCTGCTCGATTCCAGCCTGGGCGGGCGATCGTCGTACCTGCGGATCCTGTTCGATGCGGACCTGATCGCGTCCGAGGCGCTGGCGTTCTCCTACGAGATTCCCTACGTCTCCATCGCGGAGTTCATCGGCCTGCTCGGGATTCCGCTGTTCCTGCTGTTCTTCTCCAACATCGTGCTGAACATCGGGTGCCTGATCTCCGACGATGCCCGCGACCGGATCCGCAAGCGCGCCTGCCACGGCTGCTTCCTCTACTTCCTCGCGACCTTCTCCGATGCGGCCCTGATCCTGGTGCCGACATTCGCGATCTTCTCCTTCCTGGCGTTCCTGTCGTTCCGCGAGATCCCGTATGAAAATCGTGCACGCCGCCGAGACCGTCAAGGGCGGGATCTCCACGTATCTGGGCTCGGTGGTCGGCCACCAGCTCCGCAGCCCCTCCGTGACCTCGGTGCAACTCGTGATCCCATCTAGCCAACAGGCCCATGTGGCGGTGCGGCACGGGTCGCCGAAGCTGGGCGTCCGCACGTTCGGCGGCGACGGCCGCGCCTCCCGTTGCCGGCACCTGCTGTCCGAAACCCGCAGGCTGCTGGCCGACGATCCGCCCGACATCCTGCATGTGCACAGCAGTTTCGCCGGCCTGGCCTGCCGACTGGCGCTGCCGCGGCGCAGCCGCACCCGCGTGGTGTACCAACCGCATGGCGTGGCGTTCGATCCGCAGCGCACCGGCGCGTCGTCCGCCGCGGCCTTCGCCGCCGTCGAGCGTCTGCTGCTGCGCCGCACCGCGCGCGTGGTGGCGATTTCCGATTACGAGCGCGGTCTGCTCGATGCGCGCGGCTTCGGCGCGAAGAGCGTCACCATCCGCAACTCGGTGACCGATGCCGCGCAGGACGTCGCCGCATCCGGCACCGATGTCAGTCCCGGCGACTACTACCTGTTCGTCGGCCGGCTCGACCAGCAGAAGGGCTTCGATCTCCTGCATCGTTTCTGGGCAGGCCGCGACGAACGTCTGCGGGTGGTCGGCGACGCGGTGGTGTCGGGCGCGAGCGCGTTCGCACCGCGCGACAACATCGAGTTCCTGGGCTGGGTCGAGTCCGACCGCATCGATGCGTTGTATGCGGGCGCCAAGGCGTTGATCGTGCCCAGCCGCTGGGAAGGCTTCGGCCTGGTGGTGCTGGAGGCCTACCGCAACCGTACCCCGGTGCTGGTCTCCGACCGGGGCGCCTTGC
This sequence comes from Luteimonas abyssi, assembly GCF_001482195.1. Classification (GTDB taxonomy): domain Bacteria; phylum Pseudomonadota; class Gammaproteobacteria; order Xanthomonadales; family Xanthomonadaceae; genus Luteimonas; species Luteimonas abyssi. The sequence goes on along the minus strand of NZ_KQ759763.1, from coordinate 3,478,790 downwards.
CATCGCTGGTCGCCGAAGGCGAAACCGGTTTCGCGTTCTCGCTCGACCGCTTCGATACCGATCTGGCCCGCGCCATGGACGCGCTCGAACGCGGGGATCGGGCCGCGATGGGCCAGGCCAGCAGAACGCGCTACCTCGACCACTTCACGCCCGAACGCATGAACCGGGCCCTGCTCGATCTCTACGCGGACGCGCTTTCCGGAAGCCAGCCCTCATGACGCCCTACACCCGCATTCTCGTCAGCATCTCCAATCCGGAGGATTACCGTCTGTTCCGGCGGCTGGGCGATGCCGTGCCTGAAGCGCGCATCGACTACATCGCCAACAATCTCGCGATCTATCTGTATCTGCGGGTCAAGCGCGAGCGAGTGTTCTACCCGCGCCGCAAGCGCGTGGATGGCACGCCATCGCTGCGCGACGGCTTCAGCGTGCGAACGGGACGGCTGAGCGAAGCCACTGCGGAGGTGGTGTACGGCGGTTACCGTGCGTTCTTCGAAACGCACGTCGGTGCCGAGCGCTGGGATCTGATGGTGCTGCCCAGCGGGCGTCTCGCCGGCCAGCATGGTCTGGCCGACGCCGCGCGCGTGGCCGGGGTGCCGACGCTGTACACCGGCTACGGCAACGTCGACAACCGGATCTTCGCCGACCCCCAGGGCACGGACCGGCAATCGTTGTTGTTCAACGATCCCGCGATTCTCGATGCGCTCGATCCCGACCTCGATGGCTTCGAGGCCTGGCGCGCCCGTTACGTCGCCTCGCGCAAGGTCTCGCACGTGGTGGCCCAGGCCAAGGGTGTGGGCCTGAAGACGCGGGTGCTGAAGTTCGTGCAGATCCTGTTCTGCCAAGCCGAACGCGCACTCGGCCTGTGCAGCGAGAACGAATACGGATTGTCGGAACTGCGCAAGCTCGAGCCGGCGAAGATCGAATTCGACGCATTGCCCGATGGCCTTCGCTACGCGTTCTTTCCGTTGCAGGTGAGCACCGATGCGCAGGTGATCCTGAACTACCACAAGGGCGACCTGATCGAGGCATTGCGCGAAGCAGTGGCGTTCGCGACGTCGAGAGGCCTGCCGCTGGTGATCAAGCCGCATCCGGCCGAGCTCAACCAGAAGGTGCTCGACGAGATCCATGCGCTCAAGCCGGCGCTGGGATTCCACATCAGCGACGGCAACACCTTCCGCCTGATCGACGGTGCCGAGGTCGTGGTCACGATCAATTCCACCGTCGGCCTGGAGGCGATGCTGATGGACCGCGAAGTGCATTTCCTCGGCCAGACCCTGTACGCCGCGTTCGACCGGCGCCGGATGGCCGCCTATGTCTCGCGTTACCTGATCGACGAACCCTACTTCGCCAGCGACGGCCGTCCCTTCTCCGATGCGGGCGCGCAGGCCTTGCTGGCCCGGGCGCAGATGCGTCCGACCCGCCCGGCGTCGGTCCCTACCGCTGCCGCCGCACCGGTTTGACCCGGCACGCGGTTTCCCCTTGTTTCCATCGACTCATTCCAAGGCATCCATGGACGTCAGAATTTCCGATCAAGTGCTCGTCTCCAACCAGGCTCCGATGGTGCTGTTCGGCGGCATCAACGTGCTCGAGGATCTCGATTCGTCGCTCGCCGCCGCCGAGCGTTACGTGGAGGTGACCCGCAAGCTCGGTATCCCCTACGTGTTCAAGGCCTCGTTCGACAAGGCGAACCGCTCGTCGATCCGCTCGTTCCGCGGCGTCGGCCTGGACGAGGGGTTGCGGATCCTGCAGCGGATCAAGGACGCGTTCGGCGTGCCGGTGATCACCGACGTGCACGAAGTGGCGCAGGCAGCGCCGGTGGCCGAAGTGGCCGACGTGCTGCAGATTCCGGCCTTCCTCGCCCGGCAGACCGACCTGGTCGTCGCCATCGCCCGCACCGGGCGCGTGGTCAACATCAAGAAGCCGCAGTTCCTCAGCCCCACCCAGATCCGCCACATCGTCGACAAGCTGCGCGAGGCCGGCAACGAGCGGATCCTGCTGTGCGAACGCGGCAGCCAGTTCGGCTACGACAATCTGGTCGTCGACATGCTCGGCTTCCGCGAGATGGTCGAATCCACCGGCGGCCTGCCGGCGATCTTCGACGTCACCCACAGCCTGCAGCGCCGCGATGCCGGCAGCGAGGCCTCCGGCGGCCGACGTCGGCAGGTCGTGGAGCTGGCGCGCGCCGGCATCGCGGTCGGTCTGGCCGGGCTGTTCCTGGAGGCGCATGCCGATCCGGACAACGCCCGCTGCGACGGCCCGAGCGCCCTGCCGCTCGACGTGCTGGAGCCGTTCCTCGCCCAGATCAAGGCGCTCGACGACCTGGTCAAGGGCTTCGCGCCGTTGGACATCCGCTGAGTGCGGGCCTGGCGGTCCGCCGGCATCGAACCCCTGCGCGACGCCCCGCGCAGCCCCGTCTTCCCAGGAGCATCGACATGGTGAATGTGGTCAGCCGGCTGGAGCCGGATTACGCGGCATGCGCCCGGCGCGTGTTCGAGATCGAAGCGCAGGCCATCGCGGGACTGGGCGCGCGCCTGGACCGCCAGTTCGACGCCGCCGTCGCGCACATCCTGCAATCGAAGGGCCGCACGATCGTCTGCGGCATGGGCAAGTCCGGCATCATCGGCAAGAAGATCGCCGCGACGCTCGCCAGCACCGGCACGCCGAGCTTCTTCATGCATCCGGGCGAGGCGTATCACGGCGATCTCGGCATGGTGACGCCGGAAGATGTCTTCGTCGCGATCTCGTTCTCGGGCGAAACCGACGAAGTGGTCAAGCTGCTGCCGTTCCTGCGCGACAACGGCAACTTCCTGGTCGCGATCTCCGGCAATCCGGCCTCGACGCTGTCGCGCGCGGCGGATTGCCACCTCGACGTCCGCGTGGACCGCGAAGCCTGCCCGCTGCAGCTCGCGCCGACCTCGTCGACCACCGCGACGCTGGCGATGGGCGACGCGCTGGCGGTGACGCTGATGAAGGCGCGCAACTTCAAGCCCGAGAACTTCGCCCGCTTCCATCCCGGCGGCTCGCTGGGGCGGCGGCTGCTGAGCCGGGTCGAGCACGAGATGACCGGCGGCACCCTGCCGCTGGTGGAGGAGGGCATGGGGATCATGGACGTGATCAACGCGATCACCCGTTCCAGCCTGGGCCTCGCCATCGTGCGCACCGGCGACGACGGCTGGGCGATCATCACCGACGGCGACGTGCGCCGCGGCATGGAGCGCTACGGCAAGGATCTCTTCGATCGCCGCGCCGCCGACCTGATGGTGCGCGATCCGGTCCGGGTGACGGTGGGCACCCGGGTCGAGGATGCGCTGGTGCTGATGGAGCGGCAGCGCATCTCGGCGCTGCTGGTGTTCGATCAGGAGGCGCTGGTCGGTGTGTTCAAGAAATAGTCCGCGTCCTGCGGTGGAAGAAGGCGTCCGGTCAGACCCGCCGCGGGCACGACGGGCGACGTGGGCGGGGTCCATGCCGGCCGTCCGCGGCGGACCGCGCACATGAGCGCTGCCGTCGTCGGCCCGGGCGCAGGGGTGGGATCGAATGCGCCGGCGTCGCCGTCGCGCGTCGCCTCGCTGGACCGCTATCGCTTCGTGGCGGTGACGCTGGCCCTGCTGTCGCACGTGGTGCTCAACTTCACCGGCGACCTCGGCACCGGCGACCTCGATCTCGTGCGCAAGGCGATCACCCGTGCCGCCACGCCGACGCTGATCGTCCTGTTCGGCGTGATGCTTGAACTCGTGTACGTGCGCAAGTTCGTCCAGGCCCGCGACGCGGGGCGTCCCGCGCTCGAGTCGACGGCCTCGGCCGCGTTCAAGCGTGCGGCCTTCTGCTACGCGGCGTTCGTGTTTCTGGCGGCGCTGGGCTTCGTCGCCGGCCGCAACAGCGCCGTGCATCTTGGTGGCGCGGTGGTGCTGATCGCACCGGCGCTGTTCGCCACGATCTACAAGTTCTATTTCTTCATGCTGCTGGCGCTGCCGTTGATCGTGCTGGCGCGGGTGCGCTGGGGTGCACTCGCGCCACTGGCGGCGACGCTGTTCGCCGTCGCCTGGGGGGCGGCGATCGGCGGGCTGCCCGCGGCGCCGTTCCCGCTCCATCACATCGTCGGCTTCGTGACCGGCATCGGCGACACTTTCGGGCCCAGCCTGGTGCACAGCCTGATGCTGCTCTCGGCCGGCATGCTGTGCGGCTCGGTGTTCTACGGCCGTGCGGACCGAGTGCGGACGCGGCGACGCGACGCGGTCGTGCTCGCCCTGCTGCTGGCGGCGGCGGTGGCGGTGATCGCGCAGCAGGTAGCGGCCGTCGGCGCCCACGGGTTCGCCGAGCGGATGGTCGACATCAACGCCTACCGCCGGCAGAACCACCCGGCCTACTACGCCTACGGCACATTGTTCTCGCTGGCCCTGATGGGGGTGGCGACGGTCTGGTCGAAACTCGGGCGGGCCCGGGTGTTCGATTTCGTCGGACGGCACACCTTCGCCTACTTCCTGATCGGCAATGCGGTCATCCTGGCGGCGCCGCACGTGCCCCTGTCGGGCGTGCGTCTTGTGGTGGCCGGGGTCGCCTGCCTCGCGCTGGCGATCGCCGGCACGTTCCTGTGGGTCCGGGTGGGACGCGAATCGGCGCTGTGGCAGCGCCTCGACCGTCGGGTCGGGCGGATCGCGCGCCGGCTGGCGGCGAAGGCGAGCAGCCTGTTCTCCGGCGGGCAGCCGGTGTTTCCGCACGGTCGGGGCTAGTCGGCGCGGACAAGCGCGATGCCGTCCGGCCGGGCACGCACCGGCCCAGGCGGCTTGCGATGCCTGCGGCGTGTTGTGGGGGTGCGATTTGCGGCGGTGCCGAGGCAGCGCCGGCGCCAGACGGCTACAGGCGCATCAGGCGCGGGGCCGAGTCGTCCTGCGACCCTTCGCCGGGGCGTTCGGTCGTGTGCGATTGAGCGTCGTCGTCCCGGGCGCGGTCGTCCTGGGCGCTGGACGCGCGGCAGATGCCGACCACGAGCGCCCCGAGGCAAGTACCGACCGACATGCCAAGCAAAAACCAGAGCATGATGTAGCGTCCCCTGTCACAAGCCGGATCGGCTCCATGCCGCCCGGTCTTCGTGCCGTCCCCCGATCAAGCGTGGACCACGCGCCCGGGCGGCAAGCGTGCGCAATCTACCATGCAGTCCCGCTGGGGTGCGACACCGGTCACGCGCGCCGGGTGACCGCATAGGCCGCCATGGCGAGATCAGCGTTCGCGGCGCCAGGCGCGGCGGTCGGTGGGCCGATCCTGGCCCGACAGCGCCTGTCCGGTCTCGGCGAACCAGCGCTCGCTGTTGAAGTAGGGCAATTTGCGATCCAGGCCGGCCAACGCCGCGGCCAGGCCGGCGGCCACCAGCAGCGCGGGCCAAGGCCATGGCAGCGCATGCCGACCGAGCAGGCGCAATGCCATCCAGGCGACGCCGCCACCGAGCAGCGCCCCGGCGATCACTTCCGACCACGGGTGCGTGCCCAGCGTCGCGCGCGAGATTCCGATCAGCCCGCCGAAGGCCCACCCCGCCGCGGCCGCGAGCCGGCGCCGGGTTCCGCAGGTCGCCGGGACGCACAGGGCCAGCGCCACCGGCCAGAACGCCAGGGCGATCACGGTGTGCCCGCTGAAACAGGTGAGGTCCCATGCGCGGATGCCGGTGCCCCACCCGTAGAACGCGATCTTGCTGACCGCCGTGAGCGCGGTCGCCAGGCCCAGACCTGCCCACCAGCCCAACACCCCGTTCCGGCTGTCGCGACGCAGCAGCAGCGGCAGACCGAGCAGGACGGCCGCCGGCAGGATCAATTTGGCTTCGCCGGGCGGGACCAGCCAGGCCCAGCTCATCGGGTGCGGTGCGACGCATCGGACATGCGATCACGATGCCATGCCCGGCGGCTGCGCGCGGTCGCACCACGGACGCGGGGACAGTGGTGGTGATGCTTCGTGAATGCGTTGCGGGAAGGTACGGCGTTCTGGCTGCGACATGCGGACTGTAGGTTTACCTACCAACTGGGGGCGCTCGCGCTGGCGAGTCAGTTGCTTGGGATCGGGGGCTCCCAAGGCGGGGGAGTAAAAACACCTCAAAGTATGGGTTTTTCCGAGAACGAGATTCCATAATCTGGGAGTTTCCTAAAAGCAGCTTCTAGAAGCCGCTCTTGGAGCGCTTCATTGCAAAGTTGCTAAACTACTGTCCTTCTCCGAATCGGCGCCTAAATTATCGAAAGTCCGTAGTGGCTAGGATCGTAGTCGACAGAGTGGGCCAAATTCATCACTAGTTATCGCCTTGAACTGCGTGCCAATGTCCGCTCTTGGCTAGCAGCGGGCATCTCCCTCGCAAACACCTGAGCTAAGCCGCGCCACTAACGGTTCGGCTTGGACCAACTGTTGGTCGACTACCGTTAAACCGCTTGCCAAGATGCTTCATCAGGATCCGCATCCCATATCCCACGGTGTTCGAGTTCATCGCCAAGCCGCGCGGGCAGCGTCCGTCGAGCGCGGAAGCCGGCTTCACCGGGGCACGGATGCGGTCGCCCTAGTACGGGCATGGGGAGACCAGCGTGAGCCGACTCTAGACAAGTTTGGCTTGGGGCATCTTTTGCCCTGCACCATCATGACCTAAGATTGAGCTTTAGAGGAGCTGACTCCGGGCCTCTGGTTGCCTGCTGTAGCCCTGATCGGCATGCTCGGTTAGGAGGCGCAGGTGCGCCTACGTCGAATCCCGTACGTTATTGCTGCGGAGCCCGAGATCGCGCGGTGCCCCCGTCGCCAAGGAGCAGGTGCATGCTGTGTTCGGTGGTCCAGAAGCAGAGTCGAAGGGTGTGGCGAACGCTCAGTGACGCCGCAAAGCTATCGTGTTCGTATAACGAGGAGTCCCTGACCGACGGCATTGTGCTCGCGCTCGCGAAGGGTGCCACGACCGGTGGCTATACCGTCGACGCGTTCAGCAAGATGCAGGAAGCCGTCAATGGGGCGGACTGGGAGCTGTGGTTTACGGGACCATCCGGGCTCTCGTTCGGCTACCGGATACAGTCCAAAAAAATGAAGATCGGGGCTACGTACTTTCCGTCGCTGCACAAGGTGACCAAAGGCGTTGCCCAAGTCGACAAGCTGATCAACGCCTCTGCGCTCGTCCAGGCTACTCCGATCTTCGCTCTGTATAGCACGTGGCCAGCTGGCACGACGCCGGTGCCGATATGGAAATGCGGCACGTACCCAACGAGTCACTCGCTGTGGGGGATGGCGGCGGCATCGGCGCCGGCGCTTAAGGCGCTGAATCCGATGACGACACTTGGCGCTGTCGCACCGCTCATGGTGCCGTTCCATTGCTTGGTGTGTTGCTCACGCTATGGAGGTGGCGATTTGCCCACTCGCGCCGCCGCCTTCGCCCGCGAGCACCTGGATGGAAACGCTCGCCTGCTCGAAGACCCTCCTGCTCACGTGGCGCGACTGATGAGTAACCGGAAACGCCTAGGCGAGGCGCCGGAAGCCGCCGAAGCGGAACTGCCACCCGATCTCTCGCGCGTGATCGTAGTCCATGAAAACCCGAGCTTAGGGACGGAGGCGGCAGCGCCTAAGCAGTCGATCGGGCGTGCGTGGTCTTCCTAATGAGCAGCCCGACGCCGATTCGATCTCTAGTGGTTGAAGCTACCCGCGCCGCGTTCAATATGGTGCGCGAACCGCGCTTCTACGCCACCGAGCGGGGGTATCACGGCCGGTTCTATTGCGCGCTGCAGTCCGAATTCGATCGGCAGGGCTGGCCTGCGCCCGGTGCAATCTTGGAGATGGAGTACCAAAAGAGCGGACGTCACAACGCGTTCCAGCGACCGGACATCGTGTTGCACGTGCCCACGTCCCAATCGAAAACGAGCGTGCGCGAGAACAACTTCGCCGTCTGGGCGATCAAGCGTGCTGCCCGCGTCGCCGATGCCACCGATGATTTCGCCAAGCTGGACGAGATGTTCGATGCGCTCGACTATCCCTTGGGCTTTTTCATCAACGTCGATGCATCTAACCCTCTGCGGTCGCACTACACCGGACGCCACGAATCACGTTTATACGCCGCTTCGGTCGCCTTCTCCAATGCAGGTATCGAGATCCACTGGGCGCCTCCTTCAGACGAGCGCTAGGGCAAAGGCCAAGCGCATTACGGCGACGCCTTGCTTTTACACTGCAGGGCTTAGAAACAGGTCTCCTGTTTTGGCTGCAAGCGAACATCCTGCAGGCGAAGTCAAGCTCAACGACTGCCTGGATGGGCCATCAATGCCTAAGCTGCCTACATCTGCATGGGGTTTTCCCAGCGGCGCAGGTCGATGTGGCGCCCACGTCCCCTCGATCAAACTGCTAGGACTCGACCATCTGCTCCGTACGGGCACTAGCCACGTGAGCTAGCCCACTGACGACGCCCAGCGATGCATTGCCGGCGACGACGTCCGCGTGCGGAAAAACTTCTGTAACCAATGTTTTGATGAGGGGCGAGCGCGACATACCGCCGGTTAGGTAGATGGCGTCTGGCGCCTCATCCATATCGGCCCCCGCCTGCCTCAGAAGGCTGCGCAGCAGTGACATGAAACGGCTCGCGGCGTTTGCTGAAGTCCTTGGCTTTCACCCGAATGCCTGCGATGACGCTTGCTCTGCATCCTACGTCTGCAGCAACAAGTTAGCAGTCTCGGTCCGCAGGTGAGCGACGTATGCGTCCATGCCTTCAAAGAACTGCGCTTCCGTGCAGCCACCAGGGGCCACGACGGCACGGATGGCCGTGTCCAGTTCGCGGTTGGCGAGGACGCCTTGTACGACGATGGCGCACGACGTGCGCCGGGCGATCAGGACCAGCAGCTGCTCCAGGCAAACCACCCGCCCATGCAGCCGCACCGAAATGTCAGGCGGGCAGCCACTAACCAAAGCCCGCAATGCGCGCTTGTCACCTGAGATCAGGATCGCTTGCGGGTCTGCCAGACAGGCTGCGATGAGCTCGACCTCGCCGGCGTCGAGATCAACAGTTCCCTGCAAGCACGAGATGTCGGTCGCGTCACCTGGCGGGATTTCTTCCGTCAGCATAAGAACTCCATGCAGATCGTCTGCTGCTTGGGGAGATCTGAAAATCTTGGTGTCTCGCCGGCGGGCCCTGAACTCTAGCGACGCCAGAGCCGATATCTGGGCCCACTGAAGACCGAAGCACGCGGGCAAATGATCCAGAAGCCCCCAATGGGCAAGCTTGATCATGACGTCATTGTCGACCAAGAGCCTGGAGGTCATCGAACTCAGCCCCTAGGGGCCACGCCAGTGATCTGCAGGACGTAGTCGCTCAAGTCATCGCCGATGCGGCGGGTATCGATCTCGTCTCGCAGCCGCGCGACGAGGCCTGCTTGTGCATCCATATCGTCAGCGAGGAAATTCAATGCCGATCGAGCATCAGGCCATCGGCGTGTCCGGAAGCCGTACCGAAGCACCAAGTGTCCAGGCGCGGTGCGCAGCTCTGCGCTGGCTGCCATTGCTGTGGTAGCAATCGAAACCGGCGGCAGGTCACGAGGCCAGGTTGCGACGATCGCTTCGGACATGCCACCGCTCAGAAGCGAGTTTGCAAACTCATTCGCTTCGACTTCCTGCCTGTCCACGTTCGCATCGACATCGAACTCCGTGGAATCGTTGAGTGAACCTTCCACCAAAGCGGAGTTGGTAGCCACATGCCCAAGCGATAGGTGCCCGAGTTCGTGCGCGAGCAGAAAGCTGAGCCACGCCTTCGAGTTGTTGCGCAAGGCAATCAAGATCACCGGGCGCGCTCCAACCTTGATCGCGGCTGCGTCCATCTTCCGCACGCCGTTGGGCAGGTTCGGCAAGGGAATGACGGGAATGCCACTCCCCCAACAGAAGTCTAGGATCGAATCGAAGTCGACGCGCGGCGCTTGTTGCAGCACCTGCTCGCGAATCACCTCGACACTTGGGTCAAGCGAAACATCGCGCGAAGGCATTGCGCCGACGATCGCCTTGGCCAGCGACGAGGCAATCAGCGTCGCAGGCCGAAGCTGCTCCTCGGTCACACGTACTGTGTGCTTGTAGCGGGGCGCAGAGAGCTCCTTGGCATGCTCGATACGACCGTCGAGGAGCGCGACCGCGTCAAGACTAAGGCGACGCGCCAGCAACAACGCGGTTTCGCGCAAGCCCGACGATGTGCGCGCCAACTCGGGATCCCACCACTCAGGCAGGATTGAGGCGACCTGTCCCTTCGTCAGGCCGACCGTTCGCAAGCTGCGATAGATGTCATTGAGCGCGGTCATCAGGCCCTCCTTTCTTTGGCACGCTGGTCCGGCATGCGTTGAAGCGCTGGGGCCAGAGCCTTCACCACGACAAGCAATGTCTGTGCGGCCGCAGCATTGTCACCGATCACCTCACGCAAAAGCTGCGACAGCTCCAAACTGGCGTCAGTACACGCGCTATGCGTTTTGGGGTCGAGTCCCGCATATGTGCATAGAGCGCTCAGATGCGGTGTCAAACGCTTGCCCCCGCCACGCAAGAATCGACTGATCTGGCTTTGAGGCATACCTGTAAGCTTTGACACATCCAACTGCGTATGCCCGCGCGCGCTCATTTCCTCCCGCAACGCAACGCGAAGATCGAGTAGGAGTGGGTCGGTGGCATGCGTCCTATTTTGCATATTCGCATAGCTTATGCGATAATTGGCGCATGGTATACCGCCCCCACCCGTTGACCGAGCAGGAAATCCGCACGGCGGTCCTCGCGCAACTGCTAGGGTCCGGCGGGCACGACCAAGTCTTAATCGAAGAGCTTGGAATCGGCTCGGCTCGCGTCGATGTTGCCGTTGCCTCCGACCGACTCAGTGGGTACGAGATCAAGAGCGACTTCGACACGCTCGATCGCTTGGCGCGGCAGATGCACGCCTACCATGAGGTGTTCGACGCGCTGACGATCGTGACGACATCTGCCTATGTCGAGCAGGTCGAAGCGCTGCTTCCGATCTGGTGGGGTGTCTGGGTTGCCCAGCGCACGGAAGACGGGGTCATGCTTCACGAGCGCCGGAGCGCCATGAGCCACGGCCGCCAGGAAGCTGCGTCGCTCGCGGCAATGCTGTGGCGGGAAGATGCCTACGAGTTCGTCATCGAGACGCTCGGACCCGTTGTGCGGGCCCGAGCTACCAGGGGAGACCTTCAGGCAATCATTGCCGAGCAGATCTCCATCGACGCGGTGCGCGGACGCGTGCTCCGTAGCCTGCTCAGTCGAGAGGACTTGCAGGCACGATCACATCGCCCCTGTGGCCAAGGCACGAACTGTCAACACGATGTGGTGGCTGGTGGCATCGCGTCGCCACGTCATGTAGCTGCCTGAGGACGTGCCCGGCTGAGCGTGGAAGTTGTACCGCTCATCGCCGTAACTGAATCCTTTGCCTGAGTAATCCGGCAGCGCAACAAGCAGCCGACACAGGTCATTGTACTGGCCCATGCCGCCCTTGCCCTTGCTTCGTACGCCTGACCCTCGAATGATTCGCCATTGCGTTGGCAGTGCATATCGAATGGCAGCCGCAGGATTCATCTTGGTGGGATCGATCTCCTCAAGAGGCTCGGGATTCGTCACGCCATAGTCGCCGAACACCACGCGTTCACAACCCGCGTTAGCCTTGAGCGCCTGCCAGATAGCCACTTCCTGACGCACGATGAAGTTGTTGATACCTGGCTTCAGTCCGCCCAGGCTCATCGGGAAGGATCCCGCTGCAAATGCCACCTGCGTCAGCCCCGGCATGCTGCAGTAATGCGCAACAACGCCTGCGATCGCGGCCGCTTCAGCGACGGGATCGCGCTCGCCGACTGCGAAGAGATCCAGAACCAGATAGATCGCCGTCTGCCGCCCACAGGATTTTCGGGCCTCGGCGATCACGAAGTCCAGTTCATTAATTTTGATGCCGGGCCGCGCGCGGATGATTAAGGCATCAAAGCCCTTGAACACAGACATGCCTGCGGGATCTGCAAGACCTGCCGTCGCTCGCACCGCGGGCCATGCCTGAATCCCTTCGCGCTGCAGACGAAGACACACGTCTGCTAGTCCTGCATGAGGCACAGGACCACCTGTGTAGGCATCTGTTAGGTCGACGCCGATGGAGTGCTCTTCACCAGCTGATTTCGACATTTGCTGGATCAGCTTAGGCTGAGCTACACCGCTCTCCAGGTTCTGAACCTCGGCGATCGGGAGCATGCGTTGGCGATCCCCTGCCGCCACATGCCGTAAAGCGCCTTGTTCGCCTTGCTTCCATCTCAAGATTGGTACGTAAAGAAAGTTCGCCACGGAAACTCCTCCTGAGTTCATCCTTATGGCGCGTACTGTCCTCGACGCGATCTATCAACGTGCAAGGAAGTGCGCGCCCCCTGTAAACCACGCTCTTCTCCACTCGATTCACAGCTGCGACACACCTGGTGTAGTGCCACGCCGAGCCGCGCATCGACTTCCAGTATCAACGATTTCTTCAGTCCACGTACCGAGCCGAAATTCGGCGCCTAAGGCGCGGCAGGTGCTTTTATGGTCAATTATGCGATCTCGAATAATTGCGAATAATTAGCCAACCCGCGAGCCTTATCGCCCTTGGCGTGCTCTTCATCGCGAGTCCATGGCTCGTCGTTGAGGCGCTCGCCCTTTGCGGAGCAGGAAGCCGTGTTCGTACCGTCACGCGTGGAACCTTGCCTCTCCCGCTGCCCGGTACCGCGGATTTTGGGGTTACGATGGGCTCATGGGCTTGACCGGTCCCCGTGGCTCAAGCTAATGCGCCTCCTTTGGCCGCTGTAGCCTTGGATTGGTTCGGACCAGAAGCGCTGGTGACTGCTTAGTCCTAGTCGCTGTTCTCGGTCTGATTTGCGCAGGGTTGCTGCCTAGCAGTCGGCCTGAGACCGAAGAAGGCAGTTGACGTCGTCCCGGATGGGGCGATCAGCCGGCGGCCCGCCTGATCCGCGGCGTTTGGTAGGGAAATCCCGCCCTCTGGGGTGAGCGCTCTCAGTCTTTGGGGGCAAAAATCCCACTCAGAGTGGATCCTACACGGACACCCGCAGCCGGACGGCGTCCGGGATGCTGCCGTAAACTTCCCGAACCTGCGTGCGGTTGACAGGCCCGGGGGCGGTTTCCAGACTGCCGGCCCGCGTCCGTACCCACGCGCCCGCATACGTTGGAGCCCGCCATGTCCGCTGTCAGCCCCCGGCCCCCGGTCGATGCCGCAGTGCCCGCCCACGACGCGTCCGGCGATGCCGGTCTCCGCTACGACTGGAGCCGGCGCGAGATCGAGGCGTTGTTCGCGCTGCCGTTCCCGGAGTTGCTGCATCGCGCCGGGGCCGTGCATCGCGCCCACTTCGATCCCGCCGAGGTCCAGGTGAGCACGCTGCTGTCGGTCAAGACCGGCGGCTGCCCCGAGGACTGCGCCTACTGCCCGCAGGCGCAGCGCTACAACACCGGGGTCGATGCGACCAAGCTGATGACCACCGACGCCGTGCTGGCCAAGGCACGCCAGGCCAAGGCCGCCGGCGCGTCGCGCTTCTGCATGGGCGCGGCCTGGCGTTCGCCGAAGGACCGCGACATTCCGAAGGTGGCCGAGATGATCCGCGAGGTGAAGGCGCTGGGCCTTGAGACCTGCGCCACGCTCGGCATGCTCAGCGGCACCCAGGCGCAGGCGCTGCGCGCGGCCGGCCTGGACTACTACAACCACAACATCGACACCGACCCCGAGTTCTACGACTCGATCATCCGCACCCGCGAGATCCAGGAGCGCCTGGACACGCTGTCGCACGTGCGCGACGCGGGCATGAAGACCTGCTGCGGCGGCATCGTCGGCATGGGCGAGTCGCGCGCGCAGCGCGCCGGCCTGCTGCACACGCTGGCGACGCTGCCGGCCCACCCGGATTCGGTGCCGATCAACCGGCTGGTGCAGGTGGCCGGCACGCCGCTGGCCGACCAGGGCACCGTCGAGCTGGACCCGTTCGAGTTCGTGCGCACGATCGCGGTGGCGCGCATCCTGATGCCGAAGTCGATGGTCCGCCTGTCGGCCGGCCGCGAGCAGATGAGCGACGAGCTGCAGGCGCTGTGTTTCGTGGCCGGTGCCAACTCGATTTTCTACGGCGAGAAACTGCTGACCACCGGCAACCCGGACACCGAGCGCGATCTGGCGCTGTTCGAGCGCCTCGGCCTGCGGCCGATGCAGGTGACCGTGGATGCGGACGACCACGACCACGGCGGCACCGTGCATGCCGACATCGTCGACTGCGGGCGGAGCCGCGCGGCGTGATTCCCTGGGGCGCCTGGCTGTACCTGCTGCTGCTCGCGGCGGCCGGCGTCCTGCATCTGGTGGTGGAGCTGCGCGCGGGCGATGCGCCGCTGCGCGCGGCGTTGCGGTTCGTGGCGGTGGGGGTGATCGGTGCGGGCGTGGTGCTGTTCTACCGCGGCGGCGCCGGCACGCTGTACATGCTACTGCTGTTCGTGGCCGCCATGCTGGTGGCGCGCAAGTCGGTCGAGGACGCGCAGGCCGCGCGTGCCCGCGAACCGGACCAGCCCGCGCCGCCGCCCTGGCTGGGGCTGACCCGGCTGGCGGTGCTGCCCGGCATCGCCTGGGGCGCGCTGGCGGTATGGACGCGCCAATATGGTTGACCGCGAGGATCTGCGCGCACGCGCCAACGCCCGCCGCGAGCAGGCGCGTGCGCAGCAACGCCTGCGCATCCGGCGCACGGTGACGCATCGCGACGGCGTGCATGCCGATGTGGACGGACGCCGGCTGTTGAATTTCTGCGGCAACGATTATCTCGGTCTCGCCCAGCACTTCCAGGTGGCCGGCGCGCTGCAGGACGCGGCCGCCCGCGAGGGGGTGGGCGGTATCGCCTCGCATCTGGTCTGCGGCCACCACACGCATCACGAGGCGCTCGAGCGCGAGATCGCCGACTGGCTGCAGGTGCCGCGCGCGCTGCTGTTCGGCAGCGGCTTCATGGCCAACCTGGCGGTGGTGCAGGGCTTGCTGGGCGACGGCGATGTCTGCGTGCAGGACCGCCTCAACCACGCCAGCCTGATCGATGCCGCGCGGCTGGCCGGCTGCCGTCTGCGCCGGTATCCGCATGCGGATCCGGAGGGTGCGGTGCGCCAGCTGCGCGCAGCGCCGGGCGGCGCGGCGATGCTCGCCACCGACGGCGTCTTCAGCATGGATGGCGACATCGCGCCGCTGCGCGCGCTGGCGCTGGTCGCGCACGCGCAGCGCGCGTTGCTGTATGTCGACGATGCGCACGGGGTGGGCGTCGTCGGGCCGGACGGGCGCGGCAGTGTCGCCGCGGCGCGCCTGGAACACGCCGCGCAGCCGCTGCAACTGGTGACGTTCGGCAAGGCGCTCGGCACCTACGGCGCGGCGGTGGTCGGCGATGCGGATCTGATCGAGCACCTCGCCGCGACCGCGCGCCCGTACATCTACACCACGGCCTTGCCCCCGGCACTCGCTGCGGCCTCGTTGACCGCGGTGCGGCTGGCGCGCCGCGAACATTGGCGTCGCGAGCGTCTGCAAACGCTGGTGGCGCGGCTGCGCGAGGGCGCACGGCGCCACGGGTTCGAGTTGCTGCCGTCGGAGACGCCGATCCAGCCGTTGCTGTGTGGCGACGATGCCACCGCGGTCGCGTGGTCGCAGGCACTGGAAACCGCAGGTTTCTGGGTGGCCGCGATCCGTCCGCCGACGGTGCCCGAGGGCCGCGCCCGCCTGCGCATCACCCTGAGCGCCGCGCATGAGGATGGCCAGGTGGATGCGCTGGTCGATGCACTGGCGGCCGCGCGCGGACGTATCGGCACGCAGGCCCGCGACGGCGACCGCGCCGCATGAGCACCGAACAGACGACCGGCCGCCTCGCCTTGGCGGCGGTGGGCGTGGCGTTGTTGTCGGCGCTGTTCTTCACCATGACCTACGTGCTCAACCGTGCGAGCGCCAGCGGTGGCGGGCACTGGGCGTGGATGGCGGCGCTGCGTTACTTCATCACCCTGCCGCTGCTGCTGCCGTTGATGCGCCTGCAGGGCGGTGCCGCACCGGTGCTGCGGGCGATCGCCGCGCATCCATGGGCGTGGCTGCGCTGCGGGGCGATCGGCTTCGTGCTGTTCTACTGCATGTTGAGTTTCGCGGCGGCCAGCGGTCCGTCCTGGCTGGTGGCCGGCTCGTTCCAGTTCACCGTCATCGCCGGCATGTTGTGCGCGCCGATGCTGTACCGCGATGCGCGTCGGCGCATTCCACCGGCGGGGCTGGCGGTGGCCGGGGTGATCCTCGCCGGTGTCCTGCTGATGCAGTGGGGCCACGCCAGCGGTGCGCTCGACCGCGCCGCCTGGATCGCGCTGGCCTGCGTGCTGGTCGCCGCATTCGCGTTCCCGCTCGGCAACCGACTGCTGTTGCTGCATCTGGAGCGGACCGGCGAGTCGCTCAACGCCACCCAGCGCGTGTTCGGCATGACCCTGGCCAGCCAGCCGCTGTGGCTGCTGGTCGCGCTGTACGCCGGCACGCAGACGGGGGCGCCGTCGATGCAGCAGGTCGGACTGGCCGCCGGTGTGGCGCTGTGTGCCGGCGTGATCGCCACGATCCTGTTCTTCCAGGCCACCGGCATGGTGCGCGATCAACCGTTGGCACTGGGCGCGGCCGAAGCGATGCAGGGGGCCGAGGTGGTGTTCGCGGTGGTGCTGGGCGCCTTGTTGCTGGGCGAAGCATGGCCGGGCGCGACCGCGTCGATCGGCGCGGCGGTGGTGATTGCCGGCATTGCGGGGTTCGCCTGGGTGGTGGCGCGGCCGGCGGCAGGCAGCCCGCGTCGGACTCAGGTCCTGCGGACGGACAAGGGCGCATGAGCGGGTTGCACATCGACACCACGGGCCAGGGGCCCGACCTGGTGCTGGTGCATGGCTGGGCCATGCACGGCGGCGTGTTCGCGCCATTGGTCGAGGCGCTGCGTGCCGACCACACCGTGCACCTGGTCGACCTGCCGGGCCACGGTCGCAGTCGCGATGCCGATCTGCCGTTGGCGCTCGCGCCGGTGGCCGATGCGCTCGCGGCGCGGTTGCCGGTCGCGCGCTGGCTGGGCTGGTCGCTGGGCGGGTTGTTCGCGCTGGCGATGGCGCAGCGGCATCCGCAGCGGGTGAGCGGTCTGGCGATGCTGGCGTCGAGTCCGCGGTTCGTGCGCGACGACGACTGGACGCATGGCATGTCGCGCGACATCTTCACCGGGTTCGCCGAGGGCTTGCGCGAGGACTACCGCGGCACGCTCGATCGCTTCATCGCGCTGGAAGCCTTCGGTTCGGACGACGCCCGCGGCGAGATACGCGCGCTGCGAGACGCGGTGTTCGCCCACGGCGAGCCGGCCGCCTCCGTGCTGGCCGACGGCCTGGGCCTGCTCGAACACGAGGACCTGCGCGCGGTGCTGCCGACCTTGACCGTACCCAGCCTGTGGCTGGCCGGACGCCGCGACCGGCTGGTGAGTCCCCGTGCGATGGCCGCCGCCGCGGCGCTGGCACCGCATGCGCGCACGCACGTGTTCGCACACGCCGGCCACGCGCCGTTCCTGACCGAACCCGACGCCGTCGCACAGGTGCTGCGCGACGGCTTCGCCGAACTTCCGACCGACGCTTCGCCATGACCGACCCGTTCGACCGCCGCCACGTCCGCCACGCCTTCGGCCGCGCCGCGCACAGCTATGCGGATGTCTCCGCCTTGCAGCGCGAGGTGGAGGGCTGGTTGCTCGAATCGCTGATGTATCTCGACGATGCCGTGCCCGGCACCGTACTCGACGTCGGCAGCGGCCTGGGCGGCGCGGCGCAGGCGATGCGGGCGCGCTGGCCGAAGGCGCGCATCGTCGCGCTGGATGCGGCGATGCCCATGCTGCAGGCACAGGCGCGGTCGCGCGGCTGGCGCCTGCCCGGGCTCGGGCCGCGCGCCGTCGATCGTGTCTGTGCCGATGCGGCCGCATTGCCATTGGCCGATCACAGCGTCGATCTGCTGTTCTCCAACCTGTGCCTGCAGTGGACCGGCGATCTCGCCGCGGTGTTCGCCGGGTTCCGGCGCGTGCTGCGGCCGGGCGGCCTGCTGCTGGTCTCCACCTTCGGCCACGACACCCTGCACGAACTGCGGACCGCGTTCGCACAGGCCGACGACGAGCCTCACGTCAGCCCCTTCGTCGGGATCGCCCAGTTCGGCGATGCGCTGATGCAGGCCGGCTTTCGCAATCCGGTGCTGGATCGCGAGATGCTGCAGCAGCCGCATCCGGACCTGGGGTCGCTGATGCGCGCGCTGCGCGCGATGGGGGCGACGAACGCGTTGCAACAGCGGCGGCGGACGCTGACCGGCCGCGCCCGCTTCGCACGCGCGGCGCAGGCCTACGACGCCCAGCGAGCGGCGCCCGACGCGCCCCTGCCGTCGAGCTGGGAGATCATCACCGCGATGGCCTGGGCGCCCGACCATGGCGCGCCGATCCGCGAGGGTGGCAGCGAGGTGGCGCGGTTTCCGGCCCACGCGATTCCGGTGCGGCGGCGGCCGGCGCCGGAAGGCTGACGAAAGGCGTCCGCACCGAGGTACGTGACGGCGCGGTGTCGCGTTCGGGGATCGAATGGGTGCGGATCCTCCGACGTCGGAACCTTGTGGTCGCTGTCTTCGCCCGAGTGACGCGCCGGCTCGCCGAAGCCGTGCGATCTGCGCCGCCGTCGTAGCGCGCAGCCGGTGATCGCGGCGGCCATCGGGGCATCAGGTATCCGGTATCGGGGCATCGGATCGGCGCGGCCGCCGGTGCGGACCGCCCGCGGACGTGGGATCGCGATCGGATGGGGTCTATGTGGCGCAGGATTCAGTCCGATCGCCCTAGACTCCCGACCGTCCGCCCTCGAGTCGCCGATCATGCCCATCGTGCCGTCCCGCCTCCGCCGCCGTCTGGTGCTTCCGTTTCTCGTCTGCGCCTTCGCCGTCGTGCCGCTGCACGCACAGCAGCGCGGCGGCAGCATCGATCTGTCGGGCTTCGATCCGGCGCTGATCCTGCAGGGCGTCGGCGACGTGGTCCTGCGCGCACCGGATGCGGACATCGACCGGGTCTACCACGCCGTGCATGCCGCCTCGCGCGACGATCGCGAGGCCGAGGCGCTGTGCGCCCTGTTCGACGCCGACGCCGACCGCAGCCTGCCGGGCCTCTCGCGCGCGGCGAATGCGCTGGGTCCGGACAGCCGCCAGCGGTTCGTGGATGCGGTGCTGGCGCTGGCGGTCTCGGCGTCGTCGCAGAACGCGCCGGTACAGGCCTACGACCCGGTCGCGGCCGAGCAGGTCCTGCGCCAGGCCGGTGTCACGGCGATGATGCTGCACGACGGTTTCATGATCGGCATGTCGGCCACCGGCAACGACCCGGCCAGCCGCGACGCGCGCTGTCGCTCGTTCCGGCAGCTGGTGGATGTGATGCAGGATTTCCCGCTGGAACAGCGGGCCCTGGCGACCCGATACCTGTTGCGCGAAGGCGTCGACCGCTACGGCACCGAGCTCTGACCCGACGCGTCGGTCCCGACCAGCGACCTGCAGCGAGGCGTCCGAGGACGATGTGCAGTCATGGCGGTGTTGAACACCACTTCGCAGACTGATGGATCGGTGGCGCCTGTGCAGGCGTCGGCAGCCGCCAGGCTGCGGACACGCTGTCGTGACGGGCTGTCAGGCGCCCGGGTGGTGCGGCGCCATCGAGGCATGGATCAGTCGCGCGTGACCTGGGCGATCCAGTCCTGCAGGTTGTAGTAGTTGCTGACGCGCGCGATGCGCCCGTCGCGCAGGTCGAAGAAGGCGCCGCCCGGCAGCGTGTAGCGCTGGCCGCGCGCCGCGGGCAGGCCTTCGTCGGTGCTGCGGTACTCGCCGTGGACCACGTACTCGGCGGCGGCCTGTCGCCCGTCGGCCGACACCATCACCACGATGTCGTGGAGTTGCTCGGCGTAATGCGCGTCCATGCGTGCGAGGAACGCGGCGAAGGCTTCGCGACCGGTTTCGCGCGCGCCCTGATTGAGGTCGTGCGCGACATCGTCGGTCAGCAGCGCGAGCATGCCGGACCAGTCCGCGCGGTTGAATGCGGCGTAGTAGGCGCCGATCAGGTCGGTCGCGGCGCGCGTCGATGCGCTCGTGTCGGCAGGCATGCAGGTCTCCGTGGATGTTCCGGTCAGGGCAGCGTCCGGCGGCCGGTCAGGCGGGTCCAGTGGTCGCGATGGAAGAAGTAGACCTCACGGGCCAGGAACCGCCAGCTCGCGTTCCAGCTGCGGAAGCGCGTGGTGGGCGTGGCCGAGCCCATCGCGTCGATGCCTTCCTCGCGCGCCATCCGCAGCGCGCGCGCCATGTGCAGCGGGTCGCTGACCACGATCGCGCGGTGCAGGTCGTGGTCCTGCATCAGCCGGCGCGCCTCGCGCAGGTTGTCGCGCGTGGTGCGCGAGACGCTTTCGATCAGGATCGCGTCGTCGGGCACGTCCTGGCGCAACGCGTAGCGGCGCGCGACCTGCGATTCGGAGAAGCGTGCCGCGCTGCCGCCATAGCCGCCGGTGAAGATCAGCATCGGGGCCAGGCCGCGCTGGTAGAGCTCGATGCCGTGGCGGATGCGCTCTTCGAACACGGGCGAAGGGCGGGCATCGTAGGCGGCGGCCCCGAGCACGATGATGACGTCGGCCCGACCCGCATCGTCGCGGCCGCCCACCACGAGCACGTGCGCGGCGACCCCGATCAGCCACAGCAGGGTGAGCGCGAGCAGCCACAGCAGCGCGCGCAGCGGGCCCAGACGACGCCGTGTACGCCGCCTCACGCCGCCGCTCCCGTCAGCGCCGCGATGTCGGCATTGCCGCCGCTGAGCACGATGCCGACGCGGCGTCCGGCGAAGCGCTGCGGATGGGCGAGCACTGCCGCCAGCGTCACCGCCGCCGACGGCTCGATGAGCTGCTTCATGCGTTGCCACACCAGGCGCATCGCGGCCAGGGTGGCGTCGTCGTCGACCACCAGGGTCTCGGCGCCGGCGGCACGCAGCAGGGCGAAATTGGGAGCGCCCAACGTGGCGCGCAGACCGTCGCAGACGGTGTCGGGTGTCAGCTCGGTCACGCGTGCGCCCGAGGCGAGGCTGCGCGCGGTGTCGTCGGCGCCCGACGGTTCGGCCACGACGAGCCGCGTGTCCGGGGCGATCCCCGCCAGCGTCAGCGCCGTCCCGGCGGCCAGGCCGCCGCCACCGACCGGAACGACCACGTCGTCCAGCGGGCCGGCCGTGCGCAGCAACTCGAGCACCGCGGTCCCCTGGCCGGTGATCACGTCGGCGGAAGTGTAGGGATGCACGAGGGTTGCGCCGCTGTGCTGCTGCAATCTGGCGCAGGCCGCCTCGCGCGCCGCCAGGGTCGGCTCGCAGCGATGCAGGGCAGCGCCGTAGGCGGCGATGGCGGCCAGTTTGGTGGGCACGGCATTGGCGGGCGTCACCACGTGGCAGGGAATGCCGCGCGACAGGGCCGCCAGCGCGAGTGCCGCGCCATGATTGCCGGACGAGTGCGTGACCACGCCGAGCGCAGCGCGGGCGTCGGACAGCGCCCACACCGCATTGCTCGCCCCGCGGAACTTGAACGCACCGGTGCGCTGCAGGTGTTCGGCCTTGAAGTGCAGGGTGCAACCGGCGAGTTCGTCGAGCGATCGCGTGCGCAGCACCGGTGTGGCATGCACGTGGCGCACGATGCGCGCAGCGGCTGCGAGCACGTCGGGGAAGGTGGGCGATGCTGGCGTGGGGGACTGCATCGCGGCAAGCGTACCGAAGCCCGATGGGTTCAGCTATCGCAATGCACTTGTCCGAATCTGGCAGGATTAAGGACCGATTCAATGCCCCGCAATGAAGCTGGGGCTGGATCAGAAGGGGCGTCATCATGAAACTGCGCACGTTCGGACTCGCCGCTGCCGCGCTCGGCGCAGTCTTGCTCAGCGGCTGCGCCAGCTACGGCTACCGTGGCGGAAGTGGCGACTACTACTACGGCCGGGGCGCGCCGGCGACGTATTCCTACGGCGCACCTTACGGCAGCGTCGGCTACAGCCGTCATGGCGGCTGGGGCGTGGGTGCCGGCGCCCGTTACGGCTATGGCGCGCCTTACTACTACGGTCGCCCCGGCTATTACTACGGCCGGCCGGGCTACATCCATCACCCCGGGTATTACCGCCCGCCGGTCGTGGTGCATCCGCGGCCGCCGGGGCACGGTCGTCCACCGGAGCACGGTCGTCCTCCGCATCAGGAGCCGCCACGTCAGGGTTCGGGCCGGCCGCCGTGGCGCGATCTGGGCAATACGGTGCGGCAGGTCGAGCATCGCGAACGGCCGCAGCGCGTCACCTCGAGGCCGTCGGCGGGCGCTCCCCGGCCCGAGGGCGCCAGAGGGCCGTCGCGTGGCGGCCCCGGTGGTCAGCAGGCCGCGCCGCGACCTTCGGCTCAGGCCCGGCCGGCCCAGGCGCCGACGCGGCCTGCTGTGCAGCGGGCGCCCGAGCGAGTGCGTCACGTCCAGCAGCGAGAGCGCTGATCATCACAGAGTGGAATCGCGACGCCCCCGAGCGACGACAAACGGTCGTTTGGGGGGTTGCGCGGCGGGCGTTCTGGACGCAAGCTAGACGCAACTGACGGAGAGCGTCGAATTGCGACCCTCAGCGATCCTTCGGTGACCGTTTTCTGAGTCGATTCCCGGTGGGGGACTTCCGGATCCCCCCTGTTCCGCTCCCGCCGGGAATCGGCGCCCATTCGCTCCAGCGGTCCCGCCACGACGTGGCGCCACCGCGCCGCGGGCAAAAAAACGGGGCCGGATGTCCCCCGACATCCGGCCCCTTCGCTTCCCCGGTTTGCGCTTGGCCAGCCCTGTTCCACTCCAGCCACGCCCCCCTTGGCGTTGCCGCGCCGGGTGCAGGGAAAGACGTTCGCACGAAGCATGCCAAGTCTTGCGCCGGGTGCGACAATGGCGCCCCGCGCCGGCACTGCCCGCGGCCCTCTTCAATTCCGAGTTGACGCCTGCGCTGCCATGAGCGACGCCTTCTACCGCCATGACGTGATCGTGATCGGCGGCGGCCATGCCGGTACCGAGGCCGCATTGGCGGCCGCGCGCGCGGGTGCGCGTACGCTGCTGCTGACCCACAGCATCGAGACCGTGGGCGCGATGAGCTGCAACCCGGCCATCGGCGGCATCGGCAAGGGTCACCTGGTCCGCGAGATCGACGCGCTGGGCGGGATCATGGCGAAGGCCGCGGACGCGGCCGGCATCCAGTGGCGCCGGCTCAACGCCTCCAAGGGGCCCGCCGTGCGCGCCACGCGCTGCCAGGCCGACCGCAATCTTTATCGCGCCTTCGTCCGCCGTGCGGTGGAAGCGCAGCCGAACCTGAGCGTGTTCCAGGCGGCCGTCGATGATCTGCTGATCGAAGCGGACGCGGTGCGTGGCGTGTCGACCCAGACCGGCCTGCGCTTCGAGGCGCCCGCGGTGGTGCTCACGGCCGGCACCTTCCTGGCCGGCCGCATCCATGTCGGCGAAACCCAGTACGCCGGCGGCCGCGCAGGCGATCCGCCTGCGACCACGCTGGCCGCGCGCCTGCGCGAGCGCCCGTTCGCGGTCGGTCGGCTCAAGACCGGGACGCCGCCGCGCATCGACGGGCGCAGCCTCGACACCGGCGTCATGGCCGCGCAGCCGGGCGACGATCCGCGTCCGGTGTTCTCCTTCATGGGCAGCCGCGACGACCATCCGCGGCAGGTGCCCTGCTGGATCACCCACACCACCGAACGCACCCACGACATCATTCGTGCCGCGCTGCACCGCTCGCCGATGTATTCCGGGCAGATCGAGGGCACCGGCCCGCGTTACTGCCCGTCGATCGAGGACAAGGTGGTGCGCTTCGCGGAGAAGCCCAGCCACCAGATCTTCGTCGAGCCCGAAGGCCTCGATGTCGCCGAGATCTACCCCAACGGCATCTCGACTTCGTTGCCGTTCGACGTACAGCTGGACCTGGTGCGATCGATCCGCGGTTTCGAGCGCGCGCACATCACCCGCCCCGGTTACGCGATCGAGTACGACTACTTCGATCCGCGCGGACTCAAGCCCACGCTGGAGACGCGCCAGGTGGCCGGGTTGTACTTCGCCGGCCAGATCAACGGCACCACGGGGTACGAGGAAGCGGCCGCGCAGGGCCTGGTGGCCGGCGCCAATGCGGCACGCGCGGTGCGCGGGCTCGACGGCTGGGCGCCGCGTCGTGACGAGGCGTACGTCGGCGTGCTGATCGACGACCTGATCACCCACGGTACCGTCGAGCCGTACCGCATGTTCACCAGCCGCGCCGAGTACCGGCTGCAGTTGCGCGAGGACAACGCCGACCGTCGGCTGACCCCGGTCGGGCGCGAACTCGGCCTGGTGGACGACGCGCGCTGGGCGCGCTTCGAGACCAAGCGCGAGGCGGTCGAGCACGAGACCGCGCGTCTGCGCGGCCTCTGGGCCTCTCCGCACAATGCGGCCGGACAGGACGCGGTGGCGCGGCTGGGCATCGAGCTCAAGCGCGAGGCCAGCGCACTGGACCTGCTGCGCCGGCCGGAGCTGGACTACGCGGCGCTGGCGTCCGTGCCCGCACTGGCGGCGGAGACGCCGGTCCCGCCGGAGGTCGCCGAACAGGTGGAGATCGAGACCAAGTACGCCGGTTACCTGGACCGCCAGCGGGCCGAGATCGAGCGCCAGCAGCGGCACGGCAACACCGCGGTCCCCGACGGGTTCGACTACGCACAGGTCCGTGGCCTGTCCGCGGAGGTCCGGCAGAAACTCGAGACGGTGCGTCCGCTCACGATCGGCCAGGCGCAGCGCATTCCCGGCATGACCCCGGCGGCGATCTCGCTGCTGCTGGTGCACCTGGAGCGGCACCGGCGCGCCGGCACCCCTGGGCGCGAGGCTGCGCGGGCTGCCGTGTAGGCAGGCGTCGGGCGTCGGCGACGAAGGCCGGGAGAGCGGCACGGTCGGCTGACGCCGACGCACTCATCGTGCCGGCCAGGCCCAGCGTGCGGCGCACGCGGTCGCGACGAGCAACATCGGCGCGGCGGCCAGGGCGATCGCCACGAGCAGCCTGTCGTCGAGCAGGTACTGCGACAGGGCGCCCGACAGCACCGGCCCCAGCGCACAGAAGGCCGCGATCAGGAAACTGTAGATGGCGAACGCCCGCGCGCGCAGCGTGGCCGGGAACAGGTCCTGCAGCATCGTGGGAATCAGTGCGTTGGCGATGCAGGTCGTCAGCAGGAATACGCCGACCGCGACCCAGGCCCCCGACAGCGTGGTCACCAGGCCGAGCGCCACCGCCACCGGAACCGACAGCAGGGCGGCGCCGGCCATGACCGCCGGCCGCGCCCGCGTGCCCAGCCGTCCGCGCAGGCGGCGATCCAGTCCCCACGCGATCGGGAAACTGACCAGATTGCCGATCAGGATGAGCATGCCGAGCATGTGGCCGACATCGCGCAGATCGCCGGGGAAGCGTCGATCGAGCGCCATGGCCAACATCGGAATCACCGCCTGCACGGCCACGGCGAGTGTGCCGGCCGCGCACACGAACAACAGGATTTCGCGCCGATGGCGGGCAACGAACGCGGTGAGCGAGCCGGAGGCGTCGACGTCGGCCGAGACGCGCCGCGGCGGGTTGCGGATCAGGGCGCCGAGCAGCAGCAACGGGATACCGGCCGTCGCCAGCAACAGCATCGCCCGGCGCCAGGGGTCGTGGGCCGCGAACCAGGCGATGTCGTTGAGGCGCTGGACGAACTCCAGCAGGGTGCCGCCGAAGTAGAACCCCGCCGAGGCGCCGATCGCCATCAGCGCGGCGAACATCAGGTTGGCGCCGACCCGGAAGCGTTCGCTGACGAGATCCGGGATCAGCGAATAGACCACCGGGATCATCGCGAACTCGGTAATGCCCGTCGCCGCACGGCCAAGGAAGAACAGCGGAAAGGTGGGGGCCAGCGCGCCCAGTGCGGTGAGCGCGGTCCAGGTGCCGATCAGCGCCAGCAGGATCCGCTTGCGGGAATACGCATCGGCGAGCCGGGCCAGCGGCACGGCGACCGCGCTGGCGATCAGGATGCCGGCCACGCCGTGCAGCGCGCCCAGGGCCGCGTCGCCCACTTGGAAGGTCGCGCGGATGGCCGGCGACAGGATGGCCTGCAGGCCGCGGTCGCTCATCTGCACGCCGGCGGTGACGCCCAGGAACATGACCGTCAGCAGCCCCGGCCACGTCGATGCCAGGCCGCGGTCGTCGGCTTCGGGCAGGGGAACCGCCCCGGCCTGGGCGTCGCGTGCGCTCATGAACCGCGTGTACCGCAGAACGACACAGGTGCGAAGCGAGCAGGTGGCCACGCGATCCGCTGCCCGTCCGGGTCCGCGGACCCGCCAACCCCCACACGACCGCCGATGCGGCCGGATGCGATGACCGGGTGTGGACAGCAGGATGCAGGCCGGAGCGACATGCGGTTGAAAGACGTGGCGATAATCATTCGCATTATGGGCGGCGGTCTCCGCACTGCCAAGTGTGCGGCCTCTTACGGCTTTCTGCGGGGGGACCGGCGTGTATCGACCATGCCTCAAGCGCCCTCGTCCCGCCTGCAGCGCGGTCCACCGGATGAGGTTCCGGCAACGGCGGTCGCGATCGTGGCCCGCGGGTCACGCAGGCCCTTGGCGCTGCCGTTCCGCGTCTGCCGGCGATCCGCTCTCGCAGGCGGGCTGCCGTCCGCACGTGCCGGATGGGACACTGATGGCCCCGTCCGGATGATCGCCCCGTGAGCCACATGCCCACCCCGCCGCCCCGTCGTGCGCGCTTCGGCCTCGACACCGAGGCCGGCGTGCTGCGCCTGTCGATCGCCGCCACCGCCGTTGTCGCCGGGCTGGGCATCGTCTTCGGCCTGCTGTCGGGCTCGTTCGCGATCGTGTTCGACGGCGTGTATTCGCTGGTGGACGGCGTCATGACCCTGGTCGCCCTGCTGGTGGCGAACCTGATCGCCACGTCCACCGCGACCGGCGGCCTCCGCCGCCGGCTGGTGGAACGCTTCACGATGGGGTTCTGGCATCTCGAACCGATGGTGCTGGGGGTCAACGGCCTGTTGCTGACCGGGGCGGCGGTGTACGCCTTCATCAATGCGGTCGATGCGTTTCTCACCGGCGGCCGCGCGCTCCACTTCGACCAGGCCATCGTCTACGCCGCGGTGACGCTGGCGATCTGCCTGGCGATGGGCGTGTTCGGCGTGCGCGCGAACCGACGCCTGCGGTCGGACTTCGTGGGGCTGGATGCGAAAGCGTGGTTCATGTCGGGTGCGATCACCGCGTCGCTGCTGGTCGCCTTCGCCATCGGCCTGGCGGTGCAGGGCACGTCATGGGCGTGGATCTCGCCCTACATCGATCCGACCGTGCTGGCGCTGGTGTGTCTGGTGATCATCCCGATGCCGATCGGCACCATCCGCCGCGCGCTGGCCGACATCCTGCTGGTGACGCCGCCGGACCTGAAGGCGCAGGTGGATACGGTCGCGCAGGACATCGTCGCGCGCTACGGATTCGTGGACTACCGCGCCTACGTGGCCCGCGTGGGCCGCGGCCGGCAGATCGAACTGGCCTTCATCGTGCCGGCAGGCGGCGCGCCGCAGCCGGTGGAGCACTGGGACCGCCTGCGCGACGAGATCGGCGATGCGATCGGCGACGACACTCCCGACCGCTGGCTCACCATCGTGTTTACCGCCGACCCGGAGTGGGCCGACTGAGACCGTTGGGCATGCGGGCTGCCGATCGGCCGCGACCCTCGTCACGGGTCACGGGTCACGGGTCACGACGCCGCAACCGGCATGCAGCGGTCGCGCGCCGGCGCACCTAGGGCGTGCGTGCCATGCCGACGGGGGTGGGAACGGCCGCGCATGGCGCCCGGGGGAGCGACCGCATCGGCACACCGAACAGCGGGCGCAGCCAGGCGACGCGGCGGATCACCTCGTAGCCGAGCGCACACCCGACCACTGTGAGCGCGATCACCAGCAACGGCTCCCACACGGGACCCAGCGCCAGCGGGATCAGCCAATACGCGGCCAGGATCGTGATGCTCTGATGCAGGATGTACCACGGGTACACCGCCCGAGAGGCATACGCCAGGCCGGGCCACGGCCGATTCAAGGCGTGCACGCCCCAGGCCAGCAGGCCCAGCAGCGCCATCCACCAGTACAGCGATTGTGCGGCCAGCGACAGCAGGTCCCAGCCCGATTCGGGCATCACCGCCAGGAACGGAGCCGGCGACACCATGCCGTGGTCGATCAGGCGCCCGATCGCGCGCAGGCCCACGTAGACCACCGCCCCGGCCAGGGCCAGCATCGCCAGCGGCCAGCGTCGCGCACGCAGCGCGTCCCACATCGGCGTGCTGCCGGCGATCAGCAGTCCGAAGGCGAACACGCCGAAGTAGCGGGCGTGGTTGAACCAGTCGCCGACC
Organism: Luteimonas abyssi; assembly: GCF_001482195.1. Classification (GTDB taxonomy): domain Bacteria; phylum Pseudomonadota; class Gammaproteobacteria; order Xanthomonadales; family Xanthomonadaceae; genus Luteimonas; species Luteimonas abyssi. The sequence goes on along the minus strand of NZ_KQ759763.1, from coordinate 3,450,353 downwards.
AGTGCATGGGTGGACGGGAACCGCGGCGCCAGCACCATCAAGGCGGCAAGGTAACCGAGCACTGGAGCGCTCCACAGCAGCCAGCGCCCGCGACCGGTCAACCAGTCGGCCAGTTTCGCACCGCCCAGCATGCGTGCCAGCGGCCGCACCGCGAGTGCGGCCATCGTGTACGCCCATAGATACGGCAGGTACCAGAGGTGGTTCCAGGTGAAGCCGTACTCGCCGCCGGTGAACGTGCCGGGCGGCCAGGGGCGCAGTTGCAGATAGCGCAGCAGGAAGCTGCCGAAGCCGGGTTCGATGGTGCCCAGCATCCGCGCCTCGCAATAGGCCTGGATCGGGACCACCGCGATGATGCCGAAGACCAGCGGCAGCAGCAGGCGTCCGCTGCGCTCGGCCGCGAGCCGCCCGTCCGACCGCCGTGCCAGCACCAGGCCGAGCGCGATCCCCGACAACAGGAACAGCAACGACATGCGCCAGCGGCCGAGCATCACCATCGGCCATTCGATCCAGGCCAGCAGGGTCGGGCTCTTGATGTGGAAGCTCCACTCGGGCACGTAGACCATGCCCGCGTGGTAGAGGATCAGCAGGGCGAAGGCGAGCACGCGCAGCGTGTAGAGGTCGTGGCGTCGGGTCATGGCGGGGTCGTTGTGCGGGAGATCCGGCAGGCATGCTGACCGGGAAACCGCGTCGTACCGCGCCGGTGGGACGGCCCGCAGGGCCTCGGGGACGAACGGTGGCGTGTCGGGGACGGCCGCCCGCGGCCGCGCGCCTACAATGGCGCCATGTCCGCGACGTCCCAGTCCACTGCATCCGGAGCGGCCGAACGCGTCCTCGCCGTCCGGCGTCCGTTCGAGGTCGGTTACTGGGTCGTGAGCTGCGTGCTGGCCGCGATCGGCAATACCGCGACCGCGCAGATCGACGTCGCCCGTGCCGGCCTCGACTTCGCGCCCTGGCAGGTCGCCAGCTGGGAAGTGAGCAGCGCGGTGTCGGTCCTGCTGCTGGCCCCGCTGGTGATCGGGTTCACCGCGCGCTGGCCGGTGCATCTGGACAACTGGACGCGCCGCATTCCGCTCTACATCGCGGCCAGCGCGGGCTGGTCGCTGCTGCACGTGCTGCTGATGGTCGGCATGCGCAAGCTGGTCTACCTGTGGCACGGCCAGGTCTACAGCTTCGACTGGGCGTTCGGCTACGAGTACATGAAGGACGCCCGCACGTTCCTGGGCATCGTCGTGCTGCTGCACATCTACCGGTTGCTGGTGCGGCGCCTGCAGGGCGAGGCTTCGCTGCTGACCGCGCCGGACGACGCGCCACCGGTGGAACCGGTGGAGCATCCGGAGCGCTTCCTGGTGCGCAAGCTCGGCCGCGAGTTCCTGGTCCCCGCGGCCGACATCGAATGGGTGCAGGCGGCCGGCAACTACGCCAACCTGCACGTGCGCGGCAAGATCTATCCGCTGCGCAGCACGTTGACGGAGCTGGAAGCGCGGCTGGATCCGGCGCGTTTCCTGCGGGTGCACCGCAGCCATGTGGTGAACCTGGGTCGGATCGCCTCGATCGAACCGGTCGACAGCGGCGATGCGCGCATCCACCTGCACGACGGCGCGGTGGTGCCGTGCAGCCGGCGCTATCGCGAGAGTCTGCGGGAGCGGGTCGCCCTGGCCTGAGCGGACGCTTCGGCAGGCGCTCGCGTCACTCCTGCCGGCTGTCGCTGGTGGCGGAGCGCGATGTCCGTTCGGGTCAGAGGCTGTAGGCCCAGACGTGGACGATGGCGGTGCCGTCGTCGGCATCGATACGCATCACGTCACGAACCAGCGAACCGCCGTCGGCGCGGTAGCGGTCCTGTGCCGAGGCCACATGATCGGCACCGCGGGTATCGATGCCGTCGACCGGCGTCTGGAAGACGCGGCGTCCCGCCACCAGCGGCTCGGCGAAGCCTGCGTTCTCCAGGAACGCCTCGACCCGCCCGGCGGGCATGCGCACGGCGAACCTGAGCTGGCTGTCGATCCCCGATTCGCGGTGCACGCCCAGAACCTCGGTATCGGCGGTGATGGCGAAGCCCGTGCGCGCGATCTCGGCGCGTGTCAGGCCGTCGAGCGGGGTGGACGGAGATATGGACACGGGCGATCCGGACGGATGAGAGGAGGACGGGGAGACATCGCCCGCATCCTGCGGTGGCTGGCGGCAGCCGGCAAGGGCGCTCCAGGCCAGCACGCAGAACAGGATGCGGGAAGACAGGCGGGACATGGTCGGCTCGCGTGGCGCGGGTGCCTGGACTATCGCATGCGCACGCTGGCGGGCAGGTCGCCGGGACGATCAGCGGCCGGGGTCGGTCCGGGTGCCATCGCGATCGTCGGCCTCGGGCAGGCCGGGATTCCCGGTATCGCCGCCAGTGGGATTGTAGGTGGCCGTGTAGCGGGCCTGTTCCGACGAGCCCACGATGTCGTATTCCTGCGCCAGCCCGGCGGTGTGCAGGTCGCCCATGCGCTTGTCGGAAATGGTGATCGGGCCGAATTGTGTCTCCTTGCCCTCGTCCCAGTTGTAGCGGTCGAAGACGTGCGACTGGTAATCGACCTGGGCGGTCGGCGGGTCGCCGGGCTGTACGGTGACCGTGCCGGTGACCGCGTGCTGGATGCCACCCATGGCGAGGAACCAGTCGGTGCTCATCTCGCGGCCGATGTAGAACCCCTGCCAGCCGCTGTCGAAGGCGATCGGCTCGCCGTAGCAGCCGTCGGCCACCGCCTGTTCGATGACGCGGTTGACCTCGGCATCCAGTTGTTGCTGCACCGCCGACTGGAAGTCCGGCACGTCGCGGGCGATGCGTGCCGGATCCACGGTCAGATCCTCTCCGGAGTTGTCGAGGTAGTGGTGCAGGTGCCGCGCGGCATTGTTGAAGCCGAGCATGTCCGCACCGTTGGCGGCATCGCGCACCAGGCCCTCGAAGATCACGTCGTCGCCGCGCCGGTACCAGGGCTGGCTGCCGTGGACGCCGGCGCCGTCGTCGGTCCGCGGCTTGTCCGGGAACCCAGGATTGGTCTCGGGCGTACAGCCGGCCGGCGCGGTACAGGCGTTGCCGCCCGACGAGGCCGGCGTCTGGAGGGCCTGAACCTGGCTCAGATAGGCTCCGATACCCGCCGAGGCGATCGATCCGATGTTCATCGCGTGATCCTTGGACGACTGTCCGCGCTGGACGGCCGGAACACGGAGTCTAGGCGCGTCGGGCGCGGTGCCAAGGTAGGGCCGACCCTAGCGGGGCAGCGGCCGCCGTCAGTGGGACGTCGTCCGCGCCGGCACGGAGAAGATCAGCAGCACCAACCCGGTCAGGATGAAGATCGCCGCACCCGACAGCAGGAAGGGATCGACGTACCAAGCCTCGGCCAGCTGGAACTCGCCCGCGCTGATCCGCCGCCAGTGGTTGAAGTGCTGCATGCAGGCGACGACCACGCCGAACACGCCGATGACTGCGGACAGCCAGCGCACCAGCCAATGGCGCAGGTCGGGCAGCAGCATCAGCAGGCCCAGCAGGCCGATCGCCGAGCGCTGCACGCGACAGAAGGGGCAGGTGTAGACCGCGCCGGACAGATCCAGCACCCAGGTCGCCACGGCGATCAGGATCGCCAGGACGGCGAGGCCGCGGACATGGTGGTGCAGGGTGCTCAGGGTGGGCATGGCGGATTCCGGAAGGCGCGGGCGACGCATGGCGGTGGATCGGATCGGCCACGGATTCTGCCCGTGTTCCGATCCAGGCGCTGCCGGCCGCGCGCACGTGACGCGGCACCGGCGGCGGACAGGCGACTTACTTCTGCTTGGCGCGGGCGAAGGCGTCGGCCAGTGCGTTGTTGGCCGGCGGCGCGTTCTGGCGCGGGGCGGCACCCGGGCGGCTGCGGCTGTCGCGGGACGGCCCCCGGCCCGCATCGCGGCGCCCGCCGCGATCGTCGCTGCGGCCGTCGCGGGCCTCGGACGGGGGCGTGTCTTCCAGGCGCCGGGTCAGGGCGATGCGCTTGCGCGCCACGTCGACTTCCAGGACCTTGACCTTGACGATGTCGCCGGCCTTGACCACGTCGCGCGGGTCCTTGACGAAGCGGTCGGCCAGCGCGGAAATGTGGACCAGACCGTCCTGGTGCACGCCGATGTCGACGAATGCGCCGAACGCGGCCACGTTGCTGACCACGCCCTCGAGCACCATGCCCGGCCGCAGGTCCTTGATGTCCTCCACGCCGTCGGCGAACTGCGCGGCCTTGAACTCCGGGCGCGGGTCGCGGCCGGGCTTCTCCAGTTCCTTGAGGATGTCGCGCACGGTGGGCTCGCCGAAGCGCTCGTCGGTGAACTGCGCGGGCTTCAATCCGCGCACGAAGGCGCCGTCCGCGACCAGCGCGTGGATCGGCCGGCCGGTGGCGGCGAGGATGCGCTCGACCACCGGATAGGCTTCCGGATGCACGGCCGAGCCGTCCAGCGGCTCGTCGCCATCGGCGATGCGCAAAAAGCCCGCGCACTGCTCGAAGGTCTTCTCGCCCAGCCGCGGCACCTTCAGCAGGTCCTTGCGACGCTTGAACGGGCCGTTGGCGTCGCGGTGGGCGACGATGTTCTCGGCCACGCCGCTCGATACGCCGGCCACCCGCGCCAGCAGCGCGCTGGAGGCGGTGTTGACGTGCACGCCGACCGCGTTCACGCAGTCCTCCACCCGCGCGTCGAGGGCGCGCGCGAGCTTGAACTGGTCGACATCGTGCTGGTACTGGCCCACGCCGATCGCCTTGGGCTCGATCTTGACCAGCTCGGCCAGCGGGTCCTGCAACCGGCGCGCGATCGACACCGCGCCGCGGATCGACACGTCCAGGCCGGGAAACTCCTTGGCCGCCAGCTCCGACGCCGAGTACACCGACGCACCGGCCTCGCTGACCACGATCTTCTGCATCCTCGCGTCCGGCAACTGCTTGAGCAGGTCGCCGGCGAGCTTGTCGGTCTCGCGGCTGGCGGTGCCGTTGCCGATGGCGATCAGCTGCACGCCGTGTGCGACGCACAGCTTCTTCAGCGAGGCCAGCGACGCGTCCCATTGCCGACGCGGCTCGTGCGGGTAGATGGTGTCGGTGGCCACGAGCTTGCCGGTGGCGTCGACCACGGCCACCTTGACGCCTGTGCGCAGGCCGGGATCGAGACCGAGCACCGCCTTCGGCCCGGCGGGCGCGGCCAGCAGCAGATCCTTGAGATTGTCGCCGAACACCGCGATCGCCTCGGCCTCCGCCTTCTCGCGCGCCTGGTTGAACAGGTCGATCAGCAGGTGCAGGTGCAGCTTGGCGCGCCAGGCCAGTCGGCAGGCGTTGCGCAGCCACGCGTCGGCGGGGCGGCCCTGGTCGCGGATGCCGGCGTGCAGGGCGATCTTCTGCTCGCCGAGCACGTGGCCGGCTTCGGCATCGGTGCCGGGGTCGAGATCGAGCTGCAGGAACTCCTCGCGGCGGCCGCGGAACAGCGCCAGCAGGCGGTGCGATGGGATCTGCGCCAGCGGCTCGGCGTGATCGAAGTAGTCGCGGAACTTCTCGCCGGCGGCCTCCTTGCCCTCGACCACCTTCGCCCGGATCGTGCCCTCGCGCGCCAGCCACTCGCGGAGTTCGCCGAGCAGGGCGGCGTCCTCGCTCCAGCGTTCCATCAGGATCGCGCGGGCGCCTTCCAGCGCGGCCTTGGCGTCGGCCACGCCCTTGTCGGCATCGACGTAGGCGCCGGCGGCGTCCTCGGGCACCTGCGTCGGATCGGCCAGCAGCCCGTCGGCCAGCGGCTCCAGGCCGGCCTCGCGCGCGATCTGCGCGCGGGTGCGGCGCTTCTGCTTGTAGGGCAGGTAGAGGTCCTCCAGCCGTGCCTTGCTGTCGGCGCCCTCGATCTCGCCGCGCAGGTCGTCGGTCAGCTTGCCCTGCTCGTCGATGCTGGCCAGGATCACGGCGCGGCGGTCTTCCAGTTCGCGCAGATAGGTCAGGCGCACCTCCAGCGTGCGCAGTTGGGTGTCGTCGAGCCCGCCGGTGACCTCCTTGCGGTAGCGCGCGATGAACGGCACCGTCGCGCCCTCGTCGAGCAGGCCGACGGCGGACTGCACCTGGGCGGACTGGGCGCCGATCTCGTCGGCGATGGTCTGGGCGATCTTGCGGGCGAGCGCGGAAGCGGCGGACGACATCGGCTGGAAGCATCTCGGAACGGACGGACATCGCCCGGGGAGACGGATTGTGGCAACCGGACCCGGCCGGCGGAACCCGTTGACAGGGCGCGCGCAGCACACGCCACCCGGGCAGGGCTCAGGGGTCGCCGGCCCGATCGGCGTCGTCGCGGGCTTTCCGCCGCCAGGGCAGCGGCAGGTTGAAGAGCATCAGCGCGGCCCAGGCGATCCGGCTGGACAGGCTTTCGCGGTGAGGTGGGCGTGTTGGGTGATCCTCGTCCGCGTCGAGCGCGTATTCGCCGGCATCCAGCGCCGCGAGCACTGATCGCGCCTCGTCCGCCTGCGCGGCGGGCACCCGCAGCTTGGCTCCGCCGATCGCCAGCCGCCACTCCCAGTTGGCGATGGTGGTGTGGCCGTCGTCCAGATGCGCCCGGATGCCCTCGGCCTGCAGCCGGCCCAGCGCGATCTGCGCTTCCAGTGGATCGGTGAAACTCGCGACGATGACGTCCAGGGCCGGCCTCCGGTGCGGCAATCGGACGCAGCCTACGACACCGCCCGTGGCGGGCGCCTGCACGGGGCGATGGCTACACTGCGGTGTTCCTGGCATCCGGACCCCGTCATGCGTGCACGCTCCCTTCCCGCCGCCGCGGCGCTGATGACCCTGGCGCTGCTCGCGGCCTGCAGCCGCGGTGCGCCGGACCTGCAGCCCGTCGACGCCGCGGCGCTCGAAGCGCCCACGCGAATCGAGCCCTGGCTGCTGCCGGCCGCCGAGGGCACGCAGTCGCCCGATCTCGCGCTCGGGCCGGATGGCCGGGTGATGCTGTCGTGGATCGATTCGCAGCCCGGTCGCCGCCACCAGTTCCGATTCTCCAACTGGTGGCCCGGCGACGCACGCTGGGACGTGGCGCCGAAAACCATCGCCCTGGGCAACCGGATGTTCGTGAACTGGGCCGACACGCCGCACATCCTCGCCATGCCGGACGGTGCGGTCTGGGCGCACTGGCTGCAGCGCAATGGCAACGCGCCCTACGCCTACGACGTCGCCCTGGCGCGTTCGCGCGACGGTGGCGCCAACTGGACCGCACCGGTCGTCGTCCATGACGACGGCACCCAGACCGAACACGGCTTCGTCGCCATGTGGCCGCAGACCGACAACCTGCTCGGCATCGCCTGGCTGGACGGACGCGCCACCGCCGGCGATGGCGATCCCGCTGCACGCGGCGACCATGCCGGCCACGACGCCGGCCACGGCGCGGGCGCGCCGCCGGCCGGTGCGATGTCGTTGCGCGCGGCGTTGATCGACGGCGGCCTGCAGCCGGTGCTCGAATCCACTCTCGATACCCGCGTGTGCGACTGCTGCCAGACCGATGTGGCGATCACCGCCAAGGGCCCGCTGGTGGTGTACCGCGGTCGCAGCATGGACGAGGTGCGCGACATCCTGGTCGCCCGTCTGGACGGCAACGTCTGGACCGCGCCGCGGCGGGTGCATGCCGACGACTGGGTGATGCCGGCCTGCCCGGTCAACGGCCCGTCGATCGCGGCCGATGGCGAGGGCGTCGTGGTGGCCTGGTACACCGCGCCCGACGGCACGCCCCAGGTGCGCCTGGCGCGCAGCGACGACAGCGGCGACCGGTTCGGCGAACCGGTGGTATTGGATCGAGGGGCCGAGGTGCAGGGCCGCGTCGCGGTCGCGCTCGATGCGCAACAGGCCCGGGTGATCTGGCTGCGCGAGGCCGACGGCGAGCAGACCCTGATGCTGGCGCGCTACACCGCGGACCTGTCGCGCGAACTCGAACGCACCGAGATCGCCACCCTGCAGGGCACCGGCCGCGGCACCGGCTTCCCGAAGATGGTGGTCAGCGCCGGCATCGCCCACGTGGTGTGGACCGATGTCGTCGACGGACGGCCGCAGCTGCGCGGTGCGAGGCTTGGGGCGGGCGACTGACCGGCGCCCGCCCCAAGACTTGCCGGAACCGTCCGCATCCGGCGCCGGGGCGGCGCACGGTCGGAGGTTTTCCAGACCGCCGCACGGTGTCGCGCGGCTGATTCCTGCCGGAGGCCTACTTGGGGCTGACGTCGGCCCGCAGGGGCTTCGGGCCTTTTATGTGACCGTGCTTCAGATTGCGTACGAAAGACGTTGACAGGCCCCCTTCGTTCAAGGTTGATGCAAATGTCTGCGAGGCGCCCGCAGGCAACAACCGAAGTCAATTCTCTAAGGAGAGAGATCATGCTCGAGTTGTCAGAAGCCGTGCAGCAGTTGCTGGAACGCAACACCCAGCAGGTCGTTCAGGAAGCGCAGAGCCATCACGCCGCGTCGCCGGTCATGGTGGAAGGGGACGTCGGCAGCGCCGCGCCCTGGAGGATCACCTGGGACACCGCCGCCAAGTAGCCCAGGGATCGGAGCCCGGCCGTTGCGGCCGGGCTCCTTGGCGAACGTCGGGCGACACGCCCCCGGATCACTCCGTAGCGGAGCAAGCAATGGACGCGAAGACGTGGACAGGAGTCCAACTGCTGTTGGACGAGTACGCACAGGTCGGGCCGGACGATTTCGTGGTGTTGCTCTATGCGACCGACAGCGCCGAGCCCGTGGCATGGGTGTCCACTGCGCTGGAACTGCGCGCGGTAGCGCACCGGCGGGTGTGGCTGAACCCGCTGCACGACGAGGGTTTCCCCGACCGCCTGCAGGCGGCGGTGCCGGCGCCGGACGAGATCGCCGGTGACATCGTGGTGATCTCCCTGGAGCGCGACACCCTGTCGCACCATAGCGCGGTCACCGCGGCGCTCGCGTCGTTCCCTGCCGAGCGACGGCGCATCTTCCGGGCGATCAATGCCAGTGCAGAGCTGTTCTCCAAGGCCCTGCAGGTGGCCCCGGCCCATCTCGCCTCTCTCAATACCGCCCTGCTCGAACGCTGCTTCGGTGCCGAGCGCCTGCGGATCACCACGCGCGGCGGGACCGACCTCCGGGTCCGGCTCGACAGTCGCAAGTACCGCTGGGTCAGCAACCGCGGCAGCGCGCGCGAGGGCGGGGTCGTCGTGCTGCCCGCCGGCGAGATCGCGACGTTCCCTGCCGCGATCGACGGCGTCCTGGTCGCGGATTTCGCCTTCAACGTGAACCTGATCACCCGGCGCGACGCGCGCCTGCACGACCGTGCGGTGACGGTCTGGATCGAGAACGGGCGTGCGGTGCGCTGGGCTTGCGAGGATCCGGAGATCCGGACCTTCCTGGACGAGTGCTTCCGGAAGCACTGCGTCTGTTACGTGGGCGAACTGGGTTTCGGCACGAATATCGGTGTCGATGAGGGCATCGCGCTCAACTCGCACATCAACGAACGCCGCCCGGGCGTGCATCTGGGCTTCGGGCAACACAACCAGGATCCGGCCGTCGCCGGCTACAGCTGCCACCTGCATCTGGACCTCATCGCGCGCGGCGGCGAGGTGTGGTTCGACGACGACGCGCACCCGGTCGATCTCGAGCGCGTTGTAGGATCCGCCAACCCGCATCCGACGAGCCCGCGCGACGAGGACGCGTTCACCCCCGAGGGCGGCGTGGACCAGGACGAGTCGATCGAGGAAGCCGACTGTTGCGGTGTGCTTGGGTGCGACGGGCTGATCCTGGCCGGCAACGAGCAGGAAGTCGCGCGGGTCGCTGAGCGGCTCTGAGTCAGATGGTACGCGCGGCCCCGTCGACGGACCGACTCCGGCCCAGCCGCGTGCTGTCGCGGGCCGCCTCCAGCACCCGCATCACGTCGAGCGCCTCCTCCGGCGTGACCGGCAGCGGCCCCCGGCCCAGGATCGCGTCGCGCACCCCGGCGTAGTAGGTACGGTAATCGCCGGCCACGCTGGCGATCGGGGTGTGGTGCACACCATCGCTGTCGGCGTGCACCAGGCTGCCGGGGCGCGGATCGTGGTGCCAGCCCGGCGCGCCGGGCACCATGCCGGCGCGCAGACGATCTTCCTGCGGGTCGAGGCCGTGCTTGACGAAGCTGGCCCGGGTGCCATGGGCGAGAAAGCGCAGCCGGTGATCGGCGGCGAGGGTGGATGCGTGCAGCAGCACGCGCCTGCGCGGCCATTGCAGGCTTACCTGGAACCAGTCGTCGACCTGCGCGCCGTCGCGGAACACGGCGATGTCGGCCTGCACCGTGTCGGGCATGCCGAACAGCTGCAGCGCCTGGTCCACCAGGTGCGGACCGAGGTCGAGCCACAGGCCGCTGCCGGCGCCGGGCCGTTCGCGCCAGCGGTCCGGCACCTGCGGGCGGAAGCGGTCGAAACACGATTGCAACTCGACGACATCGCCGAGCGCCCCGTCGTCGATCGCCTTGCGCAGGGTGAGGAATTCGGTGTCCCAGCGCCGGTTGTGGAACACGCTGACCAGGCGTCCCGCCGCGCGGGCGGCGGCCACGATGCCCTCCGCCTCGGCCAGCGTGGGGGCGAAGGGCTTGTCGACCACCACGTGACGACCCGCGCGCAGGGCGGCGATGGCGAGCGGGGCGTGGGTGTCGTTGGGCGTCGCCAGCACGACCAGGTCGATCGCGGGATCGGCGAAGGCCCGGGTGGGATCGGCGAGTACGCGCGCATCGGGGAAATCCGCGTGCACCTTGGCGGCATCCGACGACACCACGGTGTACAGGTGCAGGCCGGGTGTGTGGCGGATCAGCGGCGCGTGGAAGACACGGCCGACGAAGCCGTAGCCGACGAGCGCGATGTTGAGTGCTGTCATGGATCGGTGCGAGACGATGGCCGAGGATGTGGAGAGCCGGAGAACCCCTCATCCGCCCCTTCGGGGCACCTTCTCCCGCGGGCGGGAGAAGGGGTGGCAGCGGAGGGCGCCGGGCGACTCATTCCCACTCGAAGAGCCGGAAATAGGTCTGCGGGGCGTTGTCCTGGCCGCGGGCGTCGATGTTGCCGTCGCCATCGCGGTCGTAAAGGTAGTAGACCGGACCGCGAGAAGGCTGCACGCGCACCGCGCGCAACTGGCCGGCGATGCGGAACTCGGTGATCACGTCGCCGTTGCGTTCGGTACGCGTGGTTTCCTCCGCACCGGAGAGGAAGGCCTCGTCGTGCCCGGTGCCGCCGCCGGTGGCGCAGGCGGCCAGCAGGACGGAGAGCGCGAGCGACAGCAACAGGGGAGCGGTGGGCAGGCGGGCGTTCATCGCGGACTCCACGGCGGAATGGCGGTCATTATGCGCGTCCGGGACAGGACGGTGCCGTGAGTGCGGCCCGGCCGCGCAACGTCAGCCGGGAAGGGCGTACGCCGCGGAGCGGCTGTGCGACCGACCGCCCCCGCCGTTCCGGGAGGCTCCGGTAGACTCCCGCCATGCCACGCCTAGTCCTCATCGACGGTTCGTCGTACCTCTATCGCGCGTTCCACGCGCTGCCCCCGCTCACCAATCCCGCCGGCGAGCCCACCGGCGCGCTGTTCGGGGTGGTCAACATGCTGCGCGCCACGCTCAAGGAGCAGCCGGAGTACGTCGCTTTCGTGGTCGACGCGCCGGGCAAAACCTTCCGCGACGACCTTTATCCGGACTACAAGGCCAACCGCCCGCCGATGCCCGACGAGCTGCGCGCGCAACTGCACCCGATGTGCGACATCGTCGAGGCGCTGGGTATGCCGATCCTGCGCATCGACGGGGTGGAGGCCGACGACGTGATCGGCACCCTCGCCATCGCTGCAGCCAGCGACGGCGTGGACGTCACCATTTCCACCAGCGACAAGGATTTCGCCCAGCTGGTGCAACCGCGCATCGCCCTGGTCAACACCATGAGCGGCAGTCGCCTCGACAGCGAGGATGCGGTGCGCGAGAAGTTCGGCGTGCGGCCGGACCAGATCGTCGACCTGCTGGCGTTGATGGGCGACACCGTGGACAACGTGCCGGGCGTCGAGAAGTGCGGCCCGAAGACCGCCGCCAAATGGCTGGGCGAGTACGAATCGCTGGACGGCGTGATCGCCAACGCCGTCAACATCAAGGGCAAGATCGGCGACAACCTGCGGGCCGCGCTCGATCGCCTGCCGCTCAACCGGACGCTGGTCACCATCCGCACCGACGTCCCGATGGAACGCGGCCCGCGCGATCTGCCGCTGCGCGCGCGCGATACCGATGGCCTGCGCGATCTCTACACCCGCTACGGCTTCACCCAGGCCCTGCGCGAGCTGGAGGGCGGTAGCGCCGCGCCCGCGGTGGCCGAGGATGGCCCGCTCAGCCTGCGTGCGACCGAAGCCGGGTTCGCACGCAGCGGCAACGGCACGCCTGCGGCGGCACCGGCGGATCCCGCATTGTCGGAGGCCGGTGAGTACGAAACGGTCGTCACGCCCGAGCGGCTGGCGGCGTGGGCGGAGGCGCTGACGGCGGCCGACGAGTTCGCGTTCGATGTCGAGACCGACTCGCTCGATGCGCTGCAGGCACGGCTGGTCGGCATCAGCCTCAGCGTCGAGCCCGGCAAGGCCTGCTACATCCCGCTGGCCCACGATTACCCGGGCGCGCCCGCGCAGTTGGAGATGGCTGCGGTGCTCGACGCGCTGCGCCCTGCGCTGACCGATCCGGCGCGTCGCAAGCTGGGCCAGCACGGCAAGTACGACCTGCACGTGTTGCGCCGGCACGGGGTGGACGTGGCCGGTTACGCCGACGACACCATGCTTGAAAGCTTCGTGTACAACGCCACCGCCAGCCGCCACGACATGGATTCGCTGGCCAGGCGCTATCTGGGCATGGAGACGGTGAAGTACGACGACGTCACCGGCAAGGGCGCCAAGCGCATCCGGTTCTCGCACGTGGCGCTCGACGACGCGACCCGCTATGCCGCCGAGGACGCCGACATCACCCTTCGCCTGCACCGCGTGCTCGGCGCGCAGCTGGCGGCGGAGCCAGTGCTCGAACGTGTCTACCGCGACATCGAGATTCCGCTGGTGCCTGTGCTGGCACGGGTGGAAGCCAACGGCGTGATGATCGACGCCGACGAACTGCGCCGGCAGAGCGCCGACCTGTCGCGGCGCATGCTGGCGGCGCAGCAGAAGGCCACCGAGCTCGCTGGACGGACCTTCAACCTGGATTCGCCGAAGCAACTGCAGGCGCTGTTGTTCGACGAGCTCGGCCTGCCCGCCCTGGTGAAGACGCCCAAGGGCCAGCCGTCGACGAACGAAGAGGCGCTGGAAGCCATCGCCGATCAGCACGAATTGCCGCGGGTGATCCTGGAGTACCGCGGGCTGGCCAAGCTGCGCAGCACCTATACCGACAAGCTGCCGGAGATGATCAACCCGGAGACGGGCCGGGTGCACACCAGCTACCACCAGGCCGGTGCCGCCACCGGGCGGCTGGCCTCGAGCGACCCCAACCTGCAGAACATCCCGATCCGCACCGACGACGGTCGCCGCATCCGCCGCGCCTTCGTGGCGCCTGCCGGTCGCAAGCTGGTGGCCTGCGACTATTCGCAGATCGAATTGCGGATCATGGCCCACCTGTCGCAGGACAAGGGGCTGCTCGAGGCGTTCGCGTCGGGCGCCGACATCCACCGCGCCACCGCCGCCGAGGTGTTCGGCCGCGCGCTCGACGCGGTCACCGCCAACGAACGCCGTGCGGCCAAGGCGATCAACTTCGGCCTGATGTACGGCATGGGCGCGTTCGGCCTGGCGCGCAACCTCGGCATCGCACGCGGCGAAGCGCAGGACTACATCGCGCTGTATTTCTCGCGCTATCCGGGCGTGCGCGACTACATGGAGCGCACCCGCGAGCAGGCGCGCGAGCAGGGCTACGTGGAAACGGTGTTCGGTCGGCGGTTGTATCTGGACAACATCAGCGCCCGCAACGCGGGTTTGCGCGCCGGCGCCGAGCGCGCGGCGATCAACGCGCCGATGCAGGGCACCGCGGCGGACATCATCAAGCGCGCGATGATCGCCATCGATGCGTGGCTGGCGGAGGCGCTGCCCGAGGCCAAGATGATCCTGCAGGTGCACGACGAGCTCGTGTTCGAGGTCGCCGCGGCCGATGTCGACGGGCTGCTGGCCGGGGTGCGCGAGCGCATGACCGGGGCGGCCGATCTGGCGGTGCCGCTGGTGGTCGATGCCGGCATCGGCGGCAACTGGGACGAGGCGCATTGAGAACCGTGATGGGATGCTCCGTCCTCCTGGAATCACCATTCCAGACCTTGCCCGGAAATCGTTTTCAACCGTGGTAAACACAGGCTGAATCCAGCCGGCGTGCGCATTGGAATCTTCACGAACCATCAATGTGCCCAGTGGTCATATAGGCCCCGACGGATGCAACGTCCGTCGTCGATCTCTCCCTTCCCCTGGAGTGATCCCCGGAACGCATATGGCTTCTCCCCGAGCCCGCGTTCCACCCGAGCCCCGCCGGCCCCCCCTGCCTGCGGGGCTTTTTATTGGCTCTGCTGCCAGCGCGGGCTATCGGCTGCGAAGGGATCATGGCGTCACCCTTCGCTTTGCAACGCAGCGATCTGGCAGGCTTCGTAACGCGGCGACCTGGTGGGCCCCGCCGGAACCGGCGGCCTCCTCGCGCGAATGTCCCCCGGACGCCGCCATGCGGCGGCGCCCTCCTCCTTGATTTCGCCGAGAAGGCCGCCGGTCCCGGTGGGGCTCGGCTTGCGGAAGGTGTGGGCTGCAGCCCTGGCCGCGCTAGCGCCTGCACCCACAACTGCGATCCCATCCGCGTTTTCGATCTGCGACCTTTTACTTCGTGGGATGCAGGATGGGGCGGCCGATATGGGGCGGCCGATCGAGCAAGCAATGTGCAGACGCAGTCCGGCGCCGTGGAACGTAAGACGCCGGTCGATGTCGGTCTGACGTGGTGATCGGGCGTGTCTGCCTCGAGTCGGCGAGATCCACCGTCGTTCGTAACGCATGCAACGAGCGACGCGAAGACGACGGCGCGCACGAACCGTAAGCCGATCCCCGTCGTGGCCGGCTGGCCGTTGCGCCAAATCAAGGAGGAGGGCGCCGCCGCATGGCGGCGTCCGGGGGACATTCGCGGCAAGGGACTGCCGGCCACGGCGGGGTCTGTCAGGTCGCGATGACAGGAAACGAAGCGCTACATCCGTCAACGTGCGTCGCTGCCGCCGGTGGCTTCGCATGAGCCTTCACTCACCCTTTGTTCGTTGCGACTGGGTTCGCCTCACCATCCTTCGCTGTGTCCGCAGACCCGGCCGCGATCAGAATTTCCGATCACGTCGACGTGGCGCAGATTCCGCTGCCGTGTTTTCTCGCGAACGTCGACCATTCCTGCGTGAGCCCGCCTCGAATCGACGGGGACTCACCGCTGGCGTCCCCTCGCGTCATGGGCGTCTGGAACAGGCCTCTCGTACATGGATGGAATGACCGCGCCTTTGCGGATTCACGCCATTTTCTTCGCGGCATCGCAACACTGGACTGCCGCCGCCACGCCGCTGCGGAGCACGCAGGCCATCGCGCTGCACGCCTCCGCGAACAACCTCTGCCCATGAACGCCTCCACCGACCTCCAAGCCGGCGCGCGTCCGGCTGACGACGCCGCCACTCGACACCGCACGGCTGCCGCGTCCGCGTCCGCCGCCGTGCCCGCGAGCGGCGGACGCATCGAAGCGATCGATTTCGCCCGCGGTCTGGCGGTGACGTTGATGATCCTCAGCCACGGCGTCAATGCGCTGATGCCGTTCTCGGATTTCCCGGACTGGGGCCAGGTTCCGGTCCACGCGTTGACCAAGTTCTCGTCGTCGCTGTTCGTGATCGTGTTCGGCGTGGCGCTGGCGGTGGCCTTCGTGCCCAAGACCGGCCAGGACGACTGGCCGCAGCGACGCAACAAGATGCTGCTGCGCGGGCTGTGGGTGCTGTTCTGGTACAAGGTGCTCACCGTCGTCGAGATGTACCAGCTCAACGAGCGCCAGGACATCGTCGACACGCTGCTTTACCGGGATTTCCCCTCGTTCGTCGAGATCCTCGGCTTCTATGCCATCGCCCTGCTGTGGGTGCCGTTCTTCCTGCCGCTGTGGGCGCGCATGCCGATGCTGTTGCGCTGGGCCAGCCCGGTGCTGATGGGGCTGGCGTCGTGGTGGCTGCTGCTGAACTTCGACTTCTGGGGCATCCCGCAGCTGCAGGCGCTGGTCGTCGAGCACGAGGACTACTACACCTGGGGCCAACTGGCCCGCGGCCCGCTGGTGCTCCTCGGGCTGTTGATCGGCGGCCTGCTGTTGCGTGCGTATCACCGGCCCGCGACGCGCTTCGGGCTCGCGGCCGCGCTGGTGGGCGTCGGACTGGCCGCGCTCGCGTGTCTGGCCGTGTTGACCGGCGACGGACTGGGCGAACAGGTGCGTGAGATCGCGCGCAACATCGGCAAGCACCCGCCGGATCTGCCGTTCATGCTCTACAGCGTCGGCGGTGCGCTGGTCCTGCTGGGCCTGGCCATCGCCGGTGGCGAGGCCATCGCGCGGGCGCTGCGACCGGTGACCGTGATCGGCAGCAATGCGCTGATGGCGTTCGTGTTCCACATCGTGGTGATCTTCGTGCTGTTCCGCGACGTGCTCGATTACCACCTGTCGGTGTCGTACCAATACGCGCTCGGGCTGACCGCCGTGCTGATCCTCGCCACTGCCGCCTGGGTGTGGCTGTTGCAGCGGATTCAGCGCGCGATGGCGCGTCCGTCCTAGGCTGACCCGATGAATCGGATGTTGCGTTCCCTGCTGTCGAGCCTGCTGCTGGTCGTGACCGGCGTGGGCGCCGCCGCTGCTGCACTGCCGCCGCAACCGCCGCCGGCACCCGCCGGAGAGCCGTCGTGGGCGGCGCCGCTGCGCGAGCGGCTGGAGGCCGCGGATCGGCGCTTCGCCGGCGACATCGGCGTGTTCGTGCAGCACCTGGGCAGCGGTGAAGCGTTCTCGTTCCATGCCGACGAACCGTGGTACCTGGCCTCCGGCATCAAGGTCGTGGTGGCGATCGCCGTGCTGCAGCGGGTCGAGGCGGGCGATCTGAGTCTCGAGACCCGGGTGCGTCTGCGCGAGACCGATTTCGTCGACGGGGCGGGGCAGACCAACAGCTGGCCGGCCGGGACGCGCCTGCGGGTGTCGTATCTGCTCGAACAGATGATCGTCTACAGCGACAACACCGCCACCGACGTGCTCATCCGCACCGTCGGCGAGGACGAGGTCAATGTTCTGGCGCGCGCGCTGCTGCACGATGCGGGCCTGACCATCACCACGCTCGCCGACGTGCGACGGCTGGCCTACGCCGGTTTCCACCCGCACGCGGCGGACCTCACCTCGCAGGATCTGCTGGCGCTGCAACGCGCGCCGGCGGGGCCGCAGCGCGTGCGGCGCCTGGCCGAACTGCTGCACCTCGCGCCCGAGAATCTGCTGCTGCACGATCTCGACAGCGCCTTCGAGGCGTACTACGCCACCAACGTCAACGCGGCATCGCTGCGCGACTACGCGCGCATGCTGGAGGCGCTGGCCGAAGGGCGCGCGCTGGGTACCGAGCAGACCCGCTACCTGCTCGATGTCATGACCCGCGTCCGCACGGGCGACCGCCGCATCAAGGCCGCGTTGCCGGCCGGCGCCCGCTTCGCGCACAAGACCGGCACCCAGTACCGCCGTGTGTGCGACCTCGGCATCGTCACCGTGCGCGTGGCCGGCGCGAACGAGCAGGTCGTGGTCGCGGCGTGCGCGCGCGGGGCGCCCACGGCCGCCGGCGAGCGCGCGCTGCGCGACGTCGGTGCCGCCGTGGCCGCGTCGGGCGTCTTGAAGGCATCCACACCCGACCGGAGTTCGCCATGACCACGCGCGTGACGTTGGCCGCGAAGGCCCTGCCCCTGGCGCTCGCCTGCCTGATGCTCGCCGCCTGCCGACCTTCGGTACCCGACACCGGCCCCGCGGCCGAGGTGCACGCACCGGAGGATCCGGGCGCGCCCGGCTGGGTGGCGACACTGGATGCGGCCGCCCGTGCGATCGACGATGCGATGCCCGGCGACTTCGGCGTCTACGTGCGTCGCCTCGGCGCCGGTCCGCCGGTCGACGGGGCAGGCAGCCTCGATCGCGGCGACGATCGGGCGTGGTACCTGTCGTCGACGATCAAGGTGCCGGTGGCGATCGCGGTCCTGGAAGAGGTGGATGCCGGGCGGCTGTCGCTGGAGCAGTCGCTCACGCTCGCCGAAACCGACTTCGTCGACGGCGCCGGCGACATGCTCCAGCACGATCCCGGCGACCGGTTCACCGTGGCCGAACTGCTGGAGAAATCGCTGGTCGACAGCGACAGCACCGCCACCGACATGTTGATCCGCCTGGTCGGCGAAGATCATCTCAATGCGCGGGTCCGCGCGTGGGCGGGCACCGGCTTCGGGCCGATGACCACGATCCTGCAGGTCCGATACGACGCCTACGGCACCGCCCATGCCGGTGTGGCCGATCTGTCCAATCGCGACATCCTCGCGCTGCGCAATGCCGACGTCGGCGAACCGCGGCTGGTGGCCCTGGCCGAACGCCTGGGCGTCTCGCGCACGGACCTGGACGCGGACAACCTCGACGAGGTCTTCGCCCGCTACTACGACACCGGCCGCAACGCGGCCACCCTGGAAGCGTTCGCCGTGCTGCTCGAGCGGCTGGTGACGGGAGACCTGCTGTCGCCGGAGAGCACGGCGATCGTGCTCGGGCACATGCGGTCGATCTCCACCGGCGACCGGCGCATCCAGGCCGGCCTGCCGCGTGGCGCGGATTTCGCCCAGAAGACCGGTACCCAGTTCGCGCGCGCATGCAATGTGGGCGTGATCGATGCGGATCGCGGCGCGGACGGCGCCGTGATCGTCGCCGCATGTGCGGAAGATTACGACGACATCGCCGAGGCCGAGCAGGCCTTCGAGGCCCTGGGTCGTGCGCTGGACGAGGCCGGACTGGTGGGCGGTGACGCGTCTTCCTGAGCGGCGGTCCGTCGCGCGGCCGCACGCGTCCGGCGGTTCATTCATGCCATGCGGGCGCGTCGTCCCCAGCCGGCCGTTTCGACGCGGTGTCAGGCGGCCAGCCGATGGCGGGCTCGGTCGGCCGGGTGTCGCGTC
The DNA here is from genome assembly GCF_001482195.1 of Luteimonas abyssi. GTDB lineage: Bacteria > Pseudomonadota > Gammaproteobacteria > Xanthomonadales > Xanthomonadaceae > Luteimonas > Luteimonas abyssi. Next base: position 3,431,208 of record NZ_KQ759763.1, on the reverse strand, counting down.
GAGCGCGCCATGGCTGGCGCGCGCCCGAGCCGGGGCAGGGTGAGCGTGGACGGCTTGCGTGGCATTGCCGCGCGTCCATGCGAACCCCGGCGCGTGCCGCGCCGGGCCGGACCGCGCAGCGGCCCCGACCGAGGAAAGAGCGACTCCCGGCCGCCTGGGCGCGGCGTGCCGACGGAGCCCACGTAAACGCTACGCGCTGCGAACCACGTCAATCGGCGAAGAACCGAAAAAGGCGATCGCCCGTGCGTGCGGTCAGTCGCGCTCGCGGCGCCAGTTGAGCGAACCGCGATTCTCCAGCGTGCTGGATTCGATTTCGACATCGAAGCCGCGGGTGAGCAGGTACTTCAGCGTCAGCACCTGGCCGGTGCCGAGCAGCGAGACGCCGAATCCGACGTACAACCGCGGCGAAAGCTGCTTGCCCACGCCCAGCACGCTGCCGCCGAGTGCGCGCGACTCGCCGATGCCGGCGTTGTCCAGGCCCATGCGGGAGCCCAACTGCGAGGCCAGCATGCCGCCGCCGGCCGACAACGCGGCGCCGGCGGCGTCGAGCTGGTCGCCCTCCGCACCGGTCACCGTGGACAGCGAACGGCCCAGGGCGAGGTAGGCGAGCGCCTCGGACTGGTCGCGGCTGGGGTCGGTCCAGACGTTCACCGAGGGCGACGACACGCGGCCGGTCACGTCGATGCCGGCCGTCAGTTCCTCGGCCTCGATCCGACGCTCGGCGCGCAGGTTGATGACCGGATCGGCGATCGGGTCGTTGCTCCAGGTGAACTCGCCACGGGTGATCCGCAACTCCTGGCCGTACGCGCTGTAGCGGCCGCCGGCGGTCAACATGCCCTGGCCCATGATTTCGCGGCCCGGCACCTGGCGCACGCGCAGCCGGCCGCCGAGCTTGCCGGTCAGACCGAAGCCGTTGAGGTCGACGTCTTCGCCGAGCACGGCGGTCACGTCCAGCCGCAGCCCGGTCGGCGGGCCCTGCTCGGGGTCGACCGGATCCAGCACCACCACGTCGGGCGATGCGGAGACGCCTTCGCTCAGCCGCTCCAGATCCAGCCGCGCGGTCGGGATCGTGACCGTGCCGCTGACGTCGATGGGCTGGGCCGGGGCGATGCGCACGGTCAACTCGGGGTTGGCCACGGCGTGCAGGTCGCGGGTATCGGAGACCAGCACGTCCTCGCCGCGCACGTTGATCACGATCGGCACCTGCTCGCCGCTCCAGCCCAGCGTGCCGTCGATGTCCAGCGTGCCTTCGCCCGAGCGCAGGCTGCCGTCGAGGCGCGCGCTGCCGTCGGGTGCGGCGTCGAGCCGCAGGTTGCCGTCGGTCAGCACGATCGCCAGCGACGGGATTTCGGTGCGGAAGCCGGTCAGGTTCGCCTGCCCGCCGATCTGGGGCTCGGCGCGGGTCCCGCCCAGGGTCAGGCGGGCGACCAGCGTGCCCTCGGGCTCGACGATGTCGGGCGAGAACAGCTCCAGCCAGGTGAGGTTGTCGATGTCGGCGTCGAGGCTGCCGGCCAGCGGGGCGTAGTCGTCCCAGCCGGTGCGGACCTCGGCGCGGATCCGGCCGGTGTCGTCGACCCCGGTCGACAGCGTGCCCTGCAGGCTGTTGCCGTCGAACTCGGCCTGCAGCGCGAGATCGGAGTACGAGATTACGTCGCGCGGCGCACGTGGGCTGAAGCGCAGGCCGCCTTCGCTCGAACGCACGTCGACATTACCGGCATAGCCGTTGCCGACCGGTCGCACCTGGGCGTCCAGGGCGATCTCGCCGCGCAGCGCCCACGGCGTGCCGTCCTCGCGTTCCGGCAGATAGGGTTCGGCCAGCGCCAGCGGCAGCTGGGTGCCGCGTGCGGTGACGCCGCCCCGCGGCCAGTCGGCGGCCACGCAGAGCGAACCGCCGTCGCTGCTGGCGAAACAGGATTCGTCCACCCGCCAGTTGTCGCCGTTCTGGGCGAACGTCGCGGGCGACTGCAGGGACCAGGCCGCACCCCGTGCAGGGGCCAACTGCAGCGACGACAGTGCGCCGCGCCAGCCCTGTGCCGCCTGTTGCAGGCGCGCCTCCAGATCCAGCGCGCCGATGTCGCCGCGCACGCTGGCGGTGGCCTGCAGCGATTCGATCGCGCCGCTGGCGGTCACGTTGACGCTGTCCAGTGCCATGCCCGCCTCCACTGCCTCGGCGGTGAGGGTCAGACGGCCGCCATCGCTGCGGCCCCAGGGCAGTCGGCCCTGCAGCGCGATGCGCTCGGCGCCGTAGTCGCCCCAGCGCAGGCCATTGCCGCTCAGGTCGGCCTCGATGTCGGGCGCGTCGCGGGTGCCCGACAGCTGCACCCGGCCCTGCAGGCGGCCCTGCGCGCCAGGCACGAAATCGTCGAGCTGCAGCGGTTGCAGGTTGGCATCCAGGGCGATGCGGTCGGTCAGCTGGCCGCGCGCTTCGACCCGGCTCTGGCCCAGCCGCAGATCGACCTCGCCTTCGATGTCCGACGGGGTCTCCGGGGCCGCGTCCGCAGCCGGTCCGCGAATCTCCGCCTGCGCGCGCCCATCCAGCCGACGGCCGCGCAGGGTGCCGGCCAGGCGCGGCGCATCCACGGTGATGTCCAGGCCGCCGTCCGCTTCGCGGGTGCTGCCGGTACTGGCCAGGGTGCCTTCGATCCGGCCGGGCCAATCGGGGACGAAATAGCCGGGGTCGAAGCCGGCCAGTTCGGCGTCGAACGTCCAGGCCAGCGACGGCGCCCAACTCACCTCGCCGCGGCCGTCCAGTTGGCCTTCGGGCATGCTCGCGCGCAGCGTGCGCAAAACCATGCGCGCGTCGTCGCCGCGGCCGTCCAGCTCGATCTGGGCCGTCTGCGTCTCGCGCGTCACCGATGCTTTGCCGATGACCGCCCAGGCCGCGAGATTGCCGGCCAGGCCCAGGTCGGCATCGGCGGTGATCGGCACCGGGAGTTCGCCTGTGGCTTCGTCCGGACTGCCGCGCCACTGCACGTCGCGCGCGGCCAAGGCGAGCTTGCCGCGCGGCTGCTCGGGATCGGTGAAATCGGCGTGTCCGCGCAGGCTGATGCGGCCGTCCAGCACGTCCACGCGCAACGGTTTGAACTCGATGACCTGGTCCTCCAGCCGGACCACGGACGGCCGGATGTCGGCCCGCAGCTCGCCCTGTTCGACCCAGCCTTCCAGTCTGGCTTCGCCGCCCTGGCCATCGGCGGTCAGCGCCAGCCGCAGGGGGTCGCCGCCGACCTCGCCGTTGCCGGTCAGCAGCGCCAGGTCGAGGGCCTGGGCCTCGGCGGCCAGGCGCCAGCCCGGGCGATCGCGGCCCCGCAAGGTCAGGTCGGCGCGGACCGGGGCCGGCGCGTTGCCGCGGATCGCGACCGCCAGTTCGGTGACGTCGCCGCGCGCGACCAGGCCGAAGCGCGGCCGGGTGCGGCCGGGCGGGGCCGGCAGCACGGCGCTGGCGACCAGGTCCATGCGGTAATCGTCGTCGGGCAGGTACTCGCCGTTCACCGCGAAGCGGCCGAGATCGCTGTCGACCACCAGGTTGTCCACGCGCAACTGGCCGTCGCGCGCGTCGAGCGCGCCGGTGGCGCTGCGCACATCGATGATCGGGCCGTCCGCACCGACCACCTCGAAGCGCTGGATGCGGATCGCATCGGCCTGCATCGCCAGCGGCAGCGGGCCGATCTGCGGCAGCACGTCGGGCCAGGTCGGCAGTTCGAAGGGCTCGTCGTCCGCGCTCGGCGGCAGGGTCAGGCGGGCGTCGTCGATCTCCAGCGCGTCGAGGCGCAGCAGGCGGCCGAACAGCGGCCGGATGTCGGGGTCGAGCATCACCCGGCCGGCCTCGAACGACAGCGTCAGCGGCTCATCGCAGTCGCCGAACGGCACCGGCTCCTCGTCGCGATCGGGGCAGGCCTGGTAGACGAAGCGCACGTCGTAGAGGGTCAGCGGGCCGGTGGCCGGGCCTTCCGCGGCACGCCATTCGAACGTCGTGCCCGGCGGCAGCCGCGCACTGATCTGCGCGAGCAGGAAGTCGCGCCCGCCCAGGGTCATCAGCAGCCAGTACACCAGGCCCACGGCGAGCAGGCCGAGCACGCCCACGACGATGCCCGAACGCAGCGCCAGCACGCGTGCGCGCTTGCGCCTGCGCGCACGCAGTTCGGCGATGCGCGCCTCGCGCTCTTCGGGGCTCAGGTTCGGGTCGATGCCGCGACGGGCGCGAAAGATCGCCATCAGAACGACGTCCCGATATCGAGATGCAGGGTGAACGGCGAATCGGGGTCGTCGAGGCCGCGGGCGACATCGAAACGCAGCGGACCGACCGGCGACGCCCAGCGGAAGCCGACGCCGACGCCGGTGCGCCAATCGGGCCGGTCGTCGTAGGCGCTGCCGCTGTCGGCGAACACCGCGAAGCCGAAGCCGTTCTCGAAGTAGTGCTCGAACTCCACGCTGCCGGTGGTGACGTGCTTGGCGCCGAGGGCGAAATCGCCCAACCGGGGACCGACCTCGCGCCAGTCGTAGCCGCGAATGCTGCGGTCGCCGCCGGCGTAGAAGCGCAGGCTGGGCGGCATGTCGACCAGTGCGCTGGTGTTGGTCGCGCCCACTTCGCCGCGCACGATCAGCCGGTTGCGCTCGCCGATGCCGCGGTACCAGGTGGCGCGGGCATGGATCTGGGTGAAGCTCGCGTCGGAACCGGCGCCTTCCAGGCCGCCGCGCAGCATCAGGGTGCCGCCGATGCCTTCGCGCGGAAACAGACGGTCGTCGACATCGATGTACTCGGCACGCAGCGACGGATACAGGAAGGTCGCGTAGCGGTACTCGCGGACCACGTCGTCGGTGCCGTCGTCGCCGTCGTCCTCGACGTAGCCCCAGCGCTCGCGCAGGACGTGCGCCGAGGCGATCAGGTTGAGGTTGTCGTTGTACTGGCCGCTGCGGCTGCCGACCAGTTCCAGCCGGCGGCTGTCGATGTAGCGGGTCTGCTCGTCGGCGCCCTGCAGGCTCACTGTGTACCAGCCGTCGAGCCAGGCGAAGGCGGGGATGCGGTACTGCAGGGTCGCGGTCTTGCGCCGTTGCGCCCAGTCCAGCTGCGCCTGCGCCTTGTGGCCGCGACGGTTGACGTAACGGCGCTCCTCGCCGAGCCGGAAGCCGGCGCCGCTGTCGGTGCCGTAGGAGATGCCCGCCGTCTGCACCTTGCGCGGCGCGGGCGTGAGGGTCACCTCCACCGGCACGCGACGGTCGACGGCATTCTCGGGCTGCGGGTCGATGCTGATGCTGCTGAAGTAGTCCAGCCGCTGCAGCGAGGTGCGCAGCCGGTCGAGACGGCCCTGGTGGTAGTACTGGCCTTCTTCCCAGTAGATCAGGCGCTCGAGCAGGCTGTTGTCGACGACTTCGTTCGGGGTCTGCTCGAAGGTGGTCGCGCCCATGTCGTAGCGCTCGCCGCTGGTCCAGACCAGTTCGATGTCCGCGGCCTCCTGCGCGCGGGTGACCTCCACGCGCCGCGAGGCGAAATCGGCGTCGAAGTAACCGCGCTGGGCCAGACGGCGGCTGATCCGGTTCTTGCTGGTCTCGTACGCGGGATGGTCGAAGACCGCGCCGGTCGCCGGCGCGAAGGCATCGAGCTCGCGGCGCAGGTAACGGTCCTGGCCGCCTTCGCCGAGGATCGCGATGTTCGAGTTGCGCACGCGCACCGGTTCGCCGGGCGTCACCCGGATCGTCACCGTCACCGGCGTCCCGCGATCCTCGCGCTCGTCGCGGGTCACGGTGATCTCGGGGGAATAGAAGCCGAACGGCTCGAGCGCCTCGCGGGTTTCGTCCTCGGCCACGCGCAGCATGTAGGCCAGCCGGCGGAACGAGACGTCGCGTCCCTGCGCCTGCTCCAGCGACAGCGAGACGCGCACGTTGGCGGTCATTTCCTCGTCCAGCCCTTCGATCCGCACCTCGCCCACCTCGATGGCCTGGGCCAGGGCGGGGAGCAGGAGCAGAAGCGACAGGGCGGCGAATCGGGTCAGGCGTTCAGGGGCACGCATGCCGGGCAGCATACCCAAGATGCGTCAAGAAGCGCTTAACCCTTTTCGGCGAAAGTGTGAGAAACCCCGGGATTCCGGCCCTCAGCCCGACAGTTGTTCGATCGCGGCGACGCTGCCCAGCCGGTCGCCGAGGCGCTTGAGCAGGGCGAGCCGGTTGGCGCGCACCGCGACCTCGTCGGCATTGACCATCACCGCATCGAAGAACGCATCGACCTGCGGACGCAGGCGTGCGAGATGCGCCAGCGCGTCGACGTAGTCGCCCTGCGCCAGCGCGTGTCCGGTCTCGGCGTAGACCGCTTCCACCGCCTCGGCGAGCGCGCGCTCGGCCGGCTCGGCCAGCAAGGCGGGGTCCACCTGGCCCGGAATGTCGATGTCGGCCTTGCGCAGGATATTGCGGATGCGCTTGTCGGCCGCGGCCAGCGCGTCGGCCTCGGGCAACTGGGCGAAGCTGCCGATCGCGTCGATGCGGCGGTCGAAGTCGTACAGCGAGGCCGGCTTCAGCGCGGCCACCGCAGCGAAGTGCTGGGGCGGTACGTTGCGATCGTCGTAGTAGCCGCGCAGGCGGTCGAGGACGAAGTCGTAGAGCTCGTGCGCGAGGGTCTGCGCGTCGGGAGGACTCGCGATATCGCCTCGGGGCTTCTTGTCGCCGGCATCGGCGGCGGATCGCGAGACGACCGCGTCGACGGCCAGGGCGGCCGCGTGCGCGATCAGCGCCCGCGCATCGAGATCGAACCCCGACTCGATGATCGAGCGCGCCAGCCCCAGCGCATTGCGCCGCAGCGCGAACGGATCCTTGTTGCCGGTCGGCTTGAGCCCCGCGGCGAAACCGCCGGCCAACGTGTCGAGGCGTTCGGCGATCGCCAGCACCTTGCCCAGCGGCGACAGTGCGATGTCGTCGCCGGCGAAGCGCGGCTGCCAGGCTTCGTCCAGGGCGTTGGCCAGCGCGGTGCGATCGTCGTGGGGCAGGTCGTCGAGCGACGGATCCTGCAGCGCGTAATAGCGTCCGGCGATGCCCTGCAGCTCCGGAAACTCGTTGACCAGCCGCGATTGCAGATCGGCCTTCGACAGTTCCGCGGTACGCCGGGCCAGCGCCGGCGCCACGTCGACCTGCGGCGCGATGGTCTCGGCCAGCGTCGCCACGCGCGCGACCTTGTCGGCCAGCGTGCCCAGCTTCGCCTGGTAGGTGACCGTCTTCAGGCCGGCATCCATCGACGCGAGGCCCTGTTTGATGTCCTCGACGAAGAAGAACTGCGCATCGGCGAAGCGCGGGCGGATCACCCGCTCGTAGCCCTTGCGCACCTCGGCCTCGTCGCGCGAGACGATGTTGGCGACGCCGATGAAGTGCTCGGACAGGCGGCCGCCCACCAGCACCGGGAAGAATTTCTGGTTCGCCTCCATGGTGGCGATCAACGCCTCCTGCGGCACTGCCAGGAACTCCGGTTCGAAGGCGCAGGTGACCGCATGCGGCCACTCGACCAGGCAGGCGACCTCGGCGAGGTTGCCGTCGTCGATGCGCGCCTCGCCGCCGACTGCGCGCGCGGCGGCCTGCACCTGATCGACGATGCGCTGGCGCCGCGCGACCGGATCGACCAGCACCTGCGCGGCGTCCAGCGCCGCCACGTAGTCCTGCGGCCGCGCGATGGTCACCGCGCCGTCGTGGGCGAAGCGATGCCCGCGGCTGTCGCGCCCGGCCTGCAGGCCGAACGCCGTCGCCGGCACCACCTCATCGCCCAGCAGGACCACCAGCCAGTGCACCGGCCGCGCGAACGTCCAGGCATGCGCGCCCCAACGCATGCCCTTGGGTACCGGGATCGCGGCGATCGCCTCGTTCACGATCTCCGGCAACAGCGCGACGGTGGGTGCGCCCGGCGACACCGCGCGGTGCACGAAGCGCTCGCCCTTCTGGTCGCGGGTGCGTTCGAGCGCGGTCCACTCGACGCCGGCCTTCTGCGCGAATCCCTGCAGCGCGCGGGTCGGTCGGCCGTCGCCATCGAGTGCGATGTTGACGTACGGCCCCGGCACCTCCGAACGCTGCTCGGGCTGGGTGGTCGCCACGCCCGGCAACAGCACGGCCAGGCGCCGCGGCGTATACAACGGGCGCGCGTCGCCGCGCGCGACCGCGATGCCGCGTCGGTCCAGCGCGGCCAGCACGCCGTCAAAGAACGCTTGCGCCAGGCCGGGCAGGGCCTTGACCGGCAGTTCTTCGGTGCCGAGTTCGATGAGCAGGGGTCGGGTGTCGGTCATGGGAGTCCGTCTCGATAGTCCGGCAGTGGTCCCGTACGTCGGGAAGGCCTGCGTGGTGTCGGCGATGGTGTGTCTTTCGGCACGCGTGGCGACGCGGTGGGTTCGGCCGCCGCCCGATGCCTGCCTGGCGCTCCCGCGTGCGGGAGAAAGGTCAGATGGTTCGGGTCAGGCGGCTTGCCTGGGTGCTTTCAGGCCGGGGAAGCCCAGCTTCTCGCGTTGCTCGTGATACGCCTGCGCGACCGACTGGGCCAGCTTGCGCACGCGCAGGATGTAGCGCTGGCGCTCGGTGACGCTGATCGCGCGGCGCGCGTCGAGCAGGTTGAAGCTGTGGCTGGCCTTGCACACCTGCTCGTAGGCCGGCAGCGGCAGACCCAGGCCGACGAGCTTGAGTGCTTCGGCCTCGCAGGCGTCGAAGCGGTGGAACAGCTCCGGTACGTCGGCGATCTCGAAGTTGTAGGCGCTCTGCTCGACCTCGTTCTGGTGGTAGACGTCGCCGTAGGTCACCGGGGTGCCGTCCGGGCCGACCGTCCACACCAGGTCGTACACGTTGTCCACGTTCTGCAAGTACATGCACAGCCGCTCGAGGCCATAGGTGATCTCGCCCAGCACCGGTTTGCATTCCAGGCCGCCGGCCTGCTGGAAGTAGGTGAACTGGGTCACTTCCATGCCGTTGAGCCAGACCTCCCAGCCCAGGCCCCAGGCGCCGAGCGTGGGCGACTCCCAGTTGTCCTCGACCAGGCGCAGGTCGTGCACCTGCGGGTCGAGACCCAGCGCTTTGAGCGAATCGAAATACAGTTCGACGATGTTGTCGGGGCTGGGCTTGAGCGCGACCTGATACTGGTAGTAGCGCTGCAGACGGTTCGGGTTCTCGCCGTAGCGGCCGTCGGTGGGGCGGCGGCAGGGTTGCACGTAAGCGGCGTTCCACGGCTCCGGGCCGATCGAACGCAAAAACGTGGCCGGGTGGAAGGTGCCGGCGCCGACCTCGAGGTCCAGCGGCTGGATCAGCACGCAGCCCTGGTCCGCCCAGAAGGCGTTGAGGCGCTGGATCATCGCCTGGAAGGTCGGTCCGGACATCGTCGGCGGGCTCTCTGGAGGGCGCGCTAGTATAGCGGCGGCCCCCTTTTTTCAACTTCCCCGAGCCCGGCGCCGCGCCTTGAACGATCTCCGCACCGCTCACGTTCCCCGTCCCGACGGCGCCCTGCCGCCGGGACGCCTGGCGCTCGCGCCGTTGATCGATGCGCTCGCCGCCGACGGTCTGATCGCCGCCGACGATGCCGAACGTGCCCGCACCGGCGCCCGCAACCTGCGTGGCGGCGATGCGGTGCATCCGCTGGTGCTGCTGGCCAACCTCAAACTGGCGTCGGTGCGGACGCCGGGCACCGAACTGGGCCTGGAGACGCTGACCGAGTGGCTGGCCGAGCGCACCGGCCTGCGCTACCGCCGCATCGACCCGACCAAGCTCGACTTGGCCAACATCACCGACCTGGTCTCGCACGCCTACGCGCGCCGGCACCGGATCCTGCCGCTGGCGGTGACCCCGGACCGCGCGCTGATCGCCACCAGCGAGCCGCTGGCGCTGGACTGGCTGCCCGACCTGCAGCGCCTGCTGCGGCGCGAGGTGGTGCTGGAAGTCGCCAGTCCGCTCGACCTCAATCGCTTCACCATGGAGTTCTTCGGCGTCACCCGCTCCATCCGTGGCGCCAAGGACCAGCGCGACGACAGCGCCGCCGCGCCGACCTTCGAGCAACTGGTGGAGCTGGGCAAGTCCGGCGACGTCAACGCCGACGACCACCACATCGTCCACATCGTCGACTGGCTGCTGCAGTACGCCTACGAGCAGCGCGCCTCCGACATCCACCTGGAACCGCGCCGCGACCTGGGCCGGGTGCGCTTCCGCATCGACGGCGTGCTGCACAAGGTGTTCGAGATGCCGCCGCCGGTGATGACCGCGGTGGTGGCGCGGATCAAGGTGCTCGGGCGCATGGACCTGGCCGAGCGTCGACGTCCGCAGGACGGTCGCATCAAGACCCGCTCGCCGGGCGGGCGCGAGGTGGAGATGCGCCTGTCGACCATGCCCACCGCCTTCGGCGAGAAGGTGGTGATGCGCATCTTCGACCCGGACACCGCGTTCAAGCCGATCGCGCAGCTGGGCTTCGACGATGCCGAAGCGGAGATCTGGAACGAGCTGGTGCAGCGTCCGCACGGGATCGTGCTGGTCACCGGCCCCACGGGCTCGGGCAAGACCACCACGCTGTACTCCACGCTCAAGACCCTGGCCACGCCGGACGTCAACGTGTGTACGGTCGAGGATCCGATCGAGATGGTCTCGCCCGATCTCAACCAGAGCCAGGTGCATACGGCGATCGATTTCGGCTTCGCCCAGGGCGTGCGCACGCTGTTGCGGCAGGATCCGGACATCATCATGATCGGCGAGATCCGCGACCTCGACACCGCGCAGATGGCGGTGCAGGCCTCGCTGACCGGTCACCTGGTGCTGTCCACGCTGCACACCAACGACGCCCCGTCGGCGGTCACCCGCCTGCTCGACATCGGCCTGCCGCACTACCTCATCGCCTCCACGCTCAACGGCGTGCTCGCCCAGCGTCTGGTGCGCACGCTGTGCCCGCATTGCAAGCGCCCGGCCGAGCTGGAGGCGGGGGCCTGGACGGCACTGCTCGATCCGGGCGAGGCGATCCCGCCGGGCCGCACGCATGCGCCGGTGGGCTGTCTGGAATGCCGCAACACCGGCTATCTCGGGCGCGTGGGCCTGTACGAACTCATGCCGGTCACGCCCGCGCTGCGGGCGCTGATCGGCCCGGCGATGGAACTGACCGCGTTGTCCCGCGCCGCGGTGGCCGGTGGATTGCGCACGCTTCGGCGTGCCGGCGCGGAGAAGGTCGCGCAGGGGCTGACCACCGTGGAGGAAGTGCTGACGGTACTGCCGCCGCGGGAGTGAGCGGGCGCATCGGGACGCGGCCGTGTCGACGGCGGTACGCGTCCCTGCAGGTGGTTCCGTAAACCGGTCTTCGCGAAGCGGTCGGTGCCGGTTGACACCGGGTCGCCACCGTCGCTCCGGCCGGTCTGGCCTGGGCGCGTCGAACGGTTCGGGTCGCCTGCCGATTCTTTCGGGTTCGTTCCCGAGGGAGGGGGGCGGCAACGGCCGAGGTCGTGAGGTGCCTGGCTTCGCTTCGCAACGTAGCGACCTGACGGGCCCCGCCGGAACCGGCAGCCTCCTCGTGCGAATGTCCCCCGGCCGCCGCCATGCGGCGGCGACCTCCTCACTTGATTTCGCCGAGAAGGCCGCCGGTCCCGACGGGGCTCGACATGCGGATCGTGTGTGTCGTCGCCGACGCGCCCTGCCTTCGGCGCTTCTCGGGATTTTCCAAGACGCGGGAGAGGTTGAATGACGACTCCGGCCATCGGTGTTCAGGCGCGCCGGTTGGCCATGGTTGCCGGATGTGTCCACCTTCGGCCCGAGAGGTGCACGCTCGTTCAAGACGCGCGCAGGGGAGCGAGCCGACGACGGCGGCGGCCCGTACGCTCCGCGAGCCGATTCACGTCTGGGTCGCAGGTCGTTGCATGACATCAAGGCCGCCGCCGCCGGCCAGAGATCGCGCCCAGGCCTGGATGCAGGAAGATGTGCGGACGACGTATCGCCGCAATCTTTTCGAGGACACCGTGGAACTGGACATCTATCAACTCGACGCCTTCGCCTCACGCGTGTTCGAGGGCAACCCGGCGGCGGTCTGTCCGCTCGAGTCGTGGCCGGACGACAGCGTGATGCAGAAGATCGCCGCCGAGAACAATCTTCCGGAAACCGCGTTCTTCGTCGCCGAGGCGGCGGGCTATCGGATCCGCTGGTTCACGCCGGCGGTCGAGGTCGATCTGTGTGGCCACGCGACGCTGGCCAGTGCCTGGGTGCTGATGCACGCGCTCGGCCATGCCGATGACGCGGTGCATTTCGCGTCGCGCAGCGGGATGCTCCATGTCCGCCGCCGTGGCGACGTCCTCGAAATGGATTTCCCCAGCCGCCCGCCGCGACCCTGCGTCGCGCCGGAGGGTCTGCTCGCCGGTCTCGGACTCGACGCCGCGGAGGTGCTGGAGGCCGAGGATTATCTGGTCGTGGTGGCGCACGAGGACATCGTCGCCGGACTGACGCCGGACTTCGGCCGCCTGAAGGGCTTGCCGAACAGGGGGGTCGCAGTGACCGCGCCGGGAACGAGGTTCGATTTCGTGTCGCGCTGGTTCGGTCCGAACGTGGGTGTGGACGAGGATGCGGCGACCGGTTCCGCGCACACGACGCTCGCGCCCTACTGGGCGCAGCGCCTGGGCAAGACGACCCTGTCGGCGCGACAAGGCGGGCGGCGGCGTGGGCAATTGCAGTGCGAAATGGCCGGTGACCGCGTGCTGATTTCGGGTAGCGCGGTGCTGTACATGCGGGGCGTCATCCGGATCTGAGGTGCCGGCGTTGACGCGCTCGGCCGTCCGGCCGAGGTGGCGGTCCGGCGATACCCGGAGTCGTGCGGTCGTCCCGCTCCTGTCGACGCGGTGATGCCGATCACCAGCGTCCACGCGATGTGGGGCGTGCGCTGGCAGCGATCCGACGCCGGACGTTCAGCCGGTTCAGCCGGTGAGTTTCTCCAGCAGCCTGGCGAATTCGGCCTGCTCGCCGCGTCCCAGCCGGGCGAGCCGTTCGCCGTAGCGCGTGGACAGCGCGGTGCGTGCGCGTTCGACCGTTCGCCGTCCCGAGGGTGTGAGTTCCAGGCGGTGGCGACGCAAGTCGTCCGGATCGATGCCGCGCGCGATGAACCCCTTCTTCTGCAAGGTCTTCAGATAGAGCGTCATCGTCGGCTTGGGCATCGACAGATGCTGCGCCAGCGCGGCGGGGTAGGGGCGATCCTCGATGCCATCGAGGACGAAGAACTCCTTCGCTTCCAGATCCAGCATCGCGAACGCAGGCGTCGCTTCGATGAGGACATCGGTCGACAGCTGGAAGTTGAGGCGCCAGATCCGAGCGGCATCGTTCTTCGCCATCATACGTTCCGATGTTGAATATGTTTCATAATTGAACTATTTTCGCAGGCGACCGGACGATCGCACCTTTCGGGATGCGTTCGCCATGGTAGGCCCCAATCCCGTGATTTCCACAGACGCCGCCGCTCCCTCCTGCGGGTGACAGCGGCCGTCGATGCGAAGGAGGACACCCGGATGATGCGCACGACGTTCAGCAACAGGACCATCGATCTGGCGGGACTGTTGCACCTGCCCCCGGATTTCGATGCCGGCGGCACGTACGCCGCGATCGTGCTGGCCACGCCCGGCAGCAGCGTCAAGGAGCAGATCGGCGCGATCTACGCGACCCGGCTGGCGGCGCGCGGCTTCGTCGCGCTGACCTTCGATCCGTCCTACCAGGGCGAGAGCGGCGGCGTTCCGCGCGATCTCGAGGACCCGGCCGTGCGTGTCGAGGACCTCCGGTGCGCGGTCGATCACCTGATGACGCTGCCGTTCGTTGACGAGGCGCGGGTGGGGTTGCTCGGCATCTGCGCCGGCGGCGGCTACGCGGTGAACGCCGCGCTGACCGAGCGTCGCGTCAAGGCGCTCGGCACGGTGGTCGCGAACGATATCGGTGCGGCGTTCCGCCACATGCTGCCGGATGTCGAGCAGACCCTGGACGAGGTCGGCAGGCAGCGCACCGCCGAGGCGCGCGGTGGTGTGGAGCAGCGAACGCCATGGATTCCCGACAGCGTGCAGGCGGCACGGGAGGCGGGCATCGAGGACCCCGAGGCGCTCGACGCGGTTGCCTTCTATCGCGAGTCCCCGCATCGGCACCCGAACGCCACCAACCGGCTGCTGCTGCGCAGTTACGGCCACCTGCTGGCATTCCACGGCTTCCATCTGGTGCCCGAGCTGCTGGTCCAGCCGCTCCAGGTGATCGTCGGCGGGCGGCGCGGCAGCACCGGCCAGTACGAAGCCGGCGAGACCCTGTTCGATCTCGCGCCGAACCGGGAGAAGGATTTCTTCGTCGTCGAGGGCGCGGGCCACTACGACATGTATCACCGTCCCGAATACGTGGATCGGGCCGTCGATCGGCTGGCCGCGTTCTACTCGAAGCACCTCGGCCCATAGGCGCGACGCCTTTGTCCGGCGGCGGGTCAGGAGGCATGATTCCGGGTCATCCTCCCGATGCCGTGTCCCGCATGCCCACCGCCCGCTTCCTGATCCTCGAGACCGGCCGGCCGGTGCCGCCGATGCGTCGCTACGGCAATTTCGACCACTGGATCCGGGTCGCAGCGGGCCTGCCGGCCTCGGTCGTGACCACGCTCGACGCGCAGGCGGATGCGCTGCCGGCGCCTGCGGGCAGCCTCGGGATCCTGGTGACCGGTTCGGGTGCCATGGTCAGCCATCGCGAGGCGTGGAGCGAGCGGGCGGCGGCCTGGCTGGGCGAAGCCGCCCGTGCGGGGTTGCCGGTGTTCGGCATCTGCTACGGGCACCAGTTGCTCGCGCATGCGCTCGGTGGTGACGTGGGCGACAACCCGGTCGGGCGCGGCATGGGCACGGCCGAGGTCGAACGGACGGATGCCGCCGCCGACGATCCCCTGTTCGCCGCCGCGCCCGAGCGGTTCGCGGCGCAGATCACTCACGTGCAGAGCGTGCGGCGCCTGCCGCCTGACGCGGTGCGGCTGGGCACCGCCGGGCACGATCCGCACCATGCCTTCCGCTGGGGGGCGCATGCCTGGGGCGTGCAGTTCCACCCGGAGTTCTCGGTCGGCCACATGCGCGGGTACATCCGCGCCCGGGCCGATGTCCTGCGCGCCGAAGACACCGATCCGAAAGCGCTCGCCGCGGCCGTCCGCGCCGCGCCACAGGCGCGTCGCGTGCTGCGCCGTTTCGTCCGGCACGCGTACACTGTGCGCGGCGCCGACGGGGCGCGGGATCAGGCTTTCCAGGAGCAGCAGGCATGACGGATGTTCGCAAGGTCACGGCGGGTGCGGGCGCTGAGTGGCTGCTCGGCGGTTTCGGCCTGCTGCGCAAGGCGCCCGGCGGACTGGCCGGGATCGGTGCCGTGTTCGGCCTGATCAGTGCGCTGCCGTTGATGCTGATGGGGGCGACCGGCGCGTTCTTCGGCCTGCAGGTCCTGACCCTGTTGATCACCCCGGTGCTTCTGGGCGGGTTCGTGTACGCGGTGCGCGAGGTCGATCAGGATCGTGCCACGTCGCCCGCGCACCTGTTCGAGGGTTTCCGCAACGGGCGCACGTTTCCGTTGATGGCGCAGATCGTGCCGCAGTTCGTGTTCGGCATCGCCGCGGTGGTGCTGTTGATGCTGATGATCGGCGTGGATCAGCTGCAGGCACTGTCGGTGGCGATGGAACAGTCGGGCGGCTCTTCCGAGCCCACGTTCCCGGACATGCCTGCCGGCCGTCTGCTGCTGTGGATGCTGATCGTGTTCCTGCTGGTGATCGCGGTGTACTTCTACACCTTCATCGCCTCGCCGCAGATCATGTTCGAAGGCCGGCCGGCGTTCCAGGCGATGGGCCGCAGCTTCCGCGCCTGCCTGCGCAACGTGCCGGCGATGCTGGTGTTCTTCGTGCTGCTGGTGCTGGTCGCGGTGCTGATGAGCATCGCCTCGCAGCTGGTGACGGCGCTGGTCGGCGCCGCGCTCGGGCTCACCGCGGGCATGGTGGTGGGTCAGGTCGTGCTGATGGCCGCGCTGATGCCGGTGGTGGTCGGTGCGATCTACACCGCCTGGCGGCAGATGGCGGCTCCGGCCGACGACGCCCGGGATGACCAGGCGCCCGTGCCGAGCTCCGGTATCGAGCTGTAACCCCGCGAAATCCGCGCGCGTGGCCCGCGCGACGAATTCGTAGCGGGCTCAGGATTCCTCGGCGGAGGCGCGCTCTTCTGCCGGCGCGAGCATGCGCGAGGCGATCAGGCCGGCCTCGTAGAGCAGGCACAGCGGGATCGCGAGCATCAACTGCGACACCACGTCGGGCGGGGTGATGACCGCGGCGAGCACGAACATGCCGACGATGGCGTAGCCGCGCGACTCGCGCAGTTGCGCCGGCGTCACCCAGCCCATCAGGACCAGGATCGCCATCGCCACCGGCAGCTCGAAGCTCAATCCGAAGGCGAGGAAGATGACCAGCACGAAATTCAGGTAGGCGTGGATGTCGGTCATCATCGCCACGCCTTCGGGCGTGATCGCGGTGAGGAAGCCGAAGACCACCGGCAGCACCAGGAAGAACGCGAACGCGCAGCCGGCGTAGAACAGCACCAGCGACGACAGCAACAGCGGCACCGCCAGCTTGCGTTCGCGACGGTACAGGCCGGGCGCCACGAACGCCCACAGTTGATAGAGCAGCCACGGCATCGTGCCCACCAGGGCGACGAAGAACGCGAGCTTCAGCGGTGCGAAGAACGGCGAGGCCACCTCGATCGCGATCAGGTTCGCGCCTTCGGGCAGCTTGTCCAGCAACGGCTGCGCCAGCCACGCGTACAGCCGGTTGGCGAACGGCAGCAGGCACACGAAGACCAGCATCAACCCGGCGATCGCGCGCAGCAGGCGCGAGCGCAGCTCGATCAGGTGCTCGAGCAGGCTGCTGTCGAGCGCGGACTCAGCGTCTTGGCTCATCGGTCTCGGCCTGCGGTGCGGATGCGGGTTCCGGGGCGGTGGTGCCCGGTGGCGACGGTGGTGTCGGCGACGGGGACGTTCCTGGTTCCGATGGCGCGTGGTCCAGCGGATGGGCATCGGTCGGGGTCACGGCGGCCGAGCCGGGCGACGAGGCGGCGGCCGCCGCGTCGGAGGCATCGCCGCTGGCGTTCGTGGTTACGGATGCGGACGTCGGCGTGGCGCGCCCGGTGGCGGCGCGTGCCGTGGCCTGCAGGTCGTCGCGCAGGTCGTTGGCTTCGCGACGCGCCTGGGTATCGGTCGCGCGCATCCGGTCCTCGGCGTCGCGCACCGCGCTGCGGGCGTGGTCGAGATCGCGCTTGAGTTCCTCGGCGGCGAGTTCGCGTTCGAGTTCGGACTTCACCGATTGCCACTGGCCGCGCGCACGGCGAACCCAGACACCGGCGAAGCGGGCCGCCTTGGGCAGACGCTCGGGGCCGAGCACCACCAGGGCGACGACGCCGATGACCAGGAGTTCCGCGAAACTGAGATCGAACATGGCGGTGCGCGCACCGCGTCAGCGCGAAGCGTCGTCCGTACGGCTGCGCTCGCGTTCGTCCTGCGCGGTGGTCTCGGCCTGACGCTGCTGCTCGATGTGGCCGGTCGGCTTGTCGTCCTCGCGGATGCCCTGCTTGAAGCCCTTGATGGCCTCACCCAGGTCCTTTCCGGCGCCGCGCAGCTTCTTGGTGCCGAAGACCAGCAGCACCACGATCGCAACGACGATCCAGTGCCAGATGCTGAAACTACCCATGACCTGCTCGATCGCTTCGGAAGAAGAGGCTCAGCATAGCGCAGCCGGGTGACACCTGCCTGTCCGGGAGGCCGCATCGGCGGCGCGCTCCCGGTTCAGTCTTCCGATCCGGCGCCGGCAGGCTCAGCGCGGGTCGCCGAGGGGCTCGGCGCGGATCTCGCCGTCGTCGACCGGCTCGAAGCTGGACGGGATCGGCTCGTTGCGCGGCTGTCCGAGCCCCTGCGATTGCGCACCGCCCTCGTTCGGCGCGCCCTGCTCGGGCAACGGCGGCGGGAGCGCCGGTCCGGACCGGGCGGCCCCGGCCACCTGGCGGCCGTCGGTGCCGCGGTTGGCACGCGCGATCGCGGTCGCCTCTTCGAGGCGGTCGCGGAAGTCGACCACCGCGCTCGAGGGCTGGCCGGTGGTGCGGCGCTCGAAGATCATCCGCGGCGTGGTGCCTGCGCCGTAGACCGCCTGGTTGGCGGCGTCGTCGATCGACAGCACCGCACCGTCGAGGGCGATGCCCGCGAACAGACCGCGCGCGCGAGACCACGACCAGATCTCCGCGCGCAACTGACCGTCGGTCGCGGTGGCGGCATTGCGCCCCATCGGGCCGGCGGCGACGCCGGCGTCGGCACCCAGGGTGATCTTGCCGTTGACGATGCTGTCCAGACTGCGCTGGTTGCGGAACACCAGCACCACGTCGGCCGATTGCACGCCGGCCTGGAAGCCGATGCTGCCGCCGGTCAGGCTGACGAACGCGGGCTGCGACCAGGTGCCGTCGGGCGACTTCACCGCCATCACGCCACGCCCGCGACGGCCGCCGATGACCAGGCCGGCCTTGATCGTGTCGGGCACGATCACCACCGCATGGGCCTCGTCGAGCAGCTTGTCGGGAATCGCGTTCTCCGGAATCTCCTGCACCTCGGTCAGCACCCGTACCGCGTTCTGTGCGCGCTCGTCCTCGCGCGGTCCGGCATGGGCGGCGCCGGCGGCGAGCGACAGCGCGAGCGCAGCGGCGAGCAACTGGCGGGCGAAACGGGTGGACTGGATCATCGTGGATGGACTCCGGTGAACGGGATCGGGCGGGTGTCGGCGGACATGGGCACACGCGGAAGAAAGCGTGTTCAGGCTAGGATCGCAGGAATGAATCGGGTCTGACGGCTCGTCTCGCACAATGTCCTGCCCGACGAGTCCTCCCCCGACGAACGGATCCGGCCGCACGCGCGAGGGCATCGCCGCGGCGCCGGCTCCCTGCCAGCCCCGCCGACCGTCGTGTCGGCGTCATGCCCGCTTTCCTGCCCGGTCACATCCTAACGTCATGCCACAACCCGTTCATCCGCACGCTCCGACGCCGACGGCAGGCGCATCCACCTTCGACGCCGTCCTGCTGGTCAACCTCGGCACGCCCGAGGCGCCCACCGCCGAGGGCGTGAGCCGTTACCTGCTGGAGTTCCTGTCCGATCGCCGCGTCGTGCAACTGCCGGCGCTGTTGTGGCAGCCGATCCTGCGCCTGGCGGTGCTGCCGCTGCGCGCCAAGCGCGTGGCCGGGCTGTACGCCGGGATCTGGATGGACGGCGGCTCGCCGTTGCTTGTGCACACGCGCGATCTGGCCCGGGCGGTCGCCGAGCGCCTGCCGGGGGCGCGGGTCGTGCACGCGATGCGCTACGGGCAGCCGTCGATGGCGCGCGAGCTCGACGCCCTGCGCGACGCCGGCGCGCGGCGGGTGCTGGTCCTGCCGCTGTACCCGCAGTACTCCACGACCACGACGGCTTCGGTGGACGATGTCGCCGGTCGCGCGCCGGTCGCGACCCGGGTGATCGAGGACTATCACGTCGATCCCGCCTGGGCCGCGGCGGTCGCGGCGTCGATCCGCGCCGCATGGGCGCAGGAGGGTCGCGGCGAACGCCTGATGTTCTCCTTTCACGGCATTCCGCAGCGGCTGGTCGATGCCGGCGATCCCTACCAGCAGCAGTGCTACGCCAGTACGAGGGCGATCGCGCAGGCGCTGGACATCCCGGTCGACGAGATCGTGGTGACCTTCCAGTCGCGCTTCGGCCGCGAACGCTGGCTGCAGCCCTATACCGACGCCACCCTGCGCGCGCTCGCCACCGAAGGCGTGAAGCGGGTCGACGTGGTCTGTCCCGGTTTCGCCGTCGATTGCCTGGAGACGCTGGAGGAAATCGCACTGCAGAACGCCGAGCTGTTCCGCGAACACGGCGGCGAGGCCCTGCGTTACGTGCCCTGCCTCAATGCGCAGCCCGCGCATGCCGACGCATTGGCGGCCCTGGCGCGGCGCACGCTCGATGGCTGGGACGGGGCGGGCGGCTGATGCACGATTTCGAGCTGGAGATTCCGGCCGGCCGCATCCGCGGACTGCGCAGCGGCGGCGCCGGGCCGAAGGTGCTGGCGTTGCACGGATGGCTCGACAATGCCGCCAGCTTCGTGCCGCTGGCGCCGCGCCTGGGCGATCTCGACCTGGTGTGCCCGGATCTGCCGGGCCACGGCCGCAGCGACCATCTTCCGCGCGGCACCGAGTACACCTTCGCCGGCGCACTCCACAACGTGCTCGATATCGCCGATGCGCTGGGCTGGGAACGTTTCGCCCTGCTGGGACACTCGATGGGCGCAGGCATCGCCAGCCTGGTGGCCGCCGGCTGTCCGGAGCGGATCGAACGGCTGGTGGCGATCGAGGCGTTGGGCGCGCTGCCCGAGGCCGCCGATCGCACGGCCACGCGCCTGCGCGAGGCGGTCGTCGCCAATCGTGCGCTGCGCGACAAGCGCCTGCGCGTGTTCGTCGATCCCGCCCCGGCCATCCGTGCGCGCATGCAGGCCAACGGGCTGTCGGAGCCGGTGGCCCGGCTGCTGGTGGAGCGCGGCCTGGCGGCGGTGGATGGCGGCCAGGCCTGGAGCAGCGATCCGCGGCTGACCGTCCCTACGATGGTGCGCATGACGGGCGAACAGGTCGACGACCTCATTGCCGGGATCACCTGTCCGACCCGGGTGATCTACGCCGATCCGCCGCAGCCGTATCTGCCCGAGCCCGACCGGACGCGTCGTGCGCGCCTGTTGCCCGACGGCGATCTGGTCGTGCTGCCGGGCGGCCACCATCTGCACATGGAAACCCCGGACGCAGTGGCGCAGGCGATCGGCGGGTTCTTCCACGCAGCCTAGCGGCGGGCCGGCCCGCGGGCATCCACGGAAACGGCGCGGCTATTCCGAAAGCAGCACGTGCAGCGCGCTCTTCAGCCGCCGGCCCTCGGTGTGGAAGAAATCGCGCTGCAGGCGCCAGTCCGGGCAGCGGGCTTCGACTTCGCGCCAGAACGCGCGCGAATGATCGGCATGGATCAGGTGGCAGAGTTCGTGCACCAGCACGTACTCGAACGCCGCCGGCTGGCCGAGCACCAGCGAGAGGTCGAGCGCCAGGGTGCCGTTGGGCGCCAGCGATCCCCACTGCGACGACATCGGCCGGATGCGGATGCGCGATGGCGCGACCGGCAGCCCGGGCAGGTAGCGCGGCAGCCAGCGGCCGACATCGGCGCGCGCCTCGGCTTCGTAGAAGTCGCGCAGCGCGCGTCGCAGGGCGGGTGCGCCCGCGCGCGCGGGCAGGTCGAAGCGCAGGCCGTCGCCGTCGTCTTCGGCGACGAGACGGGAGTAGCGTGCCTCGCACCAGCGCAGCGGCAGCATCCGGCCACGCAGCGGCAGGTGGGTGGTGCCGTGCGGCTGCAATGGCGCGACGCCCTCGCCCTGCTGGGCGTCGAGCTGGGCGACCAGCCAGTCGCGATGTTCGTGCAGGAAGCGCTCGCCGGCCAGCAGGCTGGCCGAGGGTGGCAGGGTCAGGCGCGCACCGCGTTCGGCCACCGACAGGCGCATGCGCTTGGCGCGCGGGTCGCGCACGCGCATGACGTCGAGCACGCGACCGTCGTCGAGTGCGAGCGCGACGGTGTCGCGCAGCACGCCGGGGCGCGGCGGGCGGGGTCCGAGCAGGCGGCGCAGGGACGTGGGCATTCGGGACTTCCGGAAAGGCCGGCGGCGGCGCCGCCGACCGGGGTCAGGCTTCGGCGCTGCTGAACTTCAGGGCGGGCTCGAGCACGGCGAACAGGCGGCGGAACTCGCCGCTCATCAACGCGAACCGCGCATCGAGCTCGGCGGCGATGTCGTCGGCATCGGTCTGTTCGAGCTGGTCGACCGCACCGTCGAGCAGCTTGAACTTGCGGATCACCAGGTCGTCGCCGAGCACGAAGGACACGTGGTCGTCGAGCACCAGGGCGAGCTTGCTGACCTGCTTGCCCGACTCCAGGTGACGGGCGATCTCGTCGGAAGTCAGATCCTGGCGCTGGCACTTCACGATCGCGCCGTTGTCGACCGGATCCTTCATCTCGCATTCCTCGCCCAGCGACAGGCCCTCGGGCAACGTCTCGCCGGCGATCCAGCCGGTCAGCACCGAACGCGGGGCGACCTCGGCGTTGAGCGGCAGCGCCGGGAAGCTGCCCAGCGCGCGGCGGATCTCCGAGACCACGTTCTCGCCGGTCTTGCGGCTGGAGGTATCGACCGCGCACACGCCGAGCCTGAGGTCGACCAGGGCATCGGTGCGCGACGGTTTCACGAACGCGCGCGGCAGCAGCTCGTGCACGAGGTCGTCCTTGATCTGCTTGCGGCGACGGCCGCCGGGGCGGCGCCCTTCGCGTGCTTCGATCTCCTCGATCTTCTGCGCCAGCATGTCGTTGACCACCGCGCCGGGCAGCAGGCGATCCTCGCCGCCGACGGTCAGCCACAGCGCATCGTCGATGCGGTGCGACAGGGTGTCCGCATGGCGGCCGAACGGCGAGACGAAGCCGCGGGTGGACAGCTCCAGCGGGCCGACGGGCTTGAGTGCGGCCTCCGAGAGACCGGCGTCGAGCGCGTCGATGTCGAGCGAGGTCGGAAAGCGGAACAGCGTGAGATTGCGAAAGAACATCGGGGGAGGATTACCGGATTCGGGAAGAGGGGATGAAGCGGTGCCGTCCCGGGAGGGCGGCGGGGCGAGGCGTCCGTGCGCGCGGGCACGGCATCGGCCCGGCCGGCACAGATGCGGCCACGATCGGCGCGCGCATCGGGATCAGGCGCCTTCGGCGGCCGCGCCATCCGCGCGGCCTGTGTCCGCCCGCCACGCGGGCGCGTGGGGCGGCGTGGCGCGTCCTGCGCCGGCGTCCTGGGGCTGTCCGAGGGACAGGAAGTCGAACAGTTTCGGGTCGGACAACTGCGACGGACGGATGTCGCCCAGCGCACGGGCGATGGTCTCGATCCGGCCGGGCGTGTCGCGTTCCCACTGCGCCATCATCCGCTGCACCTGCTTGCGTTGCAGGTTCTCCTGCGAGCCGCACAGGTTGCAGGGAATGATCGGAAAATCCTTCGCCTGCGCGTAGGCGGCGATGTCGTCCTCGCGCACGTAGGCCAGCGGCCGGATCACCACATGGCGGCCGTCGTCGGACAGCAGCTTCGGCGGCATGCCGCTGAGCTTGGCGTGGAAGAACAGATTGAGGAAGAACGTGGCGACGAGGTCGTCGCGATGATGGCCCAGCGCGATCTTGGTGAACCCGTGCGTCTCGGCATACGTGTACAGCGCACCGCGTCGCAATCGCGAACACAGCGAGCACATCGTCTTGCCCTCGGGGACCACGCGGCTGACCACCGAATAGGTGTCCTGCTCGATGATGTGGTGGTCCACCCCGATCGAACGCAGGTAGTCCGGCAGCACGTGCTCGGGAAAATCCGGCTGCTTCTGGTCCAGGTTGACCGCGGTGATCGAGAACGACACCGGCGCCTTCTTCTGCAGTTGCAGCAGCACGTCGAGCATGGTGTAGCTGTCCTTGCCGCCGGACAGGCACACCATGACCTTGTCGCCGTCTTCGATCATGCCGAAGTCGGCGATCGCGCGGCCGACCTGGTGGCGCAGACGCGTGGCGAGCTTGTCGATTTCGACGCCGGCCGGGCGCGCATCGCGTCCGCGATGGCGGAGGACCGGTTCGGGCAGGGGCAGGACGGGACTCATGACGCGGATAGTGTAGCGGCACATCGCGCGGCATCCGGTGTCGCGCGGTACGTCGCATGCCACGCACCGCATGCGTCCAGACGTTCAGCCCGGCCCGGGCGCCTCTGGGTATCATGACGGCCACGCATCCTGCGTCCACCGGAGTTTCGCCCGCATGCGCCACTGAGCCCGACACCGTTCGCCGTCCCGCACCGCCGGGACCGACTTGTCGCGCCGGGAGTGCCCGCATGCCGTCTCCGCTTCTGCAGGCCAGAGGCCTGTCCGCCATCCTTCCCGATGGCCGCATCCTGTTTTCCGACCTCGATCTCGCGCTGATGCCCGGGCCGTGCGCGCTGGTGGGCCGCAACGGGCAGGGCAAGAGCACCCTGCTGCGTCTGCTCGCCGCTGGCGGGGGCGGCATCACCGTGCCGGGTGGCGTGGGGTGGCTGCCGCAGGATGCGGCGGCCAGGTGCGGTCGCGTCGTGGACCTGCTCGGTTTGGGCGAGCGCTACGACGCCCTGCAGCGCTTGTCGGCCGGGCAGGGGACGCCCGACGATGTATGCCGCGTGGCCGACGACTGGGATCTCGTCGCACGCCTGGAGCGGGCGCTGGCCGATGTCGATCTCCCGTGCTGGCCGATGACACGCGATGGTGCCCGGTTGTCCGCGGGGCAACGCCAGCAGTTGCACCTGCTCGGCCTCTGGCTGTCGGACGCCGAGGTGTTGCTGCTCGACGAGCCGGGGACATGGCTTGACGCGGACGCCTCCGCCGCCTGGTGCGCGCGCCTGCGCGAACGACCGGGGGCGGTGCTGGTGGCCGGTCACGACCCGGCCTGGCTGGCGCCGATGCCGCGCCTGCTGGAACTGGGGGGCGACGGCCTGCTGGACGTCGATGGCGGACTCGCCGCCTGGCAGGCGATGCGCGCCGCGCGCGATGCACAGGCGCACGCCGCGCTGGCGGCCGCGCGCAGCGAACGCGACCGGCTGCATCGCGAGGCCGCGCGCGAGCGCGAGCGGATCGATCGTCGCTGCGCACAGGGCCGGCGCATACGTCGCGATGTCAATCAATCGCCCCTGTTGCTCGATCATGCCCTTGGACGCAGCGAGCGCAGCGCCGGCCGGCAGCGGCACGCGTTGCAGGCACGATTGGCGGCCGGGGTGCAGGCCGTCGGCACCGCCCATGCTGCCGTGCAGGCCGCGGACGCACCGGTCTTCCTCGATGCCGAGGTCGCGTTGCCGCCCGGGCGGCGCGTGCTGTCGTTCGAACGCGCGCACCCGTGCAACCCCACGCCGGCGGCACCGCTCGACTGGCACGCGTCCGGCCCGGTGCGGGTCGCCCTGCAGGGGCACAACGGCAGCGGGAAGACGACCTTGCTGCGCGCGCTGCGCGGTGAGACCGGCCTCGCCGCGGGGCGTGCGCTGGCGCATGTGCCGGTGCAGTCGCTGGATGCGCTGTATCCCGTCCTGCCGCCTGCGGCGGATGCATCGAGCTGGTTGCAGGCGTGCACCGGTCTGGATGCGACTGCGGTGAGCACGCGGCTCGCATTGCTGGGCCTGCGGGGTGCGTGCGTCGGTCGGCCGATGGCGTCGCTGTCCGGGGGTGAGCGCATGCGGGTGGCACTCGCCGCCGCTGCCTGGGCCCGGCCCGCGGCGCCGTTGCTGCTGCTTGACGAGCCGGCCAGTCATCTCGATGCCGACAGCACCGATGCGCTCGCGGCCCTGCTGCGCGGTTGGCCCGGTGCGCTGGTGGTGGTGAGCCACGACGCGGCCTTCGTCGATGCGCTCGCGCCCAGTCACCGGCTCCGGCTCGCGTCCGACGGGTTGCGGCTGATGTGAGCGCTCATCATCAGGCGGCATGCCGGCAGGGCGTTCTTTATCGCAGCGCAGCAAGGCGTTCAACGAAAAACGCGGTAGATTGCGGCCATTGGCGCCGTCCTTTGGAGCCGGGCAACCGGCTCGACGAGACGGCTTTCTTACGCCGATGAATGGTAGCGCTATCATTCGAGGACGTCTTGGAGGGTGTCATGGGCAGAGCGCGTCATCGGGTCGTCGGACGGACATTGCGGCCATCTGGGGCCCGCGTGCAGCGGGGAGGGTCCGCATGAGCCTCTATGTCGGGCTGGACATCGGCACGCAGAGCGTCAAGCTGCTGGCCTACGACCCGGCCACGCAGCAGGTGGTCGCAACGCACGGCCAGCCGCTGGACCTGGCTGCGGGCGAGGACGGCAGCCGCGAGCAGCGCGCGGAGTGGTGGATCGACGCGGTGCGCACCTGCTTCGCCGCATTGACGCCCGAGCAGCGAGCGCGGGTCGAGGCGATCGGCGTCTCGGGCCAGCAGCACGGCTTCGTGCCGCTGGATGCGTCCGGTCGCGTGCTGGCACCGGCGAAGTTGTGGTGCGACACCAGCACCACGGTCGAGGCGGCGCGGATCATGGCCGCCGCCGGCGGCATGGGTCGTGCGGTGGAGCGGGCCGGGAATCCGATCCTGGTCGGCTATACCGCCTCCAAGCTGCCGTGGACGCGCGAGCACCGGCCGCAGGCCTATGCGCGGCTGGCGACGATCCTGCTGCCGCACGACTACGTCAACCACTGGCTGACCGGCGAGGCGTGGATGGAATGCGGCGACGCGTCGGGCACCGGCTGGCTGGACGTGCGCCGCCGCGACTGGTCGCCCGAGATGCTGGCCGCGACCGATCCCGATCGCGATCTCCTGGCCTGCCTGCCGCCGCTGGTCGAGGCCCACGCGACGTTTCCGTTGCGCGCGGAGACCGCGCAGACGCTCGGGTTGCCGCGCAACGTGCGGGTCTCGGCCGGTGGCGGGGACAACATGATGGCCGCGATCGGCACCGGCAACGTGACCGCCGGCGTGCTCAGCATGAGTCTCGGCACCTCAGGCACGCTGTTCGCGTACGCGGATCGCCCGATGGTCGACGCCGACGCCCGCTGGGCGGCGTTCTGCGATTCGACCGGTGGATGGTTGCCGTTGATCTGCACCATGAACTGCACCGTCGCCACCGAGACGGTGGCCGGCCTGTGCGGCTTCGCCAGCCGCGACGGTGATGCCCGCATGCAGGATTCGCGGCCCGGCGCGGACGGCCTGCTGATGCTGCCGTTCCTCAACGGCGAGCGCACCCCGGATCTGCCCAACGGCCGTGGCAGCCTGTTCGGCATCACCTCCACCAACCTCACCGCGGCCAACCTCTACCGCGCCGCAATGGAAGGTGCGCTCTACAGCCTGCACGCCGGTTACGACGCGTTCGCCGGTGCCGGCATGGACTTCGATGCGATCCGCCTGACCGGCGGCGGCAGCCGCAGCGCGGCGTGGCGGCAGATGGCCGCCGACCTGTTCGGCCTGCCGGTGGACGTGCCCGAGCAGGCCGAAGGGGCGGCATTCGGTGCGGCCCTGCAGGCGCTCTGGGCCAGTCAGCGCGCGACCGATCCGCAGGCCGATCTGCCCGCGCTGGTCGCCGCGCACGTGCGTCTGGATCCCCGCCTGTCCGCACGCCCGCGCGCCGATGCGCACGACACCTACCAGGCGCATTACCGGCGCTTTCTCGCCCATCTCGACGCGATCCGGCCGCTCTACGCGTCCTGATCGCATCCGCGATCCGCCCTCCTCCTTCCGACACGGACATCTTCTCCATGAGCACACCTTTCATCGGCAACCAGGCCTACTTCCCCGGCATCGACGCGATCCCGTTCGAGGGCCGCGGCTCCGACAACCCGCTGGCCTTCAAGGTGTACGACGCCGGCAAGCGCATCGGCGACCGCACCATGGCCGAGCACCTGCGTTTCGCGGTCTGCTACTGGCACAGCTTCTGCGGCAACGGCAGCGATCCGTTCGGGCCGGGCACCCGTGCGTATCCGTGGGACGCGGTCGGCGGTGGACTGGCCGGCGCCGAAGCCAAGCTCGACGCGGCGTTCGAGTTCTTCACCAAGCTCGGCGTGCCGTACTGGTGCTTCCACGATATCGACCTGGCGCCGGATGCCGACGATATCGCCACCTACGAGCGCAACCTCAAGCACATGGTGGGTCTGGCCAAGGCGCGCCAGGAAGCCACCGGCATGAAGCTGCTGTGGGGCACCGCCAACCTGTTCTCGCACCCGCGCTACATGAACGGCGCCTCGACCAATCCGGACTTCGCCGTGGTCGCGCGCGCGGCGGTGCAGGTCAAGAACGCACTCGACGCCACGGTCGAGCTCGGCGGCGCGAACTACGTGTTCTGGGGCGGCCGGGAGGGTTACGCCAGCCTGCACAACACCGACATGAAGCGCGAGCTGGCGCACATGGCGCGCTTCCTGACCATGGCGCGCGACTACGGCCGCAGCATCGGCTTCGAGGGCAACTTCCTCATCGAGCCCAAGCCGATGGAGCCGATGAAGCACCAGTACGACTTCGACAGCGCAACCTGCACCGGCTTCCTGCGCGAGCACGGCCTGGACGGCGACTTCAAGCTCAACATCGAGGCCAACCACGCCACGCTGTCGGGCCACAGCTTCGAGCACGACCTGCAGGTCGCCGCCGATGCCGGCCTGCTCGGCAGCATCGACGCCAACCGCGGCAATCCGCAGAACGGCTGGGACACCGACCAGTTCCCCTCCGATCTCTACGACACCGTCGGCGCGATGATGGTGGTGCTGCGACAAGGTGGGCTGGCCCCGGGTGGACTGAACTTCGATGCCAAGGTGCGGCGCGAATCGACCGATCCCGCCGATCTGTTCATGGCCCATATCGGCGGCATGGACGCGTTCGCCCGCGGCCTGGAGGTCGCCCATGCGTTGCTGGCGGATTCGCCGTGGGAAGGCTGGCGTCGCGAGCGCTATGCCAGCTTCGATGCCGGCGAGGGCAAGGCCTTCGCGGATGGCGCGCTGGATCTGGCCGCACTGCGCGATCTGGCCGAAAAGGCCGGCGAGCCGACGCAACGCAGTGGCCGGCAGGAGCAGTACGAGAACCTGGTCAACCAGTACCTGCAGCGGTGACGGCCGTCCTTCTCCCGTGAGCGGGAGAAGGTGCCCGCCGGGCGGTTGAGGGCGCAGCGGGCAGCGGCCGCGCGTGATGCCCTCATCCTCTCTCGGAGAGGGTGAGGAGGTGTCGGCCGGCGTCGACTTGGCGGCCTCCCGGCGCCGGCATCACTTCCGCTTCGGAGAGACCGCCTTTCGCGTCGCCACCGAGTCGCGCCGGACCAGCTGGTGCGCCACCACGTGATCGACGATGAGCAGCTTGGAATCGCGCTCGCGCCGGCGGATGCCGCGCACCAGGATGTCGACCGCGGATTCCGCCATCGCCGCGATCGGCTGTCGGATCGTGGTCAGTTCCGGCCAGACCGTGGTGGCGGCTGACGTGTCGTCGAAGCCCACGACCGAGAGGTCGCGCGGTACGTCGAGACCGCGCCGATGGGCCACGGAAACGACCGCCGCGGCCATGTCGTCGTTGCTGGCGAAGATCGCGGTCGGTCGTTGCTTGCGCGCGAGCAGGCGTTCCGCCGCGTCCAGGCCGGAGCGATAGGTGAAGCGTCCGGGTTCGACCAGCTTGGCATCCAGCGCGATGCCGGCTTCCTCCAGCGCCGCACGGAAACCCTCGTAGCGGCGCTCGCTGGCGGTCTGGTTCGGCGCGCCCTGGATGTAGCCGATCTGCCGGTGACCGAGCGCGATCAGGTGAGCGGTCATTTCGCGGCTGGCCTGGTGATCGTCGATGCGCACGCAGGAGACGTCCTCGTGGGACCGTCCGGAGGCGATCGCCACGGTGGGCGTACCGGCTTCGGTCAGCTCCGAGACCACCGCTTCGGACTCGCACAGCGGGGGCGGAAGGATGACGCCGGATACGCTGCGGGCGAGCGCCCGTGCCGCCACACGTTCGGCCTCGACATCCGCTGGATCCCAGGCCTCGATCACCAGCTGCACCGCGGATTTGGACGCGCCGCGCAGCGCGCCGACGACCAGCTCGCTCAGATAGGCGCTGCTGGGGTTGGTGAAGATCAAGGCGATGCGCATGCCGGGCGCGGCGGCGAGCTGGCGCGCGGCGGGGTTGGGGGTGTAGTCCAGCTCGCGCACGGCCTGCATCACCAGTTCGCGGGTGGCCGGGCGCACGTTGCTGTTGCCGTTGACCACACGGGATACCGTCATCGGCGACACACCCGCGTGTCGCGCCACCTCGTGGATGGTGGCGGCACGTCCCCTGCGCCTGACCGATTTCTTGTCGTTCAACACGTTCGTCCTGTGGTTGCCTGACATCGACCGGCACCGGGCCGGCGACGGACCATATTAGAACGCGCGCCGCCCTTTGAAGCGCGTCGTGGTGGCTGGATCGTGTCGATATCGCATCCCGGATCCGTGCCGTGCCGGGTCTTTGCCGTATCGGGTTGCAATGGGGTCATGCATCGTGGCTTCCAAGGCGTGTGGACGGCCTCGGATCCGCGATGTTACCGTTACCACAAGCGCCGGCAACAGGTGCGTACCACGGCGCCGACATACGTTCGGTGCTCGACAACACGAGATCGATACCTGGGGAGGGAGAGCGTGACGGGAGCATGCGAACCGTCCGCGCGGATGCGCGGACACCGGTCCTTGAGGGATGTTCCGATGCGGTGGCTGGCCTGGGTGGCGTCCTCGCTCGTGGTCGTCGCGATGCTGTCCGGCGCACCGGCGCGCGCCGACGACGGCTACGACCTCTGGCTGCGCCAGGGCGATACGCCAGCACCGGACATCGCCGCCGTACGCGCCGGCAGGGTGTCGGCACCGGTCGCCACGCCGACCCAGCGCGCCGCACGCGACGAGTTGATCCGCGGCCTCGTCGGCGCGTCTGGGCCGGATGCGCCATCCGCCGTGCCGGACGCTGGCGATGGCGCGCTGCTGGTCGGCACGCCGGCCTCGTCGCCGGACATCGCCGCACTCGGGCTCGATCTCGACGGTCTCGGCGACGAGGGTTATCTGATCCGCAGCGTCACCGTCGCAGGCCGACCGGTCACGGTGATCGCCGCCGCGCACGACGTGGGCACGCTCTACGGCACCTTCGCCTTCCTGCGTCTGCTGCGGACCGGGCAGCCGCTCGATGCGCTGAACCTGCGCGAGGCGCCGCGGCTGCAGCGCCGCGTGCTCAATCACTGGGACGATCTCGACCGTCACGTGGAGCGCGGCTACGCCGGCCAGTCGATCTGGGACTGGCACCGGTTGCCGGGCTGGGTGGATCCACGCTACACCGACTACGCGCGCGCCAATGCCTCGATCGGCATCAACGGCACCGTACTCAACAACGTCAATGCCAACGCGCAGATCCTCACGCCCATGTACCTGGACAAGGTGCGGGTGCTGGCCGACACCTTCCGTCCCTGGGGCATCCGCGTCTATCTGAGCGCGCGCTTCAGTGCACCAATGGAGATCGGCGGCCTGCCGACGGCCGATCCGCTCGACGCCGCCGTACAGGCGTGGTGGCGCGGCAAGGCGGACGAGATCTACGCGCGCATTCCGGATTTCGGCGGGTTCCTGGTCAAGGCCAATTCCGAAGGTCAGCCCGGACCCCAGGACTACGGTCGCTCGCATGCCGACGGCGCCAACATGCTCGCCGACGCGCTGGCCCCGCACGACGGCATCGTGATGTGGCGTGCGTTCGTGTACTCCGACGAGGAGCCGGTCGACCGCGCCAAGCAGGCCTACAACGAGTTCGTACCGCACGACGGACAGTTCCGCGACAACGTGCTGGTGCAGGTGAAGAACGGCGCCATCGACTTCCAGCCGCGCGAGCCGTTCCATCCGCTGTTCGGTGCGATGCCGGGCACGCCGCTGATGATGGAATTCCAGATCACCAAGGAATATCTGGGCTTCGCCACCCATCTGGCTTTCAAGGGACCGCTGTACGAGGAGGTGCTGCGCGCCGATACGCAGGTCCGGGGCGAGGGCTCGACCGTCGCGCGGGTGCTCGACGGCTCGTTGTACGACGACGAATCCGGCGGACGCCGGCTCACCGGTATCGCCGGCGTCGCCAACATCGGCACCGACCGCAACTGGAGCGGCTCGCACTTCGACCAGGCGAACTGGTACGCCTATGGCCGGCTGGCGTGGAATCCCGACCTGTCCTCGCGCGACATCGCCGAGGAGTGGACACGGATGACCTTCGGCAACGACGCCGGGCTGGTGACGCCGGTGGTCGACATGATGATGGTCTCGCGCGAGGCGGTGGTGGATTACACCGGCGCGCTGGGACTGCATCACCTGATGGGGCGTGGCCACCACTACGGTCCTGGCCCCTGGGTGGACGGCGGCCCGCGTGCGGACTGGACCTCGGTGTATTTCCATCGGGCCACCGCCGAAGGCATCGGATTCGACCGGACCCGCGGCGGCAGCGACGCGGTCTCGCAATACGCGCCGCCGGTGGCGGACCTGTTCGACGATGTCGAACGCACGCCCGAAGCGTTCCTGCTGTGGTTCCACCACGTCTCCTGGGATCGCCCGACCGCATCCGGGCGCACGGTGTGGGACGAGCTGGTGCATCGGTACGACCGCGGCGTCGCCACGGTGCGCGGCATGCGCGCGACGTGGGAGGGCCTGGCGGAGCGCGTCGATCCGGCGCGTCATGCCCAGGTGGCCGCCTTCCTCGCGATCCAGGAGCAGGAAGCGCAGTGGTGGCGCGATGCCAGTATCGCCTACTTCCAGTCGATCTCGCAGCGGCCGCTGGCTGCGGGCGTCGAACCCCCACCGCAGCCGCTGTCGTACTACCGCTCGCTGGCGTTTCCCTACGCACCGGGGGACACCCAGTGAGCGCGACGCGCGTCGCACCGTCGCGCGTGCAGGCATCGGTGCCGGGGCGCAGGACCGGGCGTACGGTGGCTCTGGTCTTCGCCCTGCTGCTGCCGGCCGCCGCGCCGACGCTCCAGGCCGCGGACGGGCAGGCGACCGCCGGCACGTCGTCGTTGCTGCATCCGGTGTTCCAGGACCATGCGGTGCTCCAGCGCGATCGGCCCCTGCGGATCCACGGACAGGCGCCGCCCGGGACGCGGGTCCGGGTGGCGCTGGCGGATCGGCTCGGCGACGTACATGCCGATGCGGGCGGGCACTGGGAGGCGACGCTGCCGGCCCTGCCCGCAGGCGGCCCGCATGTCCTGCAGGTGCGCACCGACACCGCCGAGCAACGCGTCGAGGACGTGCTCGTCGGCGATGTCTGGCTGTGCGCCGGACAGTCGAACATGGAGCTGCAGGTGTGGCGCTCGCTCGACGCGCGTGCCGAAATCGCCGGTGCGGGGTCGGACGCGATCCGCCTGTTGACCGTTCCGCAGGTCGGCCATCCGTCCCCGCAGGCGGGGTTCGGGGCGCCGGTCGCGTGGCGCACGGTGTCGCCCGACAGCGTGCGCGACTTCTCCGCGGCGTGCTTCTACTTCGCGCGCGCGCTGCGCGAGACCGTGGACGTGCCGATGGGGCTGATCAGCGCGGCCTGGGGCGGCTCGCGCATCCAGGCCTGGACCAGCGGCGACGCCCTGCGCGAGGCCGGTGCCGACGATGACGCGCTGGGCGTGCTGGATCTGTATCGCCGCGATCCCGCGGCCGCGGCCGCGCGCTGGGGGGCGATCTGGGCAGGGTGGTGGCACGACCGCGAGGGCGTCGCCGCCGACGATGCGCCATGGCGCGCGGCGTCGGATGCCGGCATCGGCGACGGTTGGCTGGACGCGCCACGCGACCTCGGCGCGTGGGAGCAGTGGGGGCTGCCGGACCTGGCCGACTACGATGGTCTGGTCTGGTACCGCACCACGGTGCAGTTGGAGGCCGGGCAGGCGGCCCGGCAGGCCGTGCTGGCATTGGGCCCGGCCGACGAAATGGATACGACCTGGGTCAACGGCACCGCCGTCGGCAGTACGTACGGGGCCGGTCTTGCGCGCGCGTACGCACTGCCGCCGGGGCTGCTGCGCGCAGGTGACAACACCGTGGTCGTGGCGGTGCTCGATACCTATCGCGACGGGGGCCTGTCCGGACCCGCCACCGCGCATCGACTGCAGTTCGACGATGGGACATCGGTGCCGCTCGACGGCGGCTGGCGCTACCGCGTCGCGCCCGGCCGCGACTGGCCGCCGCGTGCGCCCTGGCAGGACGCGGCAGGGCTGTCCACGCTCTACAACGGGATGATCGCGCCGCTCGCCGGGATCGCGCTGCGCGGCGCGCTCTGGTACCAGGGCGAATCCGACACCGGCGAGGCCGACGCCTATGCGGATCGGTTGCGCGTGCTGCGCGACGACTGGCGCTCGCGATTCGGTTCGCAGCTGCCGTTCCTGGTGGTGCAGCTGGCGAACTACGGCCAGCCGTCCTTCGCGCCCGGCGACAGCGACTGGGCGACCTTGCGCGAGGCGCAACGTCGAGTGGCCGACGAGGATGCCGCCAGCGCGTTGGCGGTGGCGATCGACATCGGCGACCGCTACGACATCCATCCGCCGAACAAGCAGGAGCTCGGTCGTCGGCTCGCGCGTGCCGCGCGCCATGTCGTGTACGCCGATCCGGTGCCGGCGAGCGGACCGACGCCCCGCTCGGCCCGGCGCGAGGGGGATGCGGTGGTGGTCGGGTTCGCCGGGATCGACGGCGGCCTGGTCGTGCACGGCGCCGCCGCCCCGGTCGGATTCGAGTTGTGCGGCGCCGCGGCCGGCAGCTGTCGTTATGCCGACGCCCGTGTGCAGGGCGACACCGTGGTACTGCGCGCGGCCGACGTGTCCGCCCCGGTCCGTGTCCGCCACGCCTGGGCAGACAGTCCGATGGTCAATCTGTTCGATCGCGCCGGCGTGCCGGTCGGCCCGTTCGAGATCGCGATCGGGCGCGCGGCCCGATGAGCGGCGCCGCACGGGCCGCACCGAAGATCGCCCACGCGCCGAGCGGGGCGGCGGCGCCAACCTCCGTCATTCGACAGCGAGTCACGATGCCATGACCACGTCCCCCGATACGTCCCCCGCCGTGCCGTCCACCGGCGCCCCCCGCGCCGGCTCCGGCCGCGATCGCGAGATCGTCGAGGCGAAGGTCATCGTGACCTGTCCGGGGCGCAACTTCGTCACCCTGAAGATCGTCACCCGCTCGGGTGTCCACGGCATCGGCGACGCGACGCTCAACGGCCGCGAGCTGGCGGTCGCGTCGTACCTGCGCGACCACGTCGCGCCCAACCTGATCGGGCGAGATGCCGGGCGCATCGAGGACCTGTGGCAGTTCCTGTATCGCGGTGCCTACTGGCGGCGCGGCCCGGTGACGATGAGCGCGATCGCCGCGGTCGACGTGGCGCTGTGGGACATCCTGGGCAAGATGGCCGGCATGCCGTTGTACCGGCTGCTGGGCGGGCGGTCGCGCGAGGGTGCGCTGGTCTACGGACACGCCAACGGCCGCGACATCGAGGAAGCCAGCGACGCGGTCGCCGGCTTCATCGAGCAGGGGTTCCTGGCGGTGCGTGCGCAGTGCGGCGTTCCCGGGATCAAGAAGGCCTACGGCATCTCGAACGCGAAGGGTTACGAGCCGGCAGAGAGCGCACTGCCGCTGGAAACGGTGTGGAACACGCCACGCTATCTGGACGTGGTGCCGAAGCTGTTCGAGCGTCTGCGCGCCGATCACGGCGCCGACATCGAACTGCTGCACGACGTCCACCATCGGCTCACGCCGATCGAAGCCGCGCGGCTGGCGAAATCGGTCGAGCCGTACCGGCTGTTCTGGCTGGAGGACGCCACGCCCGCCGAGCACCAGGCCGGGTTCGAGCTGATCCGCCAGCATTCGGTCACCGCGCTGGCGGTGGGCGAGGTGTTCAACTCGATCTGGGACTGCAAGCACCTGATCGAGCGCCAGCTGATCGACTACATCCGCACCACGATCGTGCACGGCGGCGGCATCACCCACATCCGCCGGCTGGCGGATTTCGCCGCCCTGCACCAGGTGCGCACCGGCTTCCACGGCGCGACCGACCTGTCGCCCGTGACGATGGGCGCGGCGCTGCACTTCGATACCTGGGTGCCGAACTTCGGCATCCAGGAATACATGTTCCACAGCGACGAGACCGACGCGGTGTTTCCGCACGATTACGTCTTCCGCGACGGCCGTCTGCACGTGGGCGACACGCCCGGACACGGCGTCGACATCGACGAGGCGCTGGCGGCGAGATATCCCTACGCGCCGAAGCAACTGCCGATCGCCCGCCTGGAAGACGGCGCGATGTGGGACTGGTGACCGCCATGGAGACCGCACGCATGAACACCATCCACCAGAAGGCGGACGAGCGCGTGGCTGACCGTGCGCGCGCGCGCGCACGCGACCTGGGAACCCGCCCGACGATCCGCGAGGACATCCGTGCGGCGCTCGCACGGCAGTCCCGCATGCTGCGACGGGTCCTCGGCCATGGCGCGATGATCGGCGCGCTGGCGTTCGCCACCCAGGCGCCCGCGGCCGGTGCCGGCCCGCCCGCCGCCGTGACCACGCCCGCCGCACCGCCGGTGCTGTACGACTGGTTCGAGTACACCGGACGCGACCGCGCTTTCGACGCGCCGTTGCCGGACGGGCATTTCCGCAACCCGATCCTGGCCGGCTTCCATTCCGACCCGAGCATCGTGGCCGCGCGCGGCAAGTTCTACCTGGTGCATTCCACGTTCACCTACTTCCCCGGCATTCCGGTGTTCGAGAGCGAGGACCTGGTGCACTGGACCCAGGTCGGCAACGCCATCCACCGGCCGGACCAGCTCGACTTCGACGGCCTCGGCCTGTCGCGTGGCGTGTTCGCGCCGGCGATCGAATACCACGAGGGCGTCTTCTACGTGGTCAATACGGCGGTCGACAACGGCGGCAACTTCATCGTCACCGCCCGCGATCCCGCCGGTCCCTGGTCGGACCCGGTCTGGCTGCCGGAGATCGGTGGCATCGACCCCTCGCTGTTCTTCGACGACGACGGCCGCGCCTACCTGCTCAACAACGACGAGCCGGAAGGTCCGCCGCGTTACGACGGCCATCGCGCGATCTGGCTGCAGGCCTTCGACCTCGACACCCTACAGCCGTTCGGGCCGCGCGAGGTGCTGGTCGACGGGGGCGTGAAGCCGGAAGAGAACCCGATCTGGATCGAAGGGCCGCACATCTACAAGGTCGACGGCTGGTACGTGTTGTCCAACGCCGAGGGCGGTACCGGGCCGCAGCACTCGCAGGTGGTGCTGCGCAGCCGGGACGTCTGGGGTCCGTACATCCCGTACGCGCGCAATCCGATCCTCACCCAGCGCGACCTGCCCGAAACGCGCGACCTGCCGGTCACCAACGCAGGCCACGCCGATCTGGTGGAAGGCCCGGACGGCCGTTGGTGGGCGGTATTCCTCGCCAGTCGGAACTACGACGTGTCGCACTACAACACCGGGCGCGAGACCTTCCTGCTGCCGGTGACCTGGGAGGACGGGTGGCCTTCGATCCTGCCGCCCGATGCGCCCGTTCCGTACGTGCTGCCGGCGCCGTCGTGGATGGCGCGCCCCGCGGAGCAGGCGCCGATGACCGGCAATTTCACCTGGCGCGACGCGTTCGATGCGCCGACGCTCGAGCGCGCGTGGATGTTCGTCCGCGTGCCCCGGCACGATTGGGCGGACCTTGCCTCGCATCCCGGTCGCCTCGCGATCCATCCCCTGCCCGAGGGGCTGGACACCTTGGGCAACCCCTCGTTCCTGGCGCGCCGGCAGCAGCACCTGGTGTTCGAGGCGAGCACGGCGTTGGCCGCACCCGCGACCGGCATCGCCGCCGGCATGGCGGCGTTCCAGAGCGGCAACCACTGGTACTTCCTCGGGATGCGCCGCGCTGGAACGGGGGCCCTCGAGCTCTTCGTCGAGCGTGCGACCGGCGTCGACCGGCCGGTGGAGACATTGGCCACCCAGGTCGTCGCCACGGCCACGGACATGCGGCTCAAGATCGCGGGCGACGAAGGACGCATCGCGTTCGCCTACGCGACCGGCGACGGCGACTGGCAATGGCTGTTGCGCGACGCCGATGCAACGGTGTTGAGCACCGAGCGGACGGGTGGCTTCGTCGGCGCGACGCTCGGGCCCTACGCGCGGGACGAGCGATGATCCCGGACGAACGTCTGTCCGAGGCCACGCTCGTGAACCTGCCGCCGACGGTCGCACGGCCGACCTACGACCGCGCGTGCACGCGCATCGGCATCGTTCATCTGGGTGTGGGCGCGTTCCATCGCGCGCATCAGGCCGCGTATCTCGACGCGTTGCTGGAAGACGCGCCGGAATGGGCGATCTGCGGCGTCTCGCTGCGCAACCCGGACGTGCGCGACGCACTGCGGCCGCAGGACGGCCTGTACACGCTGTCGCTGATGGACGGCGGACCGTCGCTGCGCGTGATCGGCGCCCTGCGCGAGGTCCTGTGCGCGACCGACGAACGCGAGGCGGTGCTGGCGCGCCTCGCGAATCCGGATGTGCGGCTGCTGATGCTCACCGTGACCGAGAAGGGCTACTGCCTGGCCGACGACGGACTGGATCTCGCCCATGCCGACATCGCCCACGATCTCGCCACCCCGGAGGCGCCGGTCAGCGCCATCGGCTACGTGGTCGCCGGCCTGGCGCGGCGGCGTGCGCTCGGCCTGCCGGCCTACACGGTGCTCAGCTGCGACAACCTCGCCGACAACGGTGGCCGCCTGCAGCGGGCGACAGTGCAGTACGCACGCGGCGTCGATCCCGCGCTGGCGGACTGGATCGATACCCATGCCAGCTTTCCGCGTTCGATGGTCGACAGCATCACCCCGGCCACCGACGCTGCGCTGCGCGCCCGGGTCGATACCGCGCTCGGCCTGCACGACGCCTGGCCGGTGCAGCGCGAACCCTATACGCAGTGGGTGGTGGAGGACCGCTTCTGCAACGGGCGGCCGCCGTTCGAACGCGTCGGTGTGCTGCTCAGCGGCGACATCGCCGGGCACGATCGCGCCAAGCTCAAGCTGCTCAACGCCGCGCATTCGTCGCTCGCCTACCTCGGCATCCTGATGGGGGAGGAGACCGTGGCCGACGCGATGCGCCAGCCGCTGCTGGCCGGTTTCGTCGAGCGCCTCATGCGCGAGGCCATCGCGCCGACGCTCGACGCCGTCGCGGGTCTTGCGCCGGATGCCTACATCAGCGCCATCCTCGCTCGCTTCCGCAATCCCGACATCCGCCATCTGCTGTCGCAGATCGCATGGGACGGGTCGCAGAAGTTGCCGGTGCGCATCTTCGGCACCCTCCGCGATGCGCACGCAGCGGGTCGCCCGATCGACGGGCTGTGCCTGCCGGTGGCGGCCTGGCTGCTGTTCGTGCGTCGGCAGGCGCGGGCCGGCATCGTGCTGGTCGATCCGA
This sequence comes from Luteimonas abyssi, assembly GCF_001482195.1. Classification (GTDB taxonomy): domain Bacteria; phylum Pseudomonadota; class Gammaproteobacteria; order Xanthomonadales; family Xanthomonadaceae; genus Luteimonas; species Luteimonas abyssi. The sequence continues at coordinate 3,392,259 of NZ_KQ759763.1, read as the reverse complement.
TGGACGTGGCGCTGCGCGAGATCGGACGCGCGTGCACCGGCGATGCGGCATTGGATGTCGACCGGTTTCTCGCGTTGGACGCGGTGTTCGGGTCGCTCGCGCAGACGCCGGCCGTGGTCGCCGAACTGGGTCACGCATATGCGCGGCTCGACGCGGACGCCGGGATCGCGGACGCGCTGCGATGCGGGACCGAGGGTGGGTGCGCCTGACCACGGCGATGCCGATGTCGGCGGACAGAAGACAACTCGATCCGCACAACGTGCGAGCGGTGTGGTCGCCGCAGTGGCTGCGGGCGCGCCATGGGCGACCGCAGATGTCGGCTCAGCTGCCGCCGGGGCTGTCCATCGCCTGGCGCAACAGGGCGAGCGCCTTGCTGATCTGCTTTTCCACGGCCTTGACCGACACACCCATGTGGCGGGCGATCTGGGTGTAGCTCATGCCCTCGATCCGGTTGAGCAGGTAGACCCCGCGGCAGTGGGCGGGCAGCGCCGCGATCGCGCTCTTGGCGCGGGCGAGTTCCTGTTGCTGCGCTGCCAGCTGATCCGGGCCGGGGTCTTCGGTGGCGACGGTCTCGGCGTCGGTGCTCTGGCCGATCCAGGTCACCCGTTGTGTCGATTGCTGCCGCCAGCGGTCGCGCAGCAGGTTCGATGCGATCCGGTACAGCAGCGGGCGCAAGATCTCCGCATCCTGGCCGCGATAACGCAGCAGGCGCATCTGCGCTTCCTGCGCGATGTCGCGGGCATCCTCGGGATCGAGTCGACGGCTGCGCAGATAGCCGACGAGCGCAGCGGACTCGTTGCGCAGGAAGGACTCGAACACAGGATCGTCGGCGGATACCCCCGGATCGCGTTCGGGAGGCTCGCTCTCGATCACGCTTGCTGGAATCTCATTGGCTCGTGGGCTGCATGCTAGCCCAACATCGGGGCCACGTAACACTTTGGTAACACGCGTCACCCGCCGCCATCGCGACGTGTGAATGATGAACGGATTTGCAAATCCGCACACCGATCTGTATCTGTTTATGGCTGATTCACACAATCCGACGTCGAGGTTACTGAATGCCCGCACCGCTTTCCCGCCGTTCCGCCCAGCGCCCGTCGCCCGCCTGGGTCCGCTCGCCCCTCTCGCTCGCCATCGCGACCTCGTTGTGCCTGGCCGCAGCGCCGGCCCTGGCCGCCGACGGCCCGGCCCCGGCCCCGACCGCGTCGCATGCGGTCGAGCGCGCGATCGACACCGCGTTCCAGACGACCGAGCGCGCGCAGCGTATCGCCCGCCTCCCCGCCGCGGCCCGCGTGTCCGCGCGGACGCCGCTGCAGGTGCGCACGGCCGGCCACGAGGCCGCCGTGCATGCGTCGTCGGGCGTCGCTGCGATCGCACCGGCCGATACCGGCACCGCCGCGACCGGATCCTTCCACTTGGCCGACGGCGGCCGCACCGACGATCTGGAGATCGCCGCGGCGTCCTGGCGTGACGACGCCGAGTTCCAGGGAGACTGGGGCCTGCAGGCGATCGGTGCCGAGTACGCCTACGCGCGCGGCATCACCGGCGCCGGCGTGGCGCTGGGCATCCTGGATTCGGGCGTGCTCGACACGCATCCGGAATTCGCCGGCGACGGCAAGCTGACGCTGCTCGACACCCGCGACGGCATCTGGATGCCCGACGACGAGCGTCCCGGCGAGTACGGCGACTTCGACGGCCGGCCGCTGATCGGCTACACCGGCTACAGCGACCACGGCACCCACGTCGGCGGCACGATGGTGGCCAACCGGGACGGCAACGGCATGCACGGCGTCGCCTTCGGTGCATCGCTGCATTCGGCGACGCACTTTCTCGGCTTCGATTCCTACGTGGTCCTGCGCGGCGGACAGATCAGTCCGACGGTGGCCTCGGTGGATGCGTTCGTCGAATCGGGCGCGCGTTTCGTCAATCACAGCTGGGGCTCGGCCAACGACGCCCTGTTGCACGACGCGCCGCGCGAGGACGTGGAGGCGCTGCTGCGGCCGCGCCTGGGCGCCGCCGAGGTCGACGCCTTCCGTCGCGCCGCCGAGGCCGACGTGGTGCAGGTGTTCGCCGCGGGCAACATCCGCACCGCCGCGGCCTCGGGCACCGGCCCCCATGCCAGCTCCTGGGGATCGGCACCGATGTTCTTCCCGGAGCTCGAGCAGCACTGGGTGGTGGTCACCAACATGCAACCCGACGAGGTCACCAACCCGGGCTCCTACTACTGCGGCCACGCGCGCTACTGGTGCGTGACCGCGCCTGGCACCGGCATCACCTCGTCCACGATCACCCAGACCCTGTCCGAGCGCCACGAGCAGATCCGGGTGGACGCAGCCGAGTCGACCGAGCCGTTCACGCGCGCAGAACTCTTCACAGAGGTCATCGCGCTGCAGGACTACGTCGCGCCACTGGGCGAGTTCTACGTCGAACTGCTGTCGATGGAAGCCGACCAGGAGGCCATCACCGCCCTGGTCGACGAGCTCATCACCCGTGCCGCGCGGGTGGCCGGCATGCTCCAGCGCTACGACATGTCGGGCGAACCGCCGGGCAACCAGTCGGCGTTGGCGCTGTATCGCGACAACCCCACCGTGTTCCTGGACCGGCTCAACAACAACATCGCCGACACCCTGCTGCAACTGCAGACGCTGGCGCCCCAGTTCCTGCTCGAGCAGGACGTGACCATCGCCTTCCAGAGCGCGGTCAATGCGGCCTTCGGCGACCTCGGCTACGAAGCCAGCTACGGCGCCATGAACGGCACCTCGATGGCGGCCCCGCACGTCACCGGCGCCCTGGGTCTGGTGGCCGAGCGCTTCGGCTACATGACCAGTGCCCAGGTCCGCGACACGCTGCTGACCACCGCCGGCGATCCGGGCGAGGCGCTGAGCGACGAATACGGCTGGGGCCTGATCAGCCTGGAGGGTGCGATGCAGGGCCCGGGCGCGTTCCTGGTCGATTTCGACGTCACCCTGCCGGCCGGCGTGGACGACACCTGGTCCAACGACATCACCAACGCGCTGGTGCGTACAGGCCGCGAGGACGACCGCGGCGGCCTGATCAAGCGCGGTGCCGGCAGCCTGACGCTTGCGGGCGACAACAGCTTCGACGGCTTCACCGTGCACGAGGGTCTGTTGACCCTGTCGGGCGACAACGCATTCGATGCCGGCTTCGACGGCGTGGTCGACGGTGGCGGTCTTTCGCTGTCGGGCAGCCTGCAGGGCAATGCCTTGCGCGTACACGGCGGCATCGCCGAAGTGACGGCAGACGGTCGCCTGGACGGCGCGGACCTGTTCGTCGGCGGTGCCGACGGTGCGGCGGTCGCGCTGGTCGACGGTCTCCAGACCGGCGCCAGCACCTGGGTCGGCGACAACGGCCGCCTCGGCGGCACCGGCACCCTGGGCGACACCACGGTGGCGGCCGGCGGCACCGTGGCCCCGGGCCGCTCGATCGGCACGCTCACCGTCGATGGCGACTACGTGCAGCAGGCGGGGTCCTTCTTCGAGGTGGAAATGACCCCGCCCGACCAGGTCGATCGCCTGGCCGTGACCGGCACCGCGACGCTGGAAGGCGGCACGGTGGTGGCGCAGCGTGGTCCGGGCGTGTACGCGCTGGGCGAGCAGTACGACTTCCTGACGGCCGATGGCGGGATCGTCGGTCGCTTCGATGCGCTCGACACCACGGCGATCACCCCGTTCCTCGGCCTGTCGCTGGCCTACGGCGCCGACGGCGTGGTGCTGGACGTCACCCGTGGGGCGTCGTTCGCGAGCGTCGCCGACACCCACAACCGGCGCGCCGCCGCGGGCGGCCTGGATGCGCTGAGCGACGGCAACGCGCTGGTCGGCTCGCTGGTGCAGCTGTTCCCTGAGGACGCGATCGCGGCGGTGGATGTCCTGAGCGGCGACGTGCACGCCACCGCGCAGTCGGTGCTGATCGACACCAGCCGTCATCTGCGCGGCACCGCGCTGGCGCGTGCCGGCGGTGGGACCGACCCGCTGCAGGCGCAGCAGGATCCGGATCGCCGCTTCGGCGCCTGGGTAGATATCCAGCGTCACGGCGGCCGTCTCGACGGCGACGGCAACGCGGCCGGCACCGAGTACAACGGCGGCAACACGCTGGTCGGCGCGGACTACACCTTCGACAACGGCCTGCGCCTGGGCGTGCTGGGCGGCATCGGCGAGAGCGACTTGAAGGCGCGCGAGCGCCAGCATGCCCGCACCGACCTCGATGCACGCTACGTCGGTGTGTACGCCGGCTATGCGTGGCAGGGGCTGGGCCTGCGAGGTGGCTGGACCCACGGTCGGCACGATGTGGAAGTCGAGCGCCCGGTGCGCTATGCCGGCTTCGAGGCGCGGCCCTACGCCGCCTACGACGCCACCACCCGGCAGGCCTTCGTGGAGGCGGGCTACCGCTTCGGCAACGACCAGTGGGGCGTGGAGCCTTATGCGCAGTTCGCGCAGGTACGCGTGAGCGCGGATGCATTCACGGAGTCGGGCGGTGCGGCGGCGCTGAGCGGGCAGACCCGCGACGTGCGTGCGGACCTGACCACCGGTGGCGTGCGCTTCGACGTGAACCTGAAGGGCTCGCAGCAGGAAGAGACCTGGGTGGGGCTGCGCGGTGGCGTGGGCTACCGCAAGACGGGTGGCGAGCTGGTGCCGTGGACCGACGTGGCGTTTGCCGGCGGCGACAGCTTCACCGTGCACGGCGCACGGGTGGCCAGCGACGCGACGCTGGTGGAACTGGGCGTGGCTGCACGCACCAGCGCCAACAGCCTGCTGGAGGTGGGCTACCAAGGCCAGTACGCCAGCGAGGCGCGCGATCACGGTGCCAACCTGCGCTGGTCGCTGCAGTTCTGATCGACCCGTGACGTCCGGCCACGGGATCCCGCACTGTCGGGATCCCGTGGCCGGGCAACGGCATGTGAAACCGTTTTCGATCACGCAGCGCGACGCGAGAACCCGTGGCTCGCTTCGGTCCAGCCGGCGGCGGCTGGCCTGAAAGGCCGGTCAGGGGTCACCGAAACGGACGGGGTAGGGTGGGCCTGCCGTTTTTCGTTGTGGAACCAGGAGTGGGCACGGCTGTGCCCGTGTCGCCTGATCCGCAACGACGAACGAGAGGCTCTCGCACATGCATGCTGTCCGCCGTACCCCTGCGTCACGCCATCGCATCACCCCCCGCTTGATGTCGCCCCTGTCGCTGGCCATCGCCACTGCGCTGTGCGTCGGTGCCGCCCCTGTGGCTGCGGTCGAATCCACCTCAGCGCCCCAGGACCAGCCCGTCGAGCGTGCGATCGCATCCGCGTTCCGGGCGTCGGATCGTGCCGCGATGTGGAGAGAAACGGGAGCGCCGCTGGCGCGCACGCCACACGGCACCGCCGCGCTGGCATCGGGACGACCTGGAGGGTCGGCCCCTCTGGCGGCGGCCGCACCGAGCGATTCGGCCACCGCAACCGGGAAATTCCATCTCGCCGATGGCGGCCGCACCGGCGATCTTGAGGTTGCCGCCGAGTCTTGGCGCGCAGATGCCGAATTCCAGGGCGACTGGGGCCTGGAGGCGATCGGCGCCGAGTATGCGTACGCGCGCGGCATCACCGGTACCGGCGTGAAGCTCGGGATTCTTGACAGCGGAGTGCTCGACACCCACCCGGAGTTCGCTGGCGAGGGCAAGTTGCATCTGCTCGATACACGCGATGGGGTGGTCCCGGCGGACGAGCGGCCGGGCGAATTCGGCGATTTCGACGGACGTCCAATGATCGGTCATGCCGGCTACAGCGATCACGGCACGCACGTAGGTGGCACCATGGTGGCCAATCGTGATGGGACGAGCATGCATGGCGTCGCGTTTGGCGCATCGTTGCATTCGGCCACCCATTTCCTGGGGTTCGACCTGTTCACGGCATTGCGCGGCGAGCAGATCGATGCGGCGCCGACGGCCGTCGATGCATTCGTCGATGCGGGGGTCCGTTTCGTCAACCACAGCTGGGGCTCGACGAACGATGCGCTCCTGCACGATGCGCCCCGTGAGGATGTGGAGGCGTTCTTCCGGGAACGCATCGGCGGTCGGGACGACCCGCGTGCTTCAGCGTTCGTCCGTGCCGTCGAAGCGGGCGTCGTGCAGGTGTTCGCCGCGGGCAACATCCGCACCGCCGAGGCATCGGGCACCGGCCCGCACGCCAGCTCCTGGGGATCGGCACCGATGATCATTCCGGAGCTGGAAGCGCACTGGCTGGTGGTCACCAACATGGCGCGGGACGACGAGACCGGGGCCGACTCGACCAACCCCGGTTCGTACTACTGCGGTCATTCGAAGTACTGGTGTGTCACGGCGCCGGGGACGGCGATCACCTCGTCGGTGATCGCACAGACCCTGAGCGAACGCCACCAGCAGATCCGGACCGACGCCGCGGAATCGGACGAGCCGTTCACCCGCACGGAACTGATCCGCGAGGTCATTGCGCTCGAAGGCTACGTCGCTGCGGGCGGCGATCTCTATCGCGAGCTGCTCACGCAGACTGCCGATGCGGAGGCCATGGAGGCGCTCGTCGACGATGTGCTCTCCCGCGCCTCGCGCCTGGCCGGTCTCCTGCAGCGCTACGATCTGTCGGGGGAGTCCGCCGGCAACCAACAAGTGCTGGCGAACTATCGGGATAACCCGGGCATCTTCCTCGATCGCGCCAACACGAACATCGCCCAGACCATGGCTGTGGCACTGGATGACTATCCCGAGCTGGTTCTGGACGAGGGTGTGGCGGGGGCCTTCCAGGCTGCGATGAACCAGGCCATGGCGGCGTGGGGCCATGAGCCCGCTTATGCCGACTATGACGGCACCTCGATGGCCGCCCCGCACGTGACTGGCGCGCTGGGCCTGGTGGCAGAGCGCTTCGGCTACATGACCAACGGACAAGTGCGCGACACCCTGCTGACCACGGCGGGCAATGCGGACGCAGTGCTCAACGACGAGACCGGCTGGGGCTTGATCAGTCTGAAGGCGGCGATGGAAGGCCCGCGCGCATTCCTGCGTGACTTCGACGTCACCCTGCCGGCCGGCGTGGACGACACCTGGTCCAACGACATCACCAACGCGCTGGTGCGTACAGGCCGCGAGGACGACCGCGGCGGCCTGATCAAGCGCGGTGCGGGTAGCCTGACGCTTGCGGGCGACAACAGCTTCGACGGCTTCACCGTGCACGAGGGTCTGCTGACGTTGTCGGGCACCAATGCCTACGACGACGGCTACGACGGTGTGGTCGAAGGCGGCGGTCTGTCGCTGTCGGGCAGCCTGCAGGGCAATGCCTTGCGCGTGCACGGCGGCATCGCCGAAGTCACCGCCGACGGCCGTCTCGACGGCGCGGACCTGTTCGTCGGTGGCGCCGACGGCGCGGCGGTCGCGCTGGTCGACGGTCTCCAGACCGGCGCCAGCACCTGGGTCGGCGACAACGGCCGCCTCGGTGGCACCGGCACCCTGGGCGACACCACGGTGGCGGCCGGCGGCACCGTGGCCCCGGGCCGCTCGATCGGCATGCTCACCGTCGATGGCGACTACGTGCAGCAGGCGGGGTCCTTCTTCGAGGTGGAAATGACCCCGCCCGACCAGGTCGATCGCCTGGCCGTGACCGGCACCGCGACGCTGGAAGGCGGCACGGTGGTGGCGCAGCGCGGTCCGGGCGTGTACGCGCTGGGCGAGCGGTACGACTTCCTGACGGCCGAGGGCGGGATCGTCGGTCGCTTCGATGCGCTCGACACCACGGCGATCACCCCGTTCCTCGGCCTGTCGCTGGCCTACGGCGCCGACGGTGTGGTGCTGGACGTGTCGCGCGGCGCGTCGTTCGCGAGCTTCGCCGGTACCCACAACCAGCGGGTCGCTGCCGGTGGCCTGGATGCGTTGACCGACGGCAATGCGCTGGTCGGCTCGCTGGTGCAGCTGTTCCCGGAAGATGCGATCCCGGCGGTGGACCTGCTGTCGGGCGATGTGCACGCCACCGCGCAGTCGGTGCTGATCGACACCAGCCGCCACCTGCGCGGCACCGCGCTGGCGCGTGCCGGCGGCGGGACCGATCCGCTGGCCTCGCAGCACGATCCGGATCGCCGCTTCGGCGCCTGGGTGGATATCCAGCGTCACGGCGGCCGTCTCGACGGCGACGGCAACGCGGCCGGCACCGAGTACAACGGCGGCAACACGCTGGTCGGCGCGGACTACACCTTCGACAACGGCCTGCGCCTGGGCGTGCTGGGCGGCATCGGCGAGAGCGACCTGAAGGCGCGCGAGCGCCAGCACGCGCGCACCGATCTCGATGCCCGCTATGCGGGCGTGTACGCCGGTTACGCGTGGCGGGGGCTGGGCCTGAAGGCCGGCTGGACCTACGGCCAGCACGACGTGGAGGTGGAGCGTCCGGTGGCCTACGCGGGCTTCGAGGACCGTCCGACCGCGGCCTACGAAGCGGCCACCCGCCAGGCGTTCGTGGAGGCGGGCTACCGCTTCGGCAACGCGACCTGGGGCGTGGAGCCGTACGCACAGTTCGCGCAGGTACGGGCGAGCGCGGACGCGTTCGCCGAGACCGGCGGCGCGGCGGCGCTCTCCGGGCAGACCCGCGACGTGCGTGCGGACCTGACCACCGGCGGCGTGCGCTTCGACGTGAACCTGAAGGGCTCGCAGCAGGAAGAGACCTGGGTGGGCCTGCGCGGCGGCGTGGGCTACCGCAAGACCGGCGGCGAACTGGTGCCGTGGACCGACGTGGCGTTTGCCGGCGGCGACAGCTTCACCGTGCACGGCGCACGGGTGGCCAGCGACGCGACACTGGTGGAACTGGGCGTGGCCGCACGCACCAGCGGCAACAGCCTGCTGGAGGTCGGTTACCAGGGCCAGTACGCCGACGAGGCCCGCGACCATGGCGCCAACCTGCGCTGGTCGGTCCGGTTCTGAGAGAGGGGAGCGCATCGCGACCGGCGGGCTCCTGATCCGGATGTGCCTGTCGCGGTGCGGTCCCGCTGGCGGGGCAGGCCATCCGGCCTGTCGATCCACGGTGGTGAAAAGGGGCGCTATGCTGGCGCCCTGCAAGGCCGTCGGATCCGGCACCGTTTCGATGATGTGATGAACAGTCCCTACTCCCCCCCACCGCTGCCGAACACAGCCGAAGACTGGGTCGTGCGCCTGCAGTCGCCCACCTGCTCGACCAGCGAGCACGAGGCCTTCGAAGACTGGCTGGCGGCGGCCCCCGGCAACCCGGTGGCCTATGCGCGGGCGGAGCGTCTCCATGGACTCGCCTCGGCGCTGGCGGACGACCCTGAGTTGCGTGCCGAGGCCCATCGTGCCCGGCACGCGCTGCGCGCGCGCCCGGCCCGGTCGCGCTGGTCGGCGTGGGCGCTCGCCACGGCGGCTGTCGTCACCCTGGCCGGCGTACTCGGCTATCGCATGCTGGTGGTGCCGGGCTTGGACACGGCGCCGGTGCACCTGGAAACCGCGCTGGGCGAGCGCAAGACCTCGGTGCTCGAGGACGGGTCACGGGTCGTGCTGGATACCGATTCCCAGTTGCAGGTCGCGTACACCGCGGGCGAGCGCACGCTGACATTGGCGCGTGGCCGCGTTCACGTGCAAGCCACGCGCGACCCCGCGCGCCCGATGCGGGTCCGTGCCGGCAACGGCGACGTACGGGTGATCGGCACCACGTTCCAGGTGCGCCACCTGGGCGGGGAGGTGGATGTGGCCCTGTTCGAGGGGGCTGTCGAGGTGAATGTCGTCGCGGACGACGGCTCGGCGGTGACCCGCGATCTTGCGCCAGGCCAGCGGGTCGTCTACCACGACACCGGCGCCATCGACCCGGTCGCGCCGCTGGCGCCCGATGAGGCGGATGCCTGGCTGGACGGCCGCCTGGTCTTCAACGAATGGCCGCTCGAGGTGCTGCTGGCCGAGGCGAACCGCTATGCCTCGGCGCAGATCACGCTGGCCGATCCCGCGCTCGCCGATCTCCGGGTCAGCGGACAGGTGCGAGCGGGCGACCAGGACAGCCTGGCCGCCGCGCTCGAGGTCGGCTGGGGTCTGCGCGCCGACCGGGGCGAAGACGGCACGATCGTCCTGAGCCGCGAGTAATCTCGCGCGACGATGATGCAGACCCGCAGCGGCTGCGGTTTCACGAGCGCACGGAGGGCGCGACATCGTCCATCTTTGACCCGTCTGCGTGCGGTGTTCGCGATCCTCGTGCTCTGTGTGTCGGCCGGTACGGTCTGGTCGCGGGACCGCGAGGTCGCCTTCGACGTCGCGGCCGCGCCGCTGGACCGCGCCCTGGCGGAGTTCGCCCGACAGAGCGACAGCCAGTTGCTGTATGCGCCGGCCCTGGTCCGCGGGCGGCGTGCGGTCGCGGTTTCGGGGCGAATGCCGCCACGCGAGGCGTTGACGCGTCTGCTTGCGCGCAGCGGCCTGGTGGCCGAGCCGGTGCCGGGCGGCACGTTCGTGTTGCGGGCGCGAACGGCCGAACCCGTCGCCACCTCGCCACCCCCTTCGCCCCCGCGCAGCGAAGCCCCGGTGTCGCCGCCGGTGCTGCGTCGCGTGCTGGTGACCGGCAGCCGGATCCCGCGGGCCGGGCTGGAAACGACATTGCCGGTCACCGTCGTCGATCGCGAACAGATCGAGCTCGGTGGTTTCACCACGTTGTTCGATCTGCTGCGGCACCAGCCGGGCATGTCCGGGCACCACGCGGTGGAGGCGGCGACCGAGGACATCAGCCAGTCGCTCACCTCACTGGTACCCAATGCGGTGGCGCAGTCGGCCAGCCTGTACGGTCTCGGGCCGCGCGGTACGTTGTACCTGATCGACGGCCGCCGTGTCGCCAACTACGCCCTGCCCTCGACGAACCTCGGTGGCCTGACCGATCTCGGTGCGATTCCGCTGAGCATGGTGGAGCGGGTGGAGATCCTGCGCGGCGGGGCATCGGCGATCTACGGGGCCGATGCGGTGGCGGGCGTGGTCAACATCGTGCTCAAGCAGGACTACCGGGGCGGTGAGGCCAGCGTGCTGTACGGGCTGTCCGAACGCGGCGATGCCGAAACCACACGGGTGTCGGCGAGCGCCGGGTTCGGCCTGGGCAGTGGTCAGGTGTCGGTATTCGCCGACCGGTTCTCGCAGGCGCACCTGCCGGGGACGGCCCGGCGCTGGCATACCCGCGACCGGCGCGCCGAGGGTCTGGAGGACGCGACCTATCCACTGGGCTACTACACGGTGGAAGGACCGGATTTCTTTCAGCGGTTCGGGCGCTGCACGGCGTCGGGGGACGAACGGGACCCGGCGTGCCGGCTGGATCGCGAGCGTTACCGGAGCCTGCGTCCCGCCTCGGACGGCACCTCGCTGGGTCTGCGATGGACGCACCCCTTGCATGCCGAGACCGATGCGGAACTGTATGCCGATGTACGCACCTCCGAACTGCGCACGCGGATGGAGAGCGCGCCTTCGGCGTACACGATGCGCGTGCCCCTCCACGACCCCATGCGGGATCGTGCCTATGCGGTCTATCGGGCGTTCTACGATGTGGGCCAGGTGTCCAGCCGCAGCCGTGCGACCAGCCTGGATGCGACCTTGGGGATGCGTCTTCCGGTGGGCACCTGGTCGCTGGAAACGGACGTGTCGCGTTCCAGCAACCGCGTGGAGAACCTCACGCGGGGCATCGTCAATGCCGCTGTCCTGAATGAGGCGATCGACGCACGCGCGTATCACTTCGACGGCACGCCGAACGATCCCGACGTCGTTCGCGGCCTGGCGCCGGTCCTGCAGACCCGGGGGCGCGGGACGTCGGAGACCGTGTCGGTGCGGGGCAGTGGCCCCTTGCTGCAATGGCGCGGGGGTACGGTGCTCGCCGCCGCGGGTGCGGAAACCCGACGCGAAACCCTGGATTACCGTCCCGATCCCTACTTCGGCACCCCCGACTTCGGAGCGCCGACGGACGTGGATCCGCGTCGGGGCACCAGCCGTCGTCACGCGGTCTTCGGCGAGGTGCAGATTCCCTTCTCGGATCGCCTCTGGATGGAGGTCGCTGGCCGCCTCGACCGGGCCGACGCGCATGGTTCCGAACTGTCGCCGCGCCTGGGTCTGGGCTGGCGACCGGCGACGTCGCTGCTGCTGCGCGCGAGCACGGCCGAATCGTTTCGCGCGCCCACGCTCTACGAAACGCTGGCTCGTCCTCCTCCCGACGAGTACTTCGGTGCGGTCGCGTCTTCCTTCGATGCGTCGGTGGTCGCTTCGTGCGCACAGGTCCACGATGGCGCATGCGATCTACCGATCGGCGTCGCCAGCAATCCGTCGCTGAAGCCGGAGCACGCGCGGACCCACACGGTGGGGCTGGTCTGGTCGCCTCTGGCCGGGCTGGATCTGACCCTCGACTACTTCAACGTGATCCGCAGCAACGAGATCGCGGTGGCCGGTGCCGTGGTCGACAACGTCGCGCGCATCGCCAGCCTGAAGCGCGACGAACACGGGCTCGCGACCGGACTGGCGTCGCGGTACCTCAACACCGCGCGTACCGACGTGCACGGGGCGCATCTGGACGCCGACTGGACATCGGAGACCGCAATGGGCCATCGATGGGGCGTGCGCGTCGCCGGGCATTACCTGCAGAGCGTCCGGGTCGCGGCCGCGGACGGCCCATCCTCCGAGCAGGCCGGGCACCTGTCGCCGCGTTTCGCCGCCAACACATCGCTGCAGTGGCGTGCCGGCGACTGGAGCGCCGCGCTGCACCTGCGCCACTTCGGCGGCTACCGCGTCCACCGCGCGGAGGCGCCGTGCCCGGCGATGCATGTCGACGCGGGGCGATGCATGAATCCGTCGGTCAACCTGCTGGCTGCGCACGTGGCGCGTGACCTGGGCGACGCCTGGCGGATCTCCGCGGACGTGAACAATCTCGCCGACCGGCGGCCGGCGAACTACGACGTCGACCGTGCCGGCTACAACGGCGCGATCGACGATCTGATCGGACGCCAGTACCTGCTGCGGGTGCGTTACCGGTTCTGATCCCCGAGCGCGCCGACGCCTGCAGGCGGGCCGCGTTTCAGCGAGCGAAACCGAGTCCCGGCACTTCGACGCGGATGCGGGCCAGCATGTCGTTCGCCGCCAGGTACAGCGTGCGCCCGTCGTCGCCGAAGGTGCAGTTGGCGATCGGCCCGCCGGTCTCGATGCGGCCCAGCCGGGTTCCGTCGGCGGCGAAGACGATCACGCCGCCCGGGCCGGTCGCGAACAGGGTGCCGTCGGCCGCGACGGCCAGGCCGTCGGGCAGGCCCGGCGCATCGTCGCCCATCAGGTCCGACGCATCGGCGAATACGCGCCGCTCGCCGGCATTGCCGTCGGCATCGAGCGTATAGGCCATCCAGATCGGGCGTTGCGGATCGGAGTTGGCGACGTACAGCGTGCGCCCGTCCGGCGACAGCGCGACGCCGTTGGGAAAGCTCAGGGTGTCGTCGAGCAGGTGCAGGCCGCCGTCGGGGTCGAGGCGATAGACGCCGTTGAAGGCGAGTTCCTTGACCGGCGAATCGTCGAGATCCTTCAGGCCGTAAGGCGGGTCGGTGAAAAACACCTGGCCGTCGTCGCGGCGCACGACATCGTTCGGGCTGTTGAGGCGTCGGCCCTCGTAATGCGAGACCAGGGTGGTCTTGCGGCGCGTGGCCGGATCGAGTCGCGCGAGCTCGCGACTGCCGGAGTCGGCCAGCAACACGGTGCCATCGGGTTCGACGAACAGACCGTTGGCGCCGGCTTCGCGCAATGCCTCGGTGTCCGGGCCGGCATAGCCGGACGGTTGCAGGAACACCGAAACGCCATCGGCCTCGGTCCATTGGTACAGGATGTTTTCGGGCACGTCGGTGAACAACAGCGTGCCGCTGTCGTCGTGCGGCAGCCAGGCCGGTCCCTCGGCCCAGGTGAAGCCGTCGGCCAGCCGCTCCACGCGTGCCTCGGGCGAGACCGCGCGCGCCAGCGCCGGGTCGTAGACGGTCACCGTGCCGAACATGTCGGCCTCGCGAGCCGGCGACGACGCCTCGCCGTCGGCGGCATCGGCGGTTGCCGCGCGCGCGTCCGTTGCGTCGTCGTGGCCGGTCGAGGTGTCGCAGGCGGCGAGGGCCAACGCGAGCGGCAGGGAGGCGAGGAACAGGGAGCGAGAGGCCATCCGTCGGGAATCCTGGTGTCGAGACACTGCATCATCGCACTCCGGAGAAAACGAGGAGACACCCGATCCGTCGCGGCCGCCGTCGGACCCGTGGCGGCCCGACCGGGCACCGCCTTCGCGCGTTGCGAACGCCGAGCCGTGCCGTGACCCGCACCTCGGGCGGCCGACATCCGCTCGCCGGATCGTGGCCCTCGGCGATCCCGGGCGGCTATTCCGCCGTCCCCGGCACCGCCAGCACCGCATCGAGTGCAGGGCGCGGCTGCCGCTCGCGGTCGAACAGCAGCGGATAGTTGGTGCGGTTCGGGACGGGGTAGTCGTTCTTCCACGACATGCCGTCGTGCGCGCCCCACAGCGTGACCCGGTCGATGACGTCGCGCTTGCGGTGGAACAGCGCGAACAATTCGGCATAGCGGTCCGCGAGCTGGCGCTCCACATCGTCGGGCAGACCGGCGGCGTACGGGTCCAGGTAGCGCTCGAATTCCTCCAGCTGGAACTGCGGGTGCGCCATCCCGGTGCCGATGATCTGGCCCTCGCGCGTCAACGGCAGCACGTCGATGTCGAGTTCGGTGATCATCACCTTCACCCCGAGCGCGGCATAGGCGTCGATGGACGCCTCGATCTCCTCGATTGCCGGGTAGTTCAGGCCCCAGTGTCCCTGCATGCCGATGCCGTCGATGCGGATGCCGGCGGCCTGCAGCATCCGTACCATGCGCACGATGCCCTCGCGCTTGGCCGGTCGCCAGGTGTTGAAGTCGTTGTAGTACAGCGCCGTGTCGGGCGCGTGGCGCGCGGCGGCGGCGAAGGCCTCGCGCACCACGGTGTCGCCGTCGCCGAGTGCACGCGTCCACACCGTGTCGCGATACTCGCCGTCCTCGCCCATGATCTCGTTGACCACGTCCCAGGCATCCAGGCGCCCGGCGTAGCGGCCGGCGACGGTTTCGATGTAGCCGTGCAGGCGTTCGGTCATCGCATCGACCGGGAGCGGGGCGCCGGCGTCGTCGTTGAAGAACCAGTCGGGGGTCTGGTTGTGCCAGACCAGGGTGTGGCCGATCAGGTATTGATCGTGGCGTTCGCCGAATGCGACGAAGGCATCGGCGGCCGCGAAATCCCACACGCCCGGATCGGGGTGCAGCACCTCGGCCTTCATCACGTTCTCGGCGGTCAACGCGTTGAAATGCAGCGGCACCAGCGCGTGCGAGCGCGTATCGCGTCCGGAGACGATGTCGTCGTTGACCGCGGTGCCGAGCATGAACGCATCGGCGTAGGCCTGCTTGAGCGTCGTGGCGGCCGGGTCGGCGTGCACCGGTGCGGCGGCGAGGGTCAGGAGCAGCGCGGCGACGCAGGCGTGTCCGAGTCGGGTCATGGCGGGTTCCTCAGTGCAATGGCGTGGCGGTACGGCGGATGGGTTGCGGGTGATGCAAGCGATGCGGTGCCGGTCGGCCTAGAGACGGTAGGCCCGTTTCGGCAGCCGGTAGGCGAGGTCGACGGCGACCTCGCGTGCGTCGTCTTCGTCGAGCCGGTGTTCGGCGACGAGCTTCGCGAGGAATGCGCAGTCCACGCGGCGGGCCACGTCGTGGCGCGCGGGGATCGACAGGAACGCGCGCGTGTCGTCGTTGAATCCGACCGTGTTGTAGAAGCCGCCGCTGGCGAGCGTCTGCTCGCGGAAGCGCCACATCCCCTCGGGAGCGTCGTGGAACCACCACGCCGGGCCGAGCCGCAGGCACGGCCAGTGCCCGGCCAGCGGGGCCAGTTCGCGGGCATAGGTGCTTTCGTCCAGGGTGAACAGGATCAAGGTGAAGTCCGGTGCATTGCCGACCCGGTCGAGCAGCGGCTTCAGCGCCTGGACGTATTCGGTCTGCAACGGCATGTCCGCGCCCTTGTCGCGCCCGTAGCGGTCGAACAGTGCCCGGTTGTGGTTGCGGAAGCAGCCCGGATGGATCTGCATGACGAGACCGTCGTCCAGGCTCATCTTGGCCATCTCGGTGAGCATCTGCGCGCGGAACAGCTCCGCCTCGGTCGGTGTCGCCCGGCCCGCCACGACGGTCTCGAACAACCGGCGCGCCTGTGTATCGGCGAGGTCGGCGGTGGCGCAACTGGGATGCCCGTGATCGGTCGAGGTCGCACCGTGGCCGGCGAAGAAGGTGCGGCGCTGGCGGTGGGCGCGCAGGTAGCCATTCCAGTCGTGGACGTCCTCGCCGGTGATGTCGGCGAAACGTTGCAGGGCGTCGGGAAACTGCTCGTGTTCGGGGTCGATCACCGGGTCGGGTCGGTACGCGGTCACCACCCGACCCGACCAACCGCTGTCGCGGATCGCCGCGTGGTGGACGAGTGGGTCCAGCGGGGACTCGGTGGTGGCGATCACCTCGATGCCGAAGCGCTCGAACAGCGCGCGCGGCCTGAAGGACGGAGTCTGCAAGGCCTCGGTGATGGCGTCGAAGTAGAGGTCGGCGGTGTCCGCGGCCAGGCGCACGCGCAGGCCGAACACGTCGTGGAACACGTGATCGAGCCAGAGCGCCGACGGCGTGCCCCGGAACAGGTGGATGTGCTCGGCGAACGTGCGCCATGCGGCCCGAGGATCGACATCGGCACGCGAGCCGTCGATGCGCGGAATGCCCAGCGTGTCGAGATCGACGCCCTGGCTGTACAGCATGCGGAACAGGTAGTGGTCCGGCACCAGCAGCAGTTCGGTGGCGTCGGGGAACGGGGCGTCGTCGGCGAACCAGGCCGGATCGGTGTGGCCGTGCGGGCTGACGATCGGCAGTGCGGCGATTTCGGCGTGCAGGCGCCGTGCGATGGCGCGCTGGGTGGGCTCGGACGGGAACAGCCGGTCCGGGTGGAGGTTGAGGGGGACGTGGGATGCGGTCATGACGGGCTCCGGAGCGGGTGTCCGATGCGGGATCCGGGGATGTGGTGATGCGAGTGGGGGTGACGACGGGTCGGGCGCGGGCGTGGCGGGACCGCGACGGATGTGGGCGTGCGCGCCGTGGCATCGGCGCCCTTTAGGTGTGGGATCGGGATCGCCATAGGTTCACAGGTCGCGGCTTCTGCTTCTGCTTCGGCCGTTGCCGTTGCTTTCGCTGTTGCCGTTGATCTCGGTTCTTCGAGCCGTAAAGCGAGCCGAGCACCGGAGCCTGGCGCGGCCGAAGAGGCGCCCATGTCTGAGCGCAGCGAGTTTGGGCGCCGTGCCGCGTCAGGCGAGGAGCGCAGGGTACCGGCGCGGCGCAGCCGTGCCGGCTCGCGTCCGGCGAAAGCGGTTTTGCTTACTTTTGTCGCGACAAAAGTGAGTCGCGCTTCAGCGCGAAAGCTGTTGATCTTGATCTCGCTGTGGTTCTCGAGTCCGCTTCCCTTTCGAAGAAAGAAAAGACGAGGAGCAAGATCAAGGGCGGTTTCGCCCGCTGCGCGCGCGAGTTCCTTTTTGCAGGACCAAAAAGGAACCAAAAAGTCCTCTCGCCGGACGCGAGCCGGCGCGGCTGCGCCGCGCCGGTCCCCTGCGCTTCTCGGACGGCGGGGCACGCTGCCCAAACTCGCTGCGCTCAGACATGGGCAGCTCTCCGGCCCCGCCGTCCTGCGATGCTCGGCTCGCTTTACGGCTCGACGATCAAGAGCCATGGCAAAAACGGAAGCAGAGGCGAGAGCAGGAGCAGGAGCAGAAGCGGAAGCAGGAGCGGAAGCAGGAGCAGAGGCGGGCCGGGCGACAGAGGCACTCACCGCCGCACGCTCTCGGGCGGGCCGAGGTAGCTGGGGCGCACCCCATCGCGCACGATCTCCACGCGCTGGAACACCAAGCCCGGATCCACGCTCCAGAGCTTGAGCATGCGCGCACCGGCCGTCACCGCATGCCGCGACGTCGCCACATGCACCGCATCGCTGACCGCGCGTTCCCAGGCGCGGAAGTCGCGGTCGTCCGGCGTCGGGTCCAGGCGCACCGTGACCATCTCGGGCGGTGCGTCGTCGAACGACACCGCATACCGCAGTCCGCCACGGTTCTGGAAGTCCAACGCGGGCGATACCCGCACCCGCACCTCCACCTCGCCGTCCCGGTGCAGGTGCACCGGATACTCCAGCCGCGGCGCATCGCCGCCCGGTGTCTGCGCGGGGGTGGTGGTCGGCCATGCGGTCACCGCGGACAGCGTGCGGCCGAGGCCGGGGATCACCTGCCACTGCAGGCCGTCGGCGGCGACCGCGCGCTCGTGGTGGGCGGCCTCGATGGCCACGTGTCCGTCGCTCTCCACGAAACCTCGCACCGTGACGTCGCGCGGCGGGCGCGTGACCGGCACCTCGATGCGCACCTCGGTCAGCTCGCTGCCGAGCAGGTCGATCCGGGCCAGGTGCTCCCCCTCCGGCACCGCATCCCAGTCGATCTCGACCTGCACCTGGCGTGCGTCCACGACCTCGGCCGCATCGGGCACCAGGCGCAACCACGGATGCGACACGCTGCTGCTGTAGCGGAAGGGCGCCGCGCCGCGGTTGAACACGTCGATGCCGCGCACGGGCGCCCCATGGGGATCGAGCGGCGGCAGCGTGGCGACGTGCGCCGGCACCGGCCAGCCGCGCGCGTCGCCGTCCACGGCCACGCCCATGGTCCCGCGCTCGCGCACGTCGATGCGCGACAGCGCCGGCATCACGTTGCGGTCGGGCTGCTGCCAGTGCGTGTAGCCGATGCGCGGCTGCGACATCATGTGGATCCACTTGCCGTCGGCGACGTCCTGCTCGTAGACGCGGGCGAGTTCGGCGTCGCGGGCGAACAGGCGTTCGACCTCGTCGGCCAGCGCATTGGTCGTCGCACGGCCCTGCAACGCGTGCAGCCGGTTGCGGGCCGTGGTCACGTACAGACGGTTGAGGTTGGCGCTGGCCAGCACCGGGTACTCCACCAGTTGGTAGTAGGCATCGCGCTGATGGTCCGGCAGGGCATCGCGCACCCGCAGCGTGTCGGCTTCCAGCGCATCCCATTCGGCCAGTACGCGGTCGGCCTCGCCGTAGTGGATCAGGCTGTAGGTCTCGGGCGACAAGAGCTCGGGTTTGCGTCGCGCGTTGTACTGCGTGTAGCGGGAGACGATCCGGCCGATGTCCTGCGCATGCGCAGGACCGAACTGTTCGGCAGCCCAGGTGGCCGGGTAAGCGGCCATGGCGTCGAGCGTCATCGCCTCCGGGTCCCAGGCTTGGTCGAGGAAGAAACTGATCGGCAGCTCCATCGGCTTGATGTCGCCGACGTTGACGATCCACATGCGGTCGGCCCCGTGCGTCCACGCCAGCCGCATCTGTTCCCAGGCGCGTTCGATCTGGGTGGTGTTGATCCACTTGTGGTTGCGTGGCCCGCCCACGTAATCGAAGTGGTAGTACACGCCGTAGCCGCCTTCGCGACGTTCGCCCGGCTGCGGCAGCCGGCGGATGTTGCCCCAGTTGTCGTCGGCGAACAGCAGGGTCACGTCGTCCGGGACCGCCATGCCGGCGTCGAGATAATCCTGCACTTCCTTGTACAGCGCCCACACCTGCGGCGTTTCCTCCGCCGGCCGGCCGGTGACCTCGGCGATGATCCGCCGCTGGTCGGCGACGATGCCCTCCAGCAGGCCGATCGCGGTGCCTTCGCTCATGGGCTCGTCGCCGTCGCCACGCATGCCCAGGGTGACGATGGCCTCGCCGTCGCGCACGCGCGCGATACCTTCGCGCCAGAACGCCCGCAGCGCATCCGCGTTCTCGGTGTAGTCCCAGGCACCTTCGCCGTGCCGACGCCATTCCACATGCGCGCGCATCATCGGTTCGTGATGCGAGGTGGCGATCACCACGCCCATCTCCTCGGCGAGCGCACCGTTGGCGGGGTCGTCGTCGTAGAACGCGCGCCCCCACATCGCCGGCCACAGGTAATTGCCCTTGTGGCGCAGGATCAGCTGGAAGACCCGCTCGTAGAAGCGGTGGTCGGGGCCGCCGTAGGTGGCGTTCATCCAGCCGCCCAGCGCGGGGTCCTCGTCGTTGATGAAGATCCCGCGATAGCGCACCGCAGGCGCGTCGACGATGCGTCCGGGTGCGATGTGCAGGCTCGTGCGGGTGTCGGGGGGGACGTCCGCCCACCAGGTCCACGGCGACACGCCGATACGCCGCGAGAGTTCGTACAGTCCGAACACGGTGCCGCGGCGGTCGGCGCCGACGATGACCAGCGCACGCGCGATGCCCGGCTCGGGGGCATCGACGACCTGCATCGAATAGGCCTCCCAGCGCCCTTCGAGATCGTCCGTCGCCAATCCGTGCGTGCGAACGATGCGGTCGATCCTTGCACTGCGCCCGAGGGTGCCCGCGATCACGGCCATGCCGCCAGGCGCCGGGTCCGCGCGCGGTCCGCCGTCGGCGACCGTGGCCAGGTCGGCGCGAACATCGTCGGCGGCGCGGCGCACGGCGGGAAAATCGTCGTCGTCGGTCAGCACCGGAAGCGGCACGCCGCGTTCGATCAGCGGCATGGACCCGGAAGTCGCCTGCTCGCAGACGGTGGCGGGGGCGCCGCAGTCGTGCGCCCGTGCCGGTGGCGCGGCGAGGGCGGTCGACAGCAGGAAGAACAGCGGAACGAACAACGGGGACATGCGCATGGTGCGGTTCGGGCTCCAGTCCGGGCACGCCGGCGACGGCGCGCGATGGCGGATGGCGGTCGTCCGCGCAGCGCGGCGGACGCGCCGGACGTCAATCGGCTCGCGGGGTCGATGCGGGCGCGGGGGCGGTCGCGTCCGCTTCGCCGCGGACGTAGGCGCGCAGCCACGCCAGGGCGGGCCGTTCGCTGCCGTCCTCCCGGACCAGGTGAGCGCCCTGTTCGGTACGCCACAGGCCCGGCCGGAAGCCCCACAGGGTGACGCCGCGCACGGCCGGGTGCTCCCAGAACACCGGGAACACGCGCTGGTAACTCGCCAGCTGGGCGTCGTCGTCGGGTCCGTCGATGTCGAATTCGGTCACGTAGACCGGCAGTCCCGTCGCGCCCAGCGCGTCGAGATGGGTGCGGTGCACGTCCATCGGCGTCTCGGGGGTGGTCGAGAACGCGTGGCCCTGCACGCCGATCGCGTCGATGAGACCTTCGGCCTGCAGCAGGCGGATGATCTCCAGGTAACGGGCGGTGGTGTCTGGCGTGCTGGTGACGCTGTACTCGTTGATCATCAGCACCGAGTCGGGAAAGTGCGCACGGCCCAGGCGGAAGGCTTCGAGCACCCAGTCCCAGCCGGTGTCGCCGGTGCCACCCAGCGCCTCGATGTAGTTGCCGCCGCCTTCGTCGTCCTGGCTCGGCGGGTCGTTGATCGGTTCGTTGACGACCTCGACGTAATCGATCCCGGGGTAGCGCTCGGCCACTGCGGCGAACCAGCGCTCGATCTCGGCGCGCTGCGCGTCCGGCGGCAGGGTCTTGATCCATTCCGGCTGCTGGTTGCCCCAGACCATCACGTGCATCTGGAACGGCAGGCCGTGCGCCTGCGCCATCTCCCAGGCGGCATCCAGCTCGTCCCACACCATGACCCCGCGCTCGGCTTCCACTTCGCCCCACTTGCCGCCGTTCTCCGGGGTGACCTTGTTCCAGTAGCGGGCGAATCCGTCGTGCTGCGGCGGGCTGTGCGCGCTGCCGATGAAGCGGTCCAGTCCCGCGGCCAACGCGGTCGATGCGGCGTCCGTCGCCGCTGCGGTTTCGGCCGCTGCCGGTGTGTGCGGCCCGGTCGGCGTCGGCGGATCGCCGCCGCAGCCGATGAGGACGATGGGCAGGGCGAGCAGGCCGGACAGCAGGCCGATGGTGGATGGCGTCATGACGATGTCTCCAGGAAGTGCCTGCGGAGCGTGTCCGCGGGGTGATCGACGGACCCGTGCGCCGGCGGGCGCGACGGGCCGATCTCAGGGCCGCACCGCCGCAGCGGCGACCAGCGAGGCGGGTTCCAGTCGCGGCGCCAGCAGGTGCACGACCAGCAACGCGAGCAGATAGGCCGATCCCGCCATCAGGAACACCGGGAGGTAGCTGCCGGTGGTCTGCAGCAGGATGCCGGTGAAGGTGGCGATCATCATGCCGCCCACCGCACCGGCGAACCCGCCGATGCCCACCACCGATGCGACCGCGTGCCGGGGAAACATGTCCGAAGTCAGCGTGAACACGTTGGCCGACCAGCCCTGATGGCCCGCGGTCGCCAGGCCGATCAGCGCGACGGCGATCCACAGATTCTCCGCCTGCGCGGCGAACACGATCGGCACCACGCACAGTGCGCAGACGAGCATCGCGCCCTTGCGCGCACGGTTCACGCTCCAGCCCATGCGGATGAAGCGCCCGGCCAGCCAGCCACCCATGATGCTGCCCACGTCGGCGACGACGAAGATCGCCACCAGCGGCAAGCCCAGTGCCAGCAGGGTGAGTCCGTACTCGGCATGCAGGAACTTCGGCAGCCAGAACAGGAAGAACCACCAGATCGGGTCGGTCATGAACTTCGCCGCCACGAACGCCCATGCCTGGCGGTGACGCAGGATCTGCAGCCACGGCACGCGTGCGGTCTGCTCCGGCGGATCGCTGCGGATGTGGGCCAGCTCCGCCGCCGACACGCGCGGGTGACGCTCGGGCGCGCGGTACATCACCAGCCACACCACCAGCCAGGTCGCGCTGAGCACGCCGGTGAACAGGAACGCCGCGCGCCAGCCCCAGGTCAGCGCGATGATCGGCACCAGCAGCGGGGCCACGATCGCGCCGATGTTCGACCCCGAATTGAAGATGCCGGTCGCGAACGCGCGCTCGCGGCGCGGGAACCACTCGGCCACGGTCTTGATCGCGGCCGGGAAGTTGCCGGCTTCGCCCAGGCCCAGCGCGAAGCGGGCGATCATGAAGCCGACCACGGTCGCGGCCAGCGAGTGGCTCATCGCCGCGATGCTCCAGATGGTGATCGCGATGGCGTAACCGGCCTTGGTGCCGAGGCGGTCGATGACGAAGCCCGCGCACAGCAGGCCGATCGCGTAGGCGCCCTGGAAGGCGGTGACGATGTAGCCGTACTCGATCTCGTTCCAGCCGATCTCCTCCTGCAGGTACGGCGCGAGCACGCCGAGCACCTGGCGGTCGATGTAGTTGATCGTGGTCGCGGCCAGCAACAGCGCGCAGATGCGCCAGCGGTACCAGCCCACGCGCGGCGCGCCCGCGGCCTCGCCGACGACACTCATGCGCGATCCCCCGGACGCGACCGTGTGCAACGACCTGCAAAGCCACCCATCAGCTCGACTCCCTCCCCGGAGAACACGCCAGCCGGCGCGAATGTTATCGCTATCATTAACACAGCGAATCACGCCCGGCATCGTGCAGTGCACGATCGGGGATCGCGCTGCGCTGCAGCAAAATCAGGGATTTAAGCAATTTCGCGCATCCGCGTGCCGCATTCGCGAGTGCGTCGACCGAATGTGTTGCGTCCTCGAGATTGGGAGCGCTACCATCCGCCCACTCCCGGCTCAGGACGTTCGCGTTCCGGCCCGGAGATCGAGACCGGTGCCTACCTGGGGGATAACCAAGGACGCGACGTCCGGTCGAAAAATCAGAGTGGTCACCAGAAACGGGAGGGGAGTACGGTGCAGACCCATTACGCAAGAACCGTGTTGTCGCGTGCGCTCGGGCTGGCGATCTTCGCCACGGCGAGCGCCCATGTCTCGGCGCAGGACGCCGCGGTACCGGCCGTCGCGCAGGACATGCCCGCGGCACCGGTATCCGCCCAGCCCGGACCCGATCCCGTCGAACTGGATTCGGTCGTGGTCACCGGCTATCGGCAAAGCCTGCAGTTCGCGACCGAGGCCAAGCGGGATTCGACCGGCTTCACCGACTCGATCTTCGCCGAGGACCTGGGCAAGTTTCCCGACCTCAACATCGCCGAATCGCTCAACCGGGTGCCAGGCATCCAGCTCTCGCGAGACGTCAACAACGAGGGCCTCAACGTCGCCATCCGTGGCCTGCCCAGCAGTTTCACCAAGACCGTGATCAACGGTGTGCAGGTCGCCACCGCCTCGATCGGCCTGGACGCGCAGAACCAGAACCGCGAGGTCGATCTCAATCTGTTTCCCACCGAGTTCTTCACTGAAGTCACGGTGCACAAGACACCGATGGCGCGCCTGCCCGAAGGCGGCGCGGCCGGCGTGGTGGACATGCGCAGTGCGCGGCCGTTCGACAACCCGGGGCGGCATTTCACCTATCAACTGCAGGGCGAATACAACGACATCAGCGACAAGGTCAGCCCACGCGGTGCGTTCACCGGCAGCTGGACCAACGACGAAGGGACCTTCGGTGCGCTGGTCGGCGTCTCGTCGGTGCGAGGCCGCATGGGCGTGGAAGGCTACGAAACCATCGGCTGGACCAACCCCGGACTGAACTACGTGCAGTGCGGCCGCGAGGCGCCCGCCGGGGTGGACCCCTTCACCGGACGTCCGGCCGAATGCAACCGGGGCGGTGGCGGCGGCTGGCTGATCCCGGATGTCGTGCCCGACAACGCCGCGACCCGCGCCGCGGGTCTCACGCCGGGACAGGTGGTCGATCGCGATCTGCTGCTCGCGCTAAATCCGGGGCTGACCATCGATCAGATCAGCGAGGCGCTGATTCCCCGTCTGGGCCGGCCGGTCCACATGTCCGGGGATCGCGACCGCGATGCGGTGCTCGCCGCGTTCGAGTGGCGCCCGAGCGATCGGGCCCACCTGTACCTGGACGCGCTGTATTCCAGCGCCGACCGCTCCAACGACCGCATCGACATCAACCTGGTCGGGCGCAACTTCGGGCCCAACGGCCTGCTGCCGATGGACATGCAGGTCGACGCCAACGGGGTGGTCACCGAGGCCACGTTCACCAACGCACAGTTCTTCCTCGAAGGGCGGCCCTACCGCGAGGACGTCCAGTACTGGAGCATCAATCCGGGTGGCACGTTCTGGTTCGGCGCCAACGAGGGCATCAAGCTCGACGTGCAGGCCAACACCAGCCGCAGCTGGATGTTCCGCGAGTCGCCGACCATCCTGGTCAACACGCCGTTCACCACCATCGACTACCGCAACGACGGCAGCGTGCCGACCTGGGACACCGATCTGGATCTGGACGACCCATCCATCGGCTGGACCTGGGCTGGCGGCCGGGTCAACGTGCAGAACGAGAAGCGCGTGACCGAGACCACCGGCGCGCGTGCGGATCTGCAGCTGGGCGAAGATCGCCGCAACGTGCGCGTGGGTGTCGCCTACGACGAGTTCACCCGCCGGATCCAGGGCTTCGACAACAGCCCGGCATGGGAAGCCCACGTGCGGGAGACGCTGTCGGATTCCGACCTGGCCTCGTACCTGCGGCCCGGTCCGTACGGGTTCGTCACCATCGATTTCGACCGTTTCATGGCCGCCACCGACTACCACCGCTTCCGCGACGAGGCGCCGGAATCGGCGGGTCCGAACACCGGCGGTTCCACCGGCGGGATCAACGAGAAGACCATCGGCGCCTACGTCGAGATCAACGGCGAGACCGAGATCCTCGACCGCGACCTGCGTTTCAACGCGGGCATGCGCTACGTCACCACCGATCAGCGGATCAGCGGTCCGGTCACCTTCGGTGGGGTGCGCCAATGGCAGACGCTGGAGGGGGACTACAAGGAGTGGTTGCCGTCATTCAGCGCCGCCTGGGACGTGGCCGACAGCGTGGTGCTGCGCATGTCGGGGTCGCGCACCATGACCCGCCCCAACCCGAGTTCGATGCTGCCCAACACGACCTTCACCGATCTCTCGGCGCTCAACGCCAACCAGGGCAATCCGAACCTCACGCCGTACCTGTCCACCAACTTCGACATCGGCGGCGAGTGGTACACCGGCGACGAGGGCTTCGTCGGCGCGACCCTGTTCAACAAGCGGGTCACCGGCTACACCTACCAGGGCATCACCACCATGCCGTTCTCCCAACTGGGCGTGCCGTGGGAGGATCTCACCGAGGGCCAGCAGAGCGCGATCAACGCCCGCGGCGGTCCCGATGCGGCGACGGTCAATGTGCAGCAGCAGGTCAACGCCGACGGTTCGCTCGACATCCGCGGCTACGAGCTGATCTGGGTACAGCCGCTGCGTGCGGTGTTCGAGGGGCTGGGCTTCATGGCCAACTACACCAGCATCTCGCTCGACACCGAGGGACAGGACGCCGACCGGCTGGCCGGCAACGTCTTCGGCATCTCGCCGAAGATGTGGAACGGCACGCTCTACTGGGAGAACGACCGCGCCTCCGTACGCCTGTCCTACAGCTGGGCAGAGGGCACCGAGGTCAGCGGACCGAACCAGCAGGGCATCCCGTACGCGCAGTTGATCAGCGAGGACCGCGGACAGTACGACCTGTCGGCGAGCTACACACTGGCCGGACTGCCGACCTCGCCGCAGCTGACCCTCAACGTGATCAACATCACCGGCGAGGAGCGGCGGTCCAACTTCCACTGGCCCAACGCGGTCAACGACCTCTACGATCCCGGACGGACGATCCTGGTCGGCATCCGGGGGACGTTCTGACCATCCGCACAGCGATGCGCGCGCGTCCCGGTGCTCCGGCACCGGGACGACCCCGCCACCCGCCGCCATCGGGGCGTGCGGCCGCTGCCGCCGCTCCGCCGCCACAGGACCCGCATCGCCCTCATGTCCAGTGATTCGCAACCCCTCTCGGTCACCGAAAAGGTCGGCTACAGCCTCGGCGATCTCGCGGCCAACCTGATCTTCCAGACGCTGATCACGTTCCTGGCGTTCTTCTACACCGATGTCTACCGGATTCCGGCGGCGACCGCGGCGACGATTATCTTCGTCGTCGGCCTGCTGGGCGCATTCGCGTTCACTCCGCTGATGGGCCTGGTGGCCGACCGCACACGCACGCGCTGGGGCCGATTCCGACCCTGGATCCTGTGGACGGCGGTGCCGTTCGGCGTGTTGTCGTTGCTGGCGTTCTCCACGCCCGACTTCGGGCCGACCGGCAAGGTCGTCTACGCCCTGGCGACCTACACGCTCCTGGTGCTGGTCTACTCGGCCAACAACCTGCCCTACGCGGCATTGAGCGGCGTGCTGACCGGCAACATGGACCAGCGCAACAGCCTGTCGGCGTACCGTTTCGTGGCGGTGATGATCGCGCAGTTCATCATCCAGGTGCTGCTGTTGCCGCTCGTGCTGATCCTGGGCGACGGCGATCGCGCGACCGGCTTCCGCAACGCGATGGCACTGTTCGCCATCGTCGGCACGGTGTTCTTCCTGATCACGTTCTTCACCACGCGCGAGCGGATCGTCTCGCCGCCGGAGCAGCGCTCCAGCGTACTGGAGGATCTCGGCGATCTCGCCCGCAACCGGCCCTGGCTGGTGATGCTGGCGTTGACCATCCTGGTCTTCGTTTCCCTGGCCCTGAAGGGCGGGATGACCATCTACTACTTCCAGTACTACCTGAGCGAGCCGCATCTGGCCGGCCTTCTGGAGCGGTCCGGATTCGAGGCGTTCATGGGCGGGCTCAACGCGTTGCTGACCGGCATCGGCCTGACCGCGTTCCACTGGCCGGAGGACGCGCCGACCTCGGCCTTCAGCCTGTTCAACGCCGGCGGCATCCTCTTCATGATCGCGGGTATCGGTTTTTCCCGGCGGCTCGCCGAGCGCTTCGGCAAACGCGACGTGTTCGGTGGCGCGCTGTTCGTGTCCACGCTGTTTCTGCTGGCGTTCCTGCTGTGGCCGCCGGAGGCGGTGTGGCAGGGGTTCGTGTCGCAGATGCTGCACGGCTTCTTCTACGGGATCACCATCCCGTTGCTGTGGGCGATGATCGCCGACGTCGCCGACTACTCCGAGTGGCGCAACCATCGCCGCGCGACCGCGATCATCTTCTCCGCGATGTTGTGCGGGCTGAAGATCGGGCTGAGCGTGGGCGGCGCGCTGGTGGCCGGCATCCTCGCGTTCTACGGCTACCAGGCCGGCGCGCCGATGCAGGCGCCGGACACCGTGTCCGGGATCCGGCTCGCGGTCAGCCTGTATGCGGCGTTGCCGTTCCTGGCCGGTATCGCATTGCTGTTCTTCTACGAGATCAACAAGACCACCGAGCGGCGCATCGAGCGCGAGCTGGGCGAGCGTCGTGCCGCGCCGGCGGCCGGGCCGTAAGGAAACGCACGAGGAAACCATCGCATGTCCGAGCAGATCGACTCCGCCACGCGGGCGAAGCTGGAAGCCGCAGCGCTGTCCAGGCCGCTGGTCGACCACATCCACACCGCCGATCCCTCCGCGCACGTGTTCGAAGGACGGATCTACATCTACCCCTCCCACGACATCGACGCCGGGATCCCGTTCGACGACGACGGCTCGCATTTCGGCATGGAGGACTACCACGTCCTGCGCATGGATTCGCCCGAAGGCGACGCGGAGGATTGCGGCGTGGCGCTGCACGTGCGCGACGTACCCTGGGCCGAACGCCAGATGTGGGCGCCGGATGCCGCCTGCCGCGACGGACGCTACTACCTGTATTTTCCGGCCAAGTCGCCCGACGGCCTGTTCCGCATCGGTGTCGCCGTCGGCGATCGGCCCGAAGGTCCGTTCATCGCCGAGCCGACGCCGATCGCGGGCAGCTACTCGATCGATCCGGCGGTGTTCGAAGACGACGACGGCAGCCACTACATGTACTTCGGCGGCATCTGGGGCGGCCAGCTGCAGCACTACCGCGACAACGTCTACGATGCCGACCGGGGCGAGCCGGCCGACGACGCGCCCGCACTGGGGCCGCGCGTGGCACGCCTAGATCCGGACATGAAGCGCTTCGCCGAGCCGTCGCGCGAAGTCTCGATCGTCGACGACAGCGGCGAACCGCTGCGTGCCGGCGATCATGCGCGCCGTTTCTTCGAAGGGCCGTGGCTGCACAAGCACGACGGTCGCTACTACCTGTCCTACTCCACCGGCGACACCCACCTGCTGTGCTACGCGATCGGCGATTCGCCGTACGGGCCGTTCGTGTACCAGGGGCCGATCCTGACGCCTGTGGTCGGCTGGACGACACACCATTCCATCGTCGCGTTCGGCGGCCGCTGGTGGCTGTACTACCACGATGCCCTGGCGTCGGGCGGAGTGACCCACCTGCGCTCGGCCAAGGTCGCCGAGTTGCCGCACGATGCCGACGGCCGCATCGCCACGCTGGATCCGTACCCGGGTGCCTGAGGTCCGTGGCGTGCCGGCCGGTGCCGCATCGGACCGCGCGTCGGTGCCGGCCGGGGCCGCGGTCGACGCGACCGACCCGCTCGCACCGGGTCCGTTGCTGCGCATCGGCGACGACCGGCTGCAGGTGGAGATCGCGCCGGTTGCCGGCGGGCGGATCGCCGCGATCCGGTACGACGACGTCCCCCTGTTGCTCGGCCACGGGGAGAGCGACGGCACCGCGATCGGCTGGGGATGCTTCCCCATGGTGCCTTGGGCCGGGCGTATCCGCGACGGTCGTTTCCCGCTGGAGGGGCGCGAGATCGGACTGCGCCGCACCTTCGGCCGGCATGCGATCCACGGTGTCGGTTTCCTCATGCCGTGGCGGGTGATCGCACACGGAGCGCGCCGCATCGACCTCAGCCTGAGCCTGCCCGAGGACGCGCGCTGGCCGTTCGGCGGCAGCGCGCGCCAATCGATCCTGGTCGACGACGAGGGCGTCCTGGAGATGACATTGTCGGTCACCGCGGGCGCGCAGCCGATGCCGGTCACGCTGGGATGGCACCCGTGGTTCCGCAAGCCCGCACGGCTGGACTTCCGCCCGTACGCGATGTACCCGCGCGATGCCGACGGCATCGCCGTACGGCCAACGGGCGCGCCGGGTGGCGGGCCTTTCGACGACTGTTTCCTCAACGATGCGCCGGTGGACCTGGAGATCGACGGCATCGCATTGCAGATGACTTCCGACTGCGGCCATTGGGTGCTCTACGACATGCCGCCGGACGCGACCTGCGTCGAGCCGCAGACCGGCCCGCCGGACGCCCCCACGTTGGCGCCGGAGGTCCTGGCGCGAGGGCAGACGCGTTCCGCGTGGTGCCGACTGGCCTGCCGCTGACGTCCCCGGACGGTCGTCCGGGGCGTGTATGCTCCGACGCATGGACGTCACGCGCGACCTCGACCTGGCGGATCGCCTCGCGGTACTGCGGGCCGAGCACCGCGACCTCGATACGGCCATCGCGGATCTCCACACCACGGTCGTCGTCGCCGACGACCTCGCGCTCAAGCGGCTGAAGAAGCGCAAGCTCCAGCTCAAGGACGCGATCGCACGGCTGGAGTCTTCGCTGATCCCGGATCAGCCGGCCTGAGCCGGGAGGCTCCGTCTGCCTGAGCGGCCGGTCCGCCGGTCGGTCGACATCGGCGACTGCGGGGCATCGGCACCGTGCCGGGGCCTCGGCGCCGGTCCGTGCTGGGGTTCACGGCGGTCCGGACCCGCGATCTTCCGACGTACGGCGTTCCGGCGCCGCGGCGCCGTCTTATGATCGCGGCTGCGCGCACCGCGGCGGTCAGCCCCGCCGCGGTATGCCGCGCCACTCACAGGGGACATCGAGATGCGACATCCGGACAGCATCGCGGCGCGCGCGCCGTGGTCGGCAAGGGCATGGGCATGTGCGCTGGCGACGACGACGCTCGTCGCCGCCTCGCCATTGATGGCACAGGACTTCACGCTCGGCGCGGGTTTCACGCCCGATCCGCAGACCGCCGGCGGCTTGACCGGCGGCACCGGCCAGGCCTCGCGCTTCGGCCAGCAGTGCACCGGCAGCATCAGCGGCACGCCCGACCATCGCATCCGCGTGACCAGCGCGCTCGGCCTGCGCCTGAGCGTGAGCAGCGACACCGATTCCACCCTGGTGCTGGTGGGCCCGTCCGGGGTGTTCTGCGACGACGACGGCGCGGGCCAGCTCGATGCGCGCATCGACGCGCAGCTGATCCCCGGCGACTACCAGGTCTACGTGGGCCACATCGGCCGCCAGGGCAACTACCGCCTGTCGCTGACCGAGCTGGTCGGCGGCGCGGGCGCGGCCGGCGGTGGCGGCGACAACGGCGCGCGCTACCGCGACTTCAGCCTGGGCGCGGGTTTCATGCCCGATCCGCAGACCGCCACCGGCGCCACCGGCGGCGGCACCCAGGCGTCGCGTTTCGGCAGCCACTGCGTCGGTGCCATCGACAGCACGCCCGACCACCGGTTGACCATCACTTCCACGGTGACCCTCGACATCCGCGTCGACAGCACCACCGATTCGTCGCTGGTCATCGTCGGCCCCGGCAAGGTGCTGTGCGACGACGACGGCGGGCAGATGCTCGACGCGCGGATCACCGACGTGTTCCGGCCGGGCGCCTACGAGATCTACGTCGGCCACCTCGGCAGTGTCGGCGAGTACACGCTCAGCATCACCGAGGGCGACGGCCGCTGAGGCCGAGCGACGCGCGCCCGGCTTCGGTCGGGTGCGTGGGGCTCGCCTCGGCACCGGCCGGTCGCGCCGGGCCTGCTCCGGCGCCGGAGCGTCGTGATCGCGCCGGCCGTGGCCGGCGCGGCACGCTCACTCCGCCGGCGCGGCCGGCTCCTGCTTGACCGCCTCGGGGCTGACCTTCTCGATGGTGTGGCGCAGCTCGCGGCCGAGGATCACCTTGGCGTCGCGGGCCCAGGCGTCCAGGCGCTGGTCGAAGGTGAGCTTGCTGTTCTGGTCCAGCTTCACCAGCTCGAGCTCGCGCAGCTTCTGGATGAAGCTGCGGAACAGCGATTTGTCGAAGAACTCCGGCGCCGCCGGCGCGTACAGCAGCGACAGCCGCTGCGCGGCGAGCTGGCACAGGCTCTCCAGTTCGCCGGCACCCAGGGTGCCGGGGCCGTTCTTGGACAGCACCGAGATGGCGATGTAGTAGCGCTCGAACGCCTGCTGCAGCGGGTGCCCGAGCGCACGCAGGCGGAACACCTCGTCGGTCTGCCCGGCGTTGCGCTGGTAGATGCCGCCCTCTTCCTCGCCGACGATTTCCAGCAGCCCTTCGCGGACGAACACGTCCAGGGTGCGCTGCAGCCGGTCGGCGAAATCGTCGGGCTGCCAGGGCAGGAACAGCTCGGCCTGCAGGAACGGATACAGCGAGCGGCCCAGTCGCAGCAGAGTGGTGCCGCTCATCCGGCGGTTGTTCTGGAAGCACGAGGCGATCCACGCCGAGGCGGTGAACAGGTGCACGACGTTGTTGCGGAAGTAGGACAGCAGCACCGCGTTGTCCTCGTCCACGTCGAGCACGTCGCCCAGCGGATGCGACACGCGACGCAGCACGCCGATTTCCTCGCCGTGGGCGACGATCTCCTCGGGCGTGTGCGGCGTGACCGTGACCAGGTCGCTGTAGGGCACTTCGGTGAGCGTGGTCTTGGACAGCGCGATCTGCGCGAGCAGGTCGGCCTCGCCCATGGCGTGCTTGGGCGTGGACAGCAGGGCGAGTGCCAGGAAGTTGATCGGATTGACGTCGGCGGCGCGGTTGATGTTGACCTGGATGCGCTGCGCGGTGGCGTTGACGGTGCGCGACAGCCACTCCGGACGCTCGTCGTCGGACAGCGGTTTGCCGTCCCAGTCCTTGGCGTGCTCGGCCAGCAGGTCGGTGAGCGGGATCGCCTCGCCGAAGTTCACCACCACCTGGCCGTAGTTCTTGCGCAGCACCTGGGGGATGCCCCACAGCAGTTGCCAGATCGATTCCTTCTGCTTCGGCTTGCCGGTCAGCTCGTCGAGATAGCTGCTGCCTTCCATCAGCTTTTCGTAACCGATGTAGACCGGCTGGAACAGCACCGGCCGGGTCGGCTGGCGCAGGTAGGCGCGCACGGTCATCGACACCATGCCGCCCTTGGGCGCGAGCAGGCGTCCGGTACGCGAGCGGCCGCCTTCGATGAAGTACTCGATGGAGTACCCGCCCGCCATCAGCTGGGCGACGTACTCCGACAGCACAGCCGAGTACAGCGCGTTGCCGCGGATGGAGCGGCGGATGAAGAACGCGCCACCCTTGCGCAGCAGGGTGCCGACCACGGGCAGGTTGAGATTGATGCCGGCGACGATGTGCGGCGGCACGATGCCCTTGGTGTAGAGCAGGTAGCTCAGCAGCAGGTAGTCCATGTGGCTGCGGTGGCTAGGCACGTAGACGATCTCGTGCCCGGGCGCGGCGGTCTTGAGGGCGTCGAGGTGATGCACCAGCACGCCGCGGTAGATGCGGTTCCACACCGAGGTCAGCAGGTAGCTGGCCGAACGCACCACCGGGTGCGAATAGTCGGCGGCGATCTCGTAGGCGTACAGGTACGCCTTCTTCCAGGCTTCTTCCGGAGTGGAGTTGTCGCGTCGGGCCTGGTCGGCGATGGCGTCCTTGACCGGCGGCGAGGACAGCACCTTGTCCACCAGCAGGCGCCGCGTGGACAGGTCCGGCCCGACCACCGCCTCGCGGATGCGGTTGAAGTGGGTGCGCAGCACCCGCGAGACCTTGCGCACGGTGCGCTCGGGGGTGAGGTCCTCGGCGATGATCTCGCGCACCTCCACCGGCCCGGCGAAGCGCACCAGGGTGTCGCGGCCGTTGAGCAGGATGGCGAGCAGGCGACGGAACCGGCCCACCAGCGCCCAGTTCTCCGAGAACAGCACCGAGAACCAGCCGCTGGCCTTGTCCGGGCTGCGGCCGACGAAGATCGACACCGGCATCAGTTGCACGTCCAGGGCCGGGTCGGCCCGGTGCGCCTCGAGCAGGCGCGAGAGCGTCTCGGAGTGCGTGCTGGGCTTGGGCGGCCGCCGGCCCTTGGCCAGGGCGTTCAGGGTGGCGGCGGTGCTGCGGCGCGAAAGCGCGACATAGGCCCGCTTGCGCCCGACCGGATCGCCCGGCAGCGGCTGCAGCGGCGACGGCATGCCGGCCTCGCGGCATGCCCGGTCCAGGATCAGGGCGTTGGACAGCCCGTAATCCTCGAGCACGTAGCAGACCGGACGCTCGTCGATCGCCTGGGTCGGCGCCTGGGGCTCGATCTTGAGGCCGATCCACGGCGCCAGCAGTTGGCCGAGCAGGCGCGCCCACAGCGGCCGCTTGTGCGGACGGGGCGCGCGGCGCGGGACGAGCGGCATCATTGGCGTCGGGGCCGATGCGTCGGCGTCGATGGACGCGGGCGGCTCGGTGGGCGGGCCGCCGTCGGGCGCGCCTCCATCGGGAGCGCTCCCATCAGGGAACGGCAGGGGCGTCTGGTCGGGGGGGTGTCGTGCCATGACGGGGATTATCGCCCAGCCGGCCGCCGGGCCGGTCGTGCGGGCGATGCGGACCGCGCGGTCTCAGTCCGCATCGGGGGCGGCTGGCCGCGATGCGGCGGCTTCGGCGTGGCGCAGCCAGTCGCTGCGGTACCAGCGACGGTCGCGACGCTCCACGCCCAGGCGGGCGTCCACCTCGCCGTTCCCCACGGGATAGCGCATGCGCAGTTCGGCCCGGTCGCCGGTCTGCCGTTCCAGCCGCACCTCAATGCCGGCCAGGCTCGCGTCGAGGTCGAGCCCGTAGTCGGCCAGGACGGACTTGGCGACGGCCAGGAACGCCGACATCCGGCGCAGGCTCTCCGCCATGCCAGCGGCCTGGAACGCGGCGTCCGAGTCCAGGCCGGTCTCCCGTGCGGCCTCGCACAGCTGCGCCAGCGCCCTGCGCGCACGTGCCGGGTCGGCCAGCGGGGCGTCGGCCGCCCAGCGCGACACCGCGACCAGCAGCTGGATCTGTCGTTCGCGTTCGCTCTCGTCGAGATCGGGGTCGCCCTGGATGTACTGCACGCCGAACGCGCCCAGGGTCTCGATGGCGCGCCGCAGCTCGCCTTCGGCACCCGAGAACTGACGTTCGAAGCCGGTCATCAGGGTGCGCTCGGCGTCCGGGGCGGACAGCGCGGCGATCAACCGCGGCAATTGCTCCTGCAGCGGCAGTTCTTCCAACGGCCAGCGACTGCGGCCCTCCCGCCACGCGGTGTCCAGGCGGGTATGCAGGGCGGGCGGTACGCTGTCGCGGGCCAGCGCCTCCAGGTCGCCGGCCTGCAGGTGGCGCGTGGGCACCAGCACCGCATCGATCGGGCGGCCCCCGGCGTCGGCGGATGCCGGCGCCTCACCGTCAGTGTCGCGGCCGCAGCCGGCCAGTGCCGCGGCGCCGATCACGATCGCCAGCAGCAGCGCACGCATGCGCATCGTCGAACCCCCTTTCGCAGTCGCATCCGGCAACGCCGGTGGGGGCATGGTGGCGGCCGGCACCATCCGACGGCAAGTGGCGGCGGCGACCGCGTGACGGCGGTCGCGTATCGGTGTGCGCGATTCCCCCGAAGCGTCCGTGCGCGGGCAGGCGCTCAGAGGTCGCGGACCACCCAGTGGCCGGGCAGCTGTTCGGGCACGGCATCCAGCGCCGCCTGCGCCACCGTGAGGGGCGGCTCGCCGGCCTTCCAGGCGGTGGCGACCGCGGCGAGCCGTTCGCGCGTGGCCCGGGTGTAGGCGCCCTCGAGTTCGTTCTCCGCATCGGCGGCGAGCTTCTGCGGGTACAGCGCGCGGGCATCGTCGCTGTGATTGAGCAGGTCGATCAGTCCGGCCAGCGCGTCGCGGTAGGCCTGCGCGCCGAGCGCGGTGCGCTGGGTGCGCTGCATATGCCAGACGGTGAGGTACTCCACGGGGCCGAGCAGGCGCCGCGGCGTGGCACCGAAGAACTGGCCACCCAGGGCGCTGGCGGCGAACGGGGCGACGTTGTCGGGCAGACGGGTGGCGCCCCAGGAGCTCAGCGCGCCGCCGGGCAGGTCCATCCGCCGCAATGCGATGGCGAAGGTTTCGGCGAGCAGGGCCTTGGCGCGGGCGTCGTCGCTCTCGGCCACCACGCCGAGCAGGCGCAGAAACACCGGATAGTGTTCTTCCCCCAGCCGGCGCGCCAGGCGCTTGAGTACGGCCAGGCGGTACTCGGCGTCGTCGTGCGCGGCCAGCGCGGAGACCAGGCGGTCGGCGGCGGCGCGCAGGGCGAGCGGGGATGGCGGTGCGGCGGGATCCGGCATGGGGGCGAAGCGCAGGGCGGTCGGGCCAAGCCTACACCCGGATGCGATGCCGGGCCGGTCGCGCGCTACCGGGATCAGCCCAGGGCGTCGAGGATCGCGTCGGTGGCGCTGTCGGCGGCCGTGGCGAGATCCTGCCCCGCCAATGCGTGCTCGAACGCCAGATCGCCGGACAGCAGGCGTTCGCCGGGGGCGACGTCGCCCCAGGCGGTCGCGGCGAGCACGTGTTCACCGGCATCGACGGCGGGCGCGCCGGGCGCTTCGGCCCCGATCGCGTCGCGCGCATCGACCCGATCGCCGGACGGCTGCTGACGCAGCTCGTCGAGCGCGACCTGCCCGCTCAGCCGATCGAGGCCGGTCAGGTTCAGGTGCGAATCGGGGCCGATGGTGCTCATGTGCGTAAGGGGACCTCTGGACGGACGTGGCCGCGGCACCGGGGCCGGGCGCGTGGAGGAAAATGTAACGAGGCGGTCGCGGGGCTGTCACCCCGGGTGGACCCTAGGTCGGGCCCATCGGCATGCGCGCGTTCAGGCCGCGGGCGTTGCCGCGGGCGACAGCGGGCGGCGTGCTAGCCTGCCGACGGTTCGCGCGCAGGGAGACTGGCGATGTCCGGAGGCAAGGACGAAGGCGCCGACAAGACCGAAAAACCGACCCCGAAGAAGCTGCGCGATGCCCGCAAGGAAGGCAACGTCGCCAAGAGCAAGGAGCTCACGTCGACGGTGCTGGTCCTGGGCTGGCTGTGTGCGGCCTGGATGCTGCTGAACTACATCGGCGGCCGGGTGTTCATGCTGTTCGATCAGAGCCTGCAGGCGGTGGGGCTGCCGTTCTTCGAGAATCTGCCGCGGATGGGCATGCTGGCGCTCGACACGCTGCTGTGGATCATGCTGCCGCTGCTGGCGATGGCGGTGAGCCTGGGCGTGCTGATCGAATTCCTGCAGGCGGGACCGGTGGCGTCGATGAAGAAGCTGGTCCCCAAGATGGAGAAGATGAATCCGGTCGAGGGCATCAAGAAGATGTTCTCGATGGACAATCTGGTCGAACTGATCAAGTCGATCCTCAAGAGCGCGGCGTTGATCGGCATCGGGTACGTGGTGCTCAGCAGAATGCTGCCGGAGCTGCTGCGGCTGCCCTACAGTCCGCCGCAGGCGATCGGCGCGGCGATCTGGCACGCGATCAAGTGGATCGTGATCTGGACGATCGCGGTGTTCTTCTTCGTGTCGGCGCTGGACGTGTGGTACCAGAAATTCTCCTACACGAAGAAGCTCAGGATGAGCCGGCGCGACATCAAGCAGGAGGTCAAGGAGAACGAAGGCGATCCGTACGTGAAGCAGCGGCGCAAGCAGTTGCATCAGGAGTGGGCGCAGCAGAACATGCTGGGCGCCGTCCGGAATTCGAATGTCGTCGTGACCAACCCCACCCACATCGCGATCGCGCTGCAGTACGAGCACGGGGTGACCGATCTCCCGGTCGTCGTCGCCAAGGGCGAGGGCGCGTTCGCCGAAGAGATCAAGCGCGCGGCCGAAGAGGCCGGCGTGCCGATCCTGCAGAACATCCCGCTGGCGCGCGGCCTCAACGAGAAGACGGCGCTGGACGACTACATCGACGGCGAATTCTTCAACGCCGTGGCCGAGGTGTTGCACTGGGCCGAGACGGTCAGGCAGGAGCACGGGGGCGGGTAGCGCGTGCGACGCGTCGCCGGTTCGTTGGCGCGGTGCTACTGCCTGAAAGTGCGCTGGATGAAGACGCGTCCGTGGCGCCGGCAACGGGGTCTCACCCATGGCTTCCCGGCCAGCCCGAATCGGCAGGGCGAGTGCCGCAGGAAACGTCAGCGCACGAAGATCCGGTTCAACGTTTCCACCAGCGCGCGGCTGTCGCCCAGCCGGCCGACCAGCACTTCGATGAACACCCCGAGCATCATCAGGATGATGCCCGTCGCCAGCCACGCCTTGATCGGCAGCGTCAGCGCGAACACGTTGAGCTGCGGCGCGTAGCGGTTGACCAGGCCGAACGACATGTCGATCACCAGCAGGATCACGATCGCCGGCGCGGCCAGCACCAGCACCGTGGTCATGAAGAAACTGAAGTGTCCGACGAACAGGTTCACCCCGGACATCGCCAGATCCGGAAAGAACGACGTCGGCGGCCAGATCGCGTAGCTCGACATCAGCAGGTCGAGGAAGATGATGAACGCCCCGCTGGCCATGAACACCCAAGCGGCGAATTCCGACAGGAACTCGCCGTGCAGTGTCGTCTGGTGGCCCTGGATCGGATCGAAGATCTGCGCCATCGACATGCCGACCTGGCTGTCGATCACGCTGCCGGCGGCCGAGATCGCCCAGAACACGATGCCGAAGCAGAACCCGATGGCGATGCCGACGAACAGCTCCTTGAGCACCATCATCGGCCACTGCAGCGTCGCCATCGCCCCGGTCGACGACGCGGTCATCGCCACCGGCAGCGCCACGATCGCCAGGCTGACCAGGAAGCTGTTGCGCACCATCGCCGGCATGTTCGACGCGGTGATCAGCGGCAGCATCACGAATGCGCCGATGATCCGCGGCAGGGTCAGCCCCAGCGCCAGCATCGCGTCGCCCATCGTCGCGAACGGCATCAGCCGCGCCTCGCCAGGCCGGGGAAGTTGGCGAAGATGTAATCGGTGTAGTTGTACAGCGTGCCGCCGATGACCGCCCCGGTCACGAACAGCGCCAGTACGATCGCCACGAACTTCAGCGCATAGGCGAAGGTCTGCTCCTGCAGCTGCGTCGCGGCCTGCAGGAACGCCACCACCAGTCCGACCAGCGCCGCCGCCGCGATCGGCGGGCCGGACAGCATCAGCACCAGCACCAGGGCCTGCCGGGTGAGTTCGAGCACCTCGCTGTTCATCGCGTGCGCCTCCTCATCCGGCGTAGGTCAGGACCAGGCCGTGCACCAGCTTGGCCCAGCCGTCCACCAGCACGAACAGCAACAGTTTGAACGGCAGCGACACCGTCGTCGGCGACATCATCATCATGCCCAGCGCCAGCAGGATGTTGGCGACCACCAGGTCGATGATCAGGAACGGCAGGAAGATCAGGAAGCCGATCTGGAACGCGGCGGTCAGCTCGCTGACGGTGAAGGCCGGGATCACCACCAGGAAGTGGTCCACGTTGACGTCGTCGCGTCGCTCAGGCGGCAGCAGACGCTGCGCGCTGCGCAGGAAGAACGCACGTTCGGCATCGTTGGAGTGACGGATCAGGAACGTGCGCAACGGCTCCTTGCCGGCCTCGACCATGGTCAGGATCCGCGACAGATCGCTGCCCTCGGGAACCAGCGGCGCGGGCGCGGCCGGTGGCGACGCGCCGACCCACGCACCGCCGCCGGGTACGCCGGGCGGCAGATCCTGGTTGTCGGCACCGACCACGTCGCCGGTCACGCCCTGGAACTGCGCCCCTCGCGCCGGCGGCACGGCCTGCGCTTCGGCCTGCAGGGCATCGGCCGCGGCGGGGCTGGCAGGGCTGCCGGCATCGGCGGGCGCAGCGGGCGCGGTGCCCGGCTGCGGCGCTGCTGCCTGTCCGGCACGCGCTTCGCGCCGGGCGCGTTCGGCCGCCTCGCGCGCATCCACCTGCGCCTGCACCGACGCCGGCAGCGGATCGCCGGCGAGGCGCGCGCTGATCGCGGCGTTGGTGTCCAGGATCACGGGATACATCACGTAGATCGACAGTACGATCGCGAGTCCGTTGATCACCACGTTGGGCGGCACCTGCTGCAGGCCCAACGCGTTGCGCAGAAGGCTCAGCACCACGACGATCTTGGTGAACGAGGTCACCATCACCGCCACGAACGGCGCCAGCGCCAGCGAGACGACGATCAGCAGGACCAGCGCGGGCGAATAGTTGTTGAAATCCATCGGGCGGCGTCCGGATCAGGTCCAGCCGAGCAGGCGTACGCCGAGGGTGTCGCCGACGGCCACCAACTCGCCTTGACCGACGGCCTCGCCGTTGGCGCGCAGGGTGACGTTCGCGCCTTCCAGGCGCGCCGGCAGGCCGAACACGTAGCCGGGCTGCAGGTCGGCGATGTCGCCCACGCGCAATTCGAGTGCGCCCAGCTCGAAGCTCAGGCGAACCGGCAACGCGCGTGCGCCGGCATCCGCATCCTCGGTGCCGCTCGACGCTTCGGTGGCGGGCGGGGTGTCCTGTTCGGTCATCGGTGCGCTCTCCTCGAGGGTGCGTCGGTAGGAATGGGGTGTGGGATCGCCGTCGATGCGCCAGCCCTCGGCGGTCGCGACCAGCGGCCATGCGTTGCCGGCGGCGCAGGCCCGCGCCGCCGGCGGCGCGCTGCGGGCGCCGAGGATGATGACGTCGCCGGGACGCAGTCGCGCCCAATCCGCGGCAGGAAGGGGCGGGACCTCCATCAGCAGGCGCACGCCGACCGGCAGGTCGCGCCAGCGTCCGAGCGGATGCGGCGGTTCGTCGGCGTAGGGCGGCGCGGCCTGCGCGAGCAGGCGGCCCAGCCAGGTGGCCGGAATCCGCAGGCTGCCCTGCAGCAGCGCCGCGCCGGGCGTCTTCGCGTCCGGATCGTCGTCCTCGACCAGGAAATCCAGCCAGACCGGATGCGCGTCGGTGGCATCGGGCTCGGCGCCGACCAGCGGTGTCAGCGCGACGCCGAAGGCCTCGCTCAGCCGCACCAGCCAGCGCTCGTGGGCGAGGCTCCAGGCCAGCACGCGCGCACGTCCGCTGAAATCGCTCCAGTGCGGCAGATCGTCCCGGGCCGGCGGGGCCTGCAGCCGCAGGCCGATGCGCTGGCCCTCGGCGTCGAGCTCGAAGACCTCGGTATCGCGCGCCGGCGCGCCGGGTGCGAACCGCAGCAGGCCGTTGTCCTGCAGCAGCCAGTGCTGTGGCCGCTGGAAGAAGTCGCGCAGCGCCTGCACGTGCGTCGATGCGAGGACCGGCAGGCGGCTGCGGACGGAGACCGCCTTCGCCGTCGTGGGGATGTGTTGCGCGTCAGCCATGTCCGAGCGCCACCTTCATCAGTTCGGGAAGCGAGCGGACCCCGAGCTTGCCCATCATGTTGGCCCTGTGCAGTTCGACGGTCTTGATGCTGATGCCGAGGATGTCGGCGATGATCTTGTTCGGCTTGCTGGCGACGACCAGGTCGAGCACCTGGCGCTCGCGCGGGCTGAGCCGGGCCAGCGCGTCGCTGTCGACGGCGCCGGTCGCGCGGCTGCGCGCGCCGGCCACGGCGGTGCGGATCGCATCGATCAGGGCGTCGTCGCTGAAGGGTTTCTCGAGGAAATTCGACGCGCCCTTGCGCATCGCCTCCACCGCCAGCGGAACGTCGCCATGCGCGGTCACGAACACCAGCGGCAGCGTGCAGCCCTGCTTGCGCAGTGCTTCCTGCAGCTGCAGCCCGCTCATCTGCGGCATGCGGATGTCCGAAACCAGGCATTCGTCGCCGTCACCGCGGCGCAGTCCGGGCAGGTCGGCCAGAAACGCGGCGGCGGATGGATAGGGGCGGACGTCGAAGTCCGCCGTCTCCAGCAACCAGGCGGTGGAATCGCGGAAGGGGTCGTTGTCGTCGACGAGGAATACGCGGGTCTGGCCCATGATCACGGTCTCCCGTCCGCACGCGGCAGGGTGAAACAGAACGCGCTGCCGCCATCGGCGCGCGGCTCGAAGAACAGCCGGCCCTCGTGGTACTCGATGATCGACCGGCAGATCGCCAGGCCGATGCCCAGGCCGTCGGTCTTGGTGGTGAAGAACGGCGAGAACAGCTGCTCGCTTTCCGCCGCCGACAGCCCGGTGCCGCGATCGAGCACGCGGATCTCGATCTCGCCGTCCAGGTTCACCCGACCCTCGACGCGCAGCGCCCGTTGTGCGGCCGGAACCTCGCGCATCGCCTCGATCGCGTTCTTGACCAGATTCAGCAGCACCTGCTCGACCATCACCCGGTCGGCGTAGGCGGCGGGCAACCCGGGATTGAGCGCGATGTCGATGCGCAGCTGCTGCCGCTCGGCCTCCAGGCGCAGCAGTTCGACCACGGTCTCGGTGATCGCGGCGATGTCCTGCGCGTCGCGCCGCGGCTCGCGGGCACGGACGAATTCGCGCACCCGGCCGATCACCGCGCTGGCGTGCTCGGCCTGCGTGCGCGCGGCCAGCAGCGCGCGTTCCACCTGCACCGGTCCGCCGGCCTGATCGACCAATCGCAGGCTGCCGTTGAGGTAGTTCACGATCGCGGCCAGCGGCTGGTTGAGTTCGTGCGCCAGGGTGGCGGTCATCTCGCCGACCGACATCAGCCGCGAGGTGAACAGCAGTTTGTCCTGCCGGCTCTTGTGCGAATCGAGGATCTCGATGCGCTCGGAGATGTCGACCGCGGTCAGTACCCGCGCGGGCGGGTCGGTCTCGGCGTCACGCCAGTGCAGGGCGTACCAGCGGCCATTGTGCGGCGCGCGCACCTCGTTGCCGGGGTCGACATCGACATCGCTGCCCTGCAGCGCGTCGAGCAGCTCGCGGGCGTTCGCATGTGCGGGCAGCGCACCGAATTCGTCGGCGAAGGCGGTGTTGGCGACCAGCAGGCGGTGATCGTCGCGCGCATAGGCCGCGCAGGCGAACGGCACGGCGTCGAGCACCTCGGCAAGCGCGCGCGCATCCGGATGACCGGTTGCGTTCCGGTGCGCTGGATGCTGCGTGGCGGCGCGCGGCGCCATCACCCCGCGCGCGCTCCGTTGCGCGGCACGGCGGCGACACCGGCCTGGAGTACCCTGCCTGCGCTCACGACGTTCCCCCTGTCTTCACCCGTATCGGATTCACATTCCGATCGACTCCGTTGCATCCACGTCGATACGCTCACTCCCGCCCCCTCTCGCTCCGTCGCCGAAACCACCCCAGAACCCACCTCATTCCCGATGCGCGATTTCCCCAGACTCTCCGGATACAGACTGCCCGAAGCCGCGACGTTCATCGCGTTCGCCTGCACGAGCGCCTCGGCGCACGCCGCGGTGAATGCGCCGCCGACCGCAGCCCCGACGTTCTGGGGCGAGTTGCTCGCGATCCTGCTGCCGCTCGCTTTTATCATCGTTGCCCTCTTGTTGGCGTTACGTCATATCCGCCGGCGTTATGGCCTGACCGGTCAGGACGCGCCGCTGTCGGTGCTGCAGATCCTGCCGGTCGGACCCCGCGAACGCGTGGTGCTGGTGCGGTCGCGCGCCGGTCGCGTGCTGGCGGTGGGGGTCAGCAGCCATACCGTCAATCTCATCGCCGAGCTGGACGCCGAGGATGTCGCGCCGCCGGCTGGCCAGGCGATGGACAGCGCCACCGTCGCACCCGCGACCAGGCGGACATTCCTTGACCTGATGCGACGACCGCAAGCGCCCAGGGATCAGTAGTGTGATGCTCATCACTTAATTGGCCGGTTATGTGCCGCTCGTCGGGCGCGCAAC
This sequence comes from Luteimonas abyssi, assembly GCF_001482195.1. Classification (GTDB taxonomy): domain Bacteria; phylum Pseudomonadota; class Gammaproteobacteria; order Xanthomonadales; family Xanthomonadaceae; genus Luteimonas; species Luteimonas abyssi. The sequence continues at coordinate 3,348,768 of NZ_KQ759763.1, read as the reverse complement.
CTTGATTTAACCCGTGAGTCATTTAGACGATCTATCGTAAGTTGGCACAAAGTGACGCATGAGGGCAGGGGTCATGCAGAAAACGGAAGTCGGTAAGCGGACAGGGGTGATGGATCAGGCAAGTGGCTCAAGGCGCGCGAGGCGCCACGCCGCGTCGTCGCGCCATCCGGAGGCGTACGCGTGCGTGCGCTGATCGCCAACCTGTTCGCGCCCCCGGCCGGCGCCGCGCAACGCGGCACGTTCGGCTACAGCGACGTCATCCTGGCGTTCGCGGCGGTCACGATCATCACGGTGATGATCCTGCCGCTGCCGCTGTGGCTGCTCGACAGCCTGGTCGCGGTCAACATCTCGATCGGCTTCGGCTTGCTGCTGCTGGGCATCTATATCCCCACGCCGGTGGCGTTCTCGAGCTTCCCCAGCGTGCTGCTGCTGACCACGCTGTTCCGGCTGGCGATCTCGATCGCGATCACCCGCTCGATCCTGCTCAATGCCGAGGGCGGCCACATCGTCGAGACCTTCGGCACCCTGGTGGCCGGCGGCAATCTCGTGGTCGGCCTGGTGGTGTTCCTGATCATCACGGTCGTGCAGTTCATCGTCATCGCCAAGGGCGCCGAACGCGTCGCGGAAGTGGCCGCGCGCTTCACCCTCGACGCGATGCCGGGCAAGCAGCTGTCGATCGATTCCGACCTGCGTGCCGGTCTCATCGACAAGGACGAGGCGCGCCGCAAGCGCCGGCTGCTGGAGACCGAGAGCCAGCTGCACGGCTCGCTCGACGGCGCGATGAAGTTCGTCAAGGGCGATGCCATCGCCGGCATCGTCATCATCCTGATCAACCTGCTGGGCGGCCTGGCCATCGGCGTCCTGCAGCGCGGCATGCCGCTGGCCGAAGCCACCCGCGTGTACTCGATCCTGACCATCGGCGACGGCCTGGTCTCTCAGATCCCGGCGATCCTCGGCACGATCGCCGCCGGCCTGGTGGTCACCCGCACCACCGGCGAGATCGAGGACCGCCATCTCGGCGACGCGATCACCCGTCAGGTCTCCGGCCAGCCGCGCGTGCTGCTGATCACCGGCTGCCTGGCGATGCTGATGACGCTGATCCCGGGCTTCCCCTGGCCGGTGTTCCTGGTGCTGGGGCTGTCCCTGCTGGCGATGAGCGCGTGGCGCTACCGCTACGATTTCGAGCATCTGCGCAAGCTGTTCCGGGTGTCGGACGAGGAACTCGTGGCCAGCCAGGTGCGCGAGGAAAGCGAAGAGCTCGCCCCACCGCCGCCGTTGCAGCTCGAGGTCGCGACATCGCTCGCGGACCGCTTCGGGCAGGAAGCTCTGCGCAGCCGCATCGCCGAGATCACCCAGCACCAGCGCGAGGAATACGGTGTGCCGGTACCGGCGCCGAAGCTGCGGGTCAACCATGCGCTGGACGAAGGCGAGTATCGCCTCAGCGCCTACGGTGCGCGCCTCGCGTCGGGCCGTGTCCGCACCGATGCCCGTCTGCGGCCGGCCGCGCCGGGTGCGGACGCGTCGGCCCGGTTGCCCGGCTTCTTCCCGGCGCTGGCCGGCGAATGGACCAGCGAGGCCGACGAGCAGGCGCGCGAGCCGCTCGATGTGCTGGCGGATCACGCGCGTGGGGCGCTGCAGCGCCGGCTGGGCGGTTTCCTGGGCATCCAGGAGACGTCGAACCTGTTCGGCCGCATGCAGCGCGACTATCCCGACCTGGTCAAGGAAATGCTGCGCGTGGTGGCGCCGCAGCGCGTGGCCGAGGTGTTGCGTCGGCTGGCCGAGGAAGGCGTGCCGATCCGCAACCTGCGCGACGCCTTCGAGGCGATCACCGACGTCGGCGGTCGCGAAAAGGACGTGGTGCTGCTGACCGAATATGTGCGGGTGGCGCTCAAGCGCGAGATCGCCGACCGCTATGCCGATGTGGAGCGCACGCTGCACGTGCTCATCATCCATCCCGAACTGGAGGACAAGCTGCGGCAGTCGGTGCGCGTGGCCGGCGGCGCCAGCCAGCTGGCGATTTCGCCCGAACTGGCCGCGCGCCTGGGTGCGGAAGTGCGTGCGCATCTCGGCCGGCAGGCGCCGGGCGTGAAGCCGGTGCTGCTGTGTTCGCTCGACGTGCGCCGTCATCTACGCAAGCTGATGGAAATCGACTTCTTCGAGCTCCCGGTGCTGTCCTACCAGGAGCTCGCGCCCGACCTGCGCATCGTGCAGGCGGGGCAGATCAACGCCTGACGTACGCGTCGGGCCGTTCTTACGGAGGGTTTCGCCCATGACGACCACAACGCAAGACACCCCGGCGCCGGACGGCGAGGGCAAGGTGCTGCGGATCGTCGCCGGGTTGCATGCCGGCGCCAGTCGCACGCTGGCGGATCGCGAGATGATCCTGATCGGCAGCGGCGACGATTGCGACATCGTGCTTGCCGACAAGGGCGTGGCCAGCCATCACGCATTGATCAGCGTCGTCGACGGCGTGGTGCAGCTGCGCGCGCTGGACGCGCCGGTCAAGCTGGAAGGGCGCGTGCTGCATCCCGGCGATCCGATCGAACTGCCGCAGGTGGAGCGGATCGGTCTGGGCGATGCCGCGCTCGCATTCGGTGCGGTCGACGATCCGGCCTGGCTGGCGCTGGCGCCCGAGGGCACCGATTTCGACGCGCCCGCCTCGCGGCCCGGGCAGGCATTCACCCGGCGTCTGCCGATGATCGCCGCGGTCTCGGTGCTGTCGCTGGCACTGCTGGCGATCTTCGTCGCCGTGGTGCCGGCGCAGGAGCAGGCGCCGGACGTCGGCGACCGGTTGCGCGAGCTCGCGCAGGAGTACAACGTCGCCAATCCGCGCGTGCAGCAGGATACCGCCCAGCAGTACGTCCTCACCGGCACCGTGGCTGACCGCGACGCGCGCGATGCGCTGCGGCAGCGATTGCAGCAGGACGGATTGCAGGCGCGCGTCGATCTGCGCAGCGGCGACGACCTGGCCTACTCGGTCTCGGAGATGTTCCGCGGCGGCAATTTCCGCATCGACCAGGTGCGCTACCTCGGCAACGACGATGTCGAGGTGACCGGCCATTTCCCCGACGAAGCCGAGTTCGAGGCCTTCGCGCGGTCGCGTGCGGTCCGCGAGACCGGCGTCCGGCGCATCGTGCCGATCAATCTCGCCGGTCCCGCGGCAGGCGCGGATACGCCGGCCGCGGCGCTCGACCCGTTGCATGTGGTCGCCGTGGTGCGCGGCGACAACGCCCACGTGGTCGCCATCGACGGTACCCGCTACGAGGTTGGCGCCGAATTGCCCGGGCTGGGCCAGCTGGTGAGCATCGGCGAGCATGCCCAGGTGCTGCGCGGCGACGGCTCGCTGCAGCGGTTGACGCCGCGGCCGCCGCCGACGGATGCGGCGGCCGCCGCGGACGATGGCGCCGATTCCCCCGATTCGGCCCAGCAACAGGCCAATGCCTCGCGTCAGGCCGCGCGCGAGGCCCAGCAGGCGCGCGCCGCGGGACGGCGCATGTGATCCACAGTTTCACCTAGGGCGTACCCGAGGTCGCGTATTCAGACGTGTCCGGTCCAGTACAGTCCTGCAGTTCAAGCGGTTTTCGCGGTTTCCATGCAGACCCCACCAGGAGCATCCACATGACCACGATCGACAATTCGCACTTGAACAACGCCATCGTCGGCGTCGCCTCGATGCAGCAGAGCAGCGCCCCGCGTGGCGGCGGCGGTGGCGGCTCGGCCAGCTGGTACGAAGCGATGTCGCGCGCCTGGGGCGCCACGCTCGACGGCCAGGCGGCCAAGATCACGGCGATGAGCGACCAGATCGGCGGCGGCAGCGACGAGCCGTCGAGCATGATCAAGCTGACCACCATGGCCCACCAGATGTCGTTCATGGCCAACAACGCGTCGACCTCGCAGAACAGCGTGGGCCAGGCGCTGGAAACGCTGGGCAAGCGCAACTGATCCTGACGGTCCGGTTTGCGCCGCAGGTGCGGCCGCCGGACACCGTCGTCCACATGCACGATCACGGGTCCAGCGGACCCAGGAGTCATTGAGATGATCGAAGCCATCCAGGTCGCGGGGCTCGACCCCACGCAGAACGCCGCCGGCGGCGGCGCCGCGATGGCGCCGCAGCAGGCGGGCGCCATCGACGTGCGCGACTTCGCGCAGGCCATGCAACGCAGCAGCGGCGCCGGCGCGCCCGAGGCCGCGAACGGGCCTCAGGCCGTGCAGAACGCGGCACAGGCCGAGCCCTCCGAAGGCACGCGGATGATGATCTCCGCCTTCGACGGTCTCAACAGCGGCGCGCGCAACATCCAGGAACTGTCGCAGGCCATGAGCGGCGGCACCCAGGACCTCACGCCCGGGCAGATGCTCGAGATGACGATGAAGTGCCATGAGTTCCTGTTCCAGTCGCAGCTGACCTCGAACGTCGCCAACCGCACGTCCGACGGCGTCCAGCAGCTGTTCCGTCAGCAGTCCTGAGTTCGGAGGAGGGGGCGCCATGACCGGCAAACGATGGAGTCTTTGGTTGTTGGCGCTGCTGTGCGTCCTGCTGGCGGCATGCAGCCGGACCACGCTGTACTCGGACCTCGACGAGCGCCAGGCCAACGAAGTGCTCGCGGCCCTGCTCGCCAGCAACATCGGCGCCGAGAAGCGCGTCTCGGCCAGCAAGACCGCGTGGGAAGTCCGCGTCGACCAGTCGGATTTCCCGCAGGCCATGCAGGTACTGCATGCGCGCGGCCTGCCCGGCCAGCGTTACCAGGCGCTGGGCGACATCTTCCGCAAGGACGGGTTCTCCACCTCCGCCCAGACCGAACGCTCGATGCTCCAGCACGGCCTGCAGCAGGAACTGTCGCGCACGTTGTCGCGTTATCCCGGCGTGGCCGAGGCGCATGTGCACATCAACCTGCCCGAGCGCGATCCGCTGGGCGGCAATTCGACCGATGCGTCGGCCTCGGTGGTGATCTTCGGCCAACCCGGCATCAACGTGCGCGACTACGAGACCGAGATGAAGATGGTCATCAAGGACGGCGTGCCCGGGATGGTCGACATCAACAAGGTCACGGTGAAGTTCCAGAGCTTCGCCGGGCCGGGCTCGGCGGCGCCGCAGCGCCAGGGCGCGGTGGCGATGTCGTCGATCAGCCCGCTGGCGATCGCGGTGGCGCTGGCGGTGGTCGCGTTGCTCGGCGGCCTGTTCGCCGTGGCCGGTCGCCTCCGCCAGCGCGCGCAGGCCCGCAAGGCCGAGCCGGGCCGGGTCTGGAACGGCTGAGCCGGCGATGACCCTGCAGGCGCTGCTGGCCGAGGTCGATCCGGGTTGGTTCGCCGCCGACGGCGAGCCGATCCCCGACGCGCTGCTGTCGCGCGCGCGTCGCAGCCCGCTCGGGCGTCGACTGCTCGCGCGGGGCCTGCTGGAACAAGGCACCGCGGGCGCCCTGCTCGCACCGCGCCTCGACCACGATCCGGCCACCCTGGTCACCCGCTGGCCGAAGGCGCGGATCGGGCGCCTCGCGCGCGATCTCGGTGTGCTCGCGTATGCCCCGGCGATCCGCGCGGAAATCCGGCGCGATCCCGTGCGCAGGTTCAAGCGCGCGCTGGGCAACAGCTACCTGCTCGCGCTCGATCCGACCGTCTGGGACGCGCGGGTGCCGGCCGAGACCGCCCGGCGCATGACCCAGGGTCTGGAGCAGGCCTGGCAGGCCGGCGGTCCCGACGACGACGCGCCGCTGCATGCACTGTTCGCCGCCCAGGGTCGGGCCGAGCTGCGGGCATGGGCGGCGCAACGGGATCCCGCATTGGGCGAGTGGACGGCGCTGCTGCATCCGCGCGAGCCCGATCTGCCGACGTACCTGCCGGAGAAACCCGTCCTGTTGTTGTGTACCCACCATGAGACCCGGGCGCGCAACGCCTGAGCCGGAGCCCAGCCGAATGTCCGCATCACGCCCCCCGCCGCCGTCCGAGTCCGCCGCCGTCGTGGTCGACGCGCGCGCGTTCTCGCGTGCGTTGGGGGCCCGCATCGTGCCCGCACACGCCTGGGCGCGACTCGAAGAGCTCGACCGGCTGATCGACGACGTCAACGCGCTGCAGGCCGAGACCGCCGCCGAAGTCGAGCGCGCGCGGGAGCAGGGCCAGGCGGCCGGCTTCGCGCAAGGCCTGTCGCGCGCGCAGCAGCAGATGACCGAACAACTGGCCGGCGTCAACGAGCAGCGCGCGCGCGTGCTCGGCGAGGCCGCCGGTCGCGTGTCCGACCTGGCCTGCGCCATCGTGGCGCGCATCGCGCCCGGTTTCGATGCCGCCCGGGTGGTGCCGCCGCTCGTGCTGCAGGCGGTGGAAGCCGCGCAGGCCGAGCAGTTCCTGTTGATCCGCGTCCATCCGCAGGCCCGCGAAGGCGTGGCTGCGGGGCTGGGCGCGGTGCGCCAGGCGCATCCGGCGGTCGGCGTGATCGAGCTGGTCGACGACGAAAGTCTGGATCCCCTGAGCTGTGTGGTGGTGTCCGAGGCGGGGGAGGTGCGCGCCGGCGTGGCCCAGCAGATCGAGGCCATCCGCACCGCCCTGGCCGGTGTCGCGCATCGGGACGGTCCCGGATGAGCCGCACGGACGCCCTCGACACGATGCTCGCCCAGGCCGGCGACCCGCTGCTGGGCGCGCTGTCGGCGGTCAAGACCGTGCAGCGCGTGGGCAAGGTCGCCGACGCCTACGGCACGCTGATCCGGGCGACCGGCTTGCGGGCCGCCATCGGCGAGTTGTGCCATCTGCGCAATCCGGCCGGGGAGGGCGATCCGGCGTTCTCGCTCGCCGCGGAAGTGGTCGGCGTCTCGCGGCAGCACACATTGCTCACACCGCTGGGCGCGCTCGACGGCATTTCCGCGACCACCGAGGTCTACGCCACCGGGCGCCAGGCCGCCCTCAAGGCCGGGGCCGGCCTGCTGGGCCGGGTGCTCGATGCGCATGGCGAGCCGATCGACGGACGTGGCCCGGTCCGCGGTCCGACCGTCGATGCGCCGATCTACGCGGCCTCGCCCAATCCGCTCACGCGCAACCTGATCGAGCGTCCGTTCTCCACCGGCGTTCGCGCGATCGATACCGTCATGACCGCGGGCGAAGGCCAGCGCATCGGCATCTTCGCGGTGGCCGGCGGGGGCAAGAGCACGCTGCTTGGCATGCTCGCGCGCGGCGGCGACGCCGACATCAACGTGATCGTGCTGGTCGGCGAACGCGGACGCGAGGTCAGCGAGTTCATTCACGACAACCTGGGCGAAGCCGGCCTGGCGAAATCGGTGATCGTGGTCGCCACGTCCGACCGCCCGGCGCTGGAGCGCAGCCGCGCCGCCTGGGCCGGCACCGCCATCGCGGAGCACTTCCGCGACCAGGGCAAGCGTGTGCTGTTGCTGCTGGATTCGGTCACCCGCTTCGCACGCGCGCTGCGCGACGTGGGGCTGGCGATCGGCGAGCCGCCGGCGCGACGCGGCTTTCCGCCGTCGGTCTTCAGCGCGATGCCGCGCCTGTTCGAGCGCGCCGGCAACAACGACAAGGGATCGATCACCGCCTTCTACACGGTGCTGGCCGAGGACGAGGACGGCGGCGACCCGATCGTGGAGGAAGTGCGCTCGATCCTCGACGGCCACATCGTGCTGTCGCGAAAGCTGGCGGCGGCCTACCACTACCCGGCCATCGACGTGCTCACCAGCCTCAGCCGCACCATGCCGCGGGTGGTCGACGCGTCGCACCTGCGCGCCGCCGGCCAGTTGCGCAAGCTGCTGGCCAAGCATCAGGACATCGAGTTGCTGTTGCAACTGGGCGAATACAAGCGCGGCAGCGATCCCGACGCCGACGCGGCGATCGCCAAGATCGGCCCGATCCGCGCGCTGCTGCAGCAGTCGTCGTCGGAGCTGGTGCCGTTCGAACAGTCGGCCCAGGCGTTGCGGAAGCTGCTCGGATGAGCCGCCGCTATCCCCTGCAGACGCTGCTCAAGCTGCGCGCGCACCGCACCGAGACCGCGCGCCTGGAGGTGCTGGCGCGCCAGCGCGTGGTGGCGGCCTGCCGCGACGAGTGCACGCGCATCGGCGACGAGATCACCGAGCTGCAGCGGACCCGCGCCGCCCAGCGCAGCCGCTTGCTCGATCCGCCGTCGCCGGGCCTGTCCTGGCCGATGGTGATGGAACAGCGCGAAGCGCACATCGAACTGCTCGCCGCGCATGTCCTGGCGGGGCAGCAGCGCCTGCAGGCCGCGCAGGGACGGCTGCGGGAGGCGGAGCAGGCGCTGGAGCAGGCCAAGCAGGCCTATTTCCGCGCCAAGGGGCGAGAGGATGCCCTGGAAAAGCGCAAGCGTCTTTGGCGCGACGAGCAGATCGCGCTGGAGATCAATCGCGAGGAGGACGCAGCGGCGGACCTGATCCTGGCCCGCCATGCGACGTCCGGACACAGCTGAGGTCGTCATGAGCATCGAACGCAATCCATCCGCCGACCGCGCCGCCGATGCGCGCGTGCAGGACAACCAGAAGGGTCGGGACGCCGAGCGCGCGCCTCCTCCGCGCGAACAGGTCGACCGGTTCCGCGACGTGCTGCGCCAGGCCGGGCAGTCGAACCGGGAAGCGAAGTTGGCCTTCGCTGAGGCGCGGCAGCAGCAGGCCGGCGAGCTGCGTGGCGAGTCGCGCACCGAAAGCGCGCAGATCGCGCGCTCGGTCGCGGAAGAGGGTCTGCGCGTGGACGCGGTGGGTGCCCGTGGCGAGGACGCCAGCGAAACCGCCCGCCAGCAGGTCCTGGAGGCCACCGAGATCATGGCGATGATGCAGGCGCAGTCGGCGCTGCGCGACGGTGCCGCGCCTGCATTGCCGGCTCCGCCGTCGATGAATGCCGGCACGTTCAGCGATCTGCTCGAGCGTCACGTCCGCCAGCTCGCGGTGGCCGGCAGCCAGGGCGCGCAGGCGTCGGACGGCCAGGTCCTGCTGCGCATGGCCGATGCCACGTTGCCCGGCACCGACCTGCTGCTCACGCGGACCGAGACCGGCTGGCTGCTGAAGGCCGACACCCGCTCGCGCGGCAGCTACGACGCGATCCGCGAAGCGGCCCCTGAACTCGCGCGCCGTTTCGCCGAGCGTGACCTGGGCGAGCTGCAGATCGACCCGCAATTGCACGGCTGAATGGAACCGCGGCGGCGGGCTGGGGTTTGCCCCAGCTAGGACCGACGCATGCAGTTGGGCACAGTGAAGTGCGACGGGCGACACGCTCGCCCGACCGGCACCCAATTCCAGCGACACGCAACGGGAGACGACACCATGAGTCTGTTCGATGGCATCAGCAATGTCCTGTCCAACACCATCCAGTCCACCCTGAATGCAGTGCCCGGCGGCCAGCTCCTGAGCCAGCTCGCCAACAACTTCATGGGTTCGATGCTCGGCCAGTCCGGCAGCAGCGGCAACCAGGCCGCCGACAACATCCTCAACAGCAACTGGATGCAGGGGATCAACGCGGCGATCCAGAACTTCCGGAACTGATCCCGTGCAGGACGCTCCGGTCGCGCTGGGCAGCCGTGAGGACTTCATCGCCGCACTGGGCGACCTGCGCGCGCAAGGCGCGCTCGACGCGCGCGACGAGTCCGATCTGATCCGGCAATTCGACGAGACGCTCGACGAATTCCAGCGGGTCCGCGGCGACCTGGTGGCGGAGTACGAACGCCGTACCGCCGAACAGGGCCGCGACGCCGCGGATGGCTGGCTCGGCGAGGCTGCGCAGGCGTTGGGCCGGGAGCAGGGCACGCGCCTGGCGCGCCTGTTCGCGACCCTGCCGGCGCTGACGGCGTCGGCCGGCTGACGCCCTGGCTCCGCACGTCGGGAGCCGCCTCACGACGCCCTAGGGTCCGCCCCAGCTTGCCGGGCGTCGGGAGGATTCGGAGACTGGCAACACAGGTTTCACATCGTTCGCAGCACCGTCAGCAACATTCCCTTCTTCCGGAGTTCGCCATGGCGCTTCGCCCGCCCCGCAGACCGACCCCGACGCGCCGTCCCCGGACGGAAGGCGTGCAGGTGCCCGGCGCGTTGGCTCGGGGCGCGACATCGTCGCCGGAGCCGATGAAGGCGCTGGCCGAAGCGAACGACGGCATGAACGATCTGATCGCGCAGTTCACCAGCGCGCTCGACGAGGACCCCTCGCTCGATCCGGAAACCAAGGCCTTCCTGCGCGAGCAGTTCGGGCTGGCGCTGGACGACGCGCCCGACGGCCTCGATCTACTCGAGCAGCTCGGCAATCGCGGCATCTGGGTCGAGGCGGTGCAGTCGATGCAGGACAGTGGCGCCATCGCCGAGAACGAGGCCAACGATCTGGTCCGTCAGCTCGAGCAGGCGATCGCGCCCTTGCAGAGCCGCGAGTCGAAGCTCGCGATCGAATTCAGCCGGCGCATGCAGTCCGATGGCGAGGACGCCGCGCTCGAGTGGTTCCGTGCGCAGGTCGCGCAAGGCGAGGCGGAAGCCGCACAGAAGGCGGCGACGCCGACAGCTGCGTCCGGCGACGGCGTACTGCCGCTGCGCACCGAGATCACCCAGTCACGTTCCCGACGGTTGAGAGCCCCACCGCGCCCGCGTTGATCCACGCGCGTCACGCGGTTCCCGCATCACCTCTCGATCATCAAAAGGAAATTCCAATGTCCGTCGACATGAACACCTTCTCGTACGTCAACAATTCCGAAATCGATCGTGCCGCCGAGGCCAACCTGTCGCGTGCCAAGGGCGGCGGCTGGATGCTCGCCATCGCGCTGGCACTGGGCAAGATCGCCGACAGCATGGGTGAGAACATGCTCGATCTCGCCAAGCAGATCGACACCCTGCAGCGCGCCCAGGTCGACAATCCGAAGGCGACCGCCGACGACGGCAGCGGCCTGTCCGAGCTCAACGCCCGCCTGACCACGCTGGGTCAGCAGCTGGGCCAGATGCTGCAGGCCATGAGCACCATCATCAAGACGCTGGGCGAGGGCAACAAGGATCTTGCTCGCAAGCAGTAAGCGCCAGGCAATACGGTCACGGAACGCCCCCGGCTCTGCCGGGGGCGTTTCTTCGCGTGCGGGCGACCGGCGCGACGCGCGGTTCCAGTGGCGCCGCCTGGTCGTCGCGGGCGCGCTGGCGCTGGTGCTCGTGGCCTGTGGATCCGCGGAAGACGCAGGCGGGGCGAACCACACGGCCTCGCCTGCTGCGGCACCGATGCCCGATGCCGGGACGGCGGATGCCGGCGTGCGCGACGGCATCGGCACCCCCTTCGACGGCCGGCCCTATCTGGGCAGCGTCGAAGTGCGCGCCGACGTGCCGGGCCAGGGCGCCGGTGCGATCCGGGACTCCGGACGCGGCAGCATCCATCTCGAACGCAACGATGCCGGTGTCGCCCTCGTGCTGGCAGGCAACATCAAGGTCGAAGGGGACGCGTCCTTCTTCCTGGACGGGCGTCGGGCCGACGGCGGCTGGCGTAGCCGGAGCGAGGAGGTACAGGTCGGGATCGACGCGGATGGGACCGTCGCGGGGCACGGGCGGATGGGCGATCAGCAACTGCGCTTCGATGGGCGGGTCTCGCCGACCGACTTCGATCTCGATGTGGAGGTGACGCTGGCCGCGGCATCGGCGAAGGGCCTGCCGGCGGGGACCCGCTTCGTGTTCGCGTACCGATTGCGTCGCGATGCCGGCGATGGTCCGGCGACCGCGTCCGACGGCGCCGACGACGAGGCGCGGACGTCCTGCCGGAGATTCGTGTGGCGGGTCCGCAACATCGCGGACTTCTCGGGCGGCCCGATGCGGATGATCCAGGTGCCGGAGTGCGTCGGCTGAGATGCGGCGATGCCGTGAGGGGCGATCGCCCCCTCGGTGGCCCCCTGCTGAGGCCACACCGGGACCAGAGGGCCGCGTCGGGTCGGGCGTTCGTCGCGATGCGCATCGCGGACGCCTGCCGACGGGCGGACAGCGCCGTCGCGCTGCGCGGGCGGCGGGGCCGGCGGACGGCGCCCGGCCCCATCGATGTCAGGAGGACACGTCGGTCCGGTCGCGCCGGGAGTCGCGGTGCGTCGCCAGCCGCCAGGCGCCGACCGCGCACCCCAGACCGATCGCGACCAGCCAACCCATGGTCGAGGGCTGGCCGAGCAATCCGGTGGGCATCCGGGGGGCGCCCAGCCACACGAAGGCCGAGGCCAGCAGCAGACCCAGCGCTCCGTACGCCGCCAGCGTGAGCACCCAGTACAGCCACTGGTAGGCGAGCTCGGCCTCGCGCAGATCCGCCAGTTCCTCGCGCGCCGCCGCCGAGCCCGCGCCGAGTGTGGCGAGCAGACCGTTCCAGCCGCCACGGCGGTCCCGGCGTGCGGTGTCGTCGCCGGGCCGGCCCGGGCCGGTGACGGTGTGGCCCTGGGCGGTCGCGCCATCGGCCCGGCCGATCTGCCCGGGGCGCGCATCGTTGCCCGCCAGCATCGGGTTGCCGCGCGCATCGGCGAGCGGCAGGACCGTCGGCGCGAGGGGATTCGCCGCCAGCGTGGCGCCGGCCGCGCTCGCTGCAGCGGCATGGGCGGCGGTCGCCGCAGTCGCCGCCGTGTTGCCGCTCGCCGACGAGGCGGCCGCCAGCGTGGCGGCGGTGGCGGCCCGATCGCCGGCAGCCAACGCGGCGTCGCCTGCCTGCCGGGCGGACGCTGCCAAGGCATCGCCGCGTAGCGGCATGAGGCCCGGTTGCATGCCTGGGGGCAGGGCGGTCGTCGTGGTGCCCGTCGCCATGGCCGGCGCAGGCGTGCTGGTGGCAGCCATGGGCGTGGCCACCGGGGGCGCGGCGCCCGGCGGCAGGCGCGGGCTGGCCGCGGCGAACGGGGCGCCGGTTGCGGCCGCCATCTGCGATCCGAGACCGGCTTGCGGCGCGAGACCGCCCCGCAGCCCCAGCGTCGATGCGGATTCCTGCGCCATGGCGGCCTGTGGCGTCGTGGCGGTTGTTGGTGTGGCGGACGCGCGCGGCGTCGCCAGACTGCCGGCCAACTGGTTCAACGCTTGGACCACACGGCCGAGCGGACCGTCGTGGGTGGGGGCATGCGCCGTCGTCGAGGGGCTGGTGCCCGCTGGCGGCGCTGCGCCCGGCACATGGCCGCTTCCCGGTGGCCCGGCATGGGCGGGCGCGTTGGCGTGCGCTGGCGGGCCGGCATGCGCAGGCGCGTTGGCGTGCGTCGGCGGGCCGGATTGGGCGCCCGGAAGATGACTCAGCGGCCCGCCGGGCGATCCCGGCCCGCCTGGCCCCAGGCGCAGCGCCTGCGCCAGTGGGCTGGTCAGGGTCTGCAGGAGCCCTGAGAGCCCGCCGGAGCGCGGACCCCCGGGCAACAAGCTCGATAGCGGTGAGGACGAGGGGATGACCATGCGTCTGGCCCATGAGTGACGGGAGGGCCGGACCCCCTGGTTCCGACCGCCTTCACGCTAACCCGTCGCGTCGCCCGGGTGAACCTCGGGCCGACCCTAGGGCCAGCCCGAGGATGCGGAACCGTGACAAATGTCCTAACGCGCGAGCTGCAGCGCGTCCCGCTTGGCGGCGCGCCGCTGCTCGCGGGGCTGGTCCCAGGCGTTGTTGAATTCGGCCGGTTCCCAGCTGCCGTAGGTCGGATTGGGCAGCATCCACCAGCGTTCGCCGAACCAGTCGCCGTACGCCTCCAGCAGGCCGTCGCGCGCCTCGGCCGTATTCGCCACCACCTGCACGAAATCGCCGATCTGGTCGCCGAACTGCATGATCACGCGGTAATCGCGGCCGGCCACGCGACGGCGGCAGAGCTTCTCCGAGCCGTGCTGCTCGCAGCCGGGCACGTGGGTGCCCAGACCGAGGAATACGCTCTCGTCCTTCACCGGCAGGCCCTTGTCGCGCAGGTTCGCCAGCGTGGCCTCGTTGAGGTGCTGGGCACGGTTGGAGATGTACAGCACGGTCACACCCCTCTCGGTCGCCGCGCGGGCGAAATCGACCACACCCGGTACCGGCTCGGCCTTGCGCTCGGCCACCCATTCCGCCCAGCTGACTTCGTCGTACTCCTCGCCGTCGGCGATCAGGCGCGCCTGGTACGGCGAGTTGTCGAGCACGGTTTCGTCGATGTCCATGATCACCGCCGGCGGCAGCGACGAAAAGGTGTCCGCGTTGTCGCGCTCGTCGGGCACCAGGGCGTCCCAGTTGGGCTCGGCGATGGCGGCGTCGAGATGATCGGCGGCGGCGCGGAACAGCGACAGCAGGGTCGCCTTGTATTCGACCGAGCGCTGCACCCACAGCACGGCGTTGAGGTTGTCGTCGGCATCGGTCGGGGCCGGCGCAGCACCGGTGCCCGCGGTCGCCGGTGCCGGTGCGGTGTCGGTCGGTGCCGCATCGCGGTCGGGAGCCGGCGTGCAGGCCGCCAGGGCGAGAGCGAGCAGGGACAGGGGCAGCAACTGACGACGCATCGCGATCTCCGCGGCTTTTTTCGGGGCGCCGAGTGTAGCGGACCGGCATGACGGGACGTGGCGGGCGCGGCGTGCAGCCTCCGAAGCCTGAGCCACGCGACACCCGGCCTGGGTGGGTATGTGCCGCCGTGCGGCCCCGTCGTCGGCGCGCACGGCGTGCGCCGGGTGCGCCGGGCGCGGCACGGCAGGCTGCAACGGCCGGGGTGTCCTGTGGCGGGCGGCATCCGACACCCGGACGCGCTTGGGCGTCAGCCGTCGAGCATCGCCTTGATCGCGGCGAAGCCGGCATCCGCGCGTTGCTTCTTGTGCGCGGCGTCGGCCTGGGGATCTGCGCCGTCGCGTTGCAGTTCGTCGGGCGGCAGCTCATCGAAGAACCGGCTGGGCCTGAGCTTCATCCGCTCGCCCCATTTGGTGGTCTCGCGTGCGTACGACAGCCACAACCGCTCCTTGGCACGGGTGATGCCCACGTACAGCAGGCGGCGTTCCTCGTCGATGCGGCCCTCGTCAATGCTGGCGTCGTGCGGCAGCACGCCGTCCTCGACGCCGACGATGAACACGTAGCGGAACTCCAGGCCCTTGGCGGCGTGCATGCTCATCATCCGCACCTGGTTGCCCGGGTCGTCGCGGTCGGCATGGGTGAGCAGGGCGAGCTGGGCGGCGAGGTCGCCCGGGCCGGCACCGCGCGTACCGCCTTCGAACCAGCCGGCCAGTTCTTCGAGATTCCCGCGACGCATGCCGAACTGCTGCTCGGTCTTGCACTGCGCCCGCAGCGCACCGAGCATGCCCGAGCGCTCGACCAGGTTGCGCACCAGCTCCGCCGGCGGTGCGCGCATGGCGTCGTGGCGCAGACCGCGCACGATGTCGGCGAAGGTCCCCAGCGCGTTGGCCGCGCGCGGCGTGAGCTGCTTGAGCAGGCCGATCGACTCGATCGCACGCGACATCGGCATCTGCGCCTGTCGCGAGAGCTCCGAAAGCCGCGCCAGCGTGGTCGCGCCCACCTCGCGCTTGGGCGATTGCACTGCACGCAGGAAGGCGCTGTCGTCGTCGGGGTTGGCGATCAGCCGCAGCCACGACAGCGCGTCCTTGACTTCAGCACGCTCCAGGAACGCGGTACCGCCGGACAGGTGATAGGGCACGCGCATGAGCTGCAGCGCCTTTTCGAGCGCGCGCGACTGGAAGTTGCTGCGGAACAGGATGCAGCACTCGTTCCACTCCATCTTCTCGGACGACTTCAGGAACTGCAGTTCCGCGGCCACGCGTTCGGCCTCGTGGGCGTGGTCGCGGCATTCCCAGATGCGGATGCGCTCGCCGTCGGCCTGTGCGCTCCACAGCGTCTTCAGGTGCTCGTGCGGGTTGTTGGCGATGAGCGCGTTCGCCGCCCGCAGCACGCGGTTGGAGCAACGGTAGTTCTGCTCCAGCTTGACGATCTCGAGCGTCGGGTAGTCCTTGCCCAAGGCCGAGAGATTCTCCGGATTGGCACCGCGCCAGGCGTAGATGCTCTGGTCGTCGTCGCCGACGCAGGTGAAGTTGCCCTTCGGTCCGGCGATGGCCTTGAGCAGGCGGTACTGGACGTCGTTGGTGTCCTGGCATTCGTCCACCAGCAGGTAGCCGATGCGCTCGCGCCAGCCCAGGCGCAGGCCTTCGTCGTTCTCGAGCAACTGCACCGGGAGGCGGATGAGGTCGTCGAAATCGACGGCGTTGAACGCCGCCAGCCGCGCCTGGTAGCGGCCGTAGAGTTCCGCGGCCTCCAGCTCGCGCGTGCTGCGCGCCATGGCCGTGGCCTCCTCGGGCGACAGCCCGCCGTTCTTCGCCCGCGATACCAGCCCCTGCAACGCCTGGATCTCGTCGGGCTTCATGCCGCTGCACAGGTCCTTGAACTGCGCCGCGCAGTCGTCGGCGTCGAACACCGAGAAGCCGCGGCGCAGCCCGGCCTTCTCGTGCTCGATCTGCAGCAGCTTCAGCCCCAGTGCGTGGAAGGTGCAGATGGTCAGCCCCTCGGCCGCCTCGCCCCGGATCCGCTTGCCGACGCGCTCGCGCATCTCCTTCGCGGACTTGTTGGTGAAGGTGATCGCCGCGATGCGCCGGGCCGGGTAGTGGCCCTGGCCGATCAGGTGCGCGATCTTCTCCACGATCACGCGCGTCTTGCCGCTGCCGGCGCCCGCGAGCACCAGCAACGGGCCTTCGCAGTGAAGGACCGCGGCGCGTTGTGGAGGGTTGAGGGAATGCATGGTGTCGGACGTTCGCGCGGGCAGCGCAGTGTACCGGCCCGTCACGCCGGCGTTCGTCTTGTCGGGGCAGGGGCCCTGTGCTACGGCGAGCGGCACGCGCCGCCGCCACGGCGCTGGAGACCGCTGCCGGCCCGTCGCCCTAGAATGCGTGCATGGCCAAGATGTACTTCTACTACTCGGCGATGAACGCCGGAAAGACCACAACCCTGCTGCAGTCCGCGCACAACTACCGCGAACGCGGGATGCGCGTGGCGATCCTGACGCCAGCGCTCGACGACCGTGCCGGGCGTGGCCGGGTCGCGTCGCGGATCGGGCTGGCATCGGACGCGGAGCCGTTCGGGCCCGACGACGATCTGTGCGCCTGGGTCGAGCGCGACATCGCCGCGCACGGCACCCTGCATTGCGTGCTCGTCGACGAAGCCCAGTTCCTGCGCAAGCCGCAGGTATGGCAATTGACCGAGGTGGTCGACCGACTGCGTATTCCGGTGCTGTGCTACGGCCTGCGCACGGACTTCCGCGGCGAGCTGTTCGAAGGCAGCCAGTACCTGCTGGCCTGGGCCGACGAGATGCACGAGATCAAGACCATCTGCCACACGGGTTCGAAGGCGACGATGACGGTGCGCGTCGACGATGAGGGGCGGGCGGTGGTCGACGGTCCGCAGGTGGAGATCGGCGGCGACGAGCGCTACGTGTCGGTGAGCCGTGCGGAGTTCAAGCGGATCGCACGGGGCGAGGGACGGATCGAGACGGCGCAGGCATCGCTGCCGTTCCTGCCGTCGGGCGCCGGGTCCTAGCGCATGCCGCCCGCGGCCCGGCCCTTCCCCGGCGGGTCGAGCGAACCGGTCGCGCCGGCGCACCACCATCGCGCGTCCTTGCCGCGATGATCTCCTGCAGCCGCGACGGGCGTCGCAACGATTGCAGGGCGGACTCGAGGTGGGCGTCGATGACATCGACGAGCCGATGCCGGCGGCGGTGCTCGCTCTCGCTGCACGGCCTGACGAAGGGTGTCTCAGCGCTGGCAGTGCGCGCACCACACACTGGCGCGTTGGCCGATCAGTGCGTGTCGCAGCGGTCGGTCGCAGCGTCGGCAGGGCAAGCCGCCACGCCCGTACGTGCTCAGCTCCTGCTCGAAGTAGCCGGGGGCGCCATCGGGGCTGATGAAGTCGCGCAGGGTCGTCCCGCCACGCGCGATGGCGTGGGCGAGGATCGCCTTGGCGGCCTCGGCCAGGGCGTCGTAGCGCGGGCGCGAGACGCGGCCGGCCGCGCGCAGCGGTGAGATGCCCGCGGCGAACAGCGCTTCGGCGGCATAGATGTTGCCGACCCCGACCACGATCGACTGGTCCATCAGGAACGTCTTCACGGGGGCGCGGCGTCCGCGGCTCAAGGCGTGCAACCAGGCGCCGTCGAAAGCATCGGACAGCGGCTCCGGCCCGAGATCGCGCAGCAGCGGATGGGTGTCCCCCGGTGGCTGCCAGAGCAGGCAGCCGAACCGGCGCGGGTCGTTGAAGCGCAGTACGCGGCCGTCGTCGAGCGCCAGGTCGACGTGGTCGTGGGCGCGGACCGGCGTCCCGGCGGGGAGCACGCGCAGGCTGCCCGACATCCCCAGGTGCAGCAGGGCGCTGCCTTCGGCAGTCTCGAGCAGGAGGTACTTGGCGCGGCGGTGGATCGCCTCGATGCGACGACCGGCGAGGCGCTCCGGCAGATCCGGCGGGATCGGCCAACGCAGGTCGGGCCGTCGCAGGGTCACGCCGGTGATCGTCCGGCGCAGGACATGAGGCAGCAGGCCGCGGCGGGTGGTCTCGACTTCGGGCAGCTCGGGCATGGGCGCGCGGCATGAATACGGAAGCCCCGACATGGGGGCGCCGGCGGCACGCGGCAAGCCGGACGTGTGATCGTCCGGAGTTCCCGGGGGGGTCTGGTCTGCCGTCAGCCGATGCCGTGACAGGTGCGCCCTCACGCGCGTGTACCGGTCACAACATACGTCTCCGCAGGGGTGGCAATGCCACGGGCGAGGGACCATCATGACGTTTCACGAAATCTTGACGTACGTGCCGCCATGCCCGCTTCCCTGCTCG
This sequence comes from Luteimonas abyssi, assembly GCF_001482195.1. GTDB lineage: Bacteria > Pseudomonadota > Gammaproteobacteria > Xanthomonadales > Xanthomonadaceae > Luteimonas > Luteimonas abyssi. The sequence goes on along the minus strand of NZ_KQ759763.1, from coordinate 3,330,075 downwards.
AATTTCTCGCCGGTGGATTGCTGCAGTTCGGCTTCTGGCCGCTGCTGGCGGTGCTGCTGGTCGCCACCCAGCTGACGATCTTTTCGGTGACCTTGTACCTCCACCGCAGCCAGGCCCATCGCGGCGTGGACTTCCATCCCGTGCTGGCGCATTTCTTTCGCTTCTGGACCTGGCTGACCACCTCGATGATCACCCGCGAGTGGGTGGCCATCCATCGCAAGCATCACGCCAAGTGCGAGACCGAGGACGATCCGCACAGCCCGCAGTTCAAGGGCATCCGCACGGTGTTCTGGCGGGGTGTGGAGCTGTACCGCGAAGCGCGCGCGATGCGCGGCGACATCGACCAGTACGGCAAGGGCTGCCCGGACGACTGGATCGAGCGCCGGCTCTACACCCCGTACGCGACGCTCGGTCCGACGGTGCTGCTGTTCGCGATGTTCGCGCTGTTCGGCTTCGCGGGCGTCGCGATCTGGGCGCTGCAGATGGCGTGGATCCCGTTCTGGGCCGCAGGCGTGGTCAACGGCCTGGGCCACTGGTGGGGTTATCGCAACTTCGAGACCACCGATACCGCCACCAACCTCAGCCCGTGGGGCGTGTGGATCGGCGGCGAGGAACTGCACAACAACCACCACGCGTTTCCCAGTTCGGCCAAGTTCGCCCTGCGCCGGTGGGAGTTCGACATCGGCTGGGCCGCGATCCGCGCGCTGGAGAAGGTCGGCCTGGCCAAGGTGCTGCGGGTCGCGCCGTCGCTCGATGTGCGACCCAACATCCACGTGCCCGACGCCGACACCGTCAAGGCGCTGCTGGCGCACCGCTTTCAGGCCATGACCGATTACCACCGCAACGTGGTCAAGCCGGCGCTTCGCGAGGAAGCCCAGGCCGCTGGCGCCAAGCTGCGCGCGTTGCTGCCGCGCCGTCTGCGCAAGGGCCTGGTCGACGACGGACGCTGGTTGCAGCCGGAGGCGCGCGAGGAACTGCAGATCTGGGTCGAGCAGCGTCCCCGCATCCGCACGTTGATGGAATACCGCGCGCGGTTGTCGGACGTGCTGGAAGCGCGCAGCCACGATGCCGGCGAACGTCTGCGTCGCCTGCAGGCCTGGTGCCACGAGGCCGAAGCCTCGGGCATCCGCGCGCTGCAGGAGTATTCGGCGCGGTTGAAGGGTTACAGCCTGCAGGCCAGCCGGGCCTGATGCCGCCGCACCGCGTCGAAGGGCGTCGCCCCGCTCGCCGTGCCCTGGCGGTGGTTCGCGTCCTGCCGATGATGATGGCGATCGGCGCAGTGCAGGCGCAGCCTCAGGCGACCTCCGACTATCTCGCGCTGATGGATACCGACGGCGACGGCCGCGTCTCGCTGGCCGAGTACCAGGCCTGGATGCTGTACGCATTCGACCGAATGGATGTGAACGGCGACGGGCGCCTGGATCCGCACGAACAGCCCGGCGGCGGCCGAGGTCGGGTGATCACCCGCGAGGCGTACCGGGCGCAGATGGCCGAACGCTTCAACCGCCAGGACGCCAATGGCGACGGCTATCTCGACGCGCGGGAGCTGGCCGCACCACCGCTCTGACGCTGCGGTGCGGCCGTCGGCGCGCAGGCGCGCCGACGTGGGTGGTCAGGGGCGCAGCCAATTGTTGGAGACGGCCAGCATCGACAGCAACTGCACGCTGTCGCTGTAGTAGTCGTAGCCGTTGCTGGCGGCCATCTGGTTCCAGAGCCGGTCGAGCCACGCCTGCGCGCCCGGGTCGTTCATGGCGGCCACCGCGAAGGGTGCGGTGAAGAACATGCTGCTGTACTCGAATGACGGTGTGCCGTCGAGCCGGTAGCCGGCACGTATCCGGGTCGGATCCCCATCGGTGTGGGCGCGGATCCACTGGCTGAGGCGCCGAGCCGCATCGCGCGAGCGGACGTCGCCACTGACGGCGGCATCGATGCCGATCCGCCAGGGCACGCGTCCTGCGTTCCAGGAATAGGTGCCGTCGGTGTCGGCCTCGAGAAAATGCGGTGGCGCCGGGCGTGGGTCGAGATGGGCATCGACGATGAAGTCGGGCAGCAGGCCGGTGGCCGGCGCGAAGTCGCGCTGCATGCGCCCGAGCAGCGTCTGGTGGTCGTCCAGGATCGAGCTCCAGTCGCCGCCGCGGCGCGCGGCGAATGCGCGGAAGTGGCCCGGCATCCAGTCCGAACTCCGGGTGGCGTTGTAGTACTGCGGCGAGCCGGGATGGACCCAGTCGCCGAGATTGACCAGGCGGCTGCTGGGATGGATGTTGCTCGTCCGGATCGCGTCGATCACCCGCCGGGCTTCGCCGGCGTAATCGATCGCCCCGCCCGAGCCCCACTGCAGATCGGCCAGGAGCAGGGCGTAGGCGATGTCGAGATCGCCGTCGGTGGCCGAACTGGCGCCGCCGACATTGCGGCACTGCGCGTCCTGCGCCCAGGCCAGCAGGTCCGGGTTGGCGGTGCTGGGATGGCGACGGTTGTACCGGTGCAGGCCGTCGAACAGGACCTGCGCGTCGGGATCGTGGCCGGCCATCATCACAGCGATCAACATCCCGTAGCCCTGACCTTCGGACACGGTGTGGGCGGTGGCCGTGTCGGCCTTGACGCGGTAATCGCCGGGCTGGCACCCCGGTACCAGATAGCGGGCCTTCCAGATGCCGTAGAACCTGGCCGTCGCCTGGTCGGCCGCGGCGCGACCCACACCGGGCTGGAGAGTGCCGGATGCGTAGGACTGGCGATGGCTGCCGAACGGGTGGCTCGGTGCGGCGGACGCGAGGCCCGGCAGGATGAGCAGCAGTGCGAGCAGGACTGCCACGCCTGCTGCGTACGGTCGGGACACGCTCATGGGGATCTCCGGTCTGACGGGAAAGGGCCGGCAGGTCGCGCGGTGTGCTGGCATCGAGTCGCGAGGCGGCCGAAGGCCGCCCTTTGACCGCAGGCTACGAAAGGCATTCCCTGAATATCGTGACACCGTCCCCGGAACCGGGGGCGAGGGCGCTGTGATGGCCGCACCGGCGGTGATGGAGGAGGGTGGTCGTGGCGTGCCGCCCGCGCGCGGCGACGGCGGCTCAGGTGGATCTGCGTGCGCCGCCGCGCATGGCGAGCCAGCACAGCGCGACGGTCGTGGCGTCGCCCAGCGCGGAATGTCGACCCAGGACGGGCACGCCCAGCGTGTCGGCAATGTGCGCGAAGCCGAGGTTCGGCGGAACGTCCGGCCGCGCGCGCCGTGCGCGCCGGGCGAATGCATCGGCCAGTTCGATGCGGGGATGCGGCAGCGTGAAGCCGGTGATGGCCCTGACATGTGGCGCCAGCATCGCGAGATCGAAACCGAGGTGGTAGCCCAGCAGCGCACGGCTGCCCACCCAGTCCAGGAACTCCCGGACGGCAGGCGTCACCGCCACGCCGTCCGCCGCTTCGTCCGGCAGGATGCGATGGTGCCGGATCGACGTGATGTCGAACGCGCGGTCGGGGCGGATGCGCCGCTCGAAGCGTTCCGACAGGACGACCCGCCCGTCGCGGACGGGAACGGCCGCCAGGCTGAGGATATGGTCGTGCAGCGGATCGAGCCCGGTGGTTTCGAGGTCGAGGCTGACCCACTCGTCTACGGGCGGCGGCTGCAGCAATGCCGCCCACGGCCCCTCGCCATACCGACGTCGCAACCACCATCGATGGAGTGCGGACACGATGGAATCAGTCCGGGAGGTGGAACGTGCGGCGCACGTGCTCGCGGAAGTCCTTCACCACGTGCAGTGCATCGCGCAGAAGCTCACGGTCGAGCCTGCGCAGCTGACCGATGTCGACATGGTTGTCCGGGCTGCGGCCGGCTTCGAGGGCGGCCAGCTGCGCATCCAGCCGCATCCGGTGGAAGACGTTCAACGCTTGCGGCAGATCCCGGCCGAGGTCGGCCGGAAGCAGCGCGCGGGCGGCAAGCGCCTCGCATCGTTCGATGCTGTCGGTGGCGGCGATGCCGTGACGCAGGGCCAGGCAGCGCAAGCCATGCACCACGGGAAAGATGCCGCCCTTCTTGAGGTCGATTCCGTGGGCGCCACCGCGCACGCGGCCGAAGAACGTCAGCGGCGTGGTGAAGTCGAGTGCGGACGCGGCCAGGTGATGCAGCAGGATGTCGTCCTGGCCGAGCGACATCAGGCCGAGCTTGACCGGTGTGAACAGCGATGCATTACCTGCGACCGGTCGCCCGTCCAGCGCGATCGAAAGATCCAGCGCAGCGTCGCCCCCGTAGCGGCTGCGCCAGTGGTCGATCCGTGCCCGCCACTGTGTCGTGGTCAGACGCCAATGAGAATTGCTCACCATGACGCCGCCGGGGCACGGCGGATAGCCGAGTCGTTCGAGCGTGGTGGAGAAGCGCGCCATCGCGTCGGCGAGTCCCGGCCAGTCGAGTTCGTCGGCGACGACGAGGGCGTTGTCCTGGTCGGTCTTGAGCAGCTGCTCGCGGCGTCCCTCGCTGCCCAACAGCAGCAGGCAGACGTGATCGCGATGGATCTCGGGCACCACGAGGTCGAAGATCTGGCCCATCACGCGACTGTTGAGCGCGCTGACGAGTGCCATGAGATACGGCATTCGGGCACCGTGAACGGCGAGATGGCGCACGAGCCCGGTCATGCCCGAGGCCGCCGCGACGATATCGTCGAGACTGCGTGCACGGGCCAACTGCAGCGTGATCAGGTGTGAGTGGCTGGCGACGTGGGAGAGCACCTCGGCGATGCCGAGCGTGCCCGCAATGCTGCCGCGGTCGCGGACCACGACGCGGTCGATCCGCCGTTCGGTCATCCCGATCAGCGCCTGGAACAGGACGTCGCCCGTATCGACGCTGATCAGCGGGCGATTGGCGAGTCCGCCTACCGGCGTTTCCAGCGGGAACCCCTTGAGCGCGATCGCCTCGAGCAGATCCGTGCGGGTGAGCATGCCCGGTTCGTCGCAGGCGGGATCGTCGACCAGCAGGCAGTCGACATTTCGCCGGCTCAGCTCTGCGGTGGCCTCGGCGATCGAGGTCACCGACGCGATGCGCTCGGCGGGTGCGAGCTGCGCCTCGGCCACCCGCGTGAGCATGACTTCGGGTGTCACGCTCCGCTCGGGGCCCGATGCCGCCAGACGTCCTTTCGTCGCGAGACCTTCATTGAAGTAGGCGGCAAAGCGCGGGTTGTCGTCGATCAGCCGGCGGAACAGGGCGGCCGGAATGAGGAAGCTCAGACAATCCGTGTCGGTGCGGTAGCTCAGGCGCGCGCGGCCGGCCATGACCGCCCATGCACCGAACACATCGCCCGGCCCGTAGTCGGCAAAACGGCGCTCGCCGCCGTGGGCGTCGAGCTGGTACGCATGAACCAGGCCTTTGAGAATCACGTAGGCGTGCGGGGACGCCTTGCCCGCCTCGATCAGTGTCGTGCCAGCGGGGTGGAAACCCAGGTCGACGCCGGCCTGCAGCCGCTCGCGCCCAGCGTCGTCGAGCAGATCGAACGGAGGGTGGTCGAGATCCAGGCCGGGGACCGAATCCATGAGCTAGCGTCGCGCGGTGTTCACGGGCTCATTGCCTGCAGGCGGTGCGCAGGAGCGTGTCGTCGGCGGGCAGCGTCACCCAGCGCGCATTGCGTGGTGCGCCGTCGTCACCGAGCGTCACACCGTCGACCAGGTCCGCGCGTCGACGCCCGGGGCAGTCGAACACGGATGCGAACTGGCGCGTCGGCTCCCAGCGGCCGGCCAGGATGATCTGGCTGAGCACCTGGCCGGGTCGGTCGGTGTGATGCCGGTCGAGGCGGCGGTCGATCGCGATCAGCCGGGTCGTCAACGGCACCGCGTAGGTCCAGGGGCGGTACCAGCTGCGCACCTGATGGGTGGAGGCGATCTCGACGCCCTCCGGGAAGCTTCCCGTCGTACGGTCCAGCCAGGAGTACTCCAGCCAGATCGCCATCGCCAGCATGCCGGCACCGGCCGACGCGGGAATGATCCATTTCGGCAGCCGCTTGCCGAGCACGAAGTTGAGCGACAGCGCGATCCCGGCCACGCCGAAGCCGGCGGCGATGATGGCAATGAGTTCCAGCAGCATGAAGGCTCCCGAGTGCGATGGCGGCGGGCCGGATCGCCCGATTGTAGTCCGGGCGTTTCACAGCGCGCGCCGGTGGCCGACGCACAGTTCCAAAGGAACGGCCCGCCCCCGTTGCCGGGGACGGGCCGTCGTTTCAGCGCAACCGCTGGATCAGTGATGGCCCGTGGACGCGCCGGCTCCGCGGGGGATACGGATGTCCTCGACCAGGTGCTGGATGTGGTCGGGCACCGGCTTGGTCAGTTTCATCGTGATGTAGGCCGCGATGAAGTTCAGGCCGGCACCGACGGCGCCGAAGGCCAGCGGCGAGATCCCGAACAGCCAGTTCTCCGGGGAATCGACGAGCATGTTGGTACCGGAGATGAAGAACCAGCCCTTGTAGGTGAACAGGTACACGCTGGTGGAGATCAGGCCGACCAGCATGCCGACGATGGCGCCGGTGGAGTTCATGCGGGTGGAGAAGATGCCCATCATGATCGCCGGGAACAACGACGATGCCGCGAGTCCGAAGGCGAATGCCACTGTCTGCGCCGCGAATCCCGGTGGATTCATGCCCAGCCAGGTGGCCACCACGATGGCCACCGCCATCGACACACGTGCGGCGAGCAGTTCCCCCTTTTCGCTGATGTCCGGTTTGAGTGTGGATTTGATCAGGTCATGACTGACTGCCGACGAGATCGCCAGGAGCAGGCCGGCGGCAGTTGACAATGCCGCGGCCAGACCACCCGCCGCGATCAGGCCGATCACCCAGCCGGGCAGACCTGCGATTTCCGGGTTGGCCAGCACCAGGATGTCCTGGTTGAAGGTGACCATCTCGTTGCCTTCCCAGCCGCGCTCGGCGGCCACGGTGGCGAACTCCTCGTTGGCGGCGTTGTAGTACTGGATCCGGCCGTCGCCGTTCTTGTCCTCGAACGCCAGCAGGCCGGTCTGCTCCCAGTTGCGCATCCAGTCCGGCCGCTCGTCGTAGGTCACCGACAGTGCCTCGGTGCCTTGCGGGTAGATCGTGGTGAAGATGTTCAGGCGCGCCATCGCACCCACGGCCGGTGCCACGGTGTAGAGCAGGGCAATGAACACCAGCGCCCAACCGGCCGACTTGCGGGCGTCGGAGACCTTGGGCACGGTGAAGAAGCGGATGATCACGTGCGGCAGGCCCGCGGTACCGACCATCAGCGACAGGGTGAACAGCACCATGTTGAGCCGCGACTCGTGCAGGCCGGTGTAGTCGTTGAAGCCCAGGTCGGTGAGGATCTGGTCGAGCGTCGCCAGCAGCGGCTGACCCGACTCGGTGTGGGTGGAGAACAGGCCGAGCTGCGGAATCGGGTTGCCGGTGAGCTGCGTGGAGATGAACACCGCCGGGATGGTGTAGGCGATGATCAGCACGATGTATTGCGCCACCTGGGTGTAGGTGATGCCCTTCATGCCGCCGAGCACCGCGTACACGAACACCACTGCCGACGCGATCAGCAGGCCGGTGTTGGTGTCGACCTCCAGGAACCGCGAGAACGCCACGCCGGCACCGGTCATCTGGCCGATCACGTAGGTGATCGACATCATCAGCAATGCAGCCACCGCCACCAGGCGGGCCGTGCGGCTGTAGAACCGGTCGCCGATGAAGTCGGGCACGGTGAAACGGCCGAACTTGCGCAGGTAGGGTGCCAGCAGCAACGCGAGCAGCACGTAGCCGCCGGTCCAGCCCATGAGATAGGCGGAGTTGCCGTAGCCGACGAACGCGATCAGGCCGGCCATCGAGATGAACGATGCCGCCGACATCCAGTCCGCCGCGGTCGCCATGCCGTTCATGACCGGATTGACGCTGCGTCCGGCGGCGTAGAACTCGGAGGTCGTACCGGCGCGTGCCCAGATCGCGATGCCGATGTAGATCAGGAACGAGCCGACGACGAAGATGAGGTTGATGGTGAATTGATCCATGACCGGGCTCCCTTATTGCTCGTCCACGCCGTACTCGCGATCGAGCCGGTTCATGTACCAGGTGTAGAAAAAGATCAGCGCGATGAAGGTCAGGATCGACCCCTGCTGGGCGAACCAGAAGCCGAGATCCGTGCCACCGAAGCGGATGCCCGCCAGCAGCGGACGCAGAAGAATCCCGAATCCATACGACACCAGGGCCCAGATGCCCATGCAGATGAAGATGATGCGGAGGTTGGCTTTCCAGTAGTTGGCTGCGGTCTTGTCAAGCGTCATGTGGTGATCCCCGGCTCGAAAGATGGGTGTGGCATCCGGCGGTGAACGACGGCGGAAGCGAAGCGTCGGCGCGTCCCTGGATATCGGAAGTGGCGGTGCAGGCGAACGCCGGTATGCGACGCGACCGCGACCGACGGATTAAGCCCGCGAGGCACGCGCCTCGCGGGCGAACGGTCAGAACGTGTAGCGGGCCATCGTGTGCAGGCGGAGCAGTTCGCCGTCGGCGCCGGATTCGAGCGTGCGCTCGCCCCAGATTGCCTCGACGCCGAGATCGAGCTTCGGATACGGCGTCCAGATCAGGTTGGCGTGTGCGGAGTGGACCTTGCGGGTCACGTCGAACCCGGTCCATGCGGTCTCGTTGTCCCACTGCGAACGGGCGTAGAAGACGTTGCCGCGCACGCGATCGCTGAAGACGTGACGCAGGCCCACGTAGCCGGCCCAGCCGCCGAGCGCATCGATGTTGCCGTCGCTGTCGACCATCGCGTCCTGGTTGATCGTCGCCAGGCCGATGTAGCGACCGATGCCGTCGCCGCCGCTGAGTTGATAGCGCAGGTCGGTGCGCTCGCCCATCTTCATCAGGCCGCTGGCGGTCAGGCCGTAGCCGGTGTCGGTGCTGTCGGCGCCGACGACGGGCTCGTACTTGAGCTGGCGCGCCATGCCGGCGACGCTGAAGTGGCCCCAGTCCGCCTTGTGGGTGTAGCGGGCGATGACGTCGGGAATCGCACTGTTGTCGCCGGTGATCACGCGCGGTGCGCCGCCGAACGGCTGCACGGTGGTCTCCGGGCTTTCCAGCGAGACCGTCCACGGGCCATTGGTGTAACGCAGCTGCGGCTGGCGCACGAAGACGATGCCATCGGTCGGACCGACGAAATCGACGGCGTCCAGCAGCGCGCCGGTATCCATGAAGTTGGACCAGGTCTGGCCGGCCAGCCAGTTGTTCCAGCTCACGTAGGCGTGGCGCAGGGTGGCGCCGTAGGTGTTGGTGGCCGCGGTGTTGCCCAGCGAGCCGCCGAAGAAGTCCATCTCCAGCCGGGCCGCGAGCTTGTCGCCGGAGTCGAGCACGGTGCTGGCGTCCAGCCACAGACGCGAGAACTTCATGTGCGCGTCCATGTAGGTGTCCGGGCCGTCGCCGCCGACCGGGATCGCGCCGGGCACGTAGAAATCGCGGCCCGCGGTGCCCTTGGCGATGTCGCCGTCGGTGGTGTGGGTGGCGAAGGCATCCATCCGGATCATGCCGCCCACGGTGAGCGTGGTGCCCGGGTTGGCCTGCGGCGTGAGCGTGGTGGTCTGGATCGGCCGGCTGCCGGCGGGCACGGTCGCGACCGTCGCGGGCGCGGCAGGTGCCGCCGGGGCGGCCTGCGCGGTGCGGACCTCCTGCACCTCGGTCGCGGTCTGCTGCTGTTGCGTCAGCAGCGCCTGGACCTGTGCCTCGAGCTGCGCGATGCGCGCCTCGAGCTCGCGTTCCTTGACGGTCTGCGCCGAGGCCAGGCCGGGTACGGCCAGGGCCGCAGTCATTGCGATCGCGAGCAGGCGCGGTCGCATCATGTGGTGTCGATTTCGAGTCATGCTCCCTCCCAGGTGCGAAACAAGCGGGCGCCCGGCCCACTCCGCCATGCAGACTGCGCGGATGCGGCTTCATCGCCAATTCACCATTGGTCGTAGAACACACGGCCGCTTAGACCATCGTCTAACGGCGACCCCCGCCGGATGCGGCAGACTGTGAAGTCGATGTCCCATCGGAGCGTCCCATGTCCGCATCTCCTGCGATCTATCCCGTCCCTGACGCTGTTGCCGCCGCTGCCGCGATCGGTCTTCAGGACTACGAACGTCTTTACGCCGAGTCCGTCGAGGATCCGGACGCGTTCTGGGGCCGTGCGGCGCAACGGCTGGACTGGTTCACGCCGCCCACCCGGATCCGCGATGTCAGCTACGACCTCGAGGACTTCCACATCCGCTGGTATGCCGATGGCGAGCTCAACGCCAGCGTCAATTGCCTCGACCGCCACCTGGACGCGCGCGGCGACAAGACCGCGCTGATCTGGGAGGCCGACGATCCGGGTACCGAGGCACGCCACGTCAGCTACCGCGAACTGCACGCACGCGTGTGCCGGCTCGCCAACGCCATGCGCAGCCTGGGCGTGGTCAAGGGCGACCGGGTCACGCTGTATCTGCCGATGATCGTCGAAGCGACCGTGGCGATGCTCGCCTGTGCGCGCATCGGCGCTGTGCACTCGGTGGTGTTCGGCGGCTTCTCGCCGGCGTCGATCGCCGATCGTGTCGCCGATTGCGGCTCCAAGCTGATCATCACCGCCGACGAGGGCCTCCGGGGCGGGCGCAAGATCCCGCTCAAGGCGAACGTCGACGCTGCGTTGAAGCTGCCCGGCACCAACAGCGTCGAGACCGTGCTGGTGGTGCGACATACCGGCGGTGCGGTGGACATGCAGATGCCGCGCGACCGCTGGTACGACGCCGTGGTCGACGAGCAGCCCGACACCTGCGAACCGGAGCGCATGAACGCGGAAGACCCGCTGTTCATCCTCTACACCTCCGGCTCCACCGGGAAACCCAAGGGCGTGCTGCACACCACCGGCGGCTATCTGGTGTACGCCAGCTACACCCACGAGGCGGTGTTCGACCTCAAGGACGACGACATCTACTGGTGCACGGCCGATGTCGGCTGGGTCACCGGACACAGCTACATCGTCTACGGTCCGCTCGCCAACGGCGCCACGTCGCTGATGTTCGAGGGCGTGCCGAACTATCCCGATGTCTCGCGCTTCTGGAACGTGGTGGACAAGCACAAGGTCACCATCTTCTACACCGCGCCCACCGCGATCCGTGCGTTGATGCGCGAGGGCGAGGCGCCGGTGAAGGCGACCTCGCGCGCATCGCTGCGCATCCTCGGCACGGTCGGCGAGCCGATCAATCCGGAAGCGTGGCGCTGGTATCACGAGGTGGTCGGCGACAGCCGTTGCCCGGTCGTCGACACCTGGTGGCAGACCGAGACCGGCGGCATCCTGATCGCACCCTTGCCGGGCGCGGTCGACGCCAAGCCGGGTTCGGCCACCAAGCCGTTCTTCGGCATCCGCCCGGCGATCGTCGACGCGCAGGGCGCAGTGCTCGAAGGCGAGGCCGAGGGCAACCTGGTGATCCTGGACTCGTGGCCCGGCCAGATGCGCACGGTGTACGGCGATCATCAGCGTTTCATCGACACCTATTTCAGCGCGTATCCGGGGACGTACTTCACCGGCGACGGCTGCCGGCGCGATGCCGACGGGTACTACTGGATCACCGGGCGCGTGGACGATGTCATCAACGTCTCCGGTCACCGTATCGGCACCGCCGAGGTGGAGAGCGCGCTGGTCTCGCACCCGAAGGTGGCCGAAGCCGCGGTCGTCGGATTCCCGCACGACATCAAGGGCCAGGGCATCTATGCCTACGTCACCCTGGTGGCGGGCGAGAACGGCAGCGACGATCTGCTCAAGGAACTGGTTGCGCACGTCCGCAAGGAGATCGGGCCGATCGCCTCGCCCGACCACCTGCAGTGGGCGCCGGGCCTGCCGAAGACGCGTTCGGGCAAGATCATGCGCCGCATCCTGCGCAAGATCGCCGAGAACGCGCCGGACCAGCTGGGCGACACCACGACGCTCGCCGACCCCTCGGTGGTCGACGCGCTGGTCAAGGAGCGTCGGGTGCCCTGACCCGGTCAGCGCCCGCAGTCCCGGCGGGCGGTCACCGGCGTCGCGTGCGGCAGGGGAGGTGGGCGCGCGCGCCCCGCGCCCCGGCGGTTAAGCTGCCCCGCCGGCTTTCGGGCGGGCTCCGTATTCTTCCTCCGACGTCCACGCCATGACCGCCCAGACCATCCTCGTTGCCGACGACCATCCGCTGTTCCGCGAGGCGCTGCGGGGTGCGGTGTCGCGCACGCTGCCCGACGCGCGCCTGCGCGAGGCGCACGACACGGTGACGCTGTACGCGCTCGTCGAAGAAGAGCCCGACGCGGATCTGCTGCTGCTGGACCTCAACATGCCCGGCGCGCAGGGATTCAGCGCGCTGGTGCATCTGCGCGCGCAGCACCCGCAGCTGCCGATCGTGGTCGTGTCCGCGCGCGAGGAACCGACGGTGATGCGGCGCGCGCTCGATCACGGCGCGATGGGTTTCATCCCGAAGTCGGCCGATACCCAGGTGCTGGGCGAGGCGCTGCAACGCGTGCTCGACGGCGACCGCTGGGTACCGGCTGCGGCCAGCGCGGCACCGGCTGCCAGCGCCGACGAGCACGACGTCGCCGCGCGGGTGAGCGATCTCACGCCACAACAGTTCCGCGTGCTGCAGATGCTCGGCGAGGGCATGCTCAACAAGCAGATCGCCTACGAACTGGGTGTGTCGGAGGCGACGGTGAAGGCGCACATGAGCGCGATCCTGCGCAAGCTGGGTGCGTCCAACCGGACCCAGGCCGTGCTGATCGCGGGTCGGCTGGCGGTGGACCCGACGGCGGTGACCGCGCCGCCGGACAACGGCGAAGAGCCCTGACGGCGAGACGGTCGCGCCCTCACCCCAACCCCTCTCCCGCAAGCAGGAGAGGGGCGATCGCGCCCAGCATGATGTCGCTCGCTCCCTTCTCCCGTCCACGGGAGAAGGTGCCCGAAGGGCGGATGAGGGCGCTCTTCAGGCGCTTGCCGTCCGTCGCGCCCTCACCCCGGCCCCTCTTCTCCCGCAAGCGGGAGAGAGGCGATCGTGCCAGGCGGGCGCGGTTGCGCTCGACGGCGTCCGGGGCGGATCCGATTCAGGCGCTTCGGACTTCGATCGAGATGGCGCCCTAGGACATCCGCTGCCACAGGGCGTGCAGGGCGTAACCGCCGCCGCCGATCAGCACCGAGAAGTAGATCACCGTGCCGATGGTCGCCAGGTGGCCGAGCAGGATCGCACCGCCGTCGCGCTGGATCATGCCGATGGCGTAGAACAGGAGGGCCACGGCCGGGAACGTGTTGCTGAAGGGCACGAAGCCGAACGGCGCCATCAGCAGCAGTGCGGCGAAGATGAAGGCGAGGCTGTTGAAGATGTCCATCGTGCGCCCCTCGGCCAGCCCGGCGAGGCGGCCCGGTCGGCTCACGCGCTCCAGCCGCCGCACCCAGGACAGGCCGCGGGTCAGGCCGTTGCGCAGCTTCTCGGCCGGCAGCCGGCGTTCGCGCAGGCGTGCAGGCAGCCACAGCGGCCGACCGCGCAGGCGGCTGAACCCGATCAACAACAGGGCCGCGCCGAAGACCGTGCTGACGCCGGGGATCGACACCGGGATCAGGAACACCACCGTCAGCAGCATCGACAGCATCAGCAGGCCTTCGCTGCCGATGCGCTCGATCATCGAGCCGAGGCTGAGGTCTTCGCCATCGAGATCGCGGATGATCTGTTCGAGACGATCGCCGAGGCTGGCGCGGTGGTCGGGACGGTGGGCAGGGATGCGATCGGACGCGTGGGGGGGCACGTCGGTCTTCCAGTGGGCGGCGGCGCAGTGTAGCAACGGTCTCAGGGTGCGGGCCGCGTGCGGGTCCGGTGGGTCTGCGCCGCGGCCAGGAACGCCCGCAGCGAGGCCGGCTTCAGCGGCTTGGTCAGCACCCGGTAGCCGCGCTTGCGGGCCGCCTGCTTGAGCGCATCGCTGCCGTCGGCGGTGAGCAGCACGCCGGGAACGCCCGGCACCTGCGCGCGCAAGGCATCCAGGGTATCCAGGCCGTCGAGGCGATCGTGCAGGTGATAGTCCACCACCAGCACGTCGGGTCGCGCGGCGATCGCGGCCAGCGCGTCGTCGACCGTCGTCGCGCACAGCACCTCCACCTGCCAGCGCTGCAGCAACGCGACCATGCCGGCGAGGATGTCCGGGTCGTTGTCCACGCACAGCACGCGCAGGCCGGCGAGCGAGTCGGTCAGGTCCACCGCCGGAACCGCGGGTTGCGGACGCAGGGCCTGGGTCGCGCGCGGGACCACGATGGAGAACATGCTGCCGTGACCGACCCGCGAGCGCGCATCCAGCCGGTGGTCGAGCAGGCGCGAGATCCGCTGGCAGATCGACAGGCCGAGACCCAGCCCGCGCTCGTCCCAGTCGAACGGTTGCTGGTAGCGGTGGAACTCGTCGTAGATCTGGCGCATGTGGTGCTCGGGAATGCCGGGGCCGGTATCCCACACCTGCAACGCCACGGCGTGCCCGCGCGGGCGCACCGCCAGCACGATGCGTCCCTCGCGGGTGTAGCGCAGCGCGTTGGCGAGGAAGTTCTGCAGCACGCGTCGCAGCAGGCGGCGGTCGCTGTGCACCGGCAGCGTACGCGCGTGCAGGCGCAGTTCGACGCCGCGGGCGGCCGCCATCGGCGCGTACTGGGCGGCCAGCTCGCGCATCATTTCCGCGGCGTCGAAATCCGAGCGCTCCGGGCGCAGTGCGCCGGCATCGAGCCGCGACACGTCGAGCAGGCCGTCGAGCAGTTCCTCGGCGGCGCGCAGTGACGTGTCCACACGTTCGGCCAGATGGCGCTGTTCGCCGCCGTCGTGGCTTTCGCGCATCGCCGAGGTGAACAGTCGCGCAGCGTTGAGTGGTTGCAGCACGTCGTGGCTGAGCGCGGCGAGGAAGCGCGTGCGCGATTGCTGCGCGGCTTCCGCTTCACGCGTGCGATCGGTGACGCGTTGCTCGAGGGTCTCGTTGATCTCGCGCAGCGCACGCTCCACGCGCTTGTACTCGGTGACGTCGCTGTAGCTGGTGACGTAGCCGCCGCCGTGCAGCGGCTGGCCGCGCATCTCGATCACCAGGCCGTTGTTGAGCACGCGCTCGGACACGTGCGGGGAGCCCGCACGCATGAAGCCGATGCGCTTGGCGGTTTCCGCGGCCACGGCCTCGTTGCTCAGCTCGCCCAGCTCGCCGCGTTCGGCGTTGTAGCGGATCAGGTCGGCCACCGGTCTGCCGACGTAGAGCATGCCGTCGGGATAGTCGAACAGTTCCTGGTAGCGCCGGTTCCAGGCGACCAGGCGCATGTCGGGGTCGACCACGCTCACGCCCTGGTCGATGTTCTCGAGCGTGGTGGACAGGATCTCGCGATTGAAGCGCAGCTCCTGGCCGGCCTCGTCGAGCACCGCCACCACTTCGCCGAGGTCCATGCCCGAGCCGCGCAGCGAACTGGTGAGCACCAGGCGGGCGGAGGCCGCGCCGATGGCCGACGCGAGCAGACGCTCGGTGAACTGCACCCAGGCGCGGTCGGCCGGTGCCGTCGCCTGCAGGGTCTGGCCCAGCGCATGCGCCTGTTCGAGAAACGCGCGTTGCGCGTGGCGGGCGCCGACGATGCGTCGTGCCAGCACCAGCAGATCGCGGACCTGCAGGCCGCTGCGCCATTCGCCGGCACCGGAGATCCGGCGTTCGGCATACGGGTTGAGGAACGGGACCGCGCGCAGGTGCTCCTCCAGGCTCGGCCGCCAGCGCTGCGACACCACCAGCAGCGTGCCGATGTTGAACAGCAGCGACCAGAACGTGCCGTGGGTCAGCGGGTCCCAGCCGTACATGCCGAACAGTTCGCGCGGCCGCAGCCAGGCCAGTCCGAACGGACCGGTCTCCAGCCAGCCGGCATCGAACCAGCCGGCATCGGTCAGCGACGGCACCAGCAGGGTGTAGGTCCACACCGCGAAGCCGATCAGCATCCCGGCTTCCGCGCCCTGGCGGCTGGCGCCCCGCCAGTAGAGGCCGCCGATCAGCGCCGGCGCGAACTGGGCCACCGCCGCGAAGGCCATCAGGCCGAACGATGCCAGGGTGGCGTCGGTACCGCTGGCGCGGTAGTAGCCGTAGGCCAGGGCGGCGAAGGACAGGATCGCGATGCGGCGGACCCACAGCACGGTGCCGGCGACATCGCGGCCGTGGCGCTGGGTCCAGCCGCGCCGGCGCAGCAGCAGCGGCATCACCAGGTCGTTGCTGACCATCGTCGCCAGTGCGACGCTGGCCACGATCACCATGCCGGTCGCGGCGGAGAAGCCGCCGATGTAGGCGAACAGCGCGAGCAGGTTCTGGTTCTCGGCCAGCGGCAGCGCCAGTACGTAGGTGTCGCCGATCGCGGCGTTGTCGTCGAACAACGCGATGCCGGCCGCGGCGATGGGCACCACCATCAGGCTCACGATCACCAGGTAGCCGCCGAACAGCCAGCGGGCACGGCGGATCTCCGACACGTCGGCGCATTCCACGATGGCGACGTGGAACTGCCGCGGCAGGCAGAAGATCGCGGTGAAGGCGAGCAGCGTCTGGGCGACGAACCCGTCTGCCGGCGCGTTGGCGAACAGCGTGCGGCTGGCATCGACGATGCGCTCGCCGTCGCCCAGCCAGAAGATCGCGAACAGGCCCACCGCGATCAGCGCGACGAGCTTCACCAGCGACTCGAGCGCGATCGCCAGCATCATGCCGGGGCGATGTTCGGTGGCGTCCACCTGGCGGGTGCCGAACAGGATCGCGAACAGCGCCATCAGCGCGGCCACGTACAGCGCCGGATCGCCGAAGCCGCTCTGGCCGATCTGCGGGCCGCCGAGGACATTGAGCGACAGCGCCACGGCCTTGTACTGCAGCGCGAAGTACGGCACCGCCGCCACCAGGGCGATGATCGCCACCATCGCCGCCAGCCGTTGCGAGCGGCCGTAGCGCGCGGCGATGAAGTCGGCGATGGACACGGTGCTCTGCGACTGCGCCACCAGCGCCAGCCGCTCCAGGATCCGCCAGCCGAAGATCAGCAGCAGCAGCGGGCCGAGGTAGATCGGCAGGTAGCCCAGACCGTTGCGCGCGGCGCTGCCGACCGCGCCGTAGAACGTCCACGAGGAGCAGTAGACGGCCAGTGCCAGGCTGTAGACGAGCGGGCGCAGGCCCGCGCGCTGGGCGAACTGCGGATTACGGTCGCCCCACCACGCCGCCAGGAACAGCAGCGCGGCATAGCCCATCGACACCAGCAGCAGGGTCCAGCTCGGCAGCATCGCGGTCGCGTCGGTGAAACCGCGAGTGTAAGTGCGTGGATGCGCCGGAGCACGCGCGCCTCACATGAAGGAGTCCGCCAGCCGGGCGATCCCCTCCGCGCTGCGACGCCAGGCCGGCCGTCGCCGCCACGCCTCCAGCGCCACGACCTCGGCATCGGCCAGGTAGTCGGCCTCGATCCGGCGCATGTCGGCGACCACGTCGCGGTCGTAACACAACAGTCCGACCTCGGCGTTGAGCGCGAACGAGCGGATGTCGAGATTGATCGAGCCGATCAGCGCGACATCGTCGTCCACGCTCAGGTGCTTGGCGTGCAGGAAGCCCGGCCGGTGCAGGGCGATCCGCACGCCGCATGCGAGCAGTTCCTCGTAGCAGGCGTGCTGGGCCATCGCGGTCAGGCGCTGGTTGTTGCTGGCCGACAGGATCAACTGAACCTCCACGCCCGACAGCGCGGCGATGCGCATCGCGCCGATGATGGCGTCGTCGGGCACGAAGTAGGGGGTGGTCAGCACCACCCGGCGTCGCGCCAGATGGATCAGTGCGGCGATGGTGTCGCCGGCATTGGGGAAGGGGTAGGCCGGCCCGCTGGGCAACAACTGGCAGGCGGTGTCGTCGGCGTGGCTGGGCCGCGCCGGGGTGACCGCCAGCACTTCGCCGGTTTCCAGGTACCAGTCGCTGGCGAACACCGCTTCCAGGTGCGCCACGATCGGGCCGTGCACGCGCGCGACCAGTTCGCGGTTCGGGTGGCCGGCCACGAAGCCGGCCTCGGCCAGGTTCTGCGAGCCGACGTAGGCGACGTGGTCGTCGATCACCGCGATCTTGCGGTGGTTGCGCAGGTCCGCGCGGCCACTGCTGCGCCAGCGCAGGCCGCCGGGCAGCATCGCGTGGAGCTCGACGCCGGCTGCCTGCAGGCGCCGGCGGTAGCGGCGCAGGCCGCGCCTGGCCCCTTGCGCGTCGAGCAGCACCCGGCAGCGCACGCCGCGGGCGGCCGTGCGTTCGAGCACCGCCACGACGCGTTCGCCGACCGCGTCGTCGAACATCAGGTAGTACAGCAGGTGCACCTGCTGGTGAGCGCCATCGATGGCGTCGAGCAGCGATTGCAGGGAGGCGTCGTAGTCGTCGAGCAGGCGCACCGCGTTGCCGCGCAGCGCCATGAATGCGCCGAGCCGTCCCACCAGCGGCACCGTTTCGTGGGCGACGCTGCCTTCCGGCGGCGTCCACTGCAATGCGGCCTGCGGCAGTTGGCCCTCGCGGATCGCGGAGGAAGCCTGGTCCTGGCGCAGGATCCGTTGGCGGGACAGCCAGGGATGGCCCAGCAGCAGGTACAGCGGCAGGCCCAGCAAAGGCACGAAGCCGACCAGCAGCAGCCAGCTGCGCGCCGCTGCCGGGCGGCTGCGGGCGGGGATCCACAACAGTGCGCCGATGCGGATGAGCCAGTCGGCGACGAGGATCCAGAGGCTGAGGTCGATGCGGTCGGCCATCGCTCCGATGATGCCTGCGCGGCCGGGCGGCGGATACGGGCAGCGGGCGTGGCGCGCGCTCGGCTGCCGAAGGATCGTCGCCGATGCTTCAGCGCGCGCGCCAGCGCTGCCACCTCCGGTACAGGCGGCGCAGCAGTGCGAGTGGCGGCATCGTCGGAAGATAGGGCTCGCGCAGCCGGATCGCGCCCGGGCGGGGAGCGGTCGGGCGGGGGGTGGTCGGGAGAGTGGGCACCGGAGGGCTCCTGGGGTGGGCGCGGCTGCAGGTGCCGCTGCGGACCAGCCTGGAATCCAGGAACGATTCAATCAAACGAAAAATTATTCCGATAAGATTCAAAGAAATTGATCATTCGAAGCGAGCGACATCATGCCGTTCAAGCCGGTCATGCCCGTGGCACAGGCGGCGCGCGAGAGCGCACTGCTCGACCCCGAGCTGCTGCGCACCTTCGTGGCGATCGCCGAGAGCGGCAGCTTCAGCCGGGCTGCGGGCCAGACCTTCCGCACGCCGTCGGCGGTGAGCATGCAGATCAAGCGCCTGGAGGCGCTTCTCGAGCGGCGGCTGTTCGAACGCAGTCGCCGCCGCGCCGCACTGACCGCCGACGGCGAGCGGCTGCTGGCCGATGCGCGTCGCCTGCTGCGCGCCCACGAGGAGGTGCTGGCGGGGTTCCGTGCACCCGGCCTGCAGGGTCGGGTCGGCCTGGGGGCGACCGACGATATCGGCAATCGGATCCTGCCCGGGGTGCTCGCCCGCTTCGCGCGGGTCCATCCGCTGGTGCAGGTGGACGTGGCGATCGCCGGCACCCGCGAACTGTTGCGACGCGTGGATGCCGGCGTGCTGGATCTGGCCCTGGTGACGGTCGGTCCGGAGGGGCCGTCCTCGCGAGGCGAGGTGGTGCACAGCGAGCCACTGGTCTGGGCGGGGCTGGACGGTGGCGCGGCAGTCGCACGGACACCGCTGCCACTGGCGTTGGCCGAGCATGGCTGCGTCTGGCGTCAGCGCGCGCTCGATATCCTCGACCGTGCCGGCGTGACGTACCGGGTCGCCTACACCTGTGAGCACTGCGTCGGGCAGGAGGCCGCCATGCAGGCGGATCTGGCGGTCGCGCCGTTTCCGGCCAGCCTGGTGCGTCCGCCGCTACGGCGACTGGGGTCCGATGTGTTGCCCGCGCTCGGCGACTATCAGGCGATGCTGGTGCGGCGCGGCGGACTCGATCGCCTCGGCGAGCGGCTGGCGGAGGACGTCGCCGACGCATGCCGGACCTTGCGCGGATAGCCGGCCGCCGGGTGGACGGGAGGTTCGCCGGTCCTGTCGCCGCGGCTCAGCCCGCGCCGCCCGGAAACGCGTCGTAGGCGCTGCGCAGGATCAGCAGCGACACCACCGCCACGAAGATCCAGCGCACGAAGCCGGCGCCGTAGCGCAGCGCCATGTGGGTGCCGAGCAGGCTGCCGAGAACGCTGGTCGCGCCGAGCAGCACGGTGAGGTGCCACCACACGTGCCCGGCGAGGCCGAGCAGCAGGATCGTCGCCAGGTTGGTCGCGAAGTTGAGCACCTTGGCATTGGCCGAGGCGCTGAGGAAGTCGTAGCCCAGCAAGCGAACGAGGGCGAAGACGAAGAAGCTGCCCGTGCCGGGTCCGAAGAAGCCGTCGTAGATCCCGACCAACAGGCCGATGGCGCAGCCGAGCAGCCGTGCGCGACGACGGTCGGCCAGCGGCCGGTGCTCGGCGCCCAGATCCTTGCGCGACAGCGTGTAGATCAGCACCGCCAGCAGGACGAAGGGCAACCCCTTGCGCAACAGATCCGGCGAGACCTCGGTCAGCAGCCACGCGCCCAGGAGTGCGCCGACGAATGCGGCCGCCACCGCGGGCAGCAGCAGGCCGGGGTCGAACGCGACCCGGTGCGAGTAGCGCCAGGCGGAAAATGCGGTGCCCCAGATCGCGCCGCTCTTGTTGGTGCCCAGCAGGGTGGCGGGCGAGGCGGTCGGATACGCCGCGAACAGCGCCGGCACCAGTACCAGGCCGCCGCCGCCGACGATGGCGTCGACGAAGCCGGCCAGCAGCGACGCCAGCGAGACGACCAGCCACTCCATGCGCTAACGGTTTCCCGGGCGTGCGATCCGGCGAGCGGCATCCGGAAACGAAAAAGGCCCGTCATGCGACGGGCCTTTCGTCCGTACAGGTGCGACATCCGCGGACCGCGCGGATGACGACCGGCAGATCACTTGATCTTGCCTTCCTTGTACGGCACGTGCTTGCGGACGACGGGATCGTACTTCTTGATCTCCATCTTGCCGGGGGTGTTCTTCTTGTTCTTGTCGGTGGTGTAGAAGTGGCCGGTACCGGCCGAGGAGATCAGACGGATCTTGTCGCGCTTGGAAGCCATGGGTCAGTCTCCTCAGATCTTCTCGCCGCGGGCACGAAGCTCGGCGAGCACGGTATCGATACCGTTCTTGTCGATGGTGCGCAGGGCCTTGGCGGAAACGCGCAGCTTCACCCAGCGGTTCTCGCTGGCCACCCAGAACCGGCGCTCGTGCAGGTTGGGCATGAAACGGCGGCGGGTCTTGTTCATTGCGTGCGAGACGTTGTTGCCGGTCGTCGTACGCTTGCCGGTGACTTGGCAAACTCGGGACATAACGCACCTCGATGGTGATGTCGGTGTCGCCCATAGCCTGGGAGACGGCGGCCCCGGACCGGTGCCGGAAGGCGAAGGTCCACGCAAGACGGGTTCGGAGTTCGCCATCGACGACCGGTCGGGCCTGCATTCCCGTGAGGTCGCGCCGGCACCGCGAGCGGTGGCCGGACATAGCGAGCCGGGCATTATGCCCGGGTGCGTCCATCCGGGCAAGTCACGGCCGGGGTCAGCCGGTGGCGGCCTGCCACCGCGGGAATCAGCCCGCCGGGCCCGGCGCCCAGAACAGCAGCACCACCAAGGCGGCCAGCGGCAGGCCCGACAGGTAAAGCCGACGGTAGGCGGCGGCTGCATCGGTCGGCACCGGCAGCAGGCGGTACAGCACGAATCCGGTCAGCAGCATGCCGATGATCGACAGCGCGATCGCCGCATGCCACACGTACAGCTCGCTCCTGCCGCGGGACGAATGGCGCACCGCATGCCAGACCAGCGCAGCCACCACCGGGGCCAGCGCCAGCAGTCCGAGGAGGCCCTGGCCGGGGGTGAGCAGCCCCAGTGGACCGGCGTGCGGCGGGCGGCCGTTGGCGATCCGCCGGCAGCGGTCGACATCCAGCCCCAGCGCGACCATCGCAATCAGATGCGCCACCATCACGGCGATGCCGGGGAGACCGAATTCACGCATCGCCCAGAGCCCGATCACCCCGGTCAGCCCCCGCTGTCGGCCTGTGCGGCGGCGTCGGCGATGAACGCGCGGATCCGGGTGTCGAGCACCGGCAGCGGCACCGAGCCCTCGCTGAGCACGGCGTGGTGGAAAGCACGGATGTCGAAGCGCTCGCCCAGCGCCGCCTCGGCCTCGCTGCGCAGGCGCACGATCGCCAGCTCGCCCAGCTTGTAGCTCAGCGCCTGCGCCGGCCAGGAGATGTAGCGGTCGACCTCGGTGGTGACCTCGTGCTCGGACAGCGCGGTGTTGTCGCGCAGGAAGGCCAGCGCCTGGTCGCGGGTCCAGTTCTTGTGGTGCACGCCGGTGTCGATGACCAGGCGCGCGGCGCGCCACATCTCGTAGGTCAGGCGACCGAAGTGCTCGTAGGGCGTCTCGTAGATGCCCATCTCGTCGCCCAGCTTCTCCACGTAGAGTCCCCAGCCCTCGCCGTAGGCGGAGATGTAGCTGTTGCGGCGGAACTCCGGCTGCTCGCCCTGTTCGCGCGCCAGCGCGGCCTGGAAGGCATGGCCGGGGTCGGATTCGTGCAGGGTGAGCGCGGGCAGGTTGTACAGCGGACGCGAGGGCAGGTCGTAGGTGTTGACCCAGTAGGTGCCCAGGCCGCCGCGGCCGGCGGTCCAGAACGGGGCGATGTCGTCGGGCACCGGGATGATGGTGAAGCGCCCGCGCGGCAGCGGGTCGAAGTAACGCCCGATCACCGCGTCCACGCGCTTGGAGATCCAGGCCGCGCGGTGCAGGAGTTCCTCGGGCGTCTTCGCGTAGAACTGCGGATCGGTGCGCAGGAACGCGACGAAGGCGTCGAAATCGCCGTCGAAGTCCAATTCGTCGATGATCGCCTGCATCTCGGCGCGAATGCGCGCGACTTCGCCCAGGCCGATGTCGTGGATCTGCTGCGGGGTCAGGTCGAGGGTGGTGAACTCGCGGATCTGCTGGCGATAGAACGCCTCGCCGCCGGGCATCGCCTCGGCGGCGAGGGTGGTGCGCGCCTGCGGCACGTATTCGTCGCGGAAGAACGCGAGCAGGGTGCCGAAGGCCGGGATCACGGCGTCGGCGATCGCCGCCCGTCCGGCGTCGCGCAGCCGGGCCTGTTCCGCCGCCGGGATCGACGCCGGCATGCGCGCGAACGGCGTCCAGAACGTCGACTGCTCGGCGTCGTCGAGATCGGCCACCGCAGCGATCGACACGTCGCGGCCGTCGAGCACCGCGCGCGGCACGCTGAAGCCGCGAGCGAGGCCGGCGCGCATGTTGTCGATCTGCTGGTCGAAATGACGCGGCACGTCGGCCAGGCGTGCGATGTAACGGGTGTAGTCGTCGGCATCGTCGAACGCGCGCCGGGTCATGAACGACAGTCCGGACCAGAATGAGCTGTCGGAATTGAACGGCATCTCGTAGGTGCGCTGGCGTACGCCATCGGCGAGATTCTCGACCTGGGCGCGATAGACGGCGTAGTTGACCCGGTGTTCGGCCGAGAGTGCATCGGGGTCGAGTGCGTCGAGCTGTGCGAGCACTTGCTCCCAGCGCGCCAGGCGCGCGGCCTGCGCTTCGGCACCGACGTCGGGCAGACCGCGCGCGGTGTCGTCTTCATCGTCGCCGCGCCCGAATTGTGCCTGGCGCCACGCCCACTCTTCGGTGTAGATCGCTTCGAAACGACTGTCGGGGGTGGCCTGGAATGCGCTGGCGGGGGGTATCGCGTCGGCCTGCGGCCGGGGTGCGGCCTGGGTCACGGGCAGGACGAGCAGGGCGGCGATCACGGCGGGCAGCAACAGCGACTTCATGGCGACATCCGGGCTATGCGACAACCTTCGATGATCGCATCCCGGGTGCGGCGACGCAGGGGTCGGAAGTCGTGGTGGCTCCCCGAACATGCCGCGATCGATTCCCTTCTCCCGCATGCGGGAGAAGAGGCCCCGGAGGGGCGGATGAGGGCGCTCTTTCAGGCAGCGGCCGCGTGCCCTCACCCACCCGAACCAATGACGTGTTCCCTTCTCCCGCGTGCGGGAGAAGGGGCCCGAAGGGCGGATGAGGGCGCTTTCCAGGCGACGGCCGCGTCGTCCCCTCACCCCAACCCCTCTTCCGCGGACGGGAGAGGAGCGATGGTGCCGTGCGGGATCGATCTCGATAAAGGCGGTGGCGCCCGAGAGGCGGCCGCTTCGGGCCGGACGAATTATCGGGAGCGCAGGCGCTCCAGCAGGCCGTCGAGCGTGTCCAGGTCGGTGTAGTGGATCACCACCCGACCCTTGTTGCCACGGCCGTGGGCGATGGCGACCTTGGCGCCGAGCGATGCGGACAACTCGTTCTCCAGCGCGACGATGTCGGCCGGCTGCGGGCGCGCCTTGGTGCCCGGCTTGGCCTTGCGCGACGGAATGCGGCCCTCGGCGAACTGCTGCGCGCGGTGTTCGACCTCGCGCACCGACCAGCCATGCTCCACCGCTTCGGCGGCCAGCTTGCTCGCCAGCTCCGGCGACAGTGTCAGCAATGCGCGCGCGTGGCCCATCTCCAGCTGGCGCGATTCGACCAGCTTGCGGATCGCAGTGGGCAGCTCCAGCAGCCGCAGCAGGTTGGAGACCGCCGCGCGCGAACGACCCACCGCAGCCGCGGCCTGGGCGTGGGTGAGCATGAATTCGTCGATCAGCCGCTGCAGCGCCTGCGCTTCCTCCAGCGGGTTGAGGTCTTCGCGCTGGATGTTCTCGATCAGCGCCATCGCGACCACGGTGCGGTCGTCGACCTCGCGCACCACCACCGGCACTTCGGCCAGGCCGGCGCGTTGCGAGGCACGCCAGCGGCGCTCGCCGGCGATGATCTCGAAGCGCCGCCCGCCCAGATCGCGCACCACGATCGGCTGGATCACGCCCTGCGCCTTGATCGATTCGGCGAGCTCGTCGAGCTTGTCCTCGCTCATCGTGCGCCGCGGCTGGTACTTGCCGGGCGAGAGCGCGTCGACGGGCAGACGCTGCAGCGTGTCGCCGGGCACGGCCTCAAGCGCAGGCGCGGATGCCGCACCTTGCGGGCCGAGCAAGGCGTTCAGGCCACGGCCCAGCGTGCCCTTCTTGGCGGCGGGTTTGTTCGTTTTCGCGGCGGTCATGCCACGTCCTCCGTGGGGGCATGCGGGGTCCGCCGCGGGTGCGGCGGCCGGTCGGGCCGAACGTCGATGCATGCGGGGGCGGAGCGGGGGCGCATGCTCAACCCTCCTGCACCAGCGCCACGGGCGCCTTGAGCACCGGCGCGGCGGGCTGCTCGCGTTCGCGCTGGCGGCGCAGGATCTCGCCGGCCAGGCCCAGGTAGGCCACCGCACCGCGCGAGGCGCGGTCGTAGCCGATGATGCTCTGGCCGTGGCTGGGCGCCTCGGCCAGGCGGATGTTGCGCGGGACCACGGTGCGGAACATCTTGTCGCCGAAGTGCTGGTCGAGCTCGGCGGACACCGCATTGGTGAGGTTGTTGCGCACGTCGTACATGGTGCGCAGCACGCCCTCGATCTCCAGCGTCGGGTTCAACCGGGCCTTCAGCGCGTCGATGGTCTCCAGCAGCGAGCTGATCCCCTCCAGCGCGTAGTACTCGCACTGCATCGGCACCAGCACCGAATCGGACACCGTCAACGCATTGAGCGTGAGCAGCGACAGCGACGGCGGGCAGTCGATCAGGATGAAGTCGTAACGCGGCAGCAGCGGTTCCAGCACGCGCTTGAGCCGCTGCTCGCGGCCGTCGACATCCATCAGCTCCACTTCGGCCGCGGTGAGGTCGGTGTTGGACGGCAGCAGATCGAAGCCTTCGGCCGTCTCCATCAGCGCGTCTTCGGCCAGCAGCTCCTCGAGCAATACATCACAGGTGGACGCGTGCAGATCGCGCTTGTCGATGCCGCTGCCCATGGTCGCATTGCCCTGCGCGTCGAGATCGACCAGCAGCACGCGTTTGCCGGTGTCCGCCAGCGCGGCGGCCAGGTTGACCGACGTCGTCGTCTTGCCGACGCCGCCCTTCTGGTTGGCGATCGCGATGATGCGGGCCATGGCTGCGGGACCTCGAAACGGATGGACGGCTGGCGCACGCGGGCGGGCCGGACCGGGGATTATGCCGGACCCGGGCCGGCGGGACAGGCCCGGCCGTGTGACGGCCGGATCAGTCCGTGTCGGCCCGACGGCCGATCCGGACCAGGTGGCGCTCGGCGTCGAGGCCGGGCACCTGCAGGGCGATCACGTCGTGCACGGCCCAGCCGGCCGGCAATGCGGCGATCTCGTCGTCGGGCCGGGCGCCCTTCATCGCCAGCAGCCGACCGCCCGGCGCCAGCAGGTGGCCGCCGACGGCGAGGATGTCGGGCAGCGTGGCCAGGGCGCGCGCCGTGATCGCGTCGAAGCCGCCCGACGGCGTCGCCGCTTCCGCGCGCGCCTCGATCACCCGGGCGTTGGGCAGCGCCAACTGGCGAACGGCCTCGCGCAGGAAGCGCGCCTTCTTGCCGTTGGATTCGACTAGGGCAACCTCCAGCCCCGGGTGCGCGATCGCCAACGGGATGCCGGGCAGGCCGGGGCCGGTGCCCAGATCGGCCAGGCGATGCACGCCCGCCACATACGGCGCCATCGCCAGCGAATCGAGCAGATGCAGGGTGACCATCGCGTCCGGCTCGCGGATCGCGGTGAGGTTGTAGGTGCGGTTCCAGCGTTGCAGCAGGTCGAGATAGGCGAGCAGCGGCGCGGCCAGATCCGGCGTGAGCGCGAGCGCGTCGAGGCCGGCCGTCAGGCGGGCGGCGTGGGGCGTGTCGAGTCGGGACATGGGCCTATTCTAGGCCGCTGCCGGTCGTGGGCCCCGGGCGTGGCGACCAGGCGAGGGTGGCGAGATACCCCGGCGCGGGGGCGAAGGCATGCAGGGTCCAGTCGGCGGGGCGGCCGAGGGCGGGGTCGCAGTCGATCAGCGCCAGGCCGCCGTGCGCGTCCGGCGCGAACTCCAGCAGGTGCAGGCCGAACGCCAGGCCCCGGCCGTGGGCTTTCAGCACCGCCTCCTTCGCGCACCACAGGCGCACGAAGGCGTGCTCGCGTTCGGCGTCCGGCAGGCGATCCAGCCGGTCGGCCTCGCGCGGGTGGAAGAAGCGGCGGGCGAGCTCCTGGGTCCGCGGCCGCGGGCGCAGCCATTCGAGATCGCAGCCCAGCCGGACCCCTGTCCCCAGCGCCATCAACAGGCCGCCGCCGCTGTGGCTCCAGCTCACATCGTGCGCGAATCCGTCCGGCCAGCGTGGCCGGCCGTAGGGATCGCGATACAGCGCCGGCGCCGCGGGGGGCAGGTGGGTCTCCAGCCAGTCCGTCACCAGCGGCTCGGCGGGCATGCCGCGGACGTAGCCGCGCCAGGCGCAGGCCAGCCCCGGCAGGTGCAGCGCACCGGCCGGCAGGGTGTCGTTCATGGCGTCCGGGACAGGCTCCGGCCGTGTCGCTCGCGTCTGCATCACGCGCGCAGCGTAAGCTATCGCGGCGAGGCCCGGTCGTGTTCCGTGGCCCCCCGCCGTCGCCTGGAGGGAGCCGACGCCCGTCGTCATCTGCATGTCAGCCATTTTCGACAGTCCGATTTCCGGCGCCGTGCGAACGGTGTCCAACACCACGCCGGTCGCATCCGGCGCGCCCGAGCGCACGGTCGCCCTGCTCGGCGGCGAGGCCGTGCCGCTGGCGCGCTTTCTCGCCGAGGTGCGCGGGCTCGCCGCGCAGCTGCCGGACCGGCCGTACGCGGTGAATCTGTGCGAGGACCGGTACCGGTTCCTGGTGGCGTTCTGCGCGGTGGCCGCGCGCGGCCAGACCACACTGCTGCCGCCGTCGCGCACGCGCGGGGCGATCGAGGACGTCCGCGCGCATCATCCCGACAGCTACTGCCTGGGCGATGCCGATCCCTGCGATTGCGACCCGCTCGCACCGCTGCCGCATTTCGTGCGGGTGCCGGCCGAACTGCCGCAGGCGCCGGGCGCCACGCCGCTGATCCACGACGACCACATCGTCGCGATCGGCTACACCTCGGGCAGCACCGGCGTGCCCAAGGCCAATGCCAAACGCTGGCAGGATTTCCGCCTCGGCGCCCTGCAGAACCGTGCGGCGCTGCCGTTGCCCGTCGACGGGCGCGCGTCCGTGGTCGTCGCGACGGTGCCGCCGCAGCACATGTACGGCATGGAGATGTCGGTCCTGCTGCCCCTGCTGGGGCACGTCGCGGTGCATCGCGGCCGGCCCTTTTTCCCGGACGATGTGGTCGCCGCCCTGGCGTCGGTGGAAGGCGCGCGCGTGCTGGTGACCACGCCGGTGCATCTGCGCGCGCTGCTCGACGCGGGCGTGGCGCTGCCGCCGCTGGCGGCCATCGTCAGCGCGACCGCGCCGCTCGACGATGGCATGGCGCGCGAGGCGGAAGCGCGTTTCGATTGCGAGGTGCGCGAAGTCTTCGGTTCCACCGAGACCTGCATCATCGCCCACCGCCGGACCGCCATCGAAACAGCGTGGACCCCATTGCCCGGCGTCCGCCTGCAGCCGCAGCCCGACGGCACTGCCGTGGAGGCCGCGCACCTGGAAACCCCCGTTGTGCTGGCCGATCTGGTCGAGTTGTGCGCGGACGGCCGGTTCGTGCTGCGCGGCCGCCATGCCGACATGCTGGAGATCGCCGGCAAGCGGGCCTCGCTGGGCGATCTCACCCGGCGCCTGCTCGCGGTGCCCGGGGTGACCGACGGCGCAGTGCTGCAGCTCGACGAGGCCGACGGTCGCGGGATCCGCCGGATCGCGGCGGTGGTGGTGGCGCCGGATCAGGACGAAACGGCGATCCTGGCGGCGCTGCGGTCGAGCCTGGACCCGGTGTTCCTGCCGCGCCGGCTGCGGCGGGTGGATGCGTTGCCGCGCAACGAGACCGGGAAGCTGCCCCGACAGGCGTTGCTGGCGCTCCTGCGCGGCGACTGAGCGCCGTTCCCGGCGCGTTCTGCGCTGACATGGCCGTCACCGGACGCCGCGCAGACTCGCGCCGAACCGGGGGCCGCCAATGGTCGCCGGCCGCGCAACGAGGAGGAGGGCGCAATCATGGGCATCATCATCTGGTTGATCGTGGGCGGCATCGTGGGCTGGCTGGCCAGCCTGGTCATGCGGACGGATGCGCAGCAGGGCATCGTGCTCAACGTGGTGGTCGGCATCGTCGGGGCGTTCATCGGCGGGCTGTTGATCGGTCCGCTGCTCGGCGCACCCTCGATCAACAGCGGTGCGATCACGGTCATGAGCGTCGTCGTGTCGCTGATCGGCGCGATCATCCTGCTGGCGATCGTGAACCTGTTCCGCCGCGGACGCGTGCGCTGAGGCGCCCTTCCGAGGTCACGAAGACGAAGGCCCGGCATCGCCGGGCCTTTTTCGTCGGATGCGTCGGCGTTTGCGTCTCGCTCAGTACAGCACCCGTGTGCGCAGCGTGCCCGGGATCGCCGCCAGCGCGGTGCGCAGCTCGGCGGCCTGGGCCTCGTCGGCGCTGACGTCGATGACCACGTAGCCGACCTGGCTGTCGGTGCGCAGGTACTGGCCGTCGATGTTGATGCCGTGGTCGCGGAAGATGTCGTTGGCCTGCGACAGCACGCCGGGGACGTTGCGGTGGATGTGCAACAGCCGGCGCGAGCCTTCGTGGCCGGGCAGGGCGACCTCGGGGAAGTTCACCGCCGACAGGGTCGACCCGTTGTCGCTGTAGCGGATCAGCTTGGCGGCGACCTCGATGCCGATGTTGTCCTGCGCCTCCAGCGTGCTGCCGCCCACGTGCGGCGTCAGGATGACGTTGTCGAGGCCGCGAAGCGGCGATTCGAAGACCTCGTCCTTGCCCTTGGGCTCGACGGGAAACACGTCGACCGCCGCGCCGGCGATGTGCCCGGAACGCAGCGCATCGGCCAATGCGTCGATATCGACCACGGTGCCGCGCGATGCGTTGAGCAGGTGCGCGCCCGGGCGCATCGCGGCGAGTTGCGCCGCGCCGATCATGCCCTGCGTGCCGGCGGTTTCCGGGACGTGCAGGGTGACCGCGTCGCTGCGTGCCAGCAGGTCGTCCAGGCCCGCCGCGGCGCGCGCGTTGCCCAGCGCGAGCTTGGTGTCGATGTCGTGGAAGATCACCTGCATGCCCAGCGATTCGGCGAGCACGCCGACCTGGGTGCCGATGTGGCCGTAGCCGACGATGCCCAGTGTCTTGCCGCGGACCTCGTGGCTGCCTTCGGCACTCTTCGACCAGCCGCCGCGATGGCATTCGGCGTTCTTCCTGGGCACGCCGCGCATCAGCAGGATGGCTTCGGCGATCACCAGCTCGGCCACGCTGCGGGTGTTGGAATACGGCGCATTGAACACCGGGATGCCGGCCAGCTCCGCGGCCTCGGTGTCGACCTGGTTGGTGCCGATGCAGAAACAGCCCACCGAGATCAGTTTGCGCGCGTGTCGCAGCACGTCGGCGGTGAGCTGGGTGCGCGAGCGGATCCCGACGAGGTGCGCCTCGGCGATGGCGTGTTTGAGCGCGTCGTCCGGCAGCGACTTGTCGTGCAGTTCGATCTGGGTGTAGCCGGCATCGCGGAACGCCTCGACCGCGGTCGGGCTGACGCCCTCGAGCAGCAGCACACGGATGTCCTGACGGGGAAAGGAGGTCTTGCGGTCCGACATCGGTAGGGGCGGCGTGCGGGGATGAGCTTCCGCACGGTACGCGCGCGCTGGTTGCGCTGCAACACGCACCCTGGGCGGTGGCAGCGGCCGCACGGCCGGTGCGCCGATTCGCGAGGCGACGCGCACGGCGGCGGGATGGCGTGTCGCCGTGCCGACGGGCGTTCGACCGGCGCAGCAGGCGGCGCGGACGTCTGCCGCTCGGCCAGCCGCTTCGCGCGTTGCCGGTGGACGGCTGCGGGCGACGCTGGCAGCCTGAGCGCCCCCGCCCGACAGCCGCCCGCATGACCACCGATCCGCGTCTCGATTCCCTGCGCCAGGCCGTGCCCGGCCTGCGACTGTCCGCCGAACCGGGCGACCTGGAGCACTACGGGCGCGACTGGACCCGGCGCTGGACGCCGGCGCCGCTGGCGATCGCGTGGCCGGAGGACATCGCGCAGGTACAGGCCGTGGTGCGCTGGGCACACGAGGCCCGGGTGGCGCTGGTGCCGTCGGGCGGCCGCACCGGGTTGTCGGGCGGGGCGGTCGCGGCGAACGGCGAGCTGGTGGTCAGCCTGGAGCGGATGAACCGCGTGCTCGGCTTCGACCCGGTCGACCGCACGCTGACCGTGCAGCCCGGCATCGCCCTGCAGGCGGTGCACGAGGCGGCGGCCGCGCACGGGCTGGTGTACCCGGTGGATTTCGGCGCGCGCGGCTCGTGCTCGATCGGCGGCAACATCGCCACCAATGCCGGCGGCATCCGGGTGATCCGCTACGGCAACACGCGCGAGTGGATCGCCGGCCTGACCCTGGTGACCGGGACCGGCGAGCGCATCGAGGCGGGACGCGCGCTGGTCAAGAACTCGAGCGGCTACGACCTGCGCCACCTCGCCATCGGCGCCGAGGGGACGCTGGGCATCGTGGTCGAGGCGGTGCTGCGGCTGACCGATCCGCCGCCGCCGGCGCAGACGATGCTGCTGGCGCTGCCCTCGTTCGAGGTGTTGATGCAGGTGTTCGATGCGTTCCGCGCGCGGTTGCGGCTGCAGGCCTTCGAGTTCCTGACCGACCTCGGGCTGGCACACGTGGTCGCCCACGGCGGCACCGATCCGTTCGATATCCGGCATCCCTACTACGTGGTGGTCGAGTTCGATGCGGTCGACGAGGCGCAGCAGGCCGCGGGACTGGCGGCGTTCGAGCAGTGCGCCGAAGCCGGCTGGATCGTCGATGGCGTGATCGCGCAATCGCAGGCGCAGTCCGAGCAACTGTGGCGGCTGCGCGAAGGCATCACCGAGGCGGTGGCGCGCTACCGGCCCTACAAGAACGACGTCTCGGTGCGCATCGGCGCGATGCCCGCATTCCTCGCCGCCGCGCAGGCGTTGCTGGGCGAGGCGTATCCGGATTTCGAGGTGGTCTGGTTCGGCCACATCGGCGACGGCAATCTGCATATCAACGTGCTGCAGCCGGACGGGCTCGACGACGACACGTTCATGCGCCAGTGCGCGCACGTCACCGAGCTGCTGGCCGGGTTGCTGCGCGAGCATGGCGGCAGCATCTCCGCCGAGCACGGCATCGGCCTGGTCAAGAAGCCCTATCTCGACAGCACCCGCAGCGCGGCCGAGATCGCGCTGATGCGCGGGATCCGCACGGCGTTCGACCCGGCGGGGATCCTCAATCCGGGCAAGGTATTCGATTGACCCCGGTGCCGCGCCGCCGACGCGGCGCTCGGATTCGGACGGGGCGCCTACTCAGCCCAACTGCACCCAGGCCGGCGCATGGTCGCTCGGGCGCTCCCAGGTACGCGGCTCGCGGTCGATGCCCGATGCCGAAGCGCTCGCCTTCAGGGCGTCCGAGACCAGGGTCAGGTCGATGCGCAGGCCGAGGTCGCGGCGGAAGCCGGCCTGGCGATAGTCCCACCAGCTGAAGACGCCGGCGGCATCGCTGTGCAGGCGGAAGCCATCGTGCAGGCCGAGCGCGAGCAGGTCGCGCAACGCGTCGCGCTCGGCGGTGGAGGTGAGGATGTGGGCGTCGTTCCAGACCTCGGGATCATGCACGTCGCGCGCATCCGGCGCGATGTTGAAATCGCCCAACACCACCAGCTTCGGGTGCGCCTGCAGTTCGGCTGCGATCCATGCACGCACGGCCTCCAGCCAGCGCAGCTTGTAGGCGTACTTCTCGGTGCCCACGTCCTGGCCGTTGACCACGTACAGGTTGATCACCCGCAGATCGCCGACGGTGGCCGCGATCACCCGGCGCTGCTCGTCCTCGAAACCGGGAATGCCCATCTGCACATCGGCCAGCGCACCGGCGCGGCTGAGCAGGGCGACGCCGTTGTAGGTCTTCTGGCCCTGGAAGACGCTGGCGTAACCGGCCGCCTCCAGCGCTTCGCGCGGAAACTTCGGATCCTCCAGTTTGGTCTCCTGGATGCCGACGATGTCCGGCGTCGCATCGCCCAGCCATTGCAGCAGGTGCGGCAGGCGCACGTTGAGCGAATTGACGTTCCAGCTGGCGATCTTCATGGCGCGGAATCCTCGGAGTTCGCCGCATAGTGTAGAGGCGGCGCACCCGCCGCCGGCCACCGAGGGTGTGAAAGAACGGGGACGATTCCTTCGCGCCGTGCGCAATGCGATGCTGGCGCCGGGCCGCTCCGGTCCGGCGAACGCGAGTGCGATGGCGATGGACGACAAGCCCCGGTGTGGCTGGGCCGGCGACGATGCGCAGATGCGCGCGTACCACGACCACGAGTGGGGCGTGCCCCAGCGCGACAGCCGCATGCTGTGGGAGATGCTGATGCTCGAAGGCTTCCAGGCCGGCCTGGCCTGGATCACCATCCTGCGCAAGCGCGAGGCGTTCCGGGTCGCGTTCGCGGGGTTCGATCCCGCGCGCGTGGCGGCCTTCGGCGAGGCCGACGTGCAGCGCCTGCTCGGCGATGCGGGCATCGTGCGTTCGCGCGCGAAGATCGAGGCCACGATCGCCGGCGCACGGGTCTATCAGGCGATGGCCGACCGGGGAGAATCCTTCGCCGATCTCTGTTGGGGGTACATCGACGGCGTGCCGCTGCCGGGCGACGGGCACACGGTCCCGGCGAGTACGCCGTTGTCGGCGGACATTTCCAAGGACCTGAAACGACGCGGATTCAAGTTCGTCGGGCCGACCATCGTCTACGCGTGGATGCAGGCGGTCGGCATGGTCAATGACCACGTGACCGGCTGCTATCGCCGCGAACAGGTGCGCACGGGCTGAGCGCTGCGCCACGGCACCCGGGCATGCGCGCCGCCGCGCATGCCGCGCTCGGCCCGCATCCCGCGTCGACAGGTCGCTGCCGAAGGCCGCGACGGTGCGTGCCTTAAGCTGTCGTCTTCTCCGAGCCGTCGTGACCGCCCATGCACATCCGCCCCTACCGCGACCGCCGTCCCGTCCTGGGCGCGCGTGTCTATGTCGATCCCGCCGCCACCGTCATCGGCGATGTCGCGCTGGGCGACGACGTGTCCGTGTGGCCGGCCACGGTGATTCGGGGCGACGTGAACGTGGTGCGGATCGGGGCGCGCACCAGCGTGCAGGACGGCACCGTCATCCACGTCAGTCACGACGGACCGCACGCGAAGCTCGGCGGCTTCGCCACGATCATCGGCGAGGACGTGACCGTCGGCCACAAGGCGATCCTGCACGCCTGCACCGTCGGCGACGCCGCGCTGATCGGCATGGGTGCGATCGTGCTCGACGGCGCGCGCATCGGGCGCCACGCCATGATCGGCGCCGGCGCACTGGTGCCGCCGGGCAAGGTCGTGGGCGACGGCGAGCTGTGGGTCGGCAATCCGGCGCGCAAGGTGCGCATGCTCACCGATGCGCAGATCGAGGGCCTGCGCTACAGCGCGGCGCACTACGTGCGACTGAAGGACGAGTATCTCCAGGCCGACGGTCGAGCATCCGCCCTCCCGGGATGAGCGGCGCCGCAGGCCCGATGTTCCGGACAGGTGGGTTCAGGGGGCCGTGGCGGCTTCGAGCGCCTGCAGTGCGGCCAGCGCCTCGTGGCGGCCGGTCAGGCACATCGACGGCGTCGGCCGCAGCGAGGTGCATACCGCCGGCCGCTCGGGACGACCGAAGATCCGGCACCGCAGGGATGCGTCGAGCTGTACGCACGGCACGCCGGCGGGCTTGCCCTGCGGCATGCCGGGAATCGGCGAGCTGATCGACGGCGCGATGCAGCAGGCCGCGCAGCCATCGCGGCAGGCGAGAGGAGCGTCCGGCGGTGCCATCGTTCAGTCGGCGGTGACCAGGAGCGCTGCGCGCGCGCGCAGCTCCGCGTAGACCGGATCGGTGTCGGGTCGCACGCCGTGCCAGAGCGCGAAGCTCTCCGCGGCCTGTTCGACCAGCATGCCGAGCCCGTCGACGATATCGTGCGCACCGACCGAGCGCGCCCACGCCAGGAACGGCACCGCGGCCTCGCCGTAGTTGAGATCGACCACCGCCGCCCGCGGCGCCAGCAGGCTGCGCGGCAGCGTCGGCAATGCCGCGCTGGTGCGTGCGGCCGAGGTCGCATTGATCACCAGGTCGAACTCGCCGAGGTGGGCGATGTCCTCGAGGTAACGCGGATGCACGCGTCCGGGTTCGCCCAGCGCATCGGCCAGCGCATCGGCGCGCGCGCCGGTGCGGTTGACCACGTAGAGGTCGGCGATCCCCGCATCGAGCAGGGCCGGGGCGACGCCGCGGGCGGCGCCGCCGGCGCCGATCAGCAGCGTGCGCCGGGCGCGCAGGTCGAGCCCGGCGCGGTGGTCGAGATCGCGCACCAGGCCGCGCCCGTCGGTGTTCTCGCCGTGCCAGCCGTCGACGCGGCGCACCAGGGTGTTGACGGTGCCGGCGCGCTGCGCGTTCTCGCCCAGGCTGGCGCACAGGGCGGCGGCGGCCTCTTTCAGCGGCAGGGTGACGTTGGCGCCGCGACCGCCGCCATCGGCGAAGCGCGCGAGCTTCGTCGCGAACGCATCGGGATCGACATCGATGGCGGTGTAGCGCAGCGGGATCGACTGTTGCCGGCCGAATGCGGCGTGGATGGCGGGCGAGAGCGAATGGGCGACCGGCTGGCCGAAAACGGCGTAATCGGGTGCGGCGTGGGCATCTGCGTCGGCAGGGCTCATTGAGGATCCTCGGGCCTGGGGCGTGGCGGGCCATGGCCCGTCGCCGGCCGGTGGCGCGGTGCGGCGTCACCGGTTGCGGTGTTGCCGAGTCTACTCCTGTGGCCGTCGGCGACGTGCCCGGGCGGCGCTCATGACGCGTTGCGTGGCGTTGCCAGCGCACGGGTGTAGACGTGCTGCGTCTTGGCGTGGGCGAAGCCGAGCGCGGGGTAGAACGCATGCGCCTCGGTGCGGGCGATGTTGGAGCGCAGGAACAGGGCGTCGCTGCCCCAGGCGCCGGCGATCCGGATCGCCTCGTCGACCAGCTGACGCGCCACGCCGCGCCGGCGGACGGCCCGATCCACGACCAGGGCGATGAGTTCGGTGCGATCGCCCGATTCCAGGATCAGGCGTCGTTCCAGCGCGACCAGCCCGACCGGCGCCGGGGCGTCGTCCAGTGACGCGACCCGGATCGCATGATGGGGATGGTCGAGCAGGCGACGCAGCCGCTCGGCGACGGTCGCGGCGGCCTGCGGATAGCCCAGCTGCTCGAACAGCCCGGCGATGGCTGCGGCGTCTTCGACACGCGCGGGGCGCAACACGACGAGGGTCGCCCCGCCGGTCATCTCAGCCCTCGCGCAGCCAGCGCGCGGCCTGCGGCGCGAAGTAGGTCAGCACGCCGTCGGCGCCCGCGCGCTTGAACGCGATCAGCGCCTCGAGCACGCAGCGGCGCTCGTCGAGCCAGCCGTTGGCGATGGCGGCCTGCAGCATCGCGTATTCGCCACTGACCTGGTAGGCGAAGGTCGGCACGCCGAAGGCGTCCTTCACCCGGCGCACCACGTCGAGGTAGGGCATGCCGGGTTTGACCATCACCATGTCGGCGCCCTCGTCGAGGTCGAGCTGCACTTCGCGCAGGGCCTCGTCGCCGTTGGCGGGGTCCATCTGGTAGGTGGTCTTGTCGGCCTTGCCGAGCGCGCCGGCCGAGCCGACCGCGTCGCGGAAGGGGCCGTAGAACGCCGAGGCGTACTTGGCCGCATAGGCGAGGATGCGGGTGTGGATGTGGCCGCTATCTTCCAGCGCGTCGCGGATCGCGCCGATGCGGCCGTCCATCATGTCGCTGGGCGCGACGATGTCGGCGCCGGCTTCGGCGTGCGACAGCGCCTGGCGAACCAGGGCCTCGACGGTCTCGTCGTTGAGGACGTAACCGCTGCCGTCGAGCAGGCCGTCCTGACCGTGCGCGGTGTAGGGATCGAGGGCGACATCGGTGATCACGCCGAGCTCGGGGAACCGGGCCTTGAGCGCGCGGACCGCGCGCTGGACGAGGCCGTCGCTGTCCCAGGCGGCCGCGGCATCGAGCGACTTCGCGTTCGGCGCGGTGACCGGGAACAGTGCCAGCGCCGGGATGCCCAGGTGGCAGGCGGTCTCGGCGTCGCGCAGCAGTTCGTCGATGCCCACCCGCGCCACGCCCGGCATCGACGGCACCGCGGCGCGGCCTGCCGGTTCGTGGACGAACAGCGGCCAGATCAGGTCGTCGCAGGTGAGCGTGTGCTCGCGCATCAGGCGTCGCGAGAAGGCGTCGCGCCGCATCCGGCGCGGACGGTGAGGCAGTCGGTTCATGGGGGCATTCTACCGGTGGCCGTCGGGCATGCCTGGATCCGCCTCGCCCCGCAAGGCAGGAGGGGACAGCGCCCTTCCACACCAGACCAAAGCGCAGCGTCCTTCTCCCGCATGCGGGAGAAGGTGCCCGGAGGGCGGACGAGGGCGTTTTTCGAGCGTTGCAGCCCGCCAGGGCCCCGACGCCGACCCCGCTGCGTACCCGCTCCCCGCGTAACGCGAGGCCGTTCGTCGGCGCGCAAGCCTTTGGGCCGCGAACACGTCTCTTCATCCCGCACGCGGGGGAGGGACGGTGGAACGCGGCCGTCTAGGCGTGTGCGCCGTCGATTTCCACCGCGAGTTCGCGGCGGCAGATGGCGGCATGCAGTACGAGGTAGGGCACCCGATCGCCGAAGCGGGTCTGCAGGGCCTCGGCCACCCGGGGCAGGTCGGCGGCGTCGCGCACATAGACCTTGAGCCGCGACCCCGGGCCGAAGCGGGCCGGCAGGCCGGGGCGGTGGGTGCGCGCGGCGTCGAGCAGCGCGTCGAAATTCGCGAAGGTCTCGTCGAGCTGGGCCGACAGCGACCCGTCGTGCTGCGAGGTGTGGCCGACGATGGCGGCGGTGCCCGACAGCAGCAGGGGCAGCGCGTGATCGGGTGCCGCCAGCATCGCGCGCGCGAAGCTCGGCGCCTGCGGGCCGTACTGGCGCGGGTAACGGTAGGCGCTGATCTGGCGCGGGTTCTCCACCGGAATTCCGGGCGTCGCGGCGGCCAGCCAGTACACCTGCAGGACGCGGGTGCCGTCGCACCGGCCGATCGCGGTGGCGGCGGGCAGGCGGGCCAGATCAACGGTGCCCAGTCCTTCGGCGCGACCGACGCAGAACTGCCGGTAGCGCTCGTCGTCGCCGTCGCCGAGGGTGATCGCGTCGAGATAGTTCCAGATCCGGAGCAGATGCGGCGCATCGGCATCCGCCAGGTGCGCGAGCAACGCGGTGTAGGCCTCGCGTGCGGCGCCCCGGACGCCTTCGTGGCCCTCGGTCACTTCGATCGTGCCGAAGCGCAGCCGGCCATCGGTGGCCCAGCGGATCGCGCCGTCGCGGCCGCGCTGCACCGGTCCGGGCACCCGCCAGATCTCGGCAGGCGCCGCGCCGTGCGGGGTCAACGGCACGCGCAGCACACGGACGTCGTCCGCTGCGGGTGCGTCGGGACCGAAGACGAACGCGGCGAGGGTGCGGTCGTCGAGGGCGTGTGCGGCATCGACGTAATCGATGTCGAGGCAGACGACGTCCGCGGACGTCTGCATGCATCGGCTCATGGATTTCCCTCCTGCAGGGTGTCGCCGCTGAACGCGGCTGCGGCATCGCGTCGCCGACGCTTCCAGCCGGCCAGCGCCTGCGGCGCCATCGTCAACGCGGTCACGAGATAGATCAGCCGGAACAGATGCAGCCGCAGGCGCACGGCACGGTGGTCGAACACGTCGCCGGCCAGCATCGAGATCACCGCCTGCTCGATGCGCAGCGCATTGCGCGGTTCGCGGAACAGGCGTTGCATCACCGGCGTGGTGAAGCGATGGATGAACCAGGTGAAATGCCGCAGCCCGCGGTCGAGGCGGCGCGCCATCGCGCGCTGCAGCGCGGCCTCGCGGCGCGGTGCGCGCAATGCGCCGTCCACCACGTCGGCTGCGCGCTCGGCGCTGTCCATGGCGATGAACACGCCGGACGAGAAGATCGGATCGATGAAGGCGTAGGCGTCGCCGGCCATGATCCAGCCCGGGCCGGCCATCCTCGTGCAGCGGTACGCGTAGTTGCCGGTCGCGTGCACCGGCGCCACCCGTTCCGCACCGGCCATGCGGGCGCGGACCGAGGCGCGCGCGTCCAGCGTGCGGTCCAGGAAGCCGGCATTGTCGCCCCGGCGCTGTTTCAGGTAATCCGGCGAACACACCGCGCCGACGCTGGTGATGCCGTCGGGGAGCGGGATCAACCAGTACCAGCCGTGCTCGAAGCGATCGATGGTGATGTTGCCCCGGTCCTCGCCGCTCCGGTGCGCGACGCCACGAAAATGGCTGAACAACGCCGCGGACTGGTGTCGCGGATTCCTGCGCTTGAGCTTGAGCCGTTGGCCGAGCAGGGTGTCGCGACCGCTGGCGTCGACCACGTAGCGCGTGCGCCAGCTGCGCGCACGGCCGTCGCCGTCGCGGGCGTGCACGGTGTGCGGGCGTCCCTGCGCATCGCATTCGATGCGTTCGGCGCGCACGCCTTCGTGCGCATCGGCCCCGGCTGCGCGGGCGTTCGCGAAGAGGATCCGGTCGAACGCGTCGCGATTGACCTGGAAGGCGTAGTCGCATTTCGGATCGAGTGCGCGCGAGAAACGGAACACGTGGGTGCGTTCCGGGTCGCCGTCGATCGGGAAATCGGCGCCGCGCTTGAGCACGCCGATGGCGCGCACCTGCTCCAGGACGCCCAGCCGCTCGAGGATCGGCATGTTCATCGGCAACAGCGATTCGCCGATGTGGAAGCGCGGGTGGGTGTCCTTTTCCAGCAGCGTCACCCGCCAGCCGCGTCGCGCCAGCAGCGCCGCGGCGGTGGTGCCGGCCGGGCCGCCGCCGATCACCAGCACGTCGGTG
Organism: Luteimonas abyssi; assembly: GCF_001482195.1. Taxonomy (GTDB): domain Bacteria; phylum Pseudomonadota; class Gammaproteobacteria; order Xanthomonadales; family Xanthomonadaceae; genus Luteimonas; species Luteimonas abyssi. Next base: position 3,290,128 of record NZ_KQ759763.1, on the reverse strand, counting down.
TCCTGCACGTCGGCGTCGCGGGGCGTTGCCGGAACGGTGTCGTACGCGTCGGGGGTGGTCATCTCGCCGCGGCTGCCGGCCCGTGCCATCATTCGGGCGCGCATCATAGCGCGACGCCGATCACAGCCACGCGCGCCAGTGCACGCGCCCGTTCATTTCTTGGAATCCGAATGACCCAGCAGACACCCGTCGAACGCGAACTCGCCGAACTCCTGATCGAAGCCCTCGGCCTGGAGGACGTCGCGGCGGCCGATATCGACCCGGAGGCGCCGCTTTTCGGCGAGGGGCTGGGCCTGGATTCGATCGATGCCCTCGAGCTGGCGCTGGCGATCAGCAAGCGGTACGGCTTCCAGCTGCGTTCCGACAGCGACGAGAACCGTCGCATCTTCGCCTCGCTGCGTGCGCTGTCGGCCCACGTCGAGGCGCACCGCGCCAACTGAACGCGGCGGGTGCCCGCCTCCGGGCGCGCCCTTGCCTGCCCCGGCCGCCGCCGCCCGCCCTTCGTCCGTGCCGTCCGAACCGTGCGCAGGCGATCGACCGCGTGACCGGAGTCCTGCCGCCACCATGGTGCTGATCCTCGAAATCGTCCTGGCGCTCGGCTACACGGTGCTGGCGCACCTGGCCGCAGCGTGGGGCAGCGATGCCCTGTCGCTGGCCGCCCTGATGGCCCTGGTGGCGCTGTTGCTGGCCGCGCCGCTGGCGGCGCGGCGTCCGTGGGCGTGGCTGGCATTGGTGCCGCTGCTGGCCGGGGCGGGCTGGCTGTACGTCGCCGGTCACGCCGGGGTGCCGCTGTTGCTGGTGCCGGTGGCCTTCATCGCCTTCATCGCCTGGGTGTTCGGGCGCACGCTGCGCCCAGGACAGGTGCCGCTGATCAGCCGCATCGTGGAGGCTCTGGAAGGCCAGCCCGGCGAGCCGCTGGCGCCGGACCTGGTGCGTTACACGCGCGGCCTGACCGCCCTGTGGGCGTGGCTGCTGGCGATGCTGGCGGCGATCAACATGGTACTGGCGCTGATCGCCGTGCCCGACGGGCTGCTGGCGACGCTCGGCATCGCGCCGCCGGTGTCGATCAGCCGGACCCAGTGGTCCTGGTTCGCCAACATCGCCAACTACGGCATCGTCGGCGGTACGTTCGTGGTCGAGTACGTGTACCGCAAGCGACGCTTCCCGAACCGCTACGCCAGCTTCGCGCAGTTCATGCGCCGGATGGGTGGGCTGGGACCGGCGTTCTGGCGCGACCTGCTGCGCTGAGCGGGCCGTGCGCGCGGCGCAGCGCGGGCCCAAAGTGTGAGCCGCCGGGTATCCTTCACGCCGTGAATCACAGAATCGCCGCCCTCCGGACCGATCCCGCACGCCTGGCATGGGCCGTGCTCAATGCATTGCAGTTGGTGTTCACCCTGCTCTGGACCGCGGGTTGGATCGCGCTGGCCCTGGCCGTGTGGGCGCTCGGCCTGGGGCAGCGGCGTCTTCCGTTGCGGATGGCCTCGTCATGCTGGGCTCCCGGTCTCCTGTGGGGCGCGGGCGCGCGGCTGGAGATCGAGCCGAATCCCGGGATCGACTGGTCGCGGCCCTACGTGCTGGTCGCCAATCACCAGTCGGCGATCGACATCTGTGCGCTGTTCCGCGCGGTCCCGGTGCCGCTGCGCTTCCTGCTCAAGCAGGAAATGCAGCGCGTGCCGTTCGTGAACGGCTATGCGCGGGCGACCGGGATGGTGTTCATTCCGCGCGATGGTCGGCGCGCCGCCGCCGCCAGCCTGCAGCGGTCGGCGGATCTGGTGCGCGCCGGTGCGGTGCTGTGCATCTTCCCCGAAGGCACCCGCGGCGATGGCGCCACGGTCGCCGAGTTCAAGCCGGGTGCTTTCCAGACCGCGCTGGCCGCCGGCGCCGACGTGCTGCCGGTCGCCCTGGAAGGCACCGGCGCGGTGCTGCCGGCGGACGGCCTGTTCGGCGTTCGACCGGGTCGGATCCGGGTCCGGTTCGGCACGCCGATCGCGGTGGCCGGCCGCGATCGCCAATCGTTGGCGCGCGAAGCCCGCGAACAGGTGCTGGCCCTGCTGCGCGAGCGCAGCTGAACGTCCCCGGGGCGACCGCTCCGTCCGGGTCGTCCCATGGCGCCGCCGCCGCGGGGGCATCGCCGCGGATTGGGTATGCTCTGCCCCCGCTCCGCCACCCGGGCCCGCGCACCGTCGCCATGCAGTTCGTCATTCCGCACGATCATCCGAGCCTGCCGGGGCACTTCCCGGGCCGTCCGGTCGTGCCCGGCGTGGTCCTGCTCGACCGGGTGAGCGCGCTGCTCGAAGCCGAGCTCGGCCCCGGGCCGTGGCGCCTGCCGCAGGTCAAGTTCCTGCAGCCCTTGCTGCCCGGCCAGACCGCGACGATCACGCTGGAGCGGCTCGACGACGCGCGCTACCGGTTCCGGGTGAGCCGCGAGGACACGCTGCTCGCCAGCGGCGAGTTCGTCCGCGACCGCGGAGCCGATGCATGAGCGCGCAGTGGAAAGGCCGGCGCGAGGCCGGCGCGCGCTGGGCGGTGCTGGCGATCTGCGCGCTCGGCCGCCATGGCGGCAGGGGCCTGGCGCGCGCGCTGCTGTATCCGGCCACGCTGTACTACCTGTTCCGGCGCGGCGACGAGCGACGCGATTCGCGCGCCTACCTGACCCGCGTGCTGGGCCGGCCGCCGCGCTGGCGCGAGCGTTTCCGGCATCTGCTCACCTTCTCCCAGACCATTCTCGATCGCATCTTCCTGCTGGGCGATACCGAACTCGGCCGCTTCGACGTCCGGGTCGACGGGATCGAGCGGCTGGACCGTCAGGTCGACAGCGGGCAGGGCGTGCTGCTGTTCGGCTCCCACCTGGGAAGTTTCGAAGTGTTGCGGGTGCTGTCGCGGCGTCGGCCGGACGTGCCGTTGCGGGTGGTCCTGGACCGCCAGCACAGCGCTGCGCTCACCGCGGTGCTCGATGCGCTCAACCCCGAGGTCGCCGCCACGGTGATCGACGCCGGGCAGGACGGTCCCTCGATCATGTTCGCGATCCAGGAGGCCATCGCCGAAGGCGCGATCGTCGCGCTGCTGGTCGATCGCACCCAGCCCGGGGAACCGTCGCACAGCGTGCCGTTCCTCGGCGCACCGGCGCGCTTCCCGGCCGCGCCCTGGCTGATCGCCAGCGTGCTCAAGGCGCCGATCGTGCTGGCGTTCGGGCTGTACCGCGGCGGCAACCGCTACGACCTGTCGTTCGAATGGTTCAGCGACGGGCTGGACCTGCCGCGCCGCGCGCGCGCGCAGGCCTTGCCGGCGCTCATCGGACGTTATGCGGCGAGGCTCGAGGATCGGGCCCGCAGCGCACCGTACAACTGGTTCAACTTCTACGACTTCTGGGAGCCTGGCGATGACCGTGTCGTCCACACCGATTCCGCACGCCGCGCGCCGTCTCCAGTTGCGGATGGCGATGCTGTGCGCACTGCTTCCGCTGTCGGCCTGGGCACAGCCGCAGACCGCGACTGAGCCGGCCGACAGTGCCTGGGTGCTGGCCACGTTGACCCAGCCCCCGCCTGTCGCCACCGCGTTCCTGGAGTTGCGCGAGTCGCGCACGCTGGATGTGCCGCTGCGCATCAGCGGCGAGTACGCGCGGCCCGACGCGCAGACGCTGGTGCGCGAGGTGCGGGCGCCGTACCGGGAGACCACGACCATCCGCGACGGCGAGGCGGTGATCGCGCGCGAAGGACGCTCCCCACGTCGGGTCCGGCTGTCGCGTGTCCCCGAACTCGCCGCGTTGCAGGCGAGCTTCGGTGCGCTGCTGGCCGGCGACCGTGCTGCGCTCGAACGTCAGTACACGTTGAGTACCGAAGGCGACCGGCAGGCCTGGACCCTGACCCTGGTACCGTCCGATGCGGCGGTCGCGCGACGCCTCGAGGCCATCGTGCTGCATGGTGACGGCGACGCACTGCGCTGCATCGAAAGCCGACCGGCGCGCGGCGAGGCGCAACGCACGCTGCTCGGTGCGGCCGCCGCCGACGCCGCTCCCGACCTCGACGCCGCCGGCCTGGCGGCGCGCTGCGCCGGAGCCCGGTCCTCGCGATGAGATCCTCGACGCAGTGGGCATTGGCGCTGGCCTGGGCGCTGTTGCTCGGCCTGCTCGGGTTCTGGGCGGCGCAGCGCGTCGAGATCTCGGGCGATCTGCGCGCGTTCCTGCCCGCGCCGCAGACGCCCGAGGAGCGGCTGCTGATCGACGAACTCGGCGACGGTCCGGGCAGCCGCCTGCTGCTGGCGGGCATTCGCGGTGCCGATACGTGGACCTTGGCCGCGCAGTCGGACGCGCTACGGCGACGGCTGGCGGAGACGCCGTCGATCGAGTTCGTCGCCAACGGCGATGCACAGAGCCTCGATGCCATTCCCGCCGCACTGCTGCCTTACCGGTATCTGCTCACGGATCGTTACGACGCGCAGCCGCTCGACGCCGAGACCCTGCGCGATGCGCTGGACGAGCGGCTGCAGGATCTCGGCTCGCCGGCCGCCGACCTGGTGGAGCCGCTGCTGCCCTCCGATCCGACCCTGGAGTTCCTGCATCTGGCCGAACGCTGGGAGCCCGCCGGCGCACCCGAGCGGATCGACGACGTCTGGTTCGATGCCGCCGGCGAGGAGGCGCTGCTGGTGCTGCGCACGCACGCCGCCGGGTTCGACCCCGGCGCCCAGGCCGGCGTCATCGCCGCGATCGAGGCCGCGTTCGCCGAGGTGTCGGCCGACAGCGGCAGCCGGCTGACGTTGACCGGTCCCGGCGCGTTCTCGGTAGAGATCGGCGCGCGCACGGCGCGCGAGGCGACGCGCATCGGCGCGTTCGGCACGCTGGGCCTGGTGCTGCTGTTCGTGCTGGCCTATCGCAGCGCTCGCCTGTTGCTGCTCGGCGTGCTGCCGTTGGCCAGCGCCGCGCTGGTGGGCTTCGCGGCCGTCGCGGCGACGGCCGACAGCATCCACGGCATCACCCTCGCATTCGGCTTCACCCTGGTTGGCGTGGCGCAGGACTATCCGGTCCATCTCTTCAGCCACCTGCACGGGCGGCAGCGCCCCGGGGATGTCGCACGCACGCTGTGGCCCACCCTGCTGACCGGGGTGGTGTCGACCTGCATCGCCTACCTCACCTTCCTGGTGACCGGTGTCGACGGCCTGCGCCAACTGGCGGTGTTCACTATCGCCGGCCTGCTCGCCGCGGCGCTGGCGACCCGCTTCCTGCTGCCGCCGCTGCTGCCCGCGCGCAGCGGCGATGTCGGCCGGGCGCGCTGGGTGGTGGCCTGCGCCGGCGTCTTCGACCATCTGCCGCGCCCGCGGCCGTGGCTGCTCGGCGGTCTGGCCGTGCTGGCGCTCGCCGTGGCGGCCTGGGCGCCGGCGCCGTTCTGGGAGAACGACCTGTCGCGGCTGACTCCGGTGCCGGAGCAGGGCATGCGCGACGATACCCGCCTGCGCGAGGCGCTGGGTGCACCGGACGTGCGCTACATGGCGACCCTGCGCGCGGCTGACGACGAGGCCGCGCTCGCCGCGTCCGCCGCGCTGGTGCCCGTGCTCGACGGGCTCGTGGCCGACGGCGCGCTGGGGAGCTTCGAACTGGCGGCACGCTACCTGCCGGACGCGGCGACCCAGCGTGCCCGCCAGGCGCGCCTGCCCGCCCCCGACGCGCTGCGTGCCGCGCTCGATACGGCGGTCGCCGGCACCCCGTTCCGGGCGGATGCGTTCGCACCGTTTCTCGACGATGTCGAAACCGCGCGCACCGCGCCGGTCCTCACCGCAGGCGATCTGGCCGGCACGCCGCTCGAGGCCAGTGTGTCCGGCCTGCTGCTGCCCGGTGCGGACGGCAGCGTCGCGCTGGTCTCGCTGGGCGGTCTGACCGATCCTGACCGGGTGGCCGCCGCACTCGCCGCGGCCGGGGCGCAGCTCGTCGACCTGAAGGACACCTCGGAATCCCTGGTCGGCGCCTGGCGCGGCGGGGTGCTCGGCGCGCTGGCGCTGGCCGCGTTGCTGCTGGCGGCCACCGTGTGGTTCGCGCTGCGTCGGCCGGCGCGGGTGGGCCGGGTGCTGCTGCCGATGGGCCTGACGCTGGTGCTCAGTGTGGCCGTGCTGCGCGCCTGCGGGGTCGAGCTGACCCTGTTCCACCTGGTCTCGTTGATCCTCGCGGCTGGTCTCGGCCTCGACTACGCGCTGTTCTTCGAGCGTGCGCGCCACGACCGTGCCGAACACCTGCGGACGCTGCACGCGATCCTGGTCTGTTCGTCGATGACCGCACTGGTCTTCGGGCTGCTGGCGCTGTCGTCGATTCCGGTGCTGCGCGCGATCGGGCTGACGGTGACGCTGGGCGTGGTCGGCAATTTCGTGTTCGCGGTGTTGCTGGCCGGTCATGGCGGTGCTTCCGCCGCGGACGCACCGGCGGCGGAAGGAGGCTCCGCATGACGATCGACCGCAACACGTTGCTGACGCTGATCCCGCACCAGGGTGCGATGTGCCTCTGGGACCGGGTGCTGGCCTGGGACGCGCGCACGATCCGCCTGCACGGCGACGGCCACCGCGATCCTGCACATCCGCTGCGCAGCGATGGTCGCCTGCGCGCGGTGCACCTGTGCGAGTACGGCGCGCAGGCGATGGCGGTGCATGGCGGCCTGCGCGGCCGCGCCGCGGGTGCCCCGGTGCGGCCCGGGTTGCTGGTCGCGCTGCGTGCGGTGCGTCTGAACGTGGAGCGGATCGACCGCTTGCCCGACGCCCTGGTCTGCGAGGCGGAAGCGCTGGCCGAAGGCGCCGACAGCCAGCAGTACGCGTTTCGCATCCTGCATCGCGACCACGTGCTGGCCGAAGGTCGGGCCGCGGTGATGCTCGGTGCCTGATCGCACCGCGCGACGCCTCCGGTTGGCATCGGGACGTACCAGGCGGGGATAATCCACCGATGACGACTTCGACTTCGACACCCAAGCCGCGCCGTGCCCTGGTCACCGGTGGCAGCGGCGACATCGGCGGCGCGATCTGCCGCCGCCTCGCCGCCGACGGGTTGCACGTGATCGTGCACGCCAACCGCAACCGCGACCGCGCCGACGAGGTGGTCGCCGCGATCGTCGCGGCCGGCGGTCACGCGGAGGCGGTGACGTTCGACGTCGCCGACGGCGCTGCGGCGCGCGCCGCGGTCGAGTCTCTGCTGGCGCAGGGACCGATCCAGGTCGTGGTCAACAATGCCGGCATCCACGACGACGCCCCGATGGCCGGCATGGACGAGCGGCAATGGACGCGGGTGATCGACGTGTCGCTCAACGGCTTCTTCCACGTCACCCAGCCGTTGCTGCTGCCGATGGCACGCACGCGCTGGGGCCGGGTGGTCAGCGTGTCCAGCGTGGCCGCGGTGCTGGGCAATCGCGGCCAGACCAACTACGCCGCTGCCAAGGCGGCGCTGCACGGGGCGACCCGCTCGCTGGCGCGGGAGATGGCCAGCCGCGGCATCACCGCGAACGTGGTCGCGCCGGGCGTCATCGCCGGTGCGATGACCGGAGACGCGTTTCCGGCCGAGGCGGTTCGCCAGATGGTGCCCGCCGCGCGCGTCGGCGCGCCGGACGAGGTGGCCGCGGTGGTGGCGTTCCTGTGCCGCGACGAGGCCGGTTACGTCAACGGCCAGGTGATCGGGGTCAATGGCGGCATGGGGTGAGCGCGGGCGGCGCCGTCCCGCGCCCGCCAGGCTGAATGTGGCCGCGAAAGACCTGCACGCACAATTCAGCCGCCTCGCGGCATGATGCGCGAACCTCACCACGGGAACGCCGCTATGCGCGCCTTGCGAACCGTCCTGCCCCTGGCCGCGGTGCTGTTGCTGTCGGCCTGCGCCTCGTCCCACATCCTTACCGGTACTCCGCGTCCGCCGATCGACCCGGCGCAGGTGCGCGTCTACCACGGCCCGCCGCCGGGCGGTTACGAGGAAATCGCGGTGCTGCGCACCGCCTCCGGCGCGTTCACGTACGGCGCGCAGAACAAGACCGATTCGGTGCTGCGCAAGCTGCGCGAGGAGGCCGCCCGCCTGGGCGCCAACGGTGTGCTGCTGCAGGGCGTCGCCGACGGCGGCGGCAGCGGCGGCAACGTGAGCGTCGGCGCCGGCGGTGGTCGCTGGGGCGGCAGCGGCTTCAGCAGCGCGGGTGTGGGCGTGAACATCAGTCCGACCCAGCAGTACGGCAGCGGCGTGGCGATCTGGGTCGCCAATCCGCCGCCGGAGACGGCCCCGCCGCCGCCCACGCCGACGCACTGATGCGCGTCGGCTGAGCGTACGTCCGAAACGGCGGGCGTCCCGCGCGCTCCGCGTGCGCTCCCGTGCGGTCGGGCGGCGCGTCGCCGAGGGGGTGGATCGATACGCGGACCGCGCCGTGTTCGCGGCGCCCCGCGCTCAGGCGGATCTTGGTGCCGCGGGGGATGGGGCGTACCAGACCGGATCCAGCAACGGGGGGGATCCGGGCGAGTCGTCGGCCGACGCCAGTGCGTCCAGCGCAGTCGTCTCGATCTCCGGATGCGTGTGCCGTGCTTGCGCCGCGATTTCCGCCGCCAGCGCATGCATGCGCCGCACGTTGTCGGCCAGGCGGGCGAAGAAGGCTTCGTCGTCCAGGCTGTCGCACAAGCCGCCGTTGAGGGCGCAGAACCAGTCGATCCGGAACTGGTCGAGCAGGCGACCCGGTCCGGGCGTGCCCCCCGCGTTGCGGCGGCCCCAGTCGCGCAGCATCGGTTGCATCGCCAGGTTCAGCGCGCTGGCGGCGTCGAACAACGGCCGCAGGCGCCCCAGCATCGCCACGTCGGTCAACTTGCCGGCGAAGAACAAGGGGGCGAGCAACGACCAGTAGTAGGTGTAGTCCCACACCACTTTGATCGGCATGACCTGCTCGTCGCCGAACAGCGTGTACTGGTCCTGGTAGAGGGCGAGGGTGTTCTCGTAGAACAGCCGGTAGGCCTGTTCGTAGAGGCCGGCATACGGCCCGAACATGCGGCCGCTGCGGTCGCGCGCGATCAGATCGCACAGGAACGTGTTGGCGATCGCGATGAAATCGCTGCCCGGCGAGTAGAACGGATCCAGGAACATGCCCGCTTCGCCGACGATCGCCCAACGGTCGGCGGAGAGCACTTGCCGGCAGTCGTAGGAGAAGTCGCGCAGGAACAGGAAATCCTGCAGCGCGTGGCGCGGGTCTTCCAACGCCGTGGCGAGTCGCGGCTGGTGCCGACGCAACCAGTCCATGGCCTTGGCGTGGGTGTTCATCGTGTCGAGCGGATGCAGCGCCGCATCGCAGACGATGCCGATCGAATGGGCACCCGAGGCCAGCGGGATCAACCAGACCCAGTATCCCTCGCCGCACAGGTGGTTGGTGGACCGCCAGCGCTCGGGCGGTTCGCAGCGCGCATGCCAATCGGCGTCGTCCGACCAGGTATTCGGATCGACCAGGCCGTCCACCCGCCACCACACGGCGTTCGCGGTGTGCGCATTGGCCCGTGCCAGGCCGAGCTTGCGCTTGAGCAGGCCGGCGCGTCCGCTGGCATCGACGACCCAGCCGGCGTCGATCGTCTGCCGCATCCCCGCGTGATCGATCTCGACGCGATGACGCGCGTCCCCGGTGCCCAGCGCGATCGCGCGGACCACGGCGCCGTCGAGGAACGTCACCTCCGCCGCCTGCGCGCGCTCGGCGAGCGCATTTTCGAAACGGCCGCGGTCGATCTGCCAGGACGGCGTGGGCATGGCCCGGCTCACCCCGACCTCGGTGCAGCGATCGATGTCGCGGCGGCCGTCGGAGAAGAAGAAGCGGAAGCCGAACTTGCGGATCTGCTCGTGCTCCAGGTGGTCGCGCAGGCCGAGTGTCTCGGCGAAGTAATGCGCGCCGATCTCGACGGTAGACTCGCCGACCTTGTGCGCCGCCTCGCGCACCGGGTGCGCGCGCCGCTCGACGACCGTGATCTGCAGCCCCGGGTCCTGTCGACGCAGTTGCAGGGCCAGGGACAGGCCGGCCAGGCCGCCGCCGAGCACCAGCACGTCGGTGGCGCGATCGGGTGCGATGGGATCGGTGGGATGTGCGGTTGTGGTGTGCATGGGTCAGCCGGTTCCAGGCGGGTGCCCGGGCTGCAGCGTGGCCGGTTGCAGGGGCGCATCGCTGTCGTCGATCAATGGCGGATGGGCGCGTCTGGCGCGGTAGCGTTCGACGAGACGGCCGTGCGTGACGACCTGTACGACGACGTGCGAGGTGATCCTGTACAGGTCCCGCCACAGCCTGAAGTGACTCTTGCGCAGCGGGATGTCGGCGGTCGCGTAGCGGGTTTCCACCGGCAGCGACACCGCATGCGCACCGAGTTCGCGCGCGGCCGAGATCAGCATCTGCGCTTCGAACACGAAGCCCTCGCCGGGGACATCCGGCAACGCGCAGACGGCCGCCGGATACAGGCGCTGGCCGCTCTGCGAGTCGATCAGGCGGTAGCCGCAGGCCCACGCGATGCCCCAGTCGCCGAAATCGTTGCCCAGGCGGCGGTACCAGGGCTGGCAGTCGCGCTTGCGCAAGCGCGCGCCGATGATGATCGCGCCGGGATGCCGGTTGGCGCTGGCGATCAGGCGTGGGATGTCGGCCGCCGCGTGCTGGCCGTCGCCGTCCATGGTGAGCACCGCGCGCGCGCCGTGGCGCAGCGCCTCGGCGAAACCGTCGCGCAGGCTGGCGCCCTTGCCCATGCGCCGCGAGTGGCGCACTACCGTGCAGGGCAGGTCGGCGATCAGGCCTGCGGTGCCGTCGTCCGAGCCGTCGTCGACGACGATGACGCGATCGCACTCGGCGAGCGCCGCCACGACCACGTCCCGGATGCGCAGGGCCTCGTTCAGCGCGGGAATCACCACGGCGACATTGTCGCGATGCAGACGTTCAGTCATGGCGCACCTCCAGCCGCAGCCGACGACCCGCGCCGGCGTCGAGAGCCAGCGCGCCGTCGGCGCGTCGGGCCAGCGCATCGAACAGCGGCAGCATGCCGGCCATGGCGTTGCCGTGCAGGCGCCGCGCCAGCGGGCCGTCGCCCGCATCGGCAACGCCGCTGTCGAATACCGCCGACAGGGACGGCCCGCCGCCCGGCGCGTCGTCGCGCACGAGGACGAGTCCGCCACCGAGCAGGCCACTGCTCGGCGCCAGATGCGCGAGCACGCCGACCGCGGCCGTGTCGTAGGCGACCAGCAGCACCGCATCGTCGTCGCCGGTGGCGAGTTGCACGAGCGCCTCCAGCAGGCCCTGCGCGAAGCTGCCCGGCCCGGCCGCCAGCGCGGTGGTGGTCCGCGTGCAGCCGGTCCCGATGGTCCAGTAGCCCGCAGCGGCATTGTGGACCGAGTTGTGAAAGCGGGTGGGCGACACGTCGAGCGGATCGTTCGCGAGCGTGGTGCACATCGCATCGGTGATCGCGAAGTCGCCGCAGGTGGATACGAAGATCGACGGCAACGTGGCCGGATCGCGGTCGGCGGCGCGACAGGCCGCCTGTGCGACCTCGATCGCCACCACCACGCTCTCGGGCGCGCGACGGCGTTCGTTGGCCGCCAGCAGCGACGGGGCCGGGCGTTTCGGGGCGTCGGACACGGCGGGCGCACCCTCGGCCGCCGCCTGGGCGGCAGCCCAGCCCGGCAGCCCGGAGGCCCAGAAGCCGACACCCGCGATGCGGGCCGACAGGCGCGTCATCGCACGCGTCCTTTCGCGATGATGGGACATGCGGTCAAGCGTGCGTTCCTCCGCTGCGTCCGAACACCAGCGAGCAATTGTTGCCACCGAAGCCGAACGAATTGTTCATGGCGTAGTCGATGCCGCGTCGGGCGGTCTCGAAGCGGATCTGCGGTCCGCAGGCCGCGTCCGGCGTGCGGCTGTTGAGCGTGCCCGGCAGCAGGCCGGTCTCCAGCGCGATGAGCGCGAACACCGATTCGACGATGCCGGCCGCGCCGAGCGTGTGGCCGGTCCAGCCCTTGGTCGAGCCGGCGTGCAGGGTGTCCCCGGGAAACAGGTTGGCGACCGCCTCGGCCTCGACCCGGTCGTTGGCCGGGGTCGCCGTGCCGTGCAGGTTGAGATAGCCGATCCGTCCGGCCTCGAGACCGGCGCGGGTGAGCGCATCGGTCATCGCCAGACGCGCACCCAGACCCTCCGGGTGCGGCGCCGACATGTGGTGGGCGTCGCTGGATTCACCGTAGCCGTGCAGGCGCAGGCCGGGACGGGTGGCGTCGTCGTCGCGTTCGAGCACCGCGAATCCGCCCGCCTCGCCGAGCGACAGGCCGTCGCGATCGGCATCGAGCGGGCGTGCCGGTTGCGCCGACACCAGCGCCAGCGAGTTGAAGCCGAACAGCACGCTGCCGCACAGGGTGTCCACACCGCCGACCAGGGCGGCATCGACCACGCCGGCGGCGATCAGCCGCGCGGCCTGGGCGAAGACCTTGGCGCTCGACGAGCACGCCGTGGCGACGGTGATGCAAGGCCCGGTCAGCCCGGTGGCGGCCTGCACGAACGCACCCAGCGCGTGCACGTGATGGACGTCGGTGCGCGCGAGGTCGGCGGGCGGGCGGCCGTCGACGCTGCGTGCGTAGGCCTCCTCGGTCGCGCCGATGCTGGACGTCGAGGTGCCGAGCACGATCGCCACGCGGTCGCCGCCGTAGCGGCCGCGCACGGCCTCGATCGCGGCGGGGACGCCGTCCTGGTGCAGGGCGAGCCAGGCCAGCCGGTGGTTGCGCGACTCCCAGTTGCCCAGAGTCTCCGGCAACGGCGCGTCCTCCAGGCCGGCGACGCGCCCGATCCAGGTCTCGAGCGGGCGGGTGCCGAAGTCGTTGCGGCGCAGACCGCTCCGGCCGTTCGCGAGCGCATCGGCCTGGGCGTGGACGCCGCGCCCGAGCGCGGTGGTCGCGGTGTAGGCGCGGATGGCGAGCGCCGGAATGGGAGACAGCGGCATCGGTGCGGCGCGACCCGGGGTGGAGAGAGAGCCGGAGTATACGGAGGCGCCTGCAAGGATCCCGTTGACGCGCCCATCGCGGGCGCGGACGGGTGCCGCATAATCCGGGGCCGCCCCTGTACCTGGCGCGCCGGCCCCCGATGGCCCTGCCAGCCGCCCATCGCATGCCCGACCGTCTCGCCCGCCGCCTGCGCCTGTTCGCCGACCGCGACGTGCTGCACGCCACGATGGTGGTGGCCGCGGTGTGCATGCTGAGCCTGGGTCTGGTGTACGTGGGGTACTTCGCGCACGTGCTGCGGGTGGCGCGGCAGACCCCGTGCGGACCCGGACAGGGGGAGTGCCTGCTGGTGTTCGGCAAGCATGCGCCCGACGGCCGCCTGGATGCGGACTTCGAAGCGCGTATCGAGCGTGCGTTGGCGGTCTGGAGGACGCGCCCGCCGCGCGCGCTGTTGCTGCTGGGCGGCGGGCCGGCGGGCGGCGTGCCGGAGGCCGAACTGGCGCGGGCCGCGTTGCTGGCGCGAGGGTTGGCCGTCGACGCGCCGTTGTGGCTGGAGGCGCAGTCGCGCGACACCCTGCAGAACCTGCGCAACGCGCGCGACATGCTCGCCCTCGAACTGGCGCACGTGGAGCGGGTGACCCTGCTCAGCAGCCGCTACCACCTCGCGCGCTGTGCGCTGCTCGCACGCCAGCTCGGCCTGGAGGCCGACCTGTGCGCGGCCGAGCCCGCCTGGCGCTGGCGGCCGGCGGCGCTGTGGCGTGTCGCCACCGAGGCCGGCTATGTGTGCTGGATGGACATCGGCGCACGCTGGGCGCGCCTGATCGGGCATCGACGGATGTTGCAACGCATGCGGTGAGTGCATCGCATGCGTGCTGAATGCGGCCCACTAGGGCGCGCCCCATCTGGTGGCCGATGAGAGGAGGCAGGACGCTGTGCGTTCATCCCCTGCGAACGGAACCGATGAGCGAAGTCAACTATTCCGGTCCACAGTTCCCGGATGCATCGCTGGTGACGCTGGACGAACTCCACGCCGGCACCACGCAGGCGCCGCCCGGCACCGAGCCCCACGAAGTGCTGCCCGGGCAGAACCTCACCCAGATCGCCCGGGATTCGGGCTATGAAAGTCTGGAGCAGCTGCTGGCCTACAACCCGCAGTACGCCGATCGCAATCCCGACCTGATCTATCCCGGCGAGATCGTGTTCGTACCGAAGTCGCAGGTGACGGAGGAGTCGCAAGCCACCGATCAGGCGTTGCAGGACGTGGACCAGGCGGAGCAGGCCGCGCAGGATCACAGCGATCGTGTCGCCGCGGGCGAGCCGGGTGTCAGCGGCTCCGATCAGGGGCACTACAACCAGGCGGTCACCAGCGCGAACGGGCGATTCGATGCTGCGGCCATCGAGGAAATCAATGCCGGCATCGACTACGCCAGCGGCAACAGCCGCGCCGACTTCGCCGACTCGGCGGTCGAGTCCGGCGAGGCCATCGCGCAGCGGCTGGAGAACCAGGGTCGTCCGGAGGCCGCCGAGCGCGTGCGCGAACTGGCGCAGCAGCGCGCGGACGAGATCAACAACGAGATCTGATCGCCGTCGCGCGCCGTGCCGGGTGGCTCCCCGGCATCGGCGCGCCCGGACCCGCGCTCGGCGTGATCAGCCGCCGAGGCAGCGCTGGAAGAAGCGCTCGCTCTGCCGGTAGCGATGCAGTGCATCGAGGCCGCGCAGGCCGTGCTTGGCGCCCGGGTAGGTCATCAGGTCGAAGCGGGTGCCGGCCTGTTGCAGCGTGCTCATCAACTGGGTCGCGTTGGTGAACAGCACGTTGTCGTCGGCCATGCCGTGGATCAGCAGCAGCGCATCGGAGCGGATGCCGGCGGCGTGGGTGAACACGCTGGCCTCGCGATAACCGTCGACGTTGTCGGCGGGCAGGTGCATGTAGCGCTCGGTGTAATGGGTGTCGTACAGCGCCCAGTCGGTCACCGGTGCGCCGGCCACGCCGCAGGCGTAGGTGTCGGGCGCCTTGGCCAGCATCATCAACGCCATGTAACCGCCGTTGGACCAGCCGTGCACGCCGATACGCGCGCCGTCGACCCAGGGCTGCGCGCGCAGCCACTCGACACCGGCGACCTGGTCGTCGATCTCGACGGTGCCCTGCCGGCGGTACAACGAGCCGCCGAACGCCTGTCCGCGCCGCGGCGTGCCGCGGTTGTCGAGCGAGAACACCACGTAGCCCTGCTGGGCCAGGTACTGGTTGTAGAAGGCATCCGCGCGACCGGGCCAGCTGTCGAGGACGGTCTGCGCGGCGGGCCCGCCGTACACGAACACGACCACCGGATAACGCCTGGCCGGATCGAAGCCGGGCGGGCGGATCAGGCTGTAGTGCAACGGCGTGGTGCCGTCGGCGGCGGGCAGGGTGCCGAACTCCGTGGGCAGGTGCGCCGCGCGGAACGGTGCATAGGCGTGGTCGGCCTGTGCGAGATCGTTCTCGACAAGGGTCGCGATGGGGCGGCCGTCGGCGTGCAGCAGGTCGATCCGCGGCGGCGTGGTGGTGTTGGACCAGTTGTCGACCCAGACGCTGGCATTGCGCGCGAAACTGGCGTTGTGCATGCCGGATTCGCGACTCAGGCGGGTGATCTCGCCGCCGGACAGCGGAACCGCGTACACGTGTCGCTGGGTGGCGCCGTCGCGGGTGCCGGCGAAGTAGACCAGGCCCCGATCCTCGTCCACGGCCAGCAGGCCATCGACCACCCAGTCGCCCGAGGTGAGCGGCTGCAGCTGCGTGCCGTCGGCGGAGGCGACGTAGAGATGCTCGAAGCCGCTGCGCTCCGACCCCCACACGAAGCGCCCGTCGCGCAGGAAGTGCAGGTTGTCGTGCAGCGGCACCCAGGTGTCCGAGGTCTCGGTGAGCAGGGTACGCTGCGCGCCGGAGGCGAGATCGGCTTCGACCAGTTCGAGCGTGTGCTGGTCGCGCGACTGGCGCTGGAAGGTCAGCCGTTGCGGGTCGCGCCATTGCACCCGGGCGAGGTAGATGTCCGGATTCGCGCCGAGATCGATGTCGCGGCGTTCGATCGTCGTCATCGCGCCGGTGCCGGAGGCGACCGGCACCACGTGAAGCGAGATCAGCACGTTCGGATCGCCGGCGGCGGGATAGCGCTGCTCGACGATCTCGGTACGGTCGGCGTAGACCTCGGGCCGGCGCTGGATCGGCACCGGCGACTCGTCGATGCGCGCGAAGGCGATCGCCGAATCGTCCGGCGCCCACCAGTAGCCGGTGTGCCGGCCCATCTCCTCGTCGGCGACGAACTCGGCCACGCCGTTGCCGATGGCCTCGCTGCCATCGGTGGTCAGCCGGATCTCGCGGCCGTCGGCGAGGTCGATGATCCACAGGTCGCGATCACGCACGAAGCTGACGAAGCCGCCTTCGGGCGACATGCGCGGGTCGGTGGCGAAGCCGCCGCCGTCGGTGAGCCGGCGCACCGCGGCGGCGCCCGGCTGCGCCAGGTCGTAGAGATACAGTTCGCCGCCGAGCGGAAACAGCAGGGTGCCGGCATCCGGCGACCACTGGTAGTCGACGATGCCGGACAGTCCGGCGATGCGCTGGCGCTCGCGTCGCGCCTTTTCCGCGTCGCTGAGGGTTTCCTCGCCCGGCAACACATCGCTGGAATCGACCAGCATCCGGGTCTGGCCGCTGTCGATGTGGTACTCCCACAGGTCGAGCCGGTTGCGGTCCTCGTCCTTGCCGCGCAGGAAGGTCACGCGCGACCCGTCGGGGGCGATCTGCGGCCGCATCAGCGTCGGTCCCGACAGCGGAGCGTCGCCGGTGATCGCCTCCAGGGTGAGGCGGCGGTCGGTGGCGGTGGACGTGGCGGAAGCGAGCATCAGCACGGTCGCGGCGATCAGGGTGCGCATGGGAAGTCCGATGGAGCGAAGCGGCCAGTATCGGTCATCGCGGCGGCGCGTCCAAAAATGCCGGGGCCGACGTCCCTTCCGCGCCGGCAGGAGCAGGCGTCCCGGGTTGGGACGACGGCGGACCGGCCGTTATCGCCTTCCTTCTCCCGCGAGCGGGAGAAGGTGTCCGAAGGGCGGCTGGGGACGCGGCGCGGGAGTGGCCTCGGTGGCGGCCGAGCGCCGGAAGCGTGAGCCGCTGCCGGTGTGCGAGGTTCAGCGCTTGCCGAACAGTTGCTTCTTCTCCTCCTCGGACAGCGGCTTGCCGGCGTTCGGGTTGACCTGTTTGACGAGTGCGTAGGCCCGCTGGGTGGCGGGGCGTGCGGCGATGGCCGCGTGCCAGCGACGGACTTCGGCGAACGGCGCCAGATCGATGGGCGCCTTGTCGTAGACGTTGATCCATGGGTACGCGGCCATGTCGGCGATGGTGTAATCGCTGCCGACGATGAAGTCGCGCCCGGCCAGACGCCGGTCGAGCACGCCGAGCAGGCGCTCGACCTCCTGCGTGTAGCGCGTGATCGCGTAGTCGATCTTCTCC
Source organism: Luteimonas abyssi (assembly GCF_001482195.1). Taxonomy (GTDB): domain Bacteria; phylum Pseudomonadota; class Gammaproteobacteria; order Xanthomonadales; family Xanthomonadaceae; genus Luteimonas; species Luteimonas abyssi. The sequence continues at coordinate 3,272,735 of NZ_KQ759763.1, read as the reverse complement.
GGGGCGTACACGTTGAAGTGGCCGTACTGGCCGGTCATCGGGCCGAGCCCGGCCATCTGCCAGTTGAGCCATTCCAGCGTGGCGATGCGGTCGCGCGGGGAGATCGGCAGGAAGCGGCCGGTCTTCTCGGCGAGGTACTGCAGGATCGCACCGGACTCGAACACCGACAGCGGCGCGCCGTCGTCGGACGGCGCACGATCGACGATCGCCGGCATCTTGTTGTTCGGCGAGATCGCCAGGAAGTCGGGTTCGAACTGCGCGCCCTTGCCGATGTCGACCGGGTGCAGGGTGTAGTCGAGGCCGGACTCTTCCAGGAACAGGGTGATCTTGTGGCCGTTCGGGGTGGGCCAGTAATGGAGGTCGATCATCGGATGGGCTCGCACGTCAGGGGAGCGCCGAGTCTACTGTGGGGTGCGTGCGCAACCGTGCATCGCTGCGTTGCGTGGCGGCGACGCTGGCGCGTGTTCGGCCGTGCTGTCGTCCGGCGTGATCCCAGGTCGAGAGCGGGTACGTGAAAGCAGGTGGTTCTCCAGGCTGTGGGCAACCGCAACCGCAACCGCAACCGCAACCGCAACCGCAACCGCAACCGCAACCGCAACCGCAACCGCGAGTACACCGGTGGCCTCCTCCTTGATTTCGCGCAACGGCCTGCCGACCACGACGGGGTCGGCTTGCGGGTCGTGCGGACGACCGTCATCGGGTCGGTCGCGGCTTGCGTCCCGAACGAGCGTGAGCCGGCCGGGTCGAGGATGGATACGACGGGCCTCCGTGCCTGACCGACGCCGCATACCCCGCAGCGTCGGACTGCGCCTCGACATCGATGGCCTGAACTGCGGTCCGGCCTTTCCTCCCCACCGTGAGCGACCTCGGAACGCGAATGACAGCACGTGTGGGTGGCTGCGGCGCGTACGGTCCGCAAGCCGAAGCCCCGTCGGGACCGGTGGCCTTCTCGGCGAAGTCAGGGAGGAGGCAGCCGCGCATGCGGCTGCCGGGGGACATTCGCGCGAGGAGGCTGCCGGTCCCGGCGGGGCCCGTCAGGTCGCAGTGTTGTGGAGCGACGCGAGGTGTCTCACGACCGCCGTCACTGCCGACGACCTCTCGCCAACCTGAAGGTCCCAGAAAAAAAAGCCCCGGCGGATGACCGCCGGGGCTCGAGGTCTCACGGTTGCGGCGTGCTCAGCCGGCCGGGCAGGTCAGCACGTGGTCGGCATCGGTGCCGACCTCGATATCGGCCAGCCCCAGCACCATGCCCTCGCCGGCACGGATGCCGAACGGCCGGTCCAGGCGGGCGAGGTCGGCGCCGGCGGCCTGCAGGCACTTCAGCGGCACGCCGATGCGGGTCCATTCGCCCGGCGGCAGTGTCGCGAGCCATTCGCCCACCGCGACCTCGCCGGTGCAGCCCTCGCCGCAGCCCACCACCAGGCCGACATCGCCATCGGACGGCAGGCTGTCGATGCGCGCGGTGGCGATCAGCACGGCGTCGCCGTTGGCTTCACGGCTGAAGTCCATCGCCGACGCGGACATGATCTCGGCCAGTGCATCGCCGGTCCACGTCAGCAGGCGTGCGCCTTCCTGGGTCTCGTGGTCGATCGCGCTGAGCGTCAGCGTGCCGTCGGGCGTGGCGACATTGGCGTGCAGCACGTCGGCACCTTCGCCGTCGGCACCGGTCACCACCAGGCGCAGACCGGGTCCCGGGACACCGCGGGCGAAGAACGGACCGCCCTGGCCCGCGTCGGCGCTCACGCCCGGATCCTCCGGCAGCGCATCCAGGTTGCCGTCGTCGGCATAGGTCAGGCCGAAGCCGAAGGCGAACAGCGGGTCGTAACCGTCCTGGCCGACATTGTTGTCGTACTGGTCGGCGCGGCGCGGCCACGAGAAGCTGAGCGTGCCCTTGAAGTCGTGCTGCACCTCGCCGCCCGCGTCGCGGAGCAGCACGTCGGCGATGCCGTGGCCTTCCGAACCCGGCAGCCAGGCGGCCACGAAAGCGTCGGCGGCGTTGATCTCGCGGTTCATCCACAGCGGGCGACCGCTGATGAACACCGCGACCACCGGGATGCCGTCGGCCTTGAGCGACCGGATCAGCTCCAGGTCGCGGTCGTTGCCGGGGTTGTAGAGCAGGTTCGGCAGGTCGCCGAGGAACTCGGCGTACGGATCCTCGCCGAACACCACGATGGCGACGTCGGGCTTGTCGGTGTACGCGCCGTCGATGGCGAGCTCGGCCTGGCCGCCGGCCGCGCCGACCTGGGCCTCGATGGCTTCCCAGATCGTGTCGGCGTTCGGGTAGTCGGCCCGGGTGGTACCGGTGCCTTGCCAGTTCAACGTCCAGCCGCCGGATTGCTTGCCCATGTCGTTGGCGCCGTCGCCGGCCACCAGCACGCGCTGGTTCGCGGCCAGCGGCAGGATGCCGTCCTGGTTCTTCAGCAGCACCAACGACTCGCGCACCGCCTGGCGGGCGACGGCGCGATGCTCGGGTGCGCCGAGCAGCTCGAAGCGGCCGCCCAGGCTGCGCTCGGAGGGCTTGGGCGCATCGAACAGGCCCATGCGGAACTTCACCCGCAGGATGCGACGCACCGCGTCGTCCAGCCGTTCCATCGGAATCTCGCCCGACTGCACGTGAGCCAGCGTCGAGTCGTACAGCTCGCGCCAGCTGTCGGGGGCCATCGCCATGTCGAGACCGGCATTGAAGGTCAGCGCGCAATCGGTGTTGGTGCAGCCGGGCAGCTGGCCGTGGCCGTTCCAGTCACCGACGATCAGGCCGCCGAAGTTCATGCGGTCCTTGAGGACATCGGTCAGCAGGCCCTTGTGGCCGTGCAGCTTCTCGCCGTTGAAGCTGTTGAACGAGGCCATGACGCCCTGGGCGCCGGCCGCGATCGCGGGCGGATAACCGGCCGCATGCACGTCGCGCAGTTCGGCTTCGCTGATGTTGGTGTCGCCCTGGTCCTTGCCGCCGACCGTGCCGCCGTCGCCGACGTAGTGCTTGACCGAACTCATCACCCGGGTGTCGCCGAGGAAGTCGTCGTCACCCGGCTTGCCCTGCAGGCCTTCGACGAAGGCGCCTGCGAAGCTCGCCACCAACTCGGGATCTTCGGAATAGCCTTCGTAGCCACGGCCCCAGCGGTCGTCGCGCGGCACCGCCACGGTCGGCGCGAAGGTCCACTCCATGCCGGTGGTGCGGGTCTCGATGGCGGTGATGCGGGCGATCTCGCGGATCAGTTCGACATTGCGCGTCGCGCCCAGGCCCACGTTGTGCGGGAACAGCGTCGCGCCGACCACGTTGCTCTGGCCGTGCATGGCGTCGATGCCCCAGATGATCGGGATCGGTTTGCCGCCGCCGCTGGTGTCCATCGAGGCTTCCCAGAACGCGTCCGACAGCGCCAGCCAGTCGGCGGGCGGGGCGTCGTAGCGGCCGCCGGGATCGGAGTTGCCGCCGGCGAGGATCGAACCGAGGCGATACTTGCGCACATCGTCCGGGGTGATCGAATCGATGTCGCCCTGGATGATCTGACCGACTTTTTCCTCGACGGTCATCGTCGCCAGCAGTTCGTCGACCTGGGCGTCGAGCGCGGTGTCGTCGAACGGCCAGGTGACCTCGGGCCACTGCGCGGGATCGACGGTGCTGCTGTGCGTCTGCGCCTGCGCATCGCCGGAACCCGTTGCGGTGCCGGCGGCGGGTGCGTCGCGATCGCTGCCGCAGCCGGCCAGCGCGATGGCGGATGCGAGCGCGGCCACGCACAGGGCGGGCAGGCGGTGAATGCGCCGACGCGGCGTCGGATCGGGTTGTTTGGACATCGTGGAAGGCCCCTCCGGTCTGCGGTCACGCGACACGTGACAGCGTTGTCATGAGCGGCGCAGAATAGCGCAACACGCCCGTGACCGTATGTTGCGGTACGGCATCGTGTACGCAGCCCGGGCCCGGTCGTGCCGCACGCGTCGCGCACGCGCGTCTGGCAGAATCCGGCACGGATTCGCAGGGCCGGTCTCACCGGGGGATGTAGAGGAACGCAGCATGCGCGTACGCATCGAGGACGTGGCCGCCGAGGCCGGCGTCTCCATGAAGACGGTTTCGCGTGTGCTCAACCGCGAACCCAATGTCGCCGACGCCACGCGCACGCGCGTGGAGGCCGCGGTGGAGCGGCTGCGTTACAAGCCGCATCCGTCGGCACGTACGCTCGCCGGGCGACGTTCGTATCTGGTGGCGATGCTCTACGACAACCCGTCGAGCAATTACCTGATGGAAGTCGAGCTGGGAGTGCTGGACGCCTGCCAGCAGCATCACTACAACCTGATGCTGGCGCCGCTGCTCTACGACGCGCGCGACATCGTCGGCAAGGTGGAGGCGCTGGTGGAGCAGTCGCGTCTGGACGGCGTGGTCCTCACCCCGCCGATCACCGACGATCAGGCGGTGCTCGACCGGTTGGACGAACTCGACGTGCCCTACGCGAGCATCTCGCCGCGCGAGGATCACCGCCGCGTCGGGGTGACCGTCGACGAGCGCAGCGCGGTGCGCGAGCTGGTCGCGCACCTGGTGTCGCTGGGGCATCGCCGCATCGCGCACATCAAGGGCCATGCCGCGCACGGCGCCACCGGCTGGCGTCTGGCCGGCTACCGCGACGGCCTGAAGGATGCGGGCATCCGCGTCGATCCGGCGCTGATCGTGGACGGCGAGTTCTCCCACGATTCCGGCATGCGCGCCACGGAGAAACTGCTGAAGCTGCGCCAGCCGCCCACCGCGATCTTCGCCGCCAACGACGACATGGCCGCCGGTGCGATCTGCGCCATCTGCGAACACGGACTGCAGGTGCCGCGCGACATCTCGGTGTGCGGTTTCGACGATACGCCGATCGCGCGTCACATCTATCCCGCGTTGACCACCGTGCGTCAGCCGACCCGCGAGATGGGCCGGCTGGCCGGTGCGGAACTGCTCAAGGCGATCCGCGCCCGCGACAGCGCCGGCATGGTCGAGGTGCCCTACACGGTGCTGGTGCGGCGCTCGACGGGCCCGGCTTCGGCCTGACCCGTCGAGCGCCCGCGCATCACCAGAAGATCGCGTACAGCGCCACCAGCACCATCACCACGCCGATCGAGCCGACGTTGAACACGCTGGTGGTGCGGTAGTCGACATCGTCCGTGCGGATCTGGTCGCGATCGGGCGCCGGGCGCGCGGTCAGCAGCGACACCACCACGCCCAGTGCGACCGCCAGCAGGAACACGATGCCCACGCGATGGATGAAGGGCAGGTCCGGCATCACGAAGGCCGCGCCCACCGACAGCAGGAACGAGCCGCCTGCCGCCGCCAACGCGCCGGCCTCGTTGGCGCGCTTCCAGAACAGGCCGAGCACGAAGATCGCGACGATGCCGGGGGTGAAGTAGCCGGTGTAGTCCTGGATGTACTGGAAGGCCTGGTCGAAGCTCCCCAGCAGAGGGCGCGCAGCGAGTGCGGCGACGATCATCGAGACCACCGCCACGATGCGGCCGATGGTCACCATCTTCTTCTGATCGGGCTCGTTGGGCGTCATCCGCGCATAGAGGTCGAGCGTGAAGATGGTCGAGATCGAATTGGTCATCGACGCCAGCGACGACACGATCGCGGCGATCAGTGCGGCGAACACGATGCCGAGGATGCCGGCCGGCAACAGCGACATCATCGTCGGATACGCGGCGTCGGGGCGCGGCAGGCCGGGCGCCAGCACCACCGCGGCCAGGCCCGGCAGCACCACGATCACCGGCATCAGCAGCTTCAGGCCGGCCGCGAACAGCAGGCCCTTCTGCGCCTCGCCCACGTTCTTGGCCGCCAGCGCGCGCTGGATGATGTACTGGTTGAACCCCCAGTAGCTGAAATGCATCACCCACAGGCCGCCCAGCAACACGCCCAGACCCGGCAGGTCGCGGTAGAACGGATTGTCGGGCGACAGGATCATGTGGAAGTGGCCGGGCGCCTGCTCGCGCACGATCTCGAGCCCCGCGAACACGCCGGCACCGTCGGACACGCGGTTGAGCGCCAGCCACACCAGGAACAGGCCGCCGACCACCAGCAGGGCGACCTGCACGATATCGGTCAACGCCACGGCTTTCAGGCCACCGTAGATCGTGTACGCCAGCGCGAAGCCGGCCAGGCACACCATGGCCGTCATCTGCTCCATACCGGTGACGTAGGCGATGGCGAGCGAGCCCAGCCACAGCACCGAAGTGAGGTTCACGAACACGTACAGCGCCACCCAGAACACCGCCATCAGTGTGCGGATGCGCGGACCGAAGCGCTGCTCCAGGAACTGCGGCATGGTGTAGATGCCGTTGCGCAGGAAGATCGGCAGGAACCACTTGGCCACCACCAGCAGGGTGATCGCCGCCATCCATTCGTAGGAGGCGATCGCCAGGCCCAGCGCGTAGCCCGACCCCGACATGCCGATGATCTGCTCGGCGGAGATGTTGGCCGAGATCAGCGAGGCGCCGATCGCCCACCACGGCAGCATCCGGCTGGCGAGGAAGTAATCCTTCGCGTCCTTGACGTGGCCGGCTTTCTCGCGCGAGACCCACTGGGCGAGGATGAAGATGCCGACCAGATAGGCCAGCACGATGGCGGTGTCGATCGGCGAAAGCGTCACTACGCGGCTCCAGGTGTGCGGATAGGGGAAAGATGGGGAGAAGACCCGCGGGCGGCAGGCGCCTGAAGGCGCGATGCGCGCGCCTGCCCGGACCGCGACCGTGCGGCGGTCCGGTCGGTCGCGTCATGCCGCGTCCGGACGGCCATGCTCACGGCGCCTTGGCCGGGCAATAACGCTGCAGGTAGTCCACGTGGGCGGGCAGCTGGCCGACGGTGCGGTCCACCTCGGCCCGCAGGGTGTCGAGAAAGTGCGCGAGCTCGCCGTCATCCATCAGGTCGGCGATGGGGTGATGGCTCTGCGGCAGGATGCCCTGGCCGAGCATCACCTGGATCCAGGAGTTCTCCGCGAACAGTTCGCCGGGCATGTGGAACACGCGGCCGGTGGTGCGGAACAGCTCGATGCGGTGGCGCAGCGATTCCGGCACTTCCATGTCCGCGCAGGCGCGCCAGTAGGGCGTGTCGCGGCGGTCGGTGACGTGGAAGTGCAGCACCACGAAATCGCGGATGTGGCGGATCTCCTCCGCGCACTGCCGGTTGTACTCGTCGATGTCGGACTGCTGCAGTGTCTGCGGGAACGACTGGATCAGGCGGATGATGCCGCGCTGCATCAGGTGGATCGTGGTGGATTCCAGCGGCTCGATGAAGCTCGCCGCGAGTCCAAGCGCCACGCAGTTGCGGTGCCAGCACTTGAGCCGCCGCCCCGGTCGGAAGCGGATCAGCCGAGGCGTCGTCGCCGGGTCAGCCTCGAGATTGTCGAGCAGCGCCTGGCGGGCGCTGTCGTCGTCGGTGTACGCGCTCGAGAACACGATGCCGTTGCCGACACGGTGCTGCAGCGGAATGCGCCACTGCCAGCCCGCCTCGCCGGCCATCGCCCGGGTGTAGGGCACCGGCGGACCGATCGACGGCGTCTGCACGGCGAACGCGCTGTCGTTGAACAGCCAGTGCGACCAGTCCTCGAAGCCCACGCGCAAGGCCTTGCCGATGAGCAGGGCGCGGAAGCCGGTGCAGTCGATGAACAGGTCGCCTTCGATCTCGCGGCCACCGTCGAGCTGGAGCGAGACGATGTCGCCGTGTTCGGGATCCAGCCGCACATCGACGATCTTCCCTTCCACGCGACGGGTGCCGTGCGCTTCGCTCAGGGTGCGCAGGAAGCGCGCATACAGGCCGGCGTCGAGGTGATACGCGTAGTTGATGCCGTTGCGCGGGAGGTGGGCGAAGCGGTGTTCGCCCGCCGCGCGGGTCTCGACGTTGTAGGCGGCGTAGTCCTTGGCCAGCCCGCGATCGAGGCCCTTGCGCCAGAAGTGCTGGAAGCCGGCCGACCAGTGGTCCTGGCCGGTGGTGCCGAACGAGTGGAAGTAGGCCTCGTCGGGAACGCGCCAGCCTTCGAAGTTGATGCCGAGCTTGATCGTGGCCTGGGTGGCCGCCATGAACTCCGGCTCGCCGATCTTGAGCAACTGGTGGTAGCGCAGCAGCGGCGGGATCGTCGCCTCGCCGACGCCGATCGTGCCGATCTCCTCGGACTCGACCAAGGTCACCTCGACGTGCTTGCCGAGCGTGCGCGACAGCGCCGCCGCGGCCATCCAGCCGGCGGTGCCGCCGCCGGCGACCACCACGCGGCGAATTGCTTTCGGGGCGACGGGGACGTCCTGGGGCTTCGTGGGCATGGCGGTCACCGGTTCAGGCGCTGCAGCAGGCGCGCGCGCAGGGCGCGCGCGCGGTCGTCGTCGAGGGGGCCGAGCACGCCACGCGCGGCTTCTGGAATGTGGTCGGCGGTGTCCGGGCCGGGCTCGAACACGTAATGGCGAAACACCTCCTGCCAGTGCGCGCGCTCGTGCGCCGGCAGGTCGCGGATGCTGGCCAGCGCCAGCATCAGCGTGTTCATCGGCGAATCCATCCAGGCCGGACTGCGCCGCCACCAGTAGTTGATCAGCACGTTGAACGATGCCAGCGCTTCCATGTGGTGCCACCACAGGCTGGGGATCAGCACCGCGTCGCCGGGTTCGAGCACGGCCGTGCGCGCATGCCGCATCGCCTCGGCGAAGCGCGGGAAGCGCTCCAGGTCGGGCGCGGCGAAATCGACCAGGCTGATCGGCTGGCCAGCGGGGGTGAGATCGAGCGGGCCGATGTAGAGGTTCGCCAGTTGCTCCGGCGGAAACAGCGTGACCCGTCGGCGACCCGCGGCCACGCAGGCGAGGTTGTCCGGCAGGTCCTGGTGCGCGGCCACGCGTGTGCGGTTGCCGATCCAGATGCTCGCCAGCGGATCGCGCTCGCCCAGTGGCATCGCGTTCTCGTCGCGCAGGCCGGGCAGCCAGGTATCGAGCGTGGTGGAGGCGACGTAGATCGCCGGCGGTGCGGGATCCGGGGCGTACTTGAGCAAGGTCTTCAACACCACCGGCAGCGGCACCTGCTCGCGGCGGAAGTTGAAGCCGGTCATCGCGGCGTCGTAGCCGAAGCGACCGGCGATTTCAGGAGGCCCCACCGTCGCTGCGACCGGCGGCGCCTGCGGACGGACGAAGCGCTCCAGGTAAGCGACGGCGGCCGTATCCGAGGTCCGCGCGGCCTGCACCAGCGGCCAGCCAGCCGTCAATCCACGCAGCACCACCGGCTCGGGCGAGGCCAGTACGGCGTCGGGCAGCGCGGCGGGATCGAGGCCCTGCCGCTCCGGAATCGGCTCAGCCTGCGGCCACACGACGGTTCATCCGGTCGATGAGGTCGCGGAAGCGCGAGACCGACGCGACCGCCATGTAGATCGGCTCCAGGTGGCCGGCCGCATGCAGCCCCGCCACCGCGTCGCCGTCGAGTGCGCGCAGGCGGTCTTCGGCGATGCTGTGGAATCCTGACAGGCGGCCCTGGCTGCCGTCGTCGAGCGTCACGTCGAGCACGAACGGTTCCAGCAGGTCGTGTGCGGTCAGCGCGGCCACGAAGGCCGGCGTGGCCTGCAGGCCGTCGTACAGGGCGAGCAGCAGGGAGCGCGTGCGTTCGAGGTAGTCGGTCGAACCGCCATGCTCGAGAAACAGCGCCTCGCCGTTCGTGCCTGCGCGGGGACTGTCGATGTCGACGTGCAGGGTCAGCGATTCCTCCGAGCGGCCGATCAGGAACGGCTGGCGCTCGATCGCCATAGGAATGTAGGGCGCCTGCCAACCGTTCGCGTCGAGGAACAGGTTGTCGCCTTCGCGCAGGCCGAACAGCGCCAACGGCTGGAAACCGCCGTCCGCAATACGTCGAAAGACGATGGGGTAACAGGCCTGCAGATGACGGAATTCGCCGGGAAACGTCGGTGTCGACATCGTCGCGTCGCCGAGGGCGGCCGAGCGCGTGGTGTCGATCCGGAGATCCCGATGGTCGATGTTGTTGAGCGGTACGCCCTGGGGCATGCGTCGCCTCGCCGGTGCCGACCGGCGTGGCCGGTCGCGTCCGTGGAGGGCAGGGCCGGATCGGTGCGCGCACCGGTCCGGCCTGGCCGGCGGATCAGAAGAAGTTGTAGCGCAGCCCGACCATGTAGCGCGGGCCGGTCTGGGTGGCGAAGCGCAGCTGGTTGGTGTGGCGTGCGTGGACGCGCTGGGTCTCGTCGGTCAGGTTGATTGCCTCCGCCAGCAGCGACAGCCGCGGGTTGACCTGATAGCTCACGCTGAGGTCCAGCTGGCCGTACGACTCGTTGTAGTTCGGATTCGGGCCCTGGCCGCCGATGCCCGACAGGAACTCGTCGCGCCAGTTGTACGCCGCACGCACCTGCCAGTCGTACTTGTCGTAGAACAGCACCAGGTTCGCGGAGTCGCTCAGGCCGATCATCGGGTACTGGTCGCCCAGGTCGAAGTCGTTGAAGGTCAGCCCCGAGTCCACCATGGTGTAGTTGGCATACACGCCAAATCCGCTCTCGCCGAACATGTGCTGGACGTTGAACTCCCAACCGTCGAGCGAGTCCGAGCGCTGATTGGCCGGGGTGACGATGTCGAAACCGGCAATCGGGTCATCCGGCAGGCCGATGATGCGGCCGGTGCGCTGGCCGGCACTGTTGAGGCCTTCGTAGAATACGCCCGGATCGTCGGCGTGGTTGACGAAGATGTAATCGCGGATGCACTCAACCTGCGAGGCCGTGCACGTGCCGGACGAGATCGCATTGTTCCAGTATGTGCCGCCTACCGGCGTATTGAGGTTGTAGGGCGTGTCACGGACGATGGTGTCGCTGATGAAGTTGCGGATGTTCTTGCGGAAGTAGCCGAGCGAGACGTAGCTCGCATCGCCGTAGTACCACTCGAACGACAGGTCGAAGTTGTCCGACTTCAGCGGCTGCAGCGCGGGATTGCCTTGCGAGCCGTCGCCGCCGTCGACACGGACGATGTCGGCGAGACCCAGTCCGCCGCGGATCTGGTTCCAGCCGGGCCGGCCGATGGTCTGGCTGTAGCTGCCGCGCAGCACCATGTCGTCGCGGACCTCGACGCTGACGTCGAGTGCGGGCAAGAAGTGATCGTAGCGGCCACCGTCTGTGCCGAAGACCTGCTCGTCGGCGTAAAGGACGTTGAGTTCGTTGACCGAATTCCAAGAAATACCGGTAGCTTCACGCACGAGCGCAGAAGACCGGACGTCGGTCTCCTCGTAACGGACGCCGACCGATACGTTCACGGGCAGGCCCCAGTCGAACTGGTTGTTCCACTGCACGAAGGCCGAGTTGGTCCGTTCGCGAGTCCGCAGGTCGTCGGTGAAATCGGTCGGCGCGCGATAGAACCCGTCATTGCCCGCGATTTCCGCCGCACGCTGCCGCAGACGCTCGAAGTCGAACATCAGGAACTGGTCGGTGAAGCGTGGATCGTTGTGGCCACGGAAGGCGTCGAAGTAGCGCCCCATGTTGTCGGAATAAAAGATGTCGTCGTCGTAATCGCCTGGGCTGCCCAGGCCGCCCCAGGTGTCGCGCTGCATGACGGCCGCGGCACTACGGTTGTTGACTTCGGCGGTCGAGATACCGAAGTCGAGGCTGGAGTAGTTCTCAAATTGGAACCGGCCGCTGGCCTGGAACTGTTCGACCTCCGAGCGGTTGTAACTGTTCTGGAAGACCGAACCGGTGACCACGGCCTGGGAGGGGTCGATCGAGTCGACGCCCGGTGGCAGCTCGATGGTGAGAATCGGCAGGTCGCCGCTGTAGTCCACGCTAGTGCGGCCACGCTGAAAAACCGCGGTCCCGAGCACGCCGGCCGAGCCATAGGGGCTGTCGGGCTGCGACTCTGCACGCGAATTGTGGTAATCGAACGCCATCGACAGCGCGTCGTTGACTTCCCACTCCACGTTGAAGCCGACCGATTTCAGTTCGCTCTTGGTCGCCAGCTTCGCGCCGCCCATGGCGATGTCGCCGTAGACCGGATTGCCATTGGCATCGAGCGCGACATCCTCAGAATACTCGATGGGGCCGGCGATCGGTCCATCGGTCCAAGAACTGTCGCCGGGGCCGTAGTTGAACCACACCGACAGCTCGTTGCGCTGCTGCTGCACCTTGTTCTCGGCGTAGGTGTAATCCAGCGTGGTGGTCACGTTGTCGGTCGGCGCCCACTGCAGGGCCAGCTGCCCGTTGGTGCGCTGGCGCTGCACACCATTGACGCTGTAACCGGTGTTCTGCGGGCGGCCGTAGATGGTGTCGGGCCCTGGGCGATTGGTGATGCGGTCGTAGCCGGGCTGCCCAGGCAGCGGCAGGCTGGTGTTCGAATCGGTGTCACCACGAAACTGTGCCCAGCCCTCGCCAACCGAAGCCTGGCTGAAGCCCGAGTCGCGGTCCTGGTAGCTGCCGCTCAACGCAATGCCGAAACGGCCGTCAGCGTAGGTATTGCTGAACAGGCCGGAGACCTCCGGCGTCCAGGAGTCGCCCGAGTACGCGTCGGGCAGGTTGTCGACCGAGGTGTCGTGTACACCCTTCAGGCCGATCGTCGCCTGCGGGCCCGGGTTGTCGAACGGGCGCGCGGTCTTGATGTTGACGGTCGCGCCGATGCCGCCGGTGGGGGTTTCGGCGCGGCTGGTCTTGAACACCTCGATCTCCGAGACCGACTCGGAAGCGAGGTTGGCGAAATCGAACGCGCGCGAGTTGGAAATACCGCCGCCGCCCGGGCCGAGATTGGCCGCCGGCATCTGGCGGCCGTTCAGAAGCACCAGGTTGAAGTCCGGGCCGACGCCGCGCACGGTGATGCGCGAGCCTTCGCCGCTGGCGGTGCGGTCGATCGAGACGCCGGAGATGCGCTGCAGCGATTCGGCCAGGTTGGTGTCGGGGAACTTGCCGATGTCCTCGGCCACGATACCGTCGACGATGCCGCGCGAGTCGCGCTTGAGGTTCATCGACGAGGTGAGGCTGCCGCGGATGCCGGTCACCACGACGGTGTCGAGGGTCTCGGGCTCGGAGGCACCGGTGCGCACGGCGGGATCGCTGCCCTGGGTGTCCTGGGCGAGGGCCGGCTGGGCGAGTGCGATCAGCAGGGCGGAGGCGAGCAGCCGCCGACGTGGTACGTGGTACGTCATGTAAGTCCCTCCCCAGGGAAAAGCTCGGGTTTTCTGGTTGGGCCATCCGGCCGTGCGCGGCAGATTCCAGGGCAACATGACAGCGTTGTCAAATTGGCTGGACAGGGCCGACGCAAAGTCACTGTTTTAATGAAGTTTTCATGAATTCCGTGCTGCGTCGCAGCAGCGCCCGCGCGCCGTTCGGCGTCCTCGTCGCGCTCGCCAGCGCCCCGAACGGCGGTCTGGACATCCGCCTCGTGGTGGAGCGGAGGTGCGCACTCCGCCAGCCCGATGTTCAGGGCGCGCGAGGCGCGTCTCCGGACCGCCGCACCGCTGCGTCACCCTTCCCACCGACACCGTCCGTGCGAGAGCCTCGAGCATCGAGAGACGCCTGCGTCGGACCCGCAGATCGCACCGCATCGACATGCCGGGTGCGGAGACGCGCCGCCTCGCGGTCCGTGTGGCGGGCCCGGCCGGTCGGGAAGACGCGGCCGGGCTGCCCGGTCAGAACTGGTAGCGCAGTCGCGCCCCGTAACTGCGTGCATCGTTGAGGAAGCGGATGTTGAGCCGCGAGCCCACCAGCGCCTTCTGCGACACGTCGTTGTCGAGCAGGTTGCTGCCGTAGAGCTCGTAGCGCCAGCGCCCGTCGAGCGAGGTGATGCCGATGCCCGCGTTGAGCGTCACCTCGCCGCGCTGGCGGTCGGGGAAGCCGGCGGTGGCCGCATCCTCCTGGCGGACGAAATCGCCGGCCTGGTCGACGTAGACCACGTCGCGGTCGTTGAACTGAGTCAGGTAGAACGCCGACCGGTACGAGGCCAGCAGCTGCCAGTCGAGGGTGCCGAAGGGCAGTTCGCTGGTGTGCTGCAGGCGTACGTTGCCGGTGAAACGCGAGGTCAACGGCAGCTCGTTGCCGGACAGGTCGATCAGCGAGGTCACGCCGCCGGCGTCGTAGTTCTGGCTGCGCACATCACCGACCGTGCCTTCCTTGATCTCGCTGTCGAGCACCAAGGCGTTGAGGTGCAGCATGAAGCCGGCGCCGAACCGGGTCACGCTCTCGGCCTCGACGCCGTAGATCGTCGAGCGGCCGATGTTGCGGTTGACCAGCGAGTAACCCGCCGGCTCGCCGTCGGGGTTGAGCGAGATCACCGCCAGGTCCTGGAACACCTGGTCGTCGTAGTCGTAATAGAACGCGCTGAGATTGAAGGTGCCGGGCCGCCCGAACCAGCGGTGGCTGAGCTTGCTGCCGATCTCCCAGGCGGTGATCGACTCCGGCTCGAACGTCTCCGGGATCACGTTGACGTCGAAGGTGTCGTTGAAACCGCCTGCCTTGTGGCCGGTGGACACGGTGGCGTAGAGCATGTGGTCGTCGGTGCGGTCGAACTCGATGCCGGTGCGCCAGTCGGTGAACTGGAACCGGCTCTCGCCGAACTGCTGCGAGGGAATCGAGTTGACCTGCACCCAGGACTGGTAGGGGCAATCGATGGTGTCGCCGCCGATGTCGGGGCGGTCGACGCAACCGAAGTCGCCGCCGCCGGGCACCGCGCCGATCTGGTCGGCGATGGTGTCGCGGGCGCCGTGCTGCAGGATGCCCTCCAGCAGGAATCGCGCCATGTCGGCTTGCGAGGTGAGGCCGGTCACGTCGAAGTTGGGACGCTTCATGAAGGCCGGTACGAAGCCTTCGGTGCCCAGCCGTGTGGCGAAGTCGCCGCCCTGGCCGGGCAGGCCGAGCGCCCAGTTGCCGCCGATGCCGTAACGGGACTTGGCCTCGCGCGTGCGGCGGATGCCGGCCTTGAGGCGGGTGCGGTCGTTGAGGTCGAAGGTGCCGTCGGCGAACAGCGCGGTGGAGCGGCCGTTGACCTTGGGCATGGTGAACTCGGTGCCGGAGAACCAGGTGCCCTTGTCGGCCAGCGACAGGTAGCCGACCTGCTGGTCTTCGTTGAAGTGGAACGCGCCGCCGGTCCAGTGGAAGCGTCCCTCGCCCGAGGAGGACAGGCGCAGTTCGTGGGTGCTCGATTGCGACAGCGTCAGCCAGTACTGGGTGGAGAAATTGTCGTAGTCGATTCCGTCGGGGTTGCCCGGCCCGCGCGGGCTGACGTCGCGGCCCGGCCACAGGATGCCTTCGCTGGCGGCGTTGGTCTGCCGGTAGTCCACGTCGCGGTAGCTGGTGTTGTACTCGGCCACCACGGCGCCGAAATCGTAGGAGATGTTGGCCAGCGCGCCCCAGTTGGTGCTGTCGAGCTCGCCCTGCGGCCCGCGGTAGACCACGTCGCGCAGGTCGAGGTCGTCGGGCGAGAAGCCCGCCTCGGCCGCGGTGAAGATGTTGGCGCCGGGATAGCCGGTGCCGCCTTCCTTGCCCACGTCGGCCATGGCGAACACGCTCAGCCGGTCGTCGGGCTCGTACAGGAAGGAGATGCGTCCGCCCTTTTCGTCCTGGATGCCGGCCGGGTCCAGGGTCTGGTCGGCGCCGGCGTTGCGGAACGAACTGTCCTTCTCCACCGCGTAGCCGGCCAGCCGCAGCGCGGCCCAGCCGCCGAGCGGGAAATTCAGCGCGAACTCGCCGGCGCGGTGGTCGCGGTTGCCGGCCTCGATCTGGGCGTAGCCGCCGAAGGCCTCGAGATCCGGCCGCTTGGTCACGATGTTGAGCGAGCCGGCCAATGCGTTGCGCCCGCGCAACGTGCCCTGCGGGCCCTTGTTGATCTCCACGCGCTCGATGTCGTAGAACATGCCGCCCAGGCCGCGCGGGCGGGCGATGTAGGCGCCGTTGATGTGCGGCGCGGCACCGGGATCGCCGAGTTCGGTGTTGTTGGCCGAGCCCACGCCGCGGATGAAGATCTCCAGGTTGCCTTCCTGGTTGGCCATGCTCAGGCCGGGGACCACGGCCTGGATGTTGCGCAGCTCGTTGTTGATGCCGAGCGCGCGGGTGTCCTCGGCGGAGATCGCCTGGGCGGTGCCGGCGTATTTCTGCAGGTCCTGTTCCCGCCGTTCGACGGTGACGATCACCGCGTCGAGGGTGGTGGCGTCGTCGCGGCGCTCGGGGGCTTCCTGCGCCGCGGCGGTGAACGCCATGACGGACAGGGCCAGCGGCGTGAGCGCCAGTCGCAACGGCGGAAGCCGATGACGTGGTGTGTTCATGTTCCCTCCCCAGGGTGTTTGGTCGTGCGTCGCCGCCGATCGAATGCCGGCGGGAGGGCGTGATTAAACAGCCGCTGACAGCGCTGTCAAGCTGCGTCGCAGCGGGTGGACCCTCCAAAAGCGATGGAAGCGGGGGCATCCGACCGCTGCCGGCGCTGCCGGTGCGACCCCGGCCGGGACCTGCCGTGCCCGCGGATCCGATCCGATTCTCGGTCGACGCGACCGGCTCACGTAAAATGCGCCGATGGATGTGTCCTATCTGCTCGACGGCCTCAACGCGGCCCAGCGTGAGGCCGTGTCGGCCGCGCCCGGCCATTACCTCGTGCTCGCCGGCGCCGGTTCCGGCAAGACCCGCGTGCTGACCCACCGCATGGCCTGGCTCAACGCGGTGCACGGCGTGCCGGCGCACGGCATCTTCGCGGTCACCTTCACCAACAAGGCTGCGGCCGAGATGCGCCATCGCGCCGACCCGCTGCTGCCGGGCGGTGCGCGCGGGACATGGATCGGCACCTTCCACGGGCTGGCCCATCGCCTGCTGCGCATGCACTGGCAGGACGCGAAGCTGCCGGAGAGTTTCCAGATCCTGGATTCCGACGACCAGCAGCGTCTGGTCAAGCGCGTGGTCCAGCAGCTCGAGCTGGACGAAGCGCGCTACCCGCCGCGGCAGATCGCCTGGTGGATCAACGCGCAGAAGGACGAGGGCCGGCGGCCGCAGCACCTCCAGGACGAGCCCGGCGACGAGTGGGGCAACGCCATGCGTCGCGCGTATGCGCTCTACCAGGAGCGCTGCGATCTGGCCGGCCTGGTCGATTTCGCCGAGCTGCTGCTGCGCGCGCACGAACTGCTGCGCGACAACCCGGCGATCCTCGCCCACTACCGGCGCCGCTTCACCCATCTGTTGATCGACGAGTTCCAGGACACCAATGCGATCCAGTACGCCTTCGTTCGGGTGCTGGCGGGCGACAGCGGCGAGGTGTTCGTGGTCGGCGACGACGACCAGGCCATCTACGGCTGGCGCGGCGCCAAGGTCGAGAACGTGCAGCGCTTCCTCAATGACTTCCCGGGTGCGCAGACCATCCGGCTGGAGCAGAACTACCGTTCGACCGCCACGATCCTGGATGCGGCCAACGCGGTCATCGCACACAACCCCGATCGCCTGGGCAAGCAGTTGTGGACCGACAGCGGCCAGGGCGACCCGATCGACCTCTACGCCGCCTACAACGAGATGGACGAGGCGAGGTTCATCGTCGAGCGCGCCAGCCAGTGGGTCCGCGACGGTGGCAGCTACGGGGACTGCGCGGTGCTCTACCGCAGCAACGCCCAGTCGCGCGCGATCGAAGAGCAGCTGGTCGCCGGGCAGATCCCGTACCGCGTCTACGGCGGCGTGCGCTTCTTCGAGCGCGCCGAAATCAAGGACGCGTTGGCCTACCTGCGCCTGATCGCCAGCCGCGACGACGACGCGGCGTTCGAGCGCGCGGTCAACACGCCCACCCGCGGCATCGGTGGGCGTACGCTCGACGAGGTCCGCATGCGCGCCCGTGCCGACGGGGTGTCGTTGTGGGAGGCGGTGTCGCGGACCCGTCAGGCCGACACGCTCGCCGCGCGCGCGCGCAACGCGCTGGGCGTGTTCCAGACGTTGATCGACGCCCTGGCCGACGAGGTGGATGCGCTGCCGCTGCAGGAGAAGATCGACCACGTCCTGGCGCGCTCCGGACTGCGCGAGCACTGGGCCAAGGAGAGCCGCGGCGGACTGGATTCGGAGTCGCGGATCGACAACCTCGACGAACTGGTGTCGGTGGCCTCGCGCTTCGTCGCCCGCGAAGACGACGAGGACGCCGCGGCGCTGACCGAGCTGGTCGCGTTCCTGGCCTATGCCGCGCTCGAGGCGGGCGAGGGGCAGGCCCAGGCCGGAGAGGATGGCGTGCAGTTGATGACCCTGCACAGCGCCAAGGGGCTGGAGTTCCCGCTGGTGTTCCTGGCCGGCGTCGAGGAAGGCCTGTTCCCCAACCAGCGCTCGGTGGAGGAGACCGGCCGGCTGGAGGAAGAGCGCCGCCTGGCCTACGTGGGCATCACCCGTGCGCGGCAGAAGCTGGTGCTCAGTTATGCCGAATCGCGCCGGCTGCACGGGCAGGACATGCTGGGCCTGCCGTCGCGGTTCCTGCGCGAGATTCCGTCGCCGCTGCTCAACGAGGTGCGCCCCCGGGTGCAGGTGGCGCGCCCGGCCTTCGCGCCGGCGCGGCGCGGCCACGCGCCGATCGCCGAGACGCTGCCCGGTTACCGGCTCGGGCAGTCGGTCAGCCACGCGAAGTTCGGCGATGGTGTGATCACCGACATCGAGGGCAACGGTGCGCATGCGCGTGTGCAGGTGAACTTCGACGAGGTCGGCAGCAAGTGGTTGGTGCTGGCCTACGCGAACCTGCAGACGGCCTGACGCGCGGTGCGTGGTGCCGCGACGGCGGCATGGCGAAACGCCCGTCGCGACGGGCGACCGCACCCGGCCGGCGCGGTCTCGGGCGGGTGTTGCCGGGCAGCCGGACCGAGACCGTGCTCGCCCGCGGCACCGTGCCGTTGGTGCGCTGAGGCGTCAGTCGCGCAGCTGGAAGCCGGGGTTCTCGTTCACCGAGCCATCCGGCTCCAGGGTCACCCAGCGGGCGCCATCGGCGCTGAACAGGATCGGGACCGGCTCCTGGAACAACGGCCGCCGGACGAACCGCAACTCCCAGCCGAAGCGCTCCAGCAGCGGCAGTGCGGCTTGCTGAGCGGCGTTGAGGCGGGAGCGGACCTCCGCGGAATCGGGGGCGCTGCCCTGTCGACGTTCGCGGTTCTGCATCGCGATTTTCCCGGGCGGTGGCGGACAAGATTAAATGCTTTTGCCTGGAACAGGCACGAACCCGGTCAGGACTGCGGCGCAATGCCGTCTTCGCACGCCGTCGGTCGCGTGGCGAGCAGGGCCCGCAGGCGCTCGGCTACGATGGCGCTCTCGCCCGACCGGGCCTGCAGGAAACTTCCATGAAGCGCATTCTCGCCCTGGCCGTTGCCAGCCTGGTGTCCGGCGCCGCGACGGCGGCCGAAGGCATGTGGACGCTCGACAACCTGCCCGCGGACGCCATGCGCCAGGCCTATGGCTTCGCCCCCGATGCAGAGTGGACCCGGCACGCCATGCGCGCGTCGGTGCGACTGGCCGGGGGGTGCTCGGGCTCGTTCGTGTCGGCGGACGGTCTGGTCCTCACCAATGCGCATTGCATCGTCGGCTGTGTGCAGGGGCTGTCCTCACCCGAGCGCGACCTGCTCAACGACGGTTTCGTGGCCGGCTCGCGCGGCGAGGAGCTGCAGTGCCCGGCCGAAGAGCTCAACGTGCTGCAGGACATCACCGATGTCAGCGGGCGCATCGCGCAGGCGACCGACGGCCTGTCCGGGCGGGCGTTCATCGATGCGCGCAACGCGGAGGTCTCGCGGATCGAGGACGAGTGCGTCGCCGACGATGCGCAGGGACGCCGTTGCGACGTCGTCGCGCTGTACGCAGGCGGGCTGCACCACCTGTATCGCTACAAGCGCTACGACGACGTGCGGCTGGTGTTCTCGCCGGAGTACGCCATCGGGTTCTTCGGAGGCGATCCCGACAATTTCAACTTCCCCCGCTACAACCTGGACATGGGGCTGTTGCGGGCATACGAGAACGGTGCGCCGGCGCAGGAGGTCGAACACTTCACGCTCAACCCGGCCGGCGCCCAGCCAGGCGAGCTGACCATGGTCACCGGCCATCCCGGGCGGACCCAGCGCCAGCTCACCGTCGCGCAGCTGGAGCGGGTGCGCGACGTGGACCTGATCAACTCGCTGCTGTTGCTGGCGGAGCGTCGCGCGATGCTGGCGCAGTACGCGCGCGGCTCGGAAGAGGCCGCACGCCAGGCGCAGTCGGACCTGACCTTCACCGACAACAGCTACAAGGTGTTCCGCGGGCAACTGCAGGCGCTGCTCGATCCGCAGGTGGTCGCCGGCAAGCGCGAGCAGGAAGCGGCGTTGCGCACCGCGGCCGGCGACGCGCAGCCGTGGGACGAGATCGAGCGCGCGCAGCGCGTCCGCCGCGAGCTCTACTATCCGCATCTGCTCATCGGTCAGCAGCGTGCGTTCGACAGCCGCTACTTCCAGTTCGCCTCCACCCTGCTGCGTGGCGGCGAAGAGCGCCCGAAGCCCAATGCGGAGCGTCTGCCCGAGTTCCAGGACGCCGCGCTCGCCCGGCTGGAGCAGACCCTGCTCTCGACCTCACCGGTGTATCCGGCGTTCGAGACCGTCAAGCTCACCCATTCGCTGACAAAGTTCCGCGAACTGCTGGGGACCGATCACCCTGCGGTGCAGCAGGTCTTCGCCGGGCGCTCGCCCGAAGCGCTGGCCGCCGAACTGGTGGGCGGCACGGGACTCGGCGATCCGGCCGAGCGCGAGCGTCTGTGGCGTGGCGGCAAGGCCGCGGTGGACGCCTCTCAGGATCCGTTCCTGGTCCTGGCGCGCGCGGTCGATGCGGAATCACGCACGTTGCGCGCCCGCTTCGAAGCCGAAGTGGAAGCGGTGGAGGCGCGCAACGCCGAGCGCATCGCCCGCACCCGCTTCGATACCTACGGCACCGAGGTCTACCCGGACGCCACGTTCACCCTGCGCTTGTCGTACGGCGAGGTCCGCGGCTGGAACGAACTCGGCACCGATGTTCCCCCGTATACCGAGATCGGCGGCATCTACCGGCGTGCCACGGGGTTCGACCCCTACGCGCTGGCGCCGAGCTGGCTGGAAGCGCAGGACCGCATCGACCGGACGGCGCGTTTCAACTTCGTCAGCAGCAACGACATCATCGGCGGCAATTCCGGCAGCCCGGTCATCAACCGCGATGCGGAGGTGGTCGGTCTGGCGTTCGACGGCAACATCCACTCGCTGGGCGGCGCGTTCTGGTACGACGAGACCCTCAACCGCACGGTGTCGGTGCACAGCGCGGCTATGCTCGAGGCGTTGCGTACGGTGTACGACGCGGGTCATCTCGTCGAGGAGCTGCAGCCCGTCGGGGACTGAGACCGGAGCCGACGCGGACCGTGCGCGGATGGCGTCGTCTCCGGGCCCGCTACATGCGCCGGCGGCGGAGATGCGCCGGGCGCAGTCGGGCCTGCCGGATCAGGCCGCGTCGAGCGCGGCGCCCCGGTGGGTGCCGGTGCGGAGCAGGCGCGCGATGCCGATCGCCGCATCGCGGCCTTCCTGCACCGCGGTGACCACGAGATCCGCGCCGCGCACCGCGTCGCCGCCGGCGAACAGCGTCGGTACCGAGGTCTGATAGGGCAGGCGACCCTCGCCGCCGGCGAGGATGCGGCCGTTGTCGGCAGTGTCCACGCCGTGCTCGGCGAGCCAGCCGCCGCCGTCGGGCGAAAACCCGAACGCGATCACCACCACGTCGGCCGCGACGGTGGTCTCGGTGCCCTCGACGGGCTCGGGCCGGCTGCGTCCGCGGTCGTCCGGCGCGCCGAGCTGCGTCTCCACCACGCGCACGCCGGCGATGGCGCCGTCGGTACCCGCTTCCACGGCCAGCGGCTGACGGTTGAACAGGAAGCTGACGCCTTCCTCGCGCGCATTGGCGACTTCTCGTGCGGAGCCGGGCATGTTGGCTTCGTCGCGACGGTACACGCAGGTCACCGCCGCGGCGCCCAGGCGCACCGCCGAGCGGACGCAGTCCATGCCGGTGTCGCCGCCGCCCAGCACCACGACGCGCTTGCCGCGCAGGTCGGGCAGGGTGACCTGGTCTTCCCAGCCGGCGATCGGCCGGCCTTCGGGTTGCAGGCCGGTGACCACGCGGCCGTTCTGGACCAGGAACGGAAGCGCCGGCAAGACGCCGGGCAGGTCCTGGCCCGGCAGGCCACCGTCGGTGTAGCGATAGGCGCCCAGGCCCAGGAACACGGCGTCGTAGTCGGCCAGCAACGTGTCCAGGCCGATGTCGCGGCCGATCTCGACGCCGAGTTCGAACGCGACGCCCATGTCCTCGAGCACTTCGCGACGGGTGGCGATCACCGACTTGTCGAGCTTGAAGCTGGGAATGCCGAACTGCATCAGGCCGCCGATCTGTTCGTAGCGGTCGAACACGGTCGGCGCGATGCCCAGGCGCGTGAGCCGTTCCGCGCAGGCGAGGCCGGCGGGGCCTGCGCCGACCACGGCCACGCGCTTGCCGGTGGCTTCGACCTTGGACAGGTCCGGCCGCCAGCCCTGCGCGAACGCGGTATCGACGATGTACTTCTCCACCGCACCGATGGTGACCGCGCCGAAGCCATCGTTGAGGGTGCAGGCGCCTTCGCAGAGGCGGTCCTGCGGGCACACGCGGCCGCACATTTCCGGCAGCGGGTTGGTCTCGTGGCACAGCGCGGCCGCCTCGAGGATGCGGCCTTCCTCCACCAGCCGCAGCCAGTTGGGGATGTAGTTGTGCACGGGGCACTTGGCCTCGCAGTACGGGTTGCCGCAATCGAGGCAGCGTGCCGCCTGCTGCGCCGCCTCGGGCTGGTCGAACCGCCCGTACAGCTCGTTCCAGTCGCCGGCGGTACGCAGCGCGAGCGGAATCCGCTGCGGCATTTCGCGCGAGGCATCGAGGAACTGGAAGACGTTGCGCTTAGCCATTGTCGGGGATCCTATGGCAGTGGTCGTTGCGTGCGCACGAGGCTTTCGGGTCGGGACGAAGGGCGGGGGCGTGCTCCGGCTTCGAAGACAGGCGTCGCCGCAGCCGGAGCATGCTCCTCGGCTCGGTCAGCCATCCATGGCCGACCCGCCGCCGCAGGCCCGCCCCCTCGCAGGGCTCGGGGCATTCGCGCCGCCCCGCGGCATGCCGCGCGAGCGGTCGGCCCTCACCCCTGGCCTGCTCTCCGCATACCCCGGCCGCGCCGCCGCGTCGGCCATTCATTGGCGTGGTCTTCACAAAAGCAGTCGGAGCGCCGACGGAAATGTCGAGGTGAGCCGCGCCCGGAGAGCGGGGTGTCGCGTCGAGCACGCCATGGATGGCGTGCGCCCGAGTCAGGGCAGGAAGCCCTGACCGAGGGAGGAGCGACACCCCGCTCTCCGGGCGCGGCGTCAGGCAGGAATAGAAAAAGCTTCCGGCGTGGGCATCCTGCTCGCATCGCATCACGCCGCCCGCCTCAGGTCTTCGGCCAGCGCCTCGAGATTGGCGGCCTTGGGCTTGACCATCCAGAACCGGCCGACGAAATCGCGGAACTCGTCGAGGATCTGCGCGCTCCACGCGCTGCCGGTGGTGCGTGCATGCACGCCGATCAGATCGGTGAGGTGCTGGCGGTAGTTGTCGAAGCCTTCGGGCGAGATGCGCAGGATGTCGATCAGCTCGTGGTTGTAGCGATCGACGAAGTCGCGGTCGAGATCGAGCACGTACGCGAGCCCGCCGGTGAAGCCGGCGCCGAAGTTCTGTCCGGTCCGGCCCAGCACCACCACCGCGCCGCCGGTCATGTACTCGCAGCAGTGATCGCCGGCACCTTCGATCACTGCGATCGCGCCGGAATTGCGCACCGCGAAGCGCTCGCCCGCGCGGCCTGCGGCGTACAGCTCGCCGCCGGTCGCGCCGTACAGGCAGGTGTTGCCGAGGATGGGCGTGGCGCGCGAATCGTAGGCGCAACCCTTCGGCGGATGCAGCACCAGGCGGCCGCCGGCCATGCCCTTGCCGACGTAGTCGTTGGCGTCGCCTTCCAGCGTCATCTCCAGGCCGCCGGCGTTGAACGCACCGAAGCTCTGCCCGGCGGTGCCGGTGAGCTTCAGCGAGACCGGATGCGCGGCCATGCCGGTGTTGCCGTGATGGCGCGCGATGGCGCCCGACAGGCGCGTGCCGATGGCACGGTCGGTGTTGCGGATGGTGTAGCGGCCTTCGCCGCCGCTACCGGACGCGATGGCATCGTCCAGCGCTGCTTCCAACTGCGCCGCGAGGCCGCCCGGAGGCGCCTGCAGCGCCGGCGTGCCGCAGTACGCCGCCGGCTGCTGCGCGTCGCGTGCGAGCAGCGGCGCGAGATCGATGCGCACATGCTCGCGCGGCGTGTCGAGCCATTGCTCCAGCAGGTCGGTGCGGCCGACGATCTCGTCCAGCGAGCGCGCGCCGAGCTTCGCCAACTCCTCGCGCACGTCCTCGGCCACGTTGCGGAAGAAACTCTCCACGCGGTCGGGCAGGCCCTTGAAGTGCAGTTCGCGCAGGCGTGCGTCCTGAGTGGCCACGCCGGTGGCGCAGTTGTTGAGATGGCAGATGCGCAGGTACTTGCAGCCCAGCGCGATCATCGGCGCGGTACCGAAACCGAAGGTGTCCGCCCCCAGCAGCGCCGCCTTGACCACGTCGCGTCCGGTCTTCAGACCGCCGTCGGTCTGCAGCAGCACGCGCTCGCGCAGGTCGTTGGCCTGCAGCGCCTGGCGCGCCTCCGACAGGCCCAGTTCCCACGGCACGCCGGCATAGCGGATCGAGCCCAGCGGACTGGCGCCGGTGCCGCCGTCGTGACCGGACACGGTGATCAGGTCCGCACCGGCCTTGACCACGCCCGCGGCGATCGTGCCCACGCCGGCATGCGAGACCAGTTTCACCGAGATCAGCGCCTGCGGATTGACCTGGCGCAGGTCGAAGATCAGCTGGGCGAGGTCTTCGATGGAGTAGATGTCGTGGTGCGGCGGCGGCGAGATCAGGCCGATGCCGGGCTTGGCGTAGCGCAGGCGCGCGATGAGTGCATCGACCTTGCTGCCGGGCAACTGGCCGCCCTCGCCGGGCTTCGCGCCCTGCGCGACCTTGATCTGCAGCACCTCCGCGTTGATCAGGTACTCCGGGGTGACGCCGAAACGGCCGGACGCGATCTGCTTGATCTTGCTGCGGCGGTCGGTGCCGTAGCGCGCCGGATCCTCGCCGCCTTCGCCGGAGTTGCTGCGCCCGCCGAGGCGGTTCATCGCGATGGCGAGCGCCTCGTGCGCCTCCGGCGACAGTGCGCCCAAGCTCATCGCCGCGGAATCGAACCGCTTCACGATCGCCGCGACCGGCTCCACCTCGTCGAGCGGCACCGGCGTCTCCGATGCACGCGGACGCAGCAGGTCGCGCAGGGCGGCCGGCGGGCGTCCGTCGACATGTGCGGCGTAGCGTTTCCAGTCGTCGCGGTCGTCGGTCAGCACCGCGCGCTGCAGCGACTGCACCACGTCGGGATTGAACGCGTGGTACTCGCCGCCATGCACATAGTGCAGCAGGCCGCCGGGTTCGGGCAGTGCATTGTCGTCCCAGCCCAGGGCGGCCAGGTGGCGGGCATCGGCCTCGAGCCGGGCGAAGCCGGCGCCGCCGATGCGCGACGGGGTACCGGCGAAGCACAGGTCGACCACCTCGTCGGCGATGCCCACCGCCTCGAACAGCTGTGCGCCGCGGTAGCTGGCGATGGAACAGATGCCCATCTTCGACAGGATCTTCAACAGGCCCTTCTTGACCCCACGGCGGTAGCTGCGGCCGATCTGCAGCGGCTCGCCGCTGAAGCGACTGCCGAGGATGCCGCGACGGCCCAATGCATGCAGCGTCTGGTAGGCCAGATACGGATAGACCGCAGTGGCGCCGTAACCGATCAGGCAGGCGAAATGGTGCGGATCGCGTGCGGTGCCGGTCTCGACGATCAGATTGACCTCGCAGCGCAGACCCTCGCGCACCAGGTGCTGATGCACCGCGCCGGTGGCCAGCAGTGCGTGGATCGCCGCGGCGCCGCGGCGCGGGCGTCGGTCGGACAGGACCAGCAGTTCGACGCCGGCGCGCGCGGCGTCGGCGCTGGCCTCACACAGCCGCTGCAACGCTTGTTGCAGCGGTGTACCGGCATCGAAGTACAGATCGAGATACCGGTAGCGCTCGGCGAAGCGCGGCAGTGCCAGCAGCTGGTTGAGCTTGCGCTGCGACAGCACCGGCGAGTTCAGCAGCACGTGGTCGACATTGTCGGCACTGTCGACGAACAAATTGCCTTCGCGGCCGATCTGGGTGGACAGCGTCATGACGCAGTCCTCGCGCAGCGGATCGATCGGCGGATTGGTGACTTGCGCGAAGGCCTGGCGGAAGTAGTCGTACAGCGGGCGCACGCGTTGGCTCATCGCCGCGACGGGCGTGTCGTCGCCCATCGAGCCGATGCCTTCGTTTTCGGTCTCGGCCAGCGGACGCAGCACGGACTCCTGCTCTTCGCGGCTGAGCTGGAACAGTTTCTGGAAACCCAACAGCGTCTCGGCGGTGAACGGGGCGTCGGTCAGCGCGGGGTCGATCAACTCCGTGTGCAGATAGGTCATGCCGCGCTTGAGCCATTGCTTGTACGGCGCGCGCACGCGGTTGATGTCGTCGATGGCGGCGCTGTCGAGCAGGCGCCCGGCCTCGAGATCGACCGCGATCATCTCGCCCGGACCGAGCTTGCCCTTGGCCCGCACGCGGTCGGCGGGGATGTCCCACACGCCGGTCTCCGAGGCGATCAGGAACACGCCGTCGGTCGACAGCGTCCAGCGTGCCGGGCGCAGGCCGTTGCGGTCGAGCGTGCAGGCGGCGTAGCGGCCGTCGCACATGACCACCCCGGCAGGCCCGTCCCACGGCTCGGAGTTGATCGAGTAGTACTCGTAGAACGCAGCGAGATCGGTATCGCGGTGTTCCACCGCCTGCATCGCCGGCGGCATCAGGATGCGCATGGCCTGCAGCAGATCCATGCCGCCCAGCAACAACCATTCGAGCATGTTGTCGAGGGTCTGCGAGTCCGAGCCGTGCATGCCCACCGAGTGTTCGAACTCGGACAGGTCGAGTCGCGGCGAGGCCCACACGCCCTTGCGCGCCTGTGCCCAGCGCCGATTGCCCTCGATGCTGTTGATCTCGCCGTTGTGGGCCAGGCGCCGGAACGGATGGGCCAGCGACCAGCGCGGCAGCGTGTTGGTGGAGAAGCGTTGATGGAACACCACCGCACTGGCGGTGAGTTCGTGTCGGCCGAGATCGGGGAACAACTGCGTGAGCCGGTCGGGGAGCACCATGCCCTTGTAGCCGAACACGCGCGCCGACAGGCCGGTGACGTAGAAATCGGGGATGTCGTGCAGCGTCTGCTCGGCGCGACGCCGGGCGAGGAACAGCGCGCGCTCGAAGTCCATGTCGTCGTCGGCATCCGATTCGACGAAGACCTGTTCGACCTTCGGCATGGTCTCGCGCGCGAGGGCCCCGCAGGCGGACGGATCCACGGGCACCTCGCGCCAGCCGGCCACGCGTGCGCCGATGCGCTCGACTTCGGCGGTCAGTGCGGTGCGGCAGCGTCGTGCGGCGTCGTGGTCGTCGCGTGGCAGGAAGATCGTGCCGATCGCGGCAGTGCCCGCATGCAGTGCGATGCCCGCATCGCGGGCGAGGAAGCGCACGCTGGCGCCGGCGTTGCACAGCAGGACGCCGCAGCCGTCGCCGGTTTCGCCGTCGGCGTTGACGCCGCCGCGGTGGCTCATGCGGGCCAGGGCTTCCAGCGCATCGTCGACGGTGCCGCGGGTGGCGGCGTTGTCGAGCCGGGCGATCAGGCCGAAGCCGCAGTTGTCGCGTTCGTGGGCGGGGTCGTACAGGCCCCGATCCGGAATGTTCCGCATCGTCGCTGCCGTATGGGTGGAGGGGGCGGGGATCGAAGCGACCGGCTGCCATGCCCTGGCGCAACGCATCCGCCTGTCCCGACTACACCACACTTTGTGCGGTGCGGCAATGAACGGGCTAGGTGACGTGCGGGCGTGCCTGGGTGACGTGCGGGTGCCCAGGCAGGGCGCCAGGCCGACCCTAGCGGCGAAGGTCCTCGCCACTGCGTGCATCGCGGATCGGCGTCGGTCGCTCGAGCCCCCCGGTCTCGCCTTCGACGATGCCGTCGACGGCCATGCGCAGCGTGGGGTCGAGGTCGTCCAGCCGGCGCGGCGGCGGTGCCCCGGTGGGGTTGGCACTGGTGGAGACGAGCGGTCCGAACGCCGCGCACAGCGCTGCGACCACCGGGTGCGCGCTGCACCGCACGGCCACGCCATCGTGCGCGCCGCGGATCCACGCAGGGGCACGCGGCAGCGCCGGCACGATCCACGTGTGCGGTCCGGGCCAGCTCGCCAGCACGGCGTCGCGCGCCGCGGGCGGCAATGCCTCCCAATCGACCAGCGTGTCGAGCTGCCCGGGTGCGGCGACGGCGAGGATCATGCCCTTCGCGCTGGGCCGGTTCTTCAGGGCGAGCAGGCGATCGACGCTGGCGGCGTCGAAGGGATCGCAGCCCAGGCCCCACACCGCCTCGGTGGGATAAGCCAGCACCGCGCCCGCGCGCAGGCGTGCGACGGCATCGTCGATGGCCAGGCGAGGGCGCGCGTCAGGCACGGCGCTGGGTCAGGCACGCGGCGGGCCGCACGGATGCCGGGATCGCGGTCGCGGCATCCGCTGCGGCCGCGGTCTCGCGGCGGCGAATGCGCACGGACCGGTACGACGCGGGCGAGACATGGCGTCGCCTGCCGCCGGTGTCCGCGCCGGCGGCGGGACGAGCGGCGGAACATGCGGCGAGACCAGCACCGGCAGGCCGCGTTCGCGCGACGACCGCGGACATCAGAAGGGGGCGTCGTCCACGTCGGTGGTGCTGGCGGGCGCCTTGGCCACCGACTTCCGGGCTGTGGCGGTCTTGCTGGCCGCCTTCTTGACGGCTTTCTTGGTCGCGGCCTTCTTGGCGACCTTCTTCGTGGCCTTTTTCGTGGCCTTCTTGGTCGCCGTCTTCTTCGCGGCCTTCTTCGCAGGCTTGGCGTCGGTGGTCTTCTTGGCCACGACCTTCTTCGCGGCCTTCTTGCCGAAGCGGCCACGCGCCGGCTTGCCGGTCTCCTCCAGCAGCTTGGTGACTTCCTCGAACGTCAACGACGCCGGCTCACGATCCTTGGGGATCTTGCCGTTGAGTTTGCCGTCGCTGATGTAAGGACCGAAGCGGCCGTTGAGCACCTGGATGTCGCTACCGTCGAACTCCTTGATGATCCGGTTGCGCGCGATCTCTTCCTTTTCCTCGATCAGGAACACCGCACGGGCGAGATCGACGGTGTAAGGGTCGTCCTCCTTCTTGAGCGAGGCGTAGGTGCTGCCGCGCTTGGCGAACGGGCCGAAGCGACCGATACCGACGCTGACCTCCTCGCCCTTGTCCTCGCCCAGCAGGCGCGGCATCAGGAAGAGCTCGAGCGCATCCTCCAGGGTGATCGTGTGCATGCTCTGGCCGGGCCGGAGCGAGGCGAACTTGGGCTTGTCCTCGGCGTCCTCGGCGGTGCTGCCGATCGCGGCGTACGGCCCGTAGCGGCCCAGCCGTACGCTGACCGGCTTGCCGGTCTTGGGGTCGGTGCCGAGCTCGCGCGCACCGGTGGCCTCGTTGCGGTCGACCGATTCGGTCTTCTCCGCCACCAGCTCCTTGAACGGCGCCCAGAACTTCTCCATCAGCGGAACCCAGGCTTCCTCGCCGCGGCTGACCGCGTCGAGCTCGTCCTCGAGCTTGGCGGTGAAGTCGTAGTCGACGTAGCGGGTGAAGTGGCTGGACAGGAACTTCGACACCGCGCGGCCGACGTCGGTCGGACGGAAGCGGCGGCTTTCGAGCTCGACGTACTTGCGGTACTGCAGCGTCTGGATGATCGAGGCGTAGGTGGACGGCCGGCCGATGCCGTATTCCTCCAGGGCCTTGACCAGCGAGGCTTCGGAGAAACGCGGCGGCGGCTCGGTGAAGTGCTGGGTGGTGAGCACGCGGTCGAGCGGCACGCGCTCGCCCGGTTTCATCAGCGGCAGCTTGCGGCCCTCGTCGTCGTCCTCGGCGCTCTTCTGGTCCTTGCCTTCCTCGTACACCGCCAGGAAGCCCGGGAACACCACGGTGGTGCCGCTGGCGCGGAAACCGTGCTCGCTGCCGGCGGCCAGATCCACGCTGACGGTGTTGAGGGTGGCCGGCACCATCTGGCAGGCGACGGCGCGCTTCCAGATCAGCTCGTACAGGCGGCGGCCGTCGTCGTCGAGGTACTTGGCGACCTGCGACGGCGTGCGCAGCGCGGAGCTCGGGCGGATCGCCTCGTGGGCCTCCTGCGCGTTCTTGGATTTGGTCTGGTAGAAGTTCGGCTTGTCGGGCACGGAGCGGGTGCCGAAATCGCGCGCGATGACGTCGCGCAGCTCGCCCAGCGCGTCCTGCGACAGGCTGACCGAGTCGGTACGCATGTAGGTGATCAGGCCGACCGTGCCCTCGTCGCCGACCGCCACGCCCTCGTAGAGCTTCTGCGCCACGCGCATGGTGCGCGAGGTGGTGAAGCCGAGCTTGCGCGCGGCCTCCTGCTGAAGGGTGGAGGTGGTGAACGGCGGCGCCGGACGGCGCTTGCGCTCCTTGCTGGTGACGTCGGTGACGTGCAGCGCACCGCCGGCGGCGGCGACCAGGCGGGTGCGCGCGTCCTCGGCGGTCTCGCCGTCGGTGATGGTGAACTGTTCGAATTTCTTGCCGTCGAGCTTCACCAGCTTGGCTGCGAACGGCTGCGAGGGATGAGCGAGCTCCGCGGCGATGCTCCAGTACTCGCGCGCCTTGAACGCCTCGATCTCCTCCTCGCGCTCGACGATCATCCGCAGCGCCGGCGATTGCACGCGGCCGGCGGACAAGCCGCGCTGCACCTTGCGCCACAGCACCGGCGACAGGTTGAAGCCGACCAGGTAGTCGAGCGCGCGGCGAGCCTGCTGCGCGTCCACCAGGGGCTCGGCGATCTGGCGCGGCCGGGTCATCGCCTCCTTGATCGCACGCGGGGTGATCTCGGTGAACACGACGCGGTGCAGCGCCTTGTCCTCGAGCAGGCCGCGCTCGCGCAGGATCTCCACGATGTGCCAGCTGATCGCCTCGCCCTCGCGATCCGGGTCGGTGGCCAGATAGATGCCTTCGGCGTTCTTGGCGGCCTTGGCGATCGCGTCGACGTGCTTCTCGTTCTTGTCGATCAGGTCGTAGCGCATCCGGAAGCCGTGATCCGGATCCACCGCGCCCTCCTTGGGTACCAGGTCGCGGACGTGGCCGTAGGAGGCCAGGACCTGGAAGTCCTTGCCGAGGTACTTGTTGATCGTCTTGGCCTTGGCGGGCGACTCGACGATGAGGAGGTTCTTGGCCATGACGCGTGGGTTCCAGGAGCGCGGCCCGGCAACGGGCCGGGGCGGCGAGTCTTGCAGACAGGGACGCCCGGGGCGGTGAACCCCGGGCGTGCGATGTTTTCTAGTGGAATCATGCCGGGTGGTCCGCTGTCAAGCGGAACCTGCCGGGGCATGTGCAAATCGGGGCGATTGTCACCGCTTCGGGTTCAGGAAGCGAGCCGGGCCAGCAGGATGGCCGCGACCACCGCCACCGTGACCGCCAGGGCGGCGATCGCCAGACGGCGGGTGCCGTGCTTTTTCGGCGGCTCGACAGCGGGGCCGGGGCGCGGGGGCGCCGCGGCGGGCGCCTCGACAGGCGCTGTCGGAACGTCCGCCGCGACGGGTGCGTCGGCGGTCGCGTGGAGGGGTTCGGTTTCCACCACAGGGGGCGCGGGCGGAACGGTCTCGGCCGGCCCACCGGTCTCGTCCGCGGACGGCACGACGGTCGGGACGGTCACATTCTCGTCCGGAGCCGGAGCCGGAGCCGGCGATGAAGGTACGGAGACCGGTGCGGAGACGGCGGGCGGCGGCAGGATGTCCAGGCGCCCGTCGCCATGCAGGCGGAAGCGGTCCCGGCGTTGCCGCAGCGGGGTGTCGGTGTCGGGATCGTCGCCGGACCAGACCGGCGTGTCGCCGCGCACGTGGCCGAAGCGGTACAGCCGGATCAGGGCATCGTCGTCGTAGGGGCCGCAGGCCCGCCCGCGGGCGTCGCGGTAATGCCAGCCGGCGGGGCGGGCGGCAGCGCCCTGGCCGGGGGCGGAGGTGGGGCTGTCCATGCGAAACATCCTCGGTCGTTACGGGTCGCCGCACGGGCGACCCGCACGACCGGACGATCAATGCACCGGCTCGGGCTCGTCGGCGAAGATCTGGGTTTCCATCCAGGCGTAGGCGGCCTCGCTGCCGGGCTGGTTGAACAGCACCATCAGCACCACCCACTTGAGGTCGTCGAGGTCCAGGTCGTCCTGGTCCAGCGCCATCGCCCGGTCGACCACCAGCTCGCGCTGCTGGGCGTCGAGCACGCCGTGCTGCTCCAGGAACAGCAGGAATCCGCGGCAGTCCCGGTCGAGCTTGTCGAGCTCGGGGCCGGCGTACAGGCGGACCGGTCCGTGCGCACGCGGGGTGGCGGGGCCCGGGCGGCGTTCGGCCAGCGCATCGAGCCAGTCGAAGGCCTTGTTGATTTCTGCGGGGCTGAATCCGGCCTGGAGCAAGCCGGTCTGAAGGGAGTCGCGATCGCGGAGCAGGTCCGCTTCGTCGGTGAAATAGTGTTCGAACAGGTAGAGCAGAACGTCGAGAATGCTCTCTTTCATTGCCCCCGGCCTGCGCCTTGCGGACGCGTCGTTGCGGAAGTGCGGGAGTAACGGCCGTGCTCGACCAGAACGCGACCATCGAGCTCCATGAGCAGGAGCATGGCCGACGCCCGGGCCGCCGTCAATCCAGTACGTTCGACCAGTCGATCCATATCCGTTGGGTCGTGCCCGAGGGCCTTCCACAACCGGTTGTAGTCGGGGTCTTCGTATTCAGGGTCGTCTCCCGGGGTGTCGGAAGGACACCCAGCCCCGTCAGTGGGGGTGCCCAGCCGCCTGCGCAAGGCGCCGCCGAGCGCCGACGCGGCCGCGTTCAGCGCGGCGACGACTTCGGCGGGCGATTCCACCAGCTGCGCGCCGTCGCGGATCAGGCGGTGACAGCCACGGGCCTTGGGATTGCGGATGGAACCCGGGATCGCGAACACCTCGCGGCCGGCGTCGGCGGCCAGTCTTGCCGTGATCAGGGCGCCGGAGCGCTGTGCGGCTTCCACGACCAGGGTGCCGAGGGCGAGACCGGCGACGATGCGGTTGCGGGCGGGGAAGTGTTCGCGCCGCGCCGGGGTGCCGGGGAGGAATTCGCTGACCACCGCGCCGTGCCGGGCGATGCGTGTCTGCAGCGTGGCATTACTGGCCGGATAGTGGCGGTCCGGGCCGCAGCCCAGGACCGCGACCGTCGGGCCGCCGGCATCGAGGGTGGCCGTGTGGGCGACGGTATCGATGCCGGCGGCGAGACCGCTGGCGACCCCGAGGCCGTCGCGGGCGAATGCATCGCAGAACGCGCGTGCGGTGTCGTGGCCGGAGCCGCTGGGCGCGCGGCTGCCGACGACCGCGACCATGGGATGCCAGAGCAGGCCGGCGTCGCCGGCCACGAACAGCGCCAGCGGCGGATTCGGCGCATGGCGCAGCAGGGATGGGTAATCGGGATCGTGCCAGCCCACGACATGGTGGTCCGGGGCGTCCAGCCAGGCCAGCGATCGGTCGGGCGGCGGCGCGCGCAGGGCGTGGATCTGGCGGGGGGCGAGGCCGGACGCCGCCCAGGCGGCCGGACCGGCGGCGAACGCCGCGCCGGGCGAGGCATACGTCCTCAGCAGGGCGCGACGCGGGGCGAGCGGGCCGCCCGCAGCGGCGAGGCGGAGCAGGCAGTCGGTGTCGGTGTGTGCGGCAGGCATGGCCCCAGCTTCGCGCGTCCGTCCGCCCGCGGCAGTCGGGGGCGGCGCCTCCGGTGCGTAGGAAAAGTCGCCCGGGGTGAAGGCGACAGACGAGCGCGGGATCCAGGTCGGCGGGGCCTTTACTCCACCACTGGCATTCCAGCGGGTCCCCCTTGCAAGGAGGGCGCGGGAAACAGGGTGCGGCGTGCGGCCGTGGTGTGGGCGAGCCGGGCGGCCAGGCGCTGGCGTCAGGCGAAGTGTCTCGGGCGTGCGGGAGGGAGCGTCTGGCCCTCATCCCGCCACCTGCGTTGCAGGTGGTCCCCCCTTCTCCCGCACGGCGGAAGAAGGGCGTCGGCGGGCGGCCGTCGGCCGCCGTTTCAGTAAGGCGCGTCGGGATGCTTGAGGTGGTAGCCCACGCGGGTCGGCTTGATGCTGTCCATCACCAGCGCGTAGCTGACCTTTTCGTAGGTGCGGAACACCATCGCATGGCCGGCGAACTCGTCGGGCAGGCGCACCTTGTTCTCGAAGAACACGGTCTGCTCGTCCCGGTACGGCCCCTTCTCGACGCGGTCGATCGCGGACCGGCCCTCGCGCCACACCGAGAACACGGTGCCGTTGTCGATGCCTTCGCGCGAGCCGACCGAAATCGCGATCACGTCGCGCGGTCCGCCGCTGGTCAGCATGTCGGACACCGCCAGCACGCGGGCGCGGCCGTAATCGGTCTGGACCGCCGGCGCATGCGGGAAGAACTGCAGGTCGTACGGCTGCGAATCGACCGGAATCAGGCGGTCGCCGACACGCACTTCCTGGCCTTCCTCGTCCAGCAGCAGGGTGCTGACCTGGATGCCGCCGACCTCGCCGCGGGTGACGGTGCCGCCGCTCACGCGGACCAGCTCGTAGCCGAGCACGTCCTGGCCCTTGTCCGGGAACACCACGTTCGACCAGTACTGCTGGAAGTCCAGCGTGCGGCGGCCGCGGTAATCCAGGTCGTTGGTCTGGAACAGATCGCAGCACAGGCCCGCGCGTTGCACGTGGTAGAACCGCGTGGCGGGACGCACGACGGTGAAACGATCGCCGGGCTGCGCTTCGGGCAGGCCGCGGACATAGGCCACCTGGCCTTCGGCCACGCGCAGCCGCTCTTCCTCGAGATTCACCACGTACGGCAGGTGCTCGAACGCGTCGACCACCTGCAGGTTGCGCAGGAACGGTTCGATGTCCGACAGCGGGATCGCGTCGACCGGTGCGGGATCCTGGCGCGGACCCGGCTGGACCGTCGCCGCCGCGGTGACGCGGTCGAGATACGACAGACTGATCACGTCGCCCGGATAGATCAGGTGCGGGTTCTGGATCTGCGGATTCGCCTGCCAGATCTCCGGCCACAGCCACGGCCGTTGCAGGAACCGTCCCGCGATGTCCCACAGCGTGTCGCCGCGGACGACCACGTACGTTTCCGGATGTTCGCTCCGCACCCCCTGTGCGGCCGCGTACGTTGCCACGGTCAGCAGCGAAACGGCACAGACCGTCCGCAGCGACCGGGAAAGGCGCTCAAACATGCGCGACATCTACCTGCTCCCCTTGGCGATTTCCCCTTGCAGCGGCGGCACTATAGCCCAGAACGACGGGACCGGCGCAAGGACGGGCGGTTACACTGTATGGCTCGTTTTCCCGTTGTGACCCAGGCCCCTTTTTCCATGTCCCTGCTGCCGATCATCGAGTATCCGAACCCGCACCTGCGCGAGCGCGCCCTCGATGTCGATCCGGCGCGATTGGCCGAGGCGGGGTTCCAGCAGCGCCTGGACGACATGTTCGAGACCATGTACGAGGCCCCGGGCATCGGCCTGGCCGCGCCGCAGATCGACGTGCTGGAGCGTTTCATGATCGTCGACGTGACCGAAGGGCGCGACCAGCCGCTGGTGTTCGTGAACCCGGTGATCCGCGAGCGCTCCGATGCGCTGCGTGCGCACCAGGAAGGCTGCCTGTCGATTCCGGGCATCTTCGCCGAGGTCACCCGTGCCGACGGTATCGAGGTCGAGGCGCTGGACCGCCACGGCAAGCCGTTCTCGATGCGTATCGACGGTTTGCTCGCGACGTGCGTGCAGCACGAGATCGATCATCTCGACGGCAAGCTGTTCATCGATTATCTGTCGCCGCTCAAGCGCAGCATGGCGCTGAAGAAGCTCGACAAGCTGCGCAAGCGCGGTTGATGCCGATGAGGATCGTGTTCGCCGGGACTCCCGACTTCGCCGTGCCGTCGTTGCGCGCCGCCGCCGACAGGCTCGGTGTGGTCGCGGTCTACACCCAGCCCGACCGCCCGGCCGGCCGCGGCCGTGTGCTCACCCCGTCGCCGGTCAAGCGCGAAGCGCAGGCACGCGGTATCGAGGTGTTCCAGCCGGAACGCCTGCGTGGTCCGGAGGCGGCCGAGGCGCTGCGTGAGCTGCGACCGGATCTGATGATCGTGGTGGCCTACGGGCTGTTGCTGCCGCAGTCGATCCTCGACGTGCCGACCTGGGGCTGCTGGAACGTGCACGCCTCGCTGCTGCCGCGCTGGCGCGGTGCGGCGCCGATCCAGCGCGCGATCGAAGCCGGCGACGCCGAGACCGGCGTCTGCCTGATGCAGATGGAGAGGGGGCTGGACACCGGCCCGGTGCTGCTCGAACAGCGCACGCCCATCGGTGCGCACGAGACCGGCGGCGAACTCCACGATCGGCTCGCCGCGCTCGGTGCGCAGGTGCTCGACGACGGGCTCGGCCTGTTGCGCGCGGGCATCCGCCCGGTGCCGAGGCCGCAGCCGGACGAGGGCGCCACCTACGCGCGCAAGCTCGACAAGGCGGAGGCGCGTCTGGACTGGCAGCAGCCTGCGTCGGCGCTGGCCGACCGTGTGCGCGCCTTCAATCCCTGGCCGATGGCCGAAGGCGAGGTCGCCGGCGAGCGTCTTCGGGTACACGCCGCCACCGCCCTGCCGCTGGCGCACGCCGCCGAACCGGGCACCTTGCTGGCCGCCGGCCGCCAGGGCATCGACATCGCATGCGGGGAGGGCGCTCTGCGCATCCGGACCCTGCAGCGTCCGGGCGGCAAGGCGATCACCGCCGCCGACTGGGTCAACGCCCGCCGCGATCTCGTGCCGCCGGTCGCCGCGTCCTGATGGCACGTCCGTTGGCCGCGCCGGGCGCGGAGGTGCGGGTCGCCGCCGCCCGGGTGCTCGACGCGGTGCTGCATCGCGGGCGCTCGCTGCGCACCGAATTGGCATCGGCGCTCCCGCGACTGCACGATCCGCGAGACCGTGCGCTGCTGGAGGCGATGTGCTTCTCGGCCCTGCGCCAGCGGCCGCGCGCCGATGCTGCTCTGGCGGCCTGGACGTCGCGCCCGCTGGGTCAGCGCGACGGTCCGTTGCGGGCGCTGTTGCATGTGGGCTTCGCCCAGCTCGATCCGCTCGGCCTGCCGGCGCACGCCGCGCTGGCGGCGACCGTGGAGGCCGCGCGTGGGCTCGGTCGCCCGCATCAGGCCGGCATGGTCAACGCGCTGCTGCGGCGTGCGCAGCGCGAAGGCCTGCCACCCGGCGATCCCGGTCAGGCCTGGCCGGCATGGTTGCGCGAGCGGGTGCAGGCCGACTGGCCGGACGAGGCATCGGCGATCTTCGCCGCCAGTGCGACGCCGGCGCCGATGTGGCTGCGGGTGAATCGCCGGAAGACGACGCGCGAGGCGTATCGCGCGCAGCTCGATGCGGCCGGCATCGCGGCGCATGCGCCGGACTGGCCGGGCGACGCCCTCGTCCTGCCCGAAGCCGTGCCGGTCGCAAGGCTGCCCGGCTTCGACGCCGGCCTGGTCTCGGTGCAGGATGGCGCCGCGCAGGCGGTGGCCGATGCGCTGGTGCCGCCCCCGGGCGGGCGCGTGCTGGATGCCTGCGCTGCACCCGGCGGCAAGGCCGCGCACCTGCTCGAACGCGACCCGCAGCTGCGGCTGACGGTGCTCGACATCGATGCGGCCCGGCTGGCGCGGGTGGTGTCGACGTTGGACCGGCTCGGCCTGCGGGCCGACGCCGCGCACGTTGCCGATGCCATCGCCCCGGATGGCGGCGACTGGGACGGCAGCGGCCGGCGTGGGGCGCAGTACGACGCGGTCCTGCTCGATGCCCCGTGCTCGGCCACCGGCGTGGTGCGTCGCCAGCCCGACATCCTGCTGCACCGGCGGCCCGACGATCTGGACGCGCTGGTCGCCACGCAGGCGGCACTGCTGGACGCGTGCTGGCGGCAACTGGCGCCGGGCGGGGTACTGCTCTATGCCACCTGCTCGATCCTCGAGGCGGAAAACGCCGCCCAGGTGCAGGCCTTTCTCGACCGCACCCCGGACGCACGCGCGGCGCCGCTCGCGGCGGAATTCGGGCGTCTGGCCGGGCCGGGGTCCCAGCGCCTGCCCGGCGAAGACGGCATGGACGGCTTCTTCTACGCGCGCCTGTGCCGCGCCGGCTAACCAAACCCTTCTTTCCGGCTGTGTAGACTTCGTCGCGTTCCTTTCCTGAATGCTGCGGTCTCGAAGCCTTTTCGCCACGAACCGAACGTCATGTCGCCCTCGCAACCCTGGCTGAGCGTGCTGGTGCCCTTCTATCGGGTCGAGCCCTATTTGCGCGCGTGCGTGGAATCGGTGCTCGAACAAGTCGACGGCGGCGTCGAGATCGTGCTGCTCGACGACGCATCGCCCGACAACTGCGGTGAGATCGCCCGCGATCTGCGCAAGGCGCACGGCGACACCATCCGCTTGCTCGGGCACGACCGCAACCGCGGGCTGTCGGCGGCGCGCAACACGCTGCTGTCCGATGCGCGTGGCGATTACGTCTGGTTCCTGGATTCCGACGACTTGATGTTGCCCGGCGCGATCGCCCGCCTGCGCGCCGTGGTGGATGCGCAGGCGCCCGATCTGGTGCTGGGCGATTTCCGCGTGGTCCGGGAGAAGCTCGCGCTCAAGCACAAGCTGCGCGGCGAACTGCACCGGCGCACCTTCGCCGGTCCCTCCGGGCGCCTGCTGGAAGATCGCCAGGCCCTGGTCACCGGTCTGCTGGCCGCGAGGCAGTTGCACACCTGGTCGAAGATCGCGCGGCGCGAGGTCTGGGCGCAGGCGCACTTCCCGGAAGGGCGCGCGTTCGAGGACATCCCGGTGATTCCGGCGCTGGTCGCGCATGGCCGACGGTTCGTCCACATCGACCGTCCGCTGGTCGGCTACCGGCAGCGCGACGACAGCATCATGGCGACCTTGTCGATCGCCAAGCAGCACGACCTGATGGCGGCGTTGCGCGACCTGCACGACGGCATCGCGCCGATGGTCGCCGCCGACAGCGACGCGCGCTTCGCGCTGGACTACTACTGCCTGCGCAGCCTGGCCGGGGCGGCGCGCAAGATGGTCGGCCAGGATCCCGCCTTGCTCGAGGATGTCCGCGCGACCCTGCGCCACCTGTTTCCCGAAGGGCCGTGGCAGGTGCTCGCCAACTGCCGCGACCGTGGCTGGCGGGTACGCAGCTGGCGGGTCAAGCGTGGCCTGAGGCGCCTGGAGAGCCTCGCGTGACGCCAAGGCCCGCGCGCCGGCCGCGCGTGCTGCACTTCGTCACCGGCGGGTTCTCGGGCGGTGCGACGCAGGTGGCGATCCAACTGGTCAACGCCGGCCGCGACGGCGGCCAGGTCGAGCCGCTGCTGGTGTTGCGACGCAAGCGCCGGACCGATCCGGCGCGCATCGCCGAACT
The DNA here is from genome assembly GCF_001482195.1 of Luteimonas abyssi. Lineage (GTDB taxonomy): Bacteria > Pseudomonadota > Gammaproteobacteria > Xanthomonadales > Xanthomonadaceae > Luteimonas > Luteimonas abyssi. The sequence continues at coordinate 3,233,224 of NZ_KQ759763.1, read as the reverse complement.
CGAATCCGCCGGCACGCCGTTGCAGGTGGTGCCGGGCTGGTCGCACGTCGCCACGATCGCGGCGCTGGTGCGGCTGTGCCGCGCGTTCCGGCCGGATGTGCTGGTCGCGCACGGCTTCAGCGAGCACTTGTGGGGACGTTACGCCGGCCTGATCGCCGGTGTGCCGCACCTGGTCCATGTCGAGCACAACACGCGCGAGCGCTACACCGCCTGGCGGCGCATGCAGACGCGCTGGCTGGCCGAGCGCACCGACCGCATCGTCGGCTGCTCGGAAGGCGTGCGCCAGGCGCTGCTGGCGATGGACATGCCGCCCGACCGCACGATCGCGATCGCGAACGGCATCCGCCTGGCGCCGTTCGAGACCGCTGCCGCGCACCCGTTGGCCGCACGCACGCCGGGCATCGTGATGGTGTCGCGCCTGTCCAAGCAGAAGGACCATCCGACGCTGTTGCGCGCCGTCGCGCTGTTGCGCGAGCGCGGCCTGCGGCCCCCGGTGCTCCTGGCGGGTGCGGGCAAGGCACGTCATCGGCGGCCTCTGGAGAAGCTTTCGGCGGAACTTGGCCTGGACGACCAGGTGCAGTTCCTCGGCCTGTGCCGGACCGTGCCCGGGCTGCTGATGTCGCACCGGATCGCGGTGCTGAGTACGCACTACGAGGGTATGCCGCTGGCGCTGATCGAAGGCATGGCTGCGGGTTGTGCCGTGGTGGGCAGCGCGGTGCCGGGCGTGCGCGAGGTGCTCCGCGACGGCGTGGACGGCCTGCTGGCCGCGCCGGCCGATCCGGTCGCCCTGGCCGACGCGCTGGAGCGCCTGCTGCGCGACGATGCGCTCGCGACGCGTCTGGGGGCGGCCGCTCGCGAGGTCGCCGTCGCCGAGTACGGGCGTGAGCGCATGAACGCCCGCTACGAGGCGCTGTTCCTGGCGCTGGCCGACGAACCCGGGCGGCGCGGCGGCACCGGCCACGAGACCGCGTCGGCCGGGTGACCGTGCGCCTCGCGGACCTCATGCGCTTCGACGTACGGCGGCGGTGCGCAGCCCGTGGCACCGGGCTTCCGAGCCGGCAGGCGCGGACGCACGGCCATCATCGCGCATCACGACCGGCCCCGGCCTGCCGGCGGCCGTTCGTCACCAGCGCAGTGGCTGGCGGGCGATGTCGCGATTGAGGCGTGCCAGCAACATCCGCGCCTCGGCGACCGGCAGATAGGGAATGCGCAGCGGGGGCGCCATCGTCCCGGCGCCGGCGGTGTCGAGCCAGACAGAGGCCATGCCGGTGATCCGGTCGAGCGGCGATTGCCGCAGCCGCAGGGCCTGCACCTTGCCGACCTCGGCGAATCGCCAATGCCGGGTCCACCAGCCCTCGCGGACCGACACCAGTCCGCCGTCGATCGCATAACCGGCGCGACGGGCGTGCTGCACCGCGGCCAGTACCGTCCACGGCAGCCACAGCAGGCCGAGCAGTCCCCACGCGCCGAACCACCACGCCAGCGCCGCCGACAGGATCAGCGCCGTCGCGATGCCCGGTGGCAACAGGCGCAGCCACGCGCGGGGATGCAGGGGCCGCCAGTGAGGGGGCGGCCAAGTGCGGTCGGCCAGCAGATGACGCACGAGGTCGTCGCAGACCGCCGGCGTCGCGATCGGTGCGAGTTCCGACAGGCCGCGCTGCTCCTGTCCGCGACCCACCACGGCCGTGTCGACCTGGACGCCGCGCCGCCGCAGCAGCCGATGCAGCACGCCTTCGTGCAGGGTCCAGGCCTGGATGCGCCGGCGCGGCACGCTGTTGCGCATCCGGGTCAACAGGCCGCGCTCGACGCCCAGCCGGCGTCCGTCCTCGACCAGGCGGAAGCCGTGGTACTGCACCAGCGCCAACGCCACCGACAACAGGCGTAGCGCGGCGATGGCGGCGACGATCAGCAGCGCGCCGGCCAGCACGCGCGCATGCCAGCTCTCGCCCAGATGGCTGGCGTAGCCGAAGGCCTCCCGTGCGGTATCGGTCAGCACGCGACCGGCCAGGTTGTCGGGCAGCGCCTGCATGGCCAGAGCGAGCGCGCCGGCCACCACCACCATGCCGCGGTTGGAGACCAGGCCGAGCCGGATCACCTCGCCTGCAGGCAGGGCCAGCAACGTGCGCGGCGCCGGGATGTCGTCGTGTGGCGCGGCCGCATCGATACCGGCGTCGCCGGCCGGCGCCACCGCGCGCTGCGAACGGCGACGCACCACGGCCTCCAGCGCCAGGGCTTCGTCCATCGCCAGCACCTGCATGCGTGCCTCCGGCTGGCTGCCGCCTGCCGATTCCAGCCGGACCTCGGCCACGCCGAACAACCGGTGCAGCAGGTTCTGGTGCAGGGCGACGTCGTGGATGCGGGAGAACGGGATCTGCCGCAGGCTGCGCTCGAACAGGCCGCTGCGGACGAACACGCTGTCGTCGCCGATGCGGTAGCTGAAGGTCAGGTAGCGCCAGAACGCGGCCGCCAGCAGCGCCGCCAGCGCGACGGCGAGCACGATCAGGCGCGCGCCGTCCTCGCCGCTGGCCCCGAACAGCACCACCGCGACCAGCGGCACCAGCATCTGCCCGATCTGCGACAGCAGTACGAACAGCCAGGACAGGGGGTGCAGGCGGCGCTCGCGCGCGGTCGGCAGCACGGTGTCGTCGGGCACCGGCGTGCCGGGCGGGTCCGGCGGCGTCGCGTCCGGATGTCCGGGCGGCTCAGGTGTCGTCGTCATCGTGCTCGACCCAGGCGGCGAGGCGGTCGCGCAGGCGTTCGGCGTCGTCCGCATCCAGGCACGGCACCGCGACCGCGCTGTCGCGGGTGCCGGCGGTGTGGACGATCAGCGTCGACAGGCCGGCGCGCCGCTCCAGCGGCCCGCGACGGATGTCGATGTGCTGCACCCGCGTGCCGGGGACCCGCGTCTCGGTGAACCACATCCGGCCACGCTGCAGGCCGAAACCGTCGGCATCGATCCGCCAGCGGGTGAAGCGGTAGCGGCGTGCGCCCATCCAGCCGGCCAGCGCGACCAGCGCCAGCCACACGCCGGCCAGACCGATGCGCTGCGCCCCCTCCAGGCCGAGCCAGAAGCCCAGCAGGCCCAGCGCGATCGCGGCCGGCACGGCCAGCCCCGTCGCTCCCGACAGCACGAACAGCCAGCGCGCCCGTGGCGGCAGCGCCTGCCAGCCGGCATCGTCCGCGGCGTCGGCCGGCGGGGCCGGGCCGAGGTCGTCGAGCTCGATCATGCCGCGGGCTCCTCGTGCGCCTTGGGGTAGGGGTAGGGTTCGCCGCTGCCGGGCGGCCGGATGGAGTAGCGCTTGTAGGTCCACTGGTACTGCGCCGGGTCGCGGCGTGCGATCCGCTCGACCGCGGCGTTCATGGCCGCCACCGACACCGCCGGGTCCGCATCGCCGATGGCGGCCGGCGCCGGCTCCACCCGCAGGGCGAAGTCCGGGCCGTCGCCGATACGCTCGCAGTAGGCGAACACCACCGCCGCCCCGCTGCGCGCGGCGAGCCGGCCGACCAGGGTCATGGTCAGCGCCTGCTTGCCGAAGAACGGCGCGTACTCGCCTTCGCCGGCCTTGGGTTGCTGGTCGGGCAGGATGCCGGTGACGCCGCCATCGCGCAGCAGGCGGAACAACTGGCGCACGCCGGCACCTTCGGCACGGACCTGCGCCACCCGGCCGCCGTCGTCGGCGCGCACCAGCCGCAGGAACGCCTCGCCGACCGCGGATTCCGGGGCGCGGTACAGCACCGAGATCGGTGTCCGCGATGCCAGCCACTGGTTGAGCAGCTCCCAGTTGCCGTAGTGCGGTGCGGCCACGATCAGGCCGCGGCCGGCCGCGAGCGCGGCGTCGAACGCGGCCACGCCGTGGGCCTCGCGGATCAGCGCGAGGTTGCGTGCGTGCGGGCGGGTCCAGAAACGCAGGGTCTCCACGAATTGCAGCGCGGTCGTGCGCAGCACCGCACGATGGCGTTCCGCGCGCTCGGCCTGGGTCCACTCGGGATAGGCGATGGCCAGGTTCTGCCGCGCCACCCGGCTCTCGCGCGCGTCGAGCCGGATCCAGGCCGCGGCGAGCGCGTGGGCAACGGCGCGCTGCAGCGGCCACGGCAAGCGGGCGAAGCCGGCGGCGAGCGCGTACAGCAGGCGGGCGAACAGGCGGGTCATCCGTGCAAGTGTAGACGCCGGGCTTGGGTCCGGCCGTGGCCGCCCCTACCTTGGAGGCTTCGTCGAACCGGTGCTGCCGATGATCAGCCTGATCCAGCGTGTCTCCCGGGCGTGTGTCGCGGTCGAGGACGAGACGGTCGGGGCGATCGGCCCCGGTCTGCTGGCGCTGGTCGGGATCGAGCCGGGGGACGGCGACGTCCAGATCGAGCGGATGGCCCAGCGGCTGCTCGGCTACCGGGTGTTCTCCGACGAGGCCGGACGGATGAACCGCGCGCTGGCCGACACCGGGGGCGGGCTGCTGCTGGTCAGCCAGTTCACCCTCGCCGCGGATACCCGCTCGGGGATGCGCCCCGGCTTCAGCACCGCCGCCGCGCCGGACGAGGCGGCGGCGACGTTCGCCCGACTGGTCGGTATTTGTCGCGAAAAACACGCCGGAGAGGTGGAAACGGGCCGATTCGGTGCCCATATGGAAATAAGCCTGGTCAACGACGGGCCGGTGACGTTCCTGCTCAAGGCCTAGTCGCCCGGCGTCCGGGCGGCGCGGTGGCGGATTCGTGCAGGCCGCTGGAAATCGGCCGGCGGCGCCCGCACATAGGACATCCGGGTGACGCACCTTCGCGTTCGCCCCGGCCCGATCCCGCCCTCGGCGGCGGCCGGAGCGCTCGGCGCCGACGCCCTGCAACCCCAAGACCGCGTTCCTGAACCGCGCGGCGGACCACCGGTCGCTTCCGAAACGGAACCGCGCCCGGCTGGTATAATTACAGGTTCGCTTTTTCCCCACTTTCTGGTAGCGCGATTTCTATGGCCAACGAACGTCCGGCGGCGCCGCAGTCCGACATCAAGCAGCTGATCAGCAAGGGCCTCGAGCAGGGTTATCTGACCTACGCCGAAGTCAACGATCACCTGCCCGACGATCTCGTCGATCCGGAGCAGATCGAAGACATCATCGGCATGATCAACGGCATGGGCATCCAGGTCCACGAGACCACGCCCGATGCCGAGACCCTGCTGCTGGCCGGCGAAGCCAGCGGCAACCGCGATGTCGACGACACCGCCGCCGAGGAAGCCGCCGCCACCCTGACCGCGCTCGACGGCGAGGGCGGCCGCACCACCGACCCGGTGCGCATGTACATGCGCGAGATGGGCACGGTGGAACTGCTGACCCGCGAGGGCGAGATCGCCATCGCCAAGCGCATCGAGGAAGGCCTCAACCAGATGCTGGCCTCGCTGGCGAGCTTCCCGTGGTCGGTGCAGTTGCTGCTCGAGGACTTCGAGCTGCACAAGGCCGGCAAGAAGCGCCTGCCCGAGATCCTGACCGGCTTCAACGACCTCATCGAGGAGGCCGATGCGGCCGCCGCGGCCGAGGAGGAGAAGAAGGAGGCCGCCGGCGCCGACGACAGCGCCGACGACAGCGACAGCGACGACGACAGCGACGACGACGACGATTCCGCCGAGGAGGCCGGCCCGACCGGTCCGGATCCGGCCGAGGTCGCGCGCCGCATGGAGGCGATGGCCGAGATCTACACCAAGTTCCAGAAGGCGTACGCCAAGAGCGGCCCGACCGCGAAGCAGGTGCTGAAGCTGCGCGAGGAGATGGCGGAGATCTTCGTCACCTTCAAGCTGCCGCTGCCGTTGATGGACACGCTGGTGCGCCGCCTGCGCGAGGTGGTCAACACGATCAAGAACCACGAGCGCCGCATCCTCGATCTGTCCACCCGCGTCGCCAAGATGCCGCGCAAGGACTTCCTGCGCGCGTGGGAAGGCAACCAGACCAACCTGGACTGGGCCGAGGAGATGATCAAGCGCAAGCAGAAGTGGTCGTCGGGCCTGCGCGACGTCAAGGACCAGATCGTGGCCGAGCAGGAAGCCATCATCGCCACCGAGAAGGCGATGGGCGTGACCCTGCTCGACCTCAAGGAGATCAACCGCGCGATGGCCTACGGCGAGGCCAAGGCGCGCAAGGCGAAGAAGGAGATGGTCGAGGCCAACCTGCGCCTGGTGATCTCGATCGCCAAGAAGTACACCAACCGCGGCCTGCAGTTCCTGGACCTGATCCAGGAAGGCAACATCGGCCTGATGAAGGCGGTCGACAAGTTCGAGCACCGCCGCGGTTTCAAGTTCTCGACCTACGCGACCTGGTGGATCCGCCAGGCGATCACCCGCTCGATCGCCGACCAGGCGCGCACGATCCGCATCCCGGTGCACATGATCGAGACGATCAACAAGCTCAACCGCATTTCCCGCCAGATGCTCCAGCAGTACGGCCGCGAGGCCACGCCGGAGGAGCTGGCCAAGGAAATGGACATGCCGGAAGACAAGATCCGCAAGGTCATGAAGATCGCCAAGGAGCCGATCTCCATGGAGACCCCGATCGGCGACGACGAGGACTCGCACCTGGGCGATTTCATCGAGGACACCAACGTGGAGTCTCCGGTGGAGGCGACCACCAACATCAACCTCTCCGAGACCGTGCACGACGTGCTCGCCGGGCTGACGCCGCGCGAGGCCAAGGTGCTGCGCATGCGCTTCGGCATCGACATGAACACCGACCACACCCTGGAAGAGGTCGGCAAGCAGTTCGACGTCACCCGCGAGCGCATCCGCCAGATAGAGGCCAAGGCGCTGCGAAAGCTGCGTCACCCGAGCCGCTCCGAGCAGCTGCGGAGTTTCCTCGACATCGACTGATGCAGTCGAGGTTGTGATGGACTTACGAAGAACCCGCCGTCAGGCGGGTTTTTCTTTGTTCTTTTCGCGAGCAAGTGGCCTTCTGTTGCGGCGAAGGTCATGAGGCGTCTCGCTTCGTTTCGCAGCGCTGCGATCCGACGGGCCCCGCCGCAACCGGCAGCCTCCTCGCGCGAATGTCCCCCGGCCACCGCCATGCGGCGGCGGCCTCCTCCTTGATTTCGCCGAGAAGGCCACCGCTTCCGACGGGCTTCGGCTTGCGGGGCGTTCCGCAAGCAGGCGCTGGTATGCCTTGCGTTGGGCTTGTTGGCGAGCGACTTCAGGTTGCGCCGAAGATCGTGGGACCCCCGCATCGTTTGGTGGCGCAGT
>NZ_KQ759763.1:3225610-3226013 GCF_001482195.1 Luteimonas abyssi | reverse complement strand
TGAGGCGTCTCGCTTCGTTTCGCAGCGCTGCGATCCGACGGGCCCCGCCGCAACCGGCAGCCTCCTCGCGCGAATGTCCCCCGGCCACCGCCATGCGGCGGCGGCCTCCTCCTTGATTTCGCCGAGAAGACCACCGGTCCCGACGGGGCTTCGGCTTGCGGAACGTGCCGGGCGTGGCCGCCGGTACCTTCTGCTGTGGATCTCTTATCGCGGCGGTGGGCCAAGATCGGATCACCGCGCGGGAGACCGGTACTCAGCCGCCGGTCCATGTTGTGAAACGTGCCTTGCCGGTCGGGTCCGTTGGCATCGCGGGTGTTTGATCGATGCAGCCTGCTTCCCCGTCGTTCGGGACGCAAGACGCGAGCGACCCGATGACGGCGGCCCGCACGATCCGCAAGCCGAT
>NZ_KQ759763.1:2982867-3225600 GCF_001482195.1 Luteimonas abyssi | reverse complement strand
GGGCCGGCGGGCCCTTGCGCGAAATCAAGGAGGAGGCCGCCGCCGCATGGCGGTGGCCGGGGGACATTCGCGGCAAGGGACTGCCGGCCACGGCGGGGTCCATCAGACCGGTGCGAGAGCAAGCGAAGTGCGGCTCCAGAACGCTCGCCACCGCCACCGCCAGTCGCCGTTACTGTCCTCGCAACCGAGCGGAGCAGCAACGAAGTAGAGGGGTGGCGTGACGCTCGCCGCTCATCTCGCCTCGCCTATCGCCCCCCACCGGCCTTCTTCGCCGCCCGCTTCACTGGCTTTGCGGCCGGGACTTTCTTCGCCGGTGCCTGCAGGCGGCGCGGCTGCGTCTGCACGACCGCGCCCTCCTCGCCGTGCAGCGTCATCAGCGACTCCATCAATTGCTCGTCCGTGCTCGAACACACGCCCAGCAGCAGGACCTCGTCGCAGCCTTCGGCGGCGATGTAGGCGTGACCCATGTTGGAATCGATGTACACCGCCTCGCCGGTCTCGAGCACCATCGGATCGTAGAACTCGGTGTGCACTTCCATGCGGCCTTCCAGCACGTGGATGTACTCCTCGCCCGAATGCCGGACCAGATCGCCGAACTCTTCCAGACTCTTCGCGCGTACGCGGGTGAGCACCGGGATCATGCGCTTGCGGCGCAACTCGGGACACAGGTAGTAGTAGTCGTAGTTCGGCGTGGTGACGCGGATCGCGTCCTCGATCCTGCCGATGCTGCGGCGCGCGGTGACCGGCGGTTCGGCGGTCTCGTCCTGCTCGGCGAACAACTCCGACATGCGGATCTGGAGGCGCTGGCTGAGTTGCAGCAGCTTGTCGTAGGTCAGGGTCAGCCGGTCGTGCTCGACCTTGGACAGGGTCGACAGCGGGATGCCCGAGTGCTCGCTCATCTGCTTGAGCGTCCAGCCCTTGCGCGCGCGCAATGCGCGCAGCAGGCCGCCGATGGTGGGGTGTTGCGAAGTCATCCTGAGCCGGTCTCCTGAGAAGCGTCCATCGCAGGCACGCATGTCCTGTTCGGGATCATCATCGCCTCGCGCGCCAATGCTGGGAAGGCCTCGGAATGAAGGCCCTCTGACCGCAGGGATGTGACCCGCGGCAGTTGACAATTCTCTGATCAGGATGTTTATCTCCCGATCAGGATTTACCCGCTGCGGCCTGTTGCCGCATCACCTTGTCCGGAGGCGGTTCGATGCGCGCGATTCCCACGATCCTGTGTGGCTGGCTGTTCGCCGCCGGCCTGGCGGCGGCCGCGATGCAGGAAGCGGCGTTGCCGCCTCCCGTAGCCGTCGCGCCCACGATGCCGACCGATGCCGTCGTGGAGAGCGCCGAGCAGGTGTCGTCCGGTCCCGCGCGGCTGACCCGGTCCGATCTCGAAGCCTGGCTCGACGGGTTCCTGCCGTACGCGCTGGCAGCGGGGGACGTGGCCGGTGCCGTGGTGGTGGTGGTGAGCGACGGCGAGGTGCTGCTGCAGAAGGGCTACGGCTACGCCGATCTCGACACCCGCGCGCCGGTCGATCCCGAGCGCACGCTGTTCCGTCCCGGCTCCGTGTCGAAGCTGTTCACCTGGACGGCGGTGATGCAGCTGGTGGAGCAGGGGCGCCTCGACCTCGATGCCGACATCAATCAATACCTCGATTTCGAGATTCCCGCGCGCGATGGCCAGCCGGCCACGCTGCGCCAGGTGCTCACCCACACCACCGGCATGGAGGAGCAGATCCGCGGCCTGATCACCTCGCGCGAGGACGAGATCGTGCCGCTGGGCGACGCGCTCAAGCGCTGGGTGCCGCGGCGCATCCACGTCCCGGGCGCGACGCCGGCGTACTCCAACTACGCGACCGCGCTGGCGGGCTACGTCGTCGAGCGCGTGTCGGGCGAATCGTTCGACGACTACATCGACCGGCACATCCTCGAACCGCTCGGCATGGCGCACTCGAGCTTCCGGCAGCCGTTGCCCCCGGCATTGCTGGACGGCATGTCGAAGGGTTACGCGAAGGCCTCCGATGGCGAGGCCAAGCCGTACGAGTTCATCAGCCTGGCGCCCGCCGGCAGCCTCGCCGCGACCGGCGCGGACATGGCGCGTTTCATGATCGCTCACCTGGCCGACGGCGCGTACGGCAATGGCCGCATCCTGCGCGAGGAGACCGCGCAGGCGATGCATTCCACCGCCCAGCCGTCGATCGGGCCGTTGAACCGCATGATGCTCGGCTTCTACGAGACCACCTACAACGGCCACCGCGCGATCTCGCACGGCGGCGACACGCAGTGGTTCCACAGCGACCTGCAGTTGTTCCTCGACGACGGCATCGGCGTGTTCGTGTCGATGAACAGCACCGGTCGCGACGGCGCGACCGGGCACATCCGCTACGCGCTGTCGCGTGGGTTCGCCGACCGCTACCTGCCCGGTGCGCCGCGCGAGGCGCCCGGGGTGTCGGAGGCCGAGGCGGCCGAGCATGCGCGGCAGATCGCCGGCCGCTACACCAGCAGCCGGCGCCCCGACAGCAACTTCGTGTCGCTGGCCAACGCGCTGGGCACGATCGACGTGATCGCCAACGAGGACGGCACCATCAGCGTCACCGCCGCCCTCGGGCCGGGCGGTGCGCCCAAGACCTGGCGCGAGGTGGCGCCTTACGTGTGGCAGGACACCGCCAGTGGCGACCGGCTGGCGGCCGACGTCGTCGACGGGCGGGTGACCCGGTTCACCGTGGAGCCGTACGCCCCGATCATGGTGTTCGAGCGCCTGTCGATGTGGCGCGGTCTGACGATGCCGTTGCTGGCGGCGAGCCTGGCGGTGCTGTTGCTCACCGTGATCGCTTGGCCGGTCTCGGCTCTGGTGCGGCGCTACTACGGCGCGCCCTACGCGCTGTCCGGTCGCGACGCCCGTGCGCACCGCCTGGTGCGGGTCGCCGCGCTGCTGGTGTTGCTGGCGGTCGGCGGGCTGCTCGGCCTGGTGATCGCGATGCTCTCGAAGCTGGAGATGACCAGCCCCGGCAGCGACGGACTGATCATCGCGCTGCGTCTGTTCGCCACGTTGGCGCTGCCGCTGGGCGCCGCGGTGGCGGTATGGAACGCCTGGCACGTGCTGCGGGCCCGCCGTCGCATCCTGGCCAAGCTGTGGGCGGTCGTGCTGGCGCTGGCCTGCCTGTTCGCGCTGTGGGTCGGCTTCGCCCATCACCTGATCGGGTTCGGCGCGTACTACTGATCCCGGTGTGGCCGGCGGCCGATGCCGCCGGCCGCCTTCTCTCCACGTTCCTTCTGACCGGGAGTGCGCCGCCGTGCCGCTCGAGCTTGAACTGCACAACGAACCGCTGCCGCTGGCCGCGCCCTTCCGCATCGCCGGCCATGTGTTCGAGGCGATGCCGGCCACGGTGGTCACGCTGCGCGACGGCCCGCACCGCGGTCGCGGCGAGGCTGCCGGCGTCTACTACACCGACGACCGCCCGGACACGATGCTGACCACGCTCGAAGCGCTGCGCCCGCGCATCGAGGCCGGCATCGACCGCGACGCGCTGCGCACGCTGCTGCCCGCCGGCGGCGCACGCAACGCGTTGGACTGCGCGCTGTGGGAACTCGAATCGCAGCGCAGCGGCCGCCCGGTCTGGGCCCTGGCCGGGCTGGACGGCGTGCGTCCGCTGCTGACCACGTTCACCGTCGGCGCCGACACGCCCGAGGCGATGGCCGAGGGCGCGGCGGCCTACACCAAGGCGCGTGCGCTCAAGCTCAAGCTGACCGGCGACGCGGATCTGGACGCCGCGCGCGTGCGCGCGGTGCGCGGGCGTTGCCCCGCGGCGTGGATCGGCGTCGACGCCAACCAGGGCTACACCGCCCGCACGCTGCCGCACCTGCTGCCGGCGCTGGTGGCGGCGGGCGTGTCGCTGCTCGAGCAACCCTGTGCGCGTGGCGACGAAGCCGCGCTCGATGGCATCGAGCGACCGCTGCCGATCGCCGCCGACGAGAGCATCCTCGACCTCGCCGAACTCGAAGCGCGGCACCACCGCTTCGATGTCGTCAACATCAAGCTCGACAAGTGCGGCGGCCTCACCGAGGGCCTGTTGATGGCGGAACGCGCGCGCGCGCTCGGCAAGCGGGTGATGGTCGGCAACATGGCCGGCACCAGCCTCGCGGCCGCGCCGGCGTTCGTGCTCGGGCAGTACTGCGACGTGGTCGACCTCGACGGGCCGATCTTCCTCGCGCAGGACCGCAGCCCGTCGGTGCGTTACGAGGACGGCCACATCGTCTGCGGCGACGAGGTGTGGGGCCCGAAGGCCGCCGGGTGAACGCCGCGGCCGACAAGACCTGGTTCGGTCAGCCGCGCGGGCTGACCATCCTGTTCCTCACCCAGATGTGGGAGCTGTTCTCCTACTACGGCATGCGCACGCTGCTGGTCTACTACATGACCAAGCAGTTGCTGTTCGCGCAGGAGAAGGCGTCGTTCGTCTACGGCACCTACACCGCCATGGCGTACCTGATGCCGATCCTCGGCGGTACCATCGCCGACCGCTGGCTGGGCAAGCGCAACGCCGTGGTGATCGGTGGTTCGATCATGGCTGTCGGCCACTTCCTGATGGCGTTCGAGCCGTTGTTCTACGCGGCGCTGGCCACCATCGCCCTGGGCAACGGCCTGTTCCTGCCCAGCCTGCCGAGCCAGATCAACGATCTCTATGCCGCCGACGATCCGCGGCGCGGGCGTGCCTACAACGTGTACTACGTCGGCCTGAACGTCGGCGGGTTCCTCGCGCCGCTGGTGTGCGGCACGCTCGGCGAACTCTACGGCTGGCACTACGGCTTCGGCGCCGCCGGCATCGGCATGGGGCTGGGGCTGGCGATCTACCTCGCCGGCCGGCGCTATCTGCCGCCGGAGCCGGCACGCGTGCGGCCCGTGGCGGTGCTCGCACCGGACGCGGCCGACGAGCGCCGGCGGGTGTGGGGGTTGCTGCTCGGCGTCGGCATCGCGGCCACCGTCTTCCGTGGCGCCTACGAGCAGATCGGCAACACCCTGCCGCTGTGGATCGACACCGGGGTGGACCGCGTCTGGGCCGGCATCACGATCCCGATGACCTGGTTCCAGTCGCTCAATCCGCTGCTGGTGATCGCGATGACGCCGTTGCTGCTGATGGTCTGGCGTCGGCGCGCCGAGGCCGGACACGAGACCCCGCCGGCGCTGCGCATGGCGATCGGCGCGGCGATCGTGGCGGTGGCCTACCTGGTGCTGGCGGCGGTCGCCGCGGTCGCCGGCGATGCGCGTGTGGGCTGGGTCTGGCTGCTGGCGTTCTTCGCCATCCTGACCCTGGGCGAGCTGTACATCCTGCCCACCGGTCTGGGCCTGTTCGCCCGGCTCGCGCCGCCGCGCCTGGGCGCGACCACGGTCGCGTCGTGGTTTCTCGCCATCTTCGCCGGCAGCCTGCTCGCCGGCGTGGTCGGCACGCTGTGGTCGAGGATCGGCCACGCCGCGTTCTTCCTGCTGCTGGCCGCGCTCGCCGTCGTCGCCGCCCTGTTGCTGTGGCGGCTGGACCGGCCGATCCGCCAGTTGCCATGACCCGATCCGCCACCAGGAGCCCCGCCATGCCCCGCCTGCCGTTCGCCCTGCTCACGCTCGCCCTGGCCGCCTGCGGCACCCAGCCCGTCGCCGATGCGCTCGACACCCGCTACGACCTGCTGATCCGCAACGGCGTCGTCTACGACGGCAGCGGCGCTGCGCCGCAACGCGTCGACGTGGCCGTCGACGGCGACCGCATCGCCGCGCTGCTGCCGGCCGGCAGCGATGCGGACGCCGCGCAGGTCGTCGACGCGGGCGGCCGCGCCGTCTCGCCCGGCTTCATCAACACCTTGAGCTGGGCGACCGAATCGCTGATCGAGGACGGTCGCGGCATGAGCGGCACCCGCCAGGGCGTGACCCTGGAGATCTTCGGTGAGGGCTGGTCGATGGGGCCCTACAACGACGCCATGAAGGCCGATGCGCTGCGGCAGCAGGGCGACATCCGCTATCTGATCGAGTGGACCACGCTCGGCGAATACCTGGCCTTCCTCGAGACGCGCGGCGTGACCCCCAATGTGGCCTCGTTCGTCGGCGCGACGACGATCCGCATCCACGAGCTGGGCGAGGACGACGTCACCCCGGATGCCGTCCAACTGGCGCGCATGCAGGACCTGGTGCGCGCGGCGATGCGCGAAGGGGCGCTCGGCGTGGGCACGTCGCTGATCTATCCTCCCGCGGCGTTCGCGCAGACCGGGGAACTCGTCGCGCTGGCGCAGGCCGCGGCCGAGTCCGGCGGCGGCTACGTCTCGCACATGCGCAGCGAGGCGGACCGCTTCCTCGAGGCGCTCGACGAGACCATCGCCATCGCGCGCGCCACCGGCGAGCGGGTCGGCGTCTACCATCTCAAGGCCGCGGGCGAGACCAACTGGCCGAAGATGGCGCAGGCGATCGCGCGGATCGACGCCGCGCGCGCCGAGGGCCTGCAGGTCGGCGCCGACATGTACGCCTACACCGCCGGCGGCACCGGGCTCACCGCCAGCCTGCCGCCGTGGGTGCAGGCCGGCGGCCACGACGCGATGATCGCGCGCCTGAAGGATCCCGCGGTGCGCGACCGCGTGATCGCCGAGATGCGCGACCCGGATGTCGAGTGGGAGAACCTTCGCCTGCTGGCCGGTTCCGACGAGCGTCTGGTGCTGATCGACTTCAGGACGCCGGCGCTCCGTCCGCTGACCGGCAAGACCCTGGCCGAGGTCGCACGCGAACGCGGCACCTCGCCGGAAGCCACCGCGATCGACCTGATCGTGGAGGACGACGGACGCGTGGGCACGGCGTACTTCCTGATGAGCGAGGAAAACGTCGAACTGGGCCTGCGCCAGCCTTGGGTGACGCTGGGCTCGGATGCGGAGTCGTCCGCGCCGGAGGGCGTGTTCCTGCGATCGAGCACGCATCCGCGCGCCTACGGCAACGTCGCCCGCTTCCTCGGCCACTACGTGCGCGAGCGGGGGCTGATGACGCTGGAAGAGGGTATCCACCGGATGACCGGGCTGCCGGCCGCCAACTGGAAACTGCGCGACCGCGGCTGCCTGCAGCCGGGCTGTTTCGCCGACATCGTCGTCTTCGACCCGGCGACGATCATCGATCACGCCACCTACGCCGAACCGCGCCAGTTCGCCACCGGCGTGGCCGATGTGTTCGTCAACGGCGTGCAGGTGTTGCGCGACGGCGAGCACACCGGCGCCACGCCCGGGCGCGTGGTCCGCGGGCCGGGCTGGCAGGGGGGTGAGGACCGCTAGACGGCTATCGTCCGGCACCACGCCGCGCGACCGCGGCGAGGAACGGCGCCGGCGCGCGGATCGCGCTGGCGTGCCGGCGTGCCGGGCGTGTGGGGCCGCCCGACGGCGATGAGAGCCCAAAGGTCACTCCGATCCTCGAAAGGTTGACAATTCTCCAAACAGGATCAATTCTCCAATCAGGATGTCAGGCGCCTCAGGCCGCACGGGGACGGCGCCGGACTCACATCGTTCGATGCCGATGAGCCGGCCGGGGAGCCCACTGATGAACGCGTTCAAGTCCGCACGCCCGTACTGTCCGTCCGCCCTGTCGCTGGCGCTCGCCACGATCCTCGCCGGTGCGGTCGCGCCGGTGCAGGCACAGCAGGGCAGCGATGCGACCACCCTCGACACGGTGGTGGTGACCGCCAACAAGCGGGTCGAGAACATCCGCGACGTCGGCGCATCGATCAGCGTTGTCGGTGAGCGCGACCTGGAGAATCTCGGGGCCAGTTCGCTGTCCGACTACGCCGCGCTCATTCCCGGCATGCAGGTGCAGAACAGCGGCAGCCCGGGCCTGACCTCGGTGTCGCTGCGCGGCATTTCCGCGCTGTCGTCGGGCGCCACGGTGGCGACCTACATCGACGAAGTGCCGGTCGGCTCCAGCGGCATCTACCAGGGCGCGGGCGGCTTGATGCTCGATCTGCTGCCCTACGACATCAGCCGGGTCGAGGTGCTGCGCGGCCCGCAGGGCACGCTCTACGGCGCCGGTGCGATCGGCGGGCTGCTCAAGTACGTCACCCATGCGGCGGATCCGGGGCCGCCGGAGTTCCGCGCCGGCTTCGGCGTGCGCGCGGTGCCCGATGGCGGCCAGGCCTGGAACGCACGTGTCGGCGCCAGCCTGCCGCTGCGCGACGACCGGCTGGGCCTGCGCGTGAGTGCCGCGCGCAACGGGCTGCCCGGCTACACCGACAACGCCGTCGACGGCCGGCGCGACATCAACAGCGGCGAGCAGACCGGGGTGCGCGCCGCGCTGGCCTGGGACGGCGACGCCGTCGACATGAACCTCGCGGTGCTGCAGCAGCGCATCCGCAGCGACGACCGCGCCAGCGTCGCCCTCGACCCCGACACCCAGGCGCCGCTGTTCGGCGACCTGACCGGCCGCACCTGGCAGCGGCAGCCGTTCGACAAGCGCCTGACCCTGGCGTCGCTGAGTTTCGACTGGGATCTGGGCTGGGGCAGCTTCGTCTCCGCCACCGGCTGGTCGGACACCCGCACGATGGACCAGATCGACGCGACCGTGCAGTTCGGCGAAGTCGCCGACCTGTTGCTGGGGCTGCCGGAACCGGGCGCCGCGTTCGTGCGCTACGACTTCGATCTCGACAAGATCACCCAGGAGTTCCGCCTGACCTCCAGCACCGGCGGGCGCTTCGAGTGGATGACCGGCGTGTTCTACACCCGCGAGGATGCGCGGCAGTCACAGTTCGCTTGGCTGGGCCAGCGCGACGGCACGCCGTTGCCACCGGCGTTCGCGTCGTTCGCGACGCTGGCGCAGCTGGCCCTGCCGAGCACCTACGAAGAGATCGCGGTGTTCGCCAACGGCTCCTGGCGTTTCAACGACCGGTTCAAGATCGACGCCGGCCTGCGTCAGGCCCGCAACGAGCAGTGGTTCAGCCAGAACGTCAGCGAGGGCATCCTGGCCCCGATCGGCGACGCCCCGGGCGAGTCCAGCGAGAACGTGTTCACCTGGAGCCTGAGCCCGCAGTTCAAGCTCGCCGAGGACACGATGCTCTACGCGCGCGCCGCCACCGGCTATCAGCCCGGCGGTCCGAACGTGGCCCTGGCGGGCATCCCGCCGAGCGTCGATTCGTCGCGCCTGGACAGCTACGAACTCGGGCTGAAGTCGCAGTTCGCCGAGCGCCGTGCGCAGCTGGATCTGGCCGTGTTCCGGATCGAGTGGGATGACATCCAGGTGGCGTCGTCGTTCAACGGTATCGGCGGCCTGGTCAACGGCGGCGAGGCGACGAGCGAGGGCGTCGAGCTGGCGGCGGCGTTCCGCGCCACCGACCAGCTGCAGCTCGGGTTCAACGGCGCCTACACGCGCGCCAGCGTGAAGAACGATTTCGATCCGACGGTGATCCCGCAGGACGGCTTCGACGTGATCCTCAACACCGGCCTGGGCGGGGATCGGATGCCCTACGTGCCGCGGCTGTCGTGGTCGGCCACCGCGGAGTACGCATTCGCCACCTCGGGCGGTTACGACGGCCAGATCGGCGGCGCGCTGCGCTGGGTCGGCGAACGGCTCAACGACACCACCGAGCGCCAGCGCGTCACCGCGCCGGGCGATCCGTCGACGGTGCTCGACGAGGTGGTGACCGCGCCGCTGACGCTCGACAGCTACCGCGCCCTCGACCTGTACGCCGGTTTCGGCCGCGACCGCTGGATGCTGCGCGCCTACGTCAACAACGTCACCGACGAAGGCGCCTGGTCGTCGCTGACGCCGGTCGACGGCGCGGTCAGCGGCGCCCGCGTGCAGCTGGCCGGCGTGCCGATCCAGCCGCGGACCTTCGGTCTCGAGTTCGACTACCGCTTCTGACCCGTCCATCGCCTGCGGCCCGCAGGCGATGCCCACGACCGCATCCGAGCCTTCCCCATGTCGAATGCAGTGCCCGTGCTGCACGTGCCTGATGTGCTGCCGCAACCCTATCTGCTGTTCCTGGGCGACGTGGTCGAGCCCGCCTACGCCAAGACCGCACTTGGGCTGCGCGACTGGGCGGGCGAGCGCTGTGTCGGCGAGTTCGCCTGCGAAGGAGCGGCGGTCCGGACCGGCCTGCCGCGCCTGACACCGGCGCAGGCGCGCGCCCTGGGCGCGCGTTCGCTGGTGATCGGAGTCGCGAATCCCGGCGGACGGATTCCGGAGGCATGGCTGTCGCCACTGCTGGAGGCCCTGCACGCGGGGCTGGACCTGGTGGGCGGCATGCATGCCCGGCTGTCGGGCATCGAGCCCCTGCGCAATGCGGCGATCGCCCAGGGCCGTCGCCTGATCGACGTGCGCGAGCCCCCGTCCGATCTGCCCGTGGCCACCGGCCGCAAGCGCACCGGCCGGCGCCTGCTCACCGTCGGCACCGACTGCGCGCTGGGCAAGAAGTACACCGCGCTCGCCCTGGCGCGCGGGCTGCGCGAGCGCGGGTACGAGGCGGACTTCCGCGCCAGTGGCCAGACCGGGATCCTGATCGCCGGGCAGGGCATCCCCATGGATGCCGTGGTGGCCGACTTCGCCGCGGGCGCTGCCGAGCGGCTCTCGCCCGATGCCGATCCCGCGCATTGGGACGTGATCGAAGGTCAGGGATCGCTGTCGCACCCGGCCTACGCGGGGGTGTCGTTGGCGTTGCTGCACGGCAGCCAGCCGGATGTGGTCGTGGTCTGCCATGCGCACGGCCGTGAGCGCGTGCTCGGCTATCCGGACTACCCGCTGCCCTCGGTGGAGGAGACCATCGATCTGGTGCTGCGGCTCGGGGCCCGCACCAATCCCGCGATCCGATGCGCGGGTGTCAGCCTCAACACCAGCGGGCTCGACGCCGCCGCGGCGCAACGCGCGCTCGACGCCGCCGCGGCCCGCCTCGGCCTGCCGGTGGCCGACCCGATGCGCGGCGGCCGCGCGTTCGCGCAATTGCTCGACGCCTGTCTGGGGTGACGCCATGCCTGCCGTGGCCGTCCCGATGTCCACCCGGTTCCAGCGCTTCGTGCTGCCGGGCCTGGCCTTCAAGGGCGCGGTGATCGGCGGCGGCTATGCGACCGGGCGCGAACTGGCCGAGTACTTCATCCCCAGCGGCCCGCAGGGCGGAACGATGGCGATCGTGTTGGCGATGATCTGCTGGAGTGGGGTCTGCGCATTGACCTTCGCCCTGGCGCACGCCAGCCGGAGCTTCGACTACCAGAGTTTCTTCGCGGTCCTGCTCGGTCCGTTCGCATTCGTGTTCGAGGCGGCGTACCTGGTGTTCATGGTGCTGATCCTGGCGGTGTTCGGCGCGGCGGCCGGGGAGATCGCGGCCGCGCTGCTGGGCTGGCCGAAGCTCGCGGGCACGTGGCTGCTCATGGTCGGCGTGGGTGCGTTCGCCGCGTTCGGAAACCGTGCGGTGGAGGCGCTGTTCAAGTGGGTGTCGGTGCTGCTCTACGGCACCTATGCGTTGTTCGTGGTGCTGGTGCTGACCGGATTCGGCGACCGCACGCTGGCGGCGTTGTCGACGCCGCAACCGGCCACCGGCTGGGTGCAGGGCGGCCTGACCTATGCCGGCTACAACATCGTCGGTGCGGTGATCGTGCTGCCGCTGGCGCGGCACTTCCTGTGCCGTCGCGATGCGGTGATCGCCGGGGCGCTCGCCGGGCCGCTGGCGATGCTGCCGGGGTTGCTGTTCTTCCTCTGCATGCTGGCCTGGTATCCGCAGATCGGGGCGCAGGCGCTGCCGTCGGACTACATCCTGCGGCAGCTGGACCTGCCGCTGTTCCACGCGCTGTTCCAGCTGATGGTCTTCAGCGCGTTGCTGGAGAGCGGCACCGCGGTCGTGCACGCTTCCAACGAGCGCATCGCGCAGGCCTGGCATCGCCAGCGTGCGCGCGCCCTTGGGGGTGGCGTCCGCCTGGCGATCGCGGCGGTGCTGCTGGCCGGCTCGATCTTCATCGCCGACCGTGTCGGCCTGGTGGCGCTGATCGCCCAGGGCTACCGCGCGCTCGCCGGTTTGTTCCTGGCCGTGTACGTGCTGCCGCTGCTGACCGTCGGCGCCTGGTGGCTGTGGCGACACCGCGCCGCCGCCACCGCACACCCCACGCCGGCCCCTTCGCCTACGAGGAGACCTTCATGACCATCGTGACGCGCCTGCCGGGGGCCGCGACCGCCCTGATGCTGTGGTGCGCGGCGACCACGGCGCTGGCCGCGCCACCGCCGGATTTCGATGCGCGCGTGCGCGACGTCATGCACGCGCACGGCGTCCCCGGGATGGCCATCGCCATCGTCGAGGACGGCCGGATCACGCATGCGCAGGGCTACGGCGTGCGTCGGCTGGGCGCGCCCGAGACCGTGGATGCCGACACCGTCTTCCCCACCGGTTCCACCGGCAAGGCGGTCACCGCGGCGGCGCTGGCGATCCTCGTCGACGACGGCGTGCTCGACTGGGACGACCGGGTCATCGACCACCTGCCCGACTTCCGCATGTACGACGCCTGGGTCACGCGCGAGATGACCGTGCGCGACCTGCTGCTGCACCGCAGCGGTCTGGGCCTGGGGGCCGGCGACCTGTTGTTCATCCCGCGCACCTCGCGCAGCCGTGCGGACATCGTGCGCGCCCTGCGGCATCTCCCGCCGGCGACGAGCTTCCGCAGCGGCTACGCGTACGACAACATCCTCTACATCGTGGCCGGCGAGGTGGTCGCCGCGGCGAGCGGGCAGAGTTGGGAACAGTTCGTGCGTGCACGCATCTTCGCCCCGCTGGGCATGCGCACCGCGGCCAGCCACGAGGACGAGCGCTTCGCCAACCCCAACCGCGTGCAGCCGCACGCGCGGCTGGATCCGCGCGTGCGCGGCCTCGGCGCGCAGCAGGTGTTGCCCGAGCGCGAGGGGCTCGGCCAGGTGGGCGCGCCGGCCGGTGGATTGTCGTGGAGCGCCCACGACTTCGCGCGCTGGCTGCAAGTGCAACTCGCGCTCGGCGCGGTGCCGGACGGGGCGGGTGCACGGCTGTACAGCGAAGCGTCGGCGCGCGAGATGTGGACGCCGCAGGTGACGGTGCCGATCCGGCCGTTCCCGGAACCGATCGCCGCCATCACCCCGCAGTTCTCCGGCTACGGACTGGGGTGGAGCGTGCAGGACTATCGCGGGGTCAGGGTGGTCCAGCACGGCGGCGCGGTGTTCGGCGTGCTCGCGTTCGTGATGCTGGTGCCCGAGCGCGGCATCGGCATCTCGCTGCAGATCAATTCCGAGGACGTCGACGTCATGCGCGGCCTGGGCTACGAACTGCTCGACCACTACCTCGACCTGCCGCCGCGCGACTGGGTGGCGGCCTTCGCCACCTGGAACCGGCAGCGCCTGGACGACGGCCTGGCCGCGCTCGAGGCCGCAGGCGGGCCCGCACGACGGCCCTCGCGGCCCTCGCTGCCGCCGGCCGGCTATGCGGGTCGCTACGCCGATGCGTGGTACGGCCCGATCGCCATCGCCGCGCAGAGCGGGCGGTTGCGCATCGACTTCCTGCAGACCCCGAACATGGCCGGGACCCTGACCCACTGGCAGTACGACACCTTCCGCGCCGACTGGGACGACGCCTCGATCGAACCGGCCTACGTCAGTTTCGCGCTGGACGCGGACGGCCAGGTCGCGCAGATCCGGATGCAGGCGGTGTCGCCGGTGGCCGACTTCAGTTACGACTATCACGATCTGTTGTTCGAGCCGGTGGCCGACGATTGAGGCGCGCGCCGGAGTGCCGCGACGGATAGCGCCGCACGTGCCGAGGCGCACGTCGCGGCGGGACCAGCCCGCCGGGCACGGTGGGGCGGGGCGGGCACGCCGCATCCGGATGACGCGCCGGTGCGTAGAGTCGGACAACCCATGTCGTGAAGGTCGCCGATGCCCGCGTCCATTCTTCGCCGCAGCGCTTTGCTGCTGGCAGCGTTCGTCGCCCTGGCGGCGAGCGGCTGCCAGCGCACGCTGTTCGCCTACGCCAACCGCGGCATGGCGCCGCCGGATGCGCAGGCGGTGTTCGTGTCCGCGCCGCAACTTCGCCTGGACGTCTATCGCCCGGCCGCCTCTGATGTCTCCCCGGCACCGGTGGTGGTGTTCTTCCATGGCGGCAGCTGGCGGACCGGGCGTCCCGAGGACTACCGCTTCGTCGGCCGCCGCCTGGCGGATGCCGGTGCGCTGGTGGTGGTGGCCGACTACCGCAAGGCGCCGCTGCCGACCTTTCCGGGTTTCATGGCCGATGCGGCGAGTGCGGTGCGCTGGGCCCGCGACCACGCGAGGTCGTACGGCGGCGATCCCGCGCGGGTATACGTACTGGGTCATTCGGCGGGGGCTCAGATCGCGGGTCTGCTGGCCACCGATGGCCGCTATCTGAAGGCCGAAGGGCTCGCCCCGCGGGATCTGGCCGGTGCGATCGGGCTGGCCGGACCGTACGATTTCGTCATCGACCGCAGTCTCGCACCGGTGTTCGGCGATCCCGCGCTGTGGCCGCGCGCGCAGGCGCTGGCGTTCGTCGATGGCGACGAGCCGCCGTTCCTGCTGGTGCACGGCCGCGAGGACCGCGTGGTCGAGACGCGCGACAGCGTGGACCTCGCCGAACGGGTGCGCGCGACCGGCGGCGAGGCGACGCTGGTCCTGATCGACGGTGGCCACATCGCCCCACTGGCCGGTGTCCTGGACCGACGCCGTGCGCCCGAGGTCATGCCCGCGATCCTGCGGTTCCTGCGCCTGCCGGACGCCTCCGGCGCGGACTGAGCACGCCCGGGCGACGGCCACGCCGTGCATCCTCGATGTCGCGGTCTACGTATCCGAGCGCATGAGCCCGACGCGAACCACCACCGACCATCGCCTGCCGTGGCAGGTCGACGCCATTTCGAAGCGGATGCGTGCGCTCGCCACGTCCATGCGACGTCCGTGTGGCAGGGGCGCCGGTGGCGGCAGCGCGGAAACGCCGGCACGCCCCGCATCGGCCACGACCGTGGCCTGGATGCTGGCGGCCTTCGCGCTTTCCGCTCTGCACGGTCCTGTAGAGGCCGCGCCCGCTGTCGTGCGGTTCGAGGGCGAGGCGCATGCGGCCGGCGACGGGCGTCTGCTGTATCGCGAGATGCATCTGCGTGGCGGCGAGCGGCATGTCGTGCTCTACCGGTGTGCGGATGGTCAGGCATTCGCACGCAAGCAGTTGTGGCCGGAGGCGGCGCCTTCGAGCCCCCGGGTGCTGTTCGAAGACGCCCGCAGCGGTCGACGCCAGGGTGTTCGCGATGTCGCCGGCGGCCGCGAGGTCTTCGTGCGCGAGCGCGCCGGTGCCGCCGAGCGTACCGCGATGCTCGCGCGGCCCTGGCCGGTGATCGATGCAGGCTTCGATGCGTGGCTGCGCGAGGCCTGGCCCGAACCCGGCGAACGCATCGAGACCGCGTTTCTCGCGCCGGGCCGGCTGTCGGCGCTGCCGTTCCGGGCACAGGCCACCGATACCGGCGACATCCGCCGTTTCAGATTGTCGCTGGCGGCATGGTACGGCGGCCTCGCACCGCGAATCGAGGTCGACTACGACCGGGCCGGCCGCCAGTTGTCGCGCTATCGGGGGCCGAGCGACGTTCCGGACGCGCGCGGCCGTGCGCCCGATGTGGAGATCCGCTTCCCGGTCTCGGCACGCGGGCCGGCCACGGCCGCGGACATCGACGCCGCCCTGCAGGTGCCGCTGGTGGCGCAGTGCGTGGAGTGATCGCGCCGGCCGCACGCGCGCCGCGGACGGAGGCGCGGCCCGCACCGATGCCGTCCTGCACCGACACGGATCCGCCGGCATGCGCGACTGCGGCGCGGCGCCCCGTCAGGCGTCGACGGCCGGGTCGGTGCCGCGACCGCGCATCACCGCCAGCACATCGTGGCAGGCACCCGTGGTGTGGTAGTCGGTCTTGCCGGCGGGGCTCTTGAGGTCGTCGTAACGGACGTTGGTGCGGTCGAGGATGCGGTACCAGGCACCGTGCTCGTGGTCGACGAAATGCCGCCAGCTGTACGCCCACAGGCGCAGGTAATCGTCGCGATACCGGGCGTCGCCGGTTGCGGCGTACAGGCGCCAGGCGGCGGCAATGGCTTCGGCCTGGACCCAGAAGTACTTGTCGTCGTCGCACACGTACATCGGTGCGGTGGCCGCGTCGGGGGGGGCGGTGCCGGGTGCGGGGGAAGCGTCGCGCAGCGCCTCGGGGGCGAATCCGTAGACGATGCCGCCGTGCGCATCGTCCCAACCGTGCGCGAGCGCGGCATCGTAGAGGTGGCGTGCGGTGGGCAGCAGCCAGTCCGGGGCGTCCGCGCCCAGATGCGTGCGCAGGGTGAGCAGCAGCTTGGCCCACTCGATCTGGTGGCCGGGCTGGAAGCCCCACGGGCGGAACAGGTGCTTCGGGTCGTCGCGGTGGTAATCCCAGTCCACCGACCAGTCCGCATGCCAATGCTCCCAGACCAGGCCGCCGGAGCGCGCGGCCTGCCGGCGGGTCATGTGGTCGGCCAGCAGCAGTGCGCGGTCGAGATAGCGCGATTGCGTGGGATCGGCCTCGTGCGCGGCGATGAGCGCTTCGCACAAGTGCATGTTGGCGTTCTGGCCGCGGTAGTCCGACCATTGCCAGTCGGCATCGGCCTCGTCGCGATAGAGGCCGGCCTCCGCATCCCATGCCCGGGTCTCCAGCAGCGCCCAGGTGTCGTCCATCCAGGCGGTGGTGTCGAGGCCGGCCTTGCGTGCGGTGGCGTAGGCCAGCATCACGAATGCCAGGCCATAGCTGTGGTTGGTGCGGTCTTCGGGCGCGCCGTCGCGTAGCGTCCAGGTGTAGCCGCCGTGCACGGGGTCGTGGTGCGCATCGCGCAGGTAACGCAGGCCGTGGACGGCGGCCTCGCGATAGCCGGTCGCCGCGGGTGTGTCCGCGTATTCGAGGGCCGCCATCGCATAGACGTAGACGAAACGCGTGCTGCTGACCAGATGCCGGTGCCCGCGGTCGTAGACGCTGCCGTCGTCGCGGAAGTAATGGAAGAAGCCGCCGGCCGGGTCGAGCGCGCGCGGATGGTAGAAGGCCAGCGTGTCGGCGATGTGCGCGCGGAGGGTCCGGGGCAGGGTGAATTCGGGCAGGGGCGTGGCGGGGAGAGGCATTCGGTTACTCGTTGGATGGGTGCGGCCGGTGCGGCGGAACCGATGTCGTGCGCAGGCTCCTCGCTGCGCGTCGTGGCCGTACGGTGGCCCGGGCCGCGCGTCGTCCGGGGCGAATCGTTGCATCCGGGCGCGGGGTGCGGTCGCCGCCGCGAACGCGGGACGCGTGTGCTCTGGCCGCGATGCCCGGCGTCAATGCATCGCGGGTGGACGGGGACCGGTTCCGGGCGCGACCGGCGCGTCGGCGTACTCGGCCGCGCTCAGGCGCGAGCCACGCAGCGCGTACCAGACGATGTACACGTAGCACACGGCCGGTACGGCGAAGGCGAGCTGGATGCCGATCACGTCGGCCAGCGCGCCCTGGATCAGCGGAATGATCGCGCCGCCGACGATCGCCATCACCAGCAGGCTCGACGCCTTGCTGGTCAGCGTGCCGAGGCGCTCGATCGCGGTGGTGAAGATGGTCGGGAACATGATCGAGTTGAACAGGCCCACCGCCAGCGCGCTCCACATCGCAAGGGCACCGGTGGTGCTCATGGTCGTCACCAGCAGGAGCGCCGACATGATCGCTGCGAACGCCAGCAGGCGGCGTGCATCGAAACGCGTCATCAGCGCCGCGCCGATGAAGCGTCCGACCATCGCGCCGCCCCAGTAGAACGCCAGGAAGCGCGACGCCGCCGCTTCGCTCAGGCCGCCGATCTCGGGTTCGGCCATGTAGTTGATCAGGAAGCTGCCGATGGACACTTCCGCGCCCACGTACAGGAAGATGCCGATCACGCCCCAGCGCACGTGCCTGTGGCCCAGCGCTTCGGCGTACGTGTGGTGGGCGTCGTCGCCGGCCTCGGTGGCTTCGCGCAACGGCGGGATGCGCATCGTCAGCACGAACACCGCCATCAACAACAGGCCGGCCGACAGCATCAGGTAGGGAATCTCGACCGAACGCGCTTCCGCCGCACGGTAGGCGGCCTGCTCCGCCGCGCCCATGGCGGCGATCTCGTCGGCGCCGAGCACTGCGCCGATCAGGATCAACGGGCCGATCAGCAGCGGGAACAGCGTGGTGCCCAGGGAGTTCAGCGCCTGCGCGAGGTTGAGCCGGCTGTGCGAGGTCTCGGGCCGGCCCAGCAGACTGATGTACGGGTTGGCCGCCACCTGCAGCAGGGTGATGCCGCTGGCGAGCACGAACAGCGCGCTCAGGAACATGCCGTACGAAGGCAGCCGCGCGGCGGGATAGAACATCGCCGCGCCGATCGCGGCCACGACCAGGCCGGTCACGATGCTGGCCTTGTAGCCGATCCGCGCCACGATCGCGCCCGAGGGCAACGACATCAGGAAGTACGCGCCGAAGAACGTGAACTGGATCAGCATCGTCTGCGCGTAGCTCATCGAGAACACGGCTTTCAGATGCGGGATCAGTACGTCGTTGAGGCTGGTCAGCCCGCCCCAGGTGAAGAAGATCAGACTCACCACCGCGAGCGCGGCGGAATTGGACATGGGGCGATGGGCTGTGGTCACGCAGTGGCTCCTGGGCGAGGCCGCGTTCGTGCCGGCATCGGATTGTATCGATTCAATCTGAAATATTCTGCTGTGTGCGCCCCATTCCCGCATCCTGCAGCGCAACAAGCAAACACGATGCGATCGATGCTAGGGTCGCGGTGTTTAAACCGATTCAATTACGGGGAAAAGCGATGATCAAGCGGGGTGTGGCGGTGGCGACGCTGGTGGGCGCGTTGCTGGGAGCAGGCGTCGTGCTGGCCGGGCCATCGGCGGTGGGCGAGCGTGCGTTCGACGCGGTCGATCCCTTCATCGGCACCGGCGGCGAGGGTCACACCTACCCGGGCGCGACGGTGCCGTTCGGGATGGTCCAGCTCAGTCCGGACACGCGCATCCAGCCGCGCGAGAACGGCTACGACTGGGCCGCCGGCTACCGCTATGAGGACGAAACCATCGTCGGCTTCTCCCATACCCACTTCTCCGGCACCGGGCACTCCGACCTCGGCGACTTCCTGGTGATGCCGTTCACCGGCGATCCGGGCATCGAGCGCGGCGACCCGGACGTGCCGCGCAGCGGCTACACCTCGCGCTACGACCACGACACCGAGCACGCCGAACCGGGCTACTACGCCGTCACCCTCGACGACTACCGCGTGCGTGCGGAGCTCACCACCAGCGCACGGACCGGTGTGCACCGCTATGCGTTCCCCGCCGGCGAGGAAGCGCGCGTCCTGCTCGACCTGCGCACCAGCATGTACGACTACCCCGGCAAGATCCTCTGGTCGCGGCTGCGCCAGCGTGCCGACGGCACCGTCACCGGCTTCCGCGAGACCCGCGGCTGGGCGCCGGGCCGGCAGCTCTACTTCGCGATGCGCTTCTCGCGCCCGATCCAGGGGCACGCCTTCCACAACACCGAGACCGACATCCTCTACCGCGGGTTCACCACGCCCGCGCACGACACTCCGACCCGCCGCGCGCAGATCGAGGGCCGGCAGTTGGTGGGCACGTTCGACTTCGGCGTGCTCGACGCGCCGCTGATCGTCACCGTCGCCATCTCCCCGGTCAGCGAGGCCGGCGCCATCGCCAACCTCGATGCGGAAGTGGCGGACTTCGATTTCGATCGCGTGCGCACCGCGGCCAAACAGGAGTGGATCGAGGCGCTGTCTGTGCTCGACATCGACGCGCCCGAGTCCGACCGCCGCAGCGCCTACACCGCGCTCTACCACACCCTGCTCGGGCCGACGCTGTTCATGGACGCCGACGGCCGCTACCGCGGGCCCGACAACGCCGTGCACCAGGCCGAAGGCTTCAACCACTATTCCACGTTCTCGCTGTGGGACACCTACCGCGCGCTGCATCCGCTGCTGACCCTGGTGCAGCCCGAGGCGCGCAACGCCGACTTCATCAACTCGCTCGTCGCCCACCAGCGCCACAGCCCCTACGGCATCCTGCCGGTGTGGTCGTTCCACGGCCTGGAGACGTGGACGATGATCGGTTATCACGCGGTGCCGGTGATCGCCGACGCCTGGCTCAAGGGCCTGCGCGGTTTCGATGCCGACGCCGCGCTCGACGCGATGATCGCCAGCGCCACCTATCCCGAGTACGACGGTCTCGAGCAGTACATGGAACTGGGCTGGGTGCCGATCGATGAGGAAGTCGAGGCGGCCTCCAAGACGCTCGAGTACGCCTACGGCGACTGGACGCTCGCCCGCATGGCAGAAGGCATGGGCCGCACCGAGGTCGCTCGTGATTTCGACCGGCGCGCCGCGTTCTGGCGCAACGCGTTCGATCCCCGGACCGGTTTCATGCGCGCGAAGAACCGCGACGGCAGCTTCCGCGAGCCGTTCGATCCCACCGCCAGCGGATACGGCACCGACTACACCGAGGGCAACGCCTGGCAGTACTCGTGGTACGTGCCGCACGACATCGCCGGCCTCGTCGACGCCCACGGCGGTGCCGACGCCCTGCTGGCGAAGCTGGACGAGGTGTTCGAAGCCGACGTGGACGAATCCATCTTCGACCACATGGAGGACATCGTCGGCCTGATCGGCTGGTACGCGCACGGCAACGAACCCAGCCACCACGTCGCCTATCTGTACGCGCATGCCGGCCAGCCCTGGCGCACCCAGTCGCGGCTGAAGACCATCATGGACACCCAGTACGCCGACCGCCCGGACGGGCTCGCCGGCAACGACGACCTCGGCCAGATGTCGGCCTGGTACCTGTTCACCGCGCTCGGTTTCTACCCGGTGGCGCCGGGCAGCGGCGAGTACGTCATCGGCCGCCCGTTCCTGCCGCGCGCCAGCCTGCACCTGCCCAACGGCGAGACCTTCACCATCGTCGCCGAAGGCCTCGACCAGGGCCACGGCTACATCGCCTCGGCCACCCTCAACGGCCAGCCGCTCAACCGCACCTTCCTGCGCCACGACGAGATTGTGGCCGGCGGCGAGCTGCGTTTCGTCATGCAGGCCGAGCCGAACCGCGCCTGGCCGGGCGAAGGTGCGGAGGCGCCGTACTCGCTGTCGACTCAGTAAGCCTCCATCGGGTCGGAGCGGCTAGCCGCGCCGCGCGTCGCCCCGCAACCCGACTGCTAAGATGCGCCTCCGGCCGCGCTACGTGCGCCGGCCCGGTCGGGGGCCTATAGCTCAACGGTTAGAGCAGAGGACTCATAATCCTTTGGTTCCAGGTTCGAATCCTGGTGGGCCCACCATCGAGCCGGTCACGCCCACGCGCCGAGCGGCTTTCGAGGCAACCGGCGACCGCGCCATGCACCGGCGTCAGCGCCCCGGTGCCTCGATCGACGAACGACCCGCCAAGCGCGCGCCATCGGTGCCGGCTTCCTCGAGCAACCGGCGCGTCCGCAGCAGCGCCACCGCGATGTAGGGCGGCAGCGCGACCACCCACATCAACAGCCCGCCCAGTTGCTGGTCCGACAGCGCGGGCAGCCCGTACGGCGCGGTGGTCAGCAGGTGATGGGCATAGAGGGGGCGATCGGCGAACACCAGCAACGCGCCCAACAGGCCCATCTGCATGGAGGTCGCCAGTGCGGCGAGCACCGCGCGGCCGGCCGGCACCCGTGGCGACAGCAGCGCATCCCACAGGAGCCAGGCGCTCGCCAGCAACGTCAGTTGCATCAGCCAGTAGGCCGTGGGGCCGCTCAACGCGAGCGCGTACGGCAGCGGAGCATGCCACAGCCACAACACGCCGGCCTGCAGGGCGACCCGCCACGCCAGCGACCATCGCCACCGCGCTGGCGGCGGCAGGGCCGCCGCCAGCAGCGGCGCGACGGCGGCGATCAGCACCATATGGTGCAGGGCGCGCGCCGAGAACAGCGCCACGGTGAGGGCGCACAGCGGTGACACGAACAGGACCGCCAGCAGCACGTTCGCGGCGGTCAGCTGCGAGCGGCGCCGGCGATCGGATGCGCCTAGCCGCCAGCCCAGCACCGCGAACACCAGCAGCGCCGCCAGCAGCCACGGGTCGGGGTTCCAGGCGCGCAGCAGGTCGGCCGGCAGCGGTGGCAGGCCGCAGTAGGCGTTGGAGGTGTCGATGCGATCCAGCATGCGCGGACGGCGGGCGATGACGGAAGGGGCAGTGCAGCACGCGGGCGATGAGTGCGGCGTCGGCGGGTGCGACATTCGGTCGCTGTTCGCGTCCGCGGCGCCTGCCTAGAGTGCGCGGGCCGGCGCCGCCGCGCCAAGCCCGGCCGCCGCGCCGCATGCAGATCGCCCGCCGGCACGGCGGGCGCAGGAGTGTCTTCCCGGATGTCCTTCGTGTTCTTCCCGCCTGCCGCGTCGGCCCGCGCCTGCCCGTCGCCGCCTGATCGCCCTTCGCCGTCGCCGTCGCCGGCCGCCCGGCGGCGCTTGTCCGCTCTTGCCGTGGCATGCCTCGCGACGGCATCGGCGCATGCCGACGCACAGGATGTCGCCGCCCCCGGCACGCCGCGCGGGCCCGACGCCACCACGCTCGACACCCTCGAGGTGCAGGGCCGCCGCATCCGTCCGCTCGATGCGCCCGCCACCGTCGGCAGCCGCCTCGGTCTGAGCCAGCGCGAGACGCCGGCATCGCTGCAGGTGATCGACCGCGAGGCTATCGCCCGCCAGGGCGCGCGCAGCACGCGCGAGGCGTTCGAGCTGGCCAACGGTGCGATGGTCGGCAACGTGCCGGGCAACCCGGCGGTGATGACCCTGCGGGGCTTCAGCGGCAACACGATCTCGGTCCTGCACGACGGCGTGCGCCTGGGCGCGTCCACGTTCGTCACCCGCGATGTCGACACCTGGGGCCTGGAGCGGGTGGAGGTCCTGCGCGGACCGGCGTCGGTGCTCTACGGCGAGGGCGCGATGGGCGGGGCGGTCAACCTGGTCACGCGCCGGCCCGACACCGGCGCGCAGGCGGTCGACGCGATGATCGGCGTCGGCAGTTTCAACACCTACCGTGCCGGCATCGGTGTCAACCGCCCGCTGTCCGACACGCTGGCGGTGCGCATCGACGCCAGCGGCCTGCGTTCGGACAGTCTGTACGACATCGAGCGCAACGACACCGAGATGTCCACCCTGCAGGCCGGGCTGGCGTGGCAGCCCAGCGACGCCTTGTCGATGCTGCTGTCGTGGCAGCACGCCGAGGACGACAGCCGCGGCACCTACCAGGGTTCGCCGATGGTGCCGGCCGAGGCGGCCATCGCGCCGTCGCGGGTGGTGCGCGCGCGCAACGGCCTGGTGGTGGACGAGGCCACCCGGCACGTGAACTACAACCCGGTCGGGGCCCACACCGGCGCGCGCAGCGACCTGTTGCGCTGGAACGTGGCATGGGATCTGTCGCCGCGGTGGACGCTGCGCAACGACCTGGCCTGGTTCCAGGCCGACCGCGACTTCGTCTATTCCGACGACTGGCTCTACGACCGCGAGACCGGCCTGTACGCGCGCAGCGCGCAGCGCGTATTCCACGATCACCGGTTCTGGAACCAGCGTGCCGCCCTGTCCTACGACGGCCCGCTGGCCGGGCGGCGCAACCGGTTCACCGCCGGCGTCGAGATCAACGACACCGATTTCGCCAATCCGCGCCAGAGCGGTGCCATCGCCCCGGTGTCGCCGCAGGCGCCCGAAGTCGGGACGTTCCCGGACGGCGACGCCCCGGTCTACACCAGCCACCAGATGTTCCGCACCGGCCTGCGTACCCGCGCGGTGTTCGTGGAGAACGCCTACAACCTCACCCCGCGCTGGCTGCTGGTCGGTGGGCTGCGCTACGAGGCGATCGATCTCGACCGGACCATCGACAACCGCCTCACCGGCGCCTTCGCGCCACGCTACACGCCGTTCTCCTGGCGGCTGGGCACGGTGTTCGATCTGCACGCGCACGTGCAGCTCTACGGGCAGTTCGCCACCGCCGCCAGTCCGGTGTCGAGCCTGCTGACCCTCCAGACCGCGTCGGGCATCTTCGACCTCACCGACGCGCGGTCCGTGGAGGTCGGCCTGAAGGCCGATGCCTGGGACCGGCGGCTGTCGATGACGGCGGCGGCGTACCGCATCGAGCGCGACGACATCATCACCCGCGATCCCGCCAATCCGTCCATCAGCGTGCAGGGCGGTCGGCAGTCGTCGCAGGGCCTCGAGCTGGCCGCCGAGCTGCAGGCCAGCCGCGGCCTGCGCGTGGACGCGGCCGCCACCTGGGGCCGCGCGCGCTTCGACGAACTCGTCGAGGCCGGCGGTGCCGACAGGCGCGGCCACCGGCCGAGCAATGTCCCCAACGGCACCGCCTCGCTGGCGGCGAGCTACCGCTTCGACCGCCTGCCGCTGTCGGTCGGCGCCAGCGGCCGGCACGTCGGCGGCTTCTACACCGACAACGCCAACAGTATCTATGTGCGCGGCCGCACCACGTTCGATGCCTGGGCCCAGTACGACTGGAACCGGGCATCGGTGGCGCTGCGGGTGCGCAATCTCGCCGATGCGCTCTACGGCGAGTATTCCGGCTATCCGTCCACCCACGTCTACCTCGGCGCGCCTCGCAGCGTCGAGATGACCCTGCGTACCCGGTTCTGAGCATGGCCGCTCCGTCATCCAGCGCGGCCCCGGTGGCGGTGGGCGCGCCCGCACGCGACAGCGGCCGCTACCGCCTGTTCTGGCGTTGGCATTTCTACGCCGGGCTGTTCGTGCTGCCGGTGCTGGTGCTGCTGGCGGTCAGCGGTGCGGTGTATCTGTTCGAACGCGACATCGGCGATGCGTTGCATCCCGAGCTGCGCTTCGCCGCGACCCCGTGGACCGCACAGGTGCCGGCGGGCGCCATGGTCCTGGCGGCCGAGGCCGCGGTGCCGGGTGCGACCGCCACGCGGATCGACGTGCCCGACGACCGCACCCGCACCGCACGGGTGCACCTGGCGGTGCCGGGCGAGGGGCGCCGGATCGCCTTCGTCGACCCGGGCGATGGCCGCGTCGCCGGCACCCAGGTCTACGAGCGCACCCTGGTGGGGCTGGCCGATCGCCTGCACGGGACGCTCTTGATCGGCAAGACCGGCAGCTACCTCATCGAGCTGGTGGCCTCGTGGGCGGTGCTGCTGGTGCTCACCGGGCTCTACCTGGCCTGGCCGCGCGGCGGGCTGGCGGCCTGGCGACGGGCGTTGTGGCCGCGTCTGCGCGGCGGCGGGCGCGGGGCGTGGCGCAGCCTGCACGCGGCGGTCGGCTGGTGGGTGGCGGGCCTGGTGCTCTTCCTGATCTTCACCGGGCTGCCGTGGTCGGCATTCTGGGGCGGGTGGGTGCGCAGCGGCGCCGAGGCGATGGGCGCCGGCTATCCGGCGGCCTACCGGCGCTACGTCGCCGAGGACGCCCCGGTGCTGGGCGACGATTTCGTGGACGTGCCGTGGACGCTGCAGAACGCGCCCCTGCCGCCCGCCGCGGGGGACGCCGGTCATGCGCACCACGCGCCGCCGTCCGCGGCAGCGGCGGTGGACGGGGCATCGCGCGGCTGGGGCCCTGCGGGCCTGCAGCGCGCGGTGGACCACGCGCGGGCACACGGCCTGGCCGGCGACCTGCGTGTGTTCCTGCCGTCCGGCGCCGGCGCACCGGTCACCGCCTACAACTATCCCGGCCGGCCGCAGGATCAGGTGACCTTCCACTTCGACGCGCAAGGCGCGCCGCTGCTGCAGGTCACGTTCCAGGACTACGGCCTGATGGCGCAGGGCATCGAGCTCGGCGTGCAGCTGCACATGGGGCGTTATTTCGGCCGCGCCAACCAGGCGTTGATGCTGTCGGCCTGCATCGGCGTGGTGGTGCTGAGCGTGACCGGCACGGTCATGTGGTGGCGGCGTCGCCCGACCGGCCGGCTGGGTGCGCCGCGGGGCCACCGTCCTGCACCGACGGCAGGCCTGCTGGCGCTGATTGCCGCGGCGGCGGTGGTGTTGCCCATGCTGGCGGCGTCGCTGCTGGTCGTGCTGCTGTTCGACCGGCTCGCGCTCGCGCGGTGGCCGGCGCTGGCGTGGTTGCGATAACCGGTCCGGCCCCCGGGTGCGACACCATGTCGCACCCCGGGACGCGCGGGGGCGGGTAGCCTCGGCAGGCATCGCCAGGCCGATGTCCGGCCGGGCCCGATCCGGGAGAGTCCTCATGCGTCCTGTCGTCCTGCTGGGTGCCGCCTGCGCGGCCGCGCTCGCGCTCGTTTCCGTCCACGCCGGTGCCGAGGATCGCGCGGCCGCGCCTTTCGCCCTGCCGGAACTTCCCTATGCGGTGGACGCGCTGGCACCGGCGATCGACGCACGCACGATGACCCTCCACCACGGGCGGCACCACAAGGCCTACGTGGACAATCTCAACGCCAAGGTCGCCGAGTTCCCGGCGCTGGCGGACACGTCCATCGAGGCGGTCATGGCCAACGTGTCCGGTTACGACGCCGCCGTGCGCAACAACGGCGGCGGCCACTACAACCACAGTCTGTTCTGGCAGGTCATGGCCGCGCCGGGCGAGGGCGGTGCGCCGTCCGAGGCATTGGCCGCGCGCATCGCCGAGGACTTCGGGTCCGATGCCGCCTTCCGCGAGGCCTTCGCCGCCGCGGCGACGGGACAGTTCGGGTCCGGCTGGGCATGGCTGATCGTCGGTGCCGACGGTCGCCTCGCCGTCACCGCGACGCCGAACCAGGACAACCCGCTGATGGATGTCGTCGAGACCCGCGGCACGCCGTTGCTGGCCCTGGACGTGTGGGAACACGCCTATTACCTCGACTACCAGAACCGGCGCGGCGACTACGCGCAGGCCTGGTGGGACGTGGTGAACTGGCGCGAGGTCAACGCGCGCTTCGCGCGTGCGACCGGCGGCGGCTGAGCGCCGGCCCGCCCGCATGGTCCTGTTCGTCCCGCTGGTCTGCCTGTGGCTGCTCGCGTCGCTGACCCTGGTGACGTGGCTGGCCCGGCGCGATCGCCATCCGCCACCTGCGGCGGGCCTGCTCGACTGAGCAGGCCGCTTGCTCCGGCTCAACCGCCGAAGCGATACCGCAGCCGTACACCGAGGGTGCGTGGGTCGCCCGGGAGTACACGGTCCTCGGTGCCGATGGAGTACACGAACAGGTTGTCGCTGTAGTAGTAGACCCGGTCGAACAGATTGGTCAACGCCGCGTCCCCCCGCCACGCGCCGAAGTCGGCGCCCACGCCGATGTCGAAGACGGTGTAGCCCGGCAGCACCACCGTGCCGCCGTTGATCATGTGCCGCTCGCCCACGTGGCGGCCGGCGGCGTGCAGATCGACGCGGTCGAGCGTCCAGCGTGCGGTCGCCGTGGCGCCGTGGCGCGGCGTCTCCGCCAGTCGCGCGCCGATCATCGCCGGATCGCTCGAACGCGCAATCTGCGCATCCATGTAGGCGTAGCCGGCCTGCAGCGACAGAGCCGGACGTGGCTGCCAGTGGCCCTCAAGTTCAACCCCACGCACTTCGAAGCGGCCGTCCTGGACCTGGAATCCCAGGTCGGCCGGATCGGGTACGGCCACGTCGTCGCGGCGGATGCGGAACAGCGATGCGCTGGCCTGCATCCGTTCGCCCGACCAGCGCAGGCCGACCTCGGCCTGGTCCGACGTTTCCGGCTGGAACGGCCGGCCGTCGCGGTTGCGTGCGCCGATCACCCATTCCAGGTCGTAGCCGGTGTTGTAGCCCGCGAACGCCGACACCCCGCCGCCCAGCTCGAACGTGGTGCCCAACTGCCAGGTCGTGTTGCGGAGTCGGGCCGACTCGGCGGTGCTGGAGAACGCCGTGGTGAACGTGTTGTCGTTGTCGAATTGGGAATGGCGCAGTCCGCCGATCACCTGCCAGCGATCACTCAAGGCGACCTGGTCCTGGGCATACACCGCGAAACCGTCCAGATGTGCCTCGGACAGGAAGCCGAACGCGGCGGTGGGCGCCCCGCATCCGTACACGGGCACGAGGGCGTCGATGGGCCCGACGCCGCAGGGCACGCTGTCGTGCATGCGGAAGTTCACCCGTTCGGTGCTGTATTCCACGCCCATCAGAAGCTCGTGCTCGACACCCAGCAGGCGGGCACGCCCCGACAGGTCGAGCTGGGCGATGCGGAAGTCGTCCTCTTCGCCTGCGTTTCGGCCCACGCGCTGGATTCTCGTGGGCTCGCCCTCCACAGGCGGCAGCAGCGTGGTCGAGCGGCTGGTGTTGTTGAATTCGGAATACTGCACGCGGGGCGTCAAGGTCCACGTCTCGGCGAGCCGGATGTCCAGCCAGCCCTGGACGAGCGGCGCGTGGTTTTCCTGCAGCGAATAGCCGGGCTCGCCGAGGAAGGTGTCGCGCCCGACGGTCGCCACGCCGTTGGAGAGCACCGTGCCCACCGTGGGCAGGCCTGGATTGTTGCGTGTCCGGCGTCGCAGATATTCGGCGACCAGGTGCCCGGACACGCGTGCGTCCGGGCGCCAGGCCAGGGCCAGGCCGGCGTTCTCGCGGTCCAGGTCCATGGCGTCGACGAACGTGCCGGAGCGCTCGATCTCGCCGGTCACACGCACGCCGACGCTCTCGCCCAGCGGACCGCCCACGTCGAGGCTGAGCGCGCGCCGATCGTGGCTGCCCAGCGAGAGCGCGGTTTCGCCCGAGAAGGTGGTGGTCGGTTGCTTGGTGATCACCGACACCAGGCCGCCGACCCCGGACTGCCCATACAGCACGCCGGACGGGCCCTTGAGGACCTCGATGCGCTGGATGTTGGACAGCGCCGACGCGTCCACGCCCTCGTAGAACCGCTGGCGGATGCCGTTGCGCATCACCTGGGCGGCGAACCCGCGCACGCGCAGGGTGGCACTGGTGGACGTGCCGATCCGGCTGCCGGCGATCGTCGCCGAGGGCACCACACGCAGCGCATCCTCGATGCTGCGGGTGCCGACATCCTCCAGCGTGGCGTCGCCGATCACCTGGATGCTCTGCGGCATGCGTTCGAGCGCGATGCCGGACTTCACGCCGAAGGCATCGACCCGGGTCCCGGTGACGACCACGCCGTCGAGTGTTGTGGCCGTGTCGACGGCTTGCGCGCCTGCAAGCGATGGCGACGCGCCGAGCGCCAGGGCGATGGATGCGGCCAGTGTGGTGTTCAAGGTGGATCTCCCCCGTGTGGTGGCGGCCGCGCGTCGTCGGACGCCGGAACGCGTCATGCCATGCCCGGGTCGGTCGGCGGGCGCGCAGTGAGCCGTTGCCAGGCGCCATCCAGCAGCCACAGCAACAGCGACGACAGCGCCAGCAACGGCAGGACGATGAACAGACCTGCCGCGGCGAGGCGCAACCAACCGGGCCAGCGGCCCGTCGGCCGGGGCGGAACACCCAGGCCCCGGGCAGGTCGGCGCCGCCACCAGGCCATGGCGCCGGTCACGCACAGCCAGGTGAGTGCCAGCGCGAAGGTGGTGTTGACCCATGGGCCGAACCGACCGAAGTAACGGGCTTCATGGATCTGTACGCCGGTGGCCACCGCGCGTGCCACTGGCGGGAAATCCGACCAGTCCGCCGTGTCCAGCACCCGCGCGTCGCTGCGGTCGAGCAGCAGATACTGCGCGTGCTCGGGTTGCGCATGGGTGGCACTGCGCACGAAAACGCCGGCACCCGGCGGGCCGTCGACCATCAGGAACACGAGATCGCCGCGCAGCCCGTGCGCCCGGGCCCGGGCGAGCATCGCCTGCAGACGGCCTCTGTTGGCAGGGTCTTCGGCGGCGGCCGATGCGTCGCCCTGCGTGTCGGGCGGCGGGGCGAACACCGGCGCGAAACCGGCCGCGGGCGGCGCCTGCTGGCCGAGCGCCTGCTGGACCGGGGCGAGCACACGCCCGCCCCAGAAGCTCGTCCAGGGCAGCGCGGTGAGCAGGAACGCCACGATCAGCAAGGCGAACCAGACCGCGACGCAGGCGTGCAGGTCGCGCCAGAAGATCCGCGGTCCTGCGTGCAGCCGCGGCAGCAGCGCACGCGCGCCGCGGCCATCGCGCGGCCACCAGAGATACAGGCCGGTGAGCACCATCACGATGGTCCAGCCGGCGCCGATCTCCAGCAGCCAGCTGCCGGCGTCGCCGAGTGGCCAGCCACCGTGCAGGCTGCGGCTCCATCCCACCGGCCACGCGCGCCCGGCCAGCCCACCCAGCACGCGGCCGTCGTAGGGATCGACGAAGACCGCGCGCGGCAGGCCGGATGGGTCGTTGAACATCACCTGGGTGCTGCGCGTGGGATCGCCGGGCACGATGACGCTCGCGACCGCTGCGTCCACCGCGAGCCGGGCGGCATCCACGCGGTGGTCCAATGGCACCTGGGCATCGCCGGGAGCGACGAAGCGCAGGTCCGGGTGTCGGTGATCCACCCAGGATTCCGACCACAGGTACACGGTGCCTGTGACCGATTGCCAGAGGACGAACGGGATCACCAGCAGGGCGGCCATGAAGTGCCACCGCCATGCGCGCTGGCGCAGCGGTGCGGCGTGGGGCGGGCGGTGGCCGGAGCCGGCGTGCGCGGGAGGCGTCATGTCAGGGTGTTGTGTGCATCGCGTGGAAGGAGCGGCGGCGCGGCTCCCATCGGGGCGCGTGCCCCGGCGCCGGGACGGCGGTCGTCCGGTCCATGCCTGAAGCGGCCCGGCGCGCGCGAGGCGCTCGGGCCGCCGGGCGAAGAGGCTAGCAAGCCGTGTCCGCCGACGGATGCGACATTTGGTCGCATGGGCAGGCCGTGGGCGACTGCCTACGCTACCGGTCCGTCGCCGTCGCCCCATCCGGACCCCATGCCTCGCAGTCGCTGTACGCTCGTCCTGTCCATCACGCTCGTGCTGTTTTCCGCGCATGCGGCCCAGGTGCATGCACAGTCGCAAGGCGACGGTGCGACCACGCTCGACGGCATCGAGGTGCGCGGCCAGCGCGTTGGGCTCGACCGCGACGCGGCTGGCGCCACACGCCTGGACGCCAGCGTCCGCGAGACGCCGGCATCGGTGTTCCAGGTCGATCGCGACACGCTGGAGGCGCGCGGCGTGCGGACCACCCAGGAGGCGCTGTTCGCGATTCCGGGCCTGGTGGTGGCCTCGCCGCCGGGACACGGCAACGCGGTGACCTGGCGCGGCTTCTCCGGCAGCCAGGTCACCCAGCTGTTCAACGGCATCGACGTCAAGTACGCCTCGATCGCCGCGCGTCCGGTCGATGCCTGGATCTACGAGCGCATCGAGGCGATCGGCGGGCCGTCGAGCTTTCTGTACGGTGCCGGTGCGGTGGGCGGCTCGATCAACTACGTCACCCGCATGGCCGACTTCCGGGCCGACAGCGCGGGTGGCCTGGCCCGTGCCGGCTCGCACGGCGCCAGCGTGCTGGCCGGGGGCGTCAACCACCGCTTCGGTGGCGATGCCGCCACCCACGCGCTGCGCCTGGATGCCGCGCGCAGCACCCGCGACGGCTGGGTGGACGCCGAGCGGCGCGAGGGCTGGACGGTGGCGGGCTCGCTGGCGTCGCGGCTCTCGCCCACGCTGGTCCACACCCTGGCGCTGGAGTACCAGAACGAGGACAACCGCCGGGTCTACTGGGGCTCGCCAGCGATCGTCGGCGACAGCGGCCGGCTGGAGGTGCTTCCCGGCGCGGCCGGCCGCAACTACAACGTCGCCGACGGCTTCTACGGCCAGGAGGTGTGGTGGGGTCGCTCGCTGCTGGAATGGGATGTCGGCGCGCTGGGCCGCATCGTCAACACGCTGTACCACTACGATGCCCTGCGCGACTACCGCAACGTCGAGAGCTACCGCTGGGACGCGGCCCGCGCGGGCGTGGTGCGCTCGGGCGTGCTGCAGCAGCGCCACGATCAGCAGGTGACCGGCAACCGCACCGACTGGCGGCGCGACGGCCGGCTGGCCGGCCTGCCGACGCAGTGGACGGCCGGCCTCGAGGTCAGCCACAACCGGCAGACCCGGTTCCCGCAGTCGATCGGCGGCGAGGTCGACGTGGTGCCGGTGGAGTCCCGCGTGCCGGGCGGGTTCTTCGACATTCCCGGCACCGCGCCGGGGCACGTGCCCGGCGCCACCAACCGGGTGGACACCGTCGCGGTGTCGATGGAGAACCTGACCCGCTTCGGCGACCGCTTCGGCCTGATGACCGGCCTGCGGCACGAGCGCATCGATCTGGACGTGGTCAACCACAGGGCGCCCACCGCGACCAACCCCGCGCGCTGGTCGCGCGACTACGCCTCGACCACCGGCCGCATCGGCCTGAGCGCGGAGGTGTCGGACCGCAGCAACGTCTACGTGCAGGTCAGCACCGCGGCCGATCCGCCGGCCGGCATCCTGTCCACCGCGGGCTTCTCCGCGCTGCGCGATTTCGATCTCAGCCGCGGCCGGCAGGTCGAGGCGGGGGCCAAGACCGACTTCGCCGACGGCCGCGGCAGCGCCACGCTGGCGGCGTACCGCATCGTGCGCGAGAACCTGGCCATCGCCGATCCCGACACCCCCGGCCAGACGTTGCCGGTGGGACAGCAGTCGGCGCGCGGCCTGGAGGCCACCCTGGACGTGCGTCCCGTCGAGGCGCTGCGCGTGCAGGCCAACCTGGGCTGGGTGGATGCACGGCTGGACGAGTTCTTCGAGAACGTGGGCGGCGTGCCGGTGTCGCGTGCCGGCAACCGGCCGGCCAACACCCCGGCGCGCGTGGGCAACCTGTGGCTGGATCTCGCCGTCGCCCCGCACTGGTCGATCGGCACCGACCTGCGTGCGGTGGCCTCCCGCCACGCCGACAGCGCCAACACGCTGCGCACCGCCGGCTACGCACTTTGGGGCGCGTACGCGCGCTGGCAGGCCACGCCCGAGGTCAGCGTCACCGTGCGCGGGCGCAACCTCGCCGACCGGCGCTACGTGCTGCATGCCATCGGCACGCAGATGGTCTATCTGGGCGAACCCCGGGGCGTGGACGTGGAAGTGCGCGCGTCGTTCTGAGGGCCATCCGCGGCCGTGCCCGATCCGTCGCCCGGCGGTGCCATCATCGACGAACGAGAAGAACAGGAGCATCACCATGACATTGCGAACCCTGTCGTCCGCGTTGCTCGCCGCGCTGCTGCTGTCGGCATGCGGACAGGCCTCGCACGAGGCCCATGACGGCCACGATGCGCCGGCATCGGCGAACGCGCCGCCGGGCGCCTCCGAGGCGATGCCGGCGGCCGGGGTGTCGGTCGAGCAGCCATGGGTCCGGTTGCCGCCGCCACCGGCCGCGGTGGCGGCGGGGTACATGACCCTGGTAGGCGGCGACCGGGACGATCACCTGATCGCCGTCGAGACCGCGGCCGCCGAGCGGGTGGAGATCCACGAGATGCGCGAGACCGACGGCGTCATGCAGATGCGGGAACTGACCGACGGCCTGCCGCTGTCCGCCGGTGCCCGGGTGGCGCTGGCGCCGGGTGGGTATCACCTGATGCTGATCGCACCCGACGCCGGGCTGGCACCGGGCGCGCGGCTCGACGCGACGCTGGTGTTCGAGCGTGCCGGCCGGGTGCCGGCGGTCTTCGAGGTCCGCTCGGCCACCGGCCAGCCGGCCGATGCGCACGAGCACGTTCACTGACCGCATTCAATCGTCGGGCGCGCCGCGCTCGTTGCCGGGGCGCTTGCCCAGCTTGCGTTGCAGGGTGCGGCGGTGCATGCCAAGCAGGCGGGCGGTGGCCGAGATGTTGCCGTCGGTCTCGATCAACGCCTGCTGGATGTGTTCCCACTCCAGCCGGCGCAGGGGAATCATCGCCGGCTCGGCCGGGACCGCGACGGGGGCCGATGCCGGCGCACCGCGCAGCGCCTGCAGCAGCAGGTCCGCCGAGACCGGCTTGGGGATGTAGTCGTCCGCGCCGCGCTTCATCGCCTCCACCGCGGTCGCCACGCTGGCGTAGCCGGTGACCAGCAGGATGCGCATGTCCGTGCGCAGCGCACGCAGCGGCTGGATCAGCTCCAGGCCGCTGCGGTCGGCGAGCTTGAGGTCGAGCAGGGCGAAATCCGGGGGTTGCGCCCGGGCGCGCGTCAGCGCGTCGTCCGGCGTGGTGGCGGTCGTGCAGGCGAGGCCGCGTCGCCCGAGCGCGCGGGCCAGCGCCTGCAGATAGACCGTGTCGTCGTCGACCAGCAGGCCGTTCATCGTGCGGCCCCGTTGGGCGCCTGCGCCCCATCGCCGAGCGGCAGGCAGAAGCGCACGATGGTGCCGCCACCCGGCGCGTCCTCCACCGACAACGTGCCGCCAAGACGCTCCAGGGTGGCATGCGACAGTGCCAGGCCCACGCCCATGCCGTTGGCCTTGGTCGTGCGGAACTGGATCGGCAGAAACGGCGCCTGCGTGTCGAAGCCCGGGCCATGATCGCGTACCGTGCCGTTGAGCGTGCCCGCCTCGAAGGCGAGCGCGAGCTCGACACGGGGCATGCCGGCGGCATCGGATGCGTCGGCGGCGTTGTTCAGCAGCACCAGCAGCAGGTGGCCGAGCGCACGGTCCACGCCGAGCCCGGCTGGAAGGCGGCCGGTCTGGACGAAGTCGACCGTGGGCCGGATCAGGGTCCAATGCTGGAGCAGGCGCTCCAGCGCGACCGGCGCCTGATGCGCGGGGTCGGCCGGGTCCGCGAGTGCACGCACGCGCCGGCCGCTGGTCTCGACCAGTTGTCGCAGCGTCGCGACATCGGCGGCGGCCTCCGGGGACAGCTCGCCAGCCTCGAGTTCCTCCAGCAGCAGTCCCATCGTGGCCAGCGGGGTGTTGAGTTCGTGCGCGACCGAGGCCGCATGCGTGGCCAGGGCGACGATGCCTTCGTCACGGGCGAAGCGCTCGCGCAGCATCGCCAACTCGCGCTCGCGGGCGTCGCGTGCGGAGGCCAGACGCACCAAGAAGTAGACCACCAGCACCACCGACAGCAGGAAGTTGATCGCCATGCCAGACAGGTGCAGGTCGAGGCCGTCGCCGTGCATGTGCGGCAATGGCCGGGCCAGGGTCACCGCGAACAGGTAGCCCGACACGCTCGCCACGCCGGATGCGACCGCCCACGGCGCCGGCAGCGCCAGCGCCGCCAGCGCCACCGGCAGCAGGAACAGCGACGCGAACGGATTCGCGATGCCGCCGCTCCACGCCACCACCCAGGCGAGCACCGCGGTATCGACCAGCACGTGGGCGAAGGCCTCCGCCGCGGTCGCCTCGGTGCGCCGGCGGAGCCGCAGGCCCACACCGACGTTGAACGACGTCAGCAGCACGATCGCCCCCCACAGCGGCGCACCGGGCAGATGCAGATGCAGGTGGTGGACGCCGAACAGCATCGCCAGGACCAGGCACGCCGCCGCGATCCAGCGCAGGGTGTGCAGGCTGCGGACGAGTGAGGTGGCGGCGTCTGGCATGGCTGGCATCTTAAAGAGTCGGGCGATCGGTCAACTGCGACGTTTGGTCGCAGGTGCCGCCCCTTGGCGCATCAAGGGCGCCGATCCGATGTCCGCTGTTCCGGCGAGCGGTCATTGACGTACGAGTGAGCAGACGAACTTCGTGCCCTTGCGACAGCCCGGAGTAATGTGAGTCGTATTGTGTGTCAGCGCACCACCAAGGCTAGAAAAATATTTTTTGAATTCAGTTGTTTATGATGATATTTCGATGGTGGGCCACCATCTGGGCAACTGGTCCTGCGACCTTGATCGGGCGGATCGGCCGGCACTTACTGTTCTCGCGTGCCACATGGTGGCTCGTTCGGATGATCCGATCAGTCCGTTTCGAGGACGGTTCCGGCGTCACGGAACCGGGTGCCGCCGCGGCAAGCTGACCCGCAGGGACGTCCGGCGCCTTCAGCGGCCGTGCGCGCTGCAGCAGCTGGACCACACGCGACAGCGCGACGGCCTTGTATGCCGGCAGCGCGACGACCCACATCGGCAGGTCGACCAGTTGCCGGTCGGCGAGCGGCTCGCTGATCGCGTTCGCCGCACTGCCGGCGACGATCAAGGCGCAGGTCCGTGACTGGACGCTGCTGGCGCTGGTCCTGGTCGCGGTGGTCCTGGTGCCGGTGGTGACCAGCTAGCTGCAGAGGCCGCGTGGCGACCAACCATGCGCGAGGTCCCCGCTGGCCTATTCGTGCTGGCCCTGCCGAGCCTGGAGCGCAGGGCGAGAGGTCTCCCGCCCTGCGTGGACTCCGTCAGACGCAGGAGTCCCGGAGGCAATACTCGTACTGGACCAGGCAGAAGTCCCAACCGCCACCTTGCAGGCACTCGTTCAACAGGTACTCGCAGTGCGGCGCCGGGCAGTGCTGGGCGGCTGCACCCATGGACGAGCCGAGCAGCAAGGCAGCGAATGCAAGCGAAACGACACTCCGTATCTTCCTTTTCACAGTGATCTCCTTGGTCGCCCCAATGGGCACATCCACGCTACGTCAGTGCTCCGGGAGGTCCAAGGTGCGGTGCAGCACGCTCCCGGCGGTGCTACCCGAGGTCCGGTTGCAATGAGTACATCGGCGCTCACCCCCAGCAAACCCGGTTCGTCGCCGAGTACCCGAAGGACGTCACTCGCTTCGCTGAGCCTGGTGGCGTGGCTGGCCTGGCGCGATCGCGACCCACCGCCGACCTCGATGCGCGCGCAGCCAGATCATCGCTGGCGCGGAGGCGCGCCCGGATCACGTCGTCTCGCCGGTGGTCAGCCGCGTGTCGATCGACACCCCGCCCTTGATCGCCAGGGTCACCGGCGTGCGCTCGGCGATGTCGGCGAGCTTCGCGCGCTGCGCGTCGTCCAGCCCGCCGATCACCAGCACGCGCTCGATGCGATCCGCACCGCCTTCCGCCGGCCTGAGGTAGCGCAGCGACACGTCGAGTGCGACCAGCGGCCACTGCTTGCGTTCGGCGTACATCCGCAATGTCATCAGCGTGCAGGCGCCGAGGACGCCGAGCAGCAGGCCGAAGGGGCGGGGCCCC
Organism: Luteimonas abyssi; assembly: GCF_001482195.1. Lineage (GTDB taxonomy): Bacteria > Pseudomonadota > Gammaproteobacteria > Xanthomonadales > Xanthomonadaceae > Luteimonas > Luteimonas abyssi. The sequence goes on along the minus strand of NZ_KQ759763.1, from coordinate 3,188,680 downwards.
GTGTTCCGTCCGCCCAGCGCCGCGGGCTCGTCGGCCACCACCGTGTGTCCGCCGATGTTCATGGCGACGGCATAGTTCTCGTCGCCGAGATGGGCCGTGGCCCGGCCCAGGGTGAGCGCTGCGCTGCGCGGCGTGGCGTCGTCGGTCATCGCAGGGCTCACGACAGGGCCGGCACGGGCGGTGCGGGCGCGTCGGGCAGCGGAATGCATTCGGCGTCGTCGGCATCGGGCAGCTTCATGCGGCCGGCCTTCCAGTCCGCTGCGGCCTGTGCCAGCCGGTCCTTCGACGAGGACACGAAGTTCCAGTACAGAAAGCGCTCGCCCACCGGATCGCCCCCGAGCAGCATCACCGTCGAGCGTTCCAGGGCCCACAGCCAGGACGGCGCCTCGTCCAGCACCAGCAGCCTGCCGGGGCCGTAGGTGACGCCGCCGATCTCCACCGCACCGGTCGCGATGTAGACGGCGCGCTCCGCGTAGCCGGCGGGAATTTCCGCCGTCGCGCCGCGCTCCAGGTCGAGGTGCACGTAGAACTGCGGGGAGTGGGTGACGACGCCTGCGGTGAGACCGTAGGCGCTGCCGGCGATGAGCTGCCCGTGCGTGCCGCCGTCGCTCCACTGCGGCAGATCGGCAGCGCCGTGGTGCGAGAAGGCGGGCGCCGTGTCCTCGTACTCCCGCGGCAGCGCCACCCAGGCCTGGATGCCGTGCAGGCGGTCGCCATGCGCGCGAGCGCGTTCGAACCGCTCGCTGTGGGTGATGCCGCGACCGGCGGTCATCCAGTTGACCTCCCGCGGACGGATCGCCTGCGCGTAGCCGAGGCTGTCGCGATGCATGATTTCGCCGGAGAACAGATAGGTGACGGTGGACAGGCCGATATGCGGGTGCGGACGCACATCGGCGCTGCGGTCCACGCCGGCCGGAATGTCCACGGGGCCGATATGGTCGAAGAGGATGTACGGGCCGATCATGCGGCGTTCGGAGGTGGGCAGTACGCGGCCGACGTCCATGCCGCCGCCGAGGTTCCGGCGCCGCTGTCTGATGACCTGTTCGATCATGGTGGGTGTGCTCCATGCCGCATCCATCGATGCGGGGTCGGGATCAAGGGGCGCGAACGCCCTCGTCGGGATCGAACATCGCGATGCCCGCCTTGGCTGCGGTGACCGGCACTTCGTTCTGCAGCACGTCCCAGTGCTCGGCGAGCCGGCCATCCTCGACCCGAAACATATCGACCACCACTTGAGGCGTCTCCGCCCAGCCGCGGATGCGGCCGTGGATGGCGACGAACGCGCCCTCAGCGACGATCAGTCCGGGCTCGTAATGAACCGTCTCGGGCAGGTCCGCGACCAGCGCGCGCAATGCATCGCGACCCTGGGGAATGTCCGGGTTGTGCTGGATGTAGCCCGGCGCGTACAGGCGCTCGACCGCCGAGGCGTCGCGGCGCTGAAACAGCGAGGTCATCGCGTCGAGCACCAGTGCCCTGTTGCGTCGGGGGAGGTCGTCGATGCGGCGTTCGGCGGGCCGGGTGACGGCGATCGTCCCGAGCATCCGCAGGAACTGCCCGTCCGGCAGGGTCGCGAACGAATGCACCACGCCGCGATCGTAGTCCTGGACGTTGGTGACCGTCGCGCCATCGCGTTCCTGCCAGCTGATGGCGAACAGGCCGTTGCCGAGCGGCACGACCTGGATGTCCACGGTCTCGGTGCGGGCGAAGGGGCCGTCCTTGATTTCGAAGGTCAGCTGCCGCGTCGACAGCAAGGTCAGACCGACCTGGAAGTCCGGATAGGTGACATCCATCTCCTGACCCACGGGGAAATGCGACAACGTCATTCGAGTACCTCGTCTGGTGCAGGGCGGCCCGTTCGCGGAGAACGGGCCGGCGATCCGATCCCGGCGCGGGGCGACGGCGCGGCGCCGGCCCCGCCCGGATCGACGGGTCAGCCCTTCGCGGGCACCGGCGTGTTGAGCAGTTGCTGCTCCCAGAAGTAGGCGATGCCGCTGGCCGTGTGCGGCCCGATGGCATCGTTGAGCGCTTCGGCGGTGTCGCGCGCCCAGTCGCGCTGCCATTCGGCGGCCACGGCCAGCCAGGTCATGGGGTTGCAGCCGGCGGCGATCATGCGCTGGATGGCGACTTGATGCGCCTCGAGCGAGGTGCCGCCCGAGGCGTCGGTGACGACGGTCACGTCCCAGCCTTCGCCAGCCGCCTGGATCGCCGGCATGGCGACGCAGACCTCGGTCCACAGTCCGGCGATGATCAGCTGCTTGCGGCCGGTCGCCTTGACGGCATCGACGGTCGGCGTGTCTTCCCAGGTGTTGATCAGGGTGCGGTCGATCACCTGCTGGCCCGGGAACACATCGGTGATCGTCGGGAACAGCTTGCCGCCGCGGGCCTCGAGCACGCTGGTCAGGATCGTCGGCACGTTGAACGCCTTGGCCGCCTTGGCGAGTGCGGTGGTGTTGTTGATCACCATCTGCGGGTCGTGGCTGTTGAGGTTGGCCAGCTGGTAGGGCTGGTGGTCGATCAGCACGAGCACGGAGTCCTCGGGGCGAAGCAGCGAGTCGAGGCCGTTACGGAAGGTCATGAATCCGTCCTTTGTAGGAGGTGATGGGTGGAAGTGGGGGAGCGAAGCGCGGACGCCGGGAGGCGCCGCGTTGCCGGACGAAACCTTGTCACTCCTCCACGGGGCGCGGTAGCGCCGTCATGGGCCCAGCTGTGTCGCAGGAACGGGAACGCGGAGCCGCCTGCGGGATGTGCGATGCTGTGATGCGCGAAGGGGAACGCCGGCATGGACATCGAAGAACTGCGGACATTCGTGGAGGTGGCCGATGCCGGGGGCGTGTCGCCCGCCGCACGCAGGCTCGGGATCTCCAAGTCGATCGTGAGCCGGCGCCTGGCCCGGCTGGAAGCGGCACTGGGTGTGCAATTGCTCGCGCGCAATACACGCGGCGCTGCGCTCACCGAGGCGGGGGTCACCTTCCGCGAGCACGCCGCGCGCGCCTGCGCCGAGATCGACGCGGCCATCGACGCCATCCTGCCCAGCGGCGAGCTGCGCGGCCGTCTGCGCATCGCGGTGCCGCTGTCGTTCGGTCCGACCCACTTCGCGCCGGTGCTGGCGGAGATGGCGCGCGCGCACCCGAGGCTGCACATCCACACCGTCTACAGCGACCGCTTCGTCGACCTGATCGCCGACGGTTTCGATTGCGGGATCCGGGTCGGCACCCTGCGCGATTCCAATCTGCTGGCCCGGCGCGTCGGCCCGATCCGCGGCTCCCTCGTCGCCAGTCCGGAGTACATCCGTATCCACGGCGCGCCGGAAACGCCGGAGGAACTGTTGGGCCACGAGGCCCTCATGCAGGGCACCGAGTCGTGGCGGCTGATGGACGGCGACCAGATTCTCACCGTGCATCCGCAGGGCCGGTTCAAGGCCGACAACGGCACCGCGCTGGTCGCCGCGGCGGTGGCCGGCCTTGGCATCGCGGCGGTACCCGATGGCCTGACCCACGAGCACGTGGCCTCGGGCGCGCTGGTGCCGGTGATGACCCGCTACCCGCCACCGGAAGCGGGCGTGTACGTGGTCCGCCCACCGGGCCAGCACCCCTCGCAGAAGGTGCGCGTGCTGACCGAAGTGCTGATCGCCTGCTTCGAGGCGTCCGAGAACTTCTCGCACGGGCCGCGCTGAAGGCCGCAGTCCGTCTTGTGGCCACGCCGTGGCGGTACCGATGCCGACGACGATGCTGCGCCGGCCGCCCCGATCGATCCTGCTGCGAGAGTGCGCCGGTCAGCCTTGCGCGGTCGGCCGGATGACGATGCTGCCGACGTCGACCTCCGGCGGCTGCATCAGCGCGTAGAGGATGCCGCGCGCGATCGCGTCGGGCGGCATCGCGATGTCGCCCAGTTGATCCTCGATCATGGCCTTGGCCGATGCGTCGCTGATGGTGTCGACGAAACGGGTGGCGGTCATGCCCGGCGACACCTCGGTCACGCGCAGGTGCGGCCCGGCCTCCTGGCGCAGGATCTCGGTGGCGGTGCGCACGGCGTTCTTGGTCGCGGCGTATACGCCCATGGTCGGCACGTTCTGCAGGCCGGCGGTGGAGACGACGTTGACCACGTGGCCACGCGCCTGCCGTGCGAACACCGGCAACGCCGCGGCGATGCCGTACAGCGTGCCGCGCAGGTTGACGTCGATCATCGCGTCCCAGTCGTCGACCTGCAGCGCGTCGAAGCGCGAGATCGGGCCGATGCCGGCGTTGTTGATGATCGCGTCGAGGCGGCCGCCCTCGGCGACGGCGAAGGCCACCAGCGCTTCCACCTCGTCGCGGCGACGCACGTCGGTGGCCTTGCAGGCGGCGCGGCCGCCGGCGGCGACGATGCCGGCGACCACGGCGTGCAGCGCGTCCTCGCGTCGCGCGCCGAGCACGACGAACGCGCCGTGCGCGGCGAGCAGTTCGGCGGTGGCGCGGCCGATGCCGCTGCTCGCGCCGGTGATGACGATGGTGCTGCCTTCGATGCCCATGTGGTTTCCTCGGGTGTGGTTTCGTCCGCGGAAAAAATATGGGACAAGTGCGGGGCCCTCCATGCGCGCAGGTCTACGATGTCGTCGCGATCGTCTTCGCCAGGTCCCGACCCGTTGTCGGATGTGCTCGACGTGCTCGGCGCGCGGGTGACGCGGCGGACCCGTCTGGAAGCCGGCGGCGCGTGGGCGTTCGCGTTCCCCGCGGTCGACAGGCTGAAGTTCGTCGCGCTGCTGCAAGGCGCGCAGTGGATGCTGCTGCCGGGGCGTGCGCCGCAGCGGATGGTCGCCGGCGACGTGTGCGTGCTCGGGTGCACGCCATACACCGTGGCCAGCGACCCGGGCCTGGCGCCCGCCGACGGCGCCGCGATGTTCGCGGCATCCGGCCGCGACACGGTGTGCGTCGGCGGCTCGGAGACGGTGGGGGTCGGGGGCTCGGTGACGTTCTCCGGTGCGAACGCATCGTTTCTGCTGGCGATGCTGCCGGATTTCATGCTCGTGTCCGGATCGGCACCGGCGTCGGGCGCGATCGCCGCGGTGCTGGCGCTGATGGCGCGCGAGGGCGACGGCGAGACCCTGGGCGGCGACGTTGTCGGCCACCGGCTCGCCGACGTGCTGCTGGTCGAGGCGATCCGGATCTACGCCGCGGGTGCGGCACGGGACGGGACCGGGTGGCTCGGCGCGCTGGCCGACCCGCGGATGGGCCGCGCGCTGCATGCGATCCACCGCGACATCGCACGCCCCTGGACCGTCGCGACGCTGGCCGACGTGGCCGGCATGTCGCGCGCGGCCTTCGCCGCAGCCTTCGCCGCGCGTGTGGGGCAGTCGCCGCTGGCCTACGTGCGGACCTGGCGGCTGACCGTGGCCCGCGCCGCGCTGATGCGCGGCGACACCACCGTCGAACGCGTGGCCGATACGGTCGGCTACGCCTCGCAGAGCGCCTTCGCCCATGCGTTCCGGCGCACCTTCGGGGTGTCCCCGGGCGCGAGCGCCCGATCGTGACGGCGCCCGTCGCCGTGCTCCTCGCCGGACGCGTCGGGTCGGTTCGCTGATCGCTCGTGGCCCGTCCGGGCCGCTTCGACACCCAGGGCGAATGCCGACGCGCGGGGGCGGACTGACGGATGAACCGTCGCGCGGGTCCCAGGCGTGCACGGCCGCACCGCACGTCCTCGATGCGAAGCATGAACGGTTAAGCACCGATCCCGTGTCCGGACGGGCGCGTGCGACGTGGGCGATCACCGCGTCGTGGCGCGGTCGGCGGGCCACCTGCGGAGAGATATCGAGCGGGATCCGCGCACGCGCGCGGATGGCGCGGGTCCGTGCCCGGAGGCTCTTTTTCGCAGCACTCACCCGGCGCTACCTAGTGTGGTCGCCTTCCTTGGTGCCTGTCGAGTCCGTCGATGCCGGTCGTGTCCGCTCTCTCCCCGTCCGCTGATCGCCGGGCCGACGACGCGTCTCCCTTCGCGCCGTCGCTGGCACGCGACGCGCGCGACGTGCTGCACACCCAGCCCACGCTGCCGCGTCCCGGTGGCGGCCGGACCCTGGAGCGCTGGCGCGCCCTGGCGCAGATCGCCGCCCGGGATCTTTCGCTCGTCAAGGTGCTGGAAGCGCATTACGACGCCCAGGCGATCTGTGCGGAGCTGGATGCGGACGGCCCGCGGCCCGGCGAACTGTGGGCGGTCTGGGCGGCGGAGCCGCCACATGCGCAGGTCCACCATACCGACGGCGTGCTGCGCGGTCGGAAAGCCTGGTGCTCGGGTGCGGATCTGGTCAGTCACGCACTGCTGACCGTCGTGCTCGAGGACGGCCGGCGCGGTCTCGCAGCGGTGGATCTTTCGGTCTCCGGCATCTCGCGTCAGGACAGCGCCTGGCAGGCGATCGGCATGGGCGCCGTCCGCTCCGGCGAAGTGGTGTTCGAGGCTGCGCCTGCGCGTCTGGTCGGTGGCCCTGGCGACTATCTCGAACGGCCAGGCTTCTGGCACGGTGGCGCCGGGATCGCCGCATGCTGGCTCGGTGCGGCCGGTGCCGTGGCGGAGCGGCTGCGCCGGCATGCCGCCGTCGCGCGCGACGCGCATGCCGCCGCGCATCTGGGCGCGATCGATGTCGCGCTGTCGACCGCCATGCAGGCACTGCGCGCCCTCGCGGCCGCGGTCGACGCGCGGCCGGAGCATCCGCATCGGCATGAGGTGATGCAGGTGCGTGCGGCGGCGGAGGCGGCCTGCACGACCACGCTGGAGCGCGTCGGCCGTGCGCTGGGCGCTGGGCCGCTGTGCCTGGATCGCGAACACGCGCAACGTTGCGCGGACCTGACGGTGTTCGTCCGCCAGACCCACGCCGAGCGCGATCTCCAGGCCATCGGCGAGGCGATCGCCGGGGAGGCGTCCGCATGGCAGCTGTGACCGCGACGGCACGCGCCACGCCGGCGGACCCCGTGGCTCCCCCGCCCCGGATCGCCGGGCACGGCACGTCCGAGGCCGAATGGCGCGCGGCCGGTTGGCTGGACGCGCTGCCGCGCTGGAACATCCGTACGTTGCTGGGCGACGCCCGCCGGCTGGTGGTCGTGGCGCCGCATCCCGACGATGAAGTGCTGGGTGCCGGCGGCCTGATCGCCGCGGCCGCGGCGCTCGGATTGCCGGTGTGGATCCTGGCGTTGACCGACGGCGAGGCCTGCTATCCCGACGCACCATCATTGCCACCGGCCATGCTGGCGCGCATGCGCCGCGCGGAACTCGATGTCGCCCTGAACCGGCTGGGGGTGCAGAGCGGCGGTGTCGAGCATTTCCGCCTGCCCGACGGCATGCTGCGGCACGAGGGCGCCGCGTTGGTCGGCCGCATCCATCGCTTGCTGCAGCCGCACGACCTCATCGCGACCACCTGGGCGCGCGACGGCCATCCCGACCACGAGGCCGCGGCTGCGGCGGTGGCCGAAGCGACGACCTGCACGGGCTGCCGCCGCCTTGAGTTCCCCGTCTGGGGTTGGCACTGGTCGCACGCCGACGGCCGCGACATGCCGCGCGAGCGCATGGGCCGGCTGGATCTCGATCGCGGATTGCTGGCACGGAAACTGTGGGCCATGCGCGCGTTCCGCAGCCAGACCGGCCGCGGCATCGACGTCGATGCGCCGATCCTGCCGGATCGCGTGCTGGCGCGTTTCCGTCGCTCCTTCGAAGTCTTCGTACGATGAGCGTGCAGAGCGCCCATTTCGAAATGCTGCATGCGCAGCCCGATCCGTGGGGCGTCACCCGCCGCTGGTACGAACAGCGCAAGCGCGCCCTGCTGATGGCGAGCCTGCCGCAGGCGCGGTTCTCGCGCTGCTGGGAGGCGGGGTGCTCGGTGGGCGCGTTGACCGCCGCGCTGGCCGAGCGCTGCGAGGCGGTGGTCGCCACCGACGCCGCTGCCGCGGCCGTCGAGCGCGCGAGCCAGCGCCTGTCGGCATTCGGGCACGTGCGCGTCGAGCGCCAGGCGCTGCCCGACGTATGGCCCGATGGCACGTTCGACCTGATCGTGGTCAGCGAGCTGGCCTATTACCTGGATGCCGGCGCGCTGGACCGGTTCGTGGACGGCCTGCCGGGCATGTTGCGGGAGGGCGGCACGCTCGTGGCCTGCCACTGGCGCTGGCCGTTCGACGACCGCCGCCTTGAAACCGACCGCATCCATGCCGCCTTCGCGCGGATCGGTCTGCCGTCGCTGCTGTCGTACCGCGACGCCGACATCGCGCTCGACGCCTGGGGCCCCGGGCGGTCGGTCGCGCAGGCGGAAGGTCTGGTGCCGGTGCCGGCGGAGGCCTCGGCATGATCGCGGTGCTGGTGCCGGTCCACAACGAGGCGGGTCTGCTCGATGCATGTCTGGCATCGATCCGCACGTCCGCAGCGATCGCGGCGTTGCAGGGTGAGCGGGTCGAGATCGTGGTCGCGCTGGACCGGTGTACCGACGCCTCCGGCGAGATCGCCCGGGCGCACGGTGCGCACGTCGTGACACTGCGCGCGGGCGCGGTCGGCGCAGCACGCGGCGCCGCCGCCGAATGCGCGATCGCGCTGGGCGCGCGTTGGTTGGCCAATACGGATGGGGATACCCGGGTGCCGGCGGACTGGCTGGTCGCCCAGGTCGCCATCGGCGCGGACGCCTTCTGCGGCATGGTGGCGGTGGACGACTGGCTGGATCGCCCGGCCGCCGTCGTGGAGGCCTTCCAGTGCCGGCATCCTGCGCTGACCGGACATCGTCACGTCCACGGCGCCAACCTGGGTCTCTCCGCCGATGCCTACCGGCGCTGCGGCGGATTCGCTCCGCTGGCGAGCGGCGAGGATGTCGCCCTGGTCGACGCGCTGGAGCGCATGGGCATGACGATCGCGCGGCTGCCACAGCCGAGGGTGATCACCAGCTCCCGTCGCGATGGGCGTGCGCGGGGCGGATTCGCCGATTACCTGTCCGCGCTCGAGGAGGTCGCCGGCCTGCTCGGTCCGCCGGTCGCCGTGGCGTCCTGATCCACCGGCGCGCGTCCGGTCCGCACGGATCGCCACGGCCCGGCGACATGCCCCGCGCTAACGTGCATCTCGCACACGGGAGAGCTTCGATGACGACGAATACGATGTGGATCTGCACGATGGTCGCCGCGATCGGACTCGCGGGATGCTCGGCCGAACGCTGGTCCGAGCGCGATGCGCAGACGCGCTGCGAGCGGATGGTGGGCGAAGTGCTGGATGAAGCGGGGGGCGGCGACCTGTCGTTGCCGGAGCCCGTCGTCGCCGCCGCTCCGGGGGGCGATGGATACCTGGTGACCTGGCATCAGGTCCGCATTGCCGAGACGGGCGCGCACGGGCCGCCGCGCGACGCCACCACCGTGCAATGCCAGTTCAGCCTGGAAGGGGACGTCGCGTGGATCGAGTTCGACGGCGAGCGCGTCTTCGATCCGGCCACGCGGACCGACGCGGTCCGCGCGCAGCGCGACGCGGCCGCGTCCGGTGCCGACGACGACACCCAACGCTGACACGGACCGTTCGGGAGTCTCCGCCGCGCGCCGGCCGGATCGATGCGGTCAGGCCTCGTCGATGGCCAGGACCGCGAAGCTCGCCAGCCAGTGCTCGCCCATGTAATCGCCGGCGACATGGGGGAGGCCGGCGTCGAGGTGGCGGTGCGCGGCGTCGAGCAGGATCGCGCGTCGTACGTCGTCCCCGGGGACCGCCTGCGCGAGCGCCCGCCAGCACCAGGCACGGCTGAGGTTGAGCCCGTCGAGATGCGCGATCTTGCCGTCGGTGCGATCGCTGACCGCGACCGGCGAGAACAGCGTGGCCGGTGCCCGGTCCGCAAGCCGGGGCAGGAAGCGGTCGAACCAGGGCAGGAAGTCGGCGGGCGCCAGCAGCCGGCGCATGCATTCGGCCTCGATCAGCGCGGACGACTGGAAGTCGTCGCCACCCGGCTCGCCCCAGGCCGGGCAATCCGCATCCTCGCCATACCAGCGCAGGGCGGTTTCGCGCAGCAGCGAGGCGAATGCGGCGTCCTGTGTCGCGACCGCATGGTCGGCGGCCATGCGCAGGCCGAACGCGGTGTTGAAGTGCGTGCCCACCCGGACCGGATACGCCGAGAGCGGCAGGAAATCGCGGAAACGCTGCACGAAGACCGCGGCCAGCGGCGCCAGCCGCGCGTGCCAGGGCGTTCCGTCCAGCAGCGAGAGTTCCGCCGACAGTTTCAACAGCCAGCCCCAGCCGTAGGGACGCTCGAAGCCGCGCGACGTCGGCGCCTCGAGATAGCGGCATTCCGCTGCGACCTTGTCCTCCACGAATTGCGCGTCGAACAGGGCTCGGATGTCCGCGGCGGCCTCGCCGTCGGGATGGCGGCGCAGCAGGCGCGCCAGCATCCAGTAACCGTGTACGCACGAGTGCCAGTCGAAACTCCCGTAGAACAGCGGATGCAGTGCGCTCGGCGTCCGCGCGTCCTCCGGCCCCGCCAGGACGTGGCCGGGCTTGTTGGGATACTCGCGCCGGACATGGCCGAGGGCGATGTGCGCGAAACGGGCGGCGAGCGTGTCGGTCAGGACGGGGAAGGCGGTGGTCATCGCGGTAACGACTCCTTTTTCGGCGCGGCGGGCGAAGATCTCGGTCAACCGCGGTGTGATGTAGATCGGAAACTGGGTGGCGGCGAAGTAAGGCGCCGGCCGCGGCGAACCGGCGGTGCCCAGTGCGGACCACACCAGACCGACGTTGCGGTTGCCCGGCACGAGGCCGGCGCCCGACCGCTCCGCCGTCGTGCCCGGAAACGCGAGCGCATCCAGGACCTGCAGGCCGAGCTTGCACGCGAACGTCAGGCCGATACAGGCCGATGCGAGCGACGGCGCCGCTTCGATCTGCGCGCGGACGCCGGACATCGCGGCCGGTGCGAAGAAGATCGGCGCCGTCAGCACCGTCGCATCGAGGCCACGGGTAGCGAGCGCGCAAGTCTCGCACCAAAGCAGCGCCGCAGCAGCAGGGCGGTTCCCCCGGCGCCGCCGACCGACAGCACGAGCCGTGCACCGGGCGCGACCGGATCGCGCGTGAGTCCCGCGACTCCGGCGGCGGAGGCGTTGCGGCGTGCGGTCACCGATGACGGCGATCTCGTCGTGCGGCCGCGGGCCGATCCGGGTGCAGCCCTGGCGAAGCTGGAGGCGCGTGAGTTCGACGCGCTCATCGGCGGCCACCCGCAGGGGGTCGCCGCCCGCAGGCGTCGCGATCGTGGAACCGTCCGCCCGGCCGCCCGGCTTCGCCATCGACCTCCCGTATCTCGACAGGCTTCCGGAGGACCCGCTAGTGCGCCGGTTCGTGGATGCGGTCGGCCGCTGCGTCAGTCCGCGCTGGCGGCCTGGGCCGCCGCCTGCTGCGGCACCCGGCGGATCTGCGAGGTGTCGTATCCCAGTCCGGCGATGAAGGCGATGCGGGCCTGGTAATCCGCTTCGGAAATGCTGGGCGTGCGCGCCATCAGCCAGACGTAGTCGCGCTTGCTGCGGCCGACGATGGTCTGCTGGTAGTCGTCGTCGACGTAGACGATCACGTACTCCGCCTTGATCGGCCACACGAACTGCATGCCCCAGATCGCGCCGTTGCCTTCCTCGCGCACGGTGCCGACCGGATGCATGGTGCGCACGCGTTCGTCGTGGCCGCCCTTGCGGTAGCGGAACGTGGTCTGGATGCGGCCGTCGTCGCGCAGCGCGTAGGTCTCCACCGAGTCGTAGGCCTCGCGCTCGATGTAGGTGGGAATCTGCGCGATCACGTACCAATCGCCCATGAAGCGCGGCACGTCGACGTGGGCGGCCGGCGGGATCTGCCGGGTGTCGTTGCCGCTGCAGGCGGCGGTCATGGCCAGCGCCCCGACGAACAGGGCGCGCGCGATGAAGCGGTAGGGACGCATGGCGGTTCTCCGGGGTGCGTGGCGGCGGCTACGTGGGCGGCGCCTGTGGTATGCGGCTCGGACATCGCTCGACGGCCTTCAGTCGCGGCGCGCGAAGCGGTAATGGGCGACCAGCCATTCCTGTCCGTCGGCGTAGCCGAACAGCTCGGCGCAGGCCATCCAGAAAATGCGCCAGCGCTGGAACCACAGCGCCGCGCCGGCGTCGCCGTAGGTCTGCCGCATCAGCGCCATGATCGGTTCGCGCTGCTGGTCCTGGCGTTCGAGCCAGTGGTTGGCGGTGCGCGCATAGTGGGTGCCGTCGAGCAGCCAGCGTTGCTCGAGGCGGACGTGTTCGGGGAAGTGCAGCAGCGTGTCGGCGGCCGGCATCAGGCCGCCGGTGAAGAAATGCCGGCCCATCCAGTTGTCTTCGCCGGCGGTCTCGTACGGGTACATGAGGTGGCGGTGGGCGAAGATGTGGACGAACAGCTTGCCGCCCGGGCGCAACCAGCCGGCGATGCGCTCCAGCAGCACCGCGTAGTTGCGCACGTGTTCGAACATCTCCACCGACACGCAGCGGTCGAACTGCGCCGGGTCCAGTGCGAGCGCGTTGACGTCGCAGGTGATCACACGGACGTTGTCGATGCCGCGTTCGCGACAGCGCGCTTCGATGTGTTCGCGCTGGCCGTTGGAGTTGGACACCGCGGTGATCCGCGCGTCGGGGTAGCGCTCGGCCATCCACAGCGTCAGCGAGCCCCAGCCGCAGCCCAGCTCCAGGATGTCCTGGCCGTCGGCGAGTTCAGCGCGCTGGCCGTAGAGCTCGAGCATCGCATCCTCGGCCTGGTCCAGGGTTTCGCGGCCGGTCGGGTAGTAACAGCTGCTGTACTTCAAGCGCAGGCCGAGGGCGTGGCGGAAGAAGTCGGCGGGCAGTTCGTAGTGCTGGCGGTTGGCGGCATCGGTGTGCAGGGCCACCGCACTGCCGCGCAGTTCCTGCAGCCGGCGCTCGAACCGGGCCGACTGCGCTTCCAGCCCGCCTTCGGATTCTTCGGCCAGGCGCTGCGCGCACAGGCGGCGGATGCCGATGCGCAGCGCCGCGTCGGGCACCAGCCCACGCTCGGCCAGGCCGATCAGGCCGGGCGCCGGGGTGTCGTGGTGCAGGGTGTCGTCGTCGGTGGCGGCGTTCATCGGGCGGACTCCTTGCGGCGCGGGGGCCAGGGAAAGAACATCGAGGTGGTGCGCTGGTAGTCGCGATAGGCCTCGCCGCGGCTGCGCAGGGATTGCCGCTCGGTCCACGGCACGCCGCTGAGGTAGCGCAGGAACACGTACATCACCACCGGGCCGGCCCACGTCAGCCACCACAGCGGCGCGCCGACCGCGAGCGCCACGTAGGCGAACCAGTGCAGCCATTCGAAGAAGTAGTTGGGATGGCGCGAATACCGCCACAGCCCGTCGCGGCACACCCCGCCGCGATTCCCGGGATCGGCGCGGAAGCGCGTGAGCTGGCGGTCGGCGACGGTTTCGCCGGCCACCGCGATCGCCCAGATCGCGACGGCCAGCGCGATCCATGGCCACAGGGTGGTCTGCGGGCTATCCGCCGCGACCACGAACGGCAGTGCGAACAGCGGCGCCAGCAGCGCCTGCGCCTGGAAGAAGACGAAGAACTTGCCCTGGTGGCCCTGCCAGTGATCACGCAGATAGCGGTAGCGGCCGTCCTCGGCCTCGCCCACGCGCGCCCACAGGTGACGGGCCAGGCGCAGGCCCCAGGCGCCGCCGAGCACGGCCAGGGCGATTCGCGCCTGCACCGCGCCGTCGCCCACGGCGGCGGCCAGCAGCGCCGACGCGGCCACCGTGCTCGACCACACGGCATCGACGATGTTGGCGTTCGCGGCGCGCCGCTGCCAGGCCCAGGCGGCGGTCTGCGCGAGCGTGGCGCCGATCCAGATCGCCAGCAGGAGCGTGGTCGTGCTCACGCTGCCGGCACCGCGGAGCCCGACGCCGGCCGGTAGCCCGGCCGCGCCATCAGCAGATGCGACACGCCGATGGAGCGCTCCCGGAAGCCGCCTTCGCAGTAGGCGAGGTAGAACGTCCACATGCGCACGAACGCCTCGTCGAAGCCTTGCGCATGGACGTCGGGCAGCCGCGCCAGGAAGCGCTCGCGCCACAGCTGCAGGGTACGGGCGTAGGAAAGGCCGAAATCGTCCTGGCCGATCAGCTGCAGATCGCCGGTGCGGGTCTTGGCGTCGAGCATCGCCGCAAGCGACGGAATGAAGCTGCCGGGAAACACGAAGCGCTTGATGTAGTCCACGCTGTCGCGCGCCTGCGCGTAGCGATGGTCCTCGATGGTGATGGCCTGCAGCAGGGCGAGGCCGTCGGGTTCGAGCAGGGTGCACAGCTTGGCGAAATAGGTGTCCAGGTAACGCGCGCCGATCGCCTCGATCATCTCGATCGACACCAGCCGGTCGTAGCGGCCGTCGAGGTCGCGGTAGTCGTCCAGGCGCAGATCGACCAGGTCGCCGACGCCTGCGGCGTCGATGCGCGCACGCGCCAGCGCATGTTGTTCGCGCGAGATCGTGGTGGTGGTGACGTGGCAGCCGTAATGGGTGGCTGCGTGCACCGCGAACCCGCCCCAGCCGGAGCCGATCTCCACCACCCGCATGCCGGGTCGCAGATCCAGGCGCCGGCAGATGCGGTCGAGCTTGCGGGTGGAGGCGATCTCGAGGGTGTCGTCCGGCTGCTCGAACAGCGCCGACGAGTACATCAGGTCCGGCGACAGGAACAGGCCGAAGAAATCGTTGCCGAGATCGTAGTGCGCGGCGATGTTGCGGCGCGCGCCGGCCCGGGTGTTGCGGCGCAGGGCCGCCCAGCCGCGCAGCGCGAGGCCGCCCAGGCGCGCGAGGCCGTTCTCCATGCCGTCGAGCAGATCGCGGTTGCGCAGCAGAAGGCGCACCAGCGCGACCAGGTCGTCGCAGCGCCAGTGGCCTTCGATGTAGGCCTCTCCGGCGCCGACGCTGCCCTGCGCGGCGACCGCACGGTAGAAGGCCGGGTCGTCGACCTGTACGCGGACGGCCAAGCCGTCGGCGGCGGGCGCCCCCAGGCGCCTTTCGCCCCAGGCATCCACCAGATGCAGCTCGCCGTGGGCGAGGGTCGCCAACTGGGCGAGCAGGCGCTGGCGCAACCAGCCGTCGAGACCGGACGGGTGGCTGCGGGATGTGGCGTCGGCGAGCTCGGTCATGGCAGGTGACTCATGGCAGGGGATTCATGGCAGGGGCGCGGTCTTGCGCGGGTGATCGTGGACAGGTGCGCGCTTGAACCAAAGCCGCAGCGCCTGCCAGTGGATGGTGCCGACGACCTGGGCGGTCATCAGCGGGTAGCGCCACAGCACGCGCGCCAACCCGGACGCGTCGAGCGGTCGACGTTGCAGCGACAGGGTGGCATCGAATGTCCGTACGCCGTCTCGCTCGACATCCATGTGGACACGGAGATCCTCCCCGGGTGCGGTGAAGCGCCAGTGATAGCCGCAGTCCATCGGCATGAACGGCGAGACGTGGAAGCGCTTGTCGAACCGCCAGCCCCAGGCGCGCCCGCGGCGTTCGCCGGCGGCGATGTCGAGCACGTAGGCGTGGCGTTCGCGCCAGGGCGTATTGGTGATGTCGGCGACGACGGCGTCCAGGGTGCGGCCGTCGGCGCGGTAGCAGTAGTAGAAGCTCACCGGATTGAACTGCATCCCCGCATAGCGCAAGTGGGCGAGCAGGCGGATCGGGCCGTCCGGGGCGCGGCCGGTCGTCTCCGCGACCCGTTCGCGCACGGCGGTGTCCAGGTCGATGGCGGTCGGGCGCAGGAAGTCGTCGCGACGGAAGCTGGCGAGATTGGCGCGCTCGCGCGACCACAGCCAGCGGCGCGCGAACACCCGGTCGAGTTCCGACAGGTCCAGGTAGAGCTGGGCCATGCGGTAGCGGAACGCGTGCGCCACCGGCGCGTGCCGGCGATGCCGCACCCAGCCTTCGTAGACCGCGCTGTGCAACGGCGCCGACGCGTTCACGCGGTAGCTGCCGCGGGCGCGCCCGCGAGCGGCGCGGGCGGCGACAGGGTTGCGGGATCGAGCGCGGCGACCACGTCGCGCGCGCTGCGGATTCCGTCCTCGTGGAACCCCCAGCCCCAGTAGGCGCCGGCGAACCAGGTCCGCCGATGGCCCTGGATGCGGTCGCGCGCGCGCTGGGCGGCGACCATGGCGTGGTCGTAGACGGGATGGGCGTAGCGCATCCGCGCGATCAGCCGGTCGGGCGCGATCGCGGCGGTGCGGTTGAGCGTGACCACGTAGGTCTCGCGCGCCTGCAGCCCCTGCAGCAGGTTCATGCAGTAGCTCACCGTGCAGGCCGCGTCGTCGTGCTCGGGAATGTGCGCGTTCCATGCCGCCCAGGCGGCGCGACGGCGCGGCAGCACGGAGGTATCCGTGTGCAGGGCGACGTCGTTGGCCTGGTAACGGATCGACGACAGCAGCGCACGTTCCTGATCGCCGGGATCCTGCAGCAGCGCCAGCGCCTGGTCGCTGTGGCAGGCGAGCACCACATGGTCGAAATGCTCGACCCCGCGTGCGCTGACCACTTCGACCGCATCGGCATCGCGCCGAACCCCGAACACCGGGCAGGCGGTGCGCGCGTCCACCCGCCAGCGCCGCCGCATCGCGTCGACGTAGGCCGACGATCCGCCGACCACAGTGCGCCACGGCGCGCGCCGCCCGAGGTCGAGCATCCGGTGGTTGGCCATGAAGCGCACCAGATACTGTGCGGGGAAATCGAGGACCTGGCTCGACGGCGACGACCACAGCGCGCAGGCCATCGGGACCAGATGCGCATCGCGGAACGTGGCCCCGTAGCGATGCGTCCGCAGATACTCGCCCAGGGTGGGGCCGGGGCCGTCGAGATCGAGCAGGGCGGGAGCCTGCCGGTAGAAGCGCACCAGATCGCGCAGCATGCCCCAGAAGGCGGGCGAGGCGAGGTTGCGCGGCTGGCAGAACAGGCCGGAGAGGCTGCCGGCGTTGTACTCCAGCCCATCGGCGTCGCGATGCACCGAGAAGCTCATCGTGGTCTCGCGCGAGGCCACGCCGAGTTCGTCGAACAGCGCCGTCAGCAGCGGATAGTGGGTCGGGTTGAACACGATGAAGCCGGTGTCCACCGCCAGCGCCCCGGCGTCGTCGTGCACGGTATGGGTATGGGTATGCCCGCCGAGGCGCGCTTCGCTCTCGAACAGCACGACCTCGTGGCCGCGCGACAGCCACCAGGCCGATGCCAGTCCCGAGATGCCGCTGCCCACCACCGCGATGCGCATCCGCGTCAGCCCCTGGCCTTGGCCAGCACCCAGTCCGGGATCGGCTTGAGATCGCGGACCAGTCCGAATGCCGCCAGCAACCGCAGGCCGTACCAGGTCAGGTCGATCTCCCACCAGCGGAAGCCCTGACGCACGGTGCCGGGGAAGAAATGATGGTTGTTGTGCCAGCCCTCGCCGAAGGTCAGCAGCGCCAGCCACAGATTGTTGCGGCTGTCGTCACGGGTGTCGAAGCGGCGGCGGCCGAACCGGTGCGCCAGCGAATTGATCGTGACCGTGGCATGGAACAGCACCACGGTGGACACGAAGAACCCCCACACCAGCAGTTGCGGACCCGAGGTGCCC
Source organism: Luteimonas abyssi (assembly GCF_001482195.1). GTDB lineage: Bacteria > Pseudomonadota > Gammaproteobacteria > Xanthomonadales > Xanthomonadaceae > Luteimonas > Luteimonas abyssi. The sequence goes on along the minus strand of NZ_KQ759763.1, from coordinate 3,171,159 downwards.
AGGCCGGGCGCCACGCGTTCGAGAAGTGCGCCGACCCCGAACAAAGCGGCGGCCAGCAGCACCGGCACCACGATGTCGTAGCGATCGAGCCAGCGCAGTTCGGGAAAACGGGCCAGATCGGGGATGCGCGTCCAGTCGGTGCGGAATCCGTCCCGTGTCAGGAACCAGCCGACATGGCTGCGCCAGAACCCGTGCACCACCGGCGAATGCGGATCGCCTTCGAGATCGGCATGCCGATGATGGTTGCGGTGGTGCGCGGCCCACCACAGTGGCCCGCGCTGCACGCTGGACGCGCCGATGGCTGCGAACACGAACTGCACCGGCCGCGAGGCGCGGAACGTGCGGTGCGAGAAATAGCGGTGGTAGAACGCGGTGATCGCGAACATGCGGATCGCGTACAGCGCCACGGCCACGGCCACGGCCACCGGCGAGATGCCGACCCAGAACACCGCCAGGCAGGCCAGGTGCATGCCGATGAACGGGATCGCGCGCAGCCAGTCGATGCGATCGGCCCCGGCGCTGGATGCGCCGCCGGCATCGTCGTCGCCCGGCATGTCGGTGTCGAACCAGCGCCGCAGGCTGGCGCGCAGCCGCGCCCGACGCGACAGCGGTCGGGCGGAGGGAGGCGGGGAAGGGGTAGCGGCCGACATGAGAAATTCCGGACGTTAGACACACGCGATACGTGATCGCGTGAAGTCCGGATGCAGTGCCGCGCACCAAGCGCTGCGGCGCGTGAGCGCAGCCGCAGCCGATGGCCCGTCGTCGGGAAGGCGACCGAAAACTACAGCGCCGCGATCGCACCGTGCGCGATGACCGGCCCGGTCGGACCTGGCTCCGGCGAGCCGCCCTGCGGTTCCAGCGAGATGGCAAGCGTCGCCCCGGTGACCAGGTCGTGCCGCAGCGCGGCCGGCACCTCCACGCTGTGCGCGCGGTCGCCCGAGACCACGCCGAGCGAACGTGGTGCCTCGCCGTCCGGGATCAGCCAGAGCTCGGGCACGCGATCGGACGCGATGTCGCGCGCGGGCACGGGGGTGAGCTGCACGACGCCGTGATCGGCATCCACCGTCGCCAGCCATGCCGGCGCGCCGTCGTCCTGCGCCAGCAGGGTGACCGGACGCGCGACCGGATCTGGCGCCGGTGCCGGTGCGGGCGTCGGGTCGGGTTCCGGCGCGACCACCACCGGTGCCGGCGCCGGCGGTTCGGCCACCGGGAGCGGACGGGTGATCCAGACCACGGCCAGGGCCGCGACCGCCGCCGCCGTCGTGGCCTGCCACAGCCACACCTGGCGCCACCAGGGCACGGGCGTCGACGTGGCGGTCGCGGTACCGCGTCGCGCCGCATCGAGTTCGGCTTCGATCCGTGCCCAGACGTGCGCCGGCACCGGCGCGGTCTCCAGCTCTTCGAGCAACGGCGCGAGATGGGTGGCCCAGGCCTGCACGAGCGCCGTGAACGCGGGCTCGCGTTCGATGCGCGCCTTCACCTGCGCACGGACATTCGCGTCCAGCACGCCGAGAACGTACTCGCCGGCCAGCACCGCGTCGGTCGGCGGCTCGTCGCCGGGGGGCTGCGGATCGATCGTGCTCATGCTTCGAGACAGGTCTTGAGTTGCTGAAGGCCGCGCCGGATCCAGCTTTTCACCGAACCGAGCGGAGCGCCGATCGCGCGCGCCAGTTCGTCGTAGGTGAAGCCGTCCAGGAACGCGGACCGGATCAGGCGGCGGCGCTTGGGCTCCAGGCCGTCGAGGCAGAGATCGAGCCGGGCGCGTTCTGCGGAACGCGCGGCCAGATCCTGCGGGCCGGTGCCTTCGTCGGGCCATTGCTCGAGATCGGTCCCGTCCACGGTGCGCTGACCGGCCTGGCCGCGCAGCCGGTCGATGGCGCGATTGCGGGCGATGGTCGACAGCCACGCCTGCGCGCTCGCGCGCTGCGCATCGAACTGCCCCGCCTTGTTCCAGATCGTCACGTAGACCTCCTGCAGCAGGTCCTCGGCGTCGTGCCGGTCGCGGAGCACGCGCAGCGCGATCGCCATCAGGCGGGGTGCGCTGGCGTGGTACAGCGACTCGAAGGCGGCCCGGTCGCCTTGCGCGGTCTGCCGCAGCAAGGTGTCGAGGCTCGGATCCGATGGATGTCCAGACTGCTCAGGGGGCATGACGGTCGAAGGGCGATTCCGGATGCAGCAGCCATCTTGGGTGCCGACGGGCGGCAGGGCAACCATGGCCGCAACATCGCGCGCATCGATCGCGCCTCCGCCGCGCGGTGCCGTGCCCATGCCCATGGCCCCCATGTCTCCCATGTGTGCGTCCACGTCCGCGGCCGCGCGTGGGATCTCGTGCCGCCCGGGCCGCGGCTCGGGCCCCGCCGAGACTCATCCTGCGAGACGGCGGCCGGGTAGAACGGCACGCCTCCCGTGTCCCGGACTCCGTCGCTTGAACGCCATCCTCCGCGCCGCCGATCATCCCGCCGCCGTGTCGTCCGACCGGGCCCTCGCGCCAGCCGGTGGCCGTGGCCTGGCCGAGCGCCTGTCGCGCCGTTACGCCGACCGCATCACCGGGCATTTCGTGGTGCCAGGCCAGGACGGCCGCCTCGTCCCGTTCCCCGACGACCTTCCCGACGCCCTGGCCGCCGCCCTGCGCGCGCGCGGAGTCGAGCAGCTGTACGCGCACCAGGCGCAGGCGTGGACCGCGGCGCGCGGCGGCCGGCACCTGGTGGTCGCCACGCCGACCGCGTCGGGCAAGTCGCTGTGCTACACGCTGCCGGTGATCGGCACGGCGCTGGCCGAGGGCAAGAAGGCGCTGTACCTGTTCCCCACCAAGGCGCTGGCGCAGGACCAGGTGGCCGACCTGCTGGAGCTCAACCGCGCCGGCGGCCTAGGCCTGCGCGCGGCCACCTTCGACGGCGACACCCCGGGCGACGCGCGCCAGGCGATCCGCCTCAACGGCGACATCGTGGTCAGCAACCCGGACATGCTCCACCAGGCGATCCTGCCGCACCACACCAAGTGGGCGCAGTTCTTCGAGAACCTGCGCTACGTGGTCATCGACGAGGTCCACACCTACCGCGGCGTGTTCGGTTCGCACGTGGCCAACGTGATCCGCCGGCTCAAGCGGGTGTGCGCGTTCTACGGGGTGCGCCCGCAGTTCATCCTGTGCTCGGCCACCATCGGCAACGCCGCCGACCACGGCCGCGCGCTGATCGAGGACGAGGTGACCGCGATCCTCGACTCCGGCGCGCCCCGCGGCGACAAGCACGTGCTGCTGTGGAACCCACCGGTGGTCAACCCGGACCTCGGCCTGCGTGCCTCGGCGCGCTCGCAGTCCAACCGCATCGCGCGGGTGGCGATCAAGGCCGGGCTGAAGACCCTGGTGTTCTGCCAGACCCGGCTGATGGTGGAGGTGCTGACCAAGTACCTGAAGGAAGTCTTCGACCACGACCCGCGCAAGCCGCGGCGCATCCGCGCCTACCGCGGCGGCTACCTGCCGACCGAGCGGCGGGAGGTGGAGCGGGCGATGCGCGCCGGCGACATCGACGGCATCGTCAGCACCTCGGCGCTGGAGCTGGGCGTGGACATCGGCAGCCTCGACGTGGTCGTGCTCAACGGCTACCCGGGCAGCGTCTCGGCGACCTGGCAGCGCTTCGGCCGCGCCGGGCGCCGCCAGCAGCCGTCGCTGGGCGTGCTGGTGGCGAGCTCGCAGCCGATGGACCAGTACATCGTCCGGCACCCGGAGTTCTTCATGGGCGCCAACCCGGAACAGGCGCGGATCGCGCCCGACCAGCCGCTGATCCTGATGGACCACATCCGCTGTGCGGCGTTCGAGTTGCCGTTCGTCGACGGCGACTACTTCGGCCCGGTGGAGCCGGCGCCGTGGCTGGAGGTGCTGGCCGAATCCGGCGTGCTGCACCACGAGGCCACGCGCTGGGAATGGATCGCCGACAGCTATCCGGCGCAGGCGGTGAACCTGCGCTCGGTGGCCGACGGCAACTTCGTCGTGGTCGACCGCACCGACGGCCGCCAGACCATCGTCGCCGAGGTCGACTACTCCGCCGCCGCGCTCACCCTCTACGAGGGCGCGATCCACATGATCCAGTCCGAACCGTTCCAGGTGGAACGGCTGGACTGGGACGGGCGCAAGGCCTACGTGCGGCGCACGCACGTGGACTACTACACCGACGCCATCGACTACACCAAGCTCAAGGTGCTCGACGAGGCCGAGAGTGCGCCGGCCGGCGCCGGTCTGGCCCGGCACGGCGAAGTGCATGTGGTGCGGCGCGTCTCGGGCTACAAGAAGATCCGCTTCCATACGCACGAGAACATCGGCTACGGCCCGGTCAACCTGCCCGACCAGGAGCTGCACACCACCGCGGCGTGGTGGCAACTGCCGCAGGCGGTGCTGGACGCGGCCTTCGACAGCCGCCAGCACGCGCTCGACGGCTTCCTCGGTGCCGCGCATGCGCTGCATCTGGTGGCGCAGCTGCTGGTGATGGCGGAGGCGCAGGACCTGCAGAAGGCGGTGGGCAGCGGCGATGGCGCCTGGTTCGCCAGCGCCGACGCCGCCGGACGCGGGCAGTGGCGCAATGCCGAAGGCCAACCGGGTTCGCCGGACGAGGCGCGCGGGTTCACCCCGACGTTGTACCTCTACGACAACTACCCCGGTGGCGTCGGCCTGTCGCTGCCGCTGTTCGAGCGCCGCGCGGAGCTGCATGCGCGGGCGGTGGAACTGGTGCGCGACTGTGCCTGTCGCGGCGGCTGCCCGGCCTGTGTGGGGCCGGTGCTGGAAGCCCAGGAGGGCGAGGGCGACACGTCGCCGAAGCGCCTGGCCGCACGCGTGCTGGCCCTGCTCGGGGCGGCGGCGTGAGCGCATTGGCGAACAAGCTCGCCGGGCTGCGGCGCCAGGCAGGTGCCGCGCCGGCCGATGGCGCAGCGCGCCCGCCGATGGCGCGAGGGGCAGCGCACGGCGGCACGATGCGGGCCGCCGTGGAGTCGTCGGTGCGCGGCGACTCCACGGCTGATACGGCCTGCGGTCCCGTGTCCCCTGGGAACGGGCTGCCTGATCGCCCGGGTCGGGATGGCGCGGGCGCGGGCGCGGGCCATGAATGGCGTGCTCCTGCGGCCGGCGCGAGGCCGACGCCGGTGCTCGACGGCGCGCCGACGGCGGATGCACCGGCGGGCTCGCCGTCACGAGCGCCCGATCCGGAGACGGGCCGCGCGGGCTTCGCCCCGTTCGGACATGCGTCGGGGGCTTCCGGCCGGCGCGCATCGGCGTCGCCGGCGCACGGTCCGCGTGCCGACACCGCCGCGCAGTTGCGCCGCCTGCTCAACCTGCGCCCGCAGGCACCGCTGCGGACGCTGCCCGTGGCGGACCGGGCGTTGCCCGGCGAGGAGATCGCGCCCGGCCTGTTCTACAGCGAGACCCGTACACCCTGGCCCCAGACGGCCGATTTCGTGCTGGCGGGCATCCGCCAGGACGACGTCGAACGGGCGCGCATTCTGGCGTTCGACACCGAAACCACCGGCCTGGCCGGGGGCACCGGCACCCGCGCCTTCATGATCGGCGCGGCGGACTGGCGCGACGGTCAATTGCGCCTGCGCCAGTTGCTCATCGCCACCCTAGCCGCCGAGCGCGCGATGCTCGAGACGTTCGCCGACTGGCTGCCGGACGGCACCGTCCTGCTCAGCTACAACGGCAAGAGCTACGACCGTCCTCTGCTGAGCACGCGCTACCGGCTGGCGCGGCTGGCCGATCCGCTGCCCGCCTGCGGCCACATCGACCTGTTGCATCCGATGCGCCGGCGTTACCGCCAGGTGTGGCCGAACTGTCGGCTCGCCACCGCCGAGCGCGAATTGCTGGGCGTGCTGCGCGAGGACGACCTGCCGGGGTCGGAAGCGCCGGCAGCGTGGCTGCAGTACCTGCGCGGCGGCAGCGCGGCCACCCTGCGGCGAGTGGGCCATCACAACGCGCAGGATCTGCGCAGCCTGTGCGGCCTGCTGGAGCGCATGGCCGATCCACCGGCGGATCCCGTGCAGCACACGACGGGAGGGTGAGGCGTAACGGCGCGGTTCACGCGACCGGTGTGCATCGGCGCGCATACTCCGCGCCCGATTCCCCACCGGCGCATGCCCGTGACCGCTCCAGAGCACTGCGGCGCCTGCCGCGAGGGCGCGTCCGCGCCGGCGATCCGCATGGCCCTGCAGCCCATCGTCGATCTCGATACGCGCACCGTCTTCGCCTACGAGGCGCTGGTGCGCGGCCAAGACGGGGCATCGGCCGCCGAGGTGCTGGCCGCGATCGAGCCGGGGGGGCAGTACGCGTTCGACCAGGCCTGCCGGGTGGCGGCGATCGAGCATGCCGCGGCGCTCGACCTGCCGTGTCCGGTCTCGATCAACTTCCTGCCGGGCGCCGTCTACCGCGCCGAGACCTGCATCCGCCGCACGCTGGCGGCCGCCCGGCGTTGCCGCTGGCCGCTGGAGCGCATCGTGTTCGAGGTCGGCGAAAGCGAACACGTGGACCGGCCGCGGCACCTGATCGACATCCTCGATGCCTATCGCGGGATGGGCTTCCGCACCGCCATCGACGATTTCGGCGCGGGCTTCGCCGGACTCAACCTGCTGGCGGAGTTCCAGCCGGACCTGGTCAAGTTCGACATGGGGCTGGTGCGCGGGATCGATCGCGACACGGCACGCCGCACCATCGTCGCCCACGCCGCGCGCATGTGCGCCGAGCTCGGCATCTCCGTCGTCGCCGAGGGCGTGGAGACGCTCGACGAGTCGCGCGCGCTGCGCGATCTGGGGATCGATCTGCAGCAGGGCTTCGTGTTCGCGCGTCCGGCACTGGAGTTCGCGCCCGCAGTGCGATTGTGAACGTCCGGCGCGATGCGGACGGGATGGAAACGCTTCCATCCGCGCCCTCCGCGATCGGATGACAGAAACTGAACATTCGCGTGTTCATCATTGCATCCACCGTCCGTGCCCGCGGTCGCCGGGGTGGCGGTCGCAGCGCGGCCCGGATCGCGGCGCTCGCGGTCTTTCGCTCGATTCCTCCCCCTTCCCGATGTGCCCATGACCCCCACTGCTCCGACGCCTCCCGCGCCTGGCCCCGACGTGGCCGCCCTGTCGTCCCCCATGCCGCCCGAAGCGCCGGTCGCTATGCCGGTGCAGTCGTTGCGCGAGGGCCGTGCGCCGCGCGGTCGGCTGCCGACGACGCCTGCGGGCATGGCCTGGCGGCGCGGTGCGGTCATCGGGACGGCCGCGGTGATCACCCTGATCGCCACCTACCAGATCTGGTGGTTGCTGCGCGCCGGCGGCATCACCGTGGCCGAAGGCGCGTTGCTGGTGATCTTCGTCGCATTGTTCGCCTGGATCGTGCAGTCGTTCGCGAGCACGCTGGCCGGCTTCCTGGTGCTGTTGCAGAAGCGCCCGGCGCGGCTGGGTCTGGACCCGCGTGCGCCGCTGCCGGCGCCGCGCGCGCGCACGGCGTTGCTGATGCCGACCTACAACGAGGATCCCACCCGCCTGATGAGCGGTCTGCAGGCGACCTGCGAATCGCTCATCGCCACCGGCCATGCCGGACTGTTCGATGTGTTCGTGCTCAGCGACACCCGTGATCCGGACATCCAGCGTGCCGAGGCGATCGAGTTCGAAGCGCTGCGCGAGCGCCTCGGCGACCGCCTGCGGCTGTGGTACCGGTTGCGCGACGACAACAGCGAGCGCAAGGCCGGCAACGTCGCCGAGTGGGTGCGCGGCTGGGGCGCGGACTGGCCGAAGTTCCTGATCCTCGACGCCGACAGCCTGATGGACGGCGGCACCCTGGTGCGGCTGGCCGACGCGATGGAGCGCCACGACGACGTCGCCCTGATCCAGACCCTGCCGGTGATCGTCAACGGCCACACCGTGTTCGCGCGCATGCAGCAGTTCGCCGGCAGCGTGTACGGCCCGGTGATCGCCTACGGCGTGGCCTGGTGGCACGGCGCGGAGAGCAATTACTGGGGCCACAACGCGATGATCCGCACGCAGGCGTTCGCCGATCACTGCGGCCTGCCGGCGCTCAACGGGCCGACGCCGTTCAACGGCCACGTACTCAGCCATGATTTCGTCGAGGCCGCGCTGATGCGCCGCGGCGGCTGGGCACTGCACATGGTGCCCGGCCTGGGCGGCAGCTACGAGGAAGGCCCGCCGTCGCTGACCGACATGCTGGTGCGCGATCGCCGCTGGTGCCAGGGCAACCTGCAGCACGGTGGCGTCCTGCCCACCAAGGGACTGCACTGGGTGAGCCGCTGGCACATGCTCATCGGCATCGGCCATTACCTCACCGCGCCGCTGTGGGCGTTGCTGATGCTGATCGGCCTGGCATTGCCGCTGCTGGCGATGGAGCCGGGCGAAGGCTACTCGGCGGGTCGCTACTGGATGCAGCAGGACGCGAACCGCTTCCTGTACGTGTTCGCGTTGACGATGTCGATGCTGCTGGCGCCGAAGGTGTTCGGCTACTTCGCCACGCTGCTCGATCCCGAGCGCCGTCGCGGCTGCGGCGGCGCCTGGCGCGCGTTCGTCAGCATGCTGCTGGAAACCCTGCTGGCGGCGCTGATGGCGCCGGTGACCATGTACGTACAGTGCCGCGGCGTGGCGCAGGTGCTGGCCGGCAAGGATTCGGGCTGGGACTCGCAGCGTCGCGACGACGGCAGCGTGCCGGTGTCGTCTTTGGTGCGCACCTATGCGGGTGCGACCTTCCTCGGCCTGGTGGCGCTGGTGATGGCGCTGGGCATCTCGCCGGGCCTGGCGGCGTGGATGTCGCCGGTGATCATCGGCCTGGTGGCCTCGGTGCCGATCGTGATGTTCACCTCGTCGCGCAGTGCGGGGCAGTGGCTCAAGCGTCGACGGATCTTCGCCACCCCCGAGGAACTGACGCCGCCGCAGGTGCTGGTGCGCGCCAGCGAGCTGCGCGCCGAACCGCATCCGTCGGAAGCGCTGTCCACGAAGCCTCGCGCGTCGGCCTGACGGCACGCGGATCGACGACACGCGGATCGACGGCACGGGGTCGACGGCACGCGGATCGACCGCATCGGCGTCGACGACCGGGACGGCCGCCGGGGTGCCGTGGCGGCCGGGCGCCGGCGCGGCCACGCGGGGCGAACGCGTATGTGGGCGAGCGTGCGGCCGGTCCGCTTTCGGGCACGCCGCGCCGCGATGACCGCTCGCCGGGCTGCCCTGGAGGAGCAGGAATCATTACCCTTCCGGATCGCATCCCGTCCGGAACCGCCCAATGCCCCTCGACACCGTCGAACACGAAACCGCCCCCGATCCGACCTGGACGATCCTCTGGCTGCACGGCCTCGGCGCCGACGGCCACGACTTCGCGCCGATCGTGCCGGAGCTGGTACGCGAGGACTGGCCGGCGGTGCGTTTCGTGTTTCCGCATGCGCCGGTGCGGCCGGTCACGATCAACAACGGAGTGCCGATGCGCGCCTGGTACGACATCCGCGAGATGGATCTGGCCAATCGTGCCGACGAGGCCGGGGTTCTGGAATCCGTGCAGGCGGTCGATGCGTTGATCGCGCGCGAGGGCGAGCGCGGCATTCCGCCGGCGCGGCTCGTGCTGGCCGGTTTCTCCCAGGGCGGTGCGATCACCCTGGCGGCAGGGCTGCGTCGCCGCGTGCCGCTGGCGGGTCTGGTCGGGCTGTCCACGTATCTGCCCGCCGCACACACGGCGCAGGCGGCGCTGGTCGCCGGCGCCCAGGCGCAGCCGGTGTTCATGGCGCACGGCACCCAGGATCCGGTGGTGCCGGTCCAGGCCGGCGAGCAGAGCGCCGCGCTGTTGCGGTCGCTCGGTTTCGATGTCGACTGGTCGACCTACCCGATGCCGCACTCGGTCGCCATGGAGGAGATCGTGGCGCTCGGCGCGTGGCTGTCGGCGCGCTTCGCCGCGGCCTGATACCGGAGCCGGGCGCATGGGGATGTCGCCATCGGACCCACCGCCCGCGGGCGAACCCTGGTTGCCGGACCTGTGCCGGTTGCGCCGGCTCGGCGCCATGCTCGGCCTGGCGCAGTTGGTCATCGTGGTCGTGGCGCTGGTGCCCGGCGGCGATCACGACTGGGGGCTGTCCCAGTTCCTGAGCATCAGCGGCTACGCGCTGTGGCTGGCACTGGCGGTGTCGGTGTTGCTGTGCGTCTCGCGGCGCACGGTGTCGCGGCTGCCGCGTCGTGCGGGCGCGGTGGCGGCGGTCGGGCTCGCCGCTGCGGTGGCCTGGGGCGCGGCAGCGATCGTGCACGGCCTGTATGCCAGTGTGGGCGCGAGCGGCTGGCCCGGCTTCTGGCGGTTCACCGGCGGCTCGGCGGCGGTGACCGCGTTGATCGCCGCGCTGGCGTTGCGCTACTTCTACGTCATCGACGGCTGGCAGGCGCAGGTGAGCGCCAACGCGCGCGCCGAGGCCGATGCGCTACAGGCGCGAATCCGCCCGCACTTCCTGTTCAACAGCATGAACATGATCGCCACCCTGCTGCAGCGCGATCCGCAGATCGCCGAGCGCGCGGTGCTCGATCTGTCCGATCTGTTCCGGGCCGCGCTGGTGGCGGGCGACGGCCATGCCACGCTGGCCGAGGAAGTGGAACTGGCCGAGCGCTATCTCGCCATCGAGCAACTGCGGCTGGGCGAGCGCCTGCAGGTGGTCTGGGCGCGCGAAGAGCCGCTGCCCTGGGCCTTGCCGATGCCGCGACTGGTGCTGCAGCCGCTGCTGGAGAACGCCGTGCTGCACGGCGTGTCGCGCCTGCCGGCCGGCGGCACGGTGGACATCGCACTGCGTGCGGATGCGCGCGCGCTGTACATCGAGATCCGCAATCCGGCGTTGCCGCCGTCGCAGCAGCCGACCGCCGGCACCGGCCACGCCCAGCGCAATATCGGCCATCGGTTGCGCTGGCGGTTCGGGGGGGGCGCGACGATGCGCGCCGGCTGGGCGGACGGCGTCTATGCCTGTAGGCTTGAACTGCCGCTGGGGACTGAGGGGATGCGGTCATGACGATGAAGGTGGTGATCGCCGACGACGAGCCGCTGGCGCGCGAGCGCCTGCGCGGCCTGCTCGCACACGAAGCAGGGATCGAGCTGGTGGCCGAGGTCGGCGACGGCCAGGCCGCGCTGCACGCGTGCGCACAGCACGATGCGGATCTGGTCCTGCTCGATATCGCGATGCCGGGCATCGACGGACTCGAGGCCGCACGCCACCTGTCGACGTTCGAACCACGTCCGGCGGTGGTGTTCTGTACCGCCTACGATGCGCACGCGCTGTCCGCGTTCGATGCCGCCGCCGTCGACTATCTGGTCAAGCCGGTGCGCCCCGAGCGGCTGCATGCGGCGCTGGAACGGGCGCGCACCTTCACCCTCGGCCGCGATGGCCGGACCGGCGGCGAGGTGCGCACACGCACACACCTGTGCGCGCGCCTGCGCGGCAGCCTGCGACTGATCCCGGTCGAGGAGATCCACTATCTCCAGGCCGAAGAGAAGTACGTGGTGGTGCATCACGCCCGCGGCGAAGATCTGATCGAGGAGTCGCTGAAATCGCTGGAGCAGGAGTTCGGCCAGCGGTTCATGCGCATCCACCGCAATTGCCTGGTGTCGCGTCACGAGCTGGTGGAGGTCCGCCGCGGGCACGATGGCCAGGTGCACGCGATGCTGCGCCACGTGGCGCAGCCGCTGGAGGTCAGCCGGCGCTGCGTGGCCCAGGTCAGGGACGCGATCCGCCTGCTCTGAGGCCGCCCCGGCGCGGACGTGCGCGCGCCTGCGATAATGCCCTGATGACTCACACGCTGCGCATCGCCACCCGCAAAAGCCCGCTCGCGCTCTGGCAGAGCGAACACGTCGCCGCCTGCCTGCGCGCGGCGCATCCCGACCTGGACGTGGTGCTGGTGCCGATGTCCACGCGTGGCGACGAAGTGCTCGACCGTTCGCTGGCGGCGATCGGCGGCAAGGGTCTGTTCCTGAAGGAACTCGAGGTCGCCATGCAGCGCGGCGAGGCGGACTGCGCCGTGCACTCGCTCAAGGATGTGCCGATGGAACTGGAGCCGGGCTTCGCACTGCCTGCCGTGCTGGCGCGTGCCGACTACGCCGACGCCTTCATCAGTCCGCGTTACGAAACGTTGGGGGCGCTGCCGCATGGCGCACGGGTGGGCACATCGTCGCTGCGGCGACAGGCGCAGTTGCGCGCGCTGCGGCCGGACCTGCAGCTGAGCGACCTGCGCGGCAACGTCAATACGCGCCTGGCCAAACTCGACGCCGGTGCGTACGACGCCATCGTGCTCGCCTGCGCCGGGCTGGACCGGCTGGGCCTCGGCCGGCGCGCCCGGCACCGGCTGCTGGCGCCGGAGTGGCTGCCGGCGCCCGCGCAGGGCGCGATCGCGGTGGAATGCCTGGTCGACGATGCGCGCACGGTCGCGCTGACCGCCGCGCTGGACGATACCGACACCCGTATCTGCGTGGAGGCGGAGCGGGCGATGAACCGCACCCTGCACGGCAGCTGCCATGTGCCGGTGGCCGCCTACGCGCAACTCGACGGCCAGCGCCTGCACCTGCGCGGCCTCGTCGGCAATGCCGACGACGGCCGTGCGGTGCGTGCCGAAGCCATGGGGACGCGCGACGCGCCGCAGGCGCTGGGCAGGACGGTGGCCGGCGCGCTGCTCGATGCCGGCGCGGCCGATTACCTGAAGGTGTAGACCAGGTTGATCGTGGTCAGCGTGTCGGTGTTGCGGGTGGTCGCATCCGGCACGTCGGTATTGTGGCGGACTTCCAGTCCGGCCTTGAGCGCGAGCACTTCGGTCATCGCCACCGAGATCCCGAAATCGTTCTGCGCGTAGGTGTTCTCGTCGCCGGCCTCGACCAGCAGCGTGTTGACCAGCGACGTGGTGTCGGTCAGACGGATCCTGTAATCCACAAGGCCGCGCAGCAGGGCGCCGCTCTGGACCTCGCCGGTGTCGAACTCGCGCGCGCGGCGGTAACCGGGGCCGATCTCGGTCAGCAGCGTGGTCCGCTCGTTGCGCAGGAAGTAATGGCCGTAACCGATCGAGGCGGTGCCCTGGTACTCGTAGGGCGAGAAATCGTCGTTCTCGTAACGACCGGCGCCGACGATGTAGTTGCGTTCGTTGAACTTCCACGCGGTCGACGCGCCGAGGTCGAACCGGTTGGCGGTGATCTCGTAGCGGCTCTCGGGGGTGCCGTCGCCGTCGAAGTCGCCGGTCACGTCGCTGCGGGTGCGCAGCGCCGCGCCGCGCAGGCGATGCAGGCGGTGTTCGTTCTCGCGTGTGAGTGCCAGTTTGGTGTTGAGGCTTTCGGAGCGGCTGTTGCCGCGGGCCATCGCGAAGCCCAGCTCGCCGGTGGCGGTCCAGCCGGTGTCTTCGACCACGGCATCGATCTCGCGGAAACTCGACGGTGCCATGGGTTGGGCGGGGGCGAGCAACAGGGCGGACAGCAACAACGACATGACGGCAGGCGCTCCAGGCGTCGGAAAGGAAGACGTAATGATCTCAGGGTCGCGCCTGCCGTGCAGCCGCTGCGCGCAGATGGCCCGTCAGAAGCGGCGGGTGTAGCGCAGGTCGAACGAGTGCTGCTGCTCGGTCTGACCGTCGCCGCCGTTGCCGGCGGTGTCGTGCCAGACCTCTAGGTTGGACGTCAGCGTCCAGTGCTCGAGCAGGAACAGATCCAGGCCGATCGTCTGCCGTACGTACGTGTTCTCGCGGCCGGTCTCGAACAGCACGCGCTGGCTCCATTGGGCGAAATCGCCGAAGCGCTGGTTCAGACGGAAACCACCGCGCGCGACCATGCCGGGGACGGCGGTGCCGAAGTCGGTATAGGGCTCGATGCGGTATCCGGTGCCCACCTCGACCTGCAGGCTGGTCGCTTCCTCGCGGATCGCGTCGAGTCGATACGTGGTGTCGACACGCCAGTTGCGTGCGTAACCGATCATCCGGTCGCGCGCCGCCGAGGGGGCGTACAGGGCGATCAGGCGCTTGTCGCGCAGCCGTTGCGCGGCCACCTGTTGCCGCTTCAGGCGTGCGGGGGTGCCGGGAGGAGGCGGGAGGGCCACGGCGCGTGGTCGCTGGCCAGTCCACTCCGCATCGCGGCAGACCAGGCTGAAGCAAGGGGAGCGCAATGGCACCTGGCCGCCGACGAGCGCGATCGGCGCCGGCATGACCGGCGCTTCGGGAAGCGGCTGGGTGAACACGGGGAGCCCGACCAGAGCGAGCCACCAACCCGGGAACATGGCAATTCCTCGATGGAAGCGTTTACAGGCCGTGGGATTATGACGCGCTGCCGCATCCCGTGGCAAGCCGGGCGGCCGTTCCACGGCGATCCGAGATCCCGGTGGCGAGGCCCTGGTGCGCCGTGCGCCCACGCCGTTCGCGGCGCACGGACGCGGCCCCGTCGGGCGCGGAGCGACGGGGCGGAGCGGGCTCGACGGGGCGGGCGGTCGAAGCGGATCGACCGCGTCCCCAGGACGATAGGGATCAGCCGCCGGAGGGTCGGACCTCGATCGCCACCGCTTCGGTGAAGGTGACGCGCAGCAGGTCGCCCACGCGCAGGTCCGGCAGGGCGGCCTGGTGCGCGGGATCGGGCACCGACAGCGTCACCGGACGCTTGTTCGGCGCTTCGACGGTCAGCGTGTTCGCGCCGGTGTCCACGGCCAGGATCGGCGCGACCAGGGTCACGCGCTCGGCCGCATGGCGCTCGGGGCGCCCACCGGGTCCGGTCGCCGGGCCCTGGTCTTCCTGCAGATACGCACCCGGGCGCAGGCTGCCGGCCGGCTGGATGTCGGCGGCAACGGCCAGCATGTAGTCCAGCGACACGTTGTCGCCGACCTCGAGCCGGTCGACGTTCTGGATCGCCGGATCGAGCTGCAGCTGCAGCGTCTCGCCGTTGTCGCGTTGCACGGTGATCACCCGCCGTGCGGCATCGACCGCCGTGATGGCGCCCGTCGCGCTGACGCGCAGCGTCTCGACCGGCGTCATGTTGCCGGTGTCCGGCAGCGGCACCGTGGTGCTGCAGGCGGCCAGGACCGTGGCCACGCAGGCGGCGAGCAGGGGGCGGCGGATGCGGTGCGGGAGGGAGGTGCGTGCGGGGACGTGCATGTCCGGAAGCTCCGAGGATGATGGGCGCAGAGTACAGCCTCAGCGGGTGCGTGGCTGCGAGAAGAACCGCCAGCGCTCGAGCATCGCGCCGCACAGCAGCGAGCCGACGGTGAGCGCGAGCCAGGGCATCGCCGCCAGCGACGGTGCCCGCGCGAGCAGGGCGCACGCCAGCGGCACCGCGACCAGCAGCGCCAGGCTGCCGTAACGCAGCGGACGGTCGCCGCCGTCGTGCCGGTCCCGGCCATCGCCGGACCGGCTCCGGCGAACGTCGCGCCAGTACAGCAGCAGGCAGGCCGCGAGCAGGGCGCCGAGGACCGTCAGGGTGATCAGCATGCCGCTGTCGCCGGCGCCGAACGGCAGCAGCCAGGCCATCAGCAAGAACAGCAGACCCAGACCCAGGGCCAGCGCGAAGAGCAGGTGCATCGGCAGGACCAGCGAACGACCCGGTGCGGGGCCGTCGACCGTGTGGGCCATCGCGATGGCGGCGACGGCCGACAGCGCCGACAGCGCGAGCAGGAGGCCGAGCGCGCCGAGCGCCATGGCGCGCCCGCCGCTGGGGGCGATCTGGCCCAGGACGATCAGCAGGGTCGTGGCGATCGCCAGCGTGGCCAGGCCGAGCAGCTTTGCCCGCGGGGACCAGCCCGTGCGCCAGCTCGAGAGCGCGGAACGCCCGTGGTGGCCCGGCACCGGGGCGAGCAGCGCTGCAGCGAGTACGGTGCCGATCAGCAGCGCGCACATCTGCAAGGGGTGCAGTGCGGATGCCAGATCGGCGCGGGCGTGCAGCAGGACGATCGACATGCCCAACCAGGCCAGCAGGCCGAGGCCTGCCGACGACAGGATCGAAGCGATGGTCGCGGGCAGCGCTGGATGCATGGTGATGGCCGGTGCCGGCGGCGCGATGGCGCACCGCGACAGGCGGCGCAGGGCCATACGGGTCGGCCGCTTACCCCGTGACGCCCCCTCGCGGCCGTTGGCGACGATACCCGCTGGCGGCTCGCTTGCCCAACGCGTACGTCACAGTTGGAGGCAGCGGCGCGATCATGCCCGGGCCGCCACACCGGGCGGTCGCCCGACGACCGGCAGATCGCCGGCGCATCGCCGGCTCAGGGATGGAACGGGAAGAACCGTGGAATCAGCAGGATCGCCGAGATCCAGAAAATGATGTTGAGCGGCATGCCGACCTTGACGAAATCCCCGAACCGGTACCCGCCGGCGGAGTAGACCATGGTGTTGGTCTGGTAGCGGATCGGGGTGGCGAAGCTGGTCGAGGCGGCGAAGGCGACGGCGATCAGCAGTGGTTTCGGATCGATGCCCATCGACTCCGCGGTGGCCAGGGCGATCGGCACCACCAGTACCGCCGAGGCGTTGTTGCTCATCACTTCGGTCAGCGCCGAGGTCATCAGGTAGATCGCCGCCAGGGTGGCCACGGGGCCGTAAGGCCCGAGAACGTGCAGGATGCCGTCGGCGGCCATCGCCGCGCCGCCGCTCTTCTGCAGGGCGATGCCGAGCGGAATGATGCCCGCCAGCAGCAGGATCACCCGCCAGTCGATGGCGGCGTAGGCCTCGTCCGGGTCGAGCAGCCGCAAGGCCACCAGCGCCACGCAGCCCAGCAAGGCGGAGGCGACGATCGGCAGCCAGCCGATCGCGGCGATGCCGATCGCGGCGGCCATGATCGCCACCGAGGCCACCGCGCGCTTGACGTCGACCTTGGGTTGCTCGCGCTCGTCGAGCACGATCATGCCGCGGTCCGCGCGCAACTCGCCGACGGTGGCCTGCGGTGCGTCCAGCAGCAGCACGTCGCCTACCGACAATTGCATCTGTTCGAGCGGCTGACGGATGGCGAGACGTCGCCGGTGGACGGCGCGGACGCGCATCCGATAGGTGTGGGCGAAGCGCATCGCCGCCAGGCTGTGGCCGATGAAGTGCGAGCCCGGCGAGATCATGGCCTCGACCAGCAGTCGCTTCTCGCTGCTGTCGGCCGACACGCCGGGGGCGCGTTCGAAGCGCAGTTTCATCGCCTTGCGTGCGGCCTCGATGTCCTTCCACTCGCCGCGCAACAGCAGCCGGTCGCCGGCCTGGATCGGCCGGTCGCGATCGTGCATCGCCACGCCGTGATGCAGGACTTCGATGAGTTCGACATCCTCGATGCCGTCGGGCAGCGCCAGATGGGGACGTTTGCCGACGACGTCCGCTTCCTCGGGCACCACGACCTCGGCGACGTAGCGGCCGACATGCTGGGCTTCCTCCGCATCGCCGGGCGCGTTGCGGTCGGGCAGCAGCCACCAGCCCAGGGTCAGCAGGTACACCGAGGCGATGCCGACGAAGATCACCCCCAGCGGTGCGAATTCGAACAGGGTGAAGCCGACGCCGGCGCTTTCTCGCGCCATCGAATCGACCAGCAGGTTGGTCGAGGTACCGATCAGCGTGCACACGCCCGCGGTCTGCGACATGTACGACAGCGGGATCAGATACTTGGAGGGCGCCCAGCGGTTGGCGGTGGTGGCGGCGATGACCAGCGGCAGGAACACCGCGACGGTGGCGGTGTTGTTGATGAAGGCGGCCACCGACACCACCGACGCCATCATCACCAGCAGGAACAGCCAGCGGTTGCGGATGCGCGAGATCAGCTCGCCGGCCGCGACCAGCGCGCCGTTGCGCTGCAGGGCGCCGCTGAGCACGAACATCGCCGCCACCATCACCGTGGCCTGGTTGCTGAAGCCCGACAGCGCCTCCGGCAGCGTCACCACGCCCAACACCAGCAATGCGGTGAGTACCAGCAAGGCCACCACGTCCACCCGAAGCTTCTCGGTGATGAAGAGGTAGATGGCCACCGCCATGACCGCCAGGGTGATCCAGAGTTCGGGGCTGAGCGTCATCGGGTCGCGGGGCAAGGAGGGGAAACGTGCGGAAGCGGGGCCCGCCGGCGGTGGGCGCCCCCTGGGCGTCGCAGCGCGCAGAAGGCGGGCCGGCGGCGCCGGATGGGATACTAGCCGACTCTCCGGATCGAGCAGGTGTGTCGGTGTCCCACAGTGTGTTCCCGCAGGTCGACGTGGCGATCGTCGGTGGCGGCGCCAGCGGCGCGCTGGTCGCCACGCATCTTGCAGGCGTCGGCGCCGATGGGCCCCGGGTCGCCTTGATCGAGGCCGGCGACCGTCTCGCGCTCGGCGCGGCCTATTCGACGCCGCGTCCGGAACATCTGCTCAATGTAGTGGCCTCCGGCATGAGCGCGTTCGATGCGCGACCGGACGATTTCGTCGATTTCCTGCGCGCCGGGCCATGGGCGGGCGAGGCGCCGGACGCGATCCGGGGCCGGTTCGCCCCGCGCATGCTGTACGGCCGGTACCTGCAGACGATTCTCGACGGCCTCCCCGCGGACGCCCCGCTGAAGCGGATGCACGGCGAGGTCGACACGGTCTCGCCGGTCGCGGACGGCGGATTCCGGTTGACCCTGACCAGTGGCGACGCGTTCCACGCCAGGACGGTGGTGCTGGCGATCGGCAACGCGTCCGCGCGTCTGCCCATCCCGGGCGCGGACGCGCTCTCGTCCGCGCAGTTGCGCGAGGCCTGGGATTACCCCCGTGTCGCCGCGATCGACCCGGATGCCGACGTGTGCATCGTGGGGGCCGGTCTGAGCATGGTGGACGCAGTGCTGACGCTCCGCGCCAACGCGCATCGCGGGCGCATCGTCGCGCTGTCGCGCAATGGTCTGATGCCGCTGCCGCATGTCGCCGCTGCCGCGCCGGCTTCCGGTGCGTATGCGGAGGCGGCCCTGGAGGCCGTCCTCGCCGGTGGGGTGCGGACGCGGATGCGCGCGCTGCGTGCCTGGGCCGCGCACGAGCAGGCAGCCGGTCGGCCGTGGCAGGGCGTCATGGCCGCCGTGCGGCCGTACGTGCAGGCGATGTGGGCATCGTTGCCGGTGTCCGAGCAGCGGCGCTTTCTCCGGCATGCCGCACGCCAGTGGGATATCCATCGCCATCGCATCGCGCCGGAGGTGGCGTCGATGCTGGAGGTGCTGCGCGCCGGAGGCGGCTTCGCGTTGCTGGCCGGGCGTGCGAAGGCGCTGCGGGTCGACGATCGCGTGCGCATCGATTACCTCGGCCGCGACGGCGCTCCGGGCCGGATCGAGGCGGATGTGGTGATCAACGCCACCGGCATGGAGAAACGCATCGTACGCACGGCCAATCCGGTGCTGCGCAGCCTGCTCGCCCAGGGCCTCGCCCGGCCGGGGCCACACGATATCGGGATCGATACCCGTCACGACGGTGCGGTCCGCGATCGCGAGGGCTGCCCGGTCCCCGGCATGTGGGCGCTC
The DNA here is from genome assembly GCF_001482195.1 of Luteimonas abyssi. Classification (GTDB taxonomy): domain Bacteria; phylum Pseudomonadota; class Gammaproteobacteria; order Xanthomonadales; family Xanthomonadaceae; genus Luteimonas; species Luteimonas abyssi. Next base: position 3,151,751 of record NZ_KQ759763.1, on the reverse strand, counting down.
GGCGTGTTGCGGGTGGGGTCGCTGTGGGAAAGCGTCGCGATGCCGGAGCTGCGCGGCCAGGCGCACCAGGTGGCCACCGCCGTGCGGCGGCAGCTGGCCGACGGCCGGGCATAGGCGTCGCGGAGGGCGCAGGGCGTCATCGTCGCGACGCGGCTGCCTGGGCCGGAACCCCCTGCATTCCGGCCGGCGGCGCCATCCCGTTCGGTATGGACGTCGAGGCCGTCGTCGGCGCTTCCTGCGTCCTAGGTCGCCGACGGCCCATCGATTCCGGACGCCGGCAGGATGGCGCGCTCCCGGCATGTCGACACGGTTGTCGGGCGAAGGCCGCATAATCCCGGCATGGACCGATACGAACGCATCCTTTCCCTGCACCGCACCCTCAAGACCTCGCGCTATCCGGTCACCGTGGCACGCCTGCAGGACGAACTCGGTTGTTCGCGTGCGACCGTCTACCGTGATCTGGCGTTCCTGCGCGACGCATTGATGGCCCCGATCGTGGGCGACGGCGAAGCCGGCTTCCGTTACGACGCCGACGAGGGCGATCGCTTCGAACTGCCCGGCTTGTGGCTGAGCTCGGACGAGCTGCACGCCCTGCTGGCTGCGCAGCAGTTGCTCGCACGCAGCGGCGGCGGGGTCCTGTCGAACGCGCTGGCGCCGCTGCAGCAGCGTATCGAGAAGCTTCTCGACGAGCACGCCTCGGGGCGCGAGTGGCCGGTCAACCGGGTGCGGGTGATTCCCCATCACTCGCGGCGCATGGACGAACAGGCGTTCCGCTTCGTCTGCTCGGCGGTGCTCGAACGACGCCAGCTCAGCTTCGAGTACCGCGCGCGTTCCACCGACGAGAAGACCCGGCGCACCGTGTCGCCGCAACGGGTCACCCACTACCGCGGCAACTGGTACCTGGACGCCTGGGACCAGGGCCGGGAAGCGCTGCGCAGCTTCTCCGTCGATCGGATCGGCAGCGCCCGTGTCCTGGACGCGCCCGCGCGCGACATCGACGATACCGAGCTGGACCGCCACCTCGCCGGCAGCTACGGCATCTTCTCCGGCGAGCCCAAGCACTGGGCGACGATCCGCTTCAACGCGCGCGCCGCGCGCTGGGTGGCCGACGAGCACTGGCATTCGCAGCAGCAGGGCAAGCATTTGCCCGATGGCGGCTACGAACTCCGGGTGCCCTACAGTTCATCGCGCGAGTTGCTGATGGACGTGTTGCACTACGGTGCGGACGCCACCATCGTCGAGCCCGCCTCGCTGCGCGAGCAGGCGCGCAGCCTGCTCGAGTTGGCGCTCACCAACTACACCCACTGAGGCGCGCCCCCGCGCGCCCGGGGGTGAGCGAAGATCCGCCAACGCTGGATCGTCGCCGCCGATGCGTGGGGTCGCAGCTTCTGCGACCCCGGGCGGAGAGCATGCAGGCATCGACCCTGCCTGCTGCCGGAGCCGCCATGTCCATCCCCGCCGTCTCGAGTTTCGAATCTCCCGTCGCCCCGCTGCGGCTCATGCTGCTGGGTGCATTGTTTCTGGGCGCGATCGCCCTGCTGTCCCTGCCCGGTGCGAGGAGCGCCGTCTCGCCGCTGGGCCCGCTGCCGTTCTGGCTGCTGGGCATGCCATTGGCGAGCCTGGCCGCGCTCGTGCTGCGCGACCGCCTGCTGCCGCCGTCCCGCGACTCCGTGTCTTCGTCCTCGTCTTCGTCCACGGGGTCGCGGCGGCGGGCAGCACCGGTGCAGGCCCGCCGTCGCGCGGCGAGCCGACCTCGCCGCCGCGGGCTGCCGCACGCGGCCTGATGGTCGCGTTCCGGCGTACACGTTTCGACGCGGCCTTCCGGCGGCTGACGCGCCTGCGCCGGGTCGGCCGGTGGACCGACGAGGAGCACCCCGCCTCCGGCGGCCGGGCGGTGCTCTCCTGCATGCCGGTACCGGGTGGCGCGCCTGCACGGGTGCGGGCCCGGTCCGTGTGCCGCATGCAGCGCAGCTCCGGGTCTCCCGCCCGCTTCTCCGGGCGATGCGAGCGCGGGAGAGGCGAGAGGTCCGGCGTCGTCGCGGCCGGGCGATGAAGGGAACTCCATCCGCCCGGCCCTGTGCTAGCGTTCGCGGTTTCTGAAACCGCACCGACAGGGGAGCGACGCGATGGCGAAGTTTTCGCAGCTGTGCCTGGCCGCAGGCCTGGCGCTGGGATTGGCCGGAGGTGCCCATGCACAGGAGCAGGCCGTGAACGACGATCCCCACCAGTGGCTGGAAGACGTCGAGGGCGAGCGGTCGCTGGCGTGGGTACGCGAGCAGAACGCGGCCGCCGAAGCCGAACTGGCGGCCACGCCGGCGTTCCAGCGGCTGGAGGCCGACCTGCTGGCCATCTACGACTCCGACGATCGCATCCCGGTGGTGTCCAAGCAGGGCGAGTACTACTACAACTTCTGGCGCGACCGGAACCATGAGCGCGGCATCTGGCGGCGGACCACGCTGGAGGAGTACCGCAAGCCGCAGCCGCAGTGGGAGGTGCTGCTCGACCTCGATGCGCTCAACGCCGCCGAGGGCGAGAACTGGGTCTGGCACGGTGCCGACTGCCTGCGTCCGGACTACGCGCGCTGCCTGATCGCGCTTTCGCGCGGCGGCGCCGATGCCAACGTCACCCGCGAGTTCGATCTGTCGACCCGGCAATGGGTCGAGGACGGCTTCTTCCGTCCCGAGGCCAAGGGCGGCCTGCAGTGGATCGACCGCGACAACGTCTACGTCTACACCGACTTCGGCGACGGCTCGCTGACCAGCTCCGGCTATCCGCGCGTGGTCAAGCAGTGGACGCGCGGCACGTCGATGGAGCAGGCGACGGTGGTCTACGAAGGCCAGCCGGACGACATGTACATCGCCGCGATGCGCGATCATACGCCGGGCTTCGAGCGCGACTTCGTCAGCCGCACCCTCGCGTTCTACAACGACGAGCTCTACGTGCGTGGTGCCGACGGCACGCTGGCGAAGGTCGACGCGCCGAACTCGGCCAACAAGAACGTCCATCGCGAATGGCTGACGCTGGAGCTGCGCGAGCCGCTGGCCGTCGAGGGCCGTACCTATCCGGCCGGTTCGCTGCTGGCGGCGAAGTTCGACGACTACATGGCGGGCGCGCGGAACTTCGAGGTGCTGTTCGAGCCCACCGACACCACGTCATTGGCCGGCATCACCTTCACCCGCAGCCATGTCGTGCTCAACGTGCTCGACGACGTCAAGAACCGCCTGAGCGTGCTCACCCCGGGTCGCGACGGCTGGGCCAGCGGCGCGTTCGCGGGCGCACCGGAGTTCGGCACCGTGGCGGTGAGCGCGGTGGACAGCGACGCGTCCGATGCCGTGTGGATGACGGTCACCGATTACCTCACCCCGAGCACCCTGTCGCTGGCCGAGATCGGCCAGACGCCGGAAACGCTGAAGACGATGCCGGCGTTCTTCGATGCGTCCACGCACGAGATCGAGCAGCACTTCGCGACCTCGAAGGACGGCACGCGCGTGCCGTACTTCCTGGTGCGGCCGAAGGACATGGCGCTCGACGGCAGCAACCCGACCCTGCTGTACGGCTACGGCGGGTTCGAGATCTCGTTGACGCCGGGATACTCCGGCGGCGTCGGCAAGGGCTGGCTCGAGCAGGGTGGCGTGTATGCCGTCGCCAACATCCGCGGCGGCGGCGAGTACGGCCCGCGCTGGCACCAGGCCGCGCTCAAGGAGAACCGCCATCGCGCCTACGAGGACTTCGCCGCGGTCGCGCAGGACATGATCGACCGCAGGATCACCTCGCCGCAGCACCTGGGCATCCGCGGCGGCAGCAACGGCGGCCTGCTGACCGGCAACATGCTCACCCAGTACCCGGATCTGTTCGGCGCGGTGGTGATCCAGGTGCCGCTGCTGGACATGCAGCGCTACCACAAGCTGCTGGCCGGGGCTTCTTGGATGGCCGAGTACGGCAATCCCGATCGTCCGGAAGAGTGGGCCTACATCCAGACCTTCTCGCCGTACCACCTGTTCGACCCGGCGAAGGACTACCCGCCCACGCTGATCCTCACCTCGACCCGCGACGACCGCGTCCACCCCGGTCATGCACGCAAGATGCACGCGCTGATGTCGGAGGCCGGCAAGGACGTGCGCTATTACGAGAACATCGAGGGCGGCCACGGCGGTGCGGCCAACAACCGTCAGGCCGCCCACATGGATGCGCTGTACTACACCTTCCTCTGGCAGCAGTTGAAGTAACCGCGCTGCCATCGGCCCCGGCCGCCCGAAGGGGCGGCCGGCGTTGCAATCCGCGTCCGGAACCCCATCCATGAAACGTCTCTCCCTGCTGACCGCCGCACTGCTCATGACCGCATCCATCCACGCCGCCGACCTCCCGCCGCCGCCCGACGCGGAGCAGCATCCGCACGAGGTCCGTGCGCCGCATGGCGCGGTGCGCAACGACCCGTACTACTGGTTGCGCGACGACGCGCGCGAAGCCGCTCCCGTGATCGACTACCTCAATGCGGAGAACAGCTACGCCGACGCGGTGATGGCACCGCTGCAGGCGCTGCAGGGCACGCTGTACGACGAGATCGTCGGCCGCATCAAGCAGGACGACAGCTCGGTGCCCTACCGCGAGCGCGGCTTCTGGTACTACTCGCGCTTCGAGACCGGCAAGGACTACCCGATCTACGCGCGCCGCGCCGACGCCGACGGCGTGGACGCCGCCGGCCTGCTGGCCGACAACGACGCCGCGCGTCTCGACGGCGAGCAGGTGCTGCTCGACGTCAACGCGTTGGCGGAGGGCAAGGACTACTACAACGTCGGCACCTACGCGGTCAGCCAGGACAACCGCCTGCTGGCCTATGCCGAAGACACCAACGGCCGCCGCCAGTACACGGTGCGGTTCCGCAATCTCGAGACCGGCGAGGACTATCCGGACGTCATCACCGGGGTGTCGGCCAACCTGATCTGGGCCGACGACGATCGCACGCTGTTCTACGTCGAGAACGATCCCGAGACCCTGCTCACCGTGCGGGTGAAGAAGCATGTGCTGGGCACGCCCGTCGCCGACGACGTGTTGGTCTACGAAGAGCACGACGACAGCTTCTACATGGGCATCGACCGCACCCGCGACGACCGCTACATCGTCATCGGCGTGAGCAGCACGGTCTCCGACGAGTTGCGCTACGCGCCGGCCGACAACCCCGAAACGTTCACCGTGCTGGCACCGCGCGAACGCGACGTCGAGTACAGCGCCGACCACCACGGCGGCCGCTGGGTGATCCGCACCAACGCGGACGGCGCCGCGAACTTCAAACTGGTCACCGCGCCCGACGGCGCCACCGCCCGCAGCCAGTGGCAGGACTGGGTGCCGCACCGCGAGGACGTCTTCGTCGAGGGCTTCGAGCTGTTCGACGGCTTCACGGCGATCGGCGAGCGTTCGGACGCGCTGGAGCGCGTGCGCGTGCTCAAGGCCGACGGCAGCGAGCAGCACGTGGCCGCCGACGAGCCGGCCTACTCGATGGGCCTGTCGGTGAATGCCGAGGCCGACACCGACTGGCTGCGCTACAGCTACACCTCGCTGACCACGCCGGCCACGACGTACGAGGTCAACGTGGTCACCGGCGAACGCCGCGAGCTCAAGCAGCAGCCGGTGATCGGCTACGACCCGTCGCAGTACGTGACCGAGCGGGTGTGGAGCGAAGCCCGCGACGGCACCCGTATTCCGGTGTCGCTGGTCTACCGCAAGGGCTTCGAGAAGGACGGCACCGCGGCACTGCTGCAGTACGCCTACGGCAGCTACGGCGCGTCGATGGACCCGGGCTTCAACCTGCCGGTGATCAGCCTGCTCGACCGCGGCATGGTCTACGCCATCGCCCACATCCGTGGCGGCCAGGAGATGGGCCGCGCGTGGTACGACGACGGCAAGCTGTTCAACAAGATCAATACCTTCACCGACTTCATCGACGTCACCCGCGACCTGGTCGCGCGCGGCTATGCGGCCAAGGATCGGGTTGCCGGCTATGGCGGCAGCGCCGGCGGCCTGCTGATGGGCGCGGTGGCGAACATGGCGCCGCAGGATTACCGCGTGATCCTGTCGCAGGTGCCGTTCGTCGACGTGGTCACCACGATGCTCGACCGCAGCATCCCGCTGACCACCAACGAGTACGACGAGTGGGGCAACCCGGAGCAGAAGGACTACTACGACTACATGCTCTCGTATTCGCCATACGACAACCTGAGCGCGCAGGCCTATCCGGCGATGTTCGTCGGCACCGGCCTGTGGGATTCGCAGGTGCAGTACTGGGAGCCGGCGAAGTATGTCGCCCGGCTGCGCGATCTCGACACCGGCGAGGGCCCGATCGTGTTCCGCACCAACATGGACGCCGGTCACGGCGGCAAGTCCGGGCGGTTCCGCCGCTACCGCGAGCTGGCCGAAATGTACGCGTTCCTGATCGACCAGCTGGACGCGCCGGCCGCGGCCCGCTGACGGGAGGCGAGTCGGAACCGCGTTCCTCCGGGCACGCGCCTCTCTCCCGACCTCGAGGTGACGCAAGGCGGGTCGTGCATGCAGCGCGGCCCGCTTTGGGCGAGAGCAGATGAGAGGGTGGGCTCCGGTGGGAGCGTCGCCGCAGCCGGGGCATGCGCCTCGGCTCGGTCAGACATCCCTGTCTGACGCGCCGCCGCAGGCCCGCTCCGCGGTCCGGCCCCTCGCAGGCTCGGGGCGTTCGAGCCGACGCGCGGCAGTGCCGCGCAAGCCGTCGGCTCTCACCCATGGCCTGCTCTCCGCATACCCCGGCCGCCGGGGCGCGGCGTCATGACGAAGCCGACGCAAGCGGCCGCCCTTCGAGTCACGCGAATCGGCGAAGCATCTTTTTTGTGTGACTGGCCCAGGTGACGAAGGCGCCAAGGCGATTGGCATGGCCGAGGGGTCTCCAGGTCGCCGCGTCACGCAGCGCTGCCGTGCGCCCGATGCGCCCCCGGCGGTCCCCGAAACTCTCCGGCAGGACCCGGTCACCCCTGTGCCATGATGGCGCGTCGTCGCCCTGGTCCCGCTGCCGGCCCGCATGAGTTCCGTCCCCGTTTCCGTTGCCCGCACGACGCCCCGGGGTGTGCATGGCGCCGACTGAGCCCGTCGATCCAGAGCGCCGCCCCGGCTCCGAGCACGATGCGGAGCGGGACCCGGAGCGCCCCGTCCGCTTCCGCTGGGCCTGGTGGCTGCTGGCCTACACCAGCCTCGGTCTCGGCCTGGTCGGCGTGTTCGTGCCGGGTCTGCCGACCACGGTCTTCGTGCTGATCGCCGCCTGGGCGGCGGCGCGGGGCTCGGCGCGCCTGCGGCGCCGGTTGCTCGCCCACCGCCGTTTCGGCCCTGCGATCCGCGACTGGGAACGTCATGGCGCGGTCAGCCGCCGTGGCAAGCGGATGGCGACCGTCGCGATGACGGTTTGTGCCCTGGTCCTGCTGCTGGTGATGCCGCTGTTCCCCGCCCATCGCTGGTGGATGACCGCGTTGCCCATCGTCTGCATGACCTGCGTCGCCGTCTGGTTGTGGACGCGGCCCGAACCGCCGGCGCCATCGACCGGCTGATATCGGCTGGCTGATATCGGGAATCGACGTTCCTCGCCATCGCGCGGACGGCTACACTGCCGCCATGAATCGAGATCGCATGTCGCCGCTGTCCGCGGCCCTTCCCCTGGCCCTGTGCCTGCTGCTGGCCGCCTGCGGCAACAAGGGCGACCTGTTCATGCCGCCGCCCGAGCCGACGGTGGTCGACGATGTCGACCCGCCCGCGCCCGGGGCCGCTCAGGACGCGGACGACGCCCGGCCGCCGCCGCCGGATCCGGTCACCGATCCGATCCTCGATCCGGCCATCGAGATCCGCAGCGACACCGGCGAAGACGAGGCGCTGCCGGCGACCGAGTCGCCGGTGATGCCGCTGCCCCTGCCGCCCCGGGACGGGACCGAAGGCGAGGGCGGCGAAGAGGGCCCATGAGCCCTCGCGTCCACCCATGAGCGGGTTGCGTTTCAGCAAGATGCACGGCGCGGGCAACGACTTCGTCGTGCTCGACCTGCGCGCTGGCCGGCCGCCGCCGTCGCCCGCCCTGTGCCGGGCGCTGGCCGACCGCCACACCGGCGTGGGCTGCGACCAGATCCTCACTGTCGAAGCGCCGCGCAGTGCCGGTGCGGTGGCCAGTTACGGGATCTGGAACAGCGACGGCTCCGCGTCGCGCCAGTGCGGCAACGGTGCGCGCTGCGTGGCCGCCTGGCTGCGTCGCGACGGCACGGCCGCGGGGAGCGGCTTCGTCCTCGACAGCCCGTCGGGCCGGCACGCCGTCGAGGTGCTCGACGACGGCCGCCTGCGCGTGGCGCTGGGCGTGCCCGATTTCGCGCCGCCGTCGGTGCCGCTGGCCGGGTTCGACGCCGAAAGCGATCACTACACCTTGGCGGTCGAGGCCCACCCGGTGCGCTTCGGCGCCGTGTCGATGGGCAATCCGCATGCCGTGATCGAGGTCGACGACGTCGACGCCGCGCCGGTCGCGACGCTCGGCCCCGGTCTGCAGCGGCACGCGGCGTTTCCGGATTCGGTCAATGTCGGTTTCGCACAGGTCGTCGACCGCGGCAACGTCCGGTTGCGGGTCTACGAGCGCGGTGTCGGCGAGACCCTGGCCTGCGGCAGCGGCGCCAGCGCCGCCGCCGCCGTGCTGATGCGCCTGGGGCGCGTCGAACGTGCGGTGGATGTCGCGCTGCCCGGCGGGACCCTGCGCATCGACTGGCCCGACGCCGCCGCCGAGCTGACCATGGCCGGACCGGCCGCATTCGTGTTCGAAGGAGAATGGATCGCATGAGCGAGACCATCGAAAAACTGGGTGCCCACGAGGTGGCCGCCTGGCTACGTCGCCACCCGAAGTTCCTGCAGCAGTTCCCCGACCTCGCCATGACCCTGGTCGTGCCGCGCGAGGACGGGCCGACCGCGTCGCTGGCGGGCTATCAGCTCGATGTCCTGCGTGACAAGAACCGCGAACTGTCGCGGCGGTTGCAGGAACTGGTCGCGGTGTCGCAGGAGAACGAACGGCTGGCGGTGCGGACCCACCAGCTCACCCTCGCGCTGATGCGCGAGCGCGATACCGCGGGCGTGGTGCGCGCGATGGCGGCCACGCTTGCCGAGGATTTCAACGGCGATCTGGTCCGGGTGGTGCTGTTTTCGCCGGTGCCGGGCCTGGAGGCCGACGACTGGTTGCGGATCGTCTCGCGCGACGATGCGGCGCTGCGCCCGTTCGCCGATGCGCTCGCCGCGGGCGAGCCGCTGTGCGGGCGCCTGCACCCCGACAAGCAGGCACTGCTGTATGGCGCGCGCGTCGGTGAGGTCCAGTCCACCGCGCTCCTGCCCCTGGAGGGCGTGGGCCTGGTCGCCGTCGGCAGCCACGATGCCAACCGCTTCTATCCCGGCATGGGCACGTTGTTCCTGCGCATGATGGGCGAGGCGTTCGTCGCGGCGATGCGGCGCGACGCGGACTGACATCGTGTCCGTCGCGGCGGTCGAGCGCGAAGCGACGTTGCCGCAGGCGATGCTCGATTTCCTCGAGCATCTGCAGGTCGAGAAGCGGATGTCCGTGCACACCCTCGACGCCTATCGGCGCGATCTGGCCGCCCTGTCCGCCTGGGTGGACGCCCGGGCCGACGCGGAGTGCGTCAGCCTGGACAGCACGCAGGTGCGCGCCTTCGTCGCCGCCGAACACCGGCGCGGCTTGTCGCCCAAGAGCGTGCAGCGGCGGCTGTCGGCCTGCCGCAGTTTCTATCGCTGGTTGCTGCGGCACGGGCGCATCGTGGCCGATCCCTGCGCCGGCGTGCGCGCACCCAAGGCCCAGCGCAAGCTGCCGGAGGTGCTCGACCCCGACGAAGCCAAGGCCCTGGTCGAAGTGGCGACCGATGCGCCCCTGGGCCTGCGCGACCGGGCGATGCTGGAGCTGTTCTACTCGTCGGGGCTGCGCGTGTCGGAACTGTGTGCGTTGCGCTGGCGCGACCTGGATCTGGCCGAAGGCCTGGTCGCGGTGCTCGGCAAGGGCAACCGCCAGCGCGTGGTGCCGGTGGGCTCGCATGCGCGGCGCGCGCTGGCCGACTGGGCGGCCGACGGCGGCGCGGCATCCGAAGCGCCGGTCTTCCCGGGCCGTGCCGGAGGCCCGATCACGTCGCGCGCCGTGCAGTTGCGCATGCGCCAGCTGGCGCAGCGGCAGGGTCTGTTCAAGCGGGTGCATCCCCATCTGCTGCGGCACTCCTTCGCCAGCCATGTCCTGGAGTCCTCCGGCGACCTGCGCGGCGTGCAGGAGCTGCTCGGCCACGCCGACATCGCCACCACCCAGATCTACACCCATCTCGACTACCAGCACCTGGCGAAGGTGTACGACGCGGCCCACCCGCGCGCGCGGCGGCGCCGCGACGACGGCGACGACACCGCGTCCTGACACGACGGCCGCTGAATCGCGGCCGCGTGCCCGGGCCCACCCACGCCCTTGCGTGCGCGCCCGGCGATCCCCACTCAGGGGATTCGTTCCCCGGAGGCCCGCATGGACCCCAGCCAGAATCCCCACGTCTTCCACGCCACCACCATCGTGTCGATCCGGCGCAACGGCAAGGTGGTCGTCGCCGGCGACGGCCAGGTCACCCTCGGCCACACCGTGATGAAGGGCCATGCGCGCAAAGTGCGTCGTCTCGGCGACGGCCAGGTGCTGGCCGGTTTCGCCGGCGCCGCAGCGGATGCATTCACCCTGTTCGAGCTGTTCGAAACCAAGCTGCAGCAGCACGGCGGCCAACTGGTGCGCGCGGCGGTCGAGCTGGTGAAGGACTGGCGTACCGACCGCCGCTACGGAAAGCTCGAAGCGCTGCTGGCGGTGGCCGACAAGGAAACCTCGCTGATCATCAGCGGCAACGGCGACATCATCGAGCCCGACGACGGCATCGTCGCCATCGGCTCCGGCGGCTCGTACGCCCTGTCGGCCGCGCGCGCGTTGCTGGCCCATACCGAGCTCGACGCGCGCGCGGTGGCCACGGAGGCGCTCAACATCGCCGGCGACATCTGCATCTACACCAACCGCAACGTGGTCGTCGAAGAGCTCTGACGGTCCACCCCGCGCCGCGCCGCCCGCGATGGCGCCACGGGGCCTGGCGACGGCATGCCGCGCCAGGCCACCCTCATCCGACGCTTCGCGCCACCTTCTCCCGCACGCGGGAGAAGGGCCAACGCAAGGTCCCAATGCAAGGTCCGTTCCCGATGCCGAACAACACCTCCCACAGTTCGTCCACCATGACTCCGCGCGAGATCGTGCAGGAGCTCGACCGCCACATCGTCGGTCAGAGCGCGGCCAAGCGCGCGGTCGCCATCGCGCTGCGCAACCGCTGGCGTCGCGCGCAGCTCCCCGACGAGTTGCGCAACGAGGTCATGCCCAAGAACATCCTGATGATCGGTCCCACCGGTGTCGGCAAGACCGAGATCGCGCGGCGTCTGGCCACGCTGGCCAATGCGCCGTTCGTGAAGGTGGAAGCGACCCGGTTCACCGAAGTCGGCTACGTGGGCAAGGATGTCGAGCAGATCATCCGCGATCTCGCCGATACCGCGGTCAAGCTCTATCGCGAGCAGGCCAAGCAGCGCGTGCGCACGCAGGCCGAAGAGCGTGCCGAGGATCGCATCCTCGACGCCCTGCTGCCGCGCCGCGATGCGCCGGGCCAGGCATTCGGCTTCGGCGCGAACGCGCAGCAGACCAGTGTCGACATCGGCGCGGAGCCCTCCGCGAAAGAGTCGGAAACCCGCCAGAAGCTGCGTCGCCAGCTGCGCGCCAGCGACCTCGACGAGCGCGAGATCGAGCTCGATCTCGCCGCCGGCGGCAGCGGCGTGGACATCATGACCCCGCCGGGCATGGAGGAAATGGGCCAGCAGTTGCGGCAGATGTTCGCCAACCTCGGTGGCGGCAAGACCCACAAGCGCACGTTGACGATCAAGGCCGCGCGCCCGCTGCTGATCGAGGAGGAGGCCGGCAAGCTGGTCAACGAGGACGATGTGCGCGAGGCGGCCATCGAGGCCTGCGAACAGCACGGCATCGTCTTCATCGACGAGATCGACAAAGTCGCCAAGCGCAGCGAGTCGGTCGGCGGCGGCGACGTCAGCCGCGAAGGCGTACAGCGCGACCTGCTGCCGCTGGTGGAAGGCTCCACGGTCAGCACCAAGTACGGCTCGATCAAGACCGACCACATCCTGTTCATCGCCTCGGGCGCGTTCCATGTGGCCAAGCCCAGCGACCTGGTGCCCGAGCTGCAGGGCCGCTTCCCGATCCGGGTCGAGCTCACCGCGCTGACCAAGCCGGATTTCGTGCGCATCCTCACCGAGCCGCGCGCGGCGCTGACGCGCCAGTACGTCGAACTGCTCAAGACCGAGGGCGTCGAGCTGAGCTTCGCCGACGACGCGGTCGATCGTCTGGCCGAGATCGCCGCGCAGGTCAACGAGACCCAGGAGAACATCGGTGCGCGTCGCCTGCACACCGTGCTCGAGCGGCTGCTCGACACCCTGAGCTTCGAGGCGCCGGACAAGGGCGGCAGCGTCGCGATCGACCGCGCTTACGTCGATGCGCACCTCGGCGAACTGGTCAAGGACCAGGACCTGAGCCGCTACATCCTCTGAGGGCAGGGCCCGGCGCGGGCGAAATGCTCTAGAGTCGGCGGATCCCACGCCGGACCCGAGTCATGCGAATCCGCTCTCCCGCGCGCCTGCCGCTGGCAGGCGCGCCCTGGTGGTTGCTGTGCCTGGTGTTGTCGCTGCCGTTGCAGGCGGCCGAGGTCGTCTACGTACGCGCCGGGCAACTGCTCGATGTCGAGCGCGGCCGCCTGCTGAGCGATCACGCCGTGCTGGTGCGCGACGGGCGCATCGCATCCATCGGGCCCGCGGTCACGCTGCCGCCACCGCCAGGCGCCGACATCCGCGACCTTTCCGGTTACACCGTCCTGCCGGGCCTGATGGACGCGCATGTGCATCTCGTCGGCGATGCCAGCCTGCACGGCTACGCCGGGCTGGGCGAGTCGCTGCCGGCGGCCACGTTGCACGGCGCGCGCAATGCCCGCACCACGCTCGATGCCGGCTTCACCACGGTGCGCAACCTCGGTGCGCCGGGCTACGCCGATGTCGCGCTGCGCGACGCGATCGCCGCCGGCGTGGTGCCGGGGCCCCGGGTGCTGGCCGCCGGTCTGGGCATCGGCATCACCGGCGGCCACTGCGCCGACAACAACCTGTTGCCCTACGAGGACGGCGCGCGCGGCGACGGTGTCGCCGACGGTCCGTGGGAGGCGCGGCGCAAGGTCCGCCAGAACGTCAAGTTCGGTGCCGACGTGATCAAGGTCTGCTCGACCGGCGGGGTGATGTCACGCGGCACCGAGGTCGGTGCGCCGCAGTTCACCCTGGAGGAGCTGCGGGCGGTGGTCGACGAGGCGCACAGCCACGGCCGCAAGGTGGCCTCGCACGCGCACGGGGCGACCGGGATCCGCAACGCGCTGGACGCAGGCGTCGATTCCATCGAGCACGCCAGTTTCATCGACGACGCGGGGATCGCGCTCGCACGCCGCAACGGCGCCGTGCTGGTGATGGACATCTACACCACCGAATACATCCTGGGCGAAGGCGCCACGGCCGGGATCCTGCCCGAGTCGCTGGAGAAGGAGCGCCGTACCGGCCATGTCCAGCGCGAGAACTTCACCCGCGCGCTGCGCGCCGGGGTGCCGATGGCGTTCGGCAGCGATGCCGGCGTCTATCCGCATGGGCGCAACGCCCGCCAGTTCGCACGCATGGTGGAATTCGGAATGACGCCGCTGCAGGCGATCCAGGCCGCGACCCTGCACACCGCACGGCTGTTCGGCATCGAGCACGACACCGGCGTGCTGCGGGAGGGCTTCGTCGCCGATCTCATCGCCATCCAGGGCGACCCGCTGGACGACGTGTCGCGGCTTGAGGACGTGCGCTTCGTGATGAAGGCCGGGCATGTGCATCGCGACGAGACCGTGCGATGAGCGACGATCCGATGTCGGGCACGGGGTGGGGCGATGCCTGGCGACTGCAGCGCGATCCGATCGAGGATCCGCGGGTGATCGCGTTGCTGGAGGCGCATCTGCGTGAGCTCGCGCCGACCGCGCCTGCCGAAAGCCGCCACGCGCTGGATCTCGACGGCCTGCGCCGGCCCGACATCGCGTTCTGGACCCTGTGGGAAGACGAGGCCCTGCTGGGTTGCGGCGCGCTGAAGACGCTCGACCCCGCGCACGCGGAGATCAAGTCCATGCGGACCGCCCGGGCGCACCTGCGTCGCGGCGTGGCGCGGCACATTCTGGATCACCTGCTGATCCGGGCCCGGGAGGCAGGTGCGGTCCGCGTCAGCCTGGAAACCGGCTCGATGGCCTACTTCGAGCCCGCGCGCCGGCTGTACGCCCGCGCCGGGTTCGTGCCGTGCCCGCCGTTCGCGGCCTATCGCGAGGATCCCAACAGCGTCTTCATGACCCGGACGCTGGTGCCGGCATGACCGCGGCATCGACGTGCGCGTCCGCCACGCCGTCCGGCCGATGCCGCCGCATCGGCGGGGGTGTTCGGCATGTGTGAGGCGACCGGGCCGGCGCGAGCGCGGGCGCCCGCCGCGCCCGCGCGCGATCTCTATCCCGATGCCCTGCGCGCGATCGCGTTGCTGGTGGTGGTGTTCGGGCACTGGATGGCGACCCTGCCGCGTCTGGAGGCCGGGCGCCTGGTCGATACCGACCACCTGCTGCGGACCTGGGAACTGGCCGGCGCGCTGACCTGGGTGGTGCAGGTGGTGCCGCTGTTCGTGTTCGTCTCGGCGGCGGTGAGCGCCGATGGCGTCGCGCGCCGCTTGGGCGAGCGGACATCGCAGCGGCAGTGGTGGGTGGCACGCGCGCTCGCGCTGGCACGGCCGACGGTCACCTATCTCGCCGTGCTCGCCGGCGTGGCCCTGGTCGCGCTCGTGGCCGGCGGGCGCCTGCTCGATGCGTTCAACACCTCGCTGACCATCCATCTCTGGTTCCTGGTGATGCTGCTGGCGGTGCAGGCCCTGCTGCCGCTGTGCGTGCGGGCGGACCGACGCTTCGGCCTGAAGGCGGTGCTGGCCCTGCTCGTGGTCGCGGCACTGGCCGACCTGCTGCGTGCCGGGGTGCGGACGCCTGGCGACGTGCTGATGCTGGGTGCGCGGGTGGAGGCCGGCCCCGGCGGGATCGGCTGGATCAACCTGCTCGCGGTGTGGTTGCTGCCGCAGCAACTGGGTATCGCCTGGCGCAACGGCCGACTGGGCGGCGCGCGGGGGGGCGCGGTGCTGCTCGCGCTCGGCGTGACGTGGCTGGCGGCGGCAATGGCCAGCGGCTATCCGGTGGCGATGGTGGGCGTGGCGCTGGCCGGCAACAACATGCTGCCGCCGACGCTGGCGCTGGTCGGGGTGGTCTGGCTGCAGGTCGGTGCGGTGTTGCTGGCCGAAGCGCCCGCCCGGCGCTTCCTCGCCCGGCATCCGGCACCGCGGATCATCGGCGTCCTCGCCGCGCTCGGCATGCCGCTGTACCTGTGGCACAAACTGGCCGAATTGCCGGCGGCGTGGCTGGGGGAGCGGCTCGGACTGCCGATCGATGCCGGCGATCCGGGGACGCCCGGCTTCTGGCTGGGGCGTGCGTGCTGGCTGCTGCTGTGTGCGGTGGCGCTCGCGCCGGTGATGTGGGCGGCGGTGCGTTTCGAACTGCGTCGTCGGCGCGACCTGGCGGCAGCGACGACGACGGCCGCCATCGTCGGCGGGGGCGTGGCGTTGTTCGCGGGCCTTGCCGTCGCCCTGTTGCTGGGTGCGGCGCCGGGCGCGTTCGTCGCCCTGGTCTGCGTGGCGGCGGCCTCCTGGCTGCTGCGTGCGCATCCGCAGCCGCCGGCGACACGGGCCGGCGCGCGCTGACGCCCGCGCGCCGCGGGCCGTGAGAGCAGGGGGGGGGGCGGAGGCCGCGCCCGCGAGGGGCTCAATCCTCGCCGATATCCTCGTGCCAGACCTCGGGATGGGCGGCGATCCAGTCGCCCAGCATCGCGATGCATTCGGCGTCCTGCAGGTCGATCACCTCGACGCCGTGCTCGCGCAGCCAGGTGTGGCCGCCCTGGAAGTTGTCCGCCTCGCCCATGACCACGGTGCCGATCCCGAACTGCCTGACCAGGCCGCTGCAGTACCAGCACGGCGACAGCGTGGTGACCATGATCGTGTCGCGGTAGCTGCGCTGACGGCCGGCCTTGCGGAAGGCGTCGGTCTCGCCGTGCACGGACGGGTCGCCTTCCTGTACGCGGCGGTTGCGGCCACGGCCGAGCAGGGTGCCGTCGCGGTGGAACAGGGCCGCGCCGATCGGGATGCCGCCCTCGGCCAGGCCCAGGCGCGCTTCGGCGACGGCGACCTCGAGCATGGCGCGGTAGTCGGGAGTGGCGATGGCGGGCACGTGATCGGAACCGGAGGGCATGGGTGATCCAGCATTGGACGGCACGCGCAGTGTTGCATGGTCCCGGCATCGGGCGCCGGAGCAGCCATCGCGATGCCGCGGTCCAGCCGCCGCAAGGCGGCGGACCCGTGTCGCCGGTGGGGCGGCCCCGTCCGTGGCCGGCGAGGGCGCGGCAACCGCCACGGCAGGCGCACGCCACGGGTGCGATAATCGGCGCATGAACGAATCCGACAAGTCCGGCACCACGCATTTCGGCTACCGCGACGTGCCCACCGGCGAAAAGCAGAAGCTGGTCGGCGAGGTGTTCTCGTCGGTCGCGCGCAACTACGACCTGATGAACGACCTGATGAGCCTCGGCATCCATCGGGTCTGGAAGCGCTATTTCGCCGCCACCGCGCAGGTCAAACGCGGCGATCGCGTACTGGATCTGGCCGGCGGCACCGGCGACATCGCCGCGCTGCTCAAGCCGCGGGTGGGCGAGACCGGCGACATCGTGCTCGGCGACATCAACGGCGAGATGCTGCGCGTCGGTCGCGACCGCATGACCGACCGCGGGGTGGTCCGCGGACTGGACTACGTGCAGTGCAACGCCGAGGCACTGCCGTTTCCGGACGCCAGCTTCGATCTGGTCACCATCGCGTTCGGCCTGCGCAACGTGACCGACAAGGACGCCGCGCTGCGGGAGATGCGCCGGGTGCTGAAGGTCGGCGGGCAGGCGCGGGTGCTGGAGTTCTCCGAAGTGAAGCCGGAATGGTTCCGCCCCTTGTACGACTTCCATTCCTTCCAGGTGATGCCGCGGCTGGGCAGGTTGTTCGCCAACGATGCCGACAGTTATCGCTACCTCTCGGAATCGATCCGCAAGCACCCGCCGCAGGACGCGCTCAAGGCGATGATGGCCGAGGCCGGCTTCGACCGTCCGCGCTACCGCAACCTCTCCGGTGGCATCGTCGCCATCCACGACGGCTACAGGGCCTGACGGTCGCGGGCCTTCGCGCCCGCACCCGCGTGCGTCGTGCAGGCGGCGGCCTGTCGTGGCGCCCCTCGCCGACGGCGCGCGCGTCCGTCCCGCCGCGCACCTTGCCGCTTCCGGCGATACGCCCGCGTGGCGTGTGATCCCGCCTGCCGATGGCTGGAGGTCGGGCCATGCGGCGCTAGAATGGCCGCTTCCCCTTGTACGGATGTCGCCCGATGCGCTCGTTCCGGACCGTCGCCTGTGTGCTGGCCCTGGCCGCCCTGACCCTGGCCGCCTGCAATCGCCAGCCCAGCCCCGACCCCACTGCGCCGGGCCCGGCGCCGACCCAGGACACGCCCGTGACCGCAGACCGTGACGAGCACTCCTATGCCGAGCCGGACAAGGTCGTCATCGACGATCTCGCGCTGGATCTCGATCTGGACTTCGACACCCGCACCCTGGCCGGAACCGCGACCTACACGCTCGCCTGGCGCGACGACAGCGCCGACACCCTGGTCCTGGATACCCGCGACCTGACCATCGAGCGTGTCGAGGGCGAGCGCGACGGCCAGTGGCACGCACTGGCATTCGCACTCGACGACGCCCACGCCACCCTCGGCAGCCGGCTCGTCGTCCAGACACCCGAGCGCGACACCCGGGTGCGCGTGACCTACCGCACCTCGCCCCAGGCGTCCGGCCTGCAATGGCTGACTCCGGAGATGACCGAAGGCGGCATTCTGCCCTTCATGTTCAGCCAGTCGCAGCAGATCCACGCGCGCAGCTGGGTGCCGCTGCAGGACACCCCCGCAGTGCGTTACACCTACACCGCCACGGTGCGCACGCGCCCGGACGTGATGGTGCTCATGAGTGCCGACAACGCGCCCGACGCCCAGCGCGACGGCACGTACACGTTCACCATGCCGCAGCGCATTCCCTCGTACCTGATGGCGATCGCGGCCGGCGACCTGGTGTTCGAGGCGATTTCCGACCGCGCCGGCGTGTGGGCCGAGCCGACGATGATCGAGCGCGCGGTGGCCGAGTTCGACGACACCGAGCGCATGATCGAAACCACCGAGCAGCTCTACGGCCCGTATCGCTGGGAGCGCTATGACCTGCTGATCCTGCCGCCGTCGTTCCCGTACGGCGGCATGGAGAATCCGCGCCTGTCGTTCATCACCCCGACCGTGATCGTGGGCGACAAGTCGCTGGTGTCGCTGATCGCTCATGAGCTCGCCCACAGCTGGTCGGGCAACCTGGTCACCTTCGCCAGCCCCAAGCACGGCTGGCTCAACGAAGGCGTCACCAGCTACGTCGAGAACCGCATCGTCGAGGCGCTGTTCGGCAAGGAATTCAGCGACATGGAGTACGTCATCGCCCGCGACGCGCTCGAGGGCGAGATCGACGGCATGTCCGATGCCGAGCAGGCGCTGGCGCTGCGTCCGGGTACCGAGATCGGTCCTGACGATCCGCTCAGCGGCGTGGTCTACGACAAGGGCGCGTGGTTCCTGCACTTCCTCGAGGAGCGCTTCGGCCGCGAGACGTTCGACCCGTTCCTGCGCGGTTACTTCGACCACTTCGCGTTCCAGTCGATCACCACCGAGCAGTTCGTGGACTACGCGCGCGAGCACTTGCTGGCGCCGAATCCGGGCACCGTGACCGACGAGGAGCTGGACGCCTGGATCTACGGCACGGGCATTCCGGAGTCCGCGCCGCGGGTGCTGTCGCCGCGGCTGGGGCTGGTGGACTCCGCGCGCCTGGCGTGGCTGGGCAGCGCCCAGCTGCCGCCGCAGCAGCTGACCGGCGAGTGGACCACGCAGGAGTGGATCCATTTCCTGGAGGGCATGCCCGAGACGCTGTCGCTGGAGCAGATGGCGCAGCTCGACACCGCCTACCAGTTCACCGGCACCCCCAACGGCGAACTGGCGATGCGCTGGTATCCGCTGGCGGTGCGCAGCGCGTACATGCTCGCGTTCGAGCCGATGACCGAATTCCTGCGCAGCGTGGGCCGGATGAAGCTGGTCATGCCGGTCTACACGGCCCTGGCGCAGACCCCGGAGGGCCTGGCGCTGGCGCGCGAGGTGTTCGCGCAGGCGCGGCCGACCTACCATCCGATCACCGCGGCCGCGGTGCAGCGGATCATCGACCAGGCCAGGCCGGAGACGTCGCCGGCCGCGGAGCCGCCCGCCGACGCGGGCTGAGCGCGCGGCAGCGCCGCCGCGCGGTGGGCGAGGTGGTGGCGCGCGTTGAAAGTCGGTGCAGTAGGTGAACGATGGCGCTCGTGGATGTGCCTCGCGGGCGCGAACGACGGCCTCGTGATCCGGTCCGCCGGGTCGCCGACCGTCCTGTGCCGGCGATGCCGGGGGCCCGCGCATCGCCACGGGACGTCGTCGGCCGTCGAGTCCGACGCGACAGCGCCGCGTCCGCCCGTGACGGGTCCGGGACCGAACGGCTAAGCTCGGGGGCCTGTCCTTCGGATCCGAGCCATGCCCGTACAACTGCCCCTGATCGCATTGGCGCTCGCATTCGCGCTCACCGGCTGCAGTGATCGGGAGGCCGAGGCGGCGGCGCAGGCGGCAGCGCGCGCGGAGGCCGCCGAGCGGCAGGCCTCCGAGGCCGAGGCCGGCTTCGACAAGGCGGTGGCGGACGAGAACTGGGCGCTGGCCAAGGCGCAGGGGGAGGTCCTGTTCATGCGCTGGCCGGATACCGACGCCGCCGACCGCGTGCGCGCGCGCTTCGACGACATCACCGCCAAGGCCGACGACGAGCGCGAGAGTACGCGCACCGCCGCGTTGTGGAGCTACCAGGCGATCGCCGTGGAGGGCGGCCAGCAGCGCTCGGCGGCGATCGACGCGCGCGAGCGGGTGGATGTCGACGGCAGCGGCGCACGCCGGGTCCAGCTGATCTTCCGCGATCATCCGTCCTGGGGCCGCAGCAGCTATCTGGTGCTGCAGGCCGGCGACTTCGACTGCTACGGGCAGTGCCGGGTGAACGTGACCGTGGACGGCGACGCGCGCCGGATGGCGGCCAACCGGCCCAGGACCGACGAGGCCATCGCGATGTTCGTCAACGACGAGGCCGCGCTGTGGGCGGCCATCCGCGACGCGAAGACCCTGAGCATCGAGTTCCCGGTCAGCGCCGGCGGCAACCGCACCGCGGTGTTCGAGGTCGGCGGCCTGGACCGCGCGCGGATGCCGGGCTGGGACTGAGCGGCACCCGGAACTGTGATCGGCGTCGCGGCGGCTTAGGGTTGTCCCCAGCTGCCGGCAGGCGGGCCGCCGCCGAAACTCGGGAGGGGCCGGGCCGGTACCCGGCCCCGACTCCGCTGCCGGAACCGATGCCATGACCCTCGACGCCGTTTCGAACGACCCGTCGCGCGCGCAAAGCGACCCGACGCCCGCCGACCTGCCCACGCATACGGTCCGGCAGGGCGAAACGCTGTCCACCATCGCCCGCGATTACGCGGTGAGCCTGCAGGCGATGCGCGATGCGAATCCGGACATCCTCAACCCCGACGTGGTCTATCCGGATCAGCGCATCGCGCTGCCCGAGGGCGCGGTGTCGCGGGCGCCCGCGCTGGTGGACCCCGAAGGACCGACGCCGCGGCTGTCGCTCGATGCGCGCGGTCCGGTGGTGGCGGATCTGCAGCAGGGGCTGGAACGGGGTGGCTATGCGCCGGGCGTGATCGACGGCATCTTCGGCAGCCAGACCGATGCCGCGGTGCGGGCGTTCCAGGGCGATCGCGGTCTGGAGGTGGATGGCATCGTGGGGCCGAAGACCTGGGGCGAACTGGGGCGCGTCGCCACCGCGTCACCGGGTCCGGTGGCCCCGGTCACCGGCGAACCCGCCGATGTCACCGATCCGCTCACCGCACAGCGCATCCAGGGCCTGCACCCGGAGGTGCGCGCCACGGCGGCCGCCTTCGTCAACCGGGTCGAGCAGGAGCTCGGCATCACCTTGCGCGTCAGCGACGGTTTCCGCACGTTCGCCGAGCAGGACACCCTGTACACCCAGGGGCGCACCGCGCCGGGCCCGGTGGTCACGCATGCGCGCGGTGGCCAGAGTTACCACAACTACGGACTGGCGTTCGACGTGGTCCAGTTGTTGCCCAACGGGGGCGTGAGCTGGGATCTGGACTGGAACGCGGTCGGCCGGATCGGCCAGGACCTCGGGCTGGAATGGGGCGGCACCTGGACCCGCCCCGTCGACCGTCCCCACTTCCAGATGGACTTCGGCCTGAGCACCACGCAGTTGCAGCAGCGGCTCAATGGCGGGCAGACGCAGGACGGTTTCGTCAACGTGCGTTGACCGTTTTCGCACCCTGGCCGGGCCGTGCCTGATCCCTTCTCCCGCGCGCGCGGGAGAAGATGCCCCGAAGGGGCGGATAAGGCGAGTTTCAGCGCAGCACGTAGCCGAACTGCTGCCGGAACTGCTCGGCGAACTCGTCGTAGTCGAAGCGCTGATTCTGCGTGCCCGGGTGCTCCACCTTCAGCGCACCCATCAGATTGCCGATGCGGCCGATGGTCTGCCAGTCGTAGCCCTTCTGCAGTCCGAAGATCAGGCCGGCGCGGAAGGCGTCGCCGCAGCCGGTGGGGTCGGTCACCCGGCGCTCCTGCGCCTGCGGGATGTGGAAGGTCTGCTCGGGCGTGTGGATATCCGATCCCTTCGGGCCACGCGTGGTGATGTACGCCTTGACCCGCTGGACGATCTCCGCCTCGTTCCAGCCGGTGCGTTCCTGCAGCAGGTTGGATTCGTAATCGTTGACCGTGACGTAGTCGGCCAGATCGATGAAATTGCGCAGCTCCTCGCCGTTGAACAGCGGCATGGCCTGGCCCGGATCGAAGATGAAGGGGATGCCGGCCTCGGCGAATTCCGCCGCGTTCTGCAGCATGCCCTCGCGGCCGTCCGGGCTGACGATGCCGAAGGTCACGCCCTTCACGTCCTTCACGTGGTTCTCGTAGCTGCGCATCATCGCGCCCGGGTGGAACGCGGTGATCTGGTTGTTGTCGTGGTCGGTGGTGATGAAGGCCTGCGGGGTGAACAACTCGTCGATCACCTTCACCTGGTCGAGGCGGATGTCCATCTCCTCGAACCATTCGCGGTAGGGCGCGAAGTCCTGGCCCACGGTCGCCATCGGCACCGGCTCACCGCCGAGCAGCTTGAGGTTGTAGGCGATGTTGCCGGCGCAGCCGCCGAATTCACGGCGCATCCGCGGCACCAGGAACGAGACGTTCAGGATGTGGACCTTGTCCGGCAGGATGTGGTTCTTGAACTGGTCGGGGAACACCATGATGGTGTCGTAGGCCAGGGATCCACAGATCAGGACGGACATCGGTCGGCGCTCGTGCAGGCGGAGAGCCGCATAGGGTACACCGGCCGCGAAGCGGTCCGGCCCGCGCCCGTGCCGGACCAGGGCTGCCCGTCCAACCGCCCGATTCGGAAAAAACCCGGCAACGGTGCGGTTTTTCCGTATCCGGACCGCACTGGCGGCTGCGCTTTTTGCTAATCTTGACGTTCCGTTGACGCGCGCGATTCCCCCGTCGTGCGCCCGTCGCGCCCTCCCGACCGGATTCCCTTCCCAGATGTTCAAAAAGTTCCGCGGTCTGTTCTCCAACGACCTGTCCATCGACCTGGGCACCGCCAACACCCTCATCTTCGTCCGCGGCCAGGGCATCGTGCTCAACGAGCCGTCCGTGGTCGCCGTGCGCCAGGACCGCGCCGGTGGCCAGAAGGCCGTCGCCGCCGTCGGCAGCGAGGCCAAGCAGATGCTCGGCCGCACCCCCGGCAACATCACCACGCATCGCCCGATGAAGGACGGCGTCATCGCCGACTTCACCTACACCGAGGAGATGCTCAAGCACTTCATCAAGAAGGTGCACAAGTCGCGCTTCCTGCGCCCGAGCCCGCGCGTGCTGATCTGCGTGCCCTGCGGTTCGACCCAGGTCGAGAAGCGCGCGATCAAGGACTCCGCGCTGGAGGCCGGCGCCCGCGACGTCTCGCTGATCGAAGAGCCCATGGCCGCCGCCATCGGCGCCGGCATGCCGGTCACCGAGGCGCGCGGCTCGATGGTGGTCGACATCGGCGGTGGCACCACCGAGGTCGCGGTGATCGCGCTCAACGGCATCGTCTACTCGCAGTCGGTGCGCATCGGCGGCGACCGCTTCGACGAGTCGGTGATCAACTACGTGCGCCGAAACCACGGCATGCTGATCGGCGAGTCCACCGCAGAGCGGATCAAGCTCGAGATCGGCAATGCCTATCCGCAGGAGCGCACCATCGAGATGGAAGTCTCCGGTCGCCACCTGGCCGAAGGCGTGCCGAAGATGGTCAAGATCACCTCCACCGAGGTGCTCGACGCGCTGCGCGAGCCGCTGTCGGGCATCGTCGAGGCGATCAAGCAGGCGCTGGAGCAGACCCCGCCCGAACTGTGCGCCGACGTGGCCGAGCGTGGCATCGTGCTCACCGGAGGCGGCGCACTGCTGCGCGACCTCGACCGCCTGATCAGCGAGGAGACCGGCCTGCACGTGCAGGTCGCGGAGGACCCGCTGACCTGCGTGGCGCGGGGCGGCGGGCGTGCGCTGGAGCTGTTGGACATGCACGGCAACGAGTTCTTCACCGCGGAGTGAGTCGAGCGGTCCGGGCCGCTGCTTTGGCGTGCCGGACGGTGGTCGAGCTGCTCTTCCGCGCGTTGCCGGAAAGAGGGGCGGGGTGAGGGAATGCGTTGCCGCGCGTCGTGCCCCCCACCCCAACCCCTCCCCCGCATGCAGGGGAGGGGCGTGGGTACCATGCGGGTGTCGCTTCGGGCACCGTCGTGGTGATGGTTGGTTTCTATTTCTTCGGTGAATTCGGGTAATCCTGGGGTGTCCTACGCCAGCAATTCCGCAGCGCGAAAAGGCGATGTGGCCGGCACGCTCCGGTTGCTGGCGTACCTCGCGATTTCCCTGAGCCTGGTGGTCGCCGACCACCGCGGAGAATGGCTGGCGCAGGTGCGCGCCCAGGCCAGCATCGCGATGCAGCCGCTGTGGTGGCTGGCGGGGTTGCCGTCGCGGCTGGGACGCAGCGTGCGCGAGGATGCGGTGACCCGCAGCCTGCTGGCCGAAGACAACCATCGTCTGCGCAACGAGTTGCTGGTGGTCAATGCGCGGATGGCGCGGCTGCAGGCGGCGGCGGCCGAGAACCAGCGCCTGCGCGCGATGCTCGAGGCCACCGACGGCGGCCGCATGGATGTGCAGCTGGCGCCGATCCTCGACATCGATCTCGACCCCAGCCGCCAGCGCCTCACCCTGCGCGCGGGCACCCGCGACGGGGTGCGCATCGGCCAGAGTGCGATCGATGCGGGGGGCGTGCTCGGTCAGATCATCGCCGCCACGCAGACCACCTCGACCGTGCTGCTGTTGACCGATCCGGACCATGCCATCCCGGTCGAGGTCGCACGCACCGGTGTCCGCCTGGTCGTGTACGGCCAGGGACGCGGCGACCTGTTGCGCCTGCCCAACGTGCCGTTGTCGAGCGACGTGGAAGAGGGCGATGCGCTGGTGACGTCCGGCCTGGGTGGTCGCTTCCCGCCTGGATTCCCGGTCGGCACGATCGCCGCGCTGGCCCCCGACGACAGCCGCGCATTCCTGCTCGGCGACGTGGTGCCGGCCGCGCAGATCGATCGCGGTCGCGACGTGCTGCTGCTGCGTGAGGCACGGGCGGCATTGCCGCGCGTGGCCCGCGCGACCGACGCGGGCGAGACCGCCATCGGCACCCGCATGGAACGCGGCCGCCCCGCCGACGCGGTCGAGGCCGCCGCCGCCGCGCTCGCGGTGCCGGCGCCCGCTGACCCGCCCGCTGCGCCCGCGGAGCCCGCAACATGAGGCGCACCCGCAACAACTGGGTGCTGCCGGTCAGCGTGTTGCTGGGGCTGCTGTTGGGCTTGCTCCCGCTGCCCGAGACGCTGCAGCCGTTGCGTCCGTACTGGCTGGCGCTGGTCGTGGCCTACTGGGTGATGGAGGGCGACGACCGGCTCGGTCTCGGCTTCGCGTTCGGCGTCGGCCTGGTGGCCGACCTCGCGTTCGGCAGCCTGCTGGGCGAGCAGGCGCTGCGGCTGACCATCCTCGCCTTCATCCTGCAGCGCTTCCGGACCCAGATGCGCTTCTTCCCCGTGCCGCAGCAGGCCCTGGCCATCGGCGGCCTGCTGCTCAACGATCGCGTGGTCAACGCGGCGCTGCATCTGGCGCTGGGCGTGCCGCAACTGCCCTGGACCTATTGGCTCGCGCCGTTGATCGGCATGCTGCTGTGGCCGCCGCTGTTCGTGCTGATGGATTCGCTGCGGCTCAACCGCAGGAAGGGCAGCTGAGATGATGGCCGCGCGCCGCCAGCGCCGGGTCCGCAATCCGGCCGCGGAGGCGGACCAGTTTCGCCGCCGCGCGTTGGTCGGCTTCGCCGGCGTGCTGCTGGCGCTGGGCGGGCTGGCGGGCTGGTACTTCAAACTGCAGGTCATCGAGCACGGCGATTACATGCGCCGTTCCGAGGCCAACCGCATCAAGCCGCGGCCGGTGGTGCCGGGACGCGGCCTGATCTACGACCGGCACGGCCGCATCCTGGCCGACAACGTGCCCGCCTATCGCCTCGAGGTGACGCCCGAGGATGCCGGCGACATTGATCGCCTGCTGGCCGGGCTCGGCGGGATCTTCGATCTCGATCCCGTCGATGTGGCGCGGTTCCGGGAGGAGCGTCGGGTCAATCGCGGCTTTCGCGCGCTGACGCTCAAGTTGCGCGTCACCGAGGACGAGGCGGCGCAGTTCGCGGTCGACCGCTGGCGCTTTCCCGGCGTCGAGGTCGTGCCGTATCTCAACCGGCGCTATCCCTACGGCCCGCTGTTCGCCCACGTCATCGGCTACGTGGGGCGCACCGACGAGAGCGACGTCGAGCGCTACGGCGCCAACCACGTGCTGTTCCCGCACACCGGACGCACCGGCATCGAGCGGTCCTACGAGGAAGGCCTTCGCGGCGTGCTCGGCTACGAGCAGGTGGAGACCAACGTCGAAGGCCGCGCGCTGGCGACGTTGGGCCGGGTGCCGGCGGTGGCCGGCGCCGACCTGCGCCTGAGCGTGGATCTGGATCTGCAACAGGCGATGGTGCGGGCCTTCGGCGAGCTGCAGGGTTCGGCGGTGGCGGTCGATCCGGACACGGGACAGATCCTGGGCATGGTCAGCCTGCCGAGCTTCGATCCCAACCTGTTCGTCAACGGCATCTCGCACATCGACTACCGCGCGTTGATGGACGACCCCGCGCGTCCGCTGTTCAACCGAAACGTGCTGGGCGGCGGCCCGCCGGGTTCGACGGTGAAACCGTTCATCGCCCTGGCCGGTGTCGACAGCGGCATGCGGCGTCCGTCGGACGGGGTGTTCTCCACCGGCGAATTCTTCATCCCCGGGCAGCGCCGCGGCTACCGCGACGCCGCGCCCGGCGCCGGCTGGACCGATTTGCGCGATTCCATCGCGCGCTCGATCAACTTCTACTACTACAAGCTCGCCTACGACATGGGCATCGAGCGTTTCGCCGATTACATGACGCGATACGGATTCGGCCAGCCGACCGGAATCGACCTCGTCGGCGAGAACGCCGGCGTGGTGCCGTCGCCGGCGTTCAAGGCCAGCCGCAGCCGCGAGCCCTGGTATGCGGGCGAGACCGTGATCGCCGGTATCGGCCAGGGCTACTGGATCGCCACCGCGCTGCAGCTGGCGCGGGCGACCGCCGCCGTCGCCAACGGCGGCGACCTGCATCCGTTGCGGGTGGTCGCCGAACGCAAGGACGGTTACGACCAGCCCTGGCGCATGCTGCCGCCGGCGCCGGCGCCGCGGATCACCGAAAACCCGGACAACATACGCGCGGTGCAGGAGGGCATGGAGACGACCATTCACGGCCGCGGCACCGCGACCGCCATGGCCCGCGGCGCCGAGTACCGGATGGCGGGCAAGACCGGCACCGCGCAGCGCATCAGTCGCCGCGGCAACGTCAGCCTCGATCCGCGCACCTTGCCGTATCACTTGCGCCATCAGGCGCTGTTCGTCGGCTACGCGCCGGCCGAGAACCCGACCATCGCGCTGGCGGTGGTGGTCGAACACGGCGGCTACGGCGGCACCACCGCCGCGCCGATCGCCCGCAAGATCTTCGATGCGTGGGTGACCGGCAAGATGCCAGAGCTCGAAGCGGATGCGCGCGAGGCGGTGGTCGCCGCGGGCGCGTCGGCGGCGCCGGCCGACCAGCTCGCACCGGTGGGCAACGGCGACGGCGCGCCTGCGCTGCTGCCGGTCGATCGCACGTCGCCTTCCGCCACGCCGCCATCCGAGTCTCCGGCGGCCCGATCGCCCGCACCGGACGCCGCTGTTCCCGCGGCTGGCCCCCCGCCGCGCCGCAGTTCGGTATCGCCCGATGCACCGTCGCCGGAGGATGTGCCATGAGGGGCGCGCCATGAAAATCCTGCTGCGCTGGCTGCTCGATCTGCTGCAGCGTGCGACCCGCACGCTCGATTGGCCGCTGCTCGCGGCCCTGTGCGCGCTGATGGGCATCGGCCTGGCCGTGCTCTACAGCGCCGGCGGGCACAGCGAGGTCATGATGAAAGCCCAGGCCCTGCGCTACGGCGTGGGCCTCGGGGGACTGTGGGTGCTGTCGCGCATTCCCACCATCACCCTGCGCGGCCTGACCCCGCTGATCTACCTGATCTCGCTGGTGCCCCTGATCGCCGTTCTGTTCATCGGCACCGGCCGGCACGGCCAGCACTGGATCAACCTCGGCGTGTTCTCCCTGCAACCCGCGGAGCTGATGAAGCTGAGCCTGCCGATGATGGCGGCCTGGTATCTCAACCTCGGCTCGTTGCCGCCGCGTCCGCTCAACCTGCTGGCGACGCTGGCCATCGTCGCATTGCCGACCGGGCTCATCATGCTGCAGCCGGATCTCGGCACCGCCGTGCTCGTGGCCGCCAGCGGCGTCTTCGTGTTGTATCTCGCCGGGCTGTCGTGGTGGTGGTTCGCCGCGGCACTGGGCGGCGCGGCGGCGGCGGCGCCGGTCGCGTGGTTCTGGTTCCTGATGCCCTACCAGAAGGACCGCCTGCTGATGTTCCTCGATCCGGAGCAGGATCCGCTGGGCGCCGGCTGGAACATCATCCAGTCCAAGATCGCCATCGGCGCGGGCGGCCTGCAGGGCATGGGCTGGGGGCAGGGCACGCAGTCGCATCTGAACTTCGTGCCGGAGCACACCACCGATTTCATCTTCACCGTACTGGCCGAGGAATTCGGCTGGGTCGGGGTGATGATCACGCTGTCGCTGTACCTGTTCGTGATCGGCCGTTGCCTGTGGATCGCGGCCCAGGCGCGCGACGGGTTCGGTCGCCTGGCCGCCGGTGCGCTCGGGTTGTCGCTGTTCGTCTACGTGCTGGTCAACGGCGGCATGATCTCCGGCCTGTTGCCGGTGGTCGGCGTTCCGATGCCGCTGCTGTCGTACGGCGGGACCGCGGCGGTGTCGCTGCTGGCCGGCATGGGCGTGGTGATGTCGGTGCGCGCGCACGGCACCGCGCGGCGGCCGCGGGCGTCGTGAGAGCCTGAACGTCGCATGTCGCGGGGGTTCGGGGCGCGTGAACCGCGTGCTAACCTCGCGCCGATGACCCGTCGCGCCTACGATTCCGCACGCACCGGCCGTCTTGCCGCCTGCCTGCTCCCGCTCGCTTTGGTCGCCTGTGCGACCCAGGCCAATCCCCCCACCGTCGAAGCCGCCGCCCCGCCGTCGGTCGCGGAGACGAGCGCGCCTGCGCCGACAGCCGCCGCCGATGGCCTGCTGCCGCCGGTCCCGCAGCCGCCCGAACGGCCGGTCGCGCCCGAGTCGGTCACCGATCCTGCGATTCCCCGCGAGCAGCGCATCGCCAACTTCGTCGACTACACCGTGCAGACGTACGGTGTGTCGCCGCAGCGCATCCGCGACACCCTGGCGCGCGCCGAGTACAAGCAGAACATCATCGACGCGATCTCGCGTCCCGCCGAGGCCGTGCGTCCCTGGCGCGATTACCGTCCGATCTTCG
The DNA here is from genome assembly GCF_001482195.1 of Luteimonas abyssi. GTDB lineage: Bacteria > Pseudomonadota > Gammaproteobacteria > Xanthomonadales > Xanthomonadaceae > Luteimonas > Luteimonas abyssi. Next base: position 3,122,290 of record NZ_KQ759763.1, on the reverse strand, counting down.
TCAACGACCAGCGCATTTCCGGCGGCGTGCGGTTCTATCGCGAGCATCGCGATGCGCTGGAGCGCGTGGCCGCCGAGACCGGTGTGCCGGCCGAGTACATCGTGTCGATCATCGGCGTGGAGACCAGCTACGGCCGCATCACCGGCAACTTCCGTGTGGTCGATGCGCTGTACACGCTGGCCTTCGATTTCCCGCGACGCGCACCGTTCTTCGCCGGCGAGCTGGCGCAGCTGTTCGCGCTGATCGAGGAAGAGCCGCAGCTGGACGTGATGGCGCTCAAGGGCAGCTATGCCGGCGCGATGGGCATGGGCCAGTTCATGCCGTCCAGCTATCGCCTGTGGGCGAAGGACGGCGACGGCGACGGACGCCGCGACCTGCTCACCCATACGCCCGACGTGTTCGCCTCGATCGCCAACTACTTCGTCGTCCACGGCTGGGAGCGCGGCGCGCCGGTGGTGGCCCGCGCCGACCGGGCGCCGGGTGCGGACGAGTTCCGCCCGGAGAACATGGAGCCGGTCCATCCGCAGGCGCAGCTGGCCGCGCGTGGCTACACGCCGCGCGCCGGCGAGCCGGTCGCCGAGGGTGCGACCCTGCTCACCTTCGACGGCGATGCGGGCCAGGAGTACTGGCTCGGTTACCGTAACTTCTACGTAATCACCCGCTACAACCGCTCGCCGATGTATTCGCTCGCCGTGCACCAGCTCGCACAGGCGATCCGCGCCGGGGTCGGCTCGCCGTGAGGTGGGTCGCCGCGACAGGTGCCGTGATGCTGCTGGCGGCCTGCAGCGGCGCACCCAAGCGCGACGCCGGTCCGCCCGGCCACACCGCCGGGCATCGCGCCCCGCCCGCGAGTGCGCACGGGGGCGCTCGTGCGTCGCAGTCGCGGCGCTCGCCGTACGCCGCGGCGCAGGAAGACCTCAGCAAACGCGGCGACTATGTGGCCGGTGGACTGTACGCGCCACACATCCAGGACAGCGCGCCGGACTACATCCCCGACGTGGATGCGATTCCGGAGCCGGAAGTCGTCGACGAGCCGCGCTCGGCCTACGGCAACCGCTCGCCCTACCAGGTGCTCGGCAAGAGCTATCACGTGCTCGACGACCACACCGATTTCAGCGAGCAGGGCCGTGCGTCGTTCTACGGCAACAAGTTCCACGGGCGGCGCACGTCCAACCTGGAGGTGTACGACATGTACGCCTTCACCGCCGCGCACAAGTCGCTGCCGCTGCCGAGCTTCGCCCGGGTGACCAACCTGGAGAACGGCCGCTCGGTGGTGGTGCGGGTCAACGACCGCGGCCCGTTCCACGAAGGGCGTGTGGTCGACCTGAGCTGGGCGGCGGCGGTGAAGCTCGACATGCACAACGCCGGGACCGCGCAGGTCCAGGTCGACGCGCTCAGCCCCGGCGAGAACGCCCACCATCAAGGCGGCCGTTACGCCCGACGCTCGGGCCGCTCGACGCCCGCCACCGCGCCCGTCGTGGCGGCGGTGGCGAGTACGCCGACGGCCGCACCCGTCTCGGCGCCCGCGACACCGAGCCCGATGGACCGTGTGGTCTCGGCACTGCCGATCGGAGCGGCCCACGCCGGCGACCGGCCGCCGCCGACCGCCGAGGCCGCTGCGACGACCGGCGATCCGCCTGCGGCGGGCGACTGGCGGTTCGACGGCAGCCGTGAAGGCCAGACGATGAGCGCGGCCGAATTCGAGGCCTGGACGCGTGCGCGCCAGATCCGGGTGGAGGACGGCGCCTCCGTCGCCGCGCCCGCGCCGGTGCGCACGGCCCCGGCCGCGCAGCAGGACACCGGCCCTGCGCCGGCCACGGTGGGCGCACCGTCGTCCACGGGGCCGGTGACCTCCGAGCCGCTGGCGCCTGTTGCGGCACCCGCGCCCGCACCCGCTGCAGCCCCCGTCGCCGCCGGCGTGACGCTGCAGGTGGCGGCATTCGGGACCCGCGACAACGCGCAGCGCGCACTGTCGCGGCTGCAGGGCGCAGGGGTGTCGGAAGCGCAGGTGGTCGAAGGCCAGTCCGCCGGCAAGCCGGTCTGGCGATTGCGGGTCGGGCCAGTGGCCCAGGAGCGTGCCGCGGAACTCGGGGCCCGTGTCGCGGGTCTGGGATTCGGGCAGCCGCAGATCGTTCGCGATTAGACTTCCCGCCTTCGCCCTTCCGTTTCGTCCTGAGCGGCCCGTGCGGCCGCCCGCCAGGAGTTTGTGCCGTCCATGAAGTCGATTTCGCCCCGCACGCCCCGTTTCCGTCTGTCCGTCGTGTTCGCCGCTGCGTTCGCCGTGTCCGCCCTGGGGCTGGCCATCGCGCAGACGCCCGCGCCCGCGCCGGCACCCGCTGCGCCTGCAGAGGCCGCGCCGACACCGCCGCCGCCGTCGATCGTCGGCACCGCCTGGTTGCTGATGGATTACGACACCGGGCAGATCCTCGCCGGTGAAAACGTCGACCAGCAGGTCGAGCCCGCCAGCATCACCAAGGTCATGACCAGCTACGTGGTGGCCGCCGAACTCGCCGCCGGCAAGGTCTCGGTCGACGACCAGGTGATGATGACCGAGAACGCCTGGCGCAAGGGCGGGGCCCGCACCGACGGCAGCTACAGCGGTTTCCCGGTCAACCAGACCGCCTCGCTGCTGGACATGGAAAAGGGCATGGCGGTGCAGTCGGGCAACGATGCCGCGATCGCGCTGGCCGAGCATGTGGCCGGCAGCGAGGATTCGTTCTCGGCGCTGATGAACGCCTACGCCGAGCGCATCGGCATGAGCAACAGCCACTTCGTCAATTCGCACGGCCTGTCGGAGCCGAACCACCACTCCACCGCGCGCGATCTCGCGCTGCTCGGGCGCGCGATGATCCGCGACTACCCGGAGGAGTACGCGCACAACAGCATCCGCGAGATGACCGTCAACAACATCACGCAGCGCAACCGCAACCGGCTGTTGTGGCGCGACGACAGCGTGGACGGCATCAAGACCGGGCACCACTCCGGTGCCGGTTACTGCCTGATGTCCTCGGCCAAGCGCGGCGACCAGCGCCTGATCGCCGTGGTCATGGGCTCGACCGGCGAAGAGCAGCGCGCCACCGATTCGCTGGCGTTGCTCAATTGGGGCTTCCGTTTCTTCGAAGGCCACACCCTGTACGAAGCCAACCAGCCGATCACGACCCAGCGCATCTGGAAGGGCCGCGAGAACGAGCTGCGCCTGGGTCTGGCCGAACCGCTGCGCGTCACCGTGCCGCGTGGCCGCTACGAACAGCTCACCCCGACCATGGATGTCCCGACCACGCTGGTGGCGCCGGTCGAGCAGGGCGAGGCGATCGGCGTGGTCAAGGTGACCCTGGACGGTGAGGTCATCGCCGAACGGCCGCTGGTCGCGCTGGACGCGATCGAGCAGGCCGGGTTCTTCAAGCGCCTGTGGCACGAACTGCTGATGTGGTGGAACGCCGACTGAGGCACGTTCCGGCCGAGGCGCGGCGCTCTCGACCGGCCGATCGGCGCGACCGCCGTGCGCCGCTCGGCTGCCGACAACGTCTTCCCGGCCTCGATCGATGATCTGCCGATCGCGGGGGGCTCCGCTTGCGGGGCGCCTCGCTTTGATCCGGCCCCGGCTGGTGGCATGATGCCTGGCTGAGAGGGCAGGACGCCCGCCCTCGGGACCCCACTGCATGGACGCCATCCGCACACTCGCCAGCCTCGCCCGCATCGACGATGCGACCCGGCTGCACCGCCTGGAGCTGCCCGCGGCCACGCCGTTGCTGGTGGAGCGCTGGGCGGGGGAGGAGGGGCTGTCGTCGGGCTTCGAATGGCGCATCGACGTGCTCTCGACCGACGCCGGCCTGCCGCTGGCGGACTGGCTGGGCCAGCCGGCGACGTTGCGCACGCGCCGGGCCGACGGCGGCGACGTCCGCCGCAGCGGCGTGGTCCGCGAAGCGGTGCTGCTCGGGGCCGACGGCGGCCTGGCGCGCTACCGCCTGACCGTGGTGCCGTGGAGCTGGCTGCTGGGCCAGGGCCGGCACAGCCGGGTGTTCCAGGACAAGACGGTGATCGAGATCGTCGAGGCGGTGTTCGCCGGCTACGCGCCGTTGGCGCAGTGGCGGCTGGGCGACGAGGTCGCCGGCTTCGTCAGCGAGACCCGGCCGCGCAGCTATTGCGTGCAGTACCGCGAGAGCGACGCCGATTTCGTGGCCCGGCTGCTGGCCGAAGAAGGCCTGGGCTGGCGGCTGGAAGAGGACGAGGACGCCGCGGGCGGCCATGCGCTGGTGCTGTTCGCCGACAGCGCGCAGGCGCCGGAGGACCCGGCCTCGAGCGCCCACGGCGGGATCCGCTTCCACCGCAGCGACGCCACCGAATCGGAAGACAGCGTGTTGTCGATCGGCCGCCGCCGCCAGTTGGGCAGCGACCGCCTGACCCTGCTCAGCCACGACTACAAGCGCGCCCAGGCCCTGGGCGTGGACCTGCCGCTGGAAGGCGCGGAGCACGACGTGTCCCTGGCCGCCTACGATCCGGTGGGTGCCTACGCCTTCGCCGATGCCGCCGAGGCCGAGCGCTACGCCGGGTTGATGGCGCAGGCCGAGGAAGCCCGCCGCGACGGCTGGCAGGGCGAAGCGACCGCGCGCACCCTGCGCGCCGGCACCTGGTTCCGGCTGACCCAGGCCCCGGGCCCGGCCGACGGCGCGCCGGAGGCACTGCTGATCACCCGCGTCCGCCAGTTGGGGGTGAACAACCTGCCCACCGACCTGCGCGCACAGATCGACGAGCACCTCGGCCCGGCCGCCGACCTGCTCGACGGCGGCCTGCCGGACGACGGCCCGGCATCAGGCCTCGATCACGCCACCGGCAGCGTCTGGACCGACGGATCGGGCACAGGCCCCACGGAGGCGGCCCTGTCCGAAGCCCTGCAACAGCGCGCCGAATCCGTGGGCTACGCCGCCCGCTTCGAAGCCGTGAGCCGCGCCCGCCCGTGGCGGCCGGTGCTGGCCGACGACACCGGCGTGCGCTTCAACCCGCGCCCGACCGCCCCCGGCTACCAGAGCGCGCTCGTGGTCGATGGCGACGGCGGCACCTCGCCCAACGGCCGTGGGGAGGTCCATTGCGACCGCCTGGGCCGGATCCGGGTGAAGTTCCATTTCATGGACGGCGCCGGTGGCGACACCGCGAAGGCGTCGTGCTGGTTGCGCGTGGCCCAGCGCTACGCCGGCCCCGGCGTGGGCAGCCAGTTCCTGCCGCGGATCGGTCAGGAAGTGCTGGTGGCGTTCCTGGACGGCGACATCGACCGGCCGGTGGTGGTCGGTGCGCTGTACAACGGCCGCGGCGAAGCCGGCGTGCCGGCCACGCCGGGCGGGCAGAGCGCGGAGGCCGACACCAGCGCCTACGGCCAGGCCGGCGACCACCGCCCGAGCGCGCAGGCCAACCTGGCCGGTGGCCATGCCCCGCCGTGGCACGGCGCCGGTGCCGGCGACGACGCCCACCGCAACGCCGCCGCCCTGTGGGGCGTGCAATCCAAGGAGTGGGGCGGCAGCGGCCACACCCGGCTGGTGTTCGACGACTCGGACGGCCAGTTGCGCCTGCAGCTGGCGACCACCCAGGCCGCGAGCCAGCTCAACCTGGGTCACCTGATCCACCAGGCCGACAACTACCGCGGCAGCTTCCGCGGCGAAGGCTTCGAACTGCGCACCGACGCCTGGGGCGCGGTGCGCGCCGAGCGCGGCCTGTGGCTGTCCGCCTACGGCCGCGACGGCAGCACGCCGGCCGGCGACGCCGTCGCCCCGACGGCCTTGCTCGACCAGCTGGCCAAGCTCGGCGAGACCTTCTCGCAGGCGGCCGGCACCCACCAGACGGTGAAGCTGGCCGGCCACGAAGGGGCCACCGAGCCCCGCCAATCCAACCTCATCGGCGAAGAAGCGCCGCTGGCGGCCCTGCGCACCAGCGCGAAGACGACGGTGCCGGGCGCGACCTGGGACGAGGCGCAAGGCGCCGCGGCCGAGCGCAGCCCGGCGGCCGGCGAGGGTCGGGTGCCGCACACCGGCGACGCGCTGCTGGGCCTGGCGGCGCCGGCCGGCATCGGCCTGATCGCCGGCCAATCGCTGACCTGGAGCACGGGCGAGACCCTGACCCTGGCCAGCGGCGCGGCCAGCCACCTGGGCGTGGCCGGCGACCTCCGCGTGCATGCCGGCCAGGCGATCGGCCTGCTGGCCGCGGCGGTGGAAGGTCAGACCGAAGACAACGCCCTGAGCGTGGTGGCCGGCGAAGGCGAGCTGGACCTGCAGGCGCAGAACCACGAGATAAGAATTCGCAGCAAGGACGCGCTGAAGGTGGTCAGCGCGAACGCGGAGGTGGACCTCGCGGCCGGCAGGACCATCCACCTCGCCACCGCGGGCGGGGCCAGCCTGACCATCGAGGGCGGCAACATCACCTTGGCGTGTCCGGGCACGATCAAGGTCCATGCCGCGAAGAAGAGTTTCATCGGGCCGACCACGTTGAACAGGAGCTTCGTGGCTTGGCCGCAAAGCAGCCTCAATGCGCCCTGTATGCAATCAGCCGCAAGCACCAACAGCGCTTTTATCCGGGTCGATTGAGATGTCGAACCACGACGCGCTGAACGATGCCGAATCGCTCCGGGCATGGCTCGACGAAGCATGCGATGCATCCTCACGATGCATCGCACTCGTTGATCCATCGCGCTACTCGAGCCCCGACGCCTGCGCGCAAGCCTTGGGTCTGACGCAAGAAGCGTTCGATGCGCTTCCGAACCTCTACGCGAAGTACGCCAAGTCCATCCGCGAGCTTGGCCCACGACTCTGGGCAGGGCATCCGGACGATCCGGCCTGGGGCCAGTTGCTCGGCGAGGTGCTGGAACGGCAGGCGGCGAGCTTTCTCGTCTTTACCCCTGATGGCAGGAGTCCAGAGGAACATCTCGCCGGGCTGATCCGCATGCCGCAGCCCGGCGGCGGCAATCTATTGTTCCGGTTTCAGGATGTGGTGGTGCTCAGCACGCTGGCACCGCTGTTGTCCGCTGCCCAGCAACGCGCGTTGCTGGGGCCGCTGCATCGCTGGCTATTGGTGGACCTGTGTGGCCACGCGACCCGCTTGGATGCGCCGGATGCAGACGCATTCAGGTCGTTGACTCCCGCGCTGCGTCTGGACCAGTCGCAGATCGATGCCTTGGGCGAAGCGCTCGTCCCGCTGACGATCATCCATCAGGCCAACGAAACCGACAGCACGCTGTTGTCGGGCATGACCAAATGCGAGCAAGTCCATCTGATCCGGGTACGCATGCTGCAGGCGCGGGAACGTGGCCTGAGGCGGGAGGACGATATCGCGTTGTACTGTGTACTCAGCCTGCAGTTGCCCGCAGGCTTCGACCGGAGTGGGCCGGTCGCCGACGCGTTGCACGAGGCGCGAACGCGCGGCATCGGGTTCGGTGATGCCATCGATGACGTGCCCGTCGAGCGCTGGCGGGAAATGGATGAACTGCTCGATGTGGATGCGCCGGATGCCGGGGCGCATTGAGCCGGGACGACGTAATGGAAGGTGCGGTGATCAGTCACTCCAGGAAAAGAACAAAGCCCATGAGTTCATGGAGCAAGGCTCTGCTGGTGAGCGCCTCGATTTTTGTGGCATCCGGGTGCTCCGGAGGTGCGGGACCGCCGGAACGTGAGGTCGGTGGGCTGACGGCGATCACGTACAACTACTCCGAAGATCACCTGACATTCGTTCGTGTTGACGGGGGGCTAGTGGGTTCGGGACTCAAAGCAGTAGAGCCCGGCGGCGTTTCAGGCGGCGGGCGCACATGTTGCGTAGAGCTCAATGCCTACGCAGAAATACTGCCAGTTGAGATCACGCCGCCGGAAGGTGATGCTTACATGTTGAAGGCAAGCGTCGAACAGCCGTGGCCGAAAGGGGCCAGCACGGTGATCGTTCACGTACTGCCTGGGCGTAAGGTTGTGATCGAGACGACGCTTGGTGCGGAGAATGCACCGCGCAAAGACCTGATGGACGCGCGTCTGGAGGAATTGGGGATTGAAAAGGAGGTGGATACTCCCGACTGGGTCTTCAACTTTGCTAGAAATACCTACACGGAGTACATGGAGGTGCCGGAATGAGTGGGGACGACAACGTGATCGGGCCGCGTGTGCGCGCGGTGGAGAACATGGTGGCGCGTGCGCGGGAAAAAACGCAATCGTCCTCGGGAGGTCCGGCTTGCATCAATTGTCGGGTGCCCTTGTGGCTGAGCTTCTTCTTCGATGGCACCAACAACCATCGGGGGCGCGATTTTCCGCGTGATCACAGCAATGTTGCCGCTCTGTTCGACGCCCACCTCGACGCGCCTGAAGCAGGGGTCATTCGCTTCTATTACGAGGGTGTTGGTACTACATTCGAGTTTGAAGATCGCCACGAGAAAGTGTTTGTGCCCCGTGTCGGACTTCAGGAACGTAACGGGTACCGCGAGGGCGAAAGTACTGTTCGTCAGGGTTTCGGGACAGGGCTCGACATCCGGTTGGAAAAGGCGATCTTCGAGTTCCAGATGGCCGTTGAGCGTCAGAAGGGTCTCACCCGTGTGGACGAGATCAACATCGCAGCATTCGGATTCTCCCGCGGCGCGACATCGGCACGCGCATTCGTTAACTGGCTGGCGCAGCACAGCAAGGTGACACGCGAGGGCAGTATGCTGCGCTACGACGGGATTCCGTTGAACGTGAAATTCTTGGGGCTGTTCGACACGGTGGAGTCGATGGGCGGCGCCGGAACGAACAGGCAGCCGCACCTGGTCAAGACCAGCGTGCCGACTTACGTCCAGCGTTGCCTGCACATCGTGGCGGCGCATGAGCTGCGGCGGGCGTTTCCGGTCACCGTGTTGGGCACCGACCGTTACACCCAGGTCGTCTATCCCGGGGCGCACGCCGATACAGGGGGCGGCTATGCGGATGGTGTTCAGGGCCGGAGCAACCAGCTCGCACGGGTGGCGCTGCTACAGATGCTGGACCACGCCCGGGGTGCGGGGTTGAAGATGCTATCTGTGAATGAAATGCGACAGTCGCCGGATTGGTCCCGTATCTTCTCTCTTTCCTTCGATGTGCCCGCTGCTGTCAGGCAAGCTCTGAGCGCTTACATGACGCACGTCATCACGCAGGCGGGTCTGCTTCGTGCGGTCCTCGAAGCCCACATGACGCTGTACTGGGCATGGATTGACGCGGGACTCGCGCTGGAGGACGCCAACGCCAAGCGCGAAGCATTGCCAGGAGGTCGCCGGAACCGTCCCGCGGCCGGAAGCGGCCAGTTCCGAACTATGGCGCACCTGTATCGCTCGCTGGCCCGTACGCCTGCCGGACGCGGCGCAAGGAATGCCCCGCCCGTGCGCGACGTCGTACCTGCGGCCGTGGAGGATTTCTTCGAGACCTATGTCCATGACTCATTCGAACACTTCTCGATGACCGGTGGCACGTTGCAGGCGGATGTGACCGTTGCGGACTACTACGAACTGCGAGAGATGCATGCGCCTCGTGCATGAGGCTGGCTTGGGTGTTCCGATGGCCGACGACACCGGCGCACGTTTGAACCCGCGTCCGACCGCGCCAGGCGCCCAAAGCGCGATCTTCGTCGACGTGGCCGGCGGCACCACCGCGACCGGCCGCGGCGAGGTCCACTGCGACCGGCTGGGCCGGATCCGGATGAAGTTTCATTTCATGGACGGCGCCGGCGACACCGCGAAGGCGAGTTGCTGGCTGCGTGTGGCCCAGCGCTACGCCGGGCCGGGGGTGGGCAGCCAATTCCAATTCCTGTCGCGGATCGGGCAGGAGGTGCTGGTGGCGTTCCTGGACGGCGATATCGACCGGCCGTTCGTGGTCGGCGCGCTGTACAACGACCGCGGCGAGGACGGCGTGCCGGCGTGCCGGCCACACCCGGCGGCCAGACCGCCGAGGTCGAATTAAACCTGTCGCTGTCGTGCGTTGAATGAAATCGCGTTCGATACTCGGCCTGATAGTTATGTTGGCCATAACGGCATGCAATGATGCCGGAGAACCAGAGAAGCAGCTCATGAGTCCCGTGCCGACCCAGACGCTTTGCATCGGACGCCTTCTTGTGGATGCGCCCGCGCCAGCGAGATTACGTTGGACTCAAGAGACGGATGTCAGATTCCGCAGGCTCGATATCGAAGAACGTGCAGCGTACGATGCCTATGTCAGTCGGGAGGAAGCTCGCTACCGACAGTTGCCCCACAAGACCGAAGGCACTCTACTTTCCAATGTTCAGCGTCCCGCTGAAGGGTGGCATGTCCTGTTTGTTCGCCGGAACCACCTGGATGGCGTCGGGCACAAAGTGGCCGGCTATGCCTGGAAAGGTGGCAATGCATACGAGATCGAAACACTCAAATACGAGCGCGAAGCGTTCGAAGATGTCGCAACGACACTTGTCGCGAGTCTCCCCGAGCTTAGGCGGGTCGACGATGGAGAGTCTGCGGAAGGTCCAGGATTCTGCATCGATCACGCTGTGGCCGATCCCCGAGGTGGGCGCATCATGGCCGGGCTGAGTATCGAATCGTTCGCCTTGCGCGGAGTTTCACTTTCTTTGGGGGTTGTTGAGAATCACGCCTCCAATCCGGAAAGCTCTGCTGCAGAAGGAGCATTCGCCTCGCTTTCCGAGCAGGAACAGCAGTATCGCGAGCGCATGCGGAGTTCCGGGGAGGATTCGATCCGCGATTTCAAGGTGCTGAGGCGTGAGCAAAAGAGTGTGATGGGGCTTTCCGGGGAGGAGGGGGCCTATCGCGTGGAAACCTCGGACGGGAAGGTGAAATACGGCTTTGTCTGGACGTCGCAGTCCAGGCCGGACGGTCGTTTCCCGATGGCGTTGTCGGCGTCTCTTGAAGCTGGGGCCGACGAGCACGTCGACGACTACACTCCACCTCCCGATGAAGAGCAGTTGACCGCCCTTTGGGATGCGCTGTTGGCCTCGATCAAGGAACGGCCTGGCGCCTACTGAGGCGCAGGTTGATCGCGGCTGGAGCACGGACATCGTGATAAGAGGATGTTGCAGCGCGTCGCTGCTCGTGTTCACGTTGGCAACTGCCGCATGCGGCGAAAGGAGCCGTGAATTACCCATGGCGCCTATCGAACCCATGCGCACCGAATGCTTCGGGCGACACGAGATCTCGATGCCGGAGAGCTTCCGCTTTCGGCACTCCGGTTCATCGGTCACCTTCTATTACAGGCACGACACAGACTTCGAGACGGTCGAGGCTCAAGTCGTCGACAGTGATGCGGCGTACGAGCGATTCGTCGCCAGTGTCGCATCCAGAGCCGCAGACATTTCCGCCGAATCGAACGAAAAGACCGGCGGTTCGATGTTGCTGGCGCAGGAGGAGATCGAATCGAACACGCTTCTGCTCCGTTATCACAGAAGCGATGTGTCCGATCGGTCGCACGTGCATGAAGTCCATCGACTCGTTTCAGGCAAGCATCTTTTCCTGAAAGCAGATTCGTTCAAGGGGGAGTGGGCGTCGGTCGAGGCCAGGCTGAAGCAGCTGGCAGCGGGCGCGCGGGCCATCTCGCCTGCTGCGGGTCCTATCGGGGGAGATTTTTGTCTGGGGGGACTAGTGCTCGACCCGGTAGACGACTACGAGTCGGCCAAGTTTTCGTATCGGGCCGGAAACCTCGCGCATCGCGATGTGGTGCTCGCCATCGAATCGGAAACGTTCAAGCGTGATGAGGCGGCTGCCCGCGTCGTGCAACGTCTGGACGGCAATTTCTCCGGGCTCGGACTGCGCCCGGTTGTCCTGCGAAAGGGGGCTTTTGAGTTCGGCGGCGCGCCCGCCGAGCAGTGGTTGGGCCGGGAGCAGGTCGACGGGCAGGTCGAGCATCTCTTCGTGGCCGAGTCGTATCCGGCTTCGCCGGGATTGCGGAGTCCCGCCTTGCAGGTCGAACTGAGGACCGGTGGTGTTCCTTCCTCACAGCCCGATGCAGGTTTGCCCCCCTACCGGCGCCCCACCATGCCGCCGACGACAGGCCAGGCGCGCATGGCGTCGTCGCTGAGTGACGATCAGGCGATCGCCCTTTGGGACGAGATGGTGCAGTCCATCAAGGCTCGCTGAAGTCGATGCCGCCTGATTCAGTGCACCAGGATCGGGATGGCTCTTGGCGGATCCGCGTCGCCGTCACGGCATCCGGTGCGGCCGCTGTACCGAGTTCGGGTGTGTAGTGTGGCTGCGATTCGATCCTGCATCTTGGCCCTCTGCGCGGGACTGCTGTTGATGGGCTGTGCCGATGGGAAAGGCGGCAGAGAACACGCGATGGCCGACGGCCTGGAGATCGAGAAGCGCAGCGTCTGTGTCGGGCCGTACACGCTCGACGTGCCCGTCGGCTGGACGCGCCAGCAGAAGTCGCTCGATGCCGGCGGCGACGCCACGTTCTATTTCGGGCGCGACGAGAACTTCGTGAAGATCGACGCGGTCGTGGTGGACGACAGGGAGCGAAGCGCCTTCGAGGCCGGCGTCCTGCAGCGCGAGGGCGAGCTGAAGGCGCGCGAGCATTTCGCACACGACGGCTCGATGTTCGTGTCGCGCGAGACGGTCGGCGACGGCATGGCGCTGATCCAGTCGTACGCCAGCGTCGACACCACCGATGCGATCCGCATGGAGGTGCACGGCGCGCTGCCCACCTCGTCGGTGGTGCTGTCGCAGACCGCGTACGCGCCGGACGCCCGGGACGCCGTGCGGGCGCGGCTTCTGGCCGCCCTGGCGTCGGTGCGCGAGATCGACCCCGGCACCGCGCCGGCATCCGTCTTCTGCATCGGCCGCGTGGCCTTCGATCTCGCCAGCGATTACGAAGAGGCCGAGATCGGCTATGCCGGGCGCACGCTGGACGCGTCGGCGGCGTTGCGGATGGACATCAACACGTTCGCCGAAGCCGCCGAGGAACCTTCGCTCCTCGTGCGCGGCGAGGCGAACCTGGAAGGGCTGGGCGTCCGCCCGCAACGGCTCAGGGCCGGTGCGCGGCCGCTCGCGGGCGACGACGGCGAAGAATGGCTCGGCGCCTTCGTCGAGGACGGCACGCGGATACAGGCCTTCTACGCCGAGACCACGACCAAGACACCGACATCAGTGCACCCGAAGCTTCTGGTGAGCCTTTCGGTGGGCGAGAGCGGCGCGATGGACGATGGCACAGCGGTCGCGCTGTGGGACCAGATCCTGCCGACGCTCCGCAAGCGCTAGCCGGTGCAGGCGGCCGTCGATCTTCCGTGCAGGCCGGCAACCGGTCGTCCCGATGCCGAGGTGCACGGGTTGCAGGGATACCGGGACATCTTGGAAACCGCCTCCGCCGGACCCACAATCGGCCGATGGAAATCAAATCAGACAACCCCGACCACGGCTTCCAGTTTCCCGGCGCGTTCGAGATCACCGCGATGGGGCCGGCCAACGCCGGTCTGGAGGCGGAGATCCCGAAGCTGCTGCAGGCCGCCGGCCTGACGGTGCTGGAGGAAACCATCAGCTGGCGCGAATCCACCGGCGGCCGGTACGTGTCCGTGCGCCTGAGCTTCCGCGCGAACTCGCGCGAGGAGTACGAGACCGCGCACGCCGCGCTGCGCGAGCACCCCGAGATCAAGTGGACCCTGTGATCTGAGCGGTCACGTGGTCCGGGCGGTCGTACGCCTGGAAACAGCGGGCCTCGAGGCAGACGGGGCCGTTGATTGCGCGATGGCCGCCATGCGTGGGGACGCCGTCACCGGCGGCCGGGTCGCGGTGCGCCGATCGAGGGGCGGCATCATCGGCGCGTAAGAGACGTGCGCTCCGCGCGCTTGACTTGCCGCCCCGAAGGGGCACTCTGTGCGAGGAGCGACGGCCTGGGGAGGCTCGTCGACGGAAACCACCAGAAGGGATCAGGGGATGAACGGGACGTTCGTGTCTTCACGGGGAGCGGTGCGTGCGATGGCGCTGGGTCTGGCGTTGGTGCCGGTGGCAGCGTTCGCGCAGAGTGGGGTGTGCTGGCAGAACGCGGCCTGCTGGGGCGACAGGCTCCAGGTCGGGGTGACGACATCGGTCGATGCCGAAGCGTTGCTGGGGGCCGAGCAACGGCGGGTCGAGCGCAGCTCCGAACTGTCGGCCGACAACCGGCCGATTCACTACGAGAGTTGGTATTACTCGGCGGCAGCCAGCGCCGCGCCCGCGCGGCGCAGCATGCTGGGCGGCCTGCGGCAGGCGGCCAGCAGTGCGCTCGGAGTGGCCAGCGATGTGGGAGCGGCCGTCGGGGGCGAGGCAGGCAATCGGATCACCCAGCAACGCACCTCGGCGGCCTTCGGTGTCAGCCGCGCCAACCAGCGGGTGTCCGGCGCGGAGCGCCTGGCCGATCGTGCGGGGCTCGGCGAGGAAGCCGCCACGGGGGTGCCGGGGACGTCATCGCTGCGCTTGTCGTTCCGCGACGGGGTACTCGTGAGCGTGGCCGAAGGGGGCTGATCGCGTCCTCACGGAGCGCCATGGCGATCGCCGCGTTCGATCGCCGCGTCGTGTGGGCGATGAGACGTTCCACGCGGGCAGCGCGAGATCGCGGGCAAGTGCGCGGAATACGCTGTTGCGGCCGTGGGCTCCCCCTGGCCGAGGGCTGGGGGAGATAATGGCGGCCTCTGCCGCCAAGTCTCCGCCGTTGCCCACTCTCGACGCCCGCCTCCGCGATCTCGGCCGCCAGTCCTACGAACCGGTCTGGCGCGCGATGCAGCGCTTCACCGACACGCGCACGGCGGACACGCCGGACGAAGTGTGGGTGGTCGAGCACGATCCGGTGTTCACCCTGGGCCAGGCCGGCAAGGCGGAGCACGTGCTGATGCCGGGCGAGATTCCGGTCCTGCAGGTGGATCGGGGCGGGCAGGTGACGTATCACGGCCCGGGCCAGATCGTGGTCTATCCGCTGCTGGACCTGCGCCGGCTGAAGATCGGGGTGCGCGATTACGTCGAGCGCATCGAGCAGGCGGTGATCGACACCTTGGCCGAGTGGAACATCGGCGCCGAGCGGCGCGCCGGCGCGCCCGGTGTCTACGTCGCCGGGGCCAAGGTCGCGGCGCTGGGCATCCGGGTGCGCCGAGGCTGTACGTTCCACGGCCTGGCGTTCAACGTGGCGATGGATCTGGCGCCGTTTGGCCGCATCAACCCCTGCGGCTACCAGGGGCTGCAGGTGACCTCGGTGCTAGACTTGGGTGGTCCGTCCGGCATGGAGGCCGTCAAACCGGTGCTGCTGGATGCGTTGGCCGCCGAGTTCGGCCTCCGGTTGCAGCCCGATGCCGCGCTGCCGGATCTTTCGCAGGCCGCCTGACCTGCCCACGCTCCCCTCCCCCCATTTCGCGATGCCACGGAAATGACTCAATCCGCCGACCGCTCCATTCCGTTGCAGGTCCTGTCGCCGACCGGCGACGCCGGCCTGCAGCCCGGCAACAAGCAGCTCGCCGGCGACAAGATCGCCCGCTCGCCGGTGCAGTTCGCCGATGCGCCGGTGCTGCGCAAGCCGTCGTGGATCCGGGTGCGCATTCCGTCCAACGGTGCCGTCGCCGCGCTGAAGTCGAAGCTGCGCGAGAACCGCCTGGTCACCGTGTGCGAGGAAGCCAGCTGCCCGAACATCCACGAGTGCTTCGGCCACGGCACCGCCACCTTCATGATCCTGGGCGAGGTCTGCACCCGGCGCTGCTCGTTCTGCGACGTCGCCCATGGCCGACCGAAGCCGCCGGACCCGAGCGAGCCCTTCAGCCTCGCCACCACGGTGGCCGACATGGGCCTGAAGTACGTGGTGGTGACCAGCGTCGACCGCGACGACCTGCGCGACGGTGGCGCCCAGCATTTCGTCGACTGCATCGCCGCGATCCGCGCCCGCACGCCGTCGACCCGCATCGAGATCCTCACGCCCGACTTCCGCGGCAAGGGCCGCATGGAGCGGGCGCTGGAGATCCTGGCGCAGAATCCGCCGGACGTGTTCAACCACAACGTCGAAACCGTCCCGGAGCTGTACCGCAACGTGCGGCCGGGTGCCGATTACCAGTGGTCGCTGACCTTGCTGCAGAAGTTCAAGGCGCAACACCCGAACGTCTCCACCAAGTCCGGCATCATGCTCGGCCTGGGCGAGACCCTGGAGCAGGTGCAGGGCACCCTGCGCGACCTGCGCGCGCACGACGTCGACATGGTCACCATCGGCCAGTACCTGCAGCCGTCCGCGCATCACCACCCGGTGCTGCGTTACTGGACGCCCGAGGAGTTCAAGGCGCTGGAAGTGTTTGGCATGGAACTCGGTTTCAGCCATGTCGCCTCCGGTCCGCTGGTGCGCTCCTCGTATCACGCCGACCGCCAGGCGATGGAGGCCGGCGTCGCGGCCTGAGGGTCGAAAGGGCCGGTATCCCCGATATCCGGCGTCCCAGCCGCGTCGCTCGCCGGCGCGGGTCCGCCGGGGTCGGCAGGCGATGCGGGCAGCCGGCGCGGGCGGCCTCGACCGTGATGCACGCGTCGCCGAGGTTTCTTCGGGCAGCCTGAAACGTGGCCGTAGACCACGCGTCGGCGGTCGACGCGTCGTGGCGCCGAGCCCGCTTCCAGCCTGAGTGCCACCCGAACGCGGTCCGCGTCGGGCCAAGTCGCGTTCACCTCGTCCGAACCCTGCGCGGTTAGAGTGGAATTCGCGCGTTTCCGGCGCTGCCATGCAACTTTCGGCACTGGAATGCGTCTATCGTTGTCCACACATTGGCAATCCGGATCGTATCGGACGAACCGGCGCGCGTGACCAGGAACGAGCCCCCGCATGAAAGCAAACCGTCTGCTGTCCGCCACCGTGATCGCCGTCGCGCTGTCGGTGCCACTCGCGCTGATGGCGCGGGCCGATACCGATACCGCCATCCCGGCCGGTCCCAATACCGACCAGGTGCGTACCGCGCAGCTGGTGCACGGCCTGCTTTCGGACAGTCGCTATGCGTACCGGCCGCGCGCGCTGGACGGCGCGATGGAGCAGGACATGCTGCGGCGCTATCTGGAGGCGCTGGACGGCAGCAAGATGTTCTTCACCGCCGAGGATGTGGCGCGTTTCGAGCCCAACACCAAGGCACTGGGCAACGCGGTGCGACAGGGCCAGATGGAGCCCGCCTTCGCGATGTTCGCGCTCTACAAGGAACGTGTCGAGGAACGCGCCGCCTATGCGCGCAGTCTGCTCACACAGGACATCTTCGATTTCACCGGCGACGACCGCTGGGAGTACGACCGCAAGAAGGCGGTCTGGGCGGCGGACGCGGCCGAGCTGGATTCGGTCTGGCAGCAGTCGGTCCGCAACGATTGGTTGCGTCTGCAGCTGGCCGGTCGCGAACCCGGGCAGATCCGCGAGACCCTGGATCGGCGCTATCGCAATCTGGGCACCAACATCGCCCAGCTCAACGGCGAGGACGCGTTCCAGACCTTCCTCAATGCCTACGCCGCGTCCATCGACCCGCATACCAGTTACTTCAACCCGCGCAGCACGCAACTGTTCAACCAGAGCATGTCGCTGTCGCTGGAAGGTATCGGCGCGCAGCTGCAGCGGCAGGACGACGTGGTGGTGATCCGCGAGCTGATCGCGGGCGGCCCCGCAGCGATCAGCGGCAAGTTCCGGGTGGGCGACCGCATCGTCGGCGTCGGCCAGGGGACCGATGGCGAGATCGAGGATGTGGTCGGCTGGCGCATCGACGATGTGGTCGAGAAGATCAAGGGCCCGGCCGATAGCCAGGTCCGCCTCGAAGTCGTGCCTGCCGAGGCCGGGCTCGACAGCGAACCGGTGCAGATCGTGATCACCCGCGCGCGCGTGCGTCTGGAAGAGCAGGCGGCCAAGTCCGAGGTGATCGACATTCCCGGCGTCGATGGCGATGTCGACCATCGCATCGGTGTGATCAAGCTGCCGGCCTTCTATCAGGACTTCCAGGGGCGTCGCAGCCGGAACGGGGATTACACCTCCGCGACCCGCGATGTCGCCCGTCTGCTCGAGGGCTTCAAGGGCGAGAACGTCGACGGCGTGGTGCTGGACCTGCGCAACAACGGTGGCGGCTCGCTCAACGAGGCGGTCGAGCTGACCGGTCTGTTCATCGATTCCGGTCCGGTCGTGCAGGTGCGCGAATCGGGTGGCCGCGTCAGCGTGGAAGCCGACCGCAATCCGGGCGTGGCCTGGGACGGCCCACTGGCCGTGCTGATCAACCGCGGTTCGGCTTCGGCATCGGAGATCGTCGCCGGTGCCATCCAGGACTATGGCCGCGGCCTGGTGATCGGCGAGACCACCTTCGGCAAGGGCACCGTGCAGAACCTGGTCGATCTCGACCGCTGGCCGGGCAACGAGCAGAAGCGCTTCGGCTCGGTGAAGCTGACGGTGGCGCAGTTCTTCCTGCCCGGTGGCAGCAGCACCCAGAACCGCGGCGTGGTGCCGGACATCAAGTTCCCGGTGACGGTGGATGCCAGCGAATTCGGCGAAAGCACCAACGACAATGCCCTGCCGTGGACCCGCATCGCCGCGGTCCCGCACACCCAGTACGGTGATTTCTCGTCGCTGTTGCCGCGCCTCGACGCGCTGCACGAAACCCGCATCCAGCAGGATCCCGAGTTCCGCTGGTGGGTGGAGGATGTCGAGGAGTTCCGTGCCGAGCGCGAGAAGAAGTACGTCGTGCTCAACGAGGCCGAGCGCCGTGCCGAGCGCGAGCGCCAGGAGCAGAAGCGTCGCGATCGACAGGACCAGCGCAGGGCGCTCGGACTGCCGCTCGACCCGTTGGCCGAGGACAACGACGACGGCCTGCAGGCCAGCGAGCGCGACATCGCGTTGGATACCGCGCGCGAGAAGGCGGCCGAAGAGCGTCCCGACCCGCTGCTGCGCGAATCCGCGGCGATCCTCGGCGACGCGATGCGCCTGCTGGGCGAGGACGATCAGCTCAACGCCCAGGTGTTGCCGCAGTCGACGCGGCCCAATAGCTGGGCGCGCTGACCGGGCGCGACCCGGTCGCCTCCGCGCTGGACGCCGCCGCCGCAAGGCGGCGGCATGCGTTTCGGCCTTGCTCCGTGGGGTGACGGTGGTCGGAACGTTCCGGGCCGTGCGCCGATGCGGTGGGCCGCTGCGTCCGCGCCGAGGCCCGCGGGGTGGCTTCCGATGCCGCCGCCATACCAAGCCGATGTCCTCCGGAATCGTCCCGTCTCGAGCGCGGTCTCGCGTTCGTAGTCCGATGGCGCGGATGCGGGCGTCGCTGTTTCCACGACGGGATGGCCGTCTCGACCTCGACGGCGCGCGGGTCGCGCGGGCCATGCGTCCTGTGCCGGCAAGGACGTTGTGATCTCCGGGACATGCCGGCGCCGCACGCGCGCAGGCATGCTCACGGCGTACCATATCGCGGCGGTGGCCCCACCCGCCGCGATCGCTTCGTCCCCCCTTCCGGATGCCGTCCATGAGTGCCCCGCCGCTCGTGCCGCGCGAGGTTTCCCCGCTCGCCGTGCTGTTCGCCCTGGCCCTGGTCTATGTGATCTGGGGTTCCACCTATCTCGGGATCAAGTTCGCGCTCGAGGGCGGCTATCCGCCTTTGCTGATGGCGGGGATCCGGTTCACGATCGCCGGCAGCCTGCTTTACGCGGTCCTGCGCTGGCGCGGCGTGCCGGCGCCCACGTCGGTGCAATGGAGGAACGTGGCGTTCATGGGGGTATTGCTGCTCGGGTTCGGCAATGGACTGGTGTGCATCGCCGAGCAGTCGGTGTCCTCGGGGCTGGCCGCCGTCGCGGTCGCGTCGGCGCCGTTGTGGATCGGCTTGTTCTCGGCGATGCGCGGACAACGGCCGCACCGGCTGGAATGGGTCGGGCTGGGCATCGGCTTCGTCGGTGTGCTCTGGCTCAATGCCGGCAGTTCGCTGACCGCGACGCCGACCGGGCTGGTGGCGCTGCTGGTCGCACCGCTGGCGTGGGCGTTCGGATCGGTGTGGAGCCGCGGCCGCGACCTGCCGTCGCCGTTCATGACCGCCGCAGCGCAGATGCTGTGCGGGGGCGGCGCGATGCTGCTGGCCGGAGGCGTGCTCGGTGAACGCTTCGACGGTCTGCCCAGCCTGCACGGCACGCTCTCGGTCGCGTACCTGTCGAGCTTCGGTTCGATCGTCGCGTTCACCGCCTACATCTGGTTGTTGCACCACGTGCGACCGACCTTGGCGGGCAGCTATGCCTACGTCAACCCGGTGATCGCGGTCATGCTCGGCGCGGGCCTGGCGTCGGAACGCTTCAGTGCGCACGACCTGGGCGCGATGGCGGTGATTCTGGTCGGCGTGGTCGCGATCACCCTGGCGCGCGCCCGTCCGGCGAAGCCGGCATGAGCGGCATCCCCGACCGGCGCGCGCTGTGGATCGCGATCGCGGCCTTCACGATCTGGGGGCTGATGCCGCTTTACTGGTACCTGCTGCGGCATGTGCCGGCGATGCAGATCGTGCTGCATCGTGCGGTCTGGTGCGCGATTCTGGTGGCGGCGTGGCTGACCCTGCGCCGCGGTCGCGGCTGGCTGCGCGAAGTGGTCGCGCAGCCGCGGCTGGCCGGCATGCTCGGTGTCTCGGGGGTGTTGATCGCCGGCAACTGGAGCCTCTACGTCTGGGCGGTCAACAGCGGACACGTGGTCGAGGCCAGCCTCGGCTACTTCATCAATCCCTTGCTCAACGTGGTCATCGGCGTGCTGTTCCTGCGCGAACGCCTGTCGTGGCCGCAATGGGTGTCCGTCGCGCTCGCCGCTGTCGGTGTGCTGTGGCTGACGTTCAATTACGGCAGCTTCCCGTGGATCGCGCTGTGTCTGGCCGCTTCGTTCGCGATCTACGGCGTGATCCGCAAGTTCGCCGCGGTCGAGGCGGTGCAGGGGCTCGGGGTGGAGAACCTGTTCGTGTTCGGACCGGCGGTGTTGGCGCTGGTCTGGATCGAGTGGCAGGGCGGCGGCGGGTTCTTCTCGCTGCGCTGGGGCGGGTGGACCGATGTGCTGCTGGTCATGGGCGGTGCGTTGACCGCGATTCCGCTGATCTGCTTCGCCTACGCGGTGCGGCGGGTGCCGCTGTCGGTGGTCGGCCTGCTGCAGTACATCGGGCCGACGTTGCAGTTGCTGTTGGGCGTGTTCTTCTTCGGCGAGGCGTTCGGTGTGGACCGCGCCGTCGGCTTCATCTTCATCTGGGTCGGCCTGGTGGTGTTCGCCGCCGACGGCTATCTGCGGACACGTCGGCGGGTGGTCGCGCAGCAGGCGTGAATCCATCTTTTGCCGGTGAGAGGCGTCCGATGTGCCCATGGAGGCGCGCCTGATGTGACATGAGTCGCGAAATGGGCGAGTCGAACCTCGATCCGTGCCTTCGCCGATGCGGGAGGGCTAAAGCCGCGTATGCTGCGCCTCGCAGGGGGTTCACTCGACATTAAGCAAGGATAGCCTGATGAAAATCACTGCGATCGCATCAGCTGTACTGGCGTGTGCGTTGATGACCGGATGTGAAGGATCCGGAAAGGTGGGGACGGAGCGTACGACCTCAAGTAACGGTGTCAGTTCGAGCCGGGTCTACGTGGAGATGACCATCTCGTGGAAGAGTGCGATCGACGCGTCGATGCTCGCGATCGATCTCAGCGCGACGAACGCGGTCGTCGTCGACGGGAATGGCACGGTCACCGTCACCCTGTTGCAGGGCGGACAGACGATCGGCGTCGGGCAATTCGGCTACAACGTCATCGACGGCATGGCGCTGGTCTCCGATCCGGGGGCCGTCAACTACTGGCTGGCCGGTCATCCCGGCGCCGATGGCTACGAGGTCGTGCTCGACGACGTCACGACGATCGATACCGATGCCGGTGTCGCGTCGCTGGCTGTCGAAGCCATCTACGACGGCTATGTCTACGGCTCGGCATCGTCCTCGTGGGGTTCGGCGGGCGGCGGTGGCTGCGGAGGTGAACCGGGTGGCGGCCACGATGGTGGCGTGTTCCTTCCGGAAATGCCGATCATCTGCCCCTGACAGCCGCAAGCGGTGACGCGCGAGGCCGACGGATGTCGGCCTCGCGCGATGCGAGGGTGAGGTTCGGCGTCCGGTGAGGGCCCCGGCCAGGGAGGCTGATGCGTTCACGCTGAACCAGCCGCCGGGCAGTCCGCGGCGCCGAACCAGTCGACGACCGTCGGGCCCAGGCGATCCAGGCGCATCGGCAGGCTGAGGTGATTCTCGCTGGCCAGCTCGAGATAGCGCGCCTGCGGCGCGGCCGCCGCCAAGGCGCGGCCGTGCGCGACCGGCACGTGCCGGTCGGCATCGCCGTGTACCAACAGCACGCAGGCGTCTGTGCGCGCGAGCGCGTCGGCCACGGTCACCGTGTCGAGCGACAGGTGCAGGGTTTCGCCGGCCCGTGCCACCGCGGCATCGATGACGGCAGCATCCACCCGCCAGCGCAGCCAACGCTGTACGAGACGGTCGTGCCAGCCGCCCGGCTCGTGTTCGAGCATGTGCGGCACCATGTCGCGGATCGCCTCGCCGGCGTTGTCGAACGATTCCAGCGCGACCACGCGGTCGACGCCCAGCGCCGGATCGGCGGCCGCGAACAGTGCGGTGGCCGCGCCGTAGGACACGCCGAACAGGTGCAGCGGGCCGACGATCTCACCGTCGCTCCGCAGTCGGGCAACGACGTCGACGAGATCGTCCGCCTCACGGGTGCCGTAGCCGGCCGGCGCCGTGCCCGAGCGGCCGTGGTTGCGCAGGTCGATGGCGATCGTGCGGTAACCGGCTTCGGCCAGCTGCAGCGACCACGGCAGCAGCGAGCCGCCATCCATCATCCAGCCGTGCAGCAGGACGACGGTGCCGCGCGGGCGCCCCGCCGTCGTCGCGGGCGACGAGAAATCCAGCGCGAAGTCCAGGGTGTCCGTGACACCTGCCGTGTTGGTGGCGTTCCAGTCGTAGCGCAGCCCGTAGTCGCCGGGGTCCAGGGCCCGCCAGAACACGGCGACGCCGCCGCGCGTCTCGACGAAGCCGCTGCGCCCGGTCAGCCGGGCATGAGCGTCCTCGATGCGCTCACGGGGCAGCAGTGGCGAGCTGCCGGACGGCGCGACCAAATGCGACGACAGCGACGCGACCACGCCCGGCCAGGAACTGAAGCCGGCGGCGAGCAGGCAGAGGCAGGCAGCGAACGGGACGGCGAGACGCGACATCGGCGGAGGCGGTGAACCGGGCCGCGCAGACTAGCCAGCCGCCATGCGCGGTCGCTATCGCACATCGATGACAGCACGATGACAGGATGGCGGGCGTTCATCGGGGAACGCCCGCCATGGCGACGCATGTCAGCCGGCCGGGCAGGGCGCGCCGGCATCCATCCAGGTCTTGAACGCGGCGACGAAGGTGTCGTGGGGCACCGGCACCGGCACCCGCTCGCCACCAGGTTCCCAGCCCCAGAGCACGAGGGCGTCTTCGGCCACATGGGTGTGCATGGCGGCGAGGTCCTTGCCGCCGGTGCGCGACGGGTCCTTGATCATCGCGCACAGCTCCGAGGCGGGAACGCCGATCCAGTCCATCTTCTGGTCCGGCGGCGGCAACTGCCAATGCGGCGCGCCCGGCGGCGCGTGCGCGCCGTAGCTGGCGGGCGAGTTGGCCTCGCCATGGCAGGCGCTGCAGGGCAGGCCCGGGGCGCCTTTGCCTTCCGGTCCGCGCACAACGTGCATGGCGTGCGGGGTCTGGGCGTCGAACTGCAGCGGTTGATCGCCGGGAATATGGCAGTTGCTGCAGCGCGGGTGCTGGAAGACTTCTTCCACCACCGCGAACGCGTCGAGCGCGGCGGCCTCCTGTTCCGGAGAGGGACGCTGCTGGCAGCCGGCCAGCAGCACGGCGAGTGCGGCGATCGCGGCGAGGTGGCGGAAGGGCATCGTCGTCTCCTCAGGCGGCAGCGGGTGCGGTGGGGGCGGCCTCGTCGGCCAACCGGAACGGCATCGAGCGCAGCCGTTGCCCGGTCAGTGCGAACACGGCGTTGGCGACGGCGGGTGCGATCGGCGGCGTGCCGGGTTCGCCGACACCGCCCATGCGTTCGGCACTCGGCACGATGTGCACCTCGACCTGCGGCATCTCGTCCATGCGCAGTACGCGATAGTCGTGAAAGTTCGACTCCTGCACGCGCCCGCCGCGCAGGGTGAGGTTGGAGTGCAGCGCGGCGCCGAGGCCGAAGGCGATGCCGGATTCCATCTGTGCGACCACGTTGACGGGATTGACCACGGGACCGCAGTCGATCGCGCAGACCACCCGGTGCACGCGGATCCGGCCGTTCTCGATCGAGACATCGACCGCCTGTGCGACGAAGCTGCCGAACGACTCGTGCACCGCGATGCCATGACCGTGCCCCTCGGCCGCCGCCGAGCCCCAGCCGAAACGTTCGGCGGCGAGGTCCAGTGCGGCGAGGTGGCGGGGGTGCTCACGCAGCAGATGGCGTCGGTAGGCGACCGGATCCTGCCCGGCGGCGTGGGCGAGTTCGTCGACGAAGCTCTCCATCACGAAGCCGTTCGCGCTGTGGCCGACCGAGCGCCACCACAACACCGGGATCGCGCTGCGTGGCGCGTGCAGGTCGACCCGGTGTGCGGGGGTGTCGACCACGTACGGCGAATCCGCTACGCCTTCGGTCGTGGTGGTGTCCACGCCGTTCTGCACGGTGAACGCTTCCATGAAGGTGCCGGCCATGATCGACTGGCTCACCATCACCTGGTGCCAGGCGACCGGGAAACCGTCTTCGCCCAGGCCGACGCGCAGGCGTTCGAGGAAGGCGGGCCGGTAGAAGCCGCCGCGCGTGTCGTCTTCGCGGGTCCAGACCGTCTTGACCGGTGCGCCGGCGGCGCGGGCGATCTCAACGGCCTCGACGACCGTGTCGGAATTGGGCGTCGCACGCCGGCCGAAGCCGCCGCCGAGGAACGGCGTGTGCACGAGCACGTGTTCCTCGGGAATGCCGAGAATGCGCGCCGTGTTGGTCTTGTCGAGGCCGGGAAACTGGGTGCCGCACCAGATCTCGCAGCGGTCGCCGTCGATGCGGACCGTGCAGTTCAGCGGTTCCATCGCAGCGTGGGCCAGATAGGGCACCGTGTAGTCGGCCTCCACGGTCTGCGCCGCGCGGGCCAGCGCGGCGTCGACGTCGCCGGCACGTACGGCGGTCGGGCCTTCGGTCGCGGCCAGACGGGCGTACTCCGCGTGCAGCGCGTCGCTGTCGAGGTCGGCGTGATCGCCTTCGTCCCATTCGACGCGCAAGGCATCCCGGCCGAGTTTCGCCGCCCAGTAGTGATCGGCCACCACGGCCACGCCGCTGGGCACCTGGACCACGCTGCGCACGCCGGGCACTGCTTCGGCCGCGCTGGCGTCGAACGACGCCACGGTGGCGCCGAAGACGGGCGGCCGTGCGACGAGCGCGGTGAGCAAACCGTCGAACCGGATGTCCATGCCGAACGTCGCCTGCCCGGTGATTTTCTCCGGCGTATCCAGGCGCAGGGTGTCCTTGCCGATGATCCGCCAGTCGGCCGGGTCGCGCAGGGTCAGCGAATCGAACGGCGGGGCATCCAGCCGACCGGCGTCGTCGGCCAGCTCGCCGTAGCGCAGGCGCGTGTCGTCGGCGATGACGACGCCGTTCTCGGTACGCAACGCATCCGGCGCGACGCCCAGGCGGTTCGCCGCCGCCTGAACCAGCATCGTGCGCGCGGCGGCGCCGGCCTGCCGGTAGCGATCGAACTCGGACCACGTGCTGGTCGATCCGCCGGTGCCCTGCATGCCGAACACCGGGCTGTCGTAGGCGCGATCGGCCGGACCGTGTTCGACGCGGATCCGGGTCCAGTCGGCGTCGAGTTCCTCGGCCAGCAGCATCGGCAACGCGGTCCAGATGCCCTGGCCCATTTCCGCATGGGAGAGCAGGACGGTGATGGTGTCGTCCGCGGCGATGCGCAGGAATGCGCTCGGGGCGAACTCGGTCGCAGCGGCCGCCGCGGTGGCGTCCTGCGCGTGCGCGAAGCGGCGCATGCCGGGCACGGTGAAGGCGAGCACGAGGCCGCCGCCGGCCAAGGCGGAGGCTTTGAGGAAACCACGTCGGGTCAGCTGGGTTGCGCTCACGACGATCTCCGTAGCGGTTGCGTGGGGCCGGCGGTTCGCCGGACGGTTTCAGCAGGTGGTCGGGGCGGCGGTACCGTCCTCCCCGGGGCGCGGATCGGCGGGGGTGGCGCGCGAAGGCAGGCGGTACGACGCTGCATCCGCGGCCGACGGCACATCGCCGACGACGCGCGTCTTCTTCAGGCCTTGCCGAGCTCGGCCGCCCGATGCACCGCTGCGCGGATGCGCGGGTAGGTGCCGCAGCGGCAGATGTTGCCCGACAGCGCCTGGTCGATATCGGTATCGGTCGGCGCCGGCACCTGCGCCAGCAGGGCGGCGGCGGACATGATCTGGCCGGACTGGCAGTAGCCGCACTGCACGACGTCGAGTTCGGCCCAGGCGCGCTGCACCGGGTGCGAGCCATCGGAGGACAAGCCTTCGATGGTGACCAGCGCCTTGCCTTCCACGGCCGACACCGGCGTCACGCAGCTACGTAGCGGGGCGCCGTCGGCATGCACCGTGCACGCGCCGCATTGGGCGATGCCGCAACCGAACTTGGTGCCGGTCATGCCGAGCAGATCGCGCAGCACCCACAGCAGCGGCATGTCGGGCGGCGCATCGACATCGTGCGCACGACCGTTGATTTCGAGCTTCATCGGCATTCTCCCTTGCGGCGGCTGGGGATGGGCGGCATACAC
Organism: Luteimonas abyssi; assembly: GCF_001482195.1. Lineage (GTDB taxonomy): Bacteria > Pseudomonadota > Gammaproteobacteria > Xanthomonadales > Xanthomonadaceae > Luteimonas > Luteimonas abyssi. The sequence continues at coordinate 3,095,573 of NZ_KQ759763.1, read as the reverse complement.
TCGGCGCATGTCCGCACGAGTCGAAACCCATTCAATGACGTCCACCGATGCGTCGACCCGGATCCGCAGCGGCACCGTCGACGATACCACCGCGGTGCGTGCCGTCCTTGCCGAATCGTGCGGGATCGATGCGCAATCCGAAGCGTCGGCGGCGGTGCTCGCGCTGGTGCTGGAGACGGAAGGATCGACGTATGCCGGTGTCGGTGGTCTGGCATTGTTTTCCGCTTCGGGACAGTCCGGGTGGTTGAGCGGTGGCTGCCTCGAGCCCGAGATCGCGCGGCGCGCGGAAACCGCTGCGCACGATGCCCGCATCGAATTCATGGAGATCGACACCCGCGACGACGATGCGTTGTTCGCCGGCTCGGCCACCGGATGCCGGGGGCGACTGCGACTGGCATTGGTGCCCCTCGCGGGATGGTCGGGGTATGCGGATGCCGCGCATGGCTGGCTCGACGGCGGCCACGCATTGCAGGTCTCGATCGCTACGAATGGATATATCGAAATCGCGTCGGATGCCATTGTCGCCCGGCATCGCCTGCCGGCCGATGCGCCGGCATGGGCGGATGCCGAGACGGTGTGGTCGTTGCGCTTCGCGCGCCTGCCGGAACTGGTGGCGTTCGGCGCCGGTCCCGAGACCGAGGCGCTGCTGCCGCATCTGCGTCGGCTCGGCTGGCGTTGCACGCTGGTCGAGCGTCGCGAGCGCTGGCAGGCACTGACCGGGCTGGCCGACACGCATCTGGCGCTCTCGCCGCGCGATGCGCTGGCGGCACTGCCGCACTGCGATGCAGCGCTGGTGATGCACCACGGGTTCGAATCGGATCTCGATGCGCTCGATGCGCTGGCCGACAGCGGTTGCGGGTTCGTCGGCCTGCTGGGTCCGGTGCGGCGCCGCGAAGACCTGATGCGCCTGCTGCCCGCATCGCGTCGCGATGCCCTGCTACCGGTGCTGCGGTCGCCGATCGGGCTGGCACTCGGTGGCCGCGGCGCCGACGCGATCGCGTTGAGCATCGTCGCGCAACTGCAGCAATGGCGACATGGCGGCTGAGCATCGCGCGTTGCTGCTCGCAGCCGGCGGCAGCACGCGCCTCGGGACGTCGAAGCAACTGCTCGCGCGCGACGGCGAACCGCTGGTGCGGCGTGCGGTCCGCGCGCTGTTGAGCACGGGGCCGCGGGAAGTGCGCGTCGTGCTCGGCGCGGATGCCGCGCGGATCGAGGCCGCATTGGCGGGCCTGGACGTCGTGCCGGTGCACAACCCGGCATGGCGGGACGGGATGGCATCGAGCCTGCGCGAGGGCTCGCAGGGATGGACGGACGCAGGCGTGTGCGTGATCGCGGGCTGCGACCAGCCGCAGTTCGACGCCGACGATGTACGGGCCCTGCTGGCCATGGCCGGGAACAGCCCCGTACACGCAGCGGCGCTGGATCACGGCGCGAGCCGCGGCGGCATTCCTGCGGTGGTTCCCATGCGATGGTTGCGGGCAGGGCCCGACGCGGGCGAAGCGGACGCGGGACTGCGCGCGCGCCTGCGCGCGACGGCCGGCGTGGGCCTGTATCACCGACCCGCGCTGAAGTTCGACATCGACACGCCCGCCGATCTCGCGCACGCGATCGAACACCAGTGGGTGGACGCCCCCAGCGGCCCGGCCTGACGTCCGGGTCGCTCCCGCGGCGGATGCAGGCGTACGGTCCTGGCGCGCGTCACGCGCGGACGCTGCGCATTGCCTGACGCGCGTCGCCCGCGTTCGGTGCCCGACGACGGCGCGTTGCCGGTCGGCATGCGACGCGATGCCGCTCAGCTGCGCGCGAGCAACCAGAGCACCAGTGCGCTTCCGGCGAGCGCGACCGAGGCCGTGGCGATCCACCAGCGCCGCGCGCGTGCGCGCAGGCGGCGCACGCGTTCGTCGTGCAGTCGACGCGCCTGCGCGATGAGCGGCTCGACATCGACCAGTGCGGCCTCGGTGGCGGCCGCCTGCGTCGCCTCGCCGCGCTCGACCGCGCGCTCGACATCTTCGTAGCGCGCGAAGATCCGCTGTCGCAGATCTTCGTAGCGCTGTTCCAGACCGGCGCCGTCCAGGCGGCGAAGTGCGGCATCGTCGAGCGGCGGCGGATGCGTCATGCCGCGCGCAACGCAGTGGTGACCGGCAGCTGCGCCGCGCGGACGGCCGGAAACAGGCCGCCGACGAAACCGATCGCCAGTGCCCATTTCAGCCCGTTCCACAGCAGGTGCGGGGTGACCTTGAAATCGAAGGTCAGCTGGCCCACGCCACCGGCCAGGGTCGAGGCGGAGTAGTCGTTGAACACCAGCCATGCGATCAGACCGCCGAGCACGCCGCCGGCGGCCGCCAGCAACATCGTCTCCAGCAGCACCGCGACCACCACCGGCAGGCCGCGGAAGCCGATCGCGCGCAGCGTGGCGATCTCGCGTGCCCGCGCGGCGACGGTGGCGAACATCGTGTTGAGCGCGCCGAACACCGCGCCGATCGCCATGATCGACCCGACCACGATGCCGATGATGCGCAGCATCTTGGTCATGGTCTCCGACTGGCGCGCGAAGTACTCGGCGGTGGTGTCGGCCTCCACCTGCAGGCGCGGGTCGTCGGTGAGCGTCGCCTTGAACGCACTGAACGCCGCGGGCGAGCTCAGGCGGGCGGTGATCGAATTGCGGCTGCTGCCACGCCGATAGGTGGTGGCGACGATGCCGGCGTCGCCCCAGATCTCGGATTCCATCGCGTCGCCGGATTCGAATACGCCGACGACCGACCACGTGTCGCTGCCCAGGCGGATCTCGCTGCCCGGCTCGAGGCCGGCGAACTGCGCCCGTGCGCCTTTGCCCACGACCAGCTCGCGCCGCCCGGGTTCGAGGTCGCGTCCCTCGACGATGCGCATCTGTGGCCGGATCGCCCAGGCCACCGGATCGACGCCGCGCAGCTGCACGCTGCCGTCCTCGTCGGCGGTGCCGCGCCGTGGCAGGTTCGCGGCCACGACCAGCTCCGGCGATGCCAGCGGACGGTTGTCGGCATCGCGCGCGACCTCCGGCGCCTGCGCGATGGCGACGATCGCATCGCGCTCGATGACCGACATCACCTCCGCCGCCGAACCGCCGCGCAGCACGATGGCGGTCTCGTCGTTGCCCGTGGCCGACACCGTCTGCCGGTAGCCTTCGGCCATCGCCAGCAGCGCGACCAGGACCGCGACCACGCCGGCGATGCCGATCACCACCACTGACGACGCACCCAGGCGCTGCGGCAACGTGCTGATGCCCACATGCGTCACCGATCCGGCCTGGCGGCCGCTGCGGGTGGCGAGCATCCAGCCCGCGGCCAGTACCGCCAGGGCCAGCAGCGCCGGCCAGGGCAGCGCGATCCAGGCGACCAGCCCCACCAGCACGGCGAGGCCGAGCAGCGCACCTCCCAACAACGATTTCAGCTTCATCACGATTTCTCCCAATATGCCGTGACCGACACCCTTCTCCCGCTCGCGGGAGAAGGGGCCCGCAGGGCGGATGAGGGCCGCAGCCCAGCCGCCACCGAGGCCCCACCGGAATCCGCGCGAGAAGGCGCCCCGGAGGCGCGGCCGAGGGCGCGCCCCACGTCAGCGCCCCGCCAGCGCATCGACGATGTTCAACCGCATGCCGCGCACCGCCGGCAACGCGCCCACCAGCAGGCCGATGGCGACCATCAGCCCCAGGCCCAGCAGCCAGCTTTCCAGCCCCACCGGGGGCAGATTGATCATGCCGCCACTGCCCTGGCCCACGGCCGGCCCGAGCACCGCGGCCAGCGCAAGCCCCAGCACGCCGCCGATCACCACCAGCAGCACGGATTCGGCCAGCACCATCACCAGCACGCTGGTGCTGGAGAACCCGATCGTCTTCAGCACGGCCAGCTCGGAGGTGCGCTCGCGCACCGCCTGCGCCATGGTGTTGCCGGTCAGCAACAGCAGGGTGAAGAAGACCGCGCCCATGATCGATCCGACGATCAGGCCGACATCCGCCATCTGCTTGAGCTGCTGCGCGAACGCGGCCTGCTCGGTCATGGTGCGGGTCTCGTCGGGCGAATTGGCCGACAGCGCGTCGATCGCCTTGGCGGCGGCATCCGCCTGGCGCACGTCGGTCACGCGCGAGACGTACCAGCCCACCTCGGAGTCGACATAGGGCGTGGACTCCTCGAAATAATCGTAGCGCAGCAGCGCGAGGCTGTCGGTCAGTCCCGACTCCGCCCCGTCGCGGCCGCGCATGATGCCGACCACGTCGAACTCCCAGTTCAGGCTGCCGTCGGTGTTGGGAAAGATCATCGACTGCAGCGGGATACGGTCGCCCACCGACCAACCGTAGCGGGTGGCCAGCGTCTGCCCGACCAACAATCCCGTGCGGGTGCGCGCGAAGGCCTCGCGGGCGTCGGCATCGACGTCGATCTCCGGATACAGATCCAGATAGTTTTCAGCGACCGCGAAGCTGAAGATCTGGTTCTTCGGATCCTGGTAGGCGCCGCCGAACCAGTTCGCATAGGTGACCGCCTCGATGTTGTCGACCGTCTCGATGCGCGCGCGCAGCGCCAGCGGCAGGGTCTCGATGAACGACAGCCGCGAGCTGGTCTGCAGCCGCTGCGCACCGTCGGCGTTCTGCCCGAGTTGGGAGAAGCTGGCGCGAATGCCGTCGAGCAGGCCGAACAGCAGGAACGCGGCCATGATCGAGGCGAGCGTGAGGAAAGTGCGGGTCTTGCGCCGGAACAGCGCCGCCCAGATCAGGTGCAGGTACTTCATGCCGGCATCCCTCCGTCAGGCCGCGTGGGCGGGGCGCTCGACCAGCGAGCCCTTGTCCAGGTGCAGCGTGTGCGAGGCGTATTCGGCGGCCTTGGGGTCGTGGGTGACCATGACGATGGTCTTGCCGTGTTCGCGGTTGAGTTCCTGCAGCAGGCCGAGGATGTCCTCGGCCGACTGGCGGTCGAGGTCGCCGGTGGGCTCGTCGCAGATCAGCAGGTCCGGATCGGACACGATCGCGCGGGCGATCGCCACGCGCTGCTGCTGGCCGCCGGACAGCTCGTTGGGCTTGTGCTTGCCGCGGTCCTCCAGCCCGACCAGGGTCAGGGCGATCTCGGCGTTGCGCTTGCGTTGCGCGCCCGAGAGTCTGGTCAGCAGCAGCGGCAGCTCGACATTCTTCTGCGCGGTGAGCGCCGGCATCAGGTTGTAGAACTGGAACACGTAGCCGACGTGGCGGCTGCGCCAGGTCGACAGCTGGCCGCCGCCCATGCGGTCGATGCGCTCGCCGTCGACGACGATCTCGCCCGAGGAGGGCGTATCCAGTCCGCCGATCAGGTTGAGCAGGGTGGTCTTGCCCGAGCCCGACGGTCCCATCAGTGCCACGAAATCGCCACGCGCGATGTCGAGGTCGATGCCGTGCAGCACTTCGACTTTTTCCGCGCCCCGTTGGTAGGTCTTGGTGAGATTGCGGATCGAAACCTGGGAATCCATGTCGTTCGCCTCGCTGTCGCGGCCCGTACGGGACCGGGAGTTGGCGCTTCGCGCCGGGGGCGGCCGCGTCGCCGCGACCTGCCGAATCCAACCGCGCACGAGGGGCGTGCGCGTCCTCACCCGCGCACGGCGCCCCGTGCGCGGTGTTTCACTCGCGCACGATGGCGCTGCCGTCGGACAGTGCGTCGGGCGGGTCGAGCACCACGTCCTCGCCGGCGGCCAGGCCGGAGCGGACTTCGCGCGGATCGCCGCTGCCGGCGGCTTGCACCACACGCTGTTCCACGCGATCGCCGGCCACCGCGAAGGCAACCGTCCGGCCATCGCGCTGCACCAGTGCTGCAGCAGGCACGCGCAGGATGCGCGGAGCGTCCTCGGCGGCTTCGGCTTCGGTTGCCTGCTCCAGGAAGCTCACCGACACGCCCATGTCCGGCACGATGCGCGGATCCTTGACCTTGAGGGCGATGCGGACCTTGACCGTGGCCTTGCCGCGGTCGGCGGTCGGCACGATCGCGATGACTTCGGCCGGGATCTTCCAGTCCGGGTAGGCGTTGAGCGTGGCCTGCACCGGCATGCGCGGCTGTACGCGGCCGATGTAGGCCTCGCCGACGTCGACCTCGATTTCCAGCGAATCCATGTCGACGATGGTGCCGATGCCGGTGCGGGTGAAGCCACCGCCGGCCGACAGCGGTGAGACGATCTCGCCCGGCTGCGCGGCCTTGGCGGTGATCACCCCGGCGAACGGCGCGCGCACTACGGTGTTGTCGACCCCGATGTCGGCAAGCGACAGCTGGTCGCCGGCGACCTGGGCATTGCGGCGCGCGGTCTCGAGTTCGGAGCGCAGCGCGTCGCGCTGGGCGACCGCCTGGTCGTATTGCGAGCGCGAGACCAGTTGCTGTCCCACCAGCGTTTCGAGCCGGCGCGCTTCGGACTGGGCCTGCTCGAGCCGGGCCTGCACACCCGAGACCTGGCTGCGTGCGGCCGAGACCCGCGAGGCGGCGAGTTCGCGCTCGGCATCCGCGTCGATGGGATCGAGGGTGGCGAGGATCTGGTTGTCCTCCACGGCCATGCCCTCCTCGATCATCACCTCGCGAACGCGCCCGGTGATCTTGGCCGACACGGTGGCGATGCGACGGGCGACGACGTAGCCGCTGGCGTCGAGCACCGAAGCCGGGGCCGCGCCCGCACCACCGCTGGCGGCCACCGGTGCGGTGCGTACGGGGATCGGGCGCGATGCCCCGAGCCACAGCCAGACGAGTGCGGCCAGCAGCACCACGGCGGCGGCGATACCCAGGCCGATCCACAGCCCTCGCCGCGACGGCGGCGGCTCGGGCTTGCGGTCGATACGCAGTTCCTTGAGAAGGTCGGCTTTGCTGTTCATGACGCCCCGGACGTGAACCGAGGGCGCAGTGTGACCGGCGTACGCGTTGCCGTGAGGAGCCGGAAGTCACCTGATGCGCCCGACGGACCCGACCCCCTGCCGGGTCCACGATGGCGGCCAGTGTGCCGCGCTTGCCGATCCGGGTCACCTGACGGATGTCATGCCGGCGAACTGACGCACGCGACTGTCGCCGCCTGCCGCCGTCGCCGATAGTCACGCAGTCGCCGCTGTGCAGGTCGCAACCATGTCGTCCACGCCGTTGGTAAATACCTCCACGTCTGCCGGGCTCTTGCCCGCGCCCCCGCCGTGCCTGGCGCGTCTCGATCGTGTGGGTCGGCGTCGCGGTGGAATCCAGGCACTGAATGGAGTGAGCTTCGATCTGCCGGGTGGGGCGGTCACTGCGTTGCTGGGCGTCAATGGCGCGGGCAAGTCGACGGCCATCGAGGTGCTGTTGGGGCTGCAGCCGGTCGATACAGGGCATGTCGTCATGTTTGATCGGCCGCCGGGCGCCGCCGACGTTCGGGGTGATGTGGGGGCGATGCTGCAGCAGATGCAGCTACCCGAACGGCTGAGGGTGTGCGAATTGCTGGCGCTCGTGCGCAGCTGGTATGCCGCACCTCGCAGCGTCGCGGACTGCATTGCCCTGGCCGGTCTGGACGGACTGCTCGATCGGCGCTACGGCCGGCTGTCGGGCGGCCAGCAGCGTCGGGTGCAGTTCGCACTGGCAATGTGCGGGAGGCCGCGGCTGCTGATCCTCGATGAACCTACCACCGGCCTGGACATCGGTGCCCGGCATCAGCTGTGGCGCGCGGTGCGTGACCTGGTGCAGGCAGGCACGGGGGTCCTGTTGACGACCCACGACATGGCCGAGGCCGAAGCGCTGGCGGACCGCGTGGTGGTGCTCGACCGCGGCCGGGTCCGCACCACCGGGTCGGTGGCCGAGGTGCGTGCCCGAGTGGACCGGCGGCATGTCGCTTGCGACAGTGCTCTGGAGGCGGATGTGGTGGCGGCGTGGCCCGGTGTCGTCGACGCGACGCGCACCGCTGGCCGCCTGCGGATCGTGGCGATCGATGCCGATGCCGTGGTAAGGCGCCTGTTCGCCGCGGATCCGGGGTGCGCGAATCTCGAGGTCCGGCAGGCGGGGCTTGCCGACGCGTTGGAGTTGATCGATGGCGCCGACATTCGGGAGGCCGTATGAGCGCCCGCGCGTCGGCCTGGCGAGGTCACCTGCAGGAACTGCGCTGCGAGCTGGTGCGATTGCTGCGCGAGCCCATGTACGTGCTGCCGACGTTGCTGTTTCCGGCCCTGTTCTACGTCATGTTCGGCCTGCTGATCGGTGGGCGAGACGGCGGCGATGCCGCGCGTTATCTGCTGGTGACCTACGGGGTCTTCGGCACGCTGGGCGCTGCGTTGTTCGGCGTCGCCGTCACCGTGTCCATCGACCGCGAGCGCGGCTTCATGGCCCTGCGGCGCGCGCTGCCGGCGCCGCCGACCGGCTGGCTGACCGCGCGGCTGGCGATCGCGATGTTGTTTTCGCTGTTGATCTCGTTGCAGCTGGCGGCGCTGGCGATGCTGGCAGGGGGCGTGTCGATGGCCCCGGGCGCATGGGTGATGCTGTGGGCGGTCAACCTGCTCGGCGCAGTGCCGTTCTGTGCGATCGGTCTGCTGATCGGGTGTGTCACCAGCGCCAACGCTGCCCCCGCGGTCGTGAACGTGCTGTTTCTGCCTATGGCGTTCCTGTCCGGGCTGTGGCTGCCACTGGAGATGCTGCCCGGGCCGCTGGCGGAACTGGCGCCGGCATGGCCGGCCTATCATCTGGCCCAGATCGGGTTGCGCGTGGTCGGTCTGGAGGCGGGGCAGCCGTTGTGGCTGCATGTGGCCGCGCTGCTGCTGGTGGGCGGTGCGTGCGCCGTGCTGGCGCAGCGCGGGCTGCGACGGGCGGGGTGAGCGCGGCTGGCGTACGGCGGGATGGCATGGACAAAGGGGAGTTGGGATGACAGCGCAATCCAGCAGCGCGCGCGCCTCGTGGCGGCCGCGCCTGCCCGCGGCCCCGGACTCGGTGCTCGGCATCGCGCGCCGGCAGGGCCGTCCGGCGTGGGGCGAAGGCCTGCATGCGCTGTGGTCGATGTGGGTGTTCGTGGTGCCGCTTTTCACCCCGGCCGGCTACGACCTGCGCTGGCTGATGCTGACGCTGGCATCCTATCCACTGTTCCTGGCGCTGTTTGCCGGTGCACTCGTATTGCCCGCCCGGCGCGCGCCGTGGTGCGCCCTGGCGATGATCCTGCTGTGTCTGGTCCTGCTGCCGTGGTACGTCTCGGGGCTGAGTTACTTCGTGTTCGGATGCGTGTTCCTGGGAGTGCTGGCGCGGGCGTCGCTGTGGCGGTACGTGCTCATGCTGGCCGTGCTCAATGCACTGCTGATGGGGTGGGCGCGGGTGCTCGGCTATCCATGGCCGGTGCTGGTCTGGATGCCGATGACCACGATGGTGATCGGCCTGCTGGTGCACGTGGAGCGCTTGCGCCATGTCCAGGACGCGGCGCTGCGGCTGTCGCACGACGAGGTCCGACGACTGGCCGCGGTGGCGGAGCGCGAGCGCATCGGGCGCGATCTGCACGACCTGCTCGGGCACACGCTGTCGATGGTGGCGCTCAAGGCGGATCTCGCGGCGAAGCTGATGGCACGGGATCGGGACGGTGCCCAGCGTGAGATCGTCGAGGTCGGCAGCATCGCGCGCGATGCGCTGTCGCAGGTGCGGGAGGCGGTCAGTGGTATTCGCGCTGCCGGTCTCGCCGGCGAACTGGCGGCCGCGCGTCTGCTGCTCGAAACCGATGGCGTCGCATTCGACTATGCCCTCGACGCCGCGGCGTCGCACGCCCGCCTGCCGCAGGCGGTGGAAACCGCGCTGGCGCTCGCGCTGCGCGAGGGTGTGACCAACGTGCAGCGGCACGCGCGGGCGCACCGGGTGCGCGTGGACATCACCGGCGAACCGGCGGGGGATCGTCCCGGGGGCGACGGCGAGGCGGCCGTATTGCGCATGCGGCTGCGCGACGACGGACGGGGCGGCGCAATCGCACCCGGGCATGGCCTGACCGGCATGCGCGAGCGCTTCGAGGCGCTGGGAGGCCGGGTGCGCATCGACAGCGGCGCGGCGGGCACCTGCCTGGAGGTGTGGGTGCCGCTGGACGCGACCCGACACGTGCCGGCGACGAGGGAGGCGGCGCGGTGATGCGGGGCGGGCCGCGCGTGCGTCTTGCCTGCTAAGGTCCCGGGCATGTCCTGCCTGCCGACCGCCGATGCACCGTTGCGCATCCTCATCGCCGAGGATCAGGCGATGCTGCGCGGCGCGCTCGCGGCGCTGCTCGATCTGGAGCCGGACCTCAAGGTGGTCGGCAGTGCCGCCGATGGCGAGAGCGCGTGGCGCGCACTGCAGCGGCAGCACCCCGACGTGCTGGTCACCGACATCGAGATGCCGGGCCTCACTGGACTCGAACTCGCCCAGCGCATCCAGCGGCAGGCGTTGCCGGTGCGCGTGGTCATCGTGACGACCTTCGCCCGCGCCGGTTTCCTGCGTCGGGCGCTGGAGGCCGGGGTCGGCGGCTACCTGCTCAAGGATGCGCCGGCCGAACAACTGGCCGATGCGGTGCGCCGGGTGCATGCCGGTGGGCGCGCGATCGACCCACAGCTCGCCCTGGATGCCTGGAGCGAGCCCGACCCGCTCAGCGAGCGCGAGCGTCAGGCACTGCGATTGGCTGGCGAGGGCATGAGTGCGGCGGACATCGCGGCCCGCCTGAAGCTGTCGCACGGCACGGTACGCAATTACCTGTCCGATGCGATCGGCAAGCTTGGCGTGGGCAATCGCATCGAGGCCTACCGGCTCGCGCGCCAGAAAGGCTGGCTGTGACGCGAGGAGGCGACGATCAGAATCCCAGTGCGGCCAGCGAGTCGCGCTCGAGACCGGCGTAGATCGCGAACTCGTCGTGCACCGCTGTTCCGAGCGCCTCTTCGAAGGCGTCGCGGTTGGCCTGCGCGGCATAGGCGCGTTGCTCGCCGCCGCCGAGGTTGGACTGGAAGATGCCGGCTGCGCTGACCGGCAGGAAGTCCTCGTAGACGATCGGGTCGGCGGTGACCAGGCCGGCGGCGATGGCCGCGTCGGGCGATCGTCCGGCGACGGCCGTCGGGTCCGCGTGGCCGGCATCGGTCAGCGCGTAGCGGTAGTAGCCCAGGCCTTCGCGGCGCAGGGTGTCGTCGTCGTCTGGGAATGCGGCGAATGCGGCCTGCAGGCGCGTGGCGTAATCGTCGCCGGTGCTGCCCGCACCGCCCGCATCGCGGGCCTCGGTGAGCAGGCGGTCGTACAGGGCGCGGCCCTTCGGCGTCAGCGCGAGGCCGCGTTGTTCGATCTCGCCGAAGCGCGCGGTGTGGGTGCCGGAATCGTCGTCGTGGCTGCGGCCGTCCGCGGCCGGGAAGCGCACGGCTTCCTCCAGTGCCTTGAAGCTGGTCTGGCGCAGCAGGATCGGACAGTGCCGACGCGGCGGGCCTTCGATGACGGCCTTGGCGGCGATGCCGTGGGCACGCATCGCCGCCTGTGCGGCGTCGATGTCGAGCGTGCGCGGGGTGAGGTGGTTGATGTGCGGACCGGGAAAGCACACGACGTCGGCGATCAGCCGATGGGCGTCGTGCAGGGCGCGGTATTCGGCCTGCGATACCGTCGCCTCGCCGTGCCAGCGGAAGGTTTCCAGCGCCTCGGCGACGAAACGCCGCGCGTCGGCCTCACCCAGCCCGCCGTCGCGTTCGGCCTGTGCGATCAGGTCGAGCGCGGCGGGGGTGAAGATCTCGCGCCGGTCCAGGACGTCCGCCGCGCGCCGGCGCAGGTCCGGATCCTCGACCAGCTCCAGCCGCAGCAGCGAGGTGAACACGCGGAACGGGTTGCGAGCCAGCGCCTGCGCTTCCACCGGCCGGAACGCGGTCGAATGCACCGGCACGCCGGCGACGGACAGGTCGTAATACCCCACCGGCCGCATGCCCATCACCGCGAACATGCGCCGCAGGATGCCCAGCTCGCGGGCGCTGCCCACGCGGATCGCGCCGTGGCGCTCGGCGTCCAGGCGGTCGAGCGCGTCGCTGCGCTGCAGACGCCCGGCCAGGGCGGGGTCGGCGGCGAGCGCCTCGGCGTTCGTCTCCGTCACCAGCGTCATCAGGGTGCCGTACAGCGGGACTTCGGTCCGGTACATCGTCGACATCGCCTGTGCGAACAGCGTGCGGATGGCATCGGGCGAAACGTGGCCGGGGGCGGGAGTGGTCATGGGCAGGAGATGCGCAGCGGGGAGCCGCACATTCTCGCCGATGCCGCGTTTCCGGTGCCGGTGGAGTACCCGGGGTGGGGGTGGCCGGTAGTCGGTCCGGCTGGAGGGAATACGCGTCGCGGAGCGCCGGGCTGTGTGGACGCCGCGCAAGGCGGGCACGGCGGACGGCGGGTGTGGCGCCGGGTCACCCGGGCGCGCGATCCGGCGAATACGGGGCCGGAAGCCCGATCGGCACGCCACGTCCGCGGTAGACTAGGCGCCTGTCCGCCGTTCGATGCCGCCGCCATGTCCGCCGCCGAAGCCCGTCCCGAACAAGCCAACGCCCAGCAGCGCTACGAAGTCCGCCGCGGCGATCTGCCGCTGAGCTGCCCGTTGCCGTCGATGGCGCTGTGGAACTCGCATCCGCGCGTGTACCTGCCGATCGAGGCCGAGGGCGGCGAGGCGGACTGTCCGTACTGCGGAGCGCACTTCGTCCTGGTCGACTGAGCCGGTGCGCAGGTCGCGCGGCCCGGAGGGGGTGCCTGTGCGTGCATCGGTGGCGTCGAGGCACCCGGTGCGCTGCCGGGAGGTGCCGTGCGCCGCCTGACCGTCGTGCAGCTGTTGCCCGCGCTGCAGTCGGGCGGGGTCGAACGGTCGACGCTGGAGATCGCGCAGGCGCTGGTCGTCGCCGGCCATCGTGCGGTGGTCGTTTCGGCGGGCGGGCGTCTGGTCGCCCGCCTCGAGGCCGCGGGTGCGGAACATGTCGCCCTCGACATCGGCCGCAAGTCGCTGCTGACCCTGCGCCACGCCCGCGGCCTGCGCAGGTTGTTCACCGAACTGGCGCCCGACATCGTGCATGCGCGGTCGCGTCTGCCGGCCTGGCTGGGCTGGCGCGCGCTGCAGGGCATGCCTGCGCAGACCCGGCCGGCCTTCGTGACCACGGTGCACGGGCTGAACTCGCCGTCGCGCTACAGCGCGATCATGACCCGCGGCGAGCGGGTGATCTGCGTGTCCGACACAGTGCGCGCCTACGTGCTCGAACACTATCCCGCCACCGATCCGTCGCGCCTGCGAGTGATCCCACGGGGCATCGCGCCGGCGGCGTTCCCGCGCCGGCCGCATCCGGACCCCGAGGCGCGTGCCGCGGTGGCGGGTCTGCATCCGGCCCTCGCCGGCGACGGTCCGCTGCTGCTGTTGCCGGGGCGCGGCACCCGTCTCAAGGGGCACGCCGACGGCATCGCGCTGCTGGCGCGCCTGCGCGCGGACGGGACCGATGCGCGTCTGTGGATGCCGGGCGCGCGCGAGGCCGGTCGGGAGCGCTACATCGAGGAACTCGAACGCGAGGCGGCGTCGGCCGGCGTCGCCGAGGCTCTGGTGCTGACCGCGCCGACCGACGCGATCGCCCAGGCCTACGCGGCGTCCGATCTGGTGCTGCAGCTGTCGCGCAAGCCCGAGGCGTTCGGCCGGACCGTGCTCGAGGCGCTGTCGGCCGGCCGGCCGGTGCTCGGCTGGGCGCACGGCGGCGTCGGCGAGTTGCTGACGCATTGGCTGCCCGCCGGTGCGGTGACGCCATTCGACGCCGATGCGCTCGCCACCGGCGCGCGCGCGCTGCTCGATCCGGGCGATCCCCCTGCAATTGCTACGATGCCCGACACCCTCGCGGCCATGCAGGCCGCCACGCTCGCTGTCTATGCGGAACTCCGTGCATGAAGCCGTCGTCTGATCTTTCCACGCCCGACACGCCCGGATGGCGCTGGGCGCCGCACTGGGTGCTCGCCTTCGTCGCGCTGTGGCCGATGCCCGGTTACGCGGAAGGGGTGATGGTGCTCGGTGCGTTGATCGCGATCGTGCGCCTGCTGCAGGCGCGCTTCCGCGGTGGCAAGGCCTTGCTGAGCGCCCAGGCCTGGGCGCTGACGACGGTGCTGTTCTGCGCCTACTGGGTGCCGGAGGTGATCTCCGTGGTGGGGGCCGTGGATCCCGCCCGGACGGTGAAGGAGGCCGTGGTCGATGTCCGCTACCTGCCGTTCCTGTGGCTGGTGGCGGCGGCGGTCGCCGACCGGCGCGGCTTGCGCATCACCCTGGTCGGCATGGCCGTGATCACGGCGATCTGGACCGTCGATGCGTTGGTCGAAGGCGTGTTCGGGACCGTCAGCCCGCTGTTCTGGGGCCTGGATGCGGGCAAGCAGCTGATCAGCAGCAGCCCCATGTGCAGTGCCGAGGACGTGGCCAACGTGGATCGCCTCAGCGGCATCCTCGGGCCGTGCAATCTGAAGATCGGTGTGGTGCTGGCCAGTCTTTCGCCGTTCCTGCTCTATGTCGCCGGTCGCCGCTACGGCATGTGGGGCTGGGTCGCGTCCGCCGCGGCGGTCGGCATCGTGATCCTGCTCGCAGGCGCGCGCGCGGCGTGGCTGACCTACGCGCTGGTGCTGTTGTTCTCGGGCTGGCGGTTGCTGGGCTGGAAGCGTCTGCTGGTGGTGTTCGCGGTCGGCGCGGCGATTCTGGTCGCACTCACCGCCGGCTCGCCGCAGGTGCGCGAGCGGGTGAACCGCACAGCGCACCTGCTGACCGCCGACGAGTCCGGCGTCGACATGGCGTTGTCGGGCCGGGCGCGCATCTGGCAGTCGGCGCTGTGCATGGTCGGCGACTCGCCGATCAACGGAGTGGGCGCGCGTGGCTTCCGGGCCGCGTTCGAGGACTGCGATCCGTATCCGGACCAGCCACCGGTGTGGGGCGATGGTCCGGCATTGCACGCGCATCAGATCGTGTTGGAGGTTGCGGCCGAGACCGGGATCGCGGGCGTGCTGCTGTGGCTGGCCGGCGTGGCGATGGCATGGCGGGCCTGGCGTTTCGCCGATGCCACGGCGCGCGAGCGCGCGCGACCGGCGATGCTCGCACTGGTGGTGACGGTGTTCCCGTTCAACACGCACCTGGCGTTCTATTCGACGTTCTGGGGCGGCCTGACCCTGCTGCTGGCCGCGCTCTACGCCGGCAGTCTGCTCGGCCGTCCGGGGCGTGATGGCGGCGCGGGCGAGCTCGATGGGGGCGAGGTGCCGCGACCGCGACAGGCGGCCGCCGAGCCGCGGTGAGCGTCGCAGGGCGATCGGCGCCGCGGAGGAGCGAATCGTCGATCCCGTCCGAGGTCGGGCGGCGCCGTGACCGTCGAGTGCGCGGCCTTCGAAGGTCTGATCTTCGACGACGTGGTCTTCGACGACGTGATCTTCGAGGCCCTGCCCCTCGAGCGTGCGCCTTCCGCGCGGGTGTCGTTTCCCCCGGGTCCCGGGGTCAGTCGGGCTCCGGGGTGTCGTCCGCGGTGTCGCCGGCGTCGCGGGTTGCCTCGCCGCCGCCGTCCATGTGCCGGGTGACCACCGGGGCCGCGGGCGGACGGCGCGGATCGGGCAGTTCGGCCACGGCCGCTTCGGCCTCGGCGACCAGTTGTTGCCGCCGGGCGTCGGGCACCTCCTGCCAGTGGCAGTCCAGCAAGGCGCCTTCCAGGGCGTAGAGCAGATTCAGGCTGGGTCGGAAGCCGGCGCGGCGCACGCGCATGTAGGCCTCCACCGGGCCGGCAGCCTCCAGGTCGGCACGGGTACGCAGGCCGACCTGGCGCAGCCACGCGGCCGATTTGGGGCCCACGTTGCGCAGTTTCGCGGCACTCATCGCAGCGCATCCTCGAAGATCCGCGCGATCGCTTCCAGGCCGGCCTGGTCGTCGGCGTCGAAGCGGGCGGGGCGGGGGCTGTCGAGATCGAAGACGCCGATCAGCGTGTCGCCGACGACGAGCGGGACGACCAGTTCCGAGCGCGAGGCGGCATCGCAGGCGATATGTCCGGGAAACGCATGCACATCGTCCACGCGCTGGGTGGTGCGGGTATGCGCTGCCGCGCCGCACACGCCGCGCTCGAGTGGGATGCGCACGCAGGCGGGCAGGCCCTGGAACGGGCCGACCACCAGTTCCCGGCCGTCGTAGAAATAGAAGCCGACCCAGTTGAGGTCGGGCAGCGCGTGGGCGACCAGCGCGGACAGGTTGGCGGCATTGGCGACGCGGTCGCGCTCGCCGTGCACCAGGGCCCGCGCCTGCGCCGCGAGCTGTGCGTACTGATCGGGCTTGTCGCCTGACAGGGGCTGGGATGTGAACATGCGTGCAGTGTAGCAACGCCTTCCCGTGCGGCCCGCGCCGGGTTTGGCCGACAATGCGCCGATGAATGCATCCATGTCGTCGGATTCCGCCATCCCCGGCACCCTGATGGTGACCGGCACCGACACCGGGGTCGGCAAGACCCTGGCGTCCTGTGCCCTGCTGCATGCGCTGCGTGCCGCGGGCCTGCGCGCCGGCGGGATGAAGCCGGTGGCCAGCGGTGCCGTGCACACGCACGACGGCTGGCGCAACGACGATGCGCTGGCGCTTCTGGCCGCCGGCGAGCCGGGTCTTTCCTATTCGGACATCAATCCCTACGCCTTGCCCGAGCCCACCGCGCCGCAGCTGGCGGCACGCGCGGCCGGGGTGACGGTCGCGCGGGAGGCGCTGCTGGCCGCGCATGGCCAGCTCCGATCGCGCTGCGACGTGGTCGTGATCGAGGGCGCCGGCGGGTGGCTGGCGCCGCTGGCCGACGGTCTCGAACACGCCGACCTCGCCCGTGCGCTGGACGTGGATGCCGTCGTGCTGGTGGTCGGTCTTCGCCTCGGCTGCCTCAATCATGCGCGCCTGAGCGCGCGCGCGATCGCCGCCGACGGCATGCGGCTGGCCGGCTGGATCGGCAGCACGCTGGACCCGGCGTTCGCGGATCAGCCCGGCTACGTCGAACTGGTCCGCGATGCCCTGCCGGCGCCCTGCCTCGGCGTTCTTCCCCACCGGCCGGAACCGCTGGCCTCGGAGGCGGCCGGCCACGTGCGGTTGCCGGCGGACTGGCGGCGTCTGCGCGGATAGGCCGAAACACTTTGACGGCGTAGGCGCTGTGGGCCACCGGCCGCGGCCGTGCCGTCCGAGCCCGGTGCCGCCACCACGGCGACGCCAGGCGGGAGGTGGTGGCGGCATTGCCGGCGTCTGGAATCGGGAAGCCGGTCACGCCGCAGGGCTGCCCGGAGGCGGAAAACGGCATCCAGGGCGATGTGCGCGCCCAGGCGGGGGTCATCGTCGTCGGTTTCCCGAAAACGCTGGTGACTTCCGGCACGCGACTGCTAGAATTTCAATCCTGTACTCATTGGTATAGCAATTGGCGGCACCGATGTGCGCCGCCTTCCCCCGTCCACGGAGCCGTTCCCCATGTCGATGCGTCCGCGCCTGCTTGCGCTTGCCGCTGTTGCCCTTGTGCTGTCCGCCTGCGGTGGCGAACAGGAGCAGCAGGCCCCGCCGCCCCCGGAAGTGGGGGTGATCACCGTGCAGCCGGCCACCGTGCCGCTGACCAAGGATCTCGTCGGGCGCCTGGGCGCATACCGTAGCGCCGACGTGCGCGCGCGGGTTCCGGGCGTGTTGCAGGAGCGCCTGTACCAGGAAGGCAGCGACGTGAACGAGGGCGACGTGCTGTTCCGGATCGACCCGGCGCCGTATCAGGCCGATCTGAGCGCTGCGCAGGCGTCGCTGTCGCAGGCGCAGGCCAACGCGGCCAATGCCCGTGCGGCCGCCGAACGCGCGCGTAGCCTCGCACCGCAGAACTTCATCTCGCGCGCCGATCTCGACAACGCTCTCGCCGCCGAGCGCAGCGCCACCGCTTCGGTGGAGTCCGCCCGGGCCGCGCTGCAGTCGTCGCAGATCAATCTCGGCTACGCCACGGTCCGCGCGCCGATCTCCGGACGCGCGAGCCAGCAGCAGGTCACCGAAGGCGCACTGGTGGGACAAGGCACGCCGACGTTGCTGACCACCGTCGACCAGATCGACCCGCTCTACGTGAACTTCTCCATGAGCGTGGGCGAGCTGCAGGAAATCCGTGGCGCCCAGCTCGAGCAGAGCGGGCCGGCCAGCGTCGAGGTGTTGCTGGGCGACGGCACGGTCTACGACCAGCCGGGCGAAATCGACTTCTCCGGCGACGTGGTCGATCCGTCCACCGGCGCGGTTTCGTTGCGCGCCACTCTGCCCAACCCGGACCGGCGTCTGCTGCCGGGTGCCTACGTGACCCTGAAGGCGACGCTCGGTGCCCAGCGCGGCCTGTATCTGGTGCCGCAGGCAGCGGTGCAGCGCGACCATTCGGGCGCCTACGTGATGGTGGTGGCCGATGGCGACGTGGTCGCGCGCCGCAACATCGTGACCGCCCGCGCGCAGGGCGGCCAGTGGGTGGTCAGCGAAGGCCTCTCGCCGGGCGAGCGGGTGATCGTGTCCGGCCTGCAGCGCGTGCAGCCGGATGCTCCGGCGGTTCCGGTGCCGTGGCAGCCGCCGCAGGCCGCGGGTCAGGCCGGGCAGGCCGACGGCGCCGCTGCGCCGCAGGCCGCTCCGGCCGAGGACGCCGCGCAGGACGCCGCACCGGATGCTTCCCCCCAGGCGACCCCCGCCGACTCGCAGGACTGACCGGTCATGCCCAAGTTTTTCATCAACCACCCGGTCTTCGCCTGGGTCGTCTCCATCCTGATCTCGTTGGCGGGCCTGATCGCCATGCTCAACATGGGCGTGGAGTCGTACCCGAACGTCGCGCCGCCGCAGGTCACGGTGTCGGCGACCTATCCGGGCGCCGATGCACAGACGACGGAGCAGGCGGTCACCCAGGTCATCGAGCAGCAGATGACCGGCCTGGATAACCTGCTCTACTTCAGCTCCGAATCCAATGCCAACGGCGGCAGCACCATCACGCTGACGTTCGAAACCGGCACCGACGCCGACATCGCGCAGGTGCAGGTGCAGAACGCCGTCTCGCTGGCGCAGCCGCGCCTGCCCACCGAGGTGACCCAGCAGGGCGTCGTGGTGGCCAAGGCGAATGCGGGCTTCCTGATGGTGGTCGCGCTGCGCTCCGAGAATCCCGACTTCGATCGCAACGCGCTCAACAACCTGGTCGGCTCGCGGATCATCGAGCAGGTCGCGCGCGTCCCCGGCGTCGGCAGTACCCAGCAGTTCGGTTCCGAGTACGCCATGAACATCTGGCTCAACCCGGAGCGCCTGCAGGGCTACGAGTTGTCCGCCTCCGAGGTGATCGCCGCGGTGCGCAGCCAGAACGTGCAGGCCGCGGCCGGCGCGATCGGCAGCGATCCCGCGCCCGACGGCCTGGGGTTCACGGCGACGGTGTCGGCCGAAGGCCGCTTCAGCTCGCCCGAGGAGTTCGGTGGGATCATCCTGCGTGCCGACAACGACGGCTCCACCGTGCGCCTGCGCGACGTGGCCCGCATCGACGAAGGCCCGGTCGGCTACGGGTTCGACACCCAGTACAACGGCGTGCCGATGGGTGCGTTCGCGGTGCAGCTGCTGCCGGGTGCCAACGCGCTCAGCGTGGCGCAGGCGGTCGGCGCGCGCATGGACGAGCTTTCGGCCAGCTTCCCCGAAGGGGTCGAGTGGTTCACGCCGTACGACAGCACCACCTTCGTGACCATCGCGATCCAGGAAGTCGTCGTGACCCTGCTCGAGGCGGTCGGCCTCGTGTTCCTGGTGATGCTGCTGTTCCTGCAGAACTTCCGCGCCACGATCATTCCGACCCTGGTGATTCCGATCGCGCTGCTGGGCACGTTCCTGGGCCTGTCGCTGATCGGCTATACGGTCAACCAGCTCACCCTGTTCGCGATGGTGCTGTCGATCGGCATCGTGGTCGACGACGCGATCATCGTGATCGAGAACGTCGAGCGCATCATGGCCGAGGAGCATCTGTCGCCGCATGCGGCCACGATCAAGGCGATGGAGCAGATCACCGGCGCGGTGGTGGCGATCACCGTGGTGCTCGCGGCGGTGTTCATTCCCAGCGCACTGCAGGGCGGCGCCTCGGGCGAGATCTACAGCCAGTTCGCGCTGACCATCGCGATCTCGATGGCGTTCTCGGCGTTCCTCGCGCTGGGCTTCACGCCGGCGCTGTGCGCGACCTTCCTCAAGCCGCACGCGCCGGCCGGTGAGAAGAAGCAGAACGTCGTCTACCGGACCTTCAACAAGTACTACGACAAGGTCAGCGACGTGTACGTCGGCCACATCGGCGGCGCGGTGCGTCACGCGCCACGCTGGATGGCGGTGTTCGCCGTGGTGGTGGTGATCACCGGCGTGCTGTACACGCGTCTGCCGTCGAGCTTCGTGCCCGACGAGGACCAGGGCTACGCGATGGCGATCGTGCAGCTGCCGCCGGGTTCGACGTTGCAGCGGACGCAGGCGGTGTTCGAGCAGGTTCGCGGCACGCTCGAACAGGTCGAGGGCTTCGAAGGCCTGTTGCAGGTGGCCGGTTTCAGCTTCATCGGCCAGGGCGAGAACGTCGGTATGGGCTTCATCCGCCTCAAGGACTGGGGCGATCGCGAGGGCACCGTGGACGACTTCGTGCAGCAGGCCAATGGGGCGCTGTACATGGGCGTCCCCGATGCGCAGATCTTCGTGGTGAATCTGCCGACCATCCAGGGCCTGGGCCAGTTCGGCGGCTTCGACATGTATCTGCAGGACCGTGGCGGCGCTGGCCGCGAGGCCTTGCAGGAGGCACGCAACCAGTTGCTGGGCCTGGCGGCGCAGCAGGGTGACGTGCTGCAGGGCGTGCGCCCCAATACGGTCGAAGACGCGCCGCAGTTGAAGCTGTCGCTCGATCGCGTGCAGGCGCAGTCGATGGGGTTGTCGGTGCAGGACATCTACAGCGCGATCCAGTTGATGCTGGCGCCGGTGTACGTCAACGACTACTTCTCCGACGGCCGCGTGAAGCGGGTCAACATGCGTGCCGATGCGGCCTACCGGACCGATGCCGGCTCGCTCGACCGGATCTACACCCCGTCGTCGCAGCCGACCGAGGACGGTTCGCGCGGGATGATTCCGTTGTCGAACGTGGTGCGGTCGGAGTGGATCACCAGTTCGCCGTCGCTGACCCGCTACAACGGCTATGCCGCAGTGAACATCGTCGGCAACGCCGCGCCCGGTCGCAGTTCCGGCGAGGCGATGCAGGCGATGGAGGACATCGTCGACAACGAGCTGCCCGACAGCTTCGGTTACGACTGGGCAGGCCTGTCCTACCAGGAGATCATCGCGGGCAACACGGCGACATTGTTGCTGGTGCTGTCGGTTGTGGTGGTGTTCCTGGCGTTGGCGGCACTCTACGAGAGCTGGTCGATCCCGGTCGCGGTCCTGCTGATCGTGCCGCTGGGCATCCTGGGCGCGGTGTTGTTCACGATGTTGCGCGGCGGCCTGTCCAACGACATCTTCTTCAAGATCGGCATGGTCACGGTCATGGGCCTGGCGGCGAAGAACGCGATCCTGATCGTGGAGTTCGCGGTGCAGCAGCTGGTCGAGGGCAAGAAGCTCGCCGAGGCGGTCATCGAGGCGGCGCGGCTGCGCTTCCGCCCGATCCTGATGACCTCGTTCGCGTTCATCATGGGCGTGACCCCGATGGCGCTGTCGTCGGGTGCCGGCGCCAATGCCCGTCATGCGCTGGCGACCGGCGTGATCGGCGGCATGCTCGCGGCGACGTTCCTCGGCCTGTTGATGATCCCGGTGTTCTTCATCATCGTGCGTCGGGTGCTGGGCGACAAACTGGACGAGCCGTCGCAGGCCGTGCAGGCGCAGCACCACGCGCAGAATGGCCAGCCGCAGGAAAGCTGATCGCCATCCGGAAATGATCGAAAACGCCCCCGGTGACGGGGGCGTTTTTTTTTACCTGGATCGTCGACTGCGACGGGATCTTCGCTGCGAGGGTCTGTCGTCCACGCCAGGGTCCGTCCGTCGAGACGCAAGGGCGCGACGCGCGACATCGATGCGCGTCACTGTTCACCGCGGTTCCCGAGACCGGGCGAACGACATGTCTCGGTCGCGGCCGATCGGATGCCACGCGGGTTGCAGCATCGGGCAGGTTTTATGTCGGATCGGAACTATGCCGTCGCATCCGTCGCCCCCATGCTCGGCGGCTCTTCGGCAGCGCGCCGCCCCGCGAACGCGGTGTCCGCGCGCCCTTTCCCTGGAGCCCATCGCCATGCGTATCGCGAAGCACGCCGCCCCGACCGGCAGTACGTCATCCCTCGACCCGAGGCTTCATGCCCCGCCGTCTGCCGGGGGGCTGCCCGATAAGGCGCTGCGCTGGAGCGCGCGCGTGCTGGTGGGCGTGAGCTGGATCAGCGGGGCCATTTTCGCCCTCTACATCATCGGATTCTTCGGTGGCGCGGCACTGGGGGGAGCTGGCGAACGCTGGAACGAATCGTTGCCCGGCCTTTACGACATGGCCGCGCCGTTGGCGACGCTGGCCATCGGCGCGCACTTCGCCGCCGGCGGCGTGCTGCTCCTGCTCGGTCCGGTCCAGCTGATCACCCGTGTCCGCCAGACCGTCCCCGGACTGCATCGCGGGCTGGGACGGACCTACGTCCTGTCGGCCGGCCTGGCGGGTCTGGGCGGCCTGGTGTTCATCGCGGGCAGCGGCACGATCGGCGGCTGGGTCATGGACGTCGGATTCGGGCTGTACGGTGTGCTGATGGTGCTGTGCGCGGCGATGGCCTATCGGCATGCGCGGGCCCGCCGCTACGTGCTGCACCGGGCCTGGGCGATCCGGCTGTTCGCGCTGACGATCGGCTCATGGCTCTACCGGATGGAGTACGGCACGTGGTTCATGCTCACCGGTGGGCTGGGCGTCGGTGCGGGGTTCAGCGGCGTGTTCGATGCGGTGATGGCGTTCTTCTTCTACGTCCCCAACCTCGTGCTCGCGGAGCTGTTCATCCGGGCGCGCGGCCAGGCGGGGGGCGCTGCGCTGCGCCTGGGAACCGCGGGGCTGCTGGCGATCGCGAGTGCGCTGGTGATCCTGGTGACGTGGAATTTCAGCGCGGCCAATTGGGGGCCGCGGATGTTCAGTGGAATGCTCGAGGCCCTGCGGTAGGCAATAAAAAACCCGGCCGCTGGGCGGCCGGGTTCGGTGACGCGGTGGAGACGGGCGTTCGCCCGCCTTCCAAGGTCCGACGCGGTCAGGCGGCCTTGGCGGCCTTGCTGGCCTGCTTCACGGTCGTCTCGGCAGCCGCCTGCGCCTGCGCGGTGGCCGACTCGAGCTGGCCCTTGGTCAGCTGGCCGATGGCCTCGTGGGTCTTGACCGTGCGGGCGAAGGCTTCCTGGCCGGCACCGATGGTGCGCTCGGCGTTCTCGCGCGCGATCTGCACGCCCTTGGGCAGCAGCGTCTTGAAGGCTTCCGGGTCGCGGGCTTCGGCCAGTTCGGAGAAGTAGGCGAAGGTGGCGCTGGCGTTCTTCTCCAGCGTGCTCAGATTGAGGCCGAAGATCGTCTCGAAATTGTTCAGCGCCAGCTGGTTGACCTGCGCCGCCGTATCCGCGAACTGCCGGGTCGTGGCGGTGAACTGCTCGTTGAAGTTGTACATGGCGAAATCCTGCGGTTGGCCGGCAGGGATTGCCGGGTTTGTGCGGTGCAGCATAAGCGCTCCATTGTTGCGTTGCAACATTGGCTGGCCATGCGATGCAGGAGGGACTCACCTTTCGAATCAACGGGTTGCCGGGACGCCTTCCTGAACAGGTGGCCTGATCGCGGAGAATTCAGTGCGATCCGGCCCCTCGTAGACCCTCTGCGCAGCCGCGAAAGCGGGGTCGCTGCCCAGCGCGGTCCGTGCTCGGAACGCGCTCAGCCACCGCGATAGCGGCAGCCCGAGGTGCAGGTCTCGTGCACCACGATTTCGCTCAGTTGCGGCAGGCGTGGCTTGAGACGCTCCCAGATCCAGACCGCGAGACGCTCGCTTGTGGGGTTCTCGAGCCCTTCGATCTCGTTGAGATAGTGGTGGTCGAGACGCTCGTAGAGCGGCTTGAACGCCGCCTTGATATCGCCGAAGTCCATCACCCAGCCGGTGTCGGCACCGGGTTCGCCGCTCACATGCACTTCGATCCGGAAGGAGTGCCCATGCAGGCGCGCGCACTTGTGGCCTTCGGGAACGTTGGGCAGGCGGTGTGCCGCCTCGAGGGTGAAGACCTTGAAGATGTCCATGGGGCCGTGCCGGACGCGGGGCGGCAAGGATACCGCAGCGCAGCGGGCGGTTCCCGCGCGTACAAGGTCGTGCGTTGTCGAGGATTCCGGCAGCGCGGCGGTGCCGGCGTTAAAATCGGACGCTTCACGAATGCGCGATCGGCCGCGCCGGCACACACCGATGCGGTGTCTGCGGCCCGCGGGCCGCGGTCGCGCACCAGGCCCGCCAACGGAGTCCGTCGCCAGCCCATGAACACCGACCATCGCAAGCCGCTGCCCGGCACCGACCTCCACTACTACGATGCGCGCGAGGCCGTCGAGGCGATCCGTCCCGGCGCCTGGGACTCGCTGCCGTACACCGCACGCGTGCATGCCGAGAACCTCGTGCGCTGCGCCGATCCGTCGCGCCTCGCCGATTACCTGGCCCAGTTCGTCGAACGTCGGCGCGACCTCGACTTTCCGTGGTGGCCGGTGCGCGTGGTCTGTCACGACATCCTCGGCCAGACCGCGCTGGTGGACCTGGCCGGCCTGCGCGATGCGATCGCCGACCAGGGCGGCGACCCGGCGCAGGTGAATCCGGTGGTGCCGGTCCAGCTGAT
The DNA here is from genome assembly GCF_001482195.1 of Luteimonas abyssi. GTDB lineage: Bacteria > Pseudomonadota > Gammaproteobacteria > Xanthomonadales > Xanthomonadaceae > Luteimonas > Luteimonas abyssi. Next base: position 3,070,832 of record NZ_KQ759763.1, on the reverse strand, counting down.
CGTCGACCACTCGCTGGCGGTGGAGTGCGGCGGCTACGACCCGCAGGCGTTCGAGAAGAACCGTGCCATCGAGGACCGCCGCAACGCCGACCGCTTCGACTTCATCGAATGGACCCGGCATGCGTTCCGCAACGTGGAAGTCATCCCGCCGGGCAACGGGATCATGCACCAGATCAACCTGGAGAAGATGTCGCCGGTGGTGTACGTGCGCGACGGCGTCGCCTTCCCCGATACCTGCGTCGGCACCGACAGCCACACCCCGCACGTGGATGCGCTGGGCGTGATCGCGATCGGCGTCGGCGGGCTCGAGGCCGAGAACGTCATGCTCGGCCGGGCCTCGTGGATGCGCCTGCCCGACATCGTCGGCGTGGAACTCACCGGCCGTCCCGCGCCGGGCATCACCGCCACCGACGTGGTGCTGGCGCTCACCGAGTTTCTGCGCGCCGAGCGCGTGGTCGGCGCCTATCTCGAGTTCTACGGCGAGGGCGCGGCGGCGCTGACGATCGGCGACCGCGCCACCATTTCCAACATGTGCCCGGAGTACGGCGCGACCGCGGCGATGTTCTACATCGACGACCAGACCCTGGACTACCTGCGCCTGACCGGCCGCGAGGACGCCCAGGTCGCGCTGGTGGAGACATACGCCAAGGCGGCCGGACTGTGGGCGGACGATCTCGCCGGCGCGCACTACGAGCGCGTGCTCACCTTCGACCTGTCGAGCGTGGTGCGCAACATGGCCGGCCCGTCCAACCCGCACCGTCGCCTGCCGACCTCGGCGCTGGCCGAGCGCGGCATCGCCGGCAATCTCGACCACGCCCGTGCCGAGGAAGCCGACGGCCGCATGCCCGACGGCGCGGTGGTCATCGCCGCGATCACCAGCTGCACCAACACCTCCAACCCGCGCAACGTCATCGCCGCCGGCCTGCTGGCGCGCAACGCCAATGCGCGTGGCCTGCTGCGCAAGCCGTGGGTGAAGTCCTCGCTGGCGCCCGGCTCGAAGGCGGTCGAGCTGTACCTGCGCGAGAGCGGCCTGCTGCCGGAACTGGAGCAGCTGGGCTTCGGCGTGGTGGCGTTCGCCTGCACCACCTGCAACGGCATGAGCGGCGCGCTGGATCCGAAGATCCAGCAGGAGATCGTCGACCGCGACCTGTACGCGACCGCGGTGCTGTCGGGCAACCGCAACTTCGACGGCCGCATCCATCCCTACGCCAAGCAGGCGTTCCTGGCCTCGCCGCCGCTGGTGATCGCCTACGCGATCGCCGGCACCGTGCGCTTCGACATCGAGAAGGACGTGCTGGGGACCGATGCCGACGGCCGGCCGGTGACCCTGAAGGACATCTGGCCCGACGACGCCGAGATCGACGCGGTGGTCAAGGCGAGCGTCAAGCCCGAGCATTTCCGCCAGGTCTACGGGCCGATGTTCGAGCTGCAGGTCGACAGCGGGCCGACCGTCGAGCCGTTGTACGACTGGCGTCCGAAGAGCACCTACATCCGCCGCCCGCCGTACTGGGAAGGCGCGCTGGCCGGTGCGCGCACGCTGACCGGCATGCGGCCGCTGGCGGTGCTGGGCGACAACATCACCACCGACCATCTGTCGCCGTCCAACGCGATCATGGCCGACAGCGCGGCCGGTGAGTACCTGGCCTCGATGGACGTGCCGGAGGAGGACTTCAACTCCTACGCCACCCACCGTGGCGACCACCTGACCGCACAGCGCGCCACCTTCGCCAACCCGAAGCTGATCAACGAGATGGCCGTGGTCGACGGTACGGTGAAGCAGGGCTCGCTGGCGCGCCTGGAACCGGAAGGCGAAGTGATGCGCATGTGGGAGGTCATCGAGACCTACATGACCCGCAAGCAGCCGCTGATCATCGTGGCCGGCGCCGACTACGGCCAGGGCAGCTCGCGCGACTGGGCCGCCAAGGGCGTGCGCCTGGCGGGCGTGGAGGCGATCGTGGCCGAGGGCTTCGAGCGCATCCACCGCACCAACCTGATCGGCATGGGCGTGCTGCCGCTGGAGTTCGAAGCCGGCACCACCCGCCTGACCCTGGGGCTGGACGGCACCGAGACCTACGACGTGGTCGGCGCGCGCACCCCGCGCGCCACGCTGACCCTGGTGGTGCGCCGCCGGGACGGGACGACGGCCGAGGTGCCGGTGATCTGTCGGCTGGACACCGCCGAGGAAGTGTCGATCTACGAGGCCGGCGGCGTGCTGCAACGGTTCGCGCAGGATTTCCTCGCGTCGTCGAAAGCGGCCTGAGTCGTTCGTCGCAGAGGCACATCCACCGATCAGGAGTTTCACGATGGCCCGGACCGACGCCCCCGACACCGCCGCCGTGACCGGTACCCCGCCCGGTACCGGCACCGTCCACCTGCACCGTGTGCTGCGCGCGCCGCCATCGCGGGTCTACCGTGCCTTCACCGACGCGGCCGCCCTGGTGAAGTGGCTGCCGCCGCACGGCTTCACCGGCACGATGCACGAATTCGATGCCCGGGTCGGCGGCGGCTACCGGATGTCGTTCACCAATCTGGGCACCGGGGGCGGCCATTCGTTCCGGGTCACCTACCTGGAGCTGGTGCCGGACGAACGCATCGTCCACACCGACGCCTTCGACAGCGCCGGGCTGCCGGGCGAGATGCGGGTGACGGTCACGTTCGCCGCGAGCGTCGCCGGCACCGAACTGCGCATCGAGCAGGCCGGCATTCCCGAGGCCATCCCGATCGACTTCTGCTATCAGGGCTGGCAGGACTCGTTGGCGCTGCTGGCGCAGCTGGTGGAGCCGGAGATTCCCGACGGCGCCTGAGGGTCGTCTTCATCGCCCGCACGGCACGCGTCACCCCACGGGCAGGCATCGTTGATCCGACGTCCGCTCTTTTCCCTTCAACCTGTCAGTGGTGCCAATGAGCCATTCTCCGCAGATCCGCATCCCCGCCACCTACATGCGCGGCGGCACGTCGAAAGGCGTGTTCTTCCGGCGCGACGATCTGCCCGAGCGCGCACGCGTGGCGGGGCCTGCGCGCGATGCTTTGTTGATGCGGGTGATCGGCTCGCCGGACCCGTACGGAAAGCACACCGACGGCATGGGTGGGGCGACCTCGTCGACCAGCAAGTGCGTGATCGTGTCGCCGGCGTCGGTGCCGGACCACGATGTCGACTACCTCTACGGCCAGGTGTCGATCGACACCGCCTTCGTCGACTGGAGCGGCAACTGCGGCAACCTCAGCACGGCGGTGGGGCCGTTCGCGATCGCGGCGGGACTGATCGATCCGGCAAGGCTGCCGCGCGACGGCGTGTTCCCGGTGCGGGTGTGGCAGGCCAATATCGGCAAGACCATCGTCGTGCACGTGCCCATCGCCGACGGCCAGGTGCAGGAGACCGGCGATTTCGAGCTCGACGGGGTGACGTTCCCGGCAGCGGAGATCGTGCTGGAGTTCCTCGACCCCGCCGACGAGGGCGAGGACGGCGGTGCCTTGTTCCCGACCGGCAACGTCGTCGACACCCTGGACGTGTCGGGCGTCGGCCGCCTGCAGGCGACGATGATCAATGCCGGCATTCCCACGGTGTTCGTCGATGCGGCGGCCATCGGCTACACCGGCAGCGAATTGCAGGAGGCCATCAACGGCGATGCGCAGGCCCTGGCCCGCTTCGAGGCGATCCGTGCGCACGGTGCCGTACGCATGGGGCTGATCGCCGACGTCGCGGACGCGGCCACCCGCCAGCACACGCCGAAGGTGGCGTTCGTGGCACCGGCCGAGACTTATGTGGCATCGAGCGGCCGACTGGTGGCGGCCGAGGCCATCGACCTGCGCGTGCGCGCGCTGTCCATGGGCAAGCTGCACCACGCGATGATGGGCACCGCGGCGGTCGCCATCGCGACGGCGGCCTCGGTGCCGGGCACGCTGGTGAACCAGGCCGCCGGTGGGGGCGCACGCAATGCGGTGCGGTTCGGGCATCCGTCCGGCACCTTGCAGGTCGGCGCGGAGGCCGTGCAGGCCGACGGGCGCTGGCAGGTGACCAAGGCGGTCATGAGCCGCAGCGCGCGCATCCTGATGGAGGGCGCGGTGCGCGTGCCGGGCGACGCGTTCTGACCGCTCGGTCGACCTTCCTCCATGAGTGGGAGAAGGTGCCTCGCAGAGCGGATCAAGGCTGCACTTCTCCCTCCTCCCGTCTACGGGAGAAGGGGCCCCGCAGGGGCGGATGAGGGCCGCGCTTCGAGCGATGCCCCCCCGACCCTCACTCCGGGCCCTCCCGCATGCGGGAGGGCCGGCACATCCTCCCTTAAAGCATCGATTTCGCGACTTCGAACTCGTCGCGGTCCAGCCGGCCATCGCCATCCGCATCCGACATCTCGAAGTGCGGCAGCAGCGGATGGTCCGCCGGCAGCTCGTCGCGCGCGATGGCGCCGTCGCCATTGGTGTCGAGGCGGTCGAAGTCGAGTTCGGCGGTGGCGGTGCCGTGATCGTGCGCATGGCCGGCGTGCTGACCGTGGCCGGCGTGCGCGCCGTGGTTGGCATGGTCGTGCTGCTGGGCGAGCGCCGGTGCGATGGCGAGGGCGAGCAGGGCGGTGGCGAACATTGTCTTGCGCATTGTCGAATCTCCAGTAGTCGATCGGGAGTACATCAGAACCAGACCCGCACGCCGGCCACCACGCGGGTATCGCGTGTGTGACCGCCGGCGGTCTCGGCGTAATCGGCCGTACGGCCGAAATTGCGTTCGTGGACCAGACCCACGTAAGGCGCGAAGCGACGGCTGAACTCGTAGCGCAGGCGCAGCCCGGCTTCGAGCTTGCCCAGGCCGGAGCCGATGCCTTCCTGCGGCTCGTCCTCCAGCGACACGGTCGCCTCCACCAGCGGCTGCAGGATCAGCCTGTTGGTGAAGCGGATGTCGTACTCCGCTTCCGCCTTGAGTTGCACCTGGCCGCCGCTGCCGACATAGGCCGTGGCGGACACCTCGAACATGTGCGGCGCCAACCCCTGGACACCGAAGGCGCCCCAGGTGCGGCCGCGCGGCCGGAAATCCTGGCGGACGCCGCCGACCAGGTCCCACCAGGCGGTCACGCTGCGGCCGTAGAGCACTTCCAGGTCGGAGGATTCGGTGCGGCCGCCGCTGCGCTCGCCTTCGCTGCGCAACCAGAGCCGATGGATGTCGCCGCCGATCCAGGCCGTGGCTTCCCAGGCCTGTCCGGTGCCGTGGTCGGCATCCCAGGCTTCCAGGCGGTCGAACAGCACCATGGTGGTGATGGGTGAGGCGTGTTCCATCGCGTGATGGGCGAGTTCGGGGAAGGCCGCGGCGTGGTCGGCCTCGGTCAAGGCCGGGATCGGCGTGAGCGGCTGATCCGATGCGGCCCCGTGGCGGCCGTGGGCGCCACGTCCCGCATGCCCCTGGTGCGCGGACGAGGGCGCATGGCCGGCATGCTCCGTCTGCCGTCCGTGCTCCGCGTGGCCAGCATGACCGTCATGGTCGTGGTGGCCGCTCGGCTCGGCGTGTGTCGTCGGGTGGGCGTGCCCGCCGTGCCCGTCGTGCGGGTCCTGGCCGGGCTGCCCGCTGTCGCGGCCCCCCAAGGCCTGCCCCTGGTGGTCGGCATGGCGTGCGTGCCCTGCATGGTCCGTATGCCCGTCCGCTCCGCGAGCCTGTCCGTGCTGTCCGTGCTGTCCGTGCTCGCCGTGGGCATCGTGCGCCTGGTGCCGTGTGTTCGGGACGGAATCGGCATGCGCCGCGTGAGCGTCCGGCTTTGGCCGCGCGTCGTCGTGTTCGTGGGCATGCGGTGCGGCGTGTCCGGGTCCGTGCGCATGCGCGGCCGTCGGTGCGGGCGGCGTCGTGCGCGCCGGTGCATGGCCGGCGTGTTCGTGGCCTGCCTGCTGCGCCCAGACCGACATCGGCAGGAGCGCGGACAGCGCCAGGGCGAGCGGGGCGCGGGTGCGCAAGCGCGACGTGCGGGTGCTGATCGTGGGCATGTTCATGCGTCGATCCTCACTTCGCGCATCATGCCCGCTTCCATGTGATACAGCAGGTGGCAGTGGAACGCCCAGCGCCCGAGCGCGTCGGCGCGCACACGGAAGCTGCGGCGGCTGCCGGGGGCCACGTCGACGGTGTGCTTGCGGACCATGAAGTTGCCGTCGGCATCCTCCAGGTCGCTCCATACGCCGTGCAGGTGGATCGGGTGGGTCATCATCGTGTCGTTGACCAGCACGATGCGCATGCGCTCGCCGTAGTTGAGCCGGAGCGGCTCCGCACTGGCGAAGGGAATGCCATCGAACGACCAGGCGAATTTCTCCATGTGGCCGGTGAGGTGCAGCTCCACCGTGCGGCCGGGATCGCGGCCGTCCTCGTCGGGGGCGATGCTGGCGAGGTCGGCGTAGGTCAGCACGCGGCGGCCGTTGTCGCGCAGGCCGATGCCCGGGTCGTCCAGACGCGGCGTGGGCGTCATCGTCTGCATGTCGACGAGTGGATTGCGAGTCTCGCTGGCCGGGTGTGCCTGCATGCCGCCCGACTCGGCGCCGTGGCCCGACATTGCGGCGTGGTCGTGCTCGCCACCCGCCATGGCATGGCCGGAATGACCGGTGTGTGCGTCACCCGTATCGTTCGAGGCATGCGACGCATGGTCACCGGTCGATGCCGCTGAAGCGCGATGTCCTGCGTGCGCGTCGTGACCGCTGCCGTGCATCGCGTGATCGCCATGGGCGCCGTGCCCGCCGTGCCCCATGTCGTCCATGGTCAGCAGCGGGCGCGGGTCGACCGCCGGGATCGATGCTTCCAGACCGCCCTGCACGGCGAGAGTGCCGCGCGCGTACCCTGTGCGGCCCATGTCCTGGGCGAAGATGGTGTAGGCGTCCTGGCCCGAGGGCTCGACGATCACGTCGTAGGTTTCCGCGGCGCCGATGCGGAATTCGTCGACGGTCACCGGATGCACCGGCAGGCCGTCGGCGGCGACCACGGTCATCTTCAGACCGGGAATACGCACGTCGAAGTAGGTCATCGCGCCGGCGTTGATGAAACGCAGCAGCACCTTCTCGCCGGAGCGGAACAGGCCGGTCCAGTTCGCCGCGGGCGTGGTGCCGTTCATCAGGTAGGTATAGGTGTGCGCATTGACGTCCGACAGGTCGGTGGGCGTCATCCGCATCTGTCCCCAGGCGCGGCGGTCGGCGACGGTGGCGGCCCAGCCCTGCGTACGCACGTCGCGGATGAAATCGCCCACGGTCGGCTTGTAGTAATTGTCGTACTCGGCGTACTTCTTGAGGCGACGGAACAGCCGGTCCGGATCCATGTCGGTCCAGTCCGACAGCAGCACGACATGCTCTCGATCCCAGCGATAGGGCAGCGGTTCGGCCGGATCGACGATGATCGCGCCGTACAGCCCGGCCTGCTCCTGGAACAGCGAATGGCTGTGATACCAGTAGCTGCCGGACTGGCCCAGCCGGAAGCGGTAGAGATAGCTCTCGCCCGGGTGGATGCCGTCGAAACTCAGGCCCGGCACGCCGTCCATGTTGGCCGGCAGGATGATGCCGTGCCAGTGGATCGAGGTCATCGCATCGGGCAGGTGGTTGGACACGCGCAGGGTGACGGTGTCGCCCTGGCGCCAGCGCAGGATCGGTGCCGGCAGGCTGCCGTTGACGGTGATCGCCGGGCGGGTGCGGCCGGTGAAGTTGACCGGCGAGGTGCCGATGGCGAGGTCGAACTCGGTGCCGCTCAGCACCTGCGGGCCGGTGCGTGCATCGGCCGAGGCGGCATGGGCCGGCAGGCGCCAGCCGGCGGTACCGAGGGCGAGGCCGCCCAGGGCCAGCCCCTGGACGAAGCGGCGGCGCGACAGCGTCGCGGGCGCCTCCGGGAAGGGGGGCGGGGAATGGTCGTGCATGGTGAACTCCTGACGCCGTCACGGGCGCGTGGCCACGACGGTCGTATCGCGTCGTCGAGATTCGGACTGCGGTCGGCGTGCGCCGCGCGCAGGCGTGAAGCGGCCGCGTGCGCGGCCGGGGGCGTCAGGCGATAGGAGGCCGCAACGGCGGATAGGCGGCGTCGGCGGCGGGCGCGGCGGCCCGGTCGACCGGCAGTACGGTCCGCGGCACGGGGGGCGGGCCGGCTAGACCGGTCGCCAGCATGGCCTGGCATTGCTGCAGGCAGATCTCGAGGCAGAGCTTCAGACACTCGGCGTCGCCGGTGCCGGCCGCACCCTCCGCGGCATGGGCCGCGTGGGCGGCGGCGGGCGCGTCGGCCGCCGCGGTCTGGCCGGCCGTGTGCGGGCAGTCGGCGGCGGGCGTGTCGGAGGCCGGACCGGTGCGATGCGTGGCCGTCACCGGCACGCCGCCGGCCCAGGCCGCCAGTGCCACATGCGTCGATGCCACGGCCGACCCGATGCCGTTGAGCAGCAGGATGGCGCACAGCAACAGACGGGGCAGCAGCGGTCGCACGAAGTGAAAGCCGGGTCGGAGCGGAAGCCGAAGCATACGCCAAAGGCGCCGGCACGTCGGACCCGGGGGCTGAGCCGGTTCAGCGGCTGGCGCCCACGTCCCGGTGGGGGGAGGCGCGTGGCCGTCGGCTTCAGCGGCCGACGCGGGCCGCGCCGACCGAAGATGCGCCGTAGCGGCGGTGGAAGACCCGCCACATCAGCGCGCCCCAGCCGATGCCGCCCAGCGGGAACAGCACCAGTGAGAGGAGCAGGGTCGGCAGCGGCGCCGCATCGTTGAACAGTGTCATCAGCAGCGTGTAGAGCACCGCCGTCGTCAGGCCCCAGGCCAGGACGCCGCGCACCAGGATGAACCGGGTGCGGCCCATGCGCTGCATGTCGGCCCAGCGCTTGCGATCGTTCTCGTCGTGCCTGGCCATCTTGATCCTCCCTGGTGAGAGTGCCTACGTGCAGCGGTCAGCGGTCCAGGCGCACCACCGAGATCGCGACGACCGCGATGCCGAGTGCCAGCAGGCCCCCGGCATAGGCGCGCGCGCGGGGGATCGATACCTGCTCCTGTGTGCTGCGGCTCTTCGGCCCGCCGCTGTGGTGCACGGTCATCGCGCTGGGCTTGAAGAGCATGCCGGCGCCGGCCATCGCCAGCAGCAGGCCGATCAGCAGCCCCATCCGGTTCACGTGTCGAGGTGGTTTCGCCAAGGGTCGTCGTCCGGTCGCGCAGTCGTGGGGCCGAGGCCCTTGCGATGCAGAATACGCGCGCGGCCGGACGCCTGCCGTCCGGGCCGCGGTCGCGCAGTGCCGTCGCGGGCGCCGGTGCGCCCGCGACGGCGGCGATCAACCGCTGCGCCTGGCGTTCTTGCGCTCGCGCATCGCGGCCTCGTCGTCGAGCCAGTTCGCGCCCTTGTTGGTCAGGAAGAACGCATAGACCACCAGGGAGATACCGATCATCACCGTCGCGTAGACCACGAACGTCACCACCTGGTCCGCGCCCAGCGCGGCCTGGTAGAACAGCGGCGCGGTGCCGCCGAAGGCGGAGTTGGCGAGCGCGTAGCCCAGGCCCACGCCGAGCGCGCGGATGTGGGTGGGGAACAGCTCCGCCTTCACCACCGCGTTGATCGAGGTGTAGCCGGTGAGGATCACGAAGCCGATGGTGAGGATCGCGAACGCCGGCAGCCAGTGGGTCTGCTGCGGCAGCCACAGCACCAGGAACCAGGTGTACAGCACGCCGCCGATGCCGAAGAACACCAGCAGGGTCTTGCGCCCGACGATGTCCGACAGCCAGCCGCCGACCGGCTGCATCAGCATCAGCAGGGTCAGCGCGGCCAGATTGATGATGGTGCCCGCCATCACGTCGTTGGCGGCGAACGCGGTCTGGATCATCTTCGGCCCGTTGACCGAGTACGTGTAGAACGCGACGGTGCCGCCGGCGGTCACCAGGAAGCACAGCAGCAGCGGCTTCCACTGGTGCACGAACAGCTCGTACAGCGAGCCGGTCGAGCGCGCGCCGCCCTTCTTGGCCTCGGCGATGGCGTCGGATTCCAGCGATTCGTCCATCGTGCGGCGCAGCCAGAACACCACGATCGCGCCGATGCCGCCGATGCCGAAGGCGACGCGCCAGCCCCAGTCCGAGATCTGCGTGGCGTCGATGGTCAGCAGCATCACCAGCAGCGTGGCCTGCGCCAGCACGTGGCCGCCGACCAGGGTCACGTAGTGGAACGACGACAGGAACCCGCGCCGGCCGGGAATCGCGGCCTCCGACATGTAGGTCGCGCTGGTGCCGTATTCGCCACCGGTGGCGAAGCCCTGCAGCAGTCGCGCCAGCAGCAGGATGATCGGCGCGGCGATGCCGATCGTGGACACGGTCGGGGTGATCGCGATGACGAACGAGCACGCCGCCATCAGCGACACCGAGATCGTCAGCGCCAGCCGGCGCCCGTAGCGGTCGGCGAAGCGGCCGAAGTACCACGCGCCGATCGGCCGCATCAGGAAGGTCATCGCGAAGATCGCCCACACGTACATCGTGGCGTTCTTGTCGTCGGGCGAGAAGAACTGGGATTCGAAGTAGACGGCGAACACCGAGTAGACGTAGACGTCGTACCACTCGACCAGGTTGCCGGCCGAGCCTTTCAGGGTGTTGGAGACCGACCGGCGCAGGCTGGCCGGCCGCGCCGCGCTGGGCGCGGCGGGAGCGGTGGGGGTCGAAGCACTCATGTGGGGGAGCGGCCTTCGTGGGGTGGTGGACGGCGAGTATAGGTCCGCCCCGGGCGCGCGTCGTGGCCGGCACCGCCCAGGTGTGACCGGTCCCGCACCGTCGGCCGTCGGCGTGCGGGGGAGCGCCGGAAGTCGCGCCCCTGCCTGCAATGCGCGGAGTGTGCGGAGACGGGCGGAAGGCCGGACCGGATGCGGCGACGCGCCCGCCGAAGCCCACACTCACCCTCTTTCGTTCCGACTATCCCCTCACGTGGGCGAAGAGCCTCATGTTTGCAGGGTCGGGCTGCGTCGGCCGGGCCGTCAGGCCGGCCCGGCCTCCGCACCGCCGCGCTGAAGCGGGTCGGGCAGCGGTTCGCCTTCGTCGACGAACGACAGCGCGACCGAGTTGAGGCAATGCCGCTCGTGGGTCGGCGGCGGGCCGTCGGGGAACACGTGGCCCAGGTGGCTGCCGCAGCGCGCGCACACTTCCTCGACCCGGATCATGCCGTGGCTGGTGTCGCGGATCAGTTCGATGTGGGCGGCTTCGTACGGGGCGAAGAAGCTCGGCCAGCCGGTGCCGGAATCGAACTTGGTGCTCGAACGGAACAGCGGCAGCCCGCACAGCCGGCAGCAGTACGTGCCCTCGCGCTTGTTGTCGAGGAACACCCCGCAGAAGGGGGCCTCGGTGCCGTGCTGCAGCAGCACGCGGCGTTCGTCGGGGGTCAGGTCCGCCACCAGGGCGTCGCGTTGCTCGGGGCTCGGCGGGCTGAGATCGAATCGAGGCATGGCGGGGGACATGGCGGGCTCCACGGTTGAGGGCAGGCTTCCCGTTACATGGCGGCAGCTGCCTGTCCCCGCAAGGGTTGCGGCAGTGCGCGCGGGGCGCCTGTTCCCGCGCAGGCTGCCCGGCGTCGCGCGCATGGGGGGCAATCGCATTGGGGCCTTCGCTGCCCATCGGCGCCGAAGTCGGGTCCAGACCGTCTGCGTCGGGGCCGCGCCGGGCGTCCGGGGGCTCGACGATGAGCTACCTCGCCGGCGACGCGCGTCCAGCCGCACCGGCGAGTCGTCGGCGGACAGCGGCCGCGAACCCGGCGCCGCGGCGCGGGTCGATGCCGAGATAGAGGTCGGGCTCGATCAGCTCCGCCTCCATCAGCAGCCAGCGCCCGTGGCGGTCCGGAACGACATCGATACGGGCGTACAGCAGTGGGGCATCGATGGCCGCCAGGGTCGCCTGTGCCAGGGCCATGGCGCCCGCGGGGGGCGCATCCAGGAGCGTGTATCGCCCGCCATGGTCGTCCTGGACGCGGAAATCGCCCGGAGCCGGCCGCTTGTTGACCGCGTGGCTGAGGACGCCATCGAAGAACAGCAACGAGGTTTCGCCGTGACTGGTGATCGTCGGCAGGTAGGGCTGGATGAGGACCTCGCCGTCGTCCTCCTGCACCGGTTCCGGGCTCATCCGGGCCAGATCGGCGCGCGCGAGCCGGCGTGTGTTCCATGCGCCACCGGAGACCGAGGGTTTGACGATCAGTTCGTCCGCGCCGGTGTCGGCGAGCACGCGCTCCAATTGCGCGCGTGTGACCTGCCGGGTCCACGTGCTGTGCGGTATCGCCACGCCGCGCGCCGCGAGTTCGCCGAGATAGCGCTTGTCGGAGTTCCACGCGAGGGTGTCGGCCGGGTTGTAGACGGACAGTCCGGCGCGTCGCCACGTGCGGCAGGCGCGCAGCCAGCGGGCATGGTCCAGGTGGTAGGCCCACGACAGCAGCGGCAACACGCAGGCGAACGCGCGCAGGCCGTCGGCATCGCGCTCGTGTGCCGTCCACGGCGTCGGCACGGCATCGATGCCCTCGGCCGACAGGATGGCCTGCAGGCGCGCCAGCGCCGCGCGCCAGGTCGCGTGGTCGCCTTCGGCGTTCGGATCCGGGGTCAGGATGGCGACGCGGGTCATGCGTCGATCGCCCCGGCATGACGTGGGGTGGACTGACCGGTCGTGCCTTCATCCGCGAGTGCCAGCCCCATGACGATGTCGTCGTAGCCCGTGCCGCCGACATCGAATGTCCGGGTCCCCAGCGGGACGAAGCCGTGGCGCGCGTAGAAGCCGATGGCCGTCTGGTTGTGTGCATAGACGCCGAGCAGCAGGCGCCGCGCGCCCGCGTCGATGGCATGCTGCCGTGCGATGGCGAGCAGGCGCTGGCCGAGTCCGCCGCCCTGGCATTTTCCGAGCAGATAGATGCGTTTGAGTTCGAGGTCGCCTTCGAGCAGGGGCACCGGTAACTGCGCCGGTCCTGCCACCATGAAGCCGACGGGTGCGTCATCGGGTTGCTGCCCCACGAGCCACACGCCGTAGTCGGGATCGTCGAGCCAGCGACGGTAGAGAGGCGCCGCGTGTGCCTGCATGCAATGGGTCACGAGGTCGCGGCCGCCGAGGATGCCGGCGAACGTTTCCAGGAACGTCGCCTGACCCACGAGGGACAAGGCGTCTTCGTCGCCAGCGGTGCAGCGTTTGATCCGGATGTGGTGCCCGTCCGTCATGTCTCGATGCTCCATCGTGCGTGCCGGGCCGATGCGTTCACGGTCGGTCAGCGGTGCAGTGATGCGCCATTCTGGAGCGGACAGGTGCCCTTCGCGATTGCTGGAGACGATGCCTCCCGTCGGTCGCCCCGTCTGGCCGCACCGTCAGGTCGTCGCCACCTGCAGCGAGACGCACTTCGCGCCGTCGTCCAGCCACTGGCTGCCGATTTCACGAAAGCCGAAACGGTCGTGGAACCGCCGCGACGGCTCGTTCGGCGGCACCACGTTGTACTCGCAGGCCACCACCGGTATGCCCTGCGACCGGGCCCGGTCGAACAGGTCCTCGTACAGCCGCGTGCCCAGACGCAACCCTTGGTGGGCGGCGCCGACGACGATCCTGTCGACATACAGGAACTGCGCCAGGCGGCTGGCGAACCAGTCGAAGTTCGGGTTGACGTAGCCGCAGCCGTGCCGCATCGCCAGCAGGAAAGCGGCCACCTCGCCGTCGACGACAGCGACCTTGTGATGGCAGGCGAGCGCATCGAGCTGATGCAGCCGCGCCTCGTCCATCGTGCTGGTGTGCCGCACTTCGGACGCATTGAGCGCGACGATCGCGGCGAAATCCTGCGCGTCGGCATCTCGAAGGGTGACGTTCTTCATGGGGGCCTCGTCGGGACTGCGGCGTGCGGCACCGTGCCGCCGGCACCGCCGCATTGTCGCCGCGCGCGTCCGCTCACGCCATCGGCAGCTTCAGTCCCTGCTCGCGCGCGCAGTCCCTGGCGATGTCGTAACCGGCATCGGCGTGCCGCATCACGCCGGTGGCCGGGTCGTTCCACAGCACGCGGGCGATACGGCGGTCGGCGTCTTCGCTGCCGTCGCACACGATCACCACGCCGGAATGCTGCGAGTAGCCCATGCCGACGCCGCCGCCATGGTGCAGCGACACCCAGGTGGCGCCGCCGGCGACGTTGAGCATGGCGTTGAGCAGCGGCCAGTCGCTGACCGCGTCCGAGCCGTCGGCCATGGCCTCGGTCTCGCGGTTGGGCGAGGCGACCGAACCGGAGTCGAGGTGATCGCGCCCGATCACGACCGGCGCCTTCAGCTCGCCGGTGCGCACCATCTCGTTGAAGGCGAGGCCGAGCTTGTGGCGCAGGCCGAGGCCGACCCAGCAGATGCGCGCCGGCAGGCCCTGGAACGCGATGCGCTCGGCGGCCATGTCGAGCCAGCGGTGCAGGTGCGGGTCGTCGGGGATCAGTTCCTTGACCTTGGCGTCGGTCTTCGCGATGTCCTCCGGGTCGCCGGACAGCGCCACCCAGCGGAACGGGCCGATGCCGCGGCAGAACAGCGGGCGCACGTAGGCGGGCACGAAGCCGGGGAAGTCGAAGGCGTTCGCCAGCCCCTCGTCCTGGGCCATCTGGCGGATGTTGTTGCCGTAGTCCACGGTGGGGATGCCCTGCGCGTGGAAGGCCAGCATCGCCTCGACGTGCACGCGCATCGACCGCTTGGCCGCATCGCGTACCGCGTCGGGGTCCGCCTGCTGCGCCTCCAGCCACCGTTCGACGCTCCAGCCGATCGGCAGATAGCCGTGCACGGGGTCGTGGGCGCTGGTCTGGTCGGTGACGCAGTCCGGGCGCACGCCGCGCTTCACCAGTGCCGGCAGCACCTCGGCGGCGTTGCCGAGCAACGCGATGGACTTCGCTTCGCCGGCCGCGGTGTAGCGTTCGATGCGCGCCAGGGCGTCGTCGAGATCGGTGGCCTGCTCGTCGACGTAGCGGGTCTTGATGCGGAAGTCGATGCGGCTCTGCTGGCATTCGACGGTCAGCGAGCACGCGCCGGCCAGGCTCGCGGCCAGCGGCTGCGCGCCGCCCATGCCGCCCAGGCCCGCGGTGAGGATCCACTTGCCGGTGAGGTCGCCGCCGTAGTGCTGGCGGCCCATCTCGACGAAGGTCTCGTACGTGCCCTGGACGATGCCCTGGCTGCCGATGTAGATCCACGAGCCGGCGGTCATCTGCCCGTACATCATCAGGCCCTTGCGATCGAGCTCGTTGAAGTGTTCCCAGGTGGCCCAGTGCGGCACCAGGTTGGAGTTGGCGATCAGGACGCGCGGGGCGTCGGGGTGCGAGGGGAACACGCCGACCGGCTTGCCGGACTGCACCAGCAGGGTCTCGTCGTCGCCGAGGGTCTTCAGGGTCTCGAGGATCGCGTCGTAGCAGGCCCAGTCGCGTGCGGCGCGGCCGATGCCGCCGTAGACCACCAGGTCCTCCGGACGCTCGGCCACCTCGGGGTCGAGGTTGTTCTGCAGCATGCGGTAGGGCGCCTCGGTCAGCCACGAGCGGCAGGCGAGATCGGTGCCGCGGGGCGCGCGGATGCGGCGGCTGGGGTCGTGTCGGGTCATCGGAATGTCCTTGGGAGTTCGGAAAGAGCGTGCGGCTGCATCACCGGACGCGGCCGGCACGCCCCGGCGTGCCGGCGGGCGCATGCCCGGTCGCGTGTCAGTCGTCGAGGCCGGGCAGGGCGAGACCGGCGGCGGCGACCAGTCCACCGCCGGTGACCAAGGCGGTCGCGGCCTGCAGGTCCGGATGGATGTAACGGTCCTCGTCCATGGTCGGTACGTCCTGGCGCAGCCGCGCGCGTGCGGCTTCGAGCCCCGGGCTGGACTGCAACGGCGTGTGGAAGTCGCAGCCCTGCGCCGCCGCCAGCAGTTCGATGCCGATCACGTGGGCGGCGTTGTCGGCCATGCGCTGCAGGCGACGCGCACCGTGCGCGGCCATCGACACATGGTCCTCCTGGTTGGCCGAGGTCGGGATGGAATCCACGCTGGCCGGATACGCGCGCTGCTTGTTCTCCGACACCAGCGCCGCGGCGGTCACCTGCGGAATCATGAAGCCGGAGTTGAGGCCGGGTGTCGGCACCAGGAATGCCGGCAGCCCGGACAAGGCGGGATCGACCAGCATCGCGGTGCGGCGCTCGGACAGCGAACCGATCTCGCACACGGCCATCGCCAGCATGTCGGCGGCGAAGGCGACCGGCTCGGCGTGGAAGTTGCCGCCCGACAGCGCCTCGCCGGTGTCGGTGAACACCAGGGGGTTGTCGGAGACGCCATTGGCTTCGTCGTGCAAGGTGTCGGCCGCCTGGCGCATCAGATCGAGCGCAGCGCCCATCACCTGCGGCTGGCAGCGCAGGCAGTAGGGATCCTGCACCCGCTCGTCGTGTTCCAGATGCGAGGCGCGGATCGACGACCCCTGCATCAGCGTGCGCAGTGCCGCGGCGACTTCCTGCTGGCCGCGATGGCGGCGCAGTGCGTGGATGCGTGGGTCGAAGGGGGTGTCGGCGCCGCGCGCCGCCTCGGTGGACAGCGCCCCGGTGACCAGCGCGGCGCGGAACACGTCCTCGATCGCGAACAGCCCGGCCAGTGCGCACGCGGTGGAGAACTGGGTGCCGTTGAGCAGGGCCAGGCCTTCCTTGGCGGCGAGTTCGAGCGGTGCCAGTCCTGCTGCGCGCAGCGCTTCGGCGGCGGTCATGCGGGTGCCGGCGTGAAACGCATCGCCCACGCCGATCATCGTCGCGGCCATGTGCGACAGCGGCGCCAGGTCGCCCGATGCGCCCACCGAACCCTGTTCCGGGACGACCGGCAACACATCGCGCTGGAGCATCGCCTCCAGCAGCGCCAGCGTGCCCGGTCGCACGCCGGAGGCGCCCTGGGCCAGGCTGGCGAGCTTCAGCGCGAGCATCAACCGCACGATGGGCAGGGGCAGGGGCTCGCCGACGCCGGCCGCGTGCGACAGCACGATGTTGCGCTGGAGCCTGGCCAGATCCACCGCCTCGATCCGCACGCTGGCGAGTTTGCCGAACCCGGTGTTGATGCCGTAGACGGGTGCGCCGCGCGCGACGATGGCGTCCACCGTCTCCGCGCTGCGGCGTACCGCCTCGGCCGTGGCCGGGTCGAGCGAGACGGTGACGCCGGCCAGGATGGCGCGCCATTGGGCCAGCGGCACTCGGCCGGGGCGGAGGGTGGTGGATGCGTCCAAGTCGTGCCCCGAGGCGGATGGGATATGTCTATACAATATTGCCGTAACCTGTCATCGTCCAGAGCCCCCGACGGCCGGTGTCCACCGGCCGCGGCCCGGAGATCGCACGCGCATGGATACCGCCCCGGCCCTTCCTCTCAACCAGCGCATCCGTGCCGACATCGAGCGGCGCATCCGCAGCGGCGCCTGGCCACCCGGCCATCGGGTCCCGCCCGAGCACGAGCTGATGATCGAGTACGGCTGTTCGCGGATGACCGTCAACCGTGCGCTGACCTCGCTGGCCGAGGCCGGGCTGGTCGTGCGCCGGCGCAAGTCCGGCAGCTTCGTGCGCGCGCCGGATCCGCAGATCGAGTCGGTGGCGCTGCAGATCCCGGACATCCCGCTCGAGGTCGCGCAGCGCGGGCACGCCTACCGGTTCCACCTGCTGTCGCGCCGCCGGCGCGTGGCGCGGCGACGGGTGGTCCACGAGATGGAACTGGCGGATACCGGCGGTCGCGTGCTGGAACTGCGCGGCGTGCACCTGGCCGACGAACGGCCGTTCGCGCTCGAGATCCGTCTGCTGAATCCGGATGTGGTGCCCGACGCAGCCACCATGGACTTCTCGGTCACCGCGCCGGGCAGCTGGCTTCTGCACTCTGTGCCCTGGACGCGCGCGCAGCACCGCATCGGTGCCGTGGTGGCCGACGACGAGCAGGCTGGACACCTGGACGTGGCGCCGGGTGCGGCGTGCCTGACCATCGAGCGGCAGACCTGGCGCGGGAGTGCCTGCATCACCTTCGTACGGCAGTGGTTCCTCGGCGGTCGCTACGAGCTGGTCGCCGGCGCCGGGCCGGGCTGAACGCCCGAGGGGTCCGGCATCGTCCCGGCGCCGATTTGAGGGCCCGATTTTTCATGACGTCGCTCACATTGCGTTGACACCGCCGCCAGTGCGTGTTAACTCTTGTTCACGTTGGTATATACAAAACCACCGGCGCCCTGACGAGACCGATGTCCAAGACGTCCCTCCTGCTGCGGATCCTCCTGAGCATGTTGCTCTGCCTCAACGGCGGCACCGCACTGTGGGCCTCGACGGGGATGGCGCTCGATCCTTCGCACATGAGCGTCGCCGGCGACGAAGCCGCTGTCGACGCGCACGCCGACCACGCGCCTGCCGGTGCCGACGACACCGGCGCCGACCCGCATCGTCATGTCGGCAACGACTGTGATTGCGGCGCCGGCATGATCGCCAGTTGCGCCTGCAGCTGCGCCTATCCCGCGGGATTCGCGGTGATGTCGGTGCCGTTCGCCGCACAGCATGCCCGGCCGGCCGCAACTGCGGCGTACGTCGAGATCCACGCCCCGCTCCGGGGCACCGGCAGCATTTTCCGACCTCCGATCGGCTGATCCGCGTCGCTTCCCGGCCGTCGCCCCTGCGGACCCGTGTCCGTACGCGCCGAGCCGTGCCTCGCCAGATCGATTCCAGCCGACTTTCGGAGAAGTTTCAATGTCCTGCTTCCGCCATCCGCTCGCCGTGGCGGTCAGCGCCCTGCTGGCCGCCGGTTCCGCCGCTGCGCAGTCGCCCGACGCGCCGCCCGCCACCACCCTCGACTCGGTCACTGTCACCGGCTCCCACATCAAGGGCGCGCAACTCAGCGGCGTCGGTCCGGTGACCGTCGTCGACGCCGCCGCCATCGAGCGCTCCGGCGCCACCACCATCGAAACCCTGTTGCAACGCCTGCCGGCGTCGGCGGGTTTCGCCGGCAACCAGACCAACGCCTACTGGACCGGTGGCGGCTACGGCACCACCCAGGTGAATCTGCGCGGCATCGGCGTGAACCGCACCCTGGTGCTGCTCAACGGGCGCCGCATCGTCAACGGCGGGACCGGCGCCAACAGCTCGGTCGATCTGAATGTCGTGCCGGTGGCGATCATCGAGCGCATCGAAGTACTCAAGGACGGTGCGTCCGCGATCTACGGTGCCGACGCGGTCGCGGGCGTGGTCAACATCATCACCAAGCGCGGCATCGACGGTGCCGAGCTCTCGTTGCGGTACGGCGAGACCTTCGAGGGCGACGGCGCGGACCAGTCCGCCAGCCTGGTCTGGGGCACGACCGGCGAGCGCGGCGCGCTGACGGCGTCGATCAGCCATTCCGAGAGCCGGGCGGTGAACATGGCGAGTCGCCAGCCCTGCGGCCTGGGCGAGGTCAACGGCCGGCTCGAATGCGTCGGCAGCTCGGCCACCATCGGCGGCCGCGCGCTGCTGGCCGACGGTCGCATGGTGAACTTCAACCAAGTGCCGGGCGGCGACGGCGACGCCTTCGCGCCGTACACCAGTGCCGACAACTACAACGCCTATCCCACGCTCAATGCGGCCAATCCGATCAAGCGCACCAGTTTCACGGTGTTCGGCGACCTGGAGCTCAACGACCGGGTCGGCCTGTTCGCCGAGCTGATGTTCACCAACCGGCAGTCGAATCAGTTGGCCTCGCCCGGCGCCATCGGCCAGTACCGGCCGGTGCGGCTCGCCGCCGACCACCCGACCAACCCCACCGGCCAGGACCTGACCCTGGTCCGGCGCCGGCTGGAAGAGGCCGGCGCCCGCGAGTTCTATCAGGATGTCGACACCTGGCGCGTGGTCGCCGGCCTCGACGGGCGGCTGGGCGAGCGCTGGAACTGGAGCGCGGCGTTCAACTACGGACGCAACACCGGGGTCGACGGTTCCACCAACGTGGCCAACCTCGACCGTGTCGACCGGACTCTCGACCGGAGCGTGTGCAGCGCCGCCGCCGGCGCGGCGATCCCCTGCGGCGACTATCTCGGCTTCGGCGACCTGACGCCGGAGGTGCTGGACTACATCATGTTCACCACCCGCGACACCGGCGGCAATTCGCAGCGCAGCTTCACCGCCAACATCGACGGCGAACTGTTCGAGGTTCCGGCAGGCTTCGTCGGGTTCGCCGCCGGCGTGGAGGCGCGTACCGACCGCGGCTGGCGCGATCCGGACATCCTG
The DNA here is from genome assembly GCF_001482195.1 of Luteimonas abyssi. Classification (GTDB taxonomy): domain Bacteria; phylum Pseudomonadota; class Gammaproteobacteria; order Xanthomonadales; family Xanthomonadaceae; genus Luteimonas; species Luteimonas abyssi. Next base: position 3,050,718 of record NZ_KQ759763.1, on the reverse strand, counting down.
ATCCAGCAGGGCATCGCCAACAGCAACGCCGCCCAGCGCATCGACGGCGAGTACGACGTGCGCGAAGTGTTCGCCGAGGTCTCGGTGCCCCTGTTCGAAGGGCGTGCCTGGGCCGACAGCCTCACCTTCAACGGCGCAGTGCGCTATTCCGATTACGATCTGTTCGGCGGCGACACCAACTACAAGCTGGGCCTGGACTGGCAGGCCACACCATCGTTCAAGATGCGCGCCACCTACGCCACCGCGTTCCGCATCCCGAACATCCCGGAACTGTTCGGCGGCGTCAGCGAGGGCAATCTCACCACCACCGATCCCTGCAGCGGCTGGAGCGCGCTCGATCCCTCGTCGAACCTCGCCCGCAACTGCCAGGCCGATGGCGTGCCGGCCGGCTACACCCAGCTCGGCAACAGCGTGCTCACCCGCACCGGCGGCAACATCGAGCTGCAGCCGGAAGACGCGAAGACCTTCACCGTCGGCGCGGTGTGGACTCCGGACTTCGCGCGCGGGCTCACCCTCACCGCCGACTGGTTCGACATCCGCATCGACAACGCGATCCAGAGCGTGGCCGGTTCGACCAAGCTCGCGCTCTGCTACAACAGCGACGGGCTGTCGCATCCGTTCTGCGCCGACAGCCAGTTCACCCGCAACCCGGTGACCGGCGAGATCGACTTCCTGTCGGCGCAACCGGTCAACGCGGCCAGCGAGCGCATCTCCGGTTTCGATCTCGGCCTGCTGTACGAGTTCGGCTTCGCCGGGTTCGACGCCAGTGTCGACCTCGACGTGTCCTGGCTCGACCGCTACGACCTGACCCCGTTCCCGGGCGGCGAGACCATCGAGTACGCCGGGCGGATCACCGGCGGGCGTGGCAGCTACGCGCACTGGCGCGCGTTCGGCAGTTTCCTGCTGGCGCGTGGCGACTGGTCGGGCTCTTGGAGTGCGCAGTACATCGGCGGTGCGGACGACATCAACGCCTCGCCCGGCGATATCGGTGCGCGTGCCGGCAGTCTCACCTACCACCATCTGCAGGCGACGTTCGCCGCGACGCCATCGCTGGATCTGGCGCTGGGCGTGGACAACGTCTTCGACAAGCGGGCGCCGTTCATCCAGAGCTACACCGACGCCAACACCGACACGATGACCTACGACCTGCTCGGCAGGCGCTGGAACGCGCGCCTGACCTACCGCTGGTGACGCACGCGGGAGCCGGCGGGCTGCCGGCTCCCGCGCGAGGGCTGAAGACTTCGTTTCGGGGAATCGCATGAAACCTGCGTTCTGGGCGCGCCGCGCCCACAAGTGGATCGGGCTGGTCGTCGGCGTCCAGGCCCTGCTGTGGACGGTGAGCGGCGTCTACATGACCGTGATCTCGCTCGACATCATCCATGGCGATCATCTCGCCCACGCGCACCGCGAGCCGTTGGCGCGCAGTGCGCCCTACCTGCCCCAGTCCGCGTTGCTGGACCTGTATCCGGACGCGACCGGCGTCGGCCTCAAGCGCCTGCTCGACCGCGACGTGTACGAGGTGCACACCGCCGCCGGGGTGGTGCTGGCCGACGCCCACAGCGGCGAGCGGTTGTCGCCGTTGCCCGAGGCCGACGCGTTGCGCCTGGCGCTGGGGCTGTATCAGGGCGAGGCGGCGGTGGACCGCGTCGAGTGGGTCACGGTCGCGCCGCAGGAGGCGCGGCGACCGGTGCCGATGTGGGCGGTGCATTTCGCCGACCGTGGCGCGACCACGCTGTACCTGTCGCCCGACACCGGCGAGCTGCTGGCACGCCGGCACAGTCTGTGGCGCTGGTTCGACTTCCTGTGGATGTTCCACATCATGGATTACGACACCCGCACCGACGTCAACAACACGCTGCTGCGCGTGGCGTCGGCGCTCGGTCTGCTGTTCGCACTCAGCGGCGTGTGGCTGCTGTTCTACAGCTTCCGCCGGAGGCAGCCGACATGACGCCCTGGCTGCGGAGACTGCACAAGTGGGTGGGGCTGCTGATCGCGATCCAGTTCGTGCTGTGGATGGCCAGCGGCCTGATGATGAGCGTGCTCGATCACGACCGGGTGCAGGGGCACACGTGGCGTGCGCACGCGGAGCCGCCGCCACCGTGGCCGGACGACGTGCTGACCGCCGAGGCGGTGGTCGATGCCGCGTCGGCGCCGGTGCAGGGCATCGTGTCGGGATGGCTGGCCGGGATGCCCGTGTACCGGATCACCGACCACGACGGCACGCGGCTGGCCGACGCCCGCTCGGGCGAGACGGTCGAGCTCGATCCGGGCTGGGCGCTGCGGCTTGCGCAGGCGTCGTACACCGGCCCGGGCGAAGCGGGCACGCCGCAGCGCATGGGCCCCTCGCTGGAGACGCGGATGCACGGCGGCGACGTCTGGCGCGTGGACTTCGACGATGCCGAGGCCACCACGGTCTATCTCGCCGCCGACACCGGCGATGTCGTGGTGCATCGCAATCGCACCTGGCGGCTGTTCGACATCTTCTGGATGTTGCACATCATGGATTACACCGGCCGGGCGGACTTCAACAATCCGCTGGTGGTGATGGCGGGCATCGGCGGCCTGTGGATGGCGCTGACCGGCGTGTGGCTGTTGTTCGCGAGCTTCCGCCCGAGCGATTTCGTGCCGCGGCGTTGGCGCTCCAAGGGCGCGTTGGCGGTCTTCGCGCCCGATGGCGAACGCCTGCGCAGCGTACCGGCCGTGGCCGGCGACACCGCCTACGTCACCCTGGCCCGGCACGGGCTGCAACTGCCGTCCAACTGCGGTGGCGGGCAGAGCTGCGGCCTGTGCGAAGTGCGGGTGCGCGGCAAGGCGCCGCCGCCGGGGCCGGCCGATCGCGCGCATCTCTCCGAAAGTCGATTGCGGATGGGTTATCGCCTGGCTTGCGGACTGGCGCTGCACGGTGATGCCGCCGTCGAGGTGACCGGCGGTGCCAGCCTGTGGACGGTCTCCCATGCGACGGTGGAGGAGGCGATCGCGGTCACGCCGTTCCTGCGCGAGATCGTGCTCAGGCCCGATGTCCCACCGGGTCCGGATTATCAGCCCGGCGCCTACGTGCAGCTGCACGTACCGGTGTACGGCGTCCCCCGCGACGCCATCGTGCGGCCCGACGCCCACGCAGGCGATTGGCAGGCGCTGGCGCTGCCGGCGCGCCTGAGTTGCCGCGAGCCGGTACGGCGGGCGTATTCGCTGGCGCTCGCGCCGGAGGCATCCGATGGCCGGCTGCGGTTGTTGGTGCGGTTCAATCCCGGCGGCGGCAAGCGGCATCCGCCCGGGCGGGGGTCGAGCTGGCTGTACACCTTGCGCTCCGGTGACCGCGTCGCCTACAGCGGGCCGTTCGGCGACTTCGCACTGGGCTCGCCCACGCGCGAGAAGGTGTTCATCGGCGGGGGCGCGGGGATGGCGCCGCTGCGGGCCATGGTGCGTGCGCGCCTGGCCGCCGGCGACGGCGAGCGGCTGCATTTCTGGTACGGCGCGCGCACCCTGCGCGAGACGCCCTATGCCGATGAGATGGCCGCCCTGGCGACGGCGCATCCGGGTTTCAGCTGGCATCTGATACTGTCCGAACCCACGCCGGACGAGGCGGGGGTGTGGCCGACCGGCTTCGTTCACGACGCGGTGCGGGCGGGGTTGCTGGACACCCATCCGACGCTGGCCGAGTGCGAGTTCTACGTGTGCGGGCCGCCGGCGATGCTCGCGGCCACGCGACAGATGCTGGCGCGCCTGGGCGTGCCGGAGGCGCGCGTCGCGTTCGACGACTTCAAGATATGACCGCGGTCCCGCCGCGCAGGAGGTTCCACATGCACCGTTCCGCCTCGTCGCTGCTGCTCGCCGGCCTGATGCCGCTGGCCTTTGCCGCCTGCGCTGCCGAGCAGGCGCCTGCCGCGTCGTCCGGCGCCGATGCGCCGGTTGCTTCGGAGGCGATCGCATCCGGCCGTCCGGCGCCGCAGGCTTCGCCGGTTCCGCAGGCCGAGGGCGCCTGGCCGCGCATGACCGTGCACAAGACGCCGACCTGCGGGTGCTGCACGGTCTGGGTCGAGCACGTGCGCGAAGCCGGGTTCGAGGTGGACGTGGTCGATGTCGACGACCTCGGCCCGGTGAAGCAGCGCCTGGGCGTCCCGTACGCCAAGGGCTCGTGCCATACGGCCGAGGTCGGCGGCTATCTGGTGGAGGGGCACGTGCCCGCCTCCGACATCGCCCGCCTGCTGGCGGAGGCACCGGCGGCGCGTGGGCTGGTGCTGCCGGGCATGCCGTTGGGCTCGCCGGGCATGGAGATGCCCGACGGTCGCCGCGATGCCTTCACCGTCGAGCTGGTCGATGCCGACGGGAGCGCGCAACCGTTCCAGCACCACCCGGGCAATCGCTGATCCGTTCGGGCCGGAAACGAAAAACCCCCGCTGCGGCGGGGGTTTTCGCGGGTGTCGCATGGTGGCTATGGGTGGACTCGAACCACCGACCCCAGCATTATGAGTGCTGTGCTCTAACCGGCTGAGCTACATAGCCATGCGGTTCCTCGCGGCCGAGGCGGCGCGGGGAACGGACAATTGTCCATGTCGCCGGGGGCAACGTCAATCGCCAGGTGCCGTGCTTGTCGACCCGCGCAGGGCGTGGCAGAGTCGATGACAGTGAACTTTCGGAGTCCGCATCGTGATCGATCCGGACGGTTATCGACCGAACGTCGGCATCGTGCTGATGCATCCCGACGGCCGGGTCTTCTGGGCCCGGCGCGTACGCCGTGACGGGTGGCAATTTCCGCAGGGCGGGATGAACACCGACGAGACGCCGCTCGAGGCCATGTACCGCGAGCTGCACGAGGAAACCGGCCTGCGGCCGGAGCATGTGGCCGTGCTGGGTGCCACGCCGGGCTGGCTGCGCTATCGATTGCCGCATCGTGCCGTCCGCCGCAACGACAAGCTCGTGTGCATCGGCCAGAAGCAGGTGTGGTTCCTGCTGCAGTTCACCGGCTGCGACAACGATCTCTGTCTGGACGCCAGCGACAAGCCCGAGTTCGATCACTGGCGCTGGGTGGATTTCTGGTACCCGCTCGAACACGTGGTGGTGTTCAAGCGCGGGGTCTACGACAGTGCGCTGCGGCACCTCGCGCCATTCGCGCGCCAGGTCGCCGGGGCGAACGCGATTCCCCAAATGCAGGCGATGCGATTCCCGCAGCGGCGCAATGGCCACCGGCCGCGCAACCGCTCGGGGTCCGCGGTGCCCGGCCAGCGCGGCGGGCGGGGCAACGACGGCCCGCGCAGCTGAAGCGAGTCAAGTGTGAATGCGGGTCGTTCTCGCTGAACAATTGACAATCATTCTCGTTCATGGCGGAATGGCGCCTCGCACCCTGCCGAGCGCCAACGCCCGTGTACGTCTGCATCTGCAACGGAGTCACCGACCGCGATATCGCGGCTGCCGCCGCGTCCGGCTGCACCAGCGTTCACGAGCTCACCATGCGGACCGGTTGCGGCGCGACGTGTGGCAGCTGCATGGACATGGCCGGCGATCTGCTCGCCGAGGCCCGCCGCGGCGTGTCCGACATCATTCCCCTCGACGCCATCGCCCGCGCGGCCTGAGCGCGCCCGCACGGCGCGCGTTCCCTCGGTTCCCGCACGCCGTCGACCACTGCTGCGATCCGTCCGCCGCCTCGTCCGCGGCGCGCTGGAATGCGCACGATTCGCGTTCCGTCAGTCGCCGGTTCGCGCCGCTAGAGTAGGCGTACCCCTGCATTTCCGGAGCCGGTCGTGAAAGGCGATCCCAAGGTCATCCAGTTCCTCAACAAGGCGCTCTACAACGAGCTGACCGCGATCAACCAGTACTTCCTGCACGCCAAGATGCTTCGGCACTGGGGGCTGCACGGGCTGTCCAAGCACGAGTACAAGGAATCGATCGAGGAGATGAAGCACGCGGACAAGCTGTCCGAGCGCATCCTGTTCCTCGAGGGCCTGCCGAACTTCCAGCACCTGGGCAAGCTGCGCGTGGGCGAGAACGTGCAGGAAATGCTGGAGTGCGACCTCGCGCTGGAAATGGAGGGCATCCCGCTGCTGCGCGAGGCGATCGAGCACTGCGAGCAGGTGCAGGATTACGTCAGCCGCGAACTGCTGGTCTCGATCCTCGAAAACGAGGAAGAGCACGTCGATTGGCTGGAGACCCAGCTCGACCTGATCGGGCGTGTCGGCCTGCCGAACTATCTGCAGGAGCAGATGGACGCGGATTGAGTCCGCGTCCGCGCGCTTTTCCGCGCAGACCGTCTCCGCGCAGCCCGATCGACGCGAGCCCCGTCAGGGCGAAGCCGCTCAGGCGGGCGTGACCCGCCCCGAGGTCAGCCGCGCGCGTGCGCGCGCGAATTCGTTGGCGACCATCGCCACCGCCACCGCGGGGCGTTCCAGTTGCTCCTGCCGTGCGGCCGCTTCGATGCGCCGGGCCACTTCCGACAGCCGCATCGCCCCCAGGTTGGCGCTGGACGACTTGAGCGAATGCGCCGTGTCGCGCAAGGCGTCGTAGTCCGGCCCCTGCGCCGCGGCCTCCAGCCGGGCGATCAGGCGCGGTGTGTCTTCGAGGAAGACATCGACCAGATGCTCGACTTCGTCGCCCAGCATCGCCCGCAGTTCGTCCAGCACCTCCGCGTCGATGATCGGAGGCGGCGATACGGCGGGTGCGGACATGGCGGGCGCTCGTGAAGTGGCGATGGGCGGTGGGGGCTGTTCCGCATCCGGGGCGGGTGAGGGTGCCTCTTCCGCCGAGACATCAGTGCCGTGCGATGGCGCCGGCGGGCTGTCCTCCGCGCCGCGCGGGATCGATGTCGGCGCCGCGGGAACGCCCCCTCCGGTGGCCGAGCGCTCCTCGGGCGCATCGGCGACCTCCGGGACGGACGACGCGCCTGTCTCTGCGTCGCCCGCGTCTTCGGTCGTCGCCGTCGACATCGCCGTCGGAGCCGGCGTTTCGAACGCGTCGGGGTGCACGGCCGGCTCCGCGTCGCCGGCCTGCGCCGCGCGCTTGTCGTCCGCTGCGTCCAGCCCATCGGCGGTCGCCCCGGCGTGCTCCGTGGCCGACGCCCCGGACGACGTGGCGGGGTCGGCATGATCCGGCGCGGCGGCAGGCGGCACATCGGTGATCTCGGCGTCCTCCGATGCCGGGATGGCGGCCTCCGTCGGCGGATTCGTGGCGAGCTCCGCGCCTGGGCCCGCAGTGTCGATGCCGGTCGTGGCCGGTTCGTCGTGCTCGGTCGGGGTGCCTGTGCCGGCCGGCCCGGTCTCCGGCGCGACGAAGAATTCGCCCAGGCCCGCTGCCGGATCGATCTCCGTGTCCTCCTGCTCCGGGCACCACCACTGGTACAGGCAGCGCTCCAGTTCGCTGCGGGTGACCGGCTTGGGCAGATAGTCGTCCATGCCGGCGTCGAGACAGCGCTGGCGGTCTCCGGCCATCGCGTTGGCCGTCATCGCGATGATCGGCAGATGGCTGCCGTCGCCGGCCTCGGCCTCGCGCTCGCGCCAGCGACGGGTCGCGCTGTAGCCGTCGAGCACCGGCATCTGGCAGTCCATCAGCACCACGTCGTAACGCGATTCGGTCATGCGCTGCAGGGCGGCTTCGCCATTGCCTGCGGTGTCGCAGACGATGCCGAGCATGCCGAGCAGGCGTTGGCCCACCATCAGGTTGACCGGGTTGTCCTCCACCAGCAGCACGCGCGGCAGGCGCGGGGCTTCGATGGTGGGTGTCCGTGCAGGTCTCGTCGCCGGCTCCGTCGCAGCGCTGGCCGTTGCCGTTGCCGCTGCCGCGGCAGGTGGCGGGCTGGTCGTGTCCTCGGGCGATCCGGCATCGACGGGGGCCGCGGCCGCCGTCGTGGTGGTCTCCGCGACGGCGGTGTCGAAGGTCAGTGCTTCGTGCAGTGGCGGCGCGCCCTGGCCGACCAGCGCGGCGCGGAGATCGGCATCGGGCGCCTGGCGACTGAGCAGGGTGGCGCGCGCCTGCATCTCACCCGGGACCGGGTCGTCGCCGTGCAGGCAGACGAGCTGGAGATCGCCGTAGATCGCCTGGCGGTTGACGTTGCGCACCAGCGCCAGCGCGGTGTGGCGCATGCCCGCGAGGTCGGCCAGGACCACCGAATAGGCCCACGGGCCGCCCTGCGAGGCGCCGGCGCGCAGGCGGTTGAGCGCTTCCTGGGTGGTTTCGACCGAAGTCACCCGCAGGCCCCAGTTGGGCAGCAACATCGACAGGCGCAGGCGCAGCCGGGGATCGGCGCTGAGCAGCAGCAGGCGCTTGCCGTCGGCGATGCGCTCCTGCGCCGGCAAGTCGCCGGGCACCTTCAGCAGCGGCAGCTCGAACCAGAACGTCGCGCCCTGGCCCGGCGTGCTGTTGACCCCGATCTGGCCCTCCATCAGTTCGACGATGCGCTTGGAAATGGCCAGTCCCAGGCCGGTGCCGCCATACAAGCGGGTGGTGGAGGCGTCGGCCTGGCTGAAGGCCTGGAACAGTCGCGCCTGCGCGGTCTGCGAGATGCCGATGCCGGTATCGCGGACCTCGAAGCGCAACTGGTGCTGGGCGCTGGTCTCGCCGGTCCTGCGCAGGCTCACCGTCACCATGCCGCGTTCGGTGAACTTCACCGCATTGCTGACCAGGTTGCCCAGCACCTGGCGCAGGCGCACCGGGTCGCCGCGCACCGGCAGGCGCACGCCCGGCTCGATCTGCAGGTGCAGGCGCAGGCCCTTGCCCTGCGCCGGACGCTCCAGCGTGTGGATCACGCTTTCGAGCAGTTCGCGCAGGTTGAAGCTGGTGATTTCGAGTTCGAGCTTGGCGGCCTCGAGCTTGGAATAGTCGAGGATGTCGTCGACGATGCGCAGCATCTGCTGCGACGACGTGTACGCGGTGCGGACCAGGTCGGCATGTTCGGGCGCGAGGTCGGCATGCATCAGCAGGTCGAGCATCGGCACGATGCCGTTGAGCGGCGTGCGGATCTCGTGGCTCATGGTGGCCAGGAACTCGCCCTTGGCCATGACCGCCGAGTCCGCCGCCTGCTTGGCCTGACGCAGCTCGCTCTCGAGCTGGGTGTGGCGGTCGAGCTGGGCCTGCAATTCAGCCCGTTCGGCGGCATGGCGCGCGGCGAGCGTCTCGGCTTCGTCGAGTTCGCGTTCGCGCTGGCGCATCGAATAGATCACCGCAGCGGTGGCGAACGCGCACAGCAGCGCCAGCACCAGGGCGATACCCTGCCAGGGGCCGGCGAGCCCGGCCACGTCCAGCAACAGCATCGCCACCGCGCCGCAGGCGGCGCCCAGGGCCAGCCAGCGCAACATCAGCAGCGAGGGGCGCGCGCGGCTGACCATGCTCACAGCACCGCGTGCTGGAAGTCGAAGTCGACGTCGCGGTCGGCTTCGTGGACCAGGTTGCCCTGGATGAAGTCGATCCCGCTCATCCACAGGGTCGCGGCGACCTGCGGATTCTCCACCTGCTGCCCGATCACCAGCAGGCCGCGACGATGGGCACGATCGATGGCCGTACGCATGTCGTCGCGCACGTCCTGTTCGCCGAGGCGGGCGGAGTAGTGCGAGGACAGCCGCACGTGGCTGAGCGGCAACTGTGCGAGCAGCGCATCGGCTTCGGCGTCGCTGCGATAGCCCGACAGGCACATCTGCACGCCCACGGTCTGTGCCGCGCTGGCGAAAGTCTGCAGCGACAGGGCATGCACCAGGGCGTCGTCCACGCGGACATCGACGACCAGTTGGCTGCCGTCGAGTTCGCGTGCACCGAGCTCCATCAGCAACCAGGCGGCGTAGCCGTCGTGTCCCAGGCTGCGAGGGGACTGCGACACGAACAGGCGCAGGCGACGGCCCTGCTCGCGCTGGCGCTGCAGGGTGTCCAGGGCCAGGTCCAGCACGTGGCGGTCGATGGCCTCCAGGCAGCCGTCCGCCTCGGCTGCCGGCAGGAACTCGGCTGCAGTGTGCAGTCGGCCGTCGGGCGCGCGCAGGCGGACCAGGCTCTGGAACTGGGGTTCGTCGCCGCCGGCCACCGCGACGATGGGCTGGAACGCCAGCTCCAGCAGCCGGTCGTCGACGGCACGTCGCGCCAGCGCGCGCATACCGTCGTCCGCCGTCGGGACGGGGGGCGCCTCGACGTGGACCGAGACCCCGTCGGCATCCTGTCTGGCCTGCCGCAGCGCCTGCTCGGCGGCGGTCAGCGCGCCACCGGCGTCCTGGTGCGCCGGCGTCAACACCAGCGCGCCGATGCGGGCACGCAGCCGCACGATGTCGTCGCCGCTGCGGAACCCGTGGCGCGCCAGGCTTTCGCGCAGGTCCCGCGCATGCGCGGCCACGTCGGCCGGTGCCGCATCCATGTGGATCAGAAACATGTTGTCGCTGAGGCGCGCGCTGGCCTGCCCTTGCGCCCGCGCGGCGATTTCACGTGCGGCATCGACCAGGACGGCTTCCTGCGCGGCGTATCCGATGCGGTCGCGCAAGGCGCTGGTGCCTTCGAGCTCCAGCAGGAAGAGCGCGCCGGTGCCGGGTATCGCGGTGGCCAGGTGCTGCAGCATGCGCGAGCGCGTGAGCAGGCCGGTGACCGGGTGGCGTTCGTCCGGACGCGCCGCATGGGCCTGGCGGGTGCGACGGATGCGGTTCTGCACCGCTGCGATCAGATGGCGCGGCCGGACCGGTTTGACGAGGAAATCGTCGGCACCGAGCTCCAGCGCCTCGACCTGGCGCTCCGGATCGGCATCGCCGGTGAGGAACACGATCGGGGTCTGCGCGAACGCGCCATGGCCGCGGATCATGTGGGTGAGTTCGGTGCCGTCGAGCGCCGGCATGTGCAGGTCCATCAGCACCAGGTCGGGCCGGAAAACCTCGAGCGTGGCGATCGCCAGATCCGGATCGGGCACCACCTGCGCCTGCATGCCTGCGCCGTTGAGGATGCTTTCCGCGAACAGGGCCTGACTCGGATCGTCCTCGACGATCATCACCCGGTAGGGCGCCTCGGTGGCTGCCGGGGCGCCGGGCCGTGAGGACGCGGCGGCGATCTCGGCCTGCGTCCGCGCGGCTTCGCTGTCGTCGTCGGTCGGCCACTGCGGCGGCGGCGCGTCCGTGGTCCAGCGGCGCCAAAAATGCGCCGGTGGACATTCGGCGCGTCGAGTGTGGTCTGCGTTCCCCATCCTGCGTTCCTGCAGCGATCGATCCCCGAGTCCGGCAACCGCGGCCAGGGCCGGCGGTCCGGACGCTGGATTATGCCCTGATCCCCATCCGGCGAACGTGCGCGACCGCCCACTCGCGCACCCGGGCACGGTTCACGCCGCGCCGCGTCGTCGTCCGAACAGCCTGCGCCACAGCCACCACACCACGGCCGCGGCCAGCACCGTCAGCGCGATCACCACCGCCAGCGCGAGCCAGGGATGCGCGAAGGCGAGCGCAAGCGCGCCGATCACGACGGCATCCTCGCCGGCCGAGGCGGTCCAGTTGCTGACCGGCTCCGGCGAGGTGTTGAGCAGGGCGCGGGTGCCGCTCTTGAGGACGTGGCTGGTCAACGCGACCCCCGCACCGGTGGCGAGCATGCCGGCGCCGAGGTCGCCGTCGGGCGACAGCGCCGCCGCGGCGAGGAAGGCGCCGGCGGGCACCCGGGCCAGGGTCTGCAGCAGGTCCCAGAGCGAATCGACGCCGGGGATCTTGTCGGTCAGGAACTCGACCACCGCCAGGCCGCCCGCGGCACCGAGCACCCACGGCGATTCCGTGACCTGCAGGGCCGGCGGCAGGTCGAGCCAGCCCAGCGCGCCCGCGAGCCCGACGCCGAACACGGTGAGATAGACCCGGATGCCGGCCAGCCAGGCGAGCAGCAGGCCGGTCGCGAACAGATGGGCTTCCGACATTCGGGGGCACTCCATGTGGCCGGGCGGCGGCCGGACGGCGCGTCGCGCGAGTGTAGGCGCTGCGGACGGCGGCGCGGCGATCCGGTCCGGGCGGGGTTCAGCGGCTTGAACACGGCCTCACCCGGTCGCCGGCGGTTTCTTGACCCTGGCACGGGAGCTCGTTATATCCAGTGCGATGAACGAGCCGCCACCCGTTCCACCGCAGAACCTCATCCCGTCTGCGCCGGCCACGCCGAGCGAATCCGAACCCCAATCCGCCCCCGCGCCCGCCCCCGCGCCGTCCACGCCGTCTCCTGCGGGGCCGGGCCCCGAGCCGACCCCTTGGTCGCTGGTGTTGATCGCGGTACTGGCGCTGTGCCTGCTGTTCGGTCTCTGGGGGCTCTGGACGGTGATCCGTGCCGCGTCCGCCGCATCGGACGATCCCGGCCTGCGCATCGTCCAGCTCCAACAGGAAGTGACGACGCTGACGCGTTCGGACCAGATCAGTCGCGAGGCCAACCTGAAGCTGCAGAGCTCGCTGGCCGAACGCGACGAGGAGATCGCCGCGTTGCGCGCCGATCTGGCGTTCTACGAGCGGTTCGTCGGTTCGACCGCACAGCGGCGCGGACTCAGCGTCCACGAACTGCGGTTGACCCCGGCCGGGGAGGGCGTGTGGCATTACGCCGCCACCCTGACCCAGAACCTGAACCGGGACGCGGCGAGCGAGGGCGAACTGCGCCTGGTGATCGAGGGCAGCCGCGACGGTCGCCTGCAGACGCTGGACTGGGCCGCGCTGCGGCAACAGGACGAGGCGCCGGCGCTGGCGTACTCGTTCAAGTACTTCCAGCAGGTCGAGGGCGACATCGTGCTGCCCGAGGGCTTCGCGCCGACGCGGGTGACCGTGCGGTTGGCACCGAAGGGCGGCGCCGCGGTCGAGCAGTCGTTCAGCTGGGCGGACGCGGTCGCCCAGCCGCGATCTTCGACGGATGTCGCGCCGGATGCTTGAACGCGCCGAGCACGACCCCCATCCTGTCGCCATGCAACCGATGCCGCTCCCGCAAGCCCCCGGCTACCAGTCCCTGTCGCGCCCGCTCGATTTCACGTCCTCAGCGGCGGGCAAGGTGCGCGAGTTGATCGCCGGCGAGGGGAATCCCGGACTGAAACTGCGCGTCTACATCCAAGGTGGCGGCTGCTCCGGGTTCCAGTACGGATTCGAATTCGACGAGGCCCAGGCCGAGGACGATCTGGCGATCGACACCGACGGCGTGGTGCTGCTGGTCGATCCGTTGAGCCTGCAGTACCTGATGGGCGCCACGGTCGACTACGTCGAGAGCCTGCACGGTTCGCAGTTCACCATCCGCAATCCCAACGCCAAGAGCACCTGCGGCTGCGGCAGCAGCTTCACCGTCTGACCCGTTCGGCACCGGTGCGGCGCTCGCGGCAGCGGCCCCGGCGCGTTCGCGTTCATGTATCCGGGACCCGCGCCGGTTCGATTGCGATGACCTCAGTGGCCGTGCGCCGCCGGTGTGGGCATCGCCCTGTCCGCGTCACGTGCGATGTCCGGCACCGGGCCTACACTCGCAGGCCCGCGTATCCGCATGACCCTGTCCGGACCCGATGACCGCCGAACCGCTCGCCGCCATGCCCTACGCCTTCGTGACCGGCCCACTGGACCGGGCCGAATACGCGCGTCTGCAGCCGGAGACGCTGACGCGGTTGTGGCGCGACGCGGCGCTGGTCGCCGTGGATGCCGATGGGCGCGCGCCTGCGACCGCCGAGGGCGGCCTGTGGTTGCCGCCGACGGACGCATCGGCGACTCGCGAGGGCTGGCGCGACGCGATCTTTCTCGGCATCGCCGCGGACGGGCGCGGCTGGTTCGCGCGCGACGCGGACGCGGTGCCGGGTGCGACCGCGCGATCCGGCGTGGACCTGCGCACCGCCGCCGCCGAGTGGCCGGCCGCGGAGGCGACCGCGTTCGCGCAGGCGCGTGCGGTGCTGCACTGGCGTCGCCGCCATCGCTACTGCGGTGCGTGTGGCCATGCCCTCGAGTACCGCCGCGCGGGCTGGCTGGGCCTGTGCCCGGGCTGCGGCCTGGAGCACTACCCGCGGACCGATCCCGCGGTGATCGTGGCCGTGTCGGATGGCGAGCGCCTGCTGCTCGGCCGGCAGGCGAGCTGGGCGCCGCGGCGGTGGTCGGTGCTGGCGGGCTTCGTCGAGCCGGGCGAGACCCTGGAGCAGACCATCGCGCGGGAGGTCTGGGAGGAATCCGGCGTGCGCGTGCGGCGCGCGCGCTATCTCGGCTCGCAGCCCTGGCCGTTTCCGTCGTCGCTGATGCTGGGGTTCGAAGCGCTGGCCGAACCCGATACGCCGCAGGCCAACGACGACGAACTGGAGGACGCGCGCTGGTTCGGTCGCGACGAGATCGGGGCGGCGCTCGACGGCAGCGGCGGCGAGGCCGGCATCCAGCTGTCGCCGCGGCTGTCGATCTCGCGCTGGCTGATCGCGCACTGGCACCGCCACGGCGCCCTGCACGACTGACGACGCGCGGATGCCGACGGGATCCGCGGCGGTCGCCGTCGCGGTCCGCCGGACGGCGGGGCATCGTGAAGCGCACCGTAGCGCCCGGGGCGGTGTCCGGCGTCCGCGTGCAGTCTCCGATCGCCTGCGGCGGATGCGTCAGGCGGCATCGCCCCGCAATGCGCGTACCTGCGCTTCCAGCGTGGCCGCGGTGGCTGTCGTGCCGTCGAGCGGCGGTCCGGCCATCACGTCGATCGGGGCGCGTACGCGCCGCGGCAGGCGCATGCGTCGCAGCCGCGAGTCGTGCCGGCTCCACATGCTGCTCCACATGTTGCGCAGGGCCATCGGCACCACCGGCACCGGGCGCCGCGCGAGGATGCGCTCGACACCACCGCGGAACGGCGCGATGCCGCCGTCGGCGGTCAGCCGGCCCTCGGGGAACACCAGCACCAGCTCGCCCTCGGCCAGGGCGGCGTCGATGGCATCGAACGCGCGCTGCATGAGTTCGGGATCCTCCTTCTCCGGCGCGATCGGGATCGCCTTGGCGGTGCGGAAGATCCAGCTCAGCAGCGGAATCCGGAAGATGCGGTGGTACATCACGAAGCGGATCGGCCGCGGCACCGACGCCGACAGGATCAGTGCGTCCATGTAGCTGACGTGGTTGCACACCAGCAGCGCCGGACCTTCTTCGGGCACATGCGCCTCCACACCGTGCAGGCGCAGACGGTACAGCACGCGCACCATCAGCCAGCTGAGAAAGCGCATCAGGAACTCGGGCACGATGCTGAAGATCCAGATCGCCACCAGCGCGTTGGCGATCGCCAGCGCCAGGAAGAGCTCGGGCACGTTCCAGCCGAGAAGGCGCTGGGTGGCGATGCCCACCATCGCCGCGGTGACGATGAAGACCGAGTTCTGGATGTTCAGGCCCGCGATCACCCGGGCCAGTTCGTACTTCGGCGTGCGGCTCTGGATCAGCGCGAACAGCGGCACCACGAAGAAGCCGGCGAACAGGCCGATGCCGGTCAGGTCGATCATGATCCGCAGGCTGCCGGGCTGGCGCACGAAGTCCCACACGCCCAGGCCCGTCACCATCGCGTCGCCGGGACGGGCGAAATACAGATCGAGCAGGAACGCGCTGATGCCGAACGCGCCGAACGGCACCAGGCCGATCTCCACCGTGCGCCCGGACAGCTTTTCGCACAGCAGCGAGCCCACGCCCACGCCGACGGAGAACAGCGCGAGCGCGAAGATGTACAGCGGCTGCGATCCGCCCAGCTGGAGCTCGGCGTAGGTCGGCAGCTGCGCGGTGAGGATGGTGCCGACGAACCAGAACCACGACACGCCGAGGATCGCGTTGCGCACCGCCACCTGCTTGCGCGCCAGCCGCAGCACGGCGACCGACTCGGGCACCGGGTTCCAGTTGATCTTCAGGTCCGGCGCGCCGGCGTCCACCTTGGGGATCAGCCGCGCGACCACGTTGCCGGCCACCGCCAGCGTCACCACCGACAGCGCCGCGGCTTCCGCGCCCCAGGCGCCGGCGATCTGGAAGATCAGGCCGCCGTAGATCATGCCGACCAGGATCGAGATCGATGTGCCCATCTCGACCAGGCCGTTGCCGCCGGTGAGCTCTTCGGGCTTGAGCACCGAGGGCAGGATCGAGTACTTCACCGGCCCGAACAGCGTCGCCTGCACGCCCATCGCGAACAGCGCCACCAGCAACACCGGCAGGTGGCCCATCAGGAAACCGACCGCGGCGATCAGCATGATGCCGATCTCCATCGCCGTGGTGACCACGATCAACCGCTGCTTCTCGATCTTCTCGGCGATCTGTCCGGCCAGGCCGGAGAACAGGAAGTACGGCAGGATGAACAGCGCCGGCGCGAGGTTGGTGTAGAGCGTGCGCTGGTCGCTGTCGATGCCGAGGAAGAACAGCAGGCCGATGATCGCCTGCCGGTACACGTTGTCGTTGAACGCCCCCAGCGCCTGCACGGTGAAGTAGGGCAGGAAGCGGCGCTGGCGCAGCAGGTCGAACTGGGAGTGGGCCATTCGGAGTCCTTCGCGGATGCGCGGAGCCTAGCAGGGCCGTCCCGGACCCACTACCTGACATGGCGGCGCCGAGACTGTCATGGTGTCGCCTTCGACGCCGGCGACACTGGGCGACCCACCATGCCGGTTCCGCCAGCGTCCGACCCCGGCATCGGCGATAGGAGAGCGATGCGATGCGTCCAGGATCGGGACATCAAGCCGGAGGTGCCTTCGCGTGCCGTGCCTTCGCCGTGACCGTGGGTGCCGGCATCCTGTCCGCCCTGGCGTGGCCGGTGTCGGCGCGTGATCTGGCGCCCGACGTGCATGCCGCGATCCGCGCCACCGACGGCCGACCCGCGGTGATCGCCCATCGCGGCGCCAGCGCCCTGCGCCCGGAGCACACGCTGGCCGCCTACGCGAAGGCCATCGAGGACGGTGCGGACTTCATCGAGCCGGACCTGGTGATGACCCGGGACGGCGTGCTGGTGGCGCGCCACGAGAACGAGATCGGCGAGACCACCGATGTGGCCGGACACCCGGCGTTCGCCGGGCGCCGCACGGTGCGCGAGGTCGACGGCCAGTCGGTGGATGGATGGTTCGTCGAGGATTTCACCCTCGCAGAGCTGCGCACCCTGCGCGCGCGCGAACGCCTGCCGGCATTGCGCGGCACCGCCCACGACGGACGCGAGGGTGTGCCCACGTTCGCCGAGATCGTCGATGCGGTGGCGCAGGCCTCGGCTGCGGCCGGGCGCACGATCGGCATCGTCCCGGAACTCAAGCACTCGACCCACTTCCACGGTCGCGGCCTGGATCCGGAAGCCGCGTTGATGGCCGCGCTGCAGGCGCACGACTACACCCGCACCGCGCCGGTGGGCGTGCAGTCGTTCGAGGTCGGCAACCTGCGCCGGCTGCGGACGCTGCTCGATGCCGCCGGCCTGCGCAACGTGTTTCTGGTGCAGCTGGTCGGCGCGCCGGAGGCGTCGCCGTTCGATCTCGAACAGGCAGGCGCGCCGGTGTCGTACCTGCGCATGGTGAGCACGGCCGAAGGGCTGGCCGACATCGCCGCCTACGCCGATGTGCTGGCACCGCATCTGCGCGCCGTGCTGCCGCTCGACGAGGACGGCGCGTTGGGCGCGCCCACGCCGCTGGTGCCGGCCGCGCATGCCGCCGGCCTGGCGGTGCATGTGTGGACGCTGCGGCCGGAGAATCCGTTCCTGCCGCCGGCGCTGCGGTGCGGTGCGCAGGACGCGCGCTGCGATGAAGGCGCCGGGACCGAGGCGCGCGCCTTCGCCGAGGCCGGTGTGGATGCGTTGTTCGGCGACGACCCGGGTCAGCTGCGCCGGGCGCTCGACGCGCGCTGAGCGGACGCGTGGCCGGTCGCGATACCGCGCGCTACGGCACGTCTTCGGTCGCGAACACGAGATGATCGTCGAGCTCCGGCCCGCCGCCGCGGTCGCCACTGCCGGCGGCAATGTGCAGGGCGTCCGCGTGCAGCGTGGCCTGGGTGCCGTGACGCCCGGTGGGCAAGGACGGCAGATGCTCCCAGCGCGCCAGGGCCGGGTTCCAGGCCTCGACTTCGTCGTGCGCGGGGGTCTGTGCCTCGCTTTCGCCGCCGAGCACGAAAATTCTGCCGTCGTAGGCGACCGTGGCATTGCCCGAGCGTGCGGTGGGCAGCGGATCGTCGAGCGTCGACCACGTGCCCGCGGCGATGTCGTAGACGTCGACCGCGGTCACCGTCAGGCTCATGCCTTCGCCGGTGGCGTGCGAGCTGGTGCGCCCGCCGGCGGCGTAGAGCCGGCCGTCCAGCACGGCGGCGTGGAAATGGTCGCGCGGGCGCGGGGCATCGGCGAGTTCGCGCCATTGGCCGCTGGCGGGATCGAACGCATCCAGCCAGGCCACGTAGCCGCCGTTGTGGCCACCGGTCAGGCCACCGACCAGGTAGAACACCCCATCGTGCACGGCGACGCCGCTGGCGCCACGACGACGGTGTTCCGGAATCGATGCACCTTCGGCCCAGGCGTCGGCGGCGGGGTCGTAGGTCCACACGGCGGGCACGGGCGGTTCGGCCGGGAATGCGCCGGTCAGGGCGCCCAGCAGCCACAACCGCCCATCGTGGGCGATCGCCTGGACATGGTGGAGTTCCAGCGGCGGCGTCGCGCCACGCGTCCAGGTTCCGGTCGCGGGATCGAAGATCTCCAACGGCCGGTCGCCGCGTCCGCCGAGCAGGTACAGGCGGCCGTCGAGCGCGACGAAGGCGTTTTCGTGGCGGGCGGTCGGCGTCGTCGCCGCCCCGTCGCGGCCGGCACGCTCGGTCGTCGCGTCGTTCGAACCGGGAGATGACGGCAGGACGCGCCAGGTGCCGTGTATCCCGGCATCCGTGGGGGCATTCGGCATCGCCGCTTCCGCCGGCGCGTCGTCGGGCGGAGGCGTGTCCGCCGCGGCAGGTGTCGTATCGCCGCAGGCCGTCAGGGCGAGCGCGAGGAGCGCGGCGGCCGTGGCGATACCGCGCGGGCTAACGCGCCGGGGGGCGGCAGTGCGGGGTCTCAAGAGCCTGTCGTGCATGTCGGGATTCCCGGTGGGGGAGGCCGGCGCGACGCGCGTGTCCGAGCTCCAGGTGTGCGATATGCGGTCGGTCACGGCAGGATGCCGGATCGCCCGTGGCGGCATGCGAACGGCGCAGGCCGCCTCAGGATTCGGCGTCGGGCATGTCGCGCATCGCCTGGTAACGGTGCTCCAGCTCCTGGCGGATCTCGCGGCGCTGGCGACCCTGCCGGAAACGCCGGCAGTCCTCTCCGGTCACGGGTTCGCGCGGCGGCACCGGCACCGGGGTGCCGTCGTCGTCGAGCGCGACCATGGTGAAGAAACAGCTGTTGGTGTGGCGCACCGAGCGTTCGCGGATGTTCTCGGTGATCACCTTGATGCCGACTTCCATCGACGTGCGCCCGGTGTAGTTCACCGCGGCGAGGAAGGTGACCAGCTCGCCGACGTGGATCGGCTCGCGGAACGTCACCTGGTCCACCGACAGCGTCACCACGTAGCGCCCGGCGTAGCGGCTGGCACAGGCGTAGGCGACCTCGTCGAGCAGCTTGAGCAACGCGCCGCCGTGTACATTGCCGGAGAAGTTGGCCAGGTCCGGCGTCATCAGCACGGACATGCTCAGGTGGGCGTTGCCAGGCGTCATCGGAAAACCTCGACGGGACCGCGCCCGATGTTACCCCTGTGCGGATGCCCGCTCGCGCTCGATCGCGCGCCAGCCGATGTCGTGGCGATGGAACTCGCCATGCCAGGAAATGCCGCTGACGCCGGCATAGGCGCGTTGCTGGGCGTCGGCGACGGTGTCGCCCAGCGCACACACGCACAGCACGCGGCCGCCCGAGGTCACGACGTGGCCGTCCTCGAGCGCGGTGCCGGCATGGAACACCTTCGTGTGCTCGGGCTCGGGCACGTCCCAGGTGTTGATGACGTCCCCCAGGCGCGGCTTGGCGGGATAGTGCTCGGCCGCCATCACCACGCCCAGCGAGGGGCGCGGATCCCACTGCGCTTCGACGCCGTCCAGCGCACCGTCGATGGCCGCCTCGATCAGGTCGGCGAAGTCAGACTGCAGGCGCAGCATCACCGGCTGGGTCTCGGGGTCGCCGAAGCGCACGTTGAATTCGATCACCTTCGGTGCGCCGTCGCCGTCGATCATCAGGCCGGCGTAGAGGAAGCCGGTGAACGGCACGTTGTCGGCGGCCATGCCGGCGACCGTCGGCTCGACGACCTCGCGCATGATCCGCGCATGCACTTCGGGCGTGACCACGGGCGCGGGCGAGTAGGCACCCATGCCGCCGGTGTTCGGGCCGGTGTCGCCGTCGCCCACGCGCTTGTGGTCCTGGCTCGTGGCCATCGGCAGCGCGGTGCGGCCGTCGACCATGGAGATGAAGCTGGCCTCCTCGCCGTCCAGGAATTCCTCGATCACCACGCGTGCGCCGGCCGCGCCGAACGCGTAACCGCCGAGCATGTCGGTCAGCGCGGCCTCGGCCTCGGCCAGCGACATCGCCACGATCACGCCCTTGCCCGCCGCCAGGCCGTCGGCCTTGATCACGATCGGTGCGCCGTGTTCGCGCACGTACTCGAGCGCATTCTCGAGCTGGGTGTGGACCGCGTAGTGCGCGGTGGGGATGCCGTGGCGCTGCAGGAAGTCCTTGGCGTAGGCCTTGCTGCCCTCCAGTTGGGCAGCGGCGGCCGAAGGACCGAACACACGCAGTCCGGCGGCACGGAACCGGTCGACCACGCCGGCGACCAGGGGCGCCTCGGGGCCGACCACGGTGAAGGCCACCGCTTCGTCGCGCGCCAGCGCCAGCAGGGCGTCGAGGTCGGTGGCCGCGACATCGACGTTGCGGCACTTGTCCTCGCCGGCGGTGCCGGCATTGCCCGGTGCGACCAGCACTTCGTCCACACGGGCGGACTGCGCGAGCTTCCACGCCAGCGCGTGTTCGCGCCCGCCCGAACCGATGACCAGGACCTTCGCCATTGCTTGCATCCGAACACGGGGAATGGCCGACCATTCTAGCGCGCGACCGCCGCACGACCGGCGCGTGCCGCGGGGGTACGGGGCGCGATCGGGTGTGCCCGCGCGACGCCAGCGGCGGGCAGGCGCCTGCCCGCGATCTCCGGCAGTCGCGGGCGTGCCGTCGGTGGCGCCTGCGATGCCGCCGTGAGCGGCGGCGTCCGGGGGCGGTGCTACCCTCGCGGCTTTCCAGGATCGCGGAGAACGCCTGCCGATGGATGTGGTGCAGTGGACCGAAACCCTCCTGTCGCCCATCGTCGATGCGATCAACGGCGTGCTCTGGAACTACGTGCTGGTCGCGGTGCTGCCGCTGGTGGGCGTGTGGTTCAGCCTGCGCCTGGGCTTCATCCAGGTGCGTCGTTTCCCGAACATGATCCGCGGTCTGGTGCGCGGCACCGGCGGCGACAACGCCGGGATCTCGCCGCTGCAGTCGCTGGCCACCAGCCTGGCCTCGCGCGTGGGCACCGGCAATCTGGTCGGCGTGGCGCTGGCGCTGGGCGTCGGCGGACCGGGCGCGATCTTCTGGATGTGGGTGGCGGCGTTCTTCGGCATGTCCACGGCGTACGTGGAATCCACGCTGGCGCAGCTGTACAAGCGCCGTGACGTCCATGGTCACTATCGGGGCGGTCCGGCGCTCTACATGGCGCATGGCCTGGGGCGGCGATGGCTCGCCGCGGCGTTCTCGATCTGCCTGATCCTGGCGTTCGGCTTCGTGTTCAGCGCCGTGCAGGCCAATTCGCTGACCGAGGCGGTGACGGTGGCGTGGGGGGTGCCGCCAGGCTGGACGGCCATCGCGCTCGTGGCGTTTGCGGCCCCCGTTATTTTTGGTGGCCTGCGCCGGGTGGCGCGCGCTGCGGAGCTGATCATTCCCGCCATGGCGCTGGTCTATCTGGCCCTCGCGCTGTGGGTCGTGGTGAGCCATATCACGGAGGTGCCGGCAGCGATCGGTCTGATCCTGCGCAGCGCGTTCGGTCTGGAACAGGCGGCCGGCGGCATGCTCGGTGGCCTCGCGGTGGCGCTGCTCAACGGCGTCAAGCGCGGCCTGTTTTCCAACGAGGCCGGAATGGGCTCGGCGCCGAACATCGCCGCCTCGGCCACGCCGAGTCCCCACCATCCCGCCAGCCAGGGGCTGGTACAGGCCTTCGGCGTGTTCGTCGATACGTTGCTGATCTGCACCGCGACCGCGTTGATGATCCTGTTCTCCGGCGTGCTCGGGACCGAGGCCGGCGACGGCGCCGCGCTGACCCAGCAGGCGATGGCGATCCATTTCGGTGACTGGGGCCCGACGTTCATCGCGGTGGCGCTGTTCTTTTTCGCCGGCACCTCCATCCTCGGCAACTACGCGTATGCCGAAAGTGCGATGGTCTACCTCGGCGGACGCACGCGCGCGATCCTGCTGCTGCGCATCGGCAGCCTGGCGATGGTGGCCTGGGGCGCGTTCGCGCAACTCGACATCGTCTGGAACACGGCCGACGCGGCGATGGGGTTGATGGCGATGTTCAACCTGTTCGCGGTGCTGATGCTGTCCGGCGTGGCGATCCGCCTGACCCGCGACTACGACGCGCAACTGCGCGCGGGGAATGCCTCGCCGCGCTTCGATGCCGCGGCGTTCCCGGAGCTGGGCGAGGGTATCGACCGGTCGATCTGGACCGCGGCCCCCGGCGAGGCGACCGGCCGCGAGGGTGACGGCGTGGCCGCGGACGCACTTCGTCGCTAGCCCCGGCGCGCGCCGCTCGCAGGCGCGAAACGGCTCGAGGTGCGCGCGCGATCCGCCGATGACCCGCCCGGGTCGACGGGCGCTGGGCTCAGTCCGGGTCCGGCTGCGGTCCGAACACGGGGTGCAGCACGACCTCGCCGCCTTCGTCGGCGGAGGCATCGAACGGGAGCGCCTGGAAGGCACCGTCGGGCGCGCCCGCGAGGGTGAATCCGGGCGTGGCGCGGAAACCGAAGCGCGCGTAGTAGGCGGGATCGCCCAGGACCACGCAGCCACGCGCGCCGCGTTCGCGCAGCATCCGCAGGCCGGCGGACACCAGCGCGGTGCCGACGCCATGGCCTTGGTCGGCAGGGGCCACCGCGACGGGCGCGAGGACGTACCAGTCGCCCGCGGCCCGGGCCGGATGCGCCGGCGAGAACCCGGCATGCCCGGCGATGCGGCCGTCGATGGCCGCCACCAGCGACACGGACAGCGCACCGTCGGCGCGCAGCGCGTCGACGATCCGGGTTTCCAGGCGCCCTTCGCCCGGCGCATCGACGAACGCGCGGCGCACGACGTCGCGGATCGCATCGAGATCGTCGCCCGTCTCTTCCCTGATCCACATGGCGCGCGTCTCCGGCTGGTCGGTCGATGCCGCCAGCCTAGCGCAGCGCCACGCCCGGCGCTGCGGGCGCCGTTCGGCTGCGGGATTCCCTGTCGCGGAGTTCCCGGGGGTCAGTGGCGGAAGTGGCGCACGCCGGTGAACACCATGGCGATGCCGTGCTCGTCTGCGGCGGCGATCGTCTCGGCGTCGCGCATCGAGCCGCCGGGCTGGATCACCGCCTTGATGCCGGCCTCGGCGGCGGCGTCGATGCCGTCGCGGAACGGGAAGAACGCATCGCTGGCCATCACCGAACCGTCCACCACCAGGTGCGCGTCGGCGGCCTTGATGCCGGCGATGCGTGCCGAATACACCCGGCTCATCTGCCCGGCGCCCACGCCGATCGTGCGCTGATCCTTGGCGTAGACGATGGCATTGGACTTCACGAACTTCGCCACCCGCCAGGCGAACAACAGGTCGCGCTGCTGGGCATCGGTCGGCGCCAGCCGGGTGACGACCTTCAGTTCGTCGGCCCGCATGCCGCGGTTGTCGGACGCCTGCAGCAGCAGGCCGGAACCGATCCGCTTGCTGTCGTAGTTGTTGAGGCCCTCGCCGTGCGGGATCTTCAGCACCCGCACGTTGGCCTTCTTCTTCGCGATGTCGATCACGCCGGCCTCGTAGTCCGGCGCGATCAACACTTCGACGAACTGCCGCTCCAGGATCGCCGCCGCGGTGGCCGCGTCGAGCGTGCGGTTGAAGGCGATGATGCCGCCGAATGCGCTGGTCGGATCGGTCGCGTAGGCGAGTTCGTAGGCATCGCCGCAGGCCACGCCCACGGCCACGCCGCAGGGATTGGCGTGCTTGACGATCACGCACGCCGGCGCGTCGAACTGGCGCACGCACTCCCACGCCGCATCGGCATCGGCCAGGTTGTTGAAGCTCAGCGCCTTGCCCTGCAACTGCTCGAACGTCGCCAGCGTGCCCGGCACCGGATACAGGTCGCGGTAGAACGCGCCGGACTGGTGCGGGTTCTCGCCGTAGCGCAGGTCCATGACCTTCACGAAGGTCGAATTCATCTGCGCCGGGAACTCGTTGCGCTGCGGTACGGCGGTACCGGTATCGGCCACCGACGACAGGTAGTTGCTGATCGCCGCGTCGTACTGGGCGACACGGTCGAACGCGGCGACCGACAGCGCGAAGCGCTTGGCGGCCGACAGGCGTCCGTCGTGCGCATCGAGTTCGGACAGCAGGTCGGCGTACTGCGAAGGCGAGGTCGCCACCGCGACGCGGGCGAAGTTCTTCGCCGCCGAACGCAGCATCGCCGGGCCGCCGATGTCGATGTTCTCCACCGCATCGGCCAGGGTGCAGCCGGCCCGTGCGGTGACGGATTCGAACGGGTACAGGTTCAGTACCAGCAGATCGATCGGTGCGATGCCGTGTTCGGCCATCACCGCATCGTCGGTGCCGGCGCGGCCGAGCAGGCCGCCGTGAACGACCGGATGCAGGGTCTTGACGCGGCCATCCATCATTTCCGGGAACCCGGTGACGTCCGAGACGTCCTGCACCGCCAGGCCGGCGTCGCGGATCGCCTTGGCGGTGCCGCCGGTGGACAGCAGTTCGACGTCGCGTGCAGCGAGCGCGCGGGCGAGTTCGATCAGGCCGGTCTTGTCGGAAACGGACAACAGGGCCCGGCGCACGGGCAGAAAATCGAGAGACATCGCGGAAAGTGGGGTCGGCGAGCGGGGCGCCATTGTAACGGCGCGCGCACTGCTGCCGGCACAGGGGTGCGGGGGCGGTCGGTGGCGTCGCCACGTTCCGTCCGTTGCGTTGGACGCAGGCAGGCCCTGCGCGCAGTGGCGTGTCGTTGCGGAGCGCCGTGCGCCCCGTCAGTCCGAAACGGTCAGGCCGTAATCGCGCAGCTTCTTGCGCAGGGTGGCTCGGTGGATCCCGAGCATCGCCGCGGCGCGGCTCTGGTTGCCTTCGCAGTGATTGAGCACTTCGACGAACAGCGGGATTTCGAGCTCGCGCAGGGCGACTTCATACAGGTTGCTCGCGCCGCTGCCGTTCAGATCGCCGATGTAGCGACGAACGGAGTTGGCCACGTGATCGCGCAGGGGCGTGCGCGGCCCGGGACGGCTTGCGGTTTCCTGGCGTTCGGCAGCGTTCAATGCGGTTTCCGCGACAGCGTATCGGCACCGTCGGCCGGATCCGGCCATCCCCGATGGTGAAGGACCCGCGACGGGGGGAGCGAGTCTAGCGCGACCCTCCGCGTCGTCCAAGCGTGGATCGCCGGGATTTCAACCGAAGTCGAAGTTGAATGCGACCGTATGCGGCGAGGGTTCGACGATCTCGAGGCGGAATGTCGCCTGCGCGCCGGGTGCGAGATGGACAGGCGCATCGGCGGGTCGATACTCGTCGGGCGCGAACCAGCGTGCTCCCAGTGCGCGGCCATCCGCATCGGACAGGGTCAAGGCGAGCAGCGGCCACGCCTGCGGATACCGGGCGTCGTTGCGGAGGGTCGCATCGACCAGCAGGACACCGGCATGTTCGGGGTGCGGGCGCACGTCGCGCTGCAGCAATGCGATCGCGGACGGTTCGTGCCAGGGCGGTAGCGTGCAGCGTGCCAGCGTGCAGGCCGCCGCCGCCCACGGACGCCAGACGGGATCGGCCGCCAACCGGGCCCGGTCGGCGAGCAACAGCTGCAGGCCGAACAGCAGGGTGAGCGCCGGCAGCGCGATCCACAGGAGTCGTCGTTCGCGCGAGGACGGTGGGCCGATGGCGGGCGTCGCGGACGGTCGCAGGAAGCGCGGTGCGACGTCCGCTGTCGCGTTCGACGCCGAGCGTGCAGGGGGCGCTGCAGGGTCCGGGGTGACGTGCGGACCGCCCTCCGCGGGAGGGAGGGCGGTGTCGGATGGTGTCGTGCCGTCGGGCGGCACGGTCGCCGCCGTGTCGGTGTCCGTGTCCGTTGCCGCCGTCGTTGTTGCCGATCCTTTCGCGTTCGTCGGCGGCGGTCCGTCGCCGGCATGCGGCGAGCGCGATGCCGATGAGGGGGGCGTCGGCGCCTCGCGCGCGCGATCCTCGAGGCGCGTCGGCGCGGTGGACGCGGGCATCGGGCCGGGCGCCGGCATCGCATGCCGCGCACCGGGTCGGTCGACGGGCGGTGGCGTGGCCGGCGGATGCGGCGGGAAGGCCACGAGGCCATGCCCCTGACCCGGAGGGTCGGCCGCAGGATCCGTGCGTGCGCGCAGCGGGACGAAGCGTGGGCGTGGGTCCGATGCCGGCGTGCCGGCGCCGGCAGGCACGGTCGCCGCGGGTGCCGCCACCGCGTCGCGCAGCGCGTGTCCGCATCGCGGGCATCGCTCCGGCGGCTGGTCGGTGACCAGATCGGTGGCTACCAGGGCATTGCAGTCGGGGCAGTTGATGAACATCGCGGGCACGGTCGCGGCCGAGCGCCTATTCAATCACGCCGGCGCACACCCTCGATGCGAACCCAGTCACCCTCGTGGGCCACGGCCAGCGATTCGAACCACGGCCGGTAGCGCCGCAGCAATTCTTCCTGTTGGCCGTCGAGGATGCCCGACAGCGCCAGGCGCCCGCCGGGCGCGACGCGCTCGGCAATGGCCTCGGCCAGCGCATCGAGCGCGGCGGCGAGAATGTTCGCCACCACCACCGGATAGGTGGCCTGCGGGGCATCGCCGGGCGCTGCGACCTGGAGCCGGTCGCCGACCGCGTTGCGTTCGGCGTTGTCGCGGCTGGCGACCAGCGCCTGCGGGTCGTTGTCGATGCCGGTCGCGCGCGACGCGCCCAGCTTGAGCGCGGCGAGGGCGAGGATGCCGCTGCCGCAGCCGTAGTCGAGGACCTCGCGTTCCTGCAGCTCGCCCGCTTCCGCCAGGCCGTCCAGCCACTGCAGGCACAGCGACGTGGTGGGGTGGGTGCCGGAGCCGAAGGCCAGGCCGGGATCGAGGCGGACCACGGCGGCGGCGTCGTTCGCGGCCTCGTCCGGCAGATCGGCGTTCCACGGCACGATCCAGGTGCGTGCCCCGAAGCGGAGCGGGGCGTACTGGTCCATCCAGGCGCGCTCCCAGTCCTGGTCCTCGACGTTGCGGAATCCCGCACGGCTCCAGTCCAGGGCCGGATCGAACGCATCGAGCGCCGCCAGCAAGGCGAGCGGATCGAGGCTGTGCGGGAACAGCGCGGTCAGCGAGAGCGAGCGCCACAGTGGCGTCTCGCCGACGCCGGGTTCGAGGATCGCGCGTTCCTGGCTGGTGTCGGCGTCGGCATCGAGCAGGGTGACCGCCAACGCGCCCACATCTTCCAGTGCGCGCTCGTAACGCGGCTGCTCGGCTTCGGTGCAGGTCAGGGCGATTTCGAGGTACGGCATGGCGGGATCGCAGGGGCAGGTCGCGGCGGAGCGGCGCGTGGGGCGGCATCATGGGCCGGAGGAGCACGGCCGGTAAAGGCCGGGCAGGGGGCGGTGGAATCGCGTAACATTTCCGGAGTATGGGCGGAGTCCGCCTTGGCGGCGCCCGGGAGACACGAGGATGGGACACGGCAGCAGGCCGGATTGATGGACGTGCATGCGTTCAGTCGCGGCCAGGCCCCCGATGCAGGCATGACAGGCACGATGCGGATCGCAATCTTGGCGACGTTGGCGCTGGTGGCCGGCGCGGTCTGGCTGCGCGCGTACGAGGGCACGTCCGTGCCGCTGCCGGTCGTCGAGCATGTCGCGTCGTCCGTAGGCCTGTCGCCGGAGGCCGTGCCGGTGCGCACCGGTCCCGTGCCGTCGCATGTGCCCGAAATGCCGGCGGAGCCGCCGCCGTCGCGCGTCTCGGCGGCGCCGTTGCCGATCGCCACCGACGCCGCGGCGCTGCGGGAGGCGTTCGAGCGCACGCCCGACCTCTACGACCTGTCGAGCCGGCTGGCGCCGGCGGTGGCCCGGGGCGAGCCCGAGGCGCTGTGGGTCGACAGCCGGATCCAGGACTACTGCGCCGGCTTCGCCGCGTCGCCGGCCGGGTACGCGCAGGACACCGCGCTGCTCGACCAGCTCGGCCTGCCGGGAGCGAATGCGATGAGCCGCGCGCGTGCGCGGGTCGCCCAGCGATGCGGACGGTTCTCGCCCGACGACGGCATCACCGTCGCCACGA
This sequence comes from Luteimonas abyssi, assembly GCF_001482195.1. Classification (GTDB taxonomy): domain Bacteria; phylum Pseudomonadota; class Gammaproteobacteria; order Xanthomonadales; family Xanthomonadaceae; genus Luteimonas; species Luteimonas abyssi. Next base: position 3,022,374 of record NZ_KQ759763.1, on the reverse strand, counting down.
TCCTGCAACAGCGCCAGGTCGCCGCCGAAGCCGGGCACCTGGCCGCCGAGGCCAGTCTGGCCGGCATGGGCGTGCCGCTGGAGGACACGCCCGAATACGAGCGCGATCTGGTGGAGCGGGTGCGCAGCTCCGGGGATCCCGATGCGTACTCGGCGCTGTCGACGGGCATGGGGATCGCCGCCAGCGGTCGGCAGGGCATGTCCGACCAGGTCGCCGGTTCGCAGTTCGCCGAGTTCGCCTGGCAGATCGCGGCGTGCCGACAGGGACTGCCGTGCGGACCGGAGTCGACGTTGATGACGCAGTACTGCGCCAACGGCGGTGTGTGTTCCCGTGATCCGGGGCAGGATTTCCAGAGTTTCGTTTACGACGCAGCGATTCCGCGACAGGGGGCGGAACACGTCGATGCCATGGTCGATACGCTGATCCAGAGCGTCTCGCGCCAGAACGTTCAGAGGACGATGTGATGAAGGACAAGACCGATCAGGCCTCCCGGCCTTCCGGACGCCGCATGCCGCGCAAGGCGCGTCGGCTGGTGTGGGTGGGCGTGTTCGCCGCGTACTCGGTGACCGCCGCGGGCGTGATGATCGACGCGATCGCCGACAACTACCGCGACCTGTCGCAGGTGGCCGCCACCACGATTTCCTCGTCGGACGAGACGCGCAGCCTGGGTGCGGCACAGATCGCGGCGGTCTACCGCGCGCAGAGCGGGGCGCCGTTCGCCACGTTGCCGCCCGGCAGCACCTTCAAGGTGGTCTGGCCGGACGGGTCGAGCGAGTACGTCATGGTGGTCAGCCAGGCCGCGAGCACCGGCATCCGGCCGATTCCCGGCACCCAGCGCCCGGCACCCGAGGACGTGGCGGGATCGGGGCAGTTGCAGTTGCTGCCGGTGAGCTCGGGCCAGGCGCGCGAGGCGCAGCGCGACGACACCGCATCGGAGCGGCGGTCCCGGTGACGCGGCGCCTTCGGCGCGCGCACCGCGGACAGACAGCGAGACGCCCGGGCATGCCCGGGCGTTTCGCGTTGTGGCATGGCGCGTGTGCTGCGGTCAGCCGATCGTCAGCGACTTCTCGCGGCGCTCCGCCAGCCGCTTCTCCAGGTAATGGATGTTCTGGCCGCCGTCCTGGAAGCCGCGGTCGCGCATGATCCGCGCCTGCAGCGGGATGTTGGTCTTGATGCCGTCGATCACCATCTCCGACAGCGCCACGCGCATCCGGCAGATCGCGGTCTCGCGGTCGGGGCCGTGCACGATCAGCTTGCCGATCATCGAGTCGTAGTTCGACGGCACCCGGTAGCCTTCGTACACGTGCGAATCCACGCGCACGCCCGGGCCGCCCGGCGCATGGAAGTGCTGGATCAGGCCCGGCGAGGGCATGAAGGTGTCCGGATCCTCGGCGTTGATGCGGCACTCGATGGCGTGGCCGCGCAACACCACGTCCTCCTGCCGGATCGACAGTTTCTCGCCGGCGGCGATCAGCAACTGCTCGCGGATCAGATCGATGCCGGTGACCAGTTCGGTGACCGGATGCTCGACCTGGATGCGGGTGTTCATCTCGATGAAGTAGAACCGCCCGTCCTCGAACAGGAACTCGAACGTGCCCGCGCCGCGGTAGCCGATGCGCAGGCAGGCCTCGACGCAGACCTGGCCGATCTCGGCGCGCAGCTCGGGGGTGATCCCCGGGGCCGGCGCTTCCTCGACCACCTTCTGGTGGCGGCGCTGCATCGAGCAATCGCGCTCGCCCAGGTGGATCGCGCTGCCCTGGCCGTCGGCGAGCACCTGGATCTCCACGTGACGCGGGTTCTCCAGGAACTTCTCCATGTAGACCATGTCGTTGCCGAACGCGGCCTTGGCCTCCTGCTTGGTGGTCGCGATGGCGTTGGACAGCGCGGCCTCGGTGTGGACCACGCGCATGCCACGGCCGCCGCCGCCGCCGGCGGCCTTGACGATCACCGGATAGCCGATCTCGCGGGCGATCTTGATGTTGGTGGCCGCGTCGTCGCCGAGCGGGCCGCCGGAGCCGGGCACGCAGGGGACGCCGGCGTCCTTCATCGCGCGGATCGCTTCGACCTTGTCGCCCATCAGGCGGATGGTCTCGGCCTTCGGTCCGATGAAGATGAAGCCCGATTGCTCCACGCGCTCGGCGAAGTCGGCGTTTTCGGACAGGAAGCCGTAGCCGGGATGGATGGCCTGCGCATCGGTGACCTCGGCCGCGGCGATGATCGCCGGCATGTCGAGGTAGCTCTGGCCGGACGGTGGCGGGCCGATGCACACCGACTCGTCGGCCATGGCGACGTGCTTGAGGTTGCGGTCCACGGTGGAGTGCACCGCGACCGTGCGGATGCCCAGCGAGTGGCATGCGCGCAGGATGCGCAGCGCGATCTCGCCGCGGTTGGCGATGACGACTTTATCCAGCATGGGATGCCTCAGCCGATCACGAACAGGGGCTGGTCGAACTCGACCGGCTGGCCGCTCTCGCACAGGACGGCGAGCACGGTGCCGGAGGCGTCGGCCTCGATCGGGTTGAACATCTTCATCGCCTCGATGATGCCCAGCGTCTCGCCGACCTTGACCGTCTGGCCGACGCTGACGAACGCCGGCTTGTCCGGTGCCGGCGAGGTGTAGAACGTGCCCACCATCGGCGACAGCACGGTGTGGCCGTCGGGGATGTCGGCGCCGGATGCCGCCGAATCGCCCAGGCCGCGGCCACCAGTGGCCGCGTCGACCGGCGAGGCCATCGGCATCACCGGGTCGGGCGCGCGTGCGGCCGGATAGGCGGCCGGCGGTGCGGAATAGGCGACCGCACCGCCCACCGGGTTGCGCGACAGGCGGACGGACTCTTCGCCTTCCTTGATCTCGATCTCGGCGAGGTTGGACTCTTCGAGCAGGTCGATGAGCTTCTTGATTTTGCGCAGGTCCATGAGAGGCCTCGTTCTCGTGAATGGCGGGCCCGGCGGGGCCGGGCGGGCAAGGGGAAAAGGGAGCGTCAGCGCGACGCCAGGTGGCGCACGGCGGCGTCGAGGGCGTAGCGGTAACTGTCGGCACCGAACCCGCAGACCACGCCGAGCGCGCGGTCGCTGAAGTAGCTGTGCCGGCGGAACGGTTCGCGGGCGTGCGGGTTGGACAGGTGGATCTCGATGTAGGGCAGGTCGACCGCGGCCAGCGCATCGCGCAAGGCGACGGAGGTGTGGGTGAGCGCGGCCGGATTGATCAGGACGAAGGCGGTGCCGTCGTCGCGCGCGGCCTGCACCCGGTCGACCAGCACGTGCTCGGCGTTGGATTGCAGGCTGTCCAGTCCGTGGCCCGCGTCGGCGGCGCGCTGGCGCAGGTCCGCGTCGATCTCCGCCAGCGTGGTCCGGCCGTAGACCTCGGGCTCGCGGGTGCCGAGCAGGTTGAGATTGGGGCCGTTGAGGAGCAGCAGGGTCGCCATGCAGCGCGCCGTGGACGTCGAGGCGCGCAGTCTGCTCCATGCGGGGGATGGTGTCCAGTTCGCCGAACTTGGGCGACGTTGAACGATGGTTGGCCGTTTCGACCAGTCGCTGGCGTATGGTCGCCGAGTGGGGCGGGGGTGCCTTGCCCGCGGGACGGCGACGGGTCGGCAGCCGGGTCGGGGTTGCATGGACGGGCGAGGAGGCCGAGCGGACCGTCGCGTGCGGCGACTTCGTGGCGGAGCGGGTGGCCGGCGCCGCGCGGGCGCCGACGTGGAACGCTCAGTGCCGCGCCCAGCCGTCGATCTCGCCGTGGTCGAAGGGGCCGATGCGGGTCTTGAGCAGGCGGCCGTCGGCGGAGATCAGCACCGAGTACGGCAGGACACCGCGCGGGTTGCCCAGGCGCACGCCGGCATCGGCGTTGCCGGGGACGTCGATGGCCTGGGCGTAGTCGACCGGGATCTTCTGCAGGAAGTCGCGCACCGCCTCGGCGTCGTCCAGGGCGATGCCGAGCACGCGGGTGCCGTCGGTGCCCTGGGCGCGGGCGAAGCGGTCGAGCTCGGGCATCTCCTCGATGCACGGCGCGCACCAGCTGGCCCACAGGTTGACCAGGACCGGCTGGCCGGCGAAGTCGTCGGGCAGCGCGACCTCGCCGCCGTCCAGGCCCGGCACCGAGAAGGCCGGGACGAGCTCGCCCCGGCGCGCCATCGCCACGCCTTCGGGCACGGCGGGCGCATTGGCCTGCATCGCGCTCTGGGCCAGCCGTTGCCCGGCCTCGGTGCGCAGCAGGGGGCCCGGTCCCTGGGTCAGCAGGCTGGCGCCCACGCCCAGCAGGCCGGCGGCCACCGCCACGCCGAGGATCACCCCGATCCTCATCGAGCGGTCCCCGGCGGTGTCGTCCGCGGGTGTCGCATCTGCGCGGTCGCGTGCGCGCTCATGGCGCGGCCCTGCCTAGCGCGTCGGTCACCACGGCATCGGTGAGCAGCGTCGGCAGCACCTCGCCCGGCCCGTCGCCGGGCGGGAAGACCACGTACAACGGCACGCCGACGGCGCGATGCGCCTCCAGGAAGGCGGTGATCTCGGGATCGGTGTGGGTCCAGTCGCCGACCATGTAGGTCGCGCCGGCCGCATCGAGCGCTTCGCGAAAGCGTGCGCCGGCCAGCACTCGCCGTTCGTTGGCCTTGCAGGTCACGCACCAGTCGGCGGTCATGTTGACGAAGACCGGGCTGCCGTCCGCGCGCAACTGCGCCAGCGTGTCCGCCGAATACGCCACGGTGCCCGCGGCCGGCGCAGCGCCTGCGGCCGGGGGCGGAAGACGCTCCACGCCGATCACCGGCCACAGTGCGGCGAGCGCCAGCACCGCCGCCAGCGCCGGTCCCAGGCGACCGCCGCGCCAGCGGCCGCGCTCGAACCACCACAGTGCCAGGGCCAGCACCGCGAGGCCGGCGGTGACCAGCGCCATCGCGTCCACGCCGCGCTGGCGCCCGAGCACCCAGACCAGCCAGACCGCGGTGAGATACATCGGGAACGCCATGACCTGCTTGAGCGTGTCCATCCAGGGGCCGGGCCGCGGCAGGCGATCCGCCAGCGCAGGCACGAACCCGATCAGCAGGAACGGCAGCGCCAGCCCGAGGCCCAGGGCCAGGAACACACCGAGCGCGGCGGGCGCGGAGCTGGCGAACGCGAACGCCAGCGCGCCGCCCATGAAGGGGGCGATGCACGGACTCGCCACCACGCAGGCCAGCACGCCGGTGAAGAAATCGCCGGCCGGCCCGGTGCGGGTGCCGAGCGACCGGGCCAGCCCGCCGCCGATCGCGCCGCCCAGCGTGTACACGCCCGACAGCGCCAGGCCCACCGCGAACACCAGATAGGCCAGTGCGGCGACGAACCACGGCTGCTGCAGTTGGAACCCCCAGCCCAGCGCCTGGCCGGTGGCACGCAGGCCCACGGCGAGCAGGCCGATGGCGGCGAACGCCACCAGCACGCCCGTGGTGTACCAGAGCGCATGCCGGCGCGCGCTGGTGCGATCGCCGCCACTGGCGGCCAGGCCGACCACCTTCAGCGACAGGATCGGCAGCACGCACGGCATCAGGTTCAACAGCAGGCCGCCGATCAGGGCCAGCAGCAGGGCGCCGATCAGGGATCCTTCGCGGGCGCCCGGCGGCAGGCTGCGGCCGGCGTTGTCGGCGGAGGCATCTGATATGGGGTCAGCGTCATCTCCCCCCGACGAAATGCCACCGCCTGCCGCAACCGAAGGGGAAAGCGACGCCGGCCCCATTTCCCCGCCGTCTGCCGAGAGCGGAGGGGGCGACTCCGCATTGGGCTCGGGGAGCGGGGCCGGCGCGGTCTCGGCCGCGACCCGTGCAGCGGCTGCGTCCTGCACGCTCGGCGGCGTGCCGGCGGGCACCGCGATCTCGACGGTGCGCGTCATCGGCGGGTAGCAGATGCCGTCGGTCTGGCAGCCCTGGAAGCTGGCGCTCAGGGTCAGCGTGGCGGCCTCGCCGTGCGTGCGCAGCAGCGGGACGGGCACGTCGATGGGCTCGAAGAACACCACCGAGCGGCCGAAGTACTCGTCGTCGTGATCCTGGCCGGCAGGCCAGTCCGGCGTGCCGGCGGCGAACGCATCGCCGGCGATCTGCAGGCGGGTGTTGTCGCGATACAGGTAGTACCCCGGTGCCGGGCTGAAACGCAGCAACAGGCGGTCGCCACCGTCCGCGATCGCCTCGAACCCGAAGGCGCGCTCGGGCGGCAGCGGACGGTTCCGGTCGCCCAGCCCGTCGACCAGGCCGCCCCCCGTCGCCGCACCGCCGGTGAGCCTGCGGCCGAGCGCGGCCAGGCCGTCGCGGGCCGAAGGCAGGACGACCTCGATCTCGCGCGTCTGCGGCGGGTAGCAGATCCCCAGATCGGCACAGCCCTGGAAGCGCACGCGCAAGGTGACCCGGTCGCCGGCCGGCGCGGTGCCAGGCAGCTCGGCCTGCAGCCGGCCGCGGTAGGTCTCGACCTCGCCGAAGAACTCGTCGACATGGCGCTTGCCGTCGGGCAGGCGCAGGCCGTCGGCGGGAAAGCCGGGCGCTTCGGCGCCGGTCCGGTGACGATAGAGGTAGTAGCCGTCGGCGATCGTCCAGTCCAGCGCGATGCGATCGCGCGCGGTCGCACGGACCTCCAGCGCGAACGCGTCGTCGACCGGCAGCAGATCCTCGGGGCCGATCGCGGCGTGCGTGGCACCGATCTGCGCAAGGACGCCTGCGGCCAATGCGACCGCCGCGACCGCCAGTCGCCGCCGCCATCCCCGCGCGCGCATCAGGGCGCCGGTCCCGGCGCGGTCTCGCGCACGACCCAGTCGAGATACGCCGGCAGCCCGTCGACGATGTCGATCGCGATCAACTCCGGCACCTCGTAGGGATGCAGTTCGACCACCCGCAGCCGCAGCGCGGGCAGGCGCGCGTGGGTGGTCTTGATCAGCAACTGCTGTTCCTCGGCCCGTTCGACGCGGCCCTCCCAGCGATAGACCGACGTCGCGCCGGGCAGCAGGCTGACGCAGGCGGCGAGGCGCTCGTCGACCAGCGCATCGGCGATGCGTTCGGCGCTTGCGCGGTCAGGGCTGGTGCACAGGCACAGGAGCGTGGACAACGGCGGACCCGGTGGCGGACGACGGGGCCGCCTAGGGTAGCTCAGCGCGTTCATCCGGGGCTGAAGCGCCGCCCACGCCCGTTGGGGGCGGTCTAGCCCTACAATCTGCACCCCACAGTTCATTAAATGCCCGAGACCATGTCCCCCTCCCGTTCCCTGGCCATGGCGGCCGCCCTGTTCGCCGCCGGTTTCAGCCTGCCTGCCGTCGCGCAGTCGCAGTTCGAACTCAGTGCCGGCCCCTCGTGGACCCGCGACAACGAGAGCACCGCGGTGATCGCCGCCGCCTGGATGCCCACCTTCCGCCCGATCACCAACGCCACGCTGCGCTGGGAGATTGGCGTGCTCCACGTACGTGGTCGCGACGACACCCGCTACGACCTTGCCGACGACGTCACCGTGGGCCACGTGGGCATGCGCTACGAGCGCACCGACAACGGCCTGACCCTCGGCTTCGGCGTCGGCGCGCAGAGCGGCCATACCGACGCGCTGTCGGGCGATCCGCAGTTCATCAGCACCGCCGGCTGGCGCTGGGACCGGTTCTCGTTGCTCGCGCGCCACATCTCCAACGCCAGCATCCACCAGCCCAACGACGGCGAGACCATGCTCGTCGCCGCCTGGCGCTTCTGATCGACCCGGCGGCGCGGCGTCGCGTCGACGCCGCGCACCGCTGCACCGGTCGAAGAACTTTTTCGCGCCGGGGCACCGTTGCAGCCCTTGAAAGCGCCGTGGGCGCGCCCATCTGATCGACATCCCCGGTGACGGGGTTTTTGCCGCCCGCGCCTTGGCACTCTCGATAGGCGAGTGCTAAGATCGCCCCACATTTTCAACCCAATCAATTACTTAAGAGGGTTCTCATGAGCAATATCAAGCCGCTGTACGACCGCGTGGTCATCAAGCGCACCGAGGAAGAGAAGGTCTCCGCCGGTGGCATCGTGATCCCGGACTCCGCCACCGAGAAGCCGATCAAGGGCGAGATCGTGGCCGTGGGCGAGGGCAAGGCGCTCGACAACGGCAGCGTGCGCGCGCCGAAGGTCAAGGTCGGCGACCAGGTGCTGTTCGGCAAGTACAGCGGGACCGAGGTCAAGTTCGACGGTACCGACTACCTGGTGGTGAAGGAAGACGACATCTTCGCGGTGATCGGCTGATCCAGCCCGATGCCGCGGCCGGCGCCGGCCGCCGGAGACCGGACCAGGTGAGGGCGCTCCGCGCTCCCCGTCCCGCCTCCGCCCGACGCCGCTGTCGTTCCGCATTCCCGAATCCCTGAATTCCCGAATCTCTGCTTCCAACCCATTTCCGGAGTTTTTCCATGGCTGCCAAAGAAATCCGTTTCGGCGAAGACGCGCGCACCAAGATGGTCCGCGGCGTCAACACGCTCGCCAATGCCGTCAAGGCCACCCTCGGCCCGAAGGGCCGCAACGTCGTGCTCGAGAAGAGCTTCGGCGCGCCGACGATCACCAAGGACGGCGTGTCCGTCGCCAAGGAGATCGAGCTGGCCGACAAGTTCGAGAACATGGGCGCGCAGATGGTGAAGGAAGTCGCGTCCAAGACCTCCGACAACGCCGGTGACGGCACCACCACCGCGACCGTGCTGGCCCAGGCGTTCATCCGCGAAGGTTCGAAGGCGGTCGCCGCCGGCATGAACCCGATGGACCTCAAGCGCGGCATCGACCAGGCCGTCAAGGCCGCCGTCGAAGAGCTGAAGAAGCTCTCCAAGCCCACCGCCGACGACAAGGCGATCGCCCAGGTCGGCACGATCTCGGCCAACAGCGACGAGTCGATCGGCACGATCATCGCCGACGCGATGAAGAAGGTCGGCAAGGAAGGCGTGATCACCGTCGAGGAAGGCTCGGGCCTGGACAACGAGCTCGACGTCGTCGAGGGCATGCAGTTCGACCGCGGCTACCTGTCGCCGTACTTCATCAACAACCAGCAGTCGCAGACCGCCGACCTGGATGATCCCTTCATCCTGCTGCACGACAAGAAGATCTCCAACGTGCGCGACCTGCTGCCCGTCCTCGAGGGCGTGGCCAAGGCCGGCAAGCCGCTGCTGATCGTCGCCGAGGAAGTCGAGGGCGAGGCCCTGGCGACCCTGGTCGTCAACACCATCCGTGGCATCGTCAAGGTCGTGGCCGTCAAGGCCCCGGGCTTCGGCGACCGTCGCAAGGCGATGCTGGAAGACATGGCCGTGCTGACCGGCGGCACCGTGATCTCCGAGGAAGTGGGCCTGTCGCTGGAGAAGGCCACCATCAACGATCTCGGCCGCGCGAAGAAGGTGCAGGTCTCCAAGGAGAACACCACCATCATCGACGGCGCCGGCGACACCGCGGGCATCGAGTCGCGCATCAAGCAGATCAAGGCGCAGATCGAGGAGACCTCCTCCGACTACGACCGCGAGAAGCTGCAGGAGCGCGTGGCCAAGCTGGCCGGCGGCGTGGCGGTGATCAAGGTCGGTGCGTCGACCGAGATCGAGATGAAGGAGAAGAAGGCCCGCGTCGAAGACGCCCTGCACGCCACGCGCGCTGCGGTGGAAGAAGGCGTGGTCCCGGGCGGCGGCGTGGCCCTGGTGCGCGCGCTGCAGACGATCAACGGCCTGAAGGGCGCCAACGAAGACCAGAACCACGGCATCCAGATCGCCCTGCGCGCGATGGAAGCCCCGCTGCGCGAGATCGTCACCAACTGCGGCGAGGAGCCGAGCGTGGTGCTCAACGCCGTCAAGGACGGTTCGGGCAACTACGGCTACAACGCCGCGACCGGCGAGTACGGCGACATGATCGCGTTCGGCATCCTGGACCCGACCAAGGTCACCCGTTCGGCGCTGCAGAACGCGGCCTCGATCGCCGGCCTGATGATCACGACCGAAGCGATGGTCGCCGAGCTGCCGAAGAAGGAAGAGCCGGCGATGCCGCCGGGCGGCGACATGGGCGGCATGGGCGGCATGGGCTTCTGATCCCGCTCCATCCGCTGTTCCGCTCCACGAAGAACCCCGCCGCGAGGCGGGGTTCTTTTTTGCCCGCGCGTCCGGCTGCAGGGCCGACGGCGACGTGCATCGGTGTGGCTTCGATTCTTTCGGTGCCCCCCGACGGGCCGCGCCGCGACGTCCACGCGATCTCTCCCGGTGCCGAGCCGGCGGGCGCGTGCCTTCACGCCGGTGTCCGCGGCGGCGGCTAGCGTACGCAGGCATTCTTCGTCCGGGCCGCTCTCCGCCATGACCGCATCGCTCGCATCCACCCGTGGCGCACGTCGCGGTGTCGTCCTGTGGGACGGGCTGCGCGGGGCCGTGGGCTGATGCCCGGGCGTCCGGATCCGCGCGCGCCGGCTGCCGACGCGCGTGCGTGGATGCATCGCCACCGGCGCAGGCTGCGCATCGCCGGCGCGGTCGCGCTGGCGGTCTGGCTGCTGTACCTGATCGCCGCCAACGTCTTTCTCAACACCGCCATCGGCGAACGCGTGATCAACCAGCGCCCGGAGCGCTTCAATGCCGAATGGCGCTGGGCGGTGAGCGTGTGGCCCGGTTTCATCCACGTGCGCGAGGTGCGCATGGGCGGTCGCACCCGGGCGACCGCCTGGGAGGCGTCGGCCAGCCGGGCGGCGGGACGGATCCAGGTGCTGCCACTGCTGCGCAAGGAGGTGCGCATCGCCAGCACCTGGGGCGAGAACGTCTCGCTGATCACCGACCGCTCGCGTCGGTTGGACGACGACGAGGCCGATGCCCTCGAAGCCGGGCGGCCGGGCGCCGGGGCCGACGACGGGCAGGCCGGTCCCGGTGCGGATCGCGATGCCGAACGCGCGCGCGATGAAGACGGCGGCGACGGCACCGACCGCTCTCCCGGCACCGCCGCATCGGCCGGTGCGGGCCGTCCGCAACCCGGGCAGGATCTGATCGCGCTGGTCGCCGAGCGGCAGGCGGCGGGTGACGACGACGGTCGCGCGCAGGACGCGCAGCCCGGGCGCGCCGCCCCCGCGACCGCGGGCGACGACGACGCGGCCGCCGCCGCGGGCGGGAACGCGGATGCCGACACCGACGATCGGCACGACCGACGCGAGGCCGAAGGGTCCGACGAGGCGTCGCGGTCCAGGGGCGACGACGGACAGGACCGTCCCCGCACGCGCAGTCCGTGGAGCCTGCGGATGGACCGCATCCACACCGGCACGCTCGCGCTGCTGCAGTTCGACGACTGGCGCTTCGAGGGGGGCGGCAGCGCCGAGTTCGGGTTCTCCAAGACGTTCGCCGGCGGCACGCTCGAGATCTTCCCGTCGCGGCTGGACATGCCGCTGGCGCATGTCCGCCACGGCGATCTGGACGTGTTCGAGAACGGCCGGATCCAGTTCACTCTCGCCTTGCCGCCGCATCTGCCGCGGGAGGTGCGGGGCCGGCACAAGGTCGGCATCACCGACGCCCGCCTGCAGGTGGGTGGCGAGGTGCCGGGCCTGCAACTGGTCGAGCACGCCGACGGCCGCATCGACTGGCAGCCGGGCGCGACGCCGGGTCGGCTCGATGTCGATCTCGCCGTGGTCCGCGGCGAGCTGCAGCCCGACGGGCACGTGCGCCTGCAGACCCGGATCGAGACGGTCGGCGACGCCGCCGCCCCCGATCGCCTGCCGCTGCGTCTGGATGTCGACGTCGAGGAGAACGGTGTCCACGCGCGTGCGCGCTTGCCGCAGACGAGCGGACATCCCGCCTTTCTCGATGCCGACCTGCGCACCGCGCATCGCCACCTGGACGGCGACGAAGCGCGGCGCTGGCTGGACACGCTGACCGGGCGGGTCGCCTTCGCCTGGCGATTCGGCAGCCTGCGCTGGATCAATCCGTTGCTGCCGGCACAGGGCTGGTTGCGCCTGGAGGGCGAGGCCGACGTGACTGCGGACCTGACCGTCGAGGCCGGCGAGCTCGCGCCCGGCAGCACGGCGGCGATCCGCGAGGCCAGGCTGTTCGCCGATGTGTTCGACAGCGTGTTCTCGGGCGAGGCGCACGTCGAGGCCCGGGTCGACCAGGACGGCGACGTGCGTCGCACGCACGCGCGCATCGTCGCCGAGCGGTTCGAGGTCGCCGCCCAGGACGATCCGGATGCGTCGTACGTGCAGGGCCGCGACCTGCGCCTCGACCTGGAGGCCGAAGGAGCGCTCGCCGAGTTCCGCGACACCCTGCAGGCGCATCTGCTGTTCTCCGATGCGCGCATTCCCGATCTGCGCGTCTACAACCGCTATCTGCCGGGAGACAGCCTGCGCCTGCTCGGCGGGTCGGGCACGCTCGGTGGCGACCTGCGCATCGATCCGCAGGGCGAGGTGGTCGAAGGCGACCTGCAACTGTCCGGCCAGGGTGCGGGGATCCGCGTCGGCGTGTCCGAACTGCAGGGCGATCTGTCGGTCAACGGGGCGATCCGGCGGGTGCGCGGCGGCCAGCGCGACTACCTGGTCGAGCCGCTGCAACTGCAGCTGCGCGACGTGCGCCTGGCCGGCGCCAACGACGCGCCGTGGTGGGCGCACATGGATCTGGGCGGCGCGCGCCTGACCTGGCGGGAGCCGTTCGTGGTCGACAGCGATGTCCGCCTGCGGATGAAGGACGCCAGCCTGCTGCTGTCGCTGTTCGCCGAGCGCACGGCATTCCCGCGCTGGATCGGTCGCATCGTCGACTCGGGCGAAGTGGACGCGACGGCGCGGACCCGTGTGGAGGGCGAGACCTTCATCGTCGACGGGCTGCAGGCCAGCAACGATCGCGTGGACCTGCACGCGCGGCTGAAGGTCGCCGGCGGGCAGCCGCGCGGGGATCTCTACGCGCGCTGGGGCGTGCTGGGCGTCGGCGCGGAACTGCGCGACAACGAGCGCGACCTGCACCTGATCGGCGCCCGCGACTGGTACGAATCGCGCCCGCCGCTGCTGTCGCCGCGCTGACGGATAGACGTGTAACGGCCCCTGCGTGGCGCCGTACGGTGGGCAGTCGCAGGACGATCACGCTTATAGTCGCCGATCCCCCGCAACACGCGACAGCCGCCCTTGAATCACGTCATCGCCCTGGCCGCCGGTGGGACCGGCGGACACCTGTTCCCGGCCGAAGCGCTCGCGCGCGAGCTGGTCGCACGCGGCCATGCCGCCGTCATCTACACCGACGACCGCGGCGCGCGTTACGCGCATGCGCTCGAAGGCTTGCCGTACGTCGTGCTCCCGGCGCGCAGCCTGGCCGGTGGCGTGGGGGGCAAGCTGGCCGCGGCGGGCACCATCCTGCGCTCGGCCTGGCGTGCGCGGGGCGATCTACGCCAGCGTGGCGCGCGGGCGATGGTGGGCTTCGGCGGCTATCCGAGTTTCGCTCCGGCCCTGGGTGCGCGCGCCTGCGGCCTGCCGTTGTTGCTGCACGAACAGGGCGCGCGGCTGTCGCTGGCCAACCGCCAGTTGCTGCGCTTCGCCGCGGGCGTGGCCACGTCGTTCGCCGACACCGGCGGTGTGGCGGGCCTGTCCGCCGACCGCGTGGTCGAGACCGGCAATCCGGTGCGCCGCGCCATTCTCGATGCGCGTGCGCCGTATCCGGACTTCGCCGCAGGCGGCGCCGATGCCGGCGACGCCGCACCCCTGCACCTGCTGGTGGTCGGCGGCAGCCAGAGCGCGGCGGTGTTCGGTCGGGTCGTGCCGGCGGCGCTGCGTGAACTGCCGGCCGCGTTGCGTGCGCGCCTGCGGGTGTCGCTGCAGGTGCGCGGCGACGACGCCGGCGCCATCGCCGCCACGCTCGCCGCCGACGGCATCCGCGCCGATGTGCAGCCGTTCTTCGAGGACATGGGCGCACGTCTGCAGACCGCGCATCTGGTGATCACCCGGGCCGGCGCCACCACCATCGCCGATCTGCTGGCGATCGGCCGCCCTGCGCTGTTCGTGCCGATCCCGCAGGGCGGCTCCGCCGACGAGCAACTGCGCAATGCGCGCACGCTGGAAGCGCTGGGCGCGGGCTGGTGCATGCCGGAGGCCGAGCTCGACGCCGGTACGCTCGCCGCGCGGCTGCACGCGCTGTTCGCCTCGCCGGATGCGCTGCCGGCCGCCGCGGCCCGTGCCGCCGCGGCCGGCCGGCCCGACGCCGCCGCGCGGCTGGCCGACGCGGTGTTGCAGTTGATCGAACACGGGCGTCCGCGCGCATGAAGGCGGACGCCGTCCACGATGTGCTGATCGTCGGCGGCGGCCACAACGGCCTGGTCTGCGCGGCGTATCTGGCCGCGACCGGGCTCGACGTGCGCGTGCTGGAGCGGCGGGGGATCGTCGGCGGCGCCGCCGTCACCGAAGCGTTCCACCCGGGATTCCGCAATTCCACCTGCAGCTACACCGTCAGCCTGCTGGATCCGGGGGTGATCGCCGACCTGCGGCTGGCCCATCACGGCCTGCGCGTGGTGGAGCGCCCGTTCGCCAACTTCCTGCCGCTGCCCGACGGCGACGCGTTCCGGCTCGGCGGCGCGCACACCGCCGCCGAGGTCGCACGCTTCGCTCCGCGCGATGTCGAGCGCCTGCAGGCCTACACGGCCATGCTCGATCGCGTGGTCGTGGTGCTGCGCCAGTTGATGCGCCGTACCCCGCCCAACCTGGGCGAGGGCCTGTCGGTGGCCGACTGGCTGGCGTCGTGGGAGATCGCGCGGCAGTTGCGCGGACTCGACCTCGCGACCCGGCGCGACCTGCTCGCGCTGTTCACCAAGTCCGCCGGCGACCTGCTCGACAGCTGGTTCGAGGGCGAGCCGCTGAAGGCGGCACTGGGCTGGGACTCGATCGTCGGCAACTTCGCCAGCCCGTACACGCCGGGCTCGGCCTACGTGCTGCTGCATCACGTGTTCGGCGAGGTCAACGGCACGCCCGGTGCCTGGGGCCACGCGATCGGCGGCATGGGCGCGATCACCCAGGCGATGGCGCGCGAATGCGAAGCGCGCGGCGTGCGCATCGACGTCGACGCCGAGGTCGCCGAGGTGCAGGTCGCCGACGGCCGCGCACGGGGCGTGACCCTCGCCGACGGCCGCGTGCTGCACGCCCGCCGCGCGGTGGTCGCCAACGTCAATCCGAAACTGCTGTACCAGCGCCTGGTCCCGCGCAGCGCACTCGATGCCGACACCGCCCAGCGCATCGACGCCTATCGCTGCGGCTCGGGCACGTTCCGGATGAACGTGGCGCTGTCGGAATTGCCCGATTTCGCCTGCGCGCCGGGGACCGCGTTGCAGCCGCACCACCAGAGCGGCATCCTGATCGGGCCGTCGCTGGGCTACTTCGAGCGCGCCTACTTCGACGCGCGCTCGAAGGCGCACAACCCCGGCTGGGCGCGCGAGCCGGTGGTGGAGCTGGTGATCTCGTCCACGCTCGACGACAGCCTCGCGCCGGCCGGACAACACGTGGCCAGCCTGTTCTGCCAGCACGTCCATCCCGAGGTCGACGGCGGCTGGGATGCGCACCGCGACACCGTGGCCGCGTTGATGATCGACACCGTGGACCGGGCGGCGCCCAACTTCCGCCGCAGCGTGCTGGGTTACGGCGCGCTGTCGCCGCTGGACCTGGAGCGCACCTTCGGCCTGGTCGGTGGCGACATCTTCCATGGCGCGCTCGGTCTGGATCAGCTGTTCTCGGCACGCCCGTTGCTGGGGCAGGCGGATTACCGGGGGGCGATCCCCGGCCTGTACCTGTGCGGCGCCGGCACCCATCCCGGCGGTGGCGTGACCGGCCTGCCGGGGCGCAACGCGGCGCGCGAGCTGCTGCGCGACCTGCGGCGGCGGCCCCGGCCACGCTGACAGGTGGGCGGCAATGGCGCGGACGCCCCGGATTTCGCGCATTCGGTCGGTCCGGACAGCCCTCGGGTCATGCGCTGTCCTGCCCGGGCCGTCGCCGCGACATCCCGGGAAAGTTGCAGCTGAAACGATTACAACCGCGGCGGGACGCCAACCATACGCAGGTGACTGTTTCCTCTCGATTTTGTACCCGCAAGTTCTGTTTTGCAGTGCAGCGTGCAATGTCCATAACGGTTAATTCACGATGGCTCCGCACCCGACGTGGGGGAGGGAGCAAAGCCCGCAACCGGTTTCCGGTCGCGGGCTTTTTTTTTACTTTTTGCTGGCCGCCGGTTGTCGGGCGCCCGCTGGTGCCGTTCGCACGTTCCGCAAGCCGAAGCCCCGTCGGGACCGGCGGCCTGCTCGGCGAAATCAAGGAGGAGGGCGCTGCCGCACGGCGGCGTTCGGGGGACATTCGCGCGAGGAGGCCGCCGGTTCCGTCGGGGCCCGTCAGCTCGCTGAGGTACGGGGCGAAGCCCTCCCCGCAGCGTTGTTGCCGGCCATCAGGCCTCGTGTTCCTCGCGGAGCCGCGATGACGGACCGGGATCAGCAGCGCATCCCCGAGCGACCCCGATGGCCGGATGCCACAATCCGGCCATGACCGATGTCGACTCCCAGGCGCCCGACGCGCACGTCGCCCGCCAGCTCGAGCGCCTTCATCCGCCGGAGCCGTTCGACGACCCCACCCGAGCGAAACTGGCGCGCGTGGCCGTCGCCAGCGACTTCGCCATCGAGACCCTGCAGCGGCAGCCCGATCTGCTCGCCGCGCTGATCGCCGACGACGGCGCGTCGGCGCGCCCCGAGCCCGACCTGTCGACGGGCGATCGCGACACCTGGGCGCGCGACCTGCGTCGCTGGCGCACGGCCGAATCCACCCGCCTGGTCTGGCGCGACGTCCTCGGGTTCGACGATGTCGACGCCACCCTGGCCGCGACCACCCACCTGGCCGAACGCTGCCTGCAACTCGCGCACGACGCCCTGGAAACGCAGATCGTGGCCCGGCACGGGGTGTTGCGCGACACGGACGGGCGGCCCGTGCGCCTGGTGGTGTTCGCGCTGGGCAAGCTGGGCGGCCGGGAGCTCAACTTCAGTTCCGATGTCGACATCGTCTACGGCTACGCCGCGTCCGCAGACAGCGACGGCCCGCGTCCGCTCGATGCCGAAAGCTGGTGCGTACGGCTGGGCCAGGCGCTGGCGAAACTGCTCGACGAGATCACCGTCGACGGCTTCTGTCACCGCGTCGACCTGCGGCTGCGCCCGTTCGGCAGCGCCGGGCGACTGGCGCTGAGCTTCGACGCGATGGAGCAGTACTTCCAGCGCGAGGGCCGCGACTGGGAGCGTTACGCCTGGCAGAAGGCGCGGCCGGTGGCCGGCGACCTGGAAGCCGGCGACGCCTTCCTCGCCACCCTGCGCCCGTTCGTCTACCGCCGCTATCTGGACTACGGCGCGCTCGACGGCCTGCGCGCGATGAAGGCGGCCATCAGCGCCGAGGTGGCGCGCAAGGACATGGCCGACGACATCAAGCGCGGTCCGGGCGGGATCCGCGAAATCGAGTTCTTCGTCCAGGCCCTGCAGCTCATCCATGGCGGCCGCGAGCCGATGGTGCGCGGCCGGCGCCTGCAACCCGCGCTGCAGGCGCTGGTGATCGCACGCCATGTGCCTGAAGACGTGGCGGCGCGCCTGCTCGGCGCCTACCGATGGCTGCGTCGGCTGGAGAACCGCCTGCAGATGCTGCGCGACGCGCAGGTGCACGCCCTGCCGGTGAACGCGTCCGATCGTGCGCGCATCGCCTCCGGACTCGGCCTGACCTGGCCCGAGCTCGTCGAGACCCTGGCCGCGCATCGCGATGCGGTGGCGTCGGTGTTCGAGGCGCTGCTGCGCCGGGACACCGTGCAGCAGGCCGACGATTGCGATCTCGCCGGCTACTGGTGCGCGCTGCCCGATGCCGGCGATGCGGCCTCGCTGGCCCAGGCCGGGTTCGGCGATGCGCAGGCGGTGGACGGCGCCTTGCGCGACTTCGCCCGCGCCCCGGCCGTGCGCGACCTCTCCGGCGTCAGCCGGGCGCGCCTGGACCGGGTGATGCCGGTGCTGCTGCAGGCCAGCGCGCCCGCGGATCGTCCGCTGCAGGCGGTCCGCCGGCTGATCGCGGTGGTGCAGAACATCCTGCGCCGGGCCAGCTATCTGGCGTTGCTCGACGAGCGCCCCGCCGCGCTCTCGCGTCTGGTCGACCTGGTCACCCGCAGCGCGTTCCTGGCCGAACGCGTCGCCGCGCATCCGGTCCTGCTCGACGAGTTGCTGGACGTGCGCGTCGAGGGCCCGCTGCCCGGACGCAGGCAACTGCTCGCCGCCTGTCGCGCGCCGTTGCTGCGCGAGGACACCGAGGCCGCATTGTTCGCGCTCAACGAGGTGCGGCAGACGCTGAGTTTCCGCATCGCCCTGGCCACGCTCGACGGCCGCCAGTCGCCGCAGGACAGCACGCGCCAGCTCGCGTGGCTGGCCGACGGCGTCGTCGACGCCGTGCTGGCGCTGGCCCGGCGCGGGTTGCAGGCCGCGCACGGCGCGATCCCGGGGGCGCGCTTCGCGGTGCTGGGATACGGCAGCCTCGGCGGCGAGGAACTGGGCGTCGGGTCCGATCTCGATCTGGTGTTCCTGTACGACGCGCCGGTGGACGCGCAGTCCAACGGTGCGCGTCCGCTCGACGCCACCCGCTGGCACGCGCGCCTGGCGCAGAAGATCGTCGCGTTGCTGGGCACCGTGAGCGGCGCGGGGCGGCTGTACGAAGTGGACATCCGGTTGCGGCCCGACGGCGCCAGCGGCCTGCTGGTCTCGTCGCTGCACAGCTATGCCGAGTACCAGCGCGACCGCGCCTGGACCTGGGAGCACCAGGCGCTGGTGCGCGCGCGCGGCGTCGCCGGCGATGCCGACCTGTTGCAGGCCTTCGAGCAGGTCCGCGAGCAGGCGCTCGCGCGGCCGCGCGATGCCGACGCGTTGCGCGACGACGTCGCCTCGATGCGCCAGCGCATGCGCAGCGAACTCGACCGCAGCCGCGCGGACGCCTTCGACCTCAAGCAGGGCGAGGGCGGTCTCGTCGATCTGGAGTTCCTGCTGCAATACCTGGTGCTGCGCGCATCCGACGCCCATCGCGCCCTGCTGTCGCCTCGCGCCACGCCGGCATTGCTGGACGCATTGGCGGCGGACGGCGTGCTGGATGCCGACACCGCCGCCCGGCTGCGCGATGCGCACGCCACGCTGCTGGCACTGGGGCTCGCGCAGACGCTCGACCGCCGGCCGCGCCTGGTGGCCGACAGCGACGCCCTGCGCCACGCGCGCGACGCGATCCGCACGGCCTGCCGGACGGCACGGCTCGATCGCCCCGCTGCCGCTGCCGATGTCGATACGCCGGACGCACCGTCGGTGGCCGGGCCGTCGCCGTCGAAGGCGGCGCTCCCGCCGCGTTGACGGCGCGCCGTGTACATCTGTTCGTTCTGGCTACCGTGAAGGGAGGGACTTCATGACCACATCCGCCGAGCGGCGCACGTCGATGCCGCGCGTCTTCTCCGCGCGCGGGCTCGCCACGCTCGCACTCGCCTGCGCCGGCCTGGGCACGGCCTGCGCCCAGCAGGACCCACCCGTCGCGCAGACGCCGCGGGTCGAAGCGGCCTCCGATGCGATCGCCTTCGTCGGCGCGCGCGTCGTGCCGATGGATCGCGAAGGTGTGCTCGATGCGCACACCGTGCTGGTCCGCGACGGCCGGATCGTCGCGGTCGGGCCGGACGGTTCGGTCGAAGTGCCCGACGACGCGCAGCGCATCGAGGCCGACGGGCACTGGCTGATGCCGGGCCTGGCCGAGATGCACGGCCACATCCCCGGTCCCGACGACGCGCAATACCTGGACGACGTGCTGTTCCTGTACGTCTCCAACGGCGTGACCACGGTGCGCAACATGGCCGGCGACGCGACCCATCCCGACCTGCGCGACCGCATCGCCGCCGGCGACGTGCTGGGCCCGCGTCTGGCCGTGGCCACGCCGTGGGTGTCTCCGCAGCGGGTGCCCGATGCGGACGCCGCGCGGCGCACCGTGGCGCAGGCGCAGGCCGACGGGTTCGACCTGATCAAGCTCGGCAGCCTGGAGCCCGACGTCTACGCGGCGCTCGCCGAGGCCGCGCATGCGGCGGACCTGCCGTTCGGCGGGCACATCCCCGGCAGCGTGCCGTTGGAAGAGGCGTTGCGGGCGCGGCAGACCTCGATCGACCACTTCGACCGCTACACCGAGTTCCTGGTGCCGCCGGAGGCGCGCGCCGGTGCGCCCGAGCCGGGCTTCTTCGGCAGCGGCGTGGTCGGTCTGGCCGACGCCGCGCGCATTCCCGAGGCCGTGCAGCGCACGCTCGACGCCGGCACCTGGAACGTGCCCACGCTGAGCCTGGTCGAGCATCTCGCCTCGCCCGAGTCGGCGGAGGCGATGATCGCCTGGCCGGAAATGCGCTACATGCCGGTCGAGGTGCGCGACGGCTGGGTGCGCTCCAAACACGAGTACGCCGCGCGCGAGGATTTCCAGCCCGAGGCCACCGCACGTCTGGTCGAACTGCGCCAGCAGTTGCTGGTGGCGCTGCATGCCGCCGGTGCGCCGATCGCGCTGGGCTCGGATGCGCCGCAGTTCTTCAACGTGCCCGGCTTCTCCATCCACCACGAGATGCGGATGATGGCCGCCGCCGGCCTCACCCCCTGGCAGGTGCTGGAGACCGGCACCGTCGCCCCGGCGCGGTACTTCGATACGCCCGGCGAATTCGGTGCCGTGGTGCCCGGCGCGCGCGCGGATCTGATCCTGCTCACCGCCGATCCGCTGGCCGACCTCGACAACGTGCGCGAACGCGCCGGCGTCATGGTCGCCGGACGCTGGTTGCCGGAAGACGAGATCCAGGAACGCCTGGACGCCATCGCAGCGCGGCGCGCCGCCGAGGGCTGATCGGCGGGAACCGCAGCGCCCGGCATCCGCCGGGCGCGCTGCCGGCGAGGCGGCGGACGGTGTCGGCTGCCGCGGGGGTTATTCGGTCCGGCCGGCCAGGCGCATCCGCACCGCCTCGGCGACGCGCGCGGTCTCGCGCAGCGGCTCGAACGCGAACGGCGCCAGCGAGGCGTCGAGCGGCTGGACCCGGCCGCGTGCGCGCAGCGCGTCGACGAAGCGACGCGGACGGCCGGACAGGCGCTCGGGCTCGTGGACGAACACCGGCGCGCAGGTCGCGCAGGCCTCGGACAGCATGTTGACCGAGTCGGCGCTGCAGACAATGCGGTCGGCCCAGCCGAGCAGGCCGGCGTAGGGATTCGGGCCGTCCTGCGGTCCGGTCCAGCGCAGGCCGGGCAGGTGTGCGGTCTGCGCCCGCAGCGCATCGACCACGGCGGGCGGTGTGCGCCGCGACACCGTCGCCAGCAGGCTGCCGGCTTCGCGTTCGATGGTCGGCCGCAGCCAGGCCATCAGGCGGGCGAAGGCGGCCGCGTCGAACGCCAGGTGCCGGCTGGGTCCGCCGAGCAGCAGCGCGGTGCGCGGGCCGGGCAGGGTGCCGAGCGCCGGAAACGCGTCGCGGCCGCGCTGCAGCCAGCCGTCGTCGACCGGGTGCAGGCTGCCCAGGAGCGGGATCACGTTGCGGCCGGAGAGGTGGTCATGTTCGGGCGCGACCACCAGATCCCAGTGGCGGCTGTGCAGACGTGGATCGAGGATCTGCACCGCCTGCGCCCCGGCCGCGCGCGCCAGGCGCGTCGCCAGCGCGGCCTGCCGCCCGCAGCCGATCGCCAAGCGTGGCGGCGCGGTCGCCAGCGCCTGTTCGAAGGCGTCGCCGAACGCGGCGCCGGCGCCGGGCAGCGCCCGCGGCGCCAGCCAGCGCCAGGGCGCGCGGGCGGCGAGCGTCCATTCGCGCGTGGCGCCGCCGAGCGCCGCGGCCAGGGCCGTGGCCTGGCGCACGTTGCCGGCATGGCCGTCGCTGAGGACCCAGACGACGTCGGCGGGGGCGGCACTTCGTTCCAACGATATGACCCTACGTTCCGGCGCCGATTGTGCGGCCGTGTCGGCGGGACTCTACACTGCGGCACACGCCAAGCCGCAAGGACACCGATTCGATGACAGTGCTCGACGCCGCCGCCCTGGACCAGTTGTTCCGCACCGCGCGGACCTACAACCGCTTTTCCGGCGAGATCGACGATGCCACCCTGCACCAGCTGTACGACCTGCTGAAGTGGGGGCCGACCAGCGCCAACCAGAGTCCGGCGCGGTTCGTGTTCGTGCGTTCGGACGCGGCCAAGCAGAAGCTCGCGCCCGCGCTGGCCGAGGGCAACCGCGAGAAGACCCTGTCCGCGCCGGTGGCGGTCATCGTCGGTCACGATCTCGACTTCCACGAGAAGCTGCCCTACCTGTTCCCGCACACCGACGCCAAGAGCTGGTTCGAGGGATCGCAGGACGGCCGGCGCGATCACGCCTTCCGCAACGGCTCGCTGCAGGTGGCGTATCTGATCCTGGCCGCGCGCGCGCTGGGCCTGGACACCGGCCCGATGACCGGCTTCGACGCCGACCAGGTCGATGCCGCGTTCTTCGCCGGCACCAGCATCCGCACCAACGTGATCGTCAATCTCGGCAAGGGCGACCCGGCCAGCATCTTCGACCGCTCGCCGCGACTGGCCTTCGACGAGGCCTGTCGCATCGTCTGACCCCCGGCCGGCCGTGCCCGGCGGCCGTCCCCGCCCACGTTCCACCGCATCCACAAGGAGTTCCGCCATGCGTCCCCTTCAGCTCATCAAGCGTTCCGTGCTCGCCAGCGTGCTGGCCGTCGCCGCCGGCGCCGCGTTCGCCGCGCCGGTCACCTACGAACTCGATCCGACCCACACCGACGTGATCGCGCAGTGGAGCCACTTCGGCTTCTCCAACCCGATCGCCCACTTCGGCGAGGTCGACGGCCGCATCGTCTACGACGCCGACAACGTCGCCGCGTCCAGCGTCGAGGTGGTCCTGCCGATGTCGGGCCTGAACTCGCACGTGCAGGCGTTCGACGAACACCTGAAGAACGACGACTTCTTCGATGTCGCCAACTACCCGCAGGCGACGTTCAAGTCGACCTCGGTCGAAGCCGCGGGCGAGGGTCGCCTGAAGGTCACCGGCGACCTCACCATCAAGGACAACACCCATCCGGTGGTGCTCGACGTGACCCTCAACAAGGTCGGCCCGCATCCGATGACGCAGGCGCCCACGATCGGCTTCGATGCCACGGCCACCATCAAGCGCACCGATTTCGGCCTGGGCCTGTACGCGCCCAACGTCAGCGACGAGGTGCAGCTGCGCATCACCACCGAGGCCAGCGCCAAGGCCGAGTAATCGGCCGGCGCGGTACCATGACGACGCCCCCGGTCACGGGGGCGTCGTCGTTTGCGGAGAACCGTCCCATGCCCGTATTCCGTCCCGCCGCCACCCGTGGCCGTCTGCAGCACGACGGCGTCGACAGCGTGCACAGCTTCTCGTCGGGCGACTACGTCGATCGCGACCGGATGGGGTTCGGCGCGCTGCGCGTGCTGGCGGACGTGTCCGTCGCGCCGGGCGTGACGTTGCCGCCGCAACGGCGCGCCAACATGCAGATCCTCACCTGGGTCCGTTGCGGCGTGCTGGCCTGGTCCGATGGCGCCGGCGTCTCCGGCGAGCTGCATGGCGGTTGCGTGCAACTGCTCGATGCCGGTCACGGCAGCGAGCAGGCCGAGCGCAATCCCTCGGCCGAGCACCCCGTCGAGCTGGTGCGGCTGTGGCTGCAGCCGGAGACGGTCAACGCCGTGCCGCGCCGGGTCGAGGCCTGGTTCGACGATGCCGACCGGCAGGGCCGCTGGCAGACCCTGGCGGGTCCGGACGACGGCGCCGGTGCCCTCCCGTTGCGCGGCGGCGCGCGCGTGCGCGTCGCGCGCATCCTGCCGGAGGCGCCGCTCGACCTCGCGGCGGCGGCCGGCGCACGGGCCTGGCTGCAGGTGTTGCACGGCACGGTCCGCTGCGGGGAGCGCACCTTGGCCGCGGGCGATGCGCTGGAATGGGCATCGCCCCCGGTCGAAGGCGAACTCCGCGCCGTGGGAACGCCTGCGGATCTGTTGCTGGTGGAAGTGCCTTCGGCCTGACCGTCGACGCGACGCCGCCGGTCGCGCCGCAGACACGCGAGACACGCGACCGCCGCCACGAAGCGTGCAGCGATCGGGGTCCGTTCGGGTACCGGTGCGCCGCGGCCCGGTTCGCGTCCGGCGCGGTCGTCCGTCGGGTGGTCCTTCGCCGCGGCCGGGTGTCACGGGCCCCTCCGGCACAGGCGTCTTCGCCCGCGCCTGGACAGGATCGTGCATCGGGATGCCGAGCCCACGCCGGGCGAGGAACGGACGGCTGCGACGCGATCGCACGCTCGTGCATCCAGGATCCTGTCCCTCATGGAAGCGCGTTTGATGCCGAGCCCGATCCCGTCCTTCGTCGTCGCCCTCCTGGCGGCGCTCGCCCTGGGGGGCGCTGCCGCCCAGACCACGCCACCGCGAACCGCGCCCGGGCCTGCGGCGGCCGGCGCGGCGTCGATGCCCGCGTCCGCGCGCGAGGCGCTGCAGACCATCGCCCGCAAGGGCGCCGAGCAGCACAGCGACGCCCTGCTGGTGATGCACGACGGCACGGTCCTGCTGGAGGACGACGGCGACGGGCCGCCCGGCACGATCGAGCTGATGTCGGCGACGAAATCGGTGGTCGCACTGGGGATCGGCCTGTTGCTGGCCGATGGTCATCTCGACGCGCTGGACGCACCGGTGTCCACCTGGTTCCCCGAATGGCGGCAGGGCCGCAAGGCGCAGATCACCGTGCGCATGCTGCTCGACCACACCTCGGGCCTGCAGGACATTCCCAATGCCGGCGCCGAGATCTATCCGGCGCCCGATGTCGTGCAGCTCGCGCTCGCCGCCGAGCTCGACAGCGCGCCCGGCGAGCGCATGCGCTACAACAACAAGGCGACCAACCTGTTGGCCGGCGTCATCGCGCGCGCGTCGGGCAGGCCGATGGATGCGTATCTGCGCGACCGCCTGTTCGTGCCGTTGGGGATGTCGCCGGGAATGTGGTACCGCGACGATGCCGGCAATCCCCATGGCATGGCCGGCCTTCCGCTGACCGCACGCGATGCGGCGAAACTGGGCCAGCTGCTGCTCGACGACGGCGTCGCGCCCGACGGTACGCGGCTGCTGCCGGAGGGGTTCGTCGAGGCCCTGTTCGCGCCCGGCGCGCGCAGCGATGCGGTCGGGCTGCTGTGGTGGCGCCGGCCGGCGTGGCAGGTGTTCAGCCTGCGCGCCGATGCCGCCGGGCACCTGGCCGCGGCAGGCGTCTCCGCCGGGTTCATCGAGGCGCTGCAGCCGCTGGCCGGCCGGCGGTTCGACGACGTCACGGGCGCCCTGCGCGAGGCGCTCGGCGACGATTTCGCCGAGCGCTATGGCCGCGAGATCAACGCACGTGGCCTGACCCGCAGCGATGTGTTCGACGAGCGTTCCGGTCCCGTGGTCGCCTACGAGGCCAACGGCTACCTGGGCCAGTTCATCGTGGTCGTGCCCGGACAACGGCTGGTCGCGGTGCGGCAGATCCGCAGCCGCGAGATGGACGGTACGCATCCGCCCGACAGCGGCTACGCCGACTTCAGCCGCGACGTCATCGCGCTCGCGCAGGCGCTCGGCGGAGACGACGCCGTCCCTGCCGTGCCGGCGCGATAGCGCCGTCCACGCGGACGGCATGCGATATCGCGAAATCCGCCCGGATCGACGGCGTCCGGGCGGTGCGCACCGGGGCGCGCATCGGTTAGTGTGGCGGCCTCGAAACGCAGTGCGGGAGCGATGGCAGCGATGGATGTGGCGGACCGGCCGGAATCGGACATTCGGCATCGCCGGACGTGCCGGAGCCTGCGTCTGGGCGTGTTCCTGCTGGCGGCGTTGCTGCTGGGTGCGGCACTGCCCGCCCAGGCCGACCCGCCGCTGGCCAGTTGCGTGCAGCAGGCCGGCGATGGCGACTATGTCCGCTTCGATCTCTACGGTCCCGGCAGCGCCACCCTGCGCGGACGGGCCTCGGGGCGGGCGT
Organism: Luteimonas abyssi; assembly: GCF_001482195.1. GTDB lineage: Bacteria > Pseudomonadota > Gammaproteobacteria > Xanthomonadales > Xanthomonadaceae > Luteimonas > Luteimonas abyssi. The sequence goes on along the minus strand of NZ_KQ759763.1, from coordinate 2,996,451 downwards.
TCACCTGCCCGCTGCAGGTCGAACGCATCGGCGGCTGCGGTCCCGACTGCCGGACCGCGCCACGGGTGGATGTGCGGGTCCGCTTCGATCCTGCCGCCTGCGAGGCGGGCCGGGGGCCGCCGGCACCGGTCGCCCGGCGGGCGAACCTGCGGATCGAGGGCGACCAGGCCCGCCTGTTCGCGCGCACGGGTGCGAGCGCGCGCTGCGACGTGATCGCGGTCGACCCCATCTTCGCCGAGGCGATGGATCTGCCCGCCGCGCCCGCCACCCCCGCGCCCATCGATCTCGGCGCCTATCTGGGCTGGTACCCGCACGAGGCCGTCGGCGGTCTCACGCTGTATGCGCACCCGGCGTTCGAGCGCGCGCTGGACGGCCTCCAGGCCGATGCTGCGCTGCGCGCGATGGTGCAGGGCGGCGTGGTCTCGCCGATCGCCCGCTCGGGCGGACACCTGGTCGTGGCCGGATGCGAGGCGCACACCTGCCTCGCGCGCCAGTGGTGGGTGCGCACCGCGCCCGACGGCAGCCAGGCGAGCGCCTGCATGGACCTGCCGACCGCCGCGGACGGCGCGCGCTGGTATCGCACCGGCGCAGCGCCGCAACAGCGCCCGGAACGCTGTCCGGTCCCGGGCGATTGAATCCCCGCAGATAGCGTCCCGCCCCGTCCCGCCGGCCGCGACGCTCGGCGCGGACAACGGCAGGGACGCGGACCGGGGCGCGCTCAGCGGGAGCGCGTCGAGCAGTAGCGCGGCTCAGCGGTAGCGCGCGTCCAGCATCGCCCATACCGCGCGCAGGCCCTGGGCTTCGCCGCCGGCCGGTTTGCCGGGGCGGTCGGCGTCGTTCCACGAATAGACGTCCAGGTGGGCCCAGGCCTGGCCTTCGGGAACGAAGCGCTCCAGGTACAGCGCCGCGGTCACCGAGCCGGCCATGCGCGAGCCGGCATTGGCCATGTCGGCGACGCGGCTGGTGAGATAGCGCAGGTACGGCCGCCACAACGGCATGCGCCAGACCGGGTCCTGCTGCTCGAGACCGCACTGCAGCCAGCGCTCGGCCACGCCGTCGTCGTTGCTGTACAGCGCCGGCAGGTCCGGCCCGAGCGCGATGCGCGCGGCGCCGGTGAGGGTGGCGAAATCCAGGATCAGGTCGGGCGATTGCTCGCCGGCCAGGGTCAGCGCGTCGCCCAGCACCAGCCGGCCTTCGGCATCGGTGTTGTCGATCTCCACCGCGATGCCCTTGCGGGTCGCGATGACCTCGCCCGGGCGCAGCGCGTTCGGGCCGATGGCGTTCTCCACCGCGGGGATCAGCAGGGTCAGCCGCACCGGCAGCTTGCGCGCCATGACCAGCTCGGCCAGCGCGAGCGCGTGCGCGGCGCCGCCCATGTCCTTCTTCATGTTGCGCATGCCGTCGGCCGGCTTGATGTCCAGGCCGCCGGTGTCGAAGCACACGCCCTTGCCCACCAGCACCAGCTTCGGGTGCGCGGTATCGCCCCAGTCCAGTTGCAGCAGGCGCGGCGCGCGATGCGAGGCGCGGCCGACGGCGTGGATCGCCGGGAGGTTGCCGGCGAGCAGGGCGTCCCCGGTCACCGCATCGAACGTCGCGCCGTGCGCGGTCGCGATGTCGCGGGCGACGGCTTCGAGCTCGTCCGGGCCCATGTCCTCGGTCGGCGTGTTGACCAGGTCGCGGACGCGGTTGCACGCGGCCAGCACATCGAGGGTGGCCGTGTGCGGGGCATCCAGCACCAGCCGTGCCGGCGCGCGTCCGGCGCCGCGGTAACGGGTGAACCGGTAGGCGCCCAGGCCCCAGCCCAGCACGCACGCGTCGGCCACCGCGTCGGCGCCGTGCACGCGCCAGTCGCCGGGCGGCAGCGCGACGGGCATCGGCGCCCAGGCGTAGGGATCGCGCATGTCGGTCACCACCAGCAGCGCGCCGGCCAGGCCGTCGTCGCCGGGCAGGGCGATCCAGCCGCCGCTGGTGAAGCCGTGCGCGTCGAGCCAGGCGCAGGTGCGCGCGTCCTGCTGTGCGCGCCACGCCGCCAGGCCGTCGCGTTCGATCACGTGCAGGGTGCGGATCGTGTCGGCGGCACCGGCGTCGGCGGCGCGGACCAGGCCGGCGGGGAGGGCGGGGGCGGTCGAGTCGGTCATGCGGGCTCCAGGGACAGAGGCGGAAGGGGATGTGGCCGGGTCCGGCGCGTGCAGGTGCGGGCGCCCGCGTCGCGGGCCGGATCGGGCGGGGGCGGGCCGGGTCGGGTCACGACGTCGAGGCGGTCATGGTGCCGGAGTCGTCCTGCGGCTGCCGGCGCGCGATCGCGGCATCCGCTCAGGCGCGCGTCGCGGGCGTATCGGCACGGGGCGCGCGGATGTCGTGGGTGTCCAGCCAGTCGGCCAGACCGGTGAGGGTGTCGAACTCGAGGTCGGGGCGCAGTTGCCGGTTGGTCCAGCGCCGGCCCTCGCGGTTGATCCAGCAGGTGCGCAGCCCGGCGCGGTGCGCGCCGGCCACGTCCGCCTCGATGTGGTCGCCGACGTGCAGCACCTCGCCGTGCGCGCAGCCGAGGCGGTCGCAGGCGGCGTGGAAGATGCAGGCCGACGGCTTCGCCTTGCCGTGTTCGCGCGCACCCAGCTGGAACACGAAATGCTCGGCGATGCCCACGCGGGCGAGATCGGCATTGCCGTTGGACAGCGCGGCGATCGGCACGCGCGCGCTGATGCGCGCCAGCGCGTCGAGGCTGTCGGGGTAATGCTCGACCTCGTTGCGCGCGGCGTAGAACGCCTCGTAGGCCGGCTCCAGCAGCGCCATGTCCGCGCCGCTGTCCTTCAACGCGATCTCCAGCGTCATCCGCCGCAAGGTCGACAGGTCGTGGGCCAACTGCGGGTTGTGCCGCCACACCCGTTCGCGCAACGCGCGCATCGCGTCCACCGGATAGCGCTCGGCGGTGGCGGGGCTGTGGGTGCGCAGCCAGTCGTCGAGCACGCGTTCCACGCGTTCGCCGATCGGCGCGAACGGCCACACGGTGTCGTCGAGATCGAGGGTGATGGCACGCACGGGAAAACGCATGCGGACCATTGTAGAAGACCGCGGCCAGCCGGCCCCGGCGGATGCGTGTCCGGCGTCGCTCATTCCAGCAGGCGCGCCCAGCGCTCCATGCCGTCCACACGGACCAGGATCATCTTCACGCAGACCAGCAGCGGCACCGCCAGCAGCAGGCCGACGATGCCGAACAGGAACCCGAACACCATCAGCCCCAGGATCAGGATCAACGGCGACAGCGCCATCCGCCGGCCGAGCACGATGGGCGTGATCAGCTGGCCCTCCACCGTGTGCAGGCCCATGTAGATCGCCAGCGGCAGCAGCGACATGCCCAGCGTGTCGTAGGTGACGAAGCCCAGCATCAGCATCAGGATCGCGCCGATGAACGGACCGACGTACGGCGCGAAGTTGAGCAGCGCCACGATCGTGCCCCACATCGCCGCTTCCGGCAGCGCGATCCCGAGTGCGTACAGGCTGGCGGCGAAGGCCAGCCCGAGCAGGGTGTTGATGATGCTGATGGTGAGGATGTAGCGCGAGATCTCGCGCTCGATGGACGTCATGATCTCCACCGTCAGCTTCTTGCGCTGACGGTCGGGCAGCAGGGCGATCGCGTGCCGCTGCAGGCGCTCGCCGTAGACCATGAAGAAGAACGTGAGCAGCACCACCGCCAGCACCGACGCGGCCATGCGCGGGGTCGCGGTCAATCGCTGCCAGGCGTCGTCCTGCTGGATCTGCACCAACTGCGCGCGCCGTTGCGGCGTGCCGTCGGTGGCGCGGGCGAACGACGCCGCGGCCTCGCTGGCGGAATGCATCGGCTTGGTCATCTGCTGCAGCCGCGGCGCCAGTGCGCGCAGCTGCGCCGGCGCCTGTTCCACCCAGCCCTGGACCGGTCCGGCCAATTGCCACACCAGCATCGCGGTGGCGGCCAGGCCGGCCAGCAGCACCAGCAGTGCGGCGAGGAACCGCGGCACGTACAGGCGCCGCAGCACGCGCAGGATCGGGTTGCCGATCATCGCGAAGAACATCGCCAGCAGGATCGGCAGGATCAGCGCCTGCGCCACCCAGGCCGTGGCCAGCACAGCCAGGGTGGCCAGGACGACGACCGAAACCGGCGCCCGCGGGCGCGGGCGCGGCGCAGGAGGCGGCGACGCGTCCGCGCCCGCGATGGTGTCGGCCGACGCCGTCATCGGCGAGGCTCAGCGCTCGGACAGATCGGTGGCGGCTTCGGCCGGTGCCGGTTGCCGCTCCGGCGTCGACTCCACCCGGCTGCGGTCGCTGCGCGGGCGCGGCGGCGCGACGGCGGTGTCGTCGGCATGGGCCGCAGAGACCGTCTCGGCCGATGCGGCGCCCGCGGCGGCGGCCCGTGCCCGCGTCGCCTGGGCGGCCGTCTGTGCGGCGGTCGCGCCGCCGCCGGCACCCGTACCGGCAGGCCCGCCCGACGAGTCACCCGATGCCGTCGCGGCGGCCTGCCGGGGGGTGCCGGCCGCATCGTCGGCGGCGGCATCCGCGGTGTCGGCGGCGTCCTTCGCAGTGGCCGCCGCGTAGGCGGTCTGCAGCGACGCCACCAGGCCCGACAGCGACGTGATCAATTGCATCATGCGCGGATTGGCGAACTTGCCGACGTGGCGCAGGGCACGCTCCGGCTGCGCCTTGCCGCTGACGAAGCCGGTCAGCAGTCCCACGACCACGATCCGCGTCGGCGTCCATGCCTCGCGCCAGCGCGCCTGCAGGCTGTTGCGGGCGGCCGTGGTCTGCAGGATGCGACCCTCGACCACCTGTTCGGCGCGATCGACCCGGCGCTTGAGCTGTTCGAAGTTCACGGCCCTGCCTCCGGTGTGCGCGCGACGGGCGGTTGCACCGGCCGGCCGGGCGGTGGCGGGGGATTGCCGATGGGGGCGGGCGGCGCGGGCGGCGGCGGCTCGGACGGAGGCGGCATGCCGTCGTCCTCGTCCTCGTCTTCCTCGCTGGCCTCGTTGAACAGTCCCAGGCGATGCAGTTGCCGGCGCGTGGCGTGCAGACCGGCCAGATCGAAGAACGCCGACGCGCGCCAGGCCGCCAGTGCGGTCACCAGCAGGCTCACCAATGCGGCCAAGGCCATCGCCAGCATCCAGCTCACGCCGGGGATGCGCTGCACCAGGGCGACGAATGCGCCCATCAACAGCAACCACGACGACGCGCCGAACACGATCGCCATCGCGCCCCAGGCCAGTACGCGGCCGATGGCGCTGCGGGCCAGCGCGAAGTCGGCCGAGAACAGGCGCCGCAGCGCCTTGCCGGTGCCCAGCGCCGCATCCACCGTCTCGCGGCCGGCCTTGCCGATGCGGCGGACGCTCTCGTCCAGGTGCGGCGGGCGACCGGGATTCGGATCGTCCACGCCGCAGGCGTCGTCGTCGCGGGCCTCTTCGGCGGTCGCGCTCAATGGCTTCTCCCCTGGCTACGCAACAACGGTGCGATCAGCGGCGGCCGATCTTGGCGATCAACCAGCCCGCGGCGAACGCGACGCCGAACGAGGCCAGCGGGCGCTCGCGGATCAGATCGGCGGCGCTGTCGACCAAGTCGCGGCCCTTGTCCATCAGCTCGTCGACCTGCTCGCGCGAGGCGTCGCCCAGATCTTCCAGCGCGGACAGCCCGGCCGTGGCGCCGTCGGCCAGGTCGGCCTTGACGTTGGCGCGGCCCAGGCGGAGCTCTTCGCCCGCCGCCGTGCTGGCGCCCTTGAGCGCATCGCCCGCGTCGTGCGCGGCCTGCTTCAGGGCGCTGCCGGCGTCGTTGAGGTTGTGCTTGAGGTTTTCGGTGGAGGTGGGGCTCATGGCGGATCTCCTGCGGGTGGGTGTGGCGGGGGGAATGCCGATCGGCGTGTGGCTTACTGCAGATCGACCTGGAAACGGCGACCGCCGCGCATGATCAGCAGCGACAGTTGATCGGGCTGGTCGGCCAGGGCGGCGCGGAAGCCGGCCAGATCGTGGAACTGACCGCCGGTGGCGGCGAGGATCAGGTCGTTCGGGCGCAGGCCGTTGCGGGCGGCGCGGCTGTCGGGCTCGACGCGCTCCACCAGCACGCCGCTGGCGCGGTTGGTCTGCCGGCGCAAGGCCTCCGGCAGGTCGGACAGGGTGGCGCCGGCCAGGCGTGCGTCGTAGGACGCGCCGTCACGCGGCAGCTCGGTCAGGCGCGCGCTGAGTTCCAGCGAGCGGCCGTCGCGCAGCACCTGCAGGCTCATCGGCGTATCCACCGGCTGCAGGCCCTGGATGTTGCGCAGGGCCTCGGCGTTGTCCACGCGCTGGCCGTTGGCCGACACGATCACATCGCCGGTGCGCAGCCCGGCGCGGGCGCCGGCCGCGCCCTCGTGCACGCGGGTGACCGCCGCGCCGCGCGGCTCGGACAAGCCCATCGCCTGCGCCAGTCGCGCATCGACGGTCTGCAGGTCCAGCCCCAGGGTGCCGCGGCGCACGGTGCCGGTGTTCTCCAGCTGACGCATCACGCTGCCGGCCAGGTTCGACGGAATCGCGAACCCGATACCGATGTTGCCGGCCTCGCTGCCGCGCAGGTTGAAACTGGCGGTGTTCACCCCGACCAGTTCGCCGTTGAGGTTGACCAGCGGACCGCCGGAGTTGCCCGGGTTGATCGAGGCGTCGGTCTGGATGAAGTTCTGGAATCCGATGCCGGGCACGTTGCTGCGCCCGACCGCGGACACGATGCCGGAGGTCACCGTCTGGCTGAAACCGAAGGGATTGCCCACCGCGACCACGAAATCGCCGACCCGCAGCGTGCTGCTGTCGGCCAGCGGGATCGCGGTGAGGTTCTCCGCTGCCACCCGCATCAGCGCGATGTCGGTCTCGGGGTCGGAGCCCAGGAACTCGGCTTCCAGCGTGCGGCCGTCGCCGAGCGTCACCGAGACTTCGTCGGCGTTCTCGATGACATGGTGGTTGGTCAGGATCAGGCCGCGCTCGGCGTCGACGATGACACCCGAGCCCATCGACTGCGCCAGGCGCTCCTGGCTCAGGTCCGGGAACATGCGACGGAAGAACGGATCGTTGCCGAACGGACTCACCTGCACGCGCCGGGTGTTGTTCACGCCGACCACGGCGGGAATCACGCGCTCGAGCATCGGCGCCAGCGACGGCATCGGCTGGCCGGCGACTGCCGACGGCAGGGCGCCGGTGCCGGTCACGGTCGCAGGCACCTGCGCCACGGGCGCGGACTGGGCCGCGAGCGGCCGGTTCATATCGACCAGCACCGTGGCCGCAAAGCCTCCGAAAGCGGCCGCGGCGGTGAGGGCAAGCAGGGTGGGCAATGCACGCATGGGACGTCGATTGTTTCGTTGGTGTGGGTGGCAGCAACGTGAAAGGCGTGTGGCTGCGCGGGACGAGGCGGCGCGGGTGCGCACGGATCGAAGCTAGCGCGCCGCGCATGCGGTCTCCATGGCCTGCGGTCATGTGCGAGGGCCTGCGGTCGGCGCCTGTTCATGATGCCCGCCCGCGCCGGTTTCCGCAGCGGCCGCCCGCGTGCGGACGCTTGCGGGCGTCTCCCCACCGACGATGGCGACGGGATCTCCGTCGGGGGTGCATCGCGCGTGCGATCGCCGGCCATGCGAGTGCCGACACCTGCAAACAAGGTGTTTTCGTCATCGCGGCGGCAGCCGGATTCGCGTCGCTAAAGAGCGAACGACCGCACCCATGCGCCGGCATGCATGGCCGCAGCGACGATCGAACAGGTGCGTGGACGCGCGGTCGCCGCCGATCCGTCGCATACCCGAAGGGCGCTCGGCGCCGCCGCGCGCCGAATCGCCGCGTTATTTTTTTGTTCCGCGCCGCGCGAAAACTTCGTACATTCCGCTTCACGGGCACGGTGCCCGTAATTCCAAGACGAGGAAAACCCCGATGAGCAACGGTAACGGAGTGACGGCGACGATCGCCGATGCCGCCGATTCCATCGCCGAGAAGGCGCAGGAAGTCGGCAGCAGCGTGGTCGCCACCGCCAAAGAGGCGGTCACGCGCGTGCGCAAGGCCGCCAAGAAGGCGAGCAAGACGGTGAGCAAGCGCGTGACCAAGGCCAAGAAGAAGCTGGCGGCCGCCAAGGCCAGCGCCACCTCCGAAGCCGCGGCGCTCAAGCGCAAGGGCGCCGGCAAGAAGGCCGCCACCAAGACCGCGACGAAGAAGGCCACCAAGAAGGCGGCCGCCAAGAAGGGCGCGGCGAAGAAGACCGCCAAGAAGGTCGCGAAGAAGGCCACCGCCAAGAAGGCGGCGGTGAAGAAGTCCGCCACCCGCACCACCAAGAAGGTCGCCAAGAAGGCCGCCGCCAAGAAGGGCGCGGTGAAGAAGGCGACCAAGAAGATCGCCAAGAAGGCGACCGCCAAGAAGACCGCAGTGAAGAAGGCCGTCGCCCGCAAGGCACCGGCGAAGAAGGCTCCGGCAAAGAAGGCCGCCGCCAAGAAGGCGCCGGCTCGCAAGGCCCCGGCGAAGAAGACCGCGAAGAAGGCCGCCCGCAAGGCGACCCGCTGACGCGTCAGCCGTCGAGCCCCTCTCCCGCCTGCGGGAGAGGGGTTGGGGTGAGGGCCGTTCGATCCACCGCACCGTCACCCCAAGAGAGCCCCATCACGGTCGCATCGAGCGCCCGGACGTCCTCTTTTGCACTGTGGGTACAGCCAGTGCGGGTGAGGTAGTGCGTAACAACGTGGAACCAGCAACGGGGCAGTGGCTTGGAAGTGAACCTGACCCCGGTTCTCCCCGGCGACCCTCGCCTGAGCGGCGTTACCACTCCGAAAGTGTCGAATAACGCCGGCCCGGCCATTCGCCTGATAACACACGAGCGCTAGGCACCGGGGCAGCTGGGCATGCCTGCGCAACAGGCTGATCTCTGTAGGATTTCTCTGATAGCGAAGCGAAGAGTGGCGGCGCATACTCCGGCGCAACAGGGGCTAATAGTAATTAGCGGGACTAGGGACTATGGCTATCATCGAAATTCAGAGCGAAGCTGACCGGTTCGTCCTTCACTTCGAGACGAACAGGCACCAAATCAATGCTTTCGCTTTGGCGACTTCGCTTGCTGGGCTCGCGGAAGCGGTTCGCGAAGCAAGTTCGATAGTCAATCCCGGCTACGCTGTAGAAGTTGTTGTCTTGGCGCTTGAGGAAGGAAGCTTCGAAGCAGTCGTAAAAACAATTTTCGAGAAGACACACAGTGTGTTTTCGCATGAAGCGTCGAAAGCGATAATCTACGGCGTTATCGCGGGCTACATAGTCACAAAAATGGTGGCGCCCTCAGATCCGACAATAGTCGTAACTGACAGCTCAGTCATCGTCGAGTATGGCGATACAAAAGTGATTGTCCCCCGTAATGTCTACGAGGCACAGCAACAGGTAGAGAAATCTAAGCGCTTCGAAAACGCGATTGGACAAGTTTTCCGAGGAGCCGAATCAGACTCAACGGTGACAGGGCTGCGGATTGATCCTCCAGACCGTAGGCAGCCGGGGCCGAAGGTGCCTCGCGAAATGTTTTGTCGCTTCGACACGCGAATTCTCGACGACGAAGGCGACAGGGTGGTAGTCGAGTACGCCAATCTTGAGATTTCGCGCGCGATCCTCGCGCGCGGAAGGCGAAAGTGGGAGTTTTACTGGCGAGGTGTGAAAATTTCTGCCCCCGTTCTTGATGATCGGTTCTACGATAAATTCTTCGCACACGAAGTCACGATTGCTCCTGGAGACGTCCTGAAGGCGGCAGTGCGCATTGTTCAACGGCAAGACAAAGATTCCGGTATTTACAAGAACCATAGCTACGAGGTCATCGAGATCATCGATCACATTCCAAGGATGCGGCAGGCGTCTCTTTAACTATTCACTCAAGCCGACGCCACTTCGTGGCGTGGTTTAACTCAGGTGCTGGGCCTCAAAAGAACATGGCTGCCGACTTCTTCTTTCAAGACCCTACTTTCGAGATCCAGCCACTGACCACGGTTGCTATTTTTAAATGGCAGCGCTTAGGCAATCCGGAGGTGCAGTACGCGATTGCTGCCGAGGAGCAGTACCTGCAGTTCCATTTATACATGCTGAAAAACCTTCGGCACACTCGCGCCGGCCAACTCGCAGACCCGCCATATAGACGTGAGCTTGGACTCTCAGTCAGAGCAGGAGCAGTGAAAGCTGCTGTACTCGTTGCCGCCTCGATCACAGAGGCGGCACTGCGAGCAATTGCTGAGACGCGGGGTTACACGCTCAATCAAGACCTGCGGCGCCGTACCTTTGGCAACGTCATTCGGGCATGGGAGATAGCTGGAGCCCCACAGCCCGAAGTTGCAGATGTATGGCCTCAAGTGAAGGCTATGCATGCCGTCAGGAACTTCGTGCATCTTCATGCGGCTGCAGAAGCCGACGATGCGGCCTGGGTTCGAGTGCTTGAGCGCGAGGATGAGTTGCTGCAAGGGGCGCTAAGAGTGATCGACCATGTGGCCGCAATTGAGGCCTAATAATTAATTCAAGCTGACATCGCTTCGCGGCGCGGCTTAATCAGGCGTTAGAAGTCACAGGGGACTTCATGGACATCTCCTTAAGCAGACCCACGGCTTGATTCAATCGTTAGCTTTCATGCCCAATCTTCCGGTGATCATGGACAACTACCACAATCCTAAGCCCGGTAAAACGTACATAAGTCCAGCGCTTCCGGCCTTCGGGGACAAGACCCGTCGAGTCCGTATAGCGTCGAAAGTCCTACCCTCTGCCGATGGATATGAGTACGTCAAAGAGCGCGATGAAGTTGTAGTGCGACAGAAGCCAAATGCGGCTACCTACATCAAGGCAAAGTTTATCGAAGACACTAAGGGTGTTTTCGTTCTCACCATCCAGAAGTTTTCTGCAGATACCGGCATGCCTTACGGCACCGGATTTTCATTTGTGGGCGAAGAGATCGGTCGCTTCTGCGAGTTTCTCGCCAATATTCAGTCCGTGAGCCTGGAAGGCGGTAGCTCAGTCAACATTTCAGATGCTGAGTTGCGCAAGATTGCACTCACGTCACAGCAGGCAAAAGAATTGTTGGAGGATAATGAAGAACTCGTCGCGGAGGTTCTGCGGCACTCCGTGACTAAGAGCGATGTAGTAGCGCTCGGCTACCGCAAGAGGCAACTTGAGGTCTTTGGAAAACTTCTAGAGAGCGAAAGCTACTTTAATGATCTAAAAAAGAGGAAGCAGTGTAAGGATGAAGCGTTGTGGCAACAGTTCTTCGAAGCAAATTCGTGGATATTCGGTTACGGGCTGAGTTATATCTACTCTTCGGGGCTCGAGGACAGAAAGCTTGAACAAGTGGTCCGCGGCTACCAATTGGATCAGTCTGGGAAGCGTGTCGATGCGCTTCTAAAGACTAGAGCGCTAGCCTCGACTCTGTGCTTTGTGGAGATCAAGACCCACAAGACACCCCTGCTTACCTCCACAGCGTATCGGGCCGGCTGTTGGGCTCCGTCAGAGCATCTATCTGGCGCAGTGGCTCAGGTGCAAGGCACCGTATCGTATGCGGGAGAGACCATTTTCGGGAAACTTCAACTTACGGATAAGCAAGGCTTTCCCACAGCAGAAGAAGCTTTCAACTTCTCCCCAAGATCCTTCGTTGTTGTCGGCACGCTCGGGCAATTTTCCGGAAAAAATGGGGTAAATGATACTCAGCTAAGGTCGTTTGAGATTTATCGTCGAAACCTACACCAGCCTGAGGTCATCACTTTTGATGAGCTCTATGAGCGTGCTCGCCATATTGTGGGCGTCAGTGAAAGCTAACAATTAATTCAAGCCGACGCCGCTTCGAGGCGCGTCTTAGCTCAGGCGTAGGCGAGGGTGAAAATGATTCGGAGATCCAGCATTTCCTTAAAGGCCAATCCGGCGCTGACGGCTCGCCGGGTCATCCTTGATAACGAAAAGATTGTTTACCTTCTTGTTGCATCAAAACCACTTCATTATCCGTCAGGCAAATCCCGAATTGCTTATATCGGTACAACAAAAAAGGGTGGTTCTCGAATAGCATCGAGCGTCGCCACGCGTGAATCATCAATTCTAAATCTTCACGGCGTCACTGAGTTTGAAGCTCGCGTAATCACCTGCAAAGCGCGACAACGAGTAAAGATGTGGATAAAACTTGAGCGTGCTCTTTTACTTAGCTTCAGGGATATATTTGGCGAAGTGCCGAGGTGCAACACTCACGGAAAGGGTTTTGTGGAGGAGAAGGAGTTTGAGTACTTTGCAAGAAATCGGGTTAATGCCATCATCCGCTCGTTGTCCTAGGCCCGCGCCAACGGCGTCCACGGTACACGGGGTCAGGTTCACTTAGCCCGACCGCAACAGCGAGGTTCTTTTTCGCATGGATGACCGGTCATCTGCTCTGAGCTTCGCTACGCTGGAAGCACGCATCAAAAGCATGCCGGACGGCCCCGCCGCGATACTCAATACGCCTCGCCCGCTCTACTGGCTCAACATCTTCGGCTCCGTCGCGATCGTCGTCGGGTTGTTGCCCTTCCTACTGGTGCAGTTCCTGACGCCGCAATGGTGGATGGTGCGGCTGGCGCAGGTGGGCGTGTGGAGTGCGGGCGTGCTGTACGCGCCCGGGATCCTTCGGGCGTTGGTCGTCATGGCCCGCGAGTTCTGGCACTGGCGCATCAAACTCGTGGAGCAGAGCGATCACGACCTGGCGCAGTTCCGTGCGCTGCGGTCGTGGTTGCAGACGTTTCCGCGCGCCGAGCTGGAAGAACACCGCAACTTCGCGCGGCTGGCCCACGACCGCCTCGGCTCGAAGCTGGTGTTGCTGATGGGCGGTATCGAGCGCGTGGGCATCCTGCCGGTGCTGGTCGCCGTGTTCTTTCTGTTGCGCGAGGTGGATGGCCTCGGTGTCGAGTCGCTCGCCGATGTGCCGCTCTGGCAGGGCGTGCTCGCGCCGTTCCTCGTCATCACTTGGTGGATCGGCGTCATGGCGGTGCGCATGCGGCTGACGCATGAGTTGTACGCCGTGGTGCTGACGGACGCGCTGGCGTGCGGCGATGAAGCGCCTGAAGCGTCTTCGATCTGAGAGCGCAGTGAGAGTGCGTGGAATTACCGGGCGATGTTGAACGGTGTTGGTGCGGAGGCAGCGCACAGCATGCGGCTCTCGTTGCGTCGGCCCGTACGTTCGAGGGTGATTCAAAAAGCGACGTCTTCTGTCTGACCCACATCTCAGAAAAGTCCTACGCGTCGTCGTCCGAAATGCGCCATTTCCACGCTTGACGCTCCCGCGCACTCCGTAGCAGACTCGATCCCAAGGAGCGTAGAAACTCCTCAGACAGCGGTCCCCACCTCCGTCAAACCGGTGGGTTTTTTGTGCCTGCACGCTTGCAGGCATGAGCCGACGCGATGCCTGCGTCGGGAGGGCGGCTAATACAAAACCCTTCGGGGAAATACGCCCGCCGTCTGTCTGCGGTTTCTAACCTCCCGACTTCCCGTCCACACCCGTGGACGGGCACTTCATGGAATGAGGGAGACGACGATGTCGAAGTCCGATACGAAGAATTGCGGCGAGTTGGGCTATTTCCTGCCGGAGGACGGCCAGTTCCGGTTGCGCAAGCTGCAT
>NZ_KQ759763.1:2976046-2982857 GCF_001482195.1 Luteimonas abyssi | reverse complement strand
AGCGGACCGCCGGAGTTGCCCGGGTTGATCGAGGCGTCGGTCTGGATGAAGTTCTGGAATCCGATGCCGGGCACGTTGCTGCGCCCGACCGCGGACACGATGCCGGAGGTCACCGTCTGGCTGAAACCGAAGGGATTGCCCACCGCGACCACGAAATCGCCGACCCGCAGCGTGCTGCTGTCGGCCAGCGGGATCGCGGTGAGGTTCTCCGCTGCCACCCGCATCAGCGCGATGTCGGTCTCGGGGTCGGAGCCCAGGAACTCGGCTTCCAGCGTGCGGCCGTCGCCGAGCGTCACCGAGACTTCGTCGGCGTTCTCGATGACATGGTGGTTGGTCAGGATCAGGCCGCGCTCGGCGTCGACGATGACACCCGAGCCCATCGACTGCGCCAGGCGCTCCTGGCTCAGGTCCGGGAACATGCGACGGAAGAACGGATCGTTGCCGAACGGACTCACCTGCACGCGCCGGGTGTTGTTCACGCCGACCACGGCGGGAATCACGCGCTCGAGCATCGGCGCCAGCGACGGCATCGGCTGGCCGGCGACTGCCGACGGCAGGGCGCCGGTGCCGGTCACGGTCGCAGGCACCTGCGCCACGGGCGCGGACTGGGCCGCGAGCGGCCGGTTCATATCGACCAGCACCGTGGCCGCAAAGCCTCCGAAAGCGGCCGCGGCGGTGAGGGCAAGCAGGGTGGGCAATGCACGCATGGGACGTCGATTGTTTCGTTGGTGTGGGTGGCAGCAACGTGAAAGGCGTGTGGCTGCGCGGGACGAGGCGGCGCGGGTGCGCACGGATCGAAGCTAGCGCGCCGCGCATGCGGTCTCCATGGCCTGCGGTCATGTGCGAGGGCCTGCGGTCGGCGCCTGTTCATGATGCCCGCCCGCGCCGGTTTCCGCAGCGGCCGCCCGCGTGCGGACGCTTGCGGGCGTCTCCCCACCGACGATGGCGACGGGATCTCCGTCGGGGGTGCATCGCGCGTGCGATCGCCGGCCATGCGAGTGCCGACACCTGCAAACAAGGTGTTTTCGTCATCGCGGCGGCAGCCGGATTCGCGTCGCTAAAGAGCGAACGACCGCACCCATGCGCCGGCATGCATGGCCGCAGCGACGATCGAACAGGTGCGTGGACGCGCGGTCGCCGCCGATCCGTCGCATACCCGAAGGGCGCTCGGCGCCGCCGCGCGCCGAATCGCCGCGTTATTTTTTTGTTCCGCGCCGCGCGAAAACTTCGTACATTCCGCTTCACGGGCACGGTGCCCGTAATTCCAAGACGAGGAAAACCCCGATGAGCAACGGTAACGGAGTGACGGCGACGATCGCCGATGCCGCCGATTCCATCGCCGAGAAGGCGCAGGAAGTCGGCAGCAGCGTGGTCGCCACCGCCAAAGAGGCGGTCACGCGCGTGCGCAAGGCCGCCAAGAAGGCGAGCAAGACGGTGAGCAAGCGCGTGACCAAGGCCAAGAAGAAGCTGGCGGCCGCCAAGGCCAGCGCCACCTCCGAAGCCGCGGCGCTCAAGCGCAAGGGCGCCGGCAAGAAGGCCGCCACCAAGACCGCGACGAAGAAGGCCACCAAGAAGGCGGCCGCCAAGAAGGGCGCGGCGAAGAAGACCGCCAAGAAGGTCGCGAAGAAGGCCACCGCCAAGAAGGCGGCGGTGAAGAAGTCCGCCACCCGCACCACCAAGAAGGTCGCCAAGAAGGCCGCCGCCAAGAAGGGCGCGGTGAAGAAGGCGACCAAGAAGATCGCCAAGAAGGCGACCGCCAAGAAGACCGCAGTGAAGAAGGCCGTCGCCCGCAAGGCACCGGCGAAGAAGGCTCCGGCAAAGAAGGCCGCCGCCAAGAAGGCGCCGGCTCGCAAGGCCCCGGCGAAGAAGACCGCGAAGAAGGCCGCCCGCAAGGCGACCCGCTGACGCGTCAGCCGTCGAGCCCCTCTCCCGCCTGCGGGAGAGGGGTTGGGGTGAGGGCCGTTCGATCCACCGCACCGTCACCCCAAGAGAGCCCCATCACGGTCGCATCGAGCGCCCGGACGTCCTCTTTTGCACTGTGGGTACAGCCAGTGCGGGTGAGGTAGTGCGTAACAACGTGGAACCAGCAACGGGGCAGTGGCTTGGAAGTGAACCTGACCCCGGTTCTCCCCGGCGACCCTCGCCTGAGCGGCGTTACCACTCCGAAAGTGTCGAATAACGCCGGCCCGGCCATTCGCCTGATAACACACGAGCGCTAGGCACCGGGGCAGCTGGGCATGCCTGCGCAACAGGCTGATCTCTGTAGGATTTCTCTGATAGCGAAGCGAAGAGTGGCGGCGCATACTCCGGCGCAACAGGGGCTAATAGTAATTAGCGGGACTAGGGACTATGGCTATCATCGAAATTCAGAGCGAAGCTGACCGGTTCGTCCTTCACTTCGAGACGAACAGGCACCAAATCAATGCTTTCGCTTTGGCGACTTCGCTTGCTGGGCTCGCGGAAGCGGTTCGCGAAGCAAGTTCGATAGTCAATCCCGGCTACGCTGTAGAAGTTGTTGTCTTGGCGCTTGAGGAAGGAAGCTTCGAAGCAGTCGTAAAAACAATTTTCGAGAAGACACACAGTGTGTTTTCGCATGAAGCGTCGAAAGCGATAATCTACGGCGTTATCGCGGGCTACATAGTCACAAAAATGGTGGCGCCCTCAGATCCGACAATAGTCGTAACTGACAGCTCAGTCATCGTCGAGTATGGCGATACAAAAGTGATTGTCCCCCGTAATGTCTACGAGGCACAGCAACAGGTAGAGAAATCTAAGCGCTTCGAAAACGCGATTGGACAAGTTTTCCGAGGAGCCGAATCAGACTCAACGGTGACAGGGCTGCGGATTGATCCTCCAGACCGTAGGCAGCCGGGGCCGAAGGTGCCTCGCGAAATGTTTTGTCGCTTCGACACGCGAATTCTCGACGACGAAGGCGACAGGGTGGTAGTCGAGTACGCCAATCTTGAGATTTCGCGCGCGATCCTCGCGCGCGGAAGGCGAAAGTGGGAGTTTTACTGGCGAGGTGTGAAAATTTCTGCCCCCGTTCTTGATGATCGGTTCTACGATAAATTCTTCGCACACGAAGTCACGATTGCTCCTGGAGACGTCCTGAAGGCGGCAGTGCGCATTGTTCAACGGCAAGACAAAGATTCCGGTATTTACAAGAACCATAGCTACGAGGTCATCGAGATCATCGATCACATTCCAAGGATGCGGCAGGCGTCTCTTTAACTATTCACTCAAGCCGACGCCACTTCGTGGCGTGGTTTAACTCAGGTGCTGGGCCTCAAAAGAACATGGCTGCCGACTTCTTCTTTCAAGACCCTACTTTCGAGATCCAGCCACTGACCACGGTTGCTATTTTTAAATGGCAGCGCTTAGGCAATCCGGAGGTGCAGTACGCGATTGCTGCCGAGGAGCAGTACCTGCAGTTCCATTTATACATGCTGAAAAACCTTCGGCACACTCGCGCCGGCCAACTCGCAGACCCGCCATATAGACGTGAGCTTGGACTCTCAGTCAGAGCAGGAGCAGTGAAAGCTGCTGTACTCGTTGCCGCCTCGATCACAGAGGCGGCACTGCGAGCAATTGCTGAGACGCGGGGTTACACGCTCAATCAAGACCTGCGGCGCCGTACCTTTGGCAACGTCATTCGGGCATGGGAGATAGCTGGAGCCCCACAGCCCGAAGTTGCAGATGTATGGCCTCAAGTGAAGGCTATGCATGCCGTCAGGAACTTCGTGCATCTTCATGCGGCTGCAGAAGCCGACGATGCGGCCTGGGTTCGAGTGCTTGAGCGCGAGGATGAGTTGCTGCAAGGGGCGCTAAGAGTGATCGACCATGTGGCCGCAATTGAGGCCTAATAATTAATTCAAGCTGACATCGCTTCGCGGCGCGGCTTAATCAGGCGTTAGAAGTCACAGGGGACTTCATGGACATCTCCTTAAGCAGACCCACGGCTTGATTCAATCGTTAGCTTTCATGCCCAATCTTCCGGTGATCATGGACAACTACCACAATCCTAAGCCCGGTAAAACGTACATAAGTCCAGCGCTTCCGGCCTTCGGGGACAAGACCCGTCGAGTCCGTATAGCGTCGAAAGTCCTACCCTCTGCCGATGGATATGAGTACGTCAAAGAGCGCGATGAAGTTGTAGTGCGACAGAAGCCAAATGCGGCTACCTACATCAAGGCAAAGTTTATCGAAGACACTAAGGGTGTTTTCGTTCTCACCATCCAGAAGTTTTCTGCAGATACCGGCATGCCTTACGGCACCGGATTTTCATTTGTGGGCGAAGAGATCGGTCGCTTCTGCGAGTTTCTCGCCAATATTCAGTCCGTGAGCCTGGAAGGCGGTAGCTCAGTCAACATTTCAGATGCTGAGTTGCGCAAGATTGCACTCACGTCACAGCAGGCAAAAGAATTGTTGGAGGATAATGAAGAACTCGTCGCGGAGGTTCTGCGGCACTCCGTGACTAAGAGCGATGTAGTAGCGCTCGGCTACCGCAAGAGGCAACTTGAGGTCTTTGGAAAACTTCTAGAGAGCGAAAGCTACTTTAATGATCTAAAAAAGAGGAAGCAGTGTAAGGATGAAGCGTTGTGGCAACAGTTCTTCGAAGCAAATTCGTGGATATTCGGTTACGGGCTGAGTTATATCTACTCTTCGGGGCTCGAGGACAGAAAGCTTGAACAAGTGGTCCGCGGCTACCAATTGGATCAGTCTGGGAAGCGTGTCGATGCGCTTCTAAAGACTAGAGCGCTAGCCTCGACTCTGTGCTTTGTGGAGATCAAGACCCACAAGACACCCCTGCTTACCTCCACAGCGTATCGGGCCGGCTGTTGGGCTCCGTCAGAGCATCTATCTGGCGCAGTGGCTCAGGTGCAAGGCACCGTATCGTATGCGGGAGAGACCATTTTCGGGAAACTTCAACTTACGGATAAGCAAGGCTTTCCCACAGCAGAAGAAGCTTTCAACTTCTCCCCAAGATCCTTCGTTGTTGTCGGCACGCTCGGGCAATTTTCCGGAAAAAATGGGGTAAATGATACTCAGCTAAGGTCGTTTGAGATTTATCGTCGAAACCTACACCAGCCTGAGGTCATCACTTTTGATGAGCTCTATGAGCGTGCTCGCCATATTGTGGGCGTCAGTGAAAGCTAACAATTAATTCAAGCCGACGCCGCTTCGAGGCGCGTCTTAGCTCAGGCGTAGGCGAGGGTGAAAATGATTCGGAGATCCAGCATTTCCTTAAAGGCCAATCCGGCGCTGACGGCTCGCCGGGTCATCCTTGATAACGAAAAGATTGTTTACCTTCTTGTTGCATCAAAACCACTTCATTATCCGTCAGGCAAATCCCGAATTGCTTATATCGGTACAACAAAAAAGGGTGGTTCTCGAATAGCATCGAGCGTCGCCACGCGTGAATCATCAATTCTAAATCTTCACGGCGTCACTGAGTTTGAAGCTCGCGTAATCACCTGCAAAGCGCGACAACGAGTAAAGATGTGGATAAAACTTGAGCGTGCTCTTTTACTTAGCTTCAGGGATATATTTGGCGAAGTGCCGAGGTGCAACACTCACGGAAAGGGTTTTGTGGAGGAGAAGGAGTTTGAGTACTTTGCAAGAAATCGGGTTAATGCCATCATCCGCTCGTTGTCCTAGGCCCGCGCCAACGGCGTCCACGGTACACGGGGTCAGGTTCACTTAGCCCGACCGCAACAGCGAGGTTCTTTTTCGCATGGATGACCGGTCATCTGCTCTGAGCTTCGCTACGCTGGAAGCACGCATCAAAAGCATGCCGGACGGCCCCGCCGCGATACTCAATACGCCTCGCCCGCTCTACTGGCTCAACATCTTCGGCTCCGTCGCGATCGTCGTCGGGTTGTTGCCCTTCCTACTGGTGCAGTTCCTGACGCCGCAATGGTGGATGGTGCGGCTGGCGCAGGTGGGCGTGTGGAGTGCGGGCGTGCTGTACGCGCCCGGGATCCTTCGGGCGTTGGTCGTCATGGCCCGCGAGTTCTGGCACTGGCGCATCAAACTCGTGGAGCAGAGCGATCACGACCTGGCGCAGTTCCGTGCGCTGCGGTCGTGGTTGCAGACGTTTCCGCGCGCCGAGCTGGAAGAACACCGCAACTTCGCGCGGCTGGCCCACGACCGCCTCGGCTCGAAGCTGGTGTTGCTGATGGGCGGTATCGAGCGCGTGGGCATCCTGCCGGTGCTGGTCGCCGTGTTCTTTCTGTTGCGCGAGGTGGATGGCCTCGGTGTCGAGTCGCTCGCCGATGTGCCGCTCTGGCAGGGCGTGCTCGCGCCGTTCCTCGTCATCACTTGGTGGATCGGCGTCATGGCGGTGCGCATGCGGCTGACGCATGAGTTGTACGCCGTGGTGCTGACGGACGCGCTGGCGTGCGGCGATGAAGCGCCTGAAGCGTCTTCGATCTGAGAGCGCAGTGAGAGTGCGTGGAATTACCGGGCGATGTTGAACGGTGTTGGTGCGGAGGCAGCGCACAGCATGCGGCTCTCGTTGCGTCGGCCCGTACGTTCGAGGGTGATTCAAAAAGCGACGTCTTCTGTCTGACCCACATCTCAGAAAAGTCCTACGCGTCGTCGTCCGAAATGCGCCATTTCCACGCTTGACGCTCCCGCGCACTCCGTAGCAGACTCGATCCCAAGGAGCGTAGAAACTCCTCAGACAGCGGTCCCCACCTCCGTCAAACCGGTGGGTTTTTTGTGCCTGCACGCTTGCAGGCATGAGCCGACGCGATGCCTGCGTCGGGAGGGCGGCTAATACAAAACCCTTCGGGGAAATATCGCCGCC
>NZ_KQ759763.1:2567923-2976036 GCF_001482195.1 Luteimonas abyssi | reverse complement strand
CCGTCCACACCCGTGGACGGGCACTTCATGGAATGAGGGAGACGACGATGTCGAAGTCCGATACGAAGAATTGCGGCGAGTTGGGCTATTTCCTGCCGGAGGACGGCCAGTTCCGGTTGCGCAAGCTGCATCAGCACATCGAGTTCCTGTCGCGCCTGGCGGAGCCACGCGTGGACGAGGAAGAGGACGGCCCGGAGATCGATCACCCCGCGTTGGCCGGATGCCTGGACCTGTTGGCCGAACAGGTGCAACAGGTGCTGGACCTGGTGCGCTGGCCGGCGAGGTTGGAGGCCAAGGGCAAGGGCAAGGCGGCCACTGCGGAGCGGAAGGCCGAGGATGCAGACGACACCGACGAGGGCATGGCATCCGGCCGTGTCGAGTCCGTCGGCTCCGCTGCGAAGACCGACGAAGACTTCGCGTTCGGCATGACGATGGATCAGCTGGACGAGGCCAACCGGCTGCTTGATCTGCTGGGGGCGCAAGGGGATCTGCTGATGGCCAGTGGTGGCGACAATCTCGCGGACGGCACCGTCGTCGTGATCGGCGCGGCGATCTTCGATGGCGCGGACGCGATGAAGGACATGATCCATGAGATCGCATCGCAGCGGCTCGCAACTAAGGCCAACACCGGCGAGCGGGTGCGGGAGGTGCCGGCCGTGTACGACCTCGGCGCTGATGCCTCGCCGGATCGTGGTTCACGTGCACGGGCCGCCGTCGAACACGAACACGGCACCGCACGCGTGCATTGAGCGCGGCAACGGACGCAGCGCGGTTCGCCGTGCTGCGTCTTTTCGCGGGGCGTTGCGGCCGTCGTGCGCAGCGACGGGGCGGTCAGGTCGCGCCGGCCGTCATTCCGCCGCGTCGATCACGTCGTCCAGCCGATCCGACGGCACCATGTACCCCGCGGCCTCGACGGTGTCGCGGACCTCGAGCAGTGCCGCGCCCAGCGCATCGAGCTCGTCCGCTTCCGCGGCGCCGACGATTGCGATGCAGCGGTCGTTGAACCAGGTCCAGAACTGCCGGTAGGTCTTGCCGTGCCAGTGCTCGTGGCGGATGCCCTGGTACAGCTCGCTCACGGCGATGGTGGATGCGTCGCGCATCGTGGGTCTCCGGGTGGGGTGGGCCGTGCCCAAAAGAAAACCCCGGGTGTCGCCACCCGGGGTTCTTGTCTTCGCCGCAAGCGGAGAAGCGCTCAGGCGAGATTACTCGGCCTGCACTTCCTCGGCCTGCAGGCCCTTCTGGCCCTGGGCGACCACGAAGGAAACCTTCTGGCCTTCCTGCAGGGACTTGAAGCCGCTGCCCTGGATCGAACGGAAGTGGACGAACAGGTCGTCGCCGCTCTCCGGGGTGATGAAGCCGAAGCCCTTGGCGTCGTTGAACCACTTGACGGTGCCGGTCTGACGATTGGACATGGTGTTACTCCTTGAATCGGTGTTGAGATTGCACGGCCCGCCACACGCGGTGCCGTGACTGTATCGAGCAAGGGGTAACGCGAAGCGATGGAGCGGATCGTCTGGAGCGGCCGAGGTAGGCCATGGCACCCGTGATCTACTGCATCGGGTCACGATGTACCGTGATCCCGCCTTGAACAGTACGCGCACCATACCTCAGTTCGGGGCCGGGATGCCCGAATGGCGTCGAAATGGGCAGTGGCGCCCATTCATCTTTCCGGGCCCTGGCCGGGGCGCCTCTGGCGTCGGTGACCGCGGAACGGCCGGATACACGGCCGCGCGCGGCTCTAACGCTGGATCAGCCGATGCACCGCGACGGCGGCGTCGACGGCCCGCCGGTGGGTCATGGTCTGGTCGTCGTCCAGGGCGTCGACCACCATCGCGCCGGTGACGGCGAAGGCCACGCTGACCTTGTCCACGACGATCTGGGGCGACACCGGCCCCAGCGGCGTGGCGAAATCGAGCTGCCCGCCCGGATAGACCAGGTGGCCGCCGATGGCCTCGACCGCGGCATCGTCGACCACCCAGCCGATCGAGCGGATGTCGGCCTCGGGCTGCATGCGCGGATCGACGGTGGTCATGACGCCCAGCGATGCCAGCTGGATCGCCTCGAACGGGTTCCCGGACCGGGCCTCGGGCGACAGCCAGACACAGGAGACGCCATGGCTGCGGCCGGCGCCGTCGTCCCAGGGGCCGCTGTCGGGGGTCAGCGTCCAGCCGCTCAGGAAACCGTCGAGGGCGGTCGCGACGCGGTCGCATCCGGGCAGGGCCTCGAGCGACGGCGGCACCTGCGCGCCGCCCGAGCGGTCGGTGTCGGCGCCGCAGGCGGCCAGGGCGAGCAGCAGCGGGACCGGCAGCAAGGCCCGCAGCCGCGGCGAGAGCGGGGCGGCGTGCGGGCGTGCGGTGGGATGCGGTGCGTGTGGCAAGCGGCCGTCCTTGGGTCGGGGGTCGCGGTGAGCATAGCGCGGCCCCCGTGCTCGCTCGGACCATCAGCGCGCCGCCATCCGCCGCAGGCAGACCTGCGCCGCGCCGGCATGGATGTCGAGCTGGCTGTCGCGCAAGGCGTCGCTGCCCAGGATCAGCCCGGGTTGTTCGGCCATGCCGAGCACGGCGAACACCGGCAGGTCGCTGATGCGGACTTCGAACGGCCCGTGGCGCCAGTCGCCGCTGGCGAGCGCGGGCAGGTCGTGCAGCCAGGCCGGCACGGTGTTGCCGTCCACGCCGCGGGTGCCGAGGCTGCGGGCGCGCACCCGCCGGTCGGTGCCGTCCAGGCGCAGGCCGAGCGCCTCGGCCGCGGCCGGGTTGAGGATGGTCTGCGACGCGCCGGTGTCGACGATGGCCATGGCGTCGACGGCGGGACTGCCCAGCTGCACGCGCATGAAGGCGAACTGCTGCAAGGCACTGGCACGCCCGGGCGAGGCGTTGGCCTGGCAACTGGCCTGCCGCGACGCCGGCAACTGGCCCGGGGTCCACAACTGCAGCCGTTCGCTGGCGAAATCCCAGCGCGTGTCCCATTGCGCGGTGACGTCGTTGCCGAGGATCCCCGCCAGCGGCTGGCCGGCCCACACCGCGCTGAGGTCGCTCTGCACGGCCGGGCGTTCGAAGCGCAGCGTGCCCAGGCGCCAGGTGGTGGCGCGGGTCGGCTTGAGCCGGGTGGAACTGCCGGTGGCGCCGAGGGCCACGGCCGCTTCCGCGCCGGGAATGGCGATGTCCCATTCGCGGGCGACGCGGGTGTCGACGATGGAGGCGCCGGCGCCGCTGTCGACGACGAAGGTGAGCGGCGTGGTCACGTCGCCCAGCAGCACATCGGTGGTGGGGTGGCCGTTCTGCATGCGCAGGGGCAGGGTGTGCGCCGGGGTGCCGGCGGTGTTGGCGCCGGCGGGGGCGGCTACGACGCAGGCGAGCGCCATGGCGAGCAACTGGAGGCGGGGAGCGGTGCGGTGGTGGCCGGTACGACGCATGGGGCGGATCCGAAAAAGCGATCGGTCAAGCGTCGCCCAGGTCGGGTGGGACCTGCATGACGGTGCGCGGAGACGGTTCAGATTCGATGCGGTGTCGCTGACCGTCCCGGCCGCGCGCGTGGGGCGTGCCGTCTGTCGTCGGCCGCTGCGGGCACGGCATCGGCATGCCGGGCGCGGGGCGTGCGCAACGCGTGCGCGGCAGGCGGGTGCCGCAGGTGCGCGTCGTATGATGAACGCGAGGCCGGGGCACGCATGTCGCTCCGCGCCGCTTCCCGACTTCCCACCGATCCATCCGCATGGCCCGACCCACCCGAACCCAGATCGAACGACTCGCACGGGCGATGGATACCTTCACCCGTCGCTTCAAGGTGGCCCAGGCCGCTGCCGCGGGCCACCGTGCGCTCAATCCGCTGGAAGCGCAGACCCTGCTCTACGTGGTCGAGCACCCCGATTGCGGGCTCGGCGACGTGGCGCGCTACCTGGATGTCGCCATGACCACGATGTCCTCGGCCACCGATCGCCTGGTGCGGCGTGGTCTGGTCGCGCGCCGCCGGCCGGAGGGCAACCGGCGCGCGATCGCGTTGAACGCCACCGACGCCGGCCTGGCCGAGGCGGACGCACAGAAGCTCGCCTATGCCGAAGCGTGCCGGGCGATGTTGCGGGCGCTGGACCGGGAGGAGCAGGAGGCGCTGATCCGGCTGACCGAGAAGGTCGCGACCCACGACGGTTGAAAATTACGACCGTCGTAGTATCTTCGGGCGCAGCGGCAATCCCCTGCATGTGTACGCACCCCACGGAGATGCACGATGGCGATCGCGATCAACGGCGCGGCGTATCCGCCGCCCCGGGACCCCCGGGTCTCCCTGCTCGACTTCCTGCGCGACCGCCTGGACCTGACCGGCACCAAGCTCGGCTGCAACCAGGGCGCCTGCGGGGCCTGCACGGTGCTGGTGGACGGCGAACGCGTGCTGGCCTGCCTGACCCTGGCCGTGCAGGTTGACGGACGCGAGGTGCGCACCGTGGAGGGCCTGGCGCCGGATGATGCGGACGCGCTGCATCCGCTGCAGCAGGCCTTCGTCGATCACGAGGGCTTCCAGTGCGGGTACTGCACGCCCGGCCAGGTGTGTTCGGCGCTCGCGATGCTGCAGGAAGTGCAGCGAGGCGATCCCAGTCACGTCAGTGCCGATCTCGCGGCCAGCCCCCGGCTCACGCGCGACGAGATCCGCGAACGCATGAGCGGCAACCTGTGCCGGTGCGGCGCGCACAACGGCATCGTCGAGGCGATCGAGGCGTATGCCGCGGGAGGTGCGGCATGACCCCGTTCGCCTATCGCCGCGCCACGGATGCCGCCGCCGCGGTGATGGATGCCGCCGCCCCCGGCGCGCGGTTTCTCGGCGGTGGAACCAATCTGGTGGATCTGCTGCGCCAGCGCGTGGCGCGCGCCGATGCGTTGGTCGATGTGTCGATGTTGCCGGCCTCGATCGAGGTCACGCCCGAGGGCGGCCTGTCGATCGGCGCGGCCGTGCGCAACAGCACGCTGGCGGCCCACCCGCACGTGCGCGCGCACTTCCCGGTGCTCAGTCGCGCGGTGCTGGCCGGTGCGTCCGCGCAGATCCGCAACATGGCGACCGTCGGCGGCAACATCCTGCAGCGCACGCGGTGTGCGTACTTCTACGACGTGGACGGCGCGCGCTGCAACAAGCGCGCGCCGGGCAGCGGCTGCGATGCGCGCGGCGGGTTCACCCGCTATCACGCGATCCTGGGTGGTTCGGCGCACTGCGTCGCCACGCATCCGTCGGACATGTGCGTGGCGCTGGTCGCGCTCGACGCACGGGTGCGGGTGCTGGGCCCGCGTGGCGAGCGCACGATGCCGCTCGTCGAGTTGCACCGCCTGCCCGGAGACCGGCCGCACCTGGAGACGCATCTCGCGCCGGACGAATTGATCGTATCGGTCGAGGTGCCGCCCCTGCCGGCCGCGACGCGGTCGGCGTATCGAAAGGTGCGCGACCGCGCGAGTTACGCGTTCGCGCTGATCTCGGTGGCGGCGGTGCTCGAGGTGCGCGAGGGCACGATCGACACCGTCCGCATCGCGTTCGGGGGCGTGGCGCCCAAACCCTGGCGTGCGACACGGGCCGAAGCGGCCCTGGTCGCCCAGCGACCCACCGAAGCCCTGTTCCGCGAGGCCGCGGATGCGGAGCTCGCCGCTGCCGATCCGCTGTCCGGCAATGCGTTCAAGCCCGACCTGCTCCGGCGCACGCTGGCGGCCGTGTTGCGTGGACTGCTGGAGCGCGCCGCATGAGCCGCCTTCAGAACGCATTGATCGATGGCGCACGCGCATTGCTGCGGCGGGTGCCGGCGCGCTGGTTGCCCGGCGGCACGCCGGATCCGCTGATCGAACGCCGGTCGGCGCTGGGTGGCGGAACCCCCAGGCGCGATGCCGCGCCGAAGGTGCGCGGGCATGCGCGCTTCGCCGCCGAAGTGCCGATGGACGGGCTGCTGTATGCGGCATTCGTCCATGCCACCGTCGCGCGCGGGACGATCGCCGCGCTCGCCACCGACGCGGCGGACGCCGCCGAAGGCGTCGTCCTGGTGATGACGTATCGCAACGCCCCCAGGTTGGCATTGCCGCCGGCGATCGGCCTGTCCGATCTCAGCGCGGCCGGCAACAACATGCTGCCGGTGATGCAGGATCCGCAGATCCGCTGGAACGGCCAGGTGGTGGCGGTGGTGCTGGCCGAGACCCAGGAGCAGGCCGACCATGCCGCCGGGCTCGTCGAGGTCGACTGCGTGGCCGAACCCGCGCGCACGCGGTTCGAGGCCGGCAAGGCCGATGCCACGATGCCCGCGTCGATCCTGATCGAACGCAATCCGCTCGTGATCGGCGATGCCGAGGCGGCACTGGCCGCTTCAGCGCATCGGGTCGATGCCCTGTATCGCACGCCGTGGCAGAACCATCATCCGATCGAGCCGAACGCGGCCACGGTCTATTGGGACGATGGCCGTCTGGTGCTGCACGACGCGACCCAGATGCTCAACGCCACCGCCGGCTCGCTGGCGAAGGTGTTCGGGCTGAAGCGCGATCAGGTGCGGGTGGTCTCGCCGTACGTGGGCGGCGCGTTCGGCAGCAAGGGATTGTGGGATCACCAGATCCTGGCGTGCGCGGCGGCGAAGCTCGCCGGCCGCCCGGTGCGCATCGTGCTGTCGCGCGCGGCCATGCACCGGTTGATCGGCGGTCGGTCGCCGACCGAGCAGCGCTTCGCGCTGGGCGCCGATGCCGACGGGCGGCTGCAGGCGTTGATCCATACCGGCTATTCGGTCAAGCCGCCGCACAGCGCCTGCGACGAGCAGTTCAGCCTGACCGGCCGCACCCTGTACGCGGCGAAGACGTTCCGGGTCGAACAGCGCCACATCGATCTCGATGTGCTCGCCAATACCTACATGCGTGCGCCGGGCGAGGCCGTGGGCAGCTTCGCGATGGAGAGCGCGCTCGACGAGCTCGCCTGCGCGATGGCGCTGGACCCGATCGAACTGCGCCGCCGCAACGTGGCCGGGTGCGATCCGGTTTCGGGCGCGCCGCATTCGCAGCGCGATCTGATGGCGGCCTACGCGATGGGTGCCGAGCGCTTCGGCTGGTCGCGCCGGTCGGTGGTGCCGGGCGCACGGCGCGACGGCGAATGGCGCATCGGCATGGGCTGCGCCAGCGGCACGTTCCCCTACGCGCGGATGCCCGGCATGTCCGTCCGCATCGCGCTGGCGGCGGACGGCCGCGCCACGGTGACCAGTGCCGCGCACGAGATGGGCATGGGAACGGCGACCGTGCAGGCGCAGCACGCCGCGGATCGCCTCGGCCTTCCGCTGGAGCGGGTGACGGTGGCGATCGGCGATACCCGGTTGCCGTTCGGAAGCTCTGCGGGCGGCTCGTCGCAGACCGCGTCACTGGGGGCGGCGATCACCGCCGCCAGCGACAAGCTGACGGTGGCCTTGCTCCGGCTGGCCGCGCGCGACGGTCCGCTGGCAGGGCTGAAGCCGGCCGAGGTGACGTTGGCCGATGGCGGTGTGCGCTGCATCGACGACCCTTCGCGACACCAGACGTACGCCGAAATCCTGCGCCAGGCCGGCGAGGCGGAGATCAGCACGATCGGCAAGAGCGGGCCGCCGCTGGAACTGCTGAAGTTCTCGATGCACAGCAGCGCGGCGATGTTCTGCGAAGTCCGGGTCAGCGAGGTCACCGGCGAGGTGCGCGTCTCACGCATGGTCGGTGCGTTCGATTGCGGGCGGATCCTCAACCCGCGCACGGCGGCGAGCCAGTTCCGGGGCGGCATCGTCATGGGCCTGGGGCTCGCCCTGATGGAAGAAACCTGGTTCGACGAGCGCAACGGCCGGATCGTGAGCGCGTCGCTGGCCGACTACCACGTGCCCGCGCATCTGGACGTTCCGCCGATCGACGTGCTGTGGACGGACATCCCGGATCCGCGCGCGCCGATGGGCGCGCGCGGGATCGGCGAGGTCGGCATCACCGGGGTCGCGGCGGCCGTCGCCAACGCGGTCTTCAACGCCACCGGCAAGCGCGTGCGCGACCTGCCGATCACCCTGGACAAGGTGATCGGCTGAGAGGCCTCTGGCGCTTGCCAGCGCCGCTCTGCGGCACCGGTGCCTCGGCATCGAGGCGGCGATCCGGGCAGACCGGAATGCACTGGACTACGGGCACCGTTGGTCAGGCGGGTCGGACTCACTCCGCCGGCGCCGCATCGATCCAGCCCCTCGGTCCTGGCCACCGCCTGGAGATGCCGTCATCGAAGCGGACGCCCTGGACCGCCGAGGCCAGGGCGGGCCGAAGCCGGTGCATCTCCAGCTGCAGCCAGAAGGGATCCAGGTGCTGGAGCAGGCGCATCTCGCAGTCGTCACCAGTCATGTCGAGCAGCGGCGGCGCGAGGTCGAAGCGCATGTGGATCCGGGTGCGGTCGGCATGCCATGTCCGGTGCAGCCGGCCGTCCTGGCCCGGCACGTTGCCCAGCGCGTCCAGGCGGTAGGTGCCATCGCGCAGGCCATCGGGGAGGGTTCGCAGTGTCAGGCGTCGTTCCGCATCCGGCGACACGGGCGGACGGTCGGACGGCAGGTTGAAAAGGTCGGTCGAGACCAGGCCCTGGATCCGCAGCGCGCAGCGCGCAGGTGCCTCGCGGCCGACCAGGCGTCCTGCACGCGAGGGTGCGAGATGCACGGTCTCCGCGGTGGCGGGCAGCAGGGCCACCTCCATCTGGTGAACGCCATCGGCCACGACGTCTGCCCACACTTCCTCCGGCAAGGCGGGTGGAGGCGGACGCGCCAGCAGCTGCAGGAGGTGCCGGAACCGGCTGTCGGGCTCGAGCGGCCGGGCCAGCACGATATGCAGCTGGTCGCCTTCCTGGCGATAGCGCGATCGCAGCGTGGCGGTCACCTTGCCGCTGCGCATGACGGCGCGCCGGTTGCCGACCGGCATCCAGTAGGAGAACGTCCGCTCGTGCGTCTGCATGAGCGGCTGGATCCATTCGATCAGCGCGGCCTGCGAAGCGGCGTCGGCCTGCGACAACTCCAGGGTGATGTGCGTGCTCTCGTGGCCCAGCACTTGGGCCGTCATGACGCGCAGGCGGGCGGGATCCGGCACATTGAGCGCCACCGCGATGAGCGCGCCATTGACCACGACGAACCCGGCGATGAACGCGATCGTGGCGATCCTGTCCTTCCGCGCTGGCGAAACATCGATACGTCGTCGGCGCAGGGCGGCGAGGATCGCGCGGTAACCCAGGACGATGGCCAGGGCCAGGCTCAGCCCGACCACGAGCATGGCCAGGCCGAGCAAGCAGAAATAGATCAGCGCCATCCCTGGGCCTTGGCGTGCGGTGTCTTACCAGCGTCGCTCGGCAGCGCCGGCCGGCCTGGCCTCGAAGGCGGGTACGGTCTGGCTTTCCAGCGCAGTGCCGTCGATGCTCCAGACCAGGGTCTGGATCGGGAACGCCTCGGTGCGGGTCATGCCGCCGATCTGCTCGGCGAGGGTGTCGATGGCGCCGTCGACGTCGGGATTCCAGGCGAAGACACGATCGCCGCCGTACCAGACCACCGGTGCCTCGGCGTCGAGGCGGCGATCCGGGCAGACCAGGATGCGTTGCGCCAGCAGCACACGCAGCGCGGAGATGGACACCTTGCGCAGGCCGGGGCCGGTGACCTCGGTGTTGTGGCCGGGACAGTGCTGCGCGGTGCGGGCGACGGTCTGATCGAACGTGGTGCGGTCGGACTGCGCGAAGGCCGGGGCGGCGACGACGCAGAGTGCGGCGAGCGCAGACATCGAAAGCGAACGTGACATGTCGGGTCCTTGGTGGTGTCGATCCTGTGCGGCGGATGCTAGCAGTGCCCGGTGTGTGCGTCGTGCAGCCAGGCGGCGATAACCGGATGCGCGAACGGGTGCGACCATGACGGATTCCAGGTCCGACACCGGAGCTCCGCATGCGCATCCTCTTCGAAGGCGTGTTCCCCGTGCATTACGGGCAGTTCTATCTGTTGCCGCGCGACGTTCCCGCACTCGAACCGGCGGCGGCGTTCCGCGGTCAGGCCAACGGCCTGTGCGGCGCGGCCCGGGGCGATGCCCTGTTTCTGGTGACCGGTCTGCACACGGGGCAGGTCCCTGTGCGTGTCGTGCGGTGCGACGCGGCCCCGGACGACGACACGTCCGTCTGGGAAGACGTGGTCGAGGTTTCGCTGCAGGTGGACGCGGCAGTCGCGCTCGAGGCATGGGGCGGCGGCGAGCGCCAGCCGCTGGCGCTCGAGCCCGGGACGTACCGCGTGCGCTATCGCTGTGTCGGCATGGACGAGGGGCAGGCGATGGATACGCCGGAGGACGGCCAGCACGCGCCCGACCGCTACGAAATGGCGATGTGGCCGGCCGCCGCCGCACCGGACCTCATCGTGAAGACCGGGAGCGACAGCGCGGCCTATTGGCACCGCGCCTGGGGGCAGGGCGGCGCCTAGCGGGCCGGCCGGTCCGGTTCTCGCGCCGCCTGCACCGGCGGCACCTGGCGGGCCTGCGCGCGCCCGAGCCAGACGGCGAGTGCGGCCCAGGCCAGCGCGAGCGGGACGACGACGCTGACCAGGCCGCCGAGGGCGAGGCCGAGGCGTCCGAGGGCGCCTTCGGTCTGCGCGCCGACGACGTCGCCCGCGCGGTAGACGAAGGTGTCGATGAAGGCCTTGGCCTTGTACTTGTCCTCGCGGTCGACGACGGTGAACAGCGCCTCGCGGGCGGGCCGGGTGATGCCGCGCTGGACGGCGCGGTTGGTGGCCTCGAGCAGCACCAGGACGACGAAGGAGCCGTAGATGGCCAGGCCGACGAAGCCGATCGCGGTGGCGATGGGCAGGATGGCCAGGGCCACGCCGAGACCGAAGCGCTTGACGATCTGCCCGGTGAGGGTGAGCTGGAGCGCGAGTACGGCGACCTGGGTCCACATGTCGATGTTGCCGAGGATGGCGGCGCGGGTATCGGTGTCGTCGGCGACGGCGGCGACCATCTGCAGGCGGGTGAAGTAGATGAAGGTGGCGACCACGGTCATGAGCAGGACGTAGCCGGCGATGCCGCTGAGATAGGGGGAGCGGAACACGGCGCGGATGCCGGCCCAGGCACTGCCGCCGATGCGTTCGGACGGGTCGCGTGCGGAGGCGACGCTACCGGCCTGGCTGGCGCGATCGGTGGCGACGCGCATCAGCGCCCAGGCGGCGAGGACGGCGATCAGCAGGAAACCGCCGGCGACGAGCAGCAGGCTGGGGGTGCCCAGGGGCTCGGCCAGTCGCGAGGTGAGCCAGGGTCCGAAGATGGCGCCGAGGGTGCCGCCGACGGAGATGAGGGCGAAGAAGCGCTTGCCCTGGTCGGGTGTGAAGCGGTCGGCGAGCAGTGCCCAGAAGACCATGGTGACGAAGAGGTTGAAGACGCTGAACCAGACGTAGAAGACCTGGCCGCTGCGTTGTCCGATGGCGCCGGGCGCGAAGACGAGCAGGGCCCAGAAGCCGACGAGGCTGGCGACGAAGAAGCCGTAGGTGGTGCCGATGAACTGGAGGCGTCTGAGGCGGCTGACGATGAGGCCGAAGAGCGGATTGACGGCGAGGGTGACGAGCGCGGTGCCGATGAAGAGCCAGCGGACGCTGTCGATGCCGCGCTCCATGCCGAGGGCGTCGCGGGCGGGCCGCAGGAGCATGAGGGCGGTGAGGACGCAGAAGAAGAACAGCGCGGCGATCAGCACCGGGGCGAGTTCGCCGGGTTGCAGGTTGAACAGGCGGTGCAGCCTGCCGGGCGGCGGAGCGGACAGTGCGGGAGATCCGGATCGACTCATGGCAAAAGGGGGTCCTTGGGGGACGCCGGAGGCCGGCGTCGTGGTCCGCCGCCGGGCTGGGCGGGCGGAGCTTTCAGGCGCATGCGACGGGGCCGGGCGTCATCGCGCCGACGCAGGTGCGGCGCGCCGGCCGCGCCGACGGGCGGGCGGCCCGATGCAGGCCGCTTCGGACGATCGGTCCGCATCGTGTCCGGCGAGCGGGGGCATGCGGACACCGGTCGCGTGGAATGGCGGCCTGTGGATGTGGTGGGCCTGCGGATGTGGAGGTGGGATGCGTGTGCACGCACCTTACAAACCCGCCCGGCCGGGCGACATGCCCGGATTCCCAAGAAAGTTGCCCGTTCCTGCGGCCCTTCATACGATGTCCGGTCCCGCCGTCGTGGCGGTTTCGCTGGAGATCGGTCGCCATGTCGCAGGTGCTTCACGACACCGTCGTCGCTTACATCGAAGCCAGGGGCGGCGGAGAGGGCCGGTTCCAGACGCCGCTGGAGGCGATCCACATCGTGCGCTCCTTCGCGGAAAAGATGCCGCTGCGCCTGCTCTACCGGCCGTCGCTGTGCGTCGTGATCCAGGGCGGCAAGCAGATCCACATCGGCGAGAAGATGCTCGCGTACGGCGAGATGGAATGCCTGATCGTGAGCATGGAGCTGCCGGCGACGGGACGGATCGTCAAGGCCAGCGAGAGCGAGCCCTTCATCGGCGTCATCGTCGATTTCGACGTGGCGATGCTGCGCGAGGTGCTGGGGATGATGGAGACGCGCCCGAAGCCGCCGGCAGGCGACGACGACGCCTGCGTGTTCGTCGGCCGGGTGGACGCGCCGCTGGCCGATTGCATCGTGCGCCTGATCAGGATGATGGACACCCCGAACGCGATCCCGGTGCTGCACCCCGCGATCATGCGCGAGGTGTGTTTCTGGCTGCTCAACAGCGTGCACGGGCCGCAGCTGTCGAAGCTCGCGCTTCCCGAGACCAACCTGGATCGGGTGGCCCGGGCCGTCCACCTGCTGCGCAAGGTCTACAACAAGACCGTGCGCATCGAGGACCTGGCCGAAGAGGCCCGGATGAGTCCGTCGTCGCTGCACCAGCACTTCAAGCGCCTGACCTCGATGACGCCGCTGCAGTACCAGAAGCAGCTGCGGCTGCTGGAGGCGCGCCGGTTGATGGTGGTCGACGCGTTGACCGTGGCCGAGGCCGCCTACGAAGTGGGCTACGAAAGCGCCTCGCAGTTCAGCCGGGACTACTCGCGCAATTTCGGCGCCGCGCCCAAGCGCAACGTCATGATGCTGCGGGCCGCGCTGGCCTGAGGTCGGCGCGCGGCACGCCGGACGCGTGCGTCCGGCGCGGCCGCTCCGGTCCGCGCGCTCCGGTCAGTTGGCGCCGGGCTGCAGGGTCACCACGCGCACGTCGACATCGTCGCAGGCGTCGTCCTGGCAGGTGCCGCTGATCCAGGCCTGGCCATCGCCGAGCATGACGCCGTCCTGGTTGACGAACAGGTCGGCGTAGCGGGTCCCGACGATGGCGTTGCGGATGGCGGGCGTCATGAAGTCGCCGTAGCGGCCGATGAAGGCCTGTTCGTTGTCCAGGGTGGTCGGCGTGCCGTCGATCTGCACCTGGATCGGATAGCGCACCAGCGCGGCCACGGCCGCGGCATCGTCCGAGGCCACCGCCGCCTGCAGGCGTTCGACGACGTCGCGGTAGGGCGCGGGATCGCCGAGGACGCGTTCGATCGAGGCGTCCACGGCCTGGTCGGCCTCGGTGCGCGCGCCCGCGCCGGGCGTCGCCGCGGCGGAGGTTCCGGTCGCCGGGGCTTCGGCGGCCGGGGCTTCGGACGCGGCGGGTGCGGCGTCGGCGGACGCGGTCGCGTCCCCGGTCGAGGCGGTCGGGCCGCAGGCGGCGAGCATCAGGGCGACGGGCAGGGCGAGCAGGCGAGGGGTCATGGCCGGTGCGGTGTCCGATGTGAATGGGGGCGCATACTGCCCCGGCGCGTCGTTCGGGCGCCGTGACGGCGATGTAAGGCAGTCGTTGACCACGACGCGCGATGCCACCGTGCGCGCCCGCGGTCGCGCCGCCGCGAAGCGCCCGCGCTCAGGTCTCGAATGCGGTCAGGATCGGGCAGGCGCGCGGTGCGGTGTCGCGCGCGCACTGGCGGGCCAGCCGTGCGAGGCCGTCGCGTGCGCGCTGGAGGTCGGCGATCTGCGCGTCCAGCCGCGCGATCCGCTGGCGGGCGAGTTCGCGTGCCCGGGGACGGTCGAGATCGGCGTCGAGTTCGAGCAGTTCGGCGATCTCGTCGAGGGTGAATCCCACCTTCTGCGCCGTGCGGATGAAGCGCAGCCGGCGCAGGTCGGCGCCGCCGTAGCGGCGGATGCCGGTGTCGCGCGCCGGCGTGTCCAGCAATCCCTTGCGCTGGTAGAAGCGCACCGTCTCCACGCCGACCTCGCCGGCGGCGGCGAGCTGGCCGATGGTCAGCGACATGGCTTGACTCCGTACTCGGGTACGGGGCGTATGGTAGCGCGACGCCACGCTGCGAGTGCCCAGGAGGCTGCCATGTCCCCGCCGTCGTCCGACCGTCCCCGCGACGCCGCGCCCCGCGAAACCAGTCCCGGAGCGCCCGCGTCCCCCGAGGCCACATCCCTCCAGGCCGCGCCCCGCACGGCCACGCTGCACCGCATGGTGATGGACGCGCACGTGTGTCCGTACGGTCTGAAGGCGCTCGACCTGCTCAGGCGTCAGGGGTACGCGGTCGACGACCGCTGGCTGACCACGCGCGCGGCCACCGACGCCTTCAAGGCCGAGCACGGCGTGGCGACCACGCCGCAGGTGTTCATCGACGGCGAACGGATCGGCGGCTACGACGATCTGCGGCGGTACTTCGGCAAGCGCGTCGCGGAGAAGGGCGCGACCAGCTACCAGCCGGTGATCGCGCTGTTCGGATCGACCCTGGCGATGGCGTTCGCCCTCAGCCTGGCCGTGTACGGCACGCCGTTCACCGTGCGCGCGGGCGAATGGTTCGTCGCGCTGAGCATGGTGGTGCTGGCGATGACCAAGCTGCAGAACATCGAGACCTTCGCCACGATGTTCCTCAACTACGATCTGCTCGCCCGGCGCTGGGTGCCGTACTCGTACGTCTACCCGTTCGCCGAGGGCCTGGCCGGCGTGCTGATGCTGGCCGGCGTGCTGAACCTGCTGTCGATCCCGTTGGCGCTGACCATCGGGACCATCGGTGCGGTGTCGGTATTCAAGGCCGTCTACATCGATCGCCGCGCGCTCAAGTGCGCCTGCGTGGGCGGTGCGAGCAATGTCCCGCTGGGCTTCGTGTCGCTGCTGGAGAACCTGATGATGATCGGCATGGCCGTCTGGATGGCGCTGCCGATACTGGGGGTGCCGGTGCCGCACGGTTGATGCGGTCCCCGTCCTGCCGACGGCCCGGCACGCGCCGGGCACGCCGGTCGCCGCAGGCGCGTCGCGGAGGGTCGATCGCGTGCGTGCGCGATCGCGCCGGACGGCGCGCCTGCGGGGCGGGGACGACCAGGTTCAGCCGGCGGCGCCTTCCGCGCCTTCGGGCAACTTCGCGATCGCCTTGATCTCGAACTGGAAGCCGGCCAGCCAGGTCACGCCGACGGCGGTGACGTTGGGATAGGGCGCTTCGCCCCAGTGCTGGAGGACGACCTCCTGCCAGACGCGTTCGAAGCGCGGATCGGGGTCGACCATGAAGACCGTCACGTCGACCACGTCGTCGAACGTGCTTCCGGCCGCGGCCAGGATGCGCTTGAGGTTGTCGAACGCGAGCGCGACCTGCTTGTCCAGGTCCGGCTCCGGCGAGCCGTCCTCGCGGCTGCCGACCTGGCCCGAGACGAACAGGAAGCCGTTGGAGCGGACCGCGGGCGAGTAGCGGTAGTGCTCGTAAAGGGCCTGGCGCCCGGGGGGAAAAACGACATCGCGCTTGCTCATGGGGATCTCCTTCGGGGGCCGGCGGACGGCCCGGATGGGTGGATGACACCAGTGTGGGATCGCGTAGGGGGTGGATAAACGCGCCGGGTCGGCGAACACTGTTTGGGAATCGCGAACAATTCCATGTGATCGGAGGCGCCGGATGGACCGTTTCGATGCGATGCAGGCGTTCGTGCGGGTGGTGGACACCGGCAGCTTCACCCGTGCCGCGACCAGCCTGCAGACCAGCCGCACGCGGGTCACCCAGCTGGTGCAGCACCTGGAGACGCGGTTGCGCGTCAAGCTGCTCAACCGCACCACGCGGCGGGTGGCGACGACCGCCGACGGTGCCGCCTACTACGCGCGTGCGACGCGCCTGCTGGCCGACCTGGACGACGCCGAGACCAGCCTGTCGGTGGCCGCGGCGTCGCCGCGCGGGCGGCTGCGGGTGGACGTGCCCAGTGCGCTGGCGAGTCTGCTGCTGTTGCCCGCCCTGCCCGATTTCCATGCACGCTACCCGGACATCCAGCTTCATCTGGGGGCGAGCGACCGTGCCGTCGACCTGATCGGCGAACACGTGGACTGCGTGCTGCGCGGGGGCATGCCCACGGCGCCGGGCGAGCAATCGCTGGTGGCGCGTCACGTCGGCGACCTGACCCTGGGCGTCTTCGCCGCGCCGGCCTATCTGGCGCGTGCGGGAACACCGGCGCATCCACGCGCGCTGCTGGAGGCGGCGCACAGCATGATCGGCTTCCTGGCGGCGCGGACCGGCCAGGTGTTGCCGGGCGAGTTGCGTCGTGGCGACGAGCACGTGGTGCTCCGGGGCCGCCACATCCTGGCGGTGGACGACGGCAACGCCTCCATCGCGGCCGGCATCGCCGGGCTCGGCGTGCTGTGGCTGCCGGACTACATGGCGGCCGCGCCGCTCGCGCGCGGCGCATTGGTGCGGCTGTTCGAGGACTGGCACAGCGCGCCCATGCCGATGTACCTGGCCTACCCACCGAACCGCCACGTCAGTGCGAAGTTGCGGGTCTTCATCGAATGGGTGGTGGCGCTGATGGCCGAACGCATGCCGGTGCTGCCGCGCCCCCATCCCTGAGGTGGGCCGTGAGGTGACCGGTGATGCGGCCCGCCCGCGCAGCGTCCCTCGGGTCGGCCCCAGTTCCGGACGGCGCGTGCGCCGCCTACGCTCCCGGTCTCCTGCCCGGAGACGGTCCGATGCTCGACGCCCTGTCCGCCCCGTTGCCTGCCGTGCCCGCGCCTGCGGATGGCCGGTCGTTGTCCGCGCTGGACGCGGCGGCTTCCGATCTCGATCTGGAGGCGCATCTGGCCGGGCTCGCCGACGACGGCGGCTTGCCGGCGTTCCTCGAGCAGACCGACGACGCCATGGCGCTGGCGGCGCAATCCCCGGTGTTCGCCGCACAGCTCGAACCGCTGCTGGGGCGGATCCACGGCGCGCTCGAGACGTTGCCGACGCAGGGGCTGGACGCGACGACCCGCGACACGCTGGAGGCGACGGTCGCACGCCTGGCCGACCACCTCGGCCTGGACGGACCCGGCGGTGCCTCGCAGGTGCCGGGCGGCGGACTCGACGCCCACGAAGCCGCCGGCGGGCACCTGATCGAACGGCACGTGGGCAAGAGCGAGTCGTGGCTGGTCGATCGCGTGCAGCGCGAGAACATCAGTGCGGCATCGACCTTCCGCACCCTGCCCGCCGCGGAGCACTTCGTCGCGGAGACGCTCGCCGAACACCAGCCGCGCATCGACGCCTGGCTCGGCGGGGACGGCGGCAACCGCCTGGTGGTGGATGCGCGCTTCGATGCGAGCACCGGGATCTCGGTGGCGCGCGGCGAGACTGCCGCCAGCGATGTGTTCTCGGTCCGCCTGGTGCTGGAGCGATCGGCCGAGCTCGACATCGGCTATAGAATCGTCACCGGCTATCCCACGCCGCCGTGAGCCGACACGCGATGAGCGAGTTTCCCCACCTGCAGAACTTCCTGGCCGCCTACTTCCACCAGGACTGGCAGGCCGAGCATGCGACGACGGACGCGGTGGTCGCGTTCTACCGGGACTCGGAAGCCCCTGCGCAGGTCGACGCCACGCGTCGCGAGCTGGGGCATCTGCTGGCGCGCGACGACGACGACGCGACGCTGGGCGACGCCGCGCGCGCGCTGGGCTGCGAGTACGACCCGACGCGCGACGGCGGGCGCTGGCGCGACTGGCTGCAGCAGGTGCGGGCCGGCCTGGCCGGCGATGCCGACGCGTCGTCCAGCCCGGCGGGCGGCGACGCCGACGATCCGGGCGCGCGCGCCTGAAAACCGCGATGCCGGTCACGCGGCATGCTCTTCGGACGATGAACGCGTTCCTTCGGAGTAGGGGATTGCCCTAGTTCTGTCTCCGTGTTGTCCGGAAGGACAATGGCGCCGCGCCCGACCAGGCCTGGGACGGGAGGCATTCGCAGTCCGCCGACAAGGAGCAGTCCCCCATGAGCCTCGACGCCGTCAACAACAGCCAGCGCATTCCCGACAACAACGCCTCGCTGCCCGACGACTACAAATCCCCCAGCCGGTCCGAACTCACCGATCTGGCCAAGGACCTGCACAACGTCGGCGAGCGCAGCCGCAAGAAGGACGACTACGACCGCCGCCTGCAGGCGCTGGCGTCCGAGTTCCTGCCCACGCTCAGCGCCGAGGATCGCGGCCGCTTCATCGGCGCGATCATGGACCGCGACAAGGGCGCGCTGGATTCGTGGCTGCAGAGCGACCGGCTCGACAAGCTGGTCGACAACGACCGGATCAGCGACAACGACCGGCAACGCGTGCTCGACGCGGTCGAGCGCGGGTACGCGGACCAGCACGTGGTGGAGGAGAAAGCCTCCGAGTTCGTCGACACCGGCAAGATCGACGAGAAGAGCGACAAGGACGCCGATGCGCCGAGCAAGGACGACCTGACCGAACTGCACAAGGAACTGCACGACGTCGGCGAGCGCCGGGCGCGCAAGGACGATTACGACAAGCGGCTGACCGCGCTGGCCAGCGACGAGCGCTTCCTGCGCGATCTCGACGACGGCGACCGCGGCCGGTTCATGGGCACGATCTTCGAGCGCGACAAGGGCGCACTGGATTCGTGGCTGCAGAGCGACCGCCTGGACAAGCTGGTCGACAGCGGCCGCATCGACGACAAGGACCGCCAGCGCGTCATCGACAGCGTCGAGCGCGGCTATGCCGACAAGCACATCGACGTGAGCCGGGCGTCGGAGTTCATCGACACCGACAAGGTCGACGAGGCCGCCCGCAAGCCCGACGCCAGCGACGCCAACGACGACGGCAAGCCCCCCAGCGACGTGACCGACGGCGGCTACGAGGTCGCCGGATCGAAGGAGGACGTGGTCTACGGCGACATCAAGAGCGTGTCGCACCCCGGCGCCC
Organism: Luteimonas abyssi; assembly: GCF_001482195.1. GTDB lineage: Bacteria > Pseudomonadota > Gammaproteobacteria > Xanthomonadales > Xanthomonadaceae > Luteimonas > Luteimonas abyssi. The sequence continues at coordinate 2,956,921 of NZ_KQ759763.1, read as the reverse complement.
ACGAGGGCGGCTGGCTGCAGGTGGAGACCAAGGGCGGCGACAAGCTCGCGGTGCACCAGGACACGTCGCCCGGCGTGTACGCGCTCGCCGAGCGCAAGTACCTCGACGACGGCCAGAAGACCGTCGACCAGACCCGCGAGGACGCGCGCCTGCCGTCGACGAAGGATACCGACGTGTTCGCGATGAAGACCGACGTCGAGCAGGACGGCGAGACACTCAACGTCGCCGACGCGGCGATGAAGATGACCATCGACGAGATCAAGGATCGCAAGGATCTCTACGACGGCAGCGCCCAGGCCGAGTTCATCCGACTGATCGAAGCGCGCAGCGCGGTCACCAACGGGCGCCCGATCCATCCGGTCTACGAGGACCGCATCAGCGGCGCGCACAAGGCCACCCGGACCCGCACCGAGAATCTCGTCCGGCTCGAACAGGCCGACATGAAGGAGATCTTCGACGAGCGCGCGATCAACCGCGAGCTCGATTCGGTGATGCGCAACGAGCAGGTCGCCGAGATCTACCAGAAGAACCTGAGCGAGGCCGTCGGCAAGGTCTCCGACGACGATCGCGACAAGATGGCCGACCGGCTGGAGAAAGTGGTCACCAGCGAGGACTACGTGATCGAGGCGAACAAGCTGAAGGAGAGCGAGTTGCCGTTGGCCAAGGCCGATGTCGAGGACGCGCTGTCGCAGCTGGCGCTGCTCGATGCCGACCGCGCCGGCGACGCCGCGCAGACGTTCGCGCTCAATTCGCTGGCGGGCGAGGTGGACAAGGTGTTCGACGATCCGTCGCTGGTGTCGAAGCAGGCGCGCGTCGATGCGGTGGACGCGGGGCTGTCGGCGATCAAGAACGGGATCGGCAAGGCGAAGCTGCCATTCGACATGGCCGACAAGCTCGACGGCGTCCTGAAGGGCGGCGACACGATGAAGGAGGACTTCTCCAAGCTCCTCGACACCATGCGCAAGGACGGCCACGACGACATCGACCAGGTCTTCTCCGACACCATGTTCGCCAGCGACAAGGACGGCCAGGCCAGCATGCGCAGCCTGGTCGGCGACCTGTCGAGCAACGGCCTGCTGCCGGCGGTGACCGGCGCGATCGGCATGACCCAGACCATCCGCTCGCTGGTGTCCGACGGCCTGGGCGACACGCCGGAGGAACAACTGGCGACCGCCGGCGGCCTGCTGGGCCTGGTGTCGTCGCTGCCGGGTTCGACCAAGCTGCTGCGCAACGTGGCCAGCGGCATGGACGGCTCGGCGGCGGAACTGCTCGGCGTCGCGAAGGACATCGTCAAGCCGTCCGGCATCGAGACGCATCACTCCAACCAGGCGACCCAGGCGCTCGGCAAGGAGGTCGTGAACGAGGGGCCGGGCAAGGCCGCGGTGAAGGACCACGACAAGATCGCCACCAGCCTGGAACGCAAGCTCGACGGCGACCTGCCGTCGAAGGCGCGCGCCGACATGGTGGCATCGGGCATCAAGGTGATCTCCAACATCAGCGGCCAGGCCTCGGGGATGCTCGGCCTGGTGACCGGCGGGTTGGCCCTGTCGGACAAGGACAACCAGGCGGACATGGCCGCCGGGGTGCTCGGGGTGATGTCCGGCACGCTGGACACCACCTCGAGCCTGGTCGGGCAATTGAGCAAGGACGGCCAGTTGCGCTCGGGCGTGAACCGGTTCCTGGCCGCGGCCGGTGGCGAGGGCGCGGCCGCGGCCGGCCAGCGCGTCGCCGGCGCGATCGCCCGCGGGGCGGGCCCGGTCGGGCTGGTGCTCACCGCGGTGTCGGAACTGGTGTCGGTGTTCACCGGCAACGCCAAGGCCAAGAAGTCGGCGGGCGAACAGCACGACTGGTTCAACAAGCTGGCCGACGACGGCGTCATGCGCTCGGACTGGAACGTCAAGTACGACTACGCGCGCACCACGCTGGGCAAGTTCGACAACCTGCACGACAACCACGTCAGCAACGCCCGGTCCCTCAAGAACGCGAACTGGGGCGGCCGCCAGGCGCCGGAGGACCGCAGCATCTTCGACTTCCACCGCGACGAGTTCGCCCACTTCAAGAAGGAATGGGAGAACAACCGCGGCGCGCCGACCTACGTCACCTTCCTGGACACCGACGCGCGCAAGGCGGACTTCAAGCGCGAGAAGGACAGCATGGACGAGGTCAACCAGTACAAGAAGGATCACCCGTTCTACCACCCGGGCCACAACGACTGGGTGCTCGATCCCTGACCGCGCGTGCGGCCGGCGATCGGCACCCGCGTCGCGACGCGCACCGTGGCGCGCGTCGTGTCCCTGGGCGGCTGATCGGCGCCGCGTCGCGTCGGTCCGCATCACCTCGTCGTGAGGCGGTGGCGGGCAGGGTGCCGTCATGCAGGCGCCTGCGCTCTATCTGGTCTATCTGGAGCCCGAGCCGCCGGCCGAGGTCGGCGCGGCGCTGCGGCCGCTGGCGCCGGGGCTGTACCTGACGCACAGCGCGCAGACGCGCTCGCGGCTCTACCACGAGCTCAAGCGTCGCTGTCGTCCGCGTCGCCTGCTGGTCGCGCCGCTGGCGGATGCGCCGAAGTTCAAGGGCATGCAGTCGGGCGCGCTGGCCTGGCTGCGCGCACGCGAGGGCTGATCCGGCCACGCGCCGCGGGCGGCTGCCGCGAGCGGTATAATGCCGCCCCACCACGCCCCCGAGCCGTTTCGATGTCGAGTCTGATGGCGGCTGTCCTGCTGCTGCTTCCGCTGGCCTGGGCCCTGGCGGGCATTCCCCGCATGCGGGCCGGCGCGACCGATGCGGTACGGCCGGCGCGATGGTCCTGGCGCATCACCGGTGCGTCCGCGCTGCTCTACACCCTGGCCTTCAACCTGACCTTCTTCGTGCAGGAGGTCTTCCTCGTGGTGCCCAAGGCGCTGACGCCCGGCCTGCGGCCGACGCTGTACCACAACAACCACGGCTGGGAGGGGACGCACGCGCTGGCGCACCTGTTCCAGGGCACCGGCGCCCTGGCGACGCTGCTGCTGGGCGTGGCCGCGGGCTGCTGGTTGCGGCGCGGCGCGGCCACGCGGGCGCCCTGGCAACGGCTGGGGCTGTTCTGGCTCGCCTTCGCTGGCATCTACATGGCCCTGTTCCAGCTCGTGCTCGCGCCCCTGCTGCCGCGCGGCGATGTCGGGCTGGCGCTGGCGTGGCTGGGCGTCGAGGGCGCCGGGCTGACCGCGGTCGGCATCGCGGCGCTGGGCGCGGTGCCGGTGGTGGCGATCTGGCTGCTGCGGCCGCTGATGGCCCTGGCGGCGTCGCCGGCACGGGTCGCCACGCCGCTGGCGCGGATGGGGTTCGTGTTCCGCACGGTCACGTTGCCGGCGCTGCTGGCCTGCGTGTTGATCGTGCCGTACCGCGTGCCGCGCGAATGGATCGAGGTCGCCGGCGTGCCGGTGCTGGTAACGCTGACCGGCCTGCTGTGGCTCCAGGCCGCCGCGTGGCGGGTGGCGCCGGGCGAGGCGGCAGGGCATGCCGGCCACGCGGCGCGCTGGCCGGTGGTCGGGTTGCTGCTCGCGTCGGCGGCCCTGCTGGTCTTCTTCCAGGCGGTGCTGCGACCCGGGATCGCGTTCTACTGAAGGCGCTACTGAGGGCGGCCGACCCCGTGCGGGCGGATCGGGCAGAATAGCCGGGCTGTTCCACCGACGAGCCGACATGAAGCGATCCAAGACCACCGCCCTCCTGCTGATGAGCGCCGCGCCGCTGCTGCTCACCGCCTGCCAGCGTACCGACGCGGTCCAGGTGCAGGAAGGCCTCTACACCTCGGTGCAGGCCTGTACCGAGGCCACGCAGAATCCGTCGGCCTGTCGGCAGGCGTTCGAGGCGGCACAGGCGCAGTCGGCCGAGAGCGCGCCGCAGTACGCCTCACGCGAGGCCTGCGCGCAGGATTATCCGGCCGAGCAGTGCGTCGAGCAGCGCACGGCGGGCGGGCAGTCCTTCATCGGCCCGATGATGATGGGCTTCGTCATGGCGCAGATGCTCAACAACAATCGGCCCGTGCCCGGCCAGGCCGCGCGGGGTGCGCCTGCGTTCCAGGATCGCGGCCGCGGCTGGGCCACGCCGGAGTTGCGGCCGGGGCCGGGCGGTGCGCAGGCGGCCACCGGCAACCGGCTCACGCCGGTGACCACCGAGCCCAATCGCGCGGTCACCGCCAGCCGCGGTGGTTTCGGCACCACCAGCCGCAACCGCAGCACGTCCGGCGGCTGAGCGCGGGTGAAGCGGATCGCCATCGCCGAGCGTGCCGACTGGCGCGCCCGGGCCGAGGACGCCGGTTTCGCGTTCCACACCCTCGACGACGCGCGTTACTGGGACGAGCGGGCGTACTACGCGTTCACCCTGCGCCAGATCGAGGACGATCTGGAAGACCCCACCGCCGAACTGCACGCCATGGCGCTGGATCTGGTGGACGAGGTGGTGCGCAGCGAGGCGCTGATGACGCGGCTGGCGATTCCCGAGCCCTTCCGCGACTGGGTGGCCGACAGCTGGCGCGCGCGGCACCCGCATCTCTACGGCCGCATGGATCTCGCCTACGACGGCCGCGCCCCGGCGCGTCTGTACGAGTTCAACTACGACACGCCGACCTCGTTGTACGAGGCCAGCTTCTTCCAGTGGCAGTGGCTGGAGGACCAGTGCGCGGCCGGCGTGCTGCCGGCCGACAGCGACCAGTTCAACGGTATCCACGAGGCGCTGGTGGCGCGCTTCGGCGAGCTGATGGCGCGCCTGCCGCCGCCGTTGTGCTTCGCCGCGGTGGCCGCATCGGCCGAGGATCGCGGCACCGTCGATTACCTGCGCGACTGCGCCGCGCAGGCGGGGTTGCGCGGCGAGGCGATCGCGATCGAGGACATCGGCCTGTCGGCCGACGGCCGCTTCACCACCCTCGACGATCGGGTGATCGGCACGCTGTTCAAGCTGTATCCGCTGGAAGACCTGATGGCGGAATCGTTCGGACAAGCCCTGCCCGCATCGGGCCTGCAGTTGCTGGAGCCGGCGTGGAAGGCGGTGCTGAGCAACAAGGGCATCCTGCCGCTGTTGTGGGAGCGCCATGCCGGCCATCCGAACCTGCTCGAGGCGCGTTTCGACGACGGTGCGGACCTGCCGGCCGGCTGGGTACGCAAGCCGCTGTTCTCCCGCGAAGGCGCGAACATCGCGATGCATCTCGACGACGGCAGCCGCGAGGAGAGCGCGGGCCCGTACGGCGGTCCGGCCATCGTCCAGCGTGCGCACCCGCTGCCCGGCTTCGACGCGCCGGACGGGGGGCGGCGCTACCCGCTGATCGGCAGCTGGGTCGTCGGCGACCGCGCCTGCGGCATCGGACTGCGCGAGGACGACAGCCGCATCACCCGCGACAGCGCGTGCTTCGTGCCGCACGCCATCGTCGATGGCCCGGCGCCGTCGGAGCCGGTGCGGATCTATCTCTGACCCGCCCGGTCGTCAGCGGTACGACGACAGCCAGGTCTCGATGGCATCGCGCAGTCCCGGCTGCGGCGCGGGTCGGATGTCGAAGGCCTCCGCCAAAACCGCGAGGACGTCGTCGGCATCGGCCAGCTGCCGGTGTTGGCTGGGCCGGCCCGGGCGATGCAGGGTGAAGCGCCCGTTGCCGATCGTGCGGCGCCACCCCGGGCCGGCACGCGCCACGCGCAGTTGCCCGGGAAAGCTGGAATCGGGGTGGGTGCAGACGTACCAGTTGCCGACCTCGCGGTCGATCGCGGGCACGGGGCGGAGATCGAACCGGTACAGCGGTCGCCACCGGTCGAGGATCTCGGCCTGCAGCGTGTGGAGGCCGTCGGGGGCGAGATCGATCCGGTAGCGCCCGTGCGGCGTGGACTGCGGATCGCGGCGGTCCAGCCGTAGCGGCGCGGTGGGCGTGTTGCCACCGAAGCCGACATCGACGAGATGGGCGGCGCCGTCCAGCGTCGCCAGGCCGCACAGGTGGGTCTGCGCGGTCGGTGTGCGGTCGTCGCCCTCCACGACACGCGCCGCGATCGCGCGGACATCGAAGCCGAGCGTCTGCAGCAGGGCGAGGAACAGGCCGTTGAGCTCGTAGCAGTAGCCGCCGCGCGTCGCCTGCAGCACTTTGCGCTGCACCGACGGCAGGTCGATGGCGACCGGCTCGCGCATGAGGCTCGCGAGGGTTTCGAACGGCACGACCGCGTTGTGCCGCGTCTGCAGCCGGGTCAGGGCGTCCAGTGTCGGCGCGGCGGGGGCCGGCAGGTCGAGCCGGCGGAGGTAGAGCGCAGTGTCGAGGGTGGTCATGGCCTGTCGGTCGGGGACATGCGGTGCGGCAGCATCGAGGCTCAACCCTGGTCGAGGTCAAGCCGCTCGTTCGCCGGTGTACCCGGGGCCGGGCGATCGGCGCGTGGGTCGTCGGTGCGCGCGGGCGTTGGCTGCGGCGCCGAATTACCGTACCCTTCGGTACGGTAATTAAGGACGAGCCCCCCACGATGCGACCACCCGCCCCGGCGCGCCCGCGCGCGCCCTCCTTCATTGCGCCTGCGAATCCGGTGATGGCATGGACCTGATGTTGCGGGGCCTGCTGTTGGGAGGCATGACGTCGCGGACACCGTCGGCATCCGGGCGTGTGCCCGCGGGCCTGGCCCGGGCGGTCCTCCCCTGCGTCCTCGCGCTGCTGGTCGCCTGCGGCGGCGGCGACGAGCCAGCGCCGCAGGCGCGGCCGGTGATCGTGGAAGCGCTGGCGACCGGTCACGGCCAGGCGCGCGAGCGGACCTATCCCGGCCGGGTGGAAGCGGCCGAGGGCACCCAACTGGCGTTCCAGGTGGACGGACGCATCGCGCGCCTGCATGTGGCCGACGGCGCGCGCGTGCGCCGCGGCGACGTGCTGGCCGAGCTGGACGCCAGCCCGTACGAGGTCTCCCTGCGCGAGGCGACGGTCAACGAGCGGACCGCCGCCGCCGACCTCGAACGCCGACGCGCACTGCAGGCCGAGGGCATCCTGGCGCCTGCCGCGGTGGAGCAGGCCGAGGCGCAGCTCGCCTCCGCACGCGCCGCGCGCGAAGGCGCGGCGTTGCAGGTCGGCTACACCCGCCTGCGCGCGCCGTACGACGGGATCGTCGCCCGCCGGCATGCCGAAGCCGGCGTGGTGGTGCCGGCCGGGCAACCGGTGTTCACCATGCAGGATGCCGGTGTGGTCGATGTGGCGGTGAACCTGCCCGAGCGCGACGCGTCGCTGTTCCGGTTCGGTCCGGATCTCGCCGGGACCGCGACCCTGCCGGCGCGTCCGGACATGCCGCCGCTCGCGCTGACCTACCGGGAGCACGCGACCGTGCCCGAGGACGGCGCACGTAGCTATCGCCTGGTCCTGCGCGGCAGCGTGCCCGAAAGCGGTGCCCTGCTGCCCGGCATGGCGTTGCGGGTCGCGTTGCCCGATCCGGCACCGGCCACCCTCGAAGGCGACCAGGCCTGGGTTCGGCTGGCGGCGGTACTCAGCGACGAACACGGCGGCGCGACGGTCTGGACGGTCGACGACGAGGACCGTGCGCAGCCGGTCGCGGTGGAGGTGGTGCGCATCGAGGGCGACCGCGCGCTGATCCGCAGCGATCTGGCCGACGGCGTGCCGGTGGTGGTGGCCGGCGCGCGCCTGCTGGAGGCCGGACAACCGGTGCGGCCGCAGGAGCGCAGGTAAGCCGTGGACATCGCCCGTTACTCGATCAACAACCCGGTCAACACCTGGCTCCTGATCCTGATCTGCCTGATCGGCGGCGTCTTCGCCTATCTGGACATCGAACGCCTCGAGGACCCGGCGTTCGTGATCAAGGAGGCGGTGGTCATGACGCCGTACCCGGGCGCGAGCGCCGAAGAGGTCGAACGCGAAGTCAGCGACGTGCTCGAGCGCGCGGTGCAGCAGATGCCGCAGCTGGGCGAGGTGCGCACGCGGTCGATGGCCGGGCTGTCGGAAATGCGGATCGAAATCCTGGATACGTACCGTGGGCCGCAGATCCCGCAGATCTGGGACGAGCTGCGGCGCCGGATCGGCGATGCGCGCGGGGACCTGCCGCCGGGGGCCTACGCCCCGATCGTCAACGACAACTTCGGCGACGTGTTCGGCATCTACTACGCGATCACCGGCGACGGCCTGACCCGGACCGAACTCTACGAGGCGGCCAAGGCCCTGCACCGCGGCCTGCGGCCGGTGGAAGGCGTGGGCCAGATCGAAATCGCCGGCATGGTGCAGGAGCAGTTCCTGGTCGAGATCCCGCAGGCGAGCCTGGAGGCGCGGCGCATCGCGCCCGAGGAGATCGCGCTGGCGCTCGACGATGCGCAGAGCGAGCTGCACGCGGGCGGCGTGCCCGGCGACGGCCTGTTCCTGCGGATCAGCCCGTCCGGCGCCTTCGACTCGCTGGAGAGCCTGCGTGCGCTGGCGGTGGGCAGCGGCGATGCGCGCGTGCGGTTGGGCGACATCGCCGACATCCGCCGGGTGTTCGAGGAGCGCCCGTCCCATACCGTGTTCCACGACGGCCGCGAGGCGGTCACGATCGGCATCGCCGGGCTGCCGTCGGTGAACATCGTCGAGGTCGGCGCGAACGTGGATGCGGCGCTGGAACGGCTGATGGCGCAAATGCCGATCGGCGTGGAACTGCATCCGATCTACGACCAGCCGCAGGTGGTCGACGACGAGGTCGGCAGTTTCGTGTTGAACCTCTTCCTGTCGGTGGCGATCGTGATCGGCATCCTGTGTGTGGTGATGGGCTGGCGGGCCGGCCTGGTGACCGGTTCGATCGTGCTGCTCGCCGTAGGGGGCACCCTGGTGGTGATGAACGTGCTGGGGCTGGAACTGGAGCGGGTGTCGCTGGCGGCGCTGATCATCGCGATGGGCATGCTGGTCGACAACGCGCTGGTGATCTGCGACGGCATCCAGGTGCGCATGAAGCAGGGCCGGTCCGCGATGGCCGCGGCCAGCCGTTCGGTCCAGTCCACCCGCTGGGCGCTGCTCGGCGCGACCGTCATCGGCATCCTGGCGTTCGCCGGCATCGGCCTGTCGCAGGATTCGACCGGCGAGTTCATGTTCTCGCTGTTCGTGGTGATCGCGGTGTCGCTGCTGCTGAGCTGGGTCCTGGCGGTGACGGTGCTGCCGATGCTGGCTTACCGCTATCTCGCCACCGACGAGGAGCGCGCCCGCGATGACGCCGCCGGCGACGAATCCGACGGGGGCGCCGCGTTCCAGGGCACATTGTTCCAATGGTTCCGACGGGTGATGGACTGGACCCTGGACCGCGCCCGGCTGACCGTGGCGGTGGCGGCGGCGATCACCCTGGCCTGTGCGATCGGTTTCGGCTTCCTGCCGCAATCGTTCTTCCCGCCGGCCTCGACGCCGATCGGGTTCGTCGACATCAACACCCGGGCCGGCAGCGATGTGCGCGCCACGTCCGATGCGGCGCGCGAGGTGGACGCCTACATCCGCGAGACGTTCGACGTGGCCGGCACGCTGACCCTGGTGGGGCAGGGCGCGACCCGCTTCATTCTCACCTACGGCCCGGCGATGCCGGATACGTCGTACGCCCAGGTGATGGTGCGGGTCGACGACGCGGACGATCTCGATGCGATCCTCTCGCAGGTCAACCGGGAGGCCGCGGAGCGGTTCCCCGACCTGGAGGTACACGGCGAGCGGATGGTGTTCGGCGCCGCGACCGAGGCCCGGATCGAGGCGCGCTTCAGCGGCGACTCGCCGGAGGTCCTGCGTGGGCTTTCGGCGCGGGCGCAGGCGGTGATGCGTGGCGGCAACCTGCTCAACGTGCGCGACGACTGGCGCCAGCGCGAGCTGCTGCTGCGACCGCGACTGGACCCGGCGCGCATGGCCGAGGCCGGGGTGACCCGGCAGGATGTCGCGCAGGCCTTGATGACCGCGACCGACGGCATCCAGCTGGCGGTGTTCCGCGACGAAGACGAGCTGCGGCCGGTGCTGCTGCGCGTGCCGGAATCCGAACGCGTCGATGCGGGCGGACTGCTCGATCGCGCGATCTGGGCGTCGTTGTCGCAACGCTACGTCCGCCTGTCGGATGTCGCCGACGGGGTCGAGGCCGTGCAGGTCGAGGCCAACATACAGCGGCGCGATCGGCAGCGCGTGATCTCGGTGCGCGGCGAGCCGCACATCGGCGAAGAGGCGAGCATGGCCCGCCAGCGCATCGTCGACGGCATCGAGGCGATCGAACTCCCGCCGGGCTACACCCTGGCCTGGGGCGGCGAGCACGAGGAATCCAGCGACGCGCAGGGTGCGTTGTTCGGCACCCTGCTGATGCCGTACCTGGCGATGATCCTGATCACCGTGCTGATGTTCGCCCGCGTGCGCCAGCCGCTGCTGATCTGGGCGCTGGTGCCGATGTCGATCTGCGGCGTCACCGTGGGCCTGGCGATCAGCGGCTTCCCGTTCGGCTTCGTCGCGCTGCTGGGCCTGATCAGCCTGACCGGCCTGCTGCTGAAGAACGCCATCGTCCTGGTGGAGGAAATCGACCGCCAGATCGCCGAGGGCGTGCCGCGGCGCACCGCGATCGTGGAAGGCACCACCAGTCGCCTGTCGCCGGTGGTGCTGCTGTGCGCGACGACACTGGCCGGCATGGTGCCGCTGCTGCCCGATCCGCTGTTCGGTTCGATGGCGGTGAGCATCATGGGCGGCCTGCTGTTCGCCACGGTGCTGACCCTGCTGGTGCTGCCGGCGCTGTATGCGCTGTTCTTCAAGATCGGAGCCGACGAAACCGTGGAGCGCGACGCATGATCCGCTACCGTCATCGCTACTGGCGCCCGGCCGCGCTGGCCGCGGCGATCGCCCTGACGGCCTGCGCGGCGCCGCCGGTGCGCGAGGTGCCACCGCTGCCGGCGGCCTACTTTTCCGCCGCGGACGGCGGCAGCGTGGCGGTCGATGCGCACACGCTGGCGCGCTGGTGGCAGACCTTCGACGACCCGTTGCTGGCCGAGTTCGTCGACAGCGCACTGGCGCGCAACCTCGACGTGCAGGCGGCGCTGGCCGAACTCCGGCGCGCGCGGGCGCAGTTGCGACTGTCGCGCGCCGCACTGGTGCCACAGCTCGATGTGGCCGGGCAGGGACAGCGCCAGTTCCTCGATGCCGAGCGCATCGCCGGCAGTCCGGTCGGCGAGGCACTGGGCCTGTCCGACACCGAGCACCTGGATTTCTGGCAGTTCGGCCTGACCGCGAACTGGGAGATCGACCTGTTCGGCGCCAACCGCCTGCGCAGCGCCGCGGCCGAGCGCCAGTTCGGCGCGATGCAGGCGCAACTGGTGGCGACCCGGCTGGCGGTGGCGGCCGGCGTCGCCCAGGGCTACGTGCAGGCGCGCACGCTGCTGGCGCAGCGCCAGGTGCTCGACGAGAGCATCGCGCTGGCGCGCGAATCGGAGCGCGTGGCGGAGGGCATCTTCCGCCTCGGCCAGGCGACCCGTCTCGATGTCGAGGCCGCTGGTGCCCGGCGTGCGGCACTGGAGGCGACGCTCGGCGACCTCGACGCCGGACTGGCCGAGGCGACGTTCGCCATCGACACGCTCACCGACCAGGCACCCGGCACGACCCGCGCCCGTCTGGGCGATGGAGGAACCGTCCCCCGTGCGCGTGCCGCCATCCCCACCGGGCAGCCGCTGGATCTGCTGCGACGCCGGCCGGATGTGATCGCGGCGGCCGCCGGCCTGGAGGCGGCCGATGCCGCCGCGCTGGCGAGCCGCCGGGATCTGTTTCCGAAACTCGGCGTCAGCGCCACGGTGGGACGCACCGGGTTCGCGCTGGGCGGCCTGTCCACCGCCGCCGACAGTCGCTCGCTGGCCGGAAGCCTGTCCTTCCCGTGGTTCGATTTCGGCGCGCCGCGTGCCGCCATCGACGAGGCGGACGCGCAGGCCGACGCCGGTTTCGTGACCTTGCGCCAGACGCTGGCGACCGCGCTGGAAGAAGTGGAAGTCGCCTCGGCCCAGCACCAGGCGCGGCAGCGCCAGCGGATCGCCGTGGACGAGGCCGTGGCCCGTGCCGAGCGCACGCACGCCATGGCACGCCGGACCTACGAAGTGGGGCTGGCGAATCTGTCGGATGTGCTGGAGGCGCAAAGCGAACTGCTCGACATGCGACGTCAGGCGGTGGAGATGGACAGCCAGATCGCGTTGACGCAGATCGCGCTCTACCGCGCGCTGGGGGGCGGCTGGCGGATCGACGACGAGGCGGTCGATGGGCTCGATGCGATCCGTCGCGAGTTGCGGACGCATCCGGTGCCGGATCGCATCCGCTCGTCGACCGCGGAGTAGCCTCGCGGCGCGACAGGCGCGTGCACGCGCCGTCGCCTTTCGGAGCGCATCGGCATCGATCAGCCCGGGCCCGCATCCGCCCGGGCAACGCGCCCCGGACATCGGCCGCGCGGTGTCCGCGGGCGGCGCGCGTGCGGCCGCCGCGTCGACCGGCGGCGGCCGGACAGGTGGATCGGCGGTCGCCCGCCTGTCCGGCCGGGGCAAGCGAACCAAAAAAGAAACGCCCCGCCGCAGTCGCGGTCGGGGCGTTCCGGTGCGCGCGGCGGGCCGTGCCCGTTGCGCGTCGGGGTCAGCGCACCTGTTGCAGGAAGTGCATGTGGCGCTGGTACTGGTCGAGCACGTCATGGATCAACGCGTCCTTGCGCCAGCCCATCACATCGTAGCCCTGGCCGCCCTCGCGCAGGTGGACCTCGGCGCGGAAATGCTTGTCGGCATTGGCGCGACGCTTGCGGGGATCCTCGAACATGAAACTCGGCGGGTCGTAGGGTTGTGGATGGATGGAATAGAAGAAGTCCATTTCCTCACCATGTCCGACCTCGACCCAGACGCGGCCGTTTTCTTCGGGGTCCGCCTCGACGCGGGCATCGAGACCCTGCTTGCGCAGTTCCTCGGCGACCTCCTCCAGTGCGGGACGAACCTTCTGATTGAGGAACTTCTGCACCTCGGTCAGCGTGGGATGCACGGTCAGCGACTGCAGGCGGGCCTTCCAGCTCTCGCCGTCCATGCCCAGTGGCAACACGCGCGCATCCCGCGTGCTGGCCTGTTTCACCATTTCCAGGCGCATCGCGCGCAGCATGCCCCAGCACATCAGGATCATGACGATGGTGAAGGGCAGGGCGCTGGCGATGGTCGCCGCCTGCAAGGCGGACAGTCCCCCCGCGATCAGGAGTGCGATGGCCACCGCGCCCTCGATCAGGGCCCAGAAGACGCGCTGCCAGGTGGGCGACTCCTCCTCGCCCTTGCTGGTGAGCATGTCGATCACCAGAGAGCCGGAATCCGACGATGTCACGAAGAAGATCACCACCAGCAGCGTCGCCAGGCCCGACGTGATCGTGGCCAGCGGCAGTTCCTCCAGGAACCGGAACAGCGCGACCGAGCTGTCGGCGGCGACCGCGGTGGCGAGATCGGTGACCCCGTCCACGATCACCATGTGCAGGGCGGTGTTGCCGTAGATGGTCATCCACAGGAAGGTGAAACCAAGCGGCACCAGCAGCACGCCGATCACGAATTCGCGGATCGTACGTCCGCGCGAGATGCGCGCGATGAACATGCCCACGAACGGCGACCACGCGATCCACCAGCCCCAGTAGAACAGCGTCCAGCCGCCGAGCCAGCTGGTGGGCTCGTAGGCGTAGAGGTTGAACGTCATCGAGAACAGGCTGGAGATGTACATGCCGGTGTTCTGCACCAGCGTCTGCATGATGTAGAGCGTGGGCCCGGCGATCAGCACGAACGCCAGCAGCGCCACCGCCATGATCATGTTGAGCTCGGACAGGCGGCGCACGCCTTTGTCCAGGCCCGAGACCACCGAGCCGGTGGCGATCAGGGTGATGATGCTGATCAGGATCACCTGGGTGGTGATGCCGACCTCGATATCGAACAGGTAGTTGAGGCCCGAGTTGATCTGGATCACGCCCAGGCCGAGCGAGGTGGCCAGGCCGAAGATCGTGCCCAGCACGGCGAAGGTGTCCACCGCGTGGCCGATCGGGCCGTGGATGCGGTCGCCGATGAGCGGGTACAGCGAGGAGCGGATGCGCAGCGGCAGGCCGTGGCGGTAGGCGAAGTACGCCAGCGACAGCGCGACCACGGCGTAGATCGCCCAGGCGTGGATGCCCCAGTGGAAGAAGGTGATGCGCATCGCCTGACGCGCGGCGGCCAGGGTCTCCGGGTCGCCGACCGGCGGCTCCGCGTAGTGCATGATCGGCTCGGCGACGCCGAAGAACATCAGGCCGATGCCCATGCCCGCGGCAAACAGCATCGCGAACCAGGTCGAGTAGGTGTAATCCGGTCGGCTGTGGTCCGGGCCGAGGCGGAGCCGGCCGAAACCGCTCATCGCCACGCCGATGACGAAGATCAGAAAGCCGGCGACTGCGGCGATCGTGAACCAGCCGAACTCTTCGGCCACCCAGCCCTGTGCGGTCTGGAAGCCCGCCTCCATCTGCTCGGGCATGATGAACGAGAGCGCCACCATGAGCAGCACGATGCCTGCGGACGGCAGGAACGTGGGCCACAAGACGCGGGAAAACGGGCCGGCCGCTTTGGTCGGTGCTGACGGATCGGGTTGGCTCATGACGAGTCCCTCTGCGTGCTGGGTGCCATGGATCGCGGAGCGGCCGCGGCACCGGATGAAGGCCGCGCGGCATGGGCCGCGCGGCGATGGGTCAGAAATAGAAACCGATGTTGATGTTCAACCGCGAGCGCCAGCGGTTGGAGCCGGGCTCCTCGATGCCGATGCCGTCGCCGCCGACGAACCACATGTTCTTGCCGGCGATCCAGTCCACGTAGGTGAACATCTTGTCCTTGGCGAAACTGCAGCCGGTGACGTTCTGCCACGACTCGCGCAAGCCCGGGTCGCTGCGGACCGGCTGGGTGGTGCTGAGGTTGTTGTAGCAGGTGATGGCGTCGAACCAGCCCGCGCGCGGCAGCTCGTAGGCGACGTTGAACGTCGGCACGTCGGCCTCGGCGGCGATCTCGAACGGGAACATGAAGGCCGACATCGCGATCCGCGATTCCGGCGTGCGGTAGCGATAGCGTGCCCACTGCAGCTGGACGGTGGTCGGGCCGCGTTCCCAGTGCGCGTGGAGCGCCGCGCCGTCGTGGTCGTACTTGCGGTTCTCCACGCGTTGCTCGACGCGGCCGTGGAACAGCGAGCCGCCCAGCTTGAGCTCGCCGCCGCCCCAGGCGCCGGTGTGCTCGTAGCGCAGGTTCACCCGCTCGCGTTCGCGATAGGGCAGATCGTCGGTCTGGGCCACGTCGAACGAATAGCGGTCGTAGCGTGCGCCGCTGCCGTACTCGTCGCCGAAGAACACGCCGGCATGGAACTGGTGCGGGCCCTGTTCGCGTTGCCAGACCACGCCCAGGTCGTAGTCGTCCTCGATGCCCAGGTAGTAGCCGGAGCCGAACCAGAAGCTGTGCGAGGCGTAGGGCAGCAGGCCGAACGGCGCCTGTTGGACGCCGGCGCGGATGTCCGAACTGTCGTCGAGCTCCCAGCCCACGTAGGCGTGGTGGAGGGCGTCGAAGCCGTCGTACCAGCGGTACTGCAGCGAGAAGAACGCCGGGCCGGTGCGGCCATCGGCGTCGATGCGGACGAGCTCGGGTTCGAAGTCCGTGCTGGGCCCGTAATCGAGCCACCCGTAGCTGAAGCGGACAGCGCCGCCAAGATTAAATTCAGGCTCTCCGGTGTTGGCATGCACAGGCGCACATGCCAGCAACAGGAGCCCACCCAACGTACAGATGCGGCCGACCCGATTCACGAGTATTCCGTCCTCCTTGATAAATGACCCCTCCCCCGAAGGCGAGGCAGGGTAACGTCGCCGCATCTGGATCGCAAACGCGATTGCGGCGAAAAGTGGCGAAAAAGCCGCGGAAAGATGCCGTTTTGGATGTCGCTGCAGTGTGATTTCGTGAGTGCGCCGGCCACGCGGACGCTCGATGCAGGCGAGCGATGCGAGGCACGCGCGGCGCTCCCGTCGCATGGCGCCGGGAGCAGGCCGGTTGCGCCCGGCCAGTCGCCTGATTAAAGTCAGACAATCGTCAGACTCTTGTCAGGAAAATGGACGACGCCCAGATCAGGTCCGTTCGCAGTTTCAATCGTGCCGTGACCCGCCGCATCGGCGTGTTGACCGACGATTACCTCGGTCGCGGGCGACCGTGGGGCGAGTCGCGGTTGATGTTCGAGATCGGGCGGGACGGTGCGTCCGCCCGCGAGTTGCGCGAGCGGCTGGCGCTGGATTCGGGTTATCTCAGCCGTCTGCTGCGTTCGCTCGAAGCGCAGAAGCTGGTGACGTCGCGCCCGTCGCCGCACGACGCGCGGGTCAGGATGGTGACGCTCACCCGCAAGGGCCTGCGCGAACTGGACGCGATGGACGGGCGTTCGGACGACGTCGCCGCGACGTTGCTCGGGCCGCTGACGCCCACGCAGCGTCAGCGTCTGGTCGCGGCGATGGCCGAGGTCGAATGGCTGTTGCGGGTGGGAACGGTCACGATCGACGTCGCCGACCCGGCCAGCCCGGCCGCGACCGCATGCATCGCGGCCTATGTGCAGGAGCTGCGTCTGCGGATTCCCGCGTTCGACCCCGGACGTGGCCCCACTGCATCAGCGGACGAACTCGTGCCGCCGAACGGTCTGCTGTTGCTGGCATCGCTGGACGGTGCCGCGGTCGGCTGTGCGGCCTTGAAGTCGATCGCTCCGGGCGTCGGCGAGATCAAGCGGATGTGGGTCGCGCCGGCCCTGCGCGGCGCGGGCATCGCCAGGCGCCTGCTCGTGGCGCTGGAGGCGCATGCGGTCGGGATGGGCATGCCGGTGTTGCGGTTGGATACCGCCGGCACCCAGGCCGAGGCGTTGGCGCTGTACCGCCACCGCGGGTACCGCGAGATCGCCGCCTACAACGACAACCCCTACGCCGATCACTGGTTCGAGAAGCGCATCGGCACCGCTTCGGAGGCGTCCGCGTAATCGGGCGCCTTCCGCCCGAGGCCGTCCGGGAATAGGCATCCCGGAGTCGCACGCGCTGGGTAGCATAGGGGGATGCAGACCACGTCCCACCCCGACGGCAGCGCGAGGCCAGCGCACGCCGATGCCGCCACGCAGTTGCATCCGGCGTGGTCCGGGCCCCGCCGCGCGCTGGTGGCGATGCTGGCCATCGCGTTGCTCGGCGGCTGTGCGGTGTTGCGCGAGTTCGCGCCGTCGGTCCAGGTCGAATCCCTCACGCCGGCCGAGTACATCGCCCTTCGGCGCGGCGACATCCTGACCACGGGAAACCTCAGCGCCGCGACCCGGGAGACTCTGCGGGTCACCGGCCTGCACGCCGGCCCCTGCCAGGCCACCGGCGCGACCTGCCGGCAGGCGCTGGCCGAGGGCGACACCGGCATCGACGATGAGCGGCGGCTGTCGGCGTTGACCGAACTGTGGTTGCAGGAGGCGCTGGCCCAGGATGCGCTGCGCGAACGCGAGCGCGATCCCCAGGTGCAGCTGGATGCATGGCTGGAGGTCGGCCGGCACGCCTACGCCTATCTGTTCCACAGCGGCCGTGCCCCGGAGACACGTGCGTTCGAGGACCGGCAGACCCAGGTCCGCGACTATTACAACCTGGCCGCGCAGGAGGCTGTCGCGCTGTTGTTCGACTGGTATGTCCATGGAGGCGGTGCCGAGGACGAGGCCGCGGTGCAGATCGAGCGCCTGCAGCGCGCGGGCTGGGACATCACCGTGGATGTCGAGGATTTCGCCGAGCAGTGGGGCGATAGTGCGCCGCTGGAGCTGGTGCCCGCGGCCTCGCTGTCGTTCGCCGGCCTGCGCAGCGTCTATCGTCGGGACGGCTTCGGTGCCGAGTTGGTCGCGGTGATGGCCGACGACCCGGTGACCACCGCGGCGGCCACGCGGGCGGCGGACGAGACCCGGGAGGCGCCGCCGGAGGGCGCGCGCGCATCGGACCCCGGGCCCCCGGACGCCGGTGCCCGGCATGCGGCGGGCGACGACCGGGAGCGGTCCGAACGCGCCCGGCGTCGCGCCCGGCAGGCGCCGCGCTGGAGCGAAATGCCATCGCCGGCGAACACGGTGCTGCTGGACTTCGCCGGCGACGATCTCGCCGCGGTCCTGGCACAGCGCGAAGTCACCATTTCCGTCTACGACCCCTACCGCACCGAAGCGGTGTCGCTGGGCGGGGTGCAGGTGCCGTTGGCCGCGAACTTCACCGCCGGCTACGGCCTGTGGCTGGCGCGCTCCGGCTTCAACCGGCAGTCGCTGCGCAGCCTGTTCGGACGCGGCCAGGGCATCGACCATCCGCATCTGTACCTGATGCAGCCCTACGATCCCGACCGGCGCATCCTGCTGATGATCCACGGCCTGGCCAGCAGTCCGGAAGCGTGGGTCAACGTCGCCAACGAACTGATGGGCGACGAGGCGCTGCGCGACCGGTTCCAGATCTGGCAGTTCTATTACCCGACCAACATGCCCATCGCGCTCAACCATCGTGCGATCCGCAGCACGCTGGAGAATGCCCTGCGCCATTTCGATCCCACCGGCACCGCGCAGGCCTCGCACGACATGGTGGTGATCGGCCACAGCATGGGCGGGGTGATCGCGCGGCTGATGGTGTCCTCGTCCGGGGACGCGCTGTGGCGGGAGTTCGAGCGCGAGGTCGAGCTCGACGACGGGCGGCGGGAGCGGGTGAAGCGCCGGCTCGCGCCGATCTTGACGTTCGAGCCGGTGCCGCAGATCGACCGGGCGATCTTCGTCGCCAGCCCGCACCGCGGCACCGAGATCGCCGGCAGCCGCCTGGGGCGCTGGTTCGGCCGGCTGGTACGCATGCCGCTAACCGTGCTGGAGGGGCTGGGCGACGTGCTGCAGGAAGTGGCCGGCGAGAACCCGGGCGAACGCCTGCCCAACAGCATCGACAACCTCGACCGCCACGATCCGTTCGTGCGCGCCGCGGCGGACCTGCCGATCTCGCCGGCGGTGCGCTACCACTCGATCATCGCGCGCACCCGCGGCGACGGGCCGCTGGAGGACAGCAACGACGGTCTGGTGCCGTACTGGAGCGCGCACCTCGACGGTGCGGTGTCGGAGCGGATCATCGTGTCCGGGCACAGCGTGCAGGAAACCGCGCCGGCGATCATCGAGATGCGACGGATCCTGCACGAGGACATCCTCGACGAGGGCGCCCAGGACGAGCGCGCCCGGCCGACGCCCGTCGGCGGCGGGCGCGCGGCATCGACGCCAGCCGCGGCCCCGGCCATCGTCCCTTGAGCGCCCTGTCTCAATGGGTGATGGCGCGTCGAGGCGCGTGGCAGGTGGCGGGCGCAGTCCTGCCGCGTCCACCGATGGCGTCCGACGATGCAGGACGCCCCGGCTTGCGGCGCCCACGCCCCGACCGCCTCAGTCGCGGTCCATCTCCAGCAATTCGCCGGTCCGTGCGGAATAGGTCAGTTCGACGCTGGTGAAGTCGCGCTGGCGGATCTCGATCTCGTACTCGCCGTCGTCGTAGGAGACTTCGGTCACCCGACCCGGAGCGCGACGCTGGGCGTCGGCCAGGATCGTCTCCAGCGAAGCGCCGTTGCGGCGATCGTCGGCGCGGGCGGCCGCCGCGGCATGCTGGGCGTCGTCGGTGGCGCGCGTGTCGTCGCGGGTCTGGGCGAACGCCAGCGGCGCGGCGGCGACGCCGACGGCGGCGGCCAGCAGCAGGGCGGTCGCGACGCGACGGGGGCGGGAACTGTCATTGGCGATGGCACGCATGGTCGATCTCCTTTGCGGGTCAGCCCCGGTGCGGGGCGGTGGGAAGCGGCCCGGTCGATGTCGCCGGGATGGGCCGCAGTCTCCGGATCGCGCTTAACCGCGTTCTGATCGTCGTGTTCACAAGATGGTTAATGGGCCCGGTCACACTGCGCGCATGTCCGTGCGCGCCCTGACCCTTTCCGCACTGCTGGCACTGGCCTGCGCGCCGCTGCCGGCGGTCCATGCCGACCCGCCCGGGCCGCCGCCGGCGACCGATGCCGCCTATGCGCGCGACGGCGTGCAACGCGGTGCGTTCGTGCGCCTGGAAACGCTGCTGGCGGATGCGGAGCGGCGCTATCCGGGCCGGGTGATCGAAGTCGAGTTCGACGACGAGGACGACGAGTACGAGATCGAGATCCTGATGGCCGACGGCCGCGTGGCGGAACTGACCTACGATGCGCGGACCGGGCGTCTGCTCGACAGCGAGATCGACGACTGATGCGCATCCTGCTGGCCGAGGACGATGCCGAGCTCGCCGGCCGGATCGCGGCCGTGCTGGCCGAGGCGGGCTTCGCCGTCGACCGGGTCGCCGACGGCGGGGACGCCGAGTTCCGCGGTCAGACCGAGGCCTACGATGCGGTGGTCCTGGATCTGGGCCTGCCGGGGCTCGACGGCGTCTCGGTGCTGCACCGCTGGCGCGAGGCCGACCGGCGCATGCCGGTGCTGGTGCTCACCGCGCGTGCGCGCTGGCACGACAAGCTGGCCGGTTTCGATGCCGGTGCGGACGATTACCTGACCAAGCCGTTCCAGCTCGAGGAGCTGGTGTTGCGGTTGCGCGCGTTGATCCGGCGCAGCGTCGGTCACGCATCGCCGCGGCTGCAATGCGGTGCGCTGGAGCTCGACGCCAATGCAGGCCGCTTCGTCCTCGACGGCACCGCGCTGGCGCTGTCGCCGCAGGAGTACCGCATCCTCGCGTACCTGATGCATCACGCCGGTCGCGTGGTCAGCCGCGCGGAGCTGGGCGAGCACGTGTACGACAACGGCTACGACCCGGATTCGAACGTGCTCGACGTGCTGGTCGGGCGGATCCGCCGCAAGCTCGGCGTGCCGTTGTTGCAGACCGTGCGCGGCCAGGGCTTCCGCCTGGCGGCCGGAGGGACTTGAGCGTGCGCGGCGCGTGGTCGCTGCGGTGGCGGCTGTGGCTGGCCGGCGGTCTCGGCGTGCTGCTCGCCGCGGTGGTCGCGGGACAGTTGCTGGGCACGATGTTCGCGCGCTCCGGCGAGCGCATGCTCGACCGCCGCCTGGACGACGATTTCGCCACGCTGGCCGGCCTGCTGGAAGCGCGCGCCGACGGCGGCTGGCAGCTGCGTCGCGAGCCCGCCGACGAGCGTTGGCAACGGATTTTTTCCGGCGCGTACTGGCGCATCGGCGAAGGTGCCGGTACGCGTACATCGCGCTCGCTGTGGGACGACAGCCTGCAGGCGGGTCCGCCGCCGGCGACCGGTCCGGCGCAATGGCGCAACCTGGACGGGCCGCGCGGGCAGGCGTTGCGTGCGCGGATCCAGCAGTTGCGGTTGCCGGGCGCGGATCGACCGGTGCCGGTGCTGGTCGCCGTCGACCGGACCGACGTACTGGCCGAGGCGCGCGAGTTCCGGCGCATGGCGATGCTGGCCTTCGCCGCGGCGGCCGCGGTGTTGCTGGCGTTGCTGGCATGGCAGGTGGAGTGGGGGCTGCGTCCGCTGCGGCGGATGCGCGGCATCCTGGCGCGCGTGCGCAATGGCGACGATGTGCGCTTCGGGCCCGAGCCATGGCCGGCCGAGGCCGCTCCGCTGGCCGCGCAGATCGATGAACTGCTCGACGATCACGCGCGCCGGGTGGAGCGTGCGCGCCACGCCGCACAGGATCTCGCGCATGCGCTCAAGACGCCGCTGTCGGTGTTGTCGGCCGAAGCGCAGCGTCCCGGTCCGGAGATCGCCACGGTGGTCGGCGAGCAGGTCGCACGGATGCAGGGCGAAGTCGACCGGCGCCTGGCCGGCGGACTGACCACCGATGCCCGACAGCGCACGCCGGTCGCGCCGGTGGCGGAATCGCTGCGGGTGCTGTTCCGGCACGACGCCGCCGCTGCGCTGCATTACCGCGTGACGGTGGCGGAGGACTGCGTGTTCGCCGGCGCGCGCGAGGACCTGACCGAACTGCTGGGCAACCTCGTCGACAACGCGGCGAAATGGGCGCGCGGGGAGGTGCACGTGCATGCGGCCGTGGACGCGGGGCGCCTGCGCATCGCGGTCGGCGACGACGGCCCGGGCATGCCGGACGAGGCGCTGACCCGCGCACGCCAGCGTGGCGTGCGCCACGACGAACGCATGCCTGGCCACGGCATCGGCCTGGCGATCGTCGACGACATCGCGCGCGGCTACGGCGGCACGCTGACCCTGTCCAATCGCGACGGCGGTTTCACCGCGACACTGGATCTGCCCGCGGGCTGAGTGTCGCGGACGAGGTGCGCGCGCTCAGTCGCCCGTCGCCGGCGTGCGCAGCCGCCGGTCGAACAGGTCCAGCGTCGATCGCCAGGCGTCCTGTGCGGCGTCGGCGTCGTAGCGCGGCGTGGTGTCGTTGTGGAAGCCGTGCTCGGTCCCGGCCGGCTGAAGCAGCGCGTGGCGCACGCCGGCGTCGCGCAGCGCGCGCGCGTAGTCCGGCCAGTCGACGTTGATGCGCGCGTCGTTGTCGGCCAGCACCACCAGCAGTTCCGCACCGATGCGCGGCACGTCGGCGAGCGGTGCGGCGGGGCCGTAGAACGGCGCGGCGGCGTCGAGGTCCGGGAGCTGGGTGGCGAGCAGGTTGGCGATGCCACCGCCGTAGCAGAAGCCCACCACGCCCAGCCGACCGTTGCCGCCGTCGAGCGTCCGCAGCAGGCGGGCGGCCGCGAGGAAGTCGGCGCGTGACTTCGGTTGCTCGAGCTGTCCGAACAATGCGCGGGCGGCATCCTCGTCGCCGGGGTAGCCCCCGAGGGGGAACAGTGCATCGGGCGCGAACGCGATATAGCCCTCCAGCGCGAAGCGTCTGGCGACATCTTCGATATGGGGGTTCAGGCCGCGGTTCTCGTGCACCACCAGCACCACCGGCGCGGGTTCCCGGCGGTCTGCGGGGCGCACCAGATACCCCCGGCCCCGGCCGTAGCCGTCGGGCGAATCGAATTCGAGCCATTCGGTGCTCAGGCGCGGGTCGTCGGGCGCGACCTGGCGCGCCTCGGCGAACCGCGGCGCCAGGGCCGCGAGCAGGCCGGCCGCACCGGCGGCGCCGGTGGCGAAGCGTGCGGCACCGGAGAGAAAGCCGCGCCGGTCGATCTGCCCGTGCACGTAGCGATCGAACAGGCGCAGCACCTCGGGATCGAAATCGCGGGCCGTGGCGCGGGGCGGTCGTGACATCGGAGACACCTCCAGGGGCGGGCGTCGGCCGAGGATACGCCGATGGTGCCGTCGGCGATGCGGCATCATGGGTCGAATTTCGTCCCGGAGCGCCCGCCATGTCCCTGTCCACACGCCTGCTGTCCGCCTGCGCGCTCGTCGCGCTGTCCGCAGGCAGCCTGGCCGCCGATCGCGCGCCGCCGGCCACGGGCGATGGCCCGGCCCAGGTCCGCGTCGTCGAGGACGCGGGCGCCTATCGCCTGCTGGTCGATGGCGCGCCCTTCCGGGTCGCCGGTGCCGGCCTGGGCGA
This sequence comes from Luteimonas abyssi, assembly GCF_001482195.1. Lineage (GTDB taxonomy): Bacteria > Pseudomonadota > Gammaproteobacteria > Xanthomonadales > Xanthomonadaceae > Luteimonas > Luteimonas abyssi. Next base: position 2,933,511 of record NZ_KQ759763.1, on the reverse strand, counting down.
TGTCGGGCCGGACGGCATCGCACGCCAGGTCGAGCTGGTGCGGCGTGGCGGCAATTCGTTCCGGACGTGGAGCGTGGGCGACGATCCGCAGGCGATGCGGGCCACGCTCGACGCCGCGCAGCGCAACGGCCTGATGGTGGCGGTCGGCCTGGACGTCGCCAAGGAGCGGCACGGCTTCGACTACGACGACGCCGCTGCAGTGGCCGCGCAACTCGCGCGCCTGCGCGACGAGGTGCGAACGTACAAGGACCATCCCGCGGTGCTGATGTGGCTGGTCGGCAACGAGCTCAATCTCGAAGCGCGCAATCCGGCGGTCTGGGATGCCGTGGGCGAGATCACCCGGATGATCCACGAGGTCGATCCGGCGCACCCGGTGATGACGCCGCTGGCCGGCCTGGATGCGGACGTGGTGCGCGAGATCAAACAGCGCGCACCGGAGCTCGATCTGCTCGGCATCCAGGTCTACGGCGACATCGACGAGCTGCCGCAGAAGCTGCGCGACAGCGGTTGGACCGGTGCCTACATCGTGACCGAGTGGGGCCCGACCGGGCACTGGGAAAGCCCGGAGACGTCCTGGGGCGCACCGATCGAGGATCACGCCTCGCGCAAGGCCGAGCTGCTGATCGAACGCTACCGGCGCGATATCGACAGCGACCGGCGCCAGGGCCTGGGCTCGTACGTGTTCCTCTGGGGCCAGAAGCAGGAGCGCACGCCGACCTGGTACGGCCTGTTCCTGCCCGATGGCCAGACCACGCCGCGGGTGGATGCGATGCAGTACCTGTGGACGGGCGCCTGGCCCGAGAACCGCGCGCCCGAGATCGGGGCGATCCGGATCGATGGACGCGAGGCCGTGGACAGCGTGACGCTGGCGCCCGGTGCGCCCGCTTCGGCCCGCGTGGAGGCGCGTGATCCGGACGGCGACGCCATCGCGTACCACTGGCGGATCCGCGAGGAAAGCACCGCGACGTCGATCGGCGGCGATCCGGAACGGTTGCCGCCCGAGGTGCCGGTGCGGGTGACGCAGGATGCGCAAGGCCACTTCGAGTTCGAGGCGCCGGATCGGCCCGGGCATTACCGGCTGTTCGTCGAGACCCTCGACGGGCACGGCCACGCGGCCTACGCGAACTTCCCGTTCCGGGTGGCCGCCGCGGACGACGCGGTGCACTGAAGCGCCGCTGCCCGGCAATCAGCGGCTCGGCGCGGCCGTACCTGCTGCGGTGCCCTGTGCGCGGTCGCGCGTCAGCGGCAGGACCTCCTGCAGCAGCGCGGCGAGGAAGCGACCGGGCTCCTCGATCGGCGCCAGGTGCGCGGAATGTTCGAACCACACCGCGCGCTTGTGGGGCGCATCCACCGCCTCCAGCCAGCGCGCGGCCAGCGGCGACGGCGTGGTGTAGTCGTGCCGGCCCATGAACATCAGCACCGGCACGTCCAGCCGGTCGAGGTCGTCGAAGCTCACATCCCGTAGCCGCGGCCACAACGTGGTCACGCTGAGCAGGCTGCCGTCGGCCCAGGCCTTGCGGTCGGCAGCGTCGTACTCCGGCGACAGCCGCGGCGCGCGCAGATAGAAGTTCGCGTTCTCGCGGTACGCCGCCAGCGCACCGTAGCGCTGGGAAAACCGGCGCCAGCCGTCGGCCTGCTCGATGCTGAAGCGGTCGCCGTCGGGATAGGGCTGCAACGCCTCGATCGCGGCCACGGCCTCGGTGTCGCCGGCTTCGCGGGCACGGTCGAGCGTCCAGGTCATGCCGGTGCGTTCGTTCTCGCGGCTGTCGATGATCTGCCCGAGGCCGATGTAGGCGTGCAGCAGATCGGGTCGTGCGGCGGCCACCGACAGGCCGACGATGGTGCCCCAGCTGTGGCCGAGCACGATCACCTTGTCCTGTCCGTAGCGTGCACGCAGGAGGTCGATCAATTCGATCGCATCGTCGCGATAGCGTTCCGGCGTCATGGTGGGCGCGATGGCGTCCGGATCTTCCAGGCGGTACGACGTCCCCGCGCCGCGCTGGTCCCACTGCACCACGGTGAAGAAATCCTCCCACGCGCGCTGATGCGTCCATGCCATCGGCATCGCCACCGCGCCGGGGCCGCCGTGGATGTAGAGCAGGATCGGATTGTCGCGGTCGGCCCCGCGCACGCTGACCGCCTGCCGCGCGCCACCCAGCGTGACCTCGAACGCCTCCTGCACGCCGTTGGGGGTGACGATGCGCTGGATGTCGGCGATCAGGGCGCGCGCGGCCGCATCGGCGTCGTCGTCGATGGTGGCCTGCGCGAATGCGGCGGGTGCGGCCGGCAGCAGGCTGGCGCCTATGAGCAGGGCGGGTGCGAGATGTCGGAGCATGCGTCGTCCTCCTGGCTGGAACGCGTCCATCATTCGATCTTTGCAGCGGTGCATGCAGTGCCGGTCGTCACGCCGGGCCGTAATCGCCACTGATGCGCGGATCGGGCCGCGCACCTGGGCGCGCGCGCACGTCGGCGCGATACGGGCCATGCGCGGGCGGTCCGGTCAGACCGGGTCCAGCTCGAACGGCTGGACGTCAACGCGTCGCGTCGGGGAGCACCCGCAGCACGCGGCCCTGCGGCGCGTCGGTGAGCAGGTAGAGCGCGCCGTCCGGCCCCGTGCGCACATCGCGGATGCGTTCGCCGAGCTCGGTGAACAGGGTTTCCTGCTCGCCCGGGACGCCATCGCGCATCGGCACGCGGCGGACGCTGCGCTCGACCAGCGCCGTCACGAACAGGCTCTCGCGCCAGGCGGGGAACAGCGCATCGTCGTACCAGGCCATGCCGGCCGGAGCGATCGACGGCGTCCAGTGCACGAGCGGCGGGGTGACGCCGGGCCACGTGCTGTACGGGCTGACCCGCGCGCCGGTGTAGTCGACGCCGTGGGTGGTGATCGGCCAACCGTAATCGGCACCGGCCTCGATGCGGTTGAGTTCGTCGCCGCCACGCGGTCCGTGTTCGTGCGCGTACAGCGCGTCGCCCACCCGCACCAGTCCCTGCGGGTTGCGGTGACCGACGCTGTAGATCTCCGGCCGAGCACCGGGCCGGTCGACGAAAGGATTGTCGTCGGGGATCCGGCCGTCGCGGCCGATGCGCAGCATCTTGCCCAGGTGGGTGTGCAGGCGCAGCGCGTCGGTACGTTCCAGATTCCCGTCGCCCATGCCCACCACCAGGGTGCCGTCGGCGAGCAGGGCCATCCGCCCGCCGAAGTGCTGGCCGTGCGGCTTGGCCGGCTGCGTGGTGAGGATCGGTTCGACGTCGTGCAGGCGGTCGCCGTCGAGCCGCGCACGCACGATGCGCAGATGATTCGCGCGCGCGGTGCCGTGGGCGAAGGACAGATAGATCGTCGCGTTGTCGGCGAAGTCCGGATCCACCATCACGTCGAACAGGCCCGCCTGGCCCTGGGCGAACACCGGCGGCACGCCGTCCACCGGCGTGTCCCGCAATGTCGGGGTGCCGTCGTCTCCGGGCGCGACGATGCGCAGGCGCCCCGGGCGCTCGGTCACCAGCATGCGGCCGTCGGGCAGAAAGGCGAGCGACCAGGGGAATTCGAGGTCCTGCGCCACCGTCTCGATGCGGTACTCGCCGGCCCAGGCCCACGGTGCCAGCAGCAGCGCGCACAGCCCGGCCAGCAGGCGATGGCGCGCGCGTGTGGACGGGCGCGGTCGCGCACCAGGACTTCGGGACGAACAGGGTTCGGACGGCACGGGCGACTCCACAGCGGCGCCGCGGATGCGGCATCATCGGACCCATGATGATGCCCGATGACGCCGCATGACCGCTTCGACCCGCTCGCGTGCCTGGGGGCGTCGTAGCATCGCCTTCGTCGCGGCGCTGGCGATCGCGGTGGTCTGGGGCTCGCTCGCGCAGACCCAGTTCAACCTGCAGGCGCTGGTGGCGTTCGTGGACATTCCGCCCGGCGTGCGCCTGCGGACATCGTGGCAGGATCTCCTCGGCTTCGGCCCTGTCTACGCAGGGCTCGTGCTGGCCGCCTGGCTGCCGGCGTTCCTGGCGGCTTCGGTGGTGGCGCGGTATGCGCCGCGCCTGCGCACCGGCACGTACGCGCTGGCGGCGGGCGCCGGCCTGGCGGTGGCGATCCGGGTCGCCGATGCGGTCGCGCCGATGCCCGTTCTGATCGATGCCACGAGAACCACCGTTGGTTTGCTGGTGCTGGCACTGGGCAGTGCGGTGGGTGGCGCGCTGTTCGCGCACTGGACGCGCGCGTCCGCGAAGGGGCGCATCGGTTCGCACGACGGCGCAGCATAGATCGGCCCGGGCGGAGTCGCGGCGGGCATGGCGTCCGCTGGCACGGGTGCCGCAGGTGATCACCGTCTGGTGGCGAACGCCCGGTCACGCATTCGCGGTCCGTGGGCGATACGTCGTGCCCACGCCCTCGATGGCCGGAGACACGCGCCCGCTCCGGATCGATCTGTCCGCCTCGCGACATCTTGCGGTCGCGTCCGCAGCGCTGTCGCGCAGGTGGCGCATCCGGTGTCGAGATCGTCGCGGCTGTCCTCGTGGCAGGGTGGGGTCGCGATCGCCCGCGTTAAGCTGGGGCACACCCCGAAGACCGAGTGCTCCCCGATGATTCGATCCGATACGACGCTCGCCGTGCTGCTGATCGCAGCGCTCTCGCCCTCGATCCCTGCGCAGGCCGCTGCCGGCGCCGCTGCCGCGCCGGATGCCTGGTGGCAGCGATTGAATGCGTTGTGCGGCCAGGCGTTCGAAGGCCGTCTGGTGCGGGCACCCGAAGGCGACCAGACCTTCCGCGCGGCGGCGCCGGTCATGCATGTGCGCGATTGCGCAGACAACCGGATCCGGATCCCGTTGGCGATCGGCGACGACCTGTCGCGGACATGGGTGTTCGAACGCACCGACGACGGCATCCACTTCTCGCACGACCATCGCGACGTGGACGGCGCCCCGGACACGGTGACCGGCTACGGCGGCACCACCAGCAATCCGGGCAGCGCCGACACGCAGTTGTTCCCGGCCGATGCGGCGACCGCCGAAGTCATTCCGGGCAGCGGGTTGCGCAGCGTATGGCTGGTGGAGATCCGTCCCGGCGACCGCTTCGTCTACGCCGCCAACCGGGTCGGCACCGAGCGGGGATTCCTGGTGGAGTTCGATCTGACCCGGCCGGTGGAAGCGCCCCCGGCCCCTTGGGGCTGGACCGACTAGCGCCGGGCGGCGGGCGCGGCAGGCCCGTGCGGAGATCGGGCCGCGCAGTGGCCGCCCGACGGGGCCGCACCCGGATCCGGTGCGGCGACCCAGACATCGCGGGATCGATCAGCCCGGCAGGGCGTCCCAGAAGGCTTCGATCCGGCGGCGCATCTCGGCATCGGGCAATGCGCCGCGCCCGGCGGCCAGATTGTCGTCCATGTTGGCCGGATTGGTGGTGCCGGGAATCGCCGCGGTCACGGCCGGGTGACCGAGGTTGTACTTGAGGAAGACCTGCGCCCAACTGGTGGCGCCGAACGTCGCGGCCCAGTCCGGCAACGGAACGTCGCGCACGCGCCCGAACAGGCTGCCGCGACGCCCGCCCAGCGGCACATTGAGCAGCACCCCCGTGCCGCGCGCCTGCGCGGCGGGAAACACGGTGTCCTCCGCGGCGCGGTTGTCGACCGAGTAATTCACCTGCACCACATCCAGGGCATGCCGCTCGATCAGCGCGGCGGTTTCGGCGTGCTGCTGGTTGGACGAGGTGGTGATGCCGATGTGGCGCAGGCGGCCGGCCTGCTTCCATTCGACCAGGGTCGGCAGGATCGCATCGGCGCCGTTGAGGTTGTGCACCATCATCAGGTCGATGGTGTCGGTGCGCAGGTGGGCGAAGGACGCCTCCATCTGGGCGATGCCGGCGGCGACATCGTCGTCGGGCGCGGTGCACTTGGTGGCCAGGAACAGTCGCTCGCGGATGCCGAGCTCTTCGATGAGTTCGCCGAGGACCGCTTCGGAGTTGCGGTACGACGGTGCGGTGTCGACCACGCTGTTCTCCAGCCGCGCCAGATGCTGCAGCACGGTCCGCAGCGGCGCCTTTTCCTCGGCGGTCTGCACGCCGTAGGCATTCGTGCCCAATCCGATCACGGGAATGCGCTCGCCGCTGGACGGAATCGCGCGCAGGATCGCCGCCTCGTCGTGTCCGCCCGTGCCGGCGGTGGTGGCGGCCTGTCGTGCCCAGACGGGCATGGCGAGTGCGGCACCGGCCAGGGCGACGCCTTGCAACAGGCGGCGACGGTACGGATTGTGATGTGCGTCGTTCATGGCGGCGCGTCCTCTCGAATCGGCGTGAATGCCCGATTCTTGCCGCTTTGCCGGTCGGGTGCAAAATCTCAAGCGCGCAACCGGTGTCGATGCGCTAGGCTCGGGAGGCCGCCCTGCGTCGCTACACGACGCTGCAGACGGTGGCGCGCATAGACACCGAGTCGATGACGGTGGCCTGGCCCACGGCGGGAGATTGAAGTGACGCAGTCGATGCAAGTGGCGGTCTGGTTGATCGGGATGCTGGTGCTGGTGGTGTTGACCTGGCGTGCGCGGCGCTGGCTGCGTGCGCGATCGCATCGGGAATTCGAGGATCTGGTGTTCCGGACCCCGGCCGGGCCGTTGCCGGGGCGTGAGATGACCGTGATCAAGCGGGTCGTGCATCCCGGCACCTCGGCCCTCGGCTCGGCGCGGGGCAGCGCGTTCTACTATTGCAAGGGGCCCGGTCCGAGCTATTTCATGGCGATGCGCGAAGCGCCCGACGCCCATCGCGGCGAAGGCACGCCCGGCGCCTGGGTGGTGACACCGCTGACGCCCGAGCGGCTGCGCGGTGCGCTGGCCGGCGACGAGGACGCGCTGGGTCGCGCGTTCGGCGACGTGATCGAAGATCGCCTGCGCGCCTGAGGCGCGTGCTGGCGTTGCGCATGTGCGGGCATGGTCAACGCGCGAGGCAGCGGCGATGATTCCGACATACCGATCGAACTGGAGATGGCGATGACAATGTCCCGCGCCAGGCGCCGCCTGCTCGGCCTGTGTGCCGCGGCCGCCGCGTGGCCTGCGCTGCCTGCGCTCGCTCGTGAGGCCACTGCCGCACGCGCGCCTCGTGCCGGCGACGAGGCCGATGCGGTGATGGCCGGTCTGGACCTGTCGGGACGCACGATCCTGGTGACCGGCTGCAATTCCGGCATCGGGTTCGAGACCATGCGGGTACTGGCGGGGTGCGGCGCGCATGTGATCGGCACGGCGCGCGACGCCGCCCGCGGTCGCGACGCCTGCGCGGCGGTGGACGGTCGGGCGACGCCGGTGGTGCTGGAGCTCACCGATCAGGCATCGATCGTCGCGTGCGCCGACCGGGTGCGTGCGCTGGCGCCGCGCCTGGATGCGGTGGTGTGCAATGCCGGCATCGTGCTGGGCGCCCACGAGCGGGTGGGCGCGGTGGAGAAGCAGTTCGCGGTCAACCATCTCGGGCATTTCCTGCTGGTCAACCGCCTGATCGACCGGGTCCTGGCCGCGCCCGAAGGACGCGTGGTCACGGTCGGCAGCGGCAACCATCGCGACGCGCCGGATGGCGGCATCCAGTTCGACCGTCTCGACGGCGAGGGTTGGTGGGAGCGCGGGTATTCCCATTCCAAGCTCGCCAACGGCCTGTTCTCGTGGAAACTGGCGCGGCGGCTGGCGGGGACCGCGGCTACGTCCAACTGCGTCACCCCGGGACACACCCGGACCGCGATCCTGCGCTCGACCGGATCTAAGTACGGCGAGAACGCACGCACGCCGGCACAGGGTGCGGCGATGCCGTGCTACGCCGCCGCGCATCCGGCGATGGCCGGCATCAACGGCGCCTACATGAGCGATTTCGCACCGGCCCGGCAAAGCGCGAGCCAGACCGACGCGGCGATGGCAGCACGCCTCTGGCAGGTCTCCGAATCGCTGGTGGCGCCGCATCTGCAGCCGTGGCCGGTCGCGTTGCGTGGCGGATGAGCCCGTCCGCACCACGCGCGCTTCGCGCCCCGACGTGCGGGCCGGGGTGATGGCGAATCTTCCGTCCCTGTCGATTCTTCATGTCGGCGCCACCGGTCTGGTCGGCGGCGAGGTGCTCGACCGCTTGCTCGCCGACGACCGGGTGGCCCGGGTGATCGCGCCGACCCGGCGCGCGCTCGGGCGCACACACGCCCGGCTCGACAATCCGGTGGTGGACTTCGACGCATTGCCGGCCGATGCGGCGTGGTGGGCGGTGGACGGGGTCATCTGCACGCTGGGGACCACGATGCGCCAAGCGGGATCCCGGGAGGCGTTTCGCCGGGTGGACCACGCCTATCCGTTGCAGGCGGCGCGCCTGGCGCATGCGCACGGCGCGCGCGCGTTCGCGCTCAATTCCGCAGCGGGCGCGAACGTCCGGTCGATGTTCTTCTACAGCCGGGTCAAGGGCGAGCTCGAGCGCGATCTCGACGTGCTCGGCTATGACAGCCTCACCCTGGTGCGTCCCGGCCTGATCGGCGGCGCGCGGAGCACGTCACGTGCAGGCGAGGACGCGGCCGGTGCCGTGCTGCGTGTCTTGGGTCCGATCCTGCCGCGCGCCTGGCGGATCAGCCCGGCCGGACGGATCGCCGACGCCCTGGTGGATGCCGTGCTGGCGGCGCGTCCGGGCCGTCATGTGGTCGGCCCCGCTGCGCTGTCGGGCGGCTAGCGGCGGGGGCACCGTCCGCGGCCGCCGCGAGGCAGGACACGGTGCGGGCCTCGAGGAGTGATCGAGGCGTCGCCCCGACCCGGCTGTGGCAAGCCGACGCGTCCGAACGCGTCGTCCCGCAGTCACCCATTGACGGGCATGCGTGGGAAGCGGATCGCCGTCCAGCGCGGTGCGTGTCTTCCGCCTTCAGCCGCGGGCGTCCCCGGTGCCGTCGCCGGTCCGCGCGAACGCGGCGAAGTCCGCGACGAAGGCTGACAGCCGTCGCCGGGTGGCCTCGTCCACCAAGGCGCCTTCGGCGTCGAACGCCTCCCCGGCGCGCGCGACCAGCAGACGACCGCCGTTCCACTGACGGACGCCGAGCGTGCGCAGCACCGGCAGCCACGCGCTCTGCGACGACAGCGTGCCGAAGCCACCCGGGGAGGCGCCGATCAGCGCGAATGCGCGATTCCCGAACAGGGTCGGGATGCCGGACGCCGGTCTGGACAGCCAGTCGATGGCGTTCTTGAACACCCCGGGGATGCCGTTGTTGTACTCGGGCGTGGCGAGGATCACGCCGTCGGCGGCGGCGATGCGAGCCTTCAGCGCGGACACGGCATCGGGGAGGCCTTCGGCCTGCTCGCGATCGCCGTCGTAGAGCGGAATGCCGTGCAGCGTCGCGATCTCGAAGGTGACGGGGGATGCGGCCAGTGCGCTTGCCGCCTGCAACAGCGCGGTGTTGTACGAAGCGCGGCGCAGACTGCCGGAAATGCCGAGCAGGTGAGGCATGGTGGTGTCCGAAACGGTCGGGACGCCAGTGTCGCACCGGGCGGCGGGGCGCGCAGCGTGCGTGTGCCATCGTGCCGCCGGTGCGGCAGCGGCAGCGGCAGCGGCAGCGTGCTTAGCGGGCGAGGCGAGGGCGATCGCCAGGATCCGCGACCGCCCGCGCGCGACGCTTCACCACTGGCCGTGCGGCAGGCCTGCAGACGCAGCGCTAGAATGCGCGGCCGTTCCGACGAGCGACCGTCATGCCCGGTGTCCGCGTTCTCCATCGACCCGATGCGGGCCTCGGGGGCTTGCGATGAGCCGCCTCGATGTCGATGTCGTCGTCGTGGGTGGCGGCGCGGCCGGCCTGATGTGCGCGATGACCGCCGGTGGTCGTGGATTGCGCACGCTGGTGCTGGAGGGCTCGAACAAGGTCGGCAAGAAGATCCTGATGTCGGGCGGTGGGCGCTGCAACTTCACCAATACCGGCACCGGGCCGGAGAACTACCTGTCGGGTAATCCGCACTTCGTGAAATCGGCGCTGGCGCGCTACACGCCGTGGCATTTCCTCGAACTGGTGGAGCGTCACCGGATCGCCTGGCACGAGAAGGAGCTCGGGCAGCTGTTCTGCGACGAATCTTCGAAGCTGATCGTGCGCATGCTGCTCGACGAGTGCGCCGCCGCCGGCGTGCGGGTGGAAACGCTGTCCGGCATCGGGCATGTGGCGGTGGACGACGACGGCCGGTTCCGGCTGTCGACCCGGCTCGGCGACGTGCACGCGGCGCGCCTGGTGGTCGCCAGCGGCGGCCTGTCGATTCCCAGCCTGGGTGCCAGCGGATTCGGCTACGCGCTGGCCGAGCGGTTCGGCCATGCGGTGTTGCCGACCCGCGCCGGATTGGTGCCGCTCACCTTGAGCGGCAAGCATCAGGCCCGGCTGGACGGCCTGGCGGGCGTGGCGTTTCCGGTGGAGGCGCGCTGCAACGGCCAGGCGTTCCGCAACGCCATGCTGGTCACCCACCGTGGCGTCAGCGGACCGGCGATCCTGCAGATCTCGTCCTATTGGCAGGCCGGCGATGCGTTGCAGCTGGATCTGCTGCCGGACCACGACGTGGAGACCCTGCTGCGCGACTGGCGACGCGACCGGCCCGACGCCGAACTGCGCACGCTGTTGTCGGAGGTGCTGCCACGGCGGTTCGCCCAGCGCTTGTGCGAGGTGTGGCTGCCGAATCGCCCGATGCGCCAGTACGACGCGCCGCAGTTGGCGCAGATCGCGGCGCAACTGCGCGACTGGGTGCTGGTGGCCAGCGGTACGGAGGGGTATCGCACCGCGGAGGTGACCCTCGGCGGAGTGGATACGGGGGCGGTGTCGTCGTCGACGTTCGAGTCGCGCCACGTGCCGGGGCTGCATTTCATCGGCGAGGTGCTCGACGTGACCGGCTGGCTGGGCGGCTACAACTTCCAATGGGCGTGGGCATCCGGCCACGCGGCAGGCGACGCGTTCTAGGTCGCGTCGCCCCGGGACTTGTGGCACTGACCCGAGCGGATGGCGCCGTCACAATCGCTCTGTCGCCGGCATGGAGCCGGCAGGAGAGACGCAATGCGTACCACGACACTCGCGGCGCTGCTGGCGCTGGCGTCATCGGGCGCGGCCGTCGGCGGCGATGGCCGTGCGGACGCCGACATGCGCGATCTGGCCGATCGCGCCGTCGCGCTGGCACTGGATGCGGACCCCCTGCAGGCGTACGTCGCGGGGCTGCCGCTCGACGCCCACGATGCGTGGCCGGACCGGAGCCCCGCGGCGCGCGCGCGTCTGCAGGCGGCCGAGGATGCGCTGGCCGAGGCGCTGGCGGACATCGACGCGGCGTCGCTGTCGTCGCAGACGCTGCGGCTCGATCATGCGCTGCTGACCGAACGGCTGACGGCGGGCCGCGGCCTGCGGGTGTGCCGCGGCCCGCTGTGGGACGTCAACCACATCTTCGGCTGGCATCTGCGTCTGGCCCGGGTGGCACGCGAGCAGCCGCTCGACGACGCGGCCCTGCGTGCGCAGGCGTTGACGCGCTGGAATGCGGTGCCCGCGCTGGTCGAGCGCGAGATCGCCAACCTGCGCGAAGGCCTCGCCGCCGGTTACTCGGCCCCCCGCAGCGTGGTGCGGCGGGTGGTGTCCCAGGTCGACGGCCTGGCGACGGCGGGCGCGGACGTCTCGCCGCTGGCCGAGCCGGCCCGGCGCAGCGACGACGCCGCGTTCTCCGCGGCATTCGAAGCCGTGATCGGGGACACGGTGAATCCTGGGCTGGCGCGCCTGCGCGATTTCCTGCGCGACGAGTACCTGCCGCGGGCACGCGAATCGCTCGCGGTGTCCGACAACCCCGGCGGTGCGGCCTGCTACGAGGCGTCGTTGCGCAGCTACACCACGCTCGATCGTGGTGCGCAGGCCGTGCACGATCTCGGCGTCGCCACGGTCGCCGGCAATCTGGCGGCCATCGCCGACATCGGCGAGCGGCATTACGGCACCCGCGACGTGCCGGACATCCTGGCGCGGGTACGCGACGCGGCGGACAACCGCTTCGACAGTGAGCAGGCGCTGATCGCGTTCTCGCGCGAAATGGTCGAGCGTGCCTTCGAGGCCACCGCCTCGCTGTTCCACGCGATGCCGGCGCAACCGTTGCGTGCCGACCCGTTCCCGGACTACATGCGCGGCTCGGGGGCCAGCGCGCATTACGAGCCGTCGTCGGATCCGTCGCGGCCGGCGTACTACCGGATCGACAGCGAGGGCTGGCAGACCGAGACCCGCGGCGCGGCCGAGATCACCGCCGTGCACGAGAGCTACCCGGGACATCACATGCAGTTCGCCCAGGCGCTGACGCTGGAGAAGACGCCGCTGGCGCGGCTCAGTTTCAACTCGGCCTATGCGGAGGGCTGGGGGCGCTACGCCGAGCAGTTGGCCGAGGAAGCGGCGATCTATACCGACGACTATGCGCCGATCCAGCGCCGCGCCTGGCCGGCGCGCGGCATGGTCGCCGACCCGGGGCTGCACGTGCTGGGCTGGAGCCGCGAGCGGACCGTCGCCTACCTGCTGGAGAGCGGCCGCTTCGGCCCGCAGGAAACCGAGGCGCTGGTCGACCGCATGGCGATCATGCCGGGCCAGCTCACCGCCTACGATTCGGGCGGCCTGGAAATCCTCGCTCTGCGGCAGGAGGCGGAAGCCGCGTTGGGCGATGCCTTCGATCTGCGCGACTTCCACGACGTGGTGCTCGGCGAGGGGACGGTGCCGCTGGGCCTGTTGCGCCGGAACGTCGAGGCCTGGATCGCCGCGCGACGCGGTGTCGGTGCCGAGTGACGCGCGGCACGCGCGCCGCATGCATGGCATCCTCTGCGGCCGTTCTTCGCCCGGAGGCGCCATGACCCCGTCCCGAATGTTCCGCCTGGCCGCGCCGGTCGCGTTGGCGCTGGCGCTGGCGCTGGCCGCCTGCGGGGGACCGCCGCCGTACACCGGCGGACGGGTCGCCGATCTCGAACGCATCGACGTGGTGACCGGCGACGGCGATACCGCACGCGCCGGCGATACGGTACGCGTGCACTACACCGGGTGGCTGTACGACGAGAACGCCGCCGACGACCGCGGCGCGCAGTTCGACAGTTCGCACGATCGCGGCGAAGCCTTCGCGTTTCCACTGGGCGCCGGACGCGTGATCCGTGGCTGGGACGATGGCGTGGCCGGCATGCGCGTGGGCGGGCGCCGAGAACTGCGCATCCCGCCGGAGTTCGGTTACGGCGACCGCGGCGCCGGTCGCGCCATCCCGCCGGGCGCATCGCTGGTGTTCGACGTCGAATTGCTCGGGATCGAGCGACCCTGAGTCGTCCCTGCGTGCGCTCAGCGTGGCGTGCGCAGGGCGGGGAATTGAGTGGTCATGCGCATGCCGCCGACCAGTCCCCAGCGGATGCCGATGCGGCGCAACCGGGCCTCGATGTCGGCCCGGGCGGCGGGCGGTGCGAGTGCGAGGACTGCATCGTGGCGTTCGGCCCAGGCGTTGGCGTAGGCGAACAGGTCGCGGTGCTGATGCTGCAGGCCCGGCATCTCCTGTTCGAGCAGGCGCAATGCGTCCTCGACAGGCTGCATGGCGTCGGGGAGGAGAGGAGGCGCGGTCGTCGGGGCGTCGGGCATCGGGCGATGATATCGGGAAGTCGGCGTCTCGAAGGCATGGCCCCGGAGAGGCGGTGGGTCGAACCGTCGCCCGCGGCGTTGCCTGCCCGGGCCGCGCGATGATGCGCCAGGAAGTGTGAGGGCCGGCGAAACGGATGCGCAGCGCGCCGTCGTGCTCCCGACGCGTCCGTAGCGGCTGAACGGCGCGTCGGCGCCGTCGCCGCGGCCGTCACGCGGGGCTTCCTAGAGTCTGCCTACCGATCCAATGAAGGCTTACACAGGAGGCGATATGAAGATTCCGGCGAAGACCCTGGTGGTGGTGGCGGACGGCGGCGGCGCGCGGATGTTCCGCAATGTCGGCGACGAGCAGTACCTGATGCTGCGCCAGGAGGAATTGCGGGAAGTCGTCAATGCCAACGATGACGGCCCGAGCGGCGCGATGCCGCCGGAATCCAGCGGCAGCGAGATCGACGAGGCCACGTTCGCCAAGCAGCTCGCCAACAGCCTCAACGCCGGCGCGCTCAAGCACAAATACGACCACCTGGTCCTGATGGCGGATCCGCAGACCCTGGGCCAGATGCGGCCGATGCTGCACAAGGAAACGACCCAGCGCATGCTGGCCGAGGTGGCCAAGAATCTGACCAATGCGCCGCTGGAGGACATCGAGCGCGCGCTGTCCTGAGGTTCCGTCCGGCAGGGAGCCGTACCCCCTCCGGCCGGCTCGCTCAAAGAATGCGAGCGAACGAGGGGAGTCCCTCTATCGTCTCGGAATAGGGCGTGCCGACGGGTATCATGGCATGTACAGGCGTGAGTGCGCCTTCCCATTTTCGATGACGGTGGGCCGATTGGTTTTCCGTGCTTGGACAGGTCTGCGAATACATGCTCGATCAGACAAAGAAATTACTGCAACGCTTGTTGGCCATTGTGTGGGTCAGACGGGGGGTCGAAGCGGTTACCCGGGTTCTGCTTGAGATATTGGCCGCAAACCGTTTGACGTCGCTCGTGTACAGCGTCCTGAGCATCCCGACCTTCAATCGCGAGCAGTATGCGGTGCTGCGGGGCAGGAGGGATTACTACCGCAATCTCAGTCGCGAGCGAACGACGCGTACCGAGCTGCGACGCAATGTCCATCGTTTGGAGAAGGGCATCCTGATGCGGCCCCGGCGGGAGGTGTTCGCCTTGGAGTATCTGGTCGAAACGATCGAGTTCTACGAACGCGCTGCTCTCGACCATGCACGTGGCACCTCCGAGCCGGAAGAACTGGCTTGGGCGTTCAGCGTGCTGGAGACCTATTTTGCCGTCGTCGACGTCACGCATCCGCGTATTGCGCAGGCTCGCGAACGTTTCGAAGCCACCCGAGTCCATTTCGTGCCCGAGCGACGCGAGCGGGTGCCCTACAGACACTCGGAGATCATCCCTAGCGCAGCGTCGTACGAGGATGTATTGGCACTTGCGCGCCAGCGCCGCTCGACCCGCTGGTTCCAGCAGCGCCCCGTTCCCAGGGAACTGGTCGACAAGGCTCTGCTCGTCGCACGCGAGTCACCGTCCGCTTGCAACAGGCTCCCTTACGAGTTCCGCATCTTCGACGACCCCGCACTGGTCGCCCGGGTTGCTTCGATTCCGGTCGGTACCGCCGGGTATGGACACCAGATCCCGATGTTGGCGGTGGTGATTGGCCGACTTCACCACTACTTCAGTCCGCGCGACCGCCACGTCATCTATGTGGATGGCGCGTTGGCCAGCATGTCGTTCATGTATGCGCTCGAGTCCCTCGGGCTCGCCTCAAGCGTCATCAACTGGCCGGATTTCGAGCCCTTGGAACGTAAGATGCAGAAAGCCCTGAAGCTGGACGATGATGAGCGGGTGATCATGCTCGTGGCGGTGGGTTATGCAGACCCGGACGGGTTGATCGCGCATTCGGAGAAGAAGCCTCTGGATGTCATTCGCAGCTACAACAGCAACGTGGGTGACTGACTGGGATCAAGAGCGACGCGCTGAACACGTCAGCCTGTGCTGCCCGTGCCGCCGCGATCGCGAAGTAGCGGTGAAAGGGCTTCTTGGCCAACCACCATCAGTAGGTCGACGGCAAGGTAGACCAGTCGCGACAGCACGGTGATCGTCAGTGCCTCGCCGGTGCTGGCGAATGGCAGCAGTGCGACGGTGAGGATGGCGTCGCGCACGCCCAGGCCCGCCGGTGCGAAGGGCACCATGAATCCGATCGCGTAAGCAGCGGCATAGAGGCCGGTGGCGAACGCGAGACCGGTGTCGAGCCCGCAGGCGCGGGCGAGCACCCAGAATGCGATGCCCAGCAGTGCCCATGTCACCAACTGCACCAGCAACACGCGCATGTCGGGCCAGGCCAGCCGGGCGTAGCGATCGAAAAGATGGCGCTTCCACACGAACAGCGCCGCAATGCTCGCCAGGCATGCAGCTCCGAACCCGACCAGCCACCGCGTGACGCCGCGGCCGAGTGCTTCGGCCATCAACGGCAGCAGCGAGCCGGTAAGCAGGGCGCCGATCGCTGCTGCGCCGACGACCACCCACAAGCTTTCGATGAGCAGGATGTCACGGATCTGGGCGTACTCGGCCCCACGATGACGATAAGCGGCGGCGCGGCCGACGAACTGCCAGATCGACCCTGGCAGGTACTTGCCGAGTTGGCTGAGGTTGTAGAGTGTCGCCGCCTCGACATAACCAAGGCGGAATCCCAGTCGCTTCGCGGCTAAGCGCGCATTCTCGGCCAGGCAAAGCTTGGCGGCCATTGTCAGGATCACGCTGGCACCCACCATCCAGGGTGACAGGCCAAGGAGTGTCTGCGCCATCTCGTTCCAGGATCGCTGCACGACCAACGCGGCCGCCAGCACCACCAGACCGATCCAGGCCCACTTCGCTATGCCGATCAGGTGCGCGCGCATGTCGCAACTCCCCTGTACATCGGCGGGGACATGGCCTTGCCTTGCGCTCGCATCGCCATCAACCGTGGGCCCCGCTGACGCGGTAAACAATGAACCCGCGACCTTCTGCCACCATCACCCGGTGATCCTCTGTGAAGCGGTTATCGAGGTCCGCCAGCAGACGCGGGAACTCGGATGTGTGATGGTGATTGAAGACCGTGACCAAATAATCATAGTCGCGAATGAACTCGCGGTCCTGGTCAAACGGAAAATGTGCATGATCCTCATCGGCCCAAGTGATCACGCTACGCGAATGCAGGCCGCCCGGCTGCTTGCCGAGGTAGTAGTCGAACATCGAGATCTGGCGGAAGCCAGTGTCGTAGATCACGTAACGATGTGCGGGGTCGGCGTTGATCTTCAGCGCCAGCATGCTGGCGATCAGACGCCAGTCGACCTTTTCCGCCGTGGCCGCTTGATAGCCGCCCGGGGCGACCGTAGTCAATGCTAGGACCATACCCAGAACAGCGGCGAACCGGTACGCCACGCGCAGGGGGCGCGCCGCCATCAGCCGGCCTGCGGCGATCGCCAACACGTGCAGGAGCTCAAACAGACCCATCACCAGCAGCATCGCGATGGGGGGCGTGCAAAAGATGAAGTAGCGATCGCGATAGCCGTCCTGGCCGAAGGCGCTAAGCACGATGAAGGCCAGCAGTGCCGGCAGCAGTGCCCAGACCAGTACGTAGAGCGTGAGGTACTGGCGGATGGCGCGCGTGCGTCCGGCGGCCAGGCGGACCAGCGCGCGCGCGACCCGCACCAAGGCGAAGGCCAGCAATACGAGGGCGACGCCACCCCCTGCGTTAGGCGCGACCACGTAGTCGAAGAAGGTGCTGAAGAATCCGCTGCCGGCGGTCCCACCAGCGAACTGGTCGCCCTGGCCGTAACGCTGGACCATGGAGTCGCCCCAGATCACGATCAGGATCAGCGGCGGTAGCGCACCGACCACAGCCAATCGCAACAGCGCTCCCGGGCGTCTCCAGCCGTGGTGGCGATGCAGCAGCACAGCCAGGAGAAATGCGCCCTGAGCGGCGATGAAGAACGCCATGTAGTAATGGGTGAAAAGAGCACCGGTGTTGAGCGCGATCAGCGCGAGTGTGCCCGGGTTGCGCGCGAACTCCCCCCACCCGCGCACGATCGGCATGTCGCCGATGAAGCGGCACATCGCGAGTGACGAGGCGCAAGCCCACATCAGCACCATCGCATAGGAGCGCGTTTCCAGTGCCGCGTACACGGGTGCGCTCATCAGGCTGAAGACCAGAAGCACCAGCAGCGACATGCGGCGGCCCGACATCCGCAGAGAAAACAGATAGAGACCACCTGAAGCGATCGCCACGAACAAGTTGGACAGGGTCCGCGTGGCAGCCTCGGTGTCGCCGAAAAGCTGTATCCACCAGAACAGCAAGATCTGGTAGAGCGGTGGGTGGATGATGCCGCGCATCGAATCGATTACGCCGGCGATGCCGGTCTGGGTCACGGCGTGGACCTGAATCGAGAACAGCTCGTCGAGCCAGTACGATTGCGCCCCTGACAATGCCATCCGACCGGCGAAGGCGACGAAGATCACCAGCACCGCAGCAGTATGCCAGCCGTTCGGCCAGCGCGCCGAACGGTGGTGTGCGGATATGCTCATTGCGGTTGCTGGGCCTCGGCGCCGCGAGGCGATGTGGGCAATCGCAGCAGCGTCGCCAGTGCATCGAACTGCGATGCCGATGAGGCTTCCACCTCGTTGCGCGCAGCCGCAATGCGTGCGCGACGATCGGCGTCCAGTGCGAGCGTACGATCGATGGCGGGCAGCAACGTGGTATCGAGTTGCGCGAAATCGACGGCGTCATCCTGGCAGCCGAACATTTCCAGCACCTCGCCGTACTTGTGGCTCCAGCCTACGACGAACACGGGCACCCCGAGTGAGAGGCCGGCGACCATCGCGTGGAACCGAGAGGTGATCAGCAGTTTGCACGGCTCGATCAGGGCACGGATGGCGTCGGTGTTGATGTCCTGCTCGATCCAAGTGGTGTTGGCCTCGATCGCATCGGGTGCCAATCTTTCGACTTCGCGTCGGAGTTTGGCGATGACGGGAAGGTCGTTGTTGCGGAGTGCGTCGACACCGGCACGAGTGGCGTTGGGCAGCACCACCACGTGGTAACCGGATGCGCGCAGGTGCAGCAACGCGCGTGCTAGCAAGCCGATGTAATCAATGCCGGCGGTGCGCGTCTTGCCCAGAACCACCGCGCTGGGCGAGAGCCCGACGATCTCACGCCCAGCAGCGCGTGTAGCCCGCAGACGCTCCAACGCGCCGCGGATGCGGTCGGGACCTTCGTCAGTCACGCTGTCGCCGGCCCTGAACCCGAAAGCGATGTCGGCGGCGATTCGCCAGCGATCGGCCGGAAGGCCGAGAGTCTCGATGTGGGCTGCGGTGGCACGCCCCCGCGCAAACACGTAGCGACAGGCGCCTAAGAATCGCTTCGAAAGCTGTCGGTTGAGCGAGGTTTGGAACGGTCCCCGAGCCTGTGACAGGTGCACCACTGGAACGCCGTGCAAGATGGCCGGCCAGACGCAGAACACGTTGTAGATCAACGCTCCTGGGCGGTTGTCGTGGAAGGAGATGCCCGAGACGTCCAATTGGGCAGTGCAAGCGCGCAGGTCGCGCACCGACGGGGGCAGCAGGCGGTCAGGCCAGCGCAGACCGATCTTGCGAGCCGCCCAGCACAAAAGCGCCCAGGGCGCCTGTACCAGCAATTGATGCATGGGCGTTGCGGAGGCGATCGCGGCGTGCGGCGAATCGAGCAGGATGCGATCGCGATCTGGATAGTAGGACAACACCAGAAAGCGGGCGTCGGGGCGGTGATCGCGTACCCGGGCCATGGTGGTGGTGACCATGGCTTCGGCGCCGCGGTTACCCCACAGCGTGCCGCCGATGATGGCGTAGCATTCGCGCGTCATGTCTGTCGTACCTCAGGGTTGGTTGTCGAGTCGGTTCTTTCCGCGACCGAGGCCATCGGGTCTTCATGCGGCGATGTCCTGATCATGAGTTCGGCCAGTACGCCGATGGAGACCATCTGCACGGAGAAGATCGTCAGCAGCACGCCGAGGAAGAACAGCGGGCGACCGTCGATGGGGTGGCCGAGAAACCACTGCACCGCGAGGATGCCCAGGATGACGAAACCCACCACTCCGAACAGCACACCGAGACCGCCGAGGAGGTGGCCCGGACGTCGGAAGAAGCGAGTGATGGCGAGGATGGTGATCAGGTCGATCAGGCCGCGCACGTAGCGTTCGAGCCCGTATTTGCTGACGCCGTGCTCGCGAGGGTGATGCTCGACCGCGATCTCGGCGATGCGGTAGCCCAAGTCCCGCGCGAGCACCGGCACGTAGCGGTGCAGTTCACCGTACAGGCGGACGTTCTCAATCACCCCGCGCCGGTAGGCCTTGAAGCCGCAGTTGAAGTCGTGCAGGTCGACCCCCGACATCCACGACGTTACCTTATTGAAGAGCTTCGAGGGCAGAGTCTTGGATAACGGGTCGTTGCGCTTCTCCTTCCAGCCCGACACCAGGTCGTAACCCTCGTTCAGCTTGTCGAGAAAACGTCCGATCTCCTTTGGGTCGTCCTGGAGGTCGGCATCCATGGTCATTATGATGTCGCCGGTGGCGGCTTGGAACCCGAGATCCAGTGCAGCCGCCTTGCCGAAATTGCGGCGCAGTCTAAACGCCTTGACCAGCGCGGGCTGGAGTTCAGCCAGTGTGCGCATCGTCGCCCACGTCCCATCGGAACTACCATCGTCGACGAACACGATCTCCCAACGGGACACATTCGGTATTGACTCGGTCGAGTCCCGGATGCGGTCGACCAGGATGCCGAGGGTTTCCTCTTCGTTGTAGGCTGGGATAACGACACTGACCTGCATTCGGATTCCTGTCTGGACATGGCCCACAGCGGGTCTGCCGAGGACATAACCTCGTGGAACCGCGATACCGGGAACCGCGCAGTTTACCGGCTGAAGGCCCGCGCGACGTTATCGCCGCGTTCATCCGCCCCCGAGCGTCGCCGTGTCGATCACGAAGCGGTAGCGCACGTCGCCGGCGAGCATGCGCTCGTAAGCGCGATTGATCTCCGCGATGTCGATGATCTCGACATCGGCGGCGACGCCGTGTTCCGCGCAGAAATCCAGCATCTCCTGGGTCTCGCGGATGCCGCCGATCATCGAGCCGGCCAGGCGGCGACGCTTGGTCACCAGCGAGAACGCGCCCACCGGGGTCGGGTCCTCGGGAATCCCGAGCAGGATCATGGTGCCGTCCACCTTCAGCAGGTTGAGGTAGGCGTTGTAGTCGTGCTGCGCGGAGACGGTGTCGACGATGTAGTCGAACGTGCCGGCATGCTGGCGGAACATGCTGCGCTCGCGGGTGGAAAGGAACGCGTGCGCCCCCAGGGCCATGGCGTCGGCGCGCTTGGCTTCGGAGGTGCTGAGGACGGTCACTTCGGCGCCCATCGCGCTCGCCAGCTTCACCGCCATGTGGCCCAGGCCGCCGAGGCCGACCACGGCGACCCGGTCGCCGGGCGCGACGCCGAAGTGGCGCAGCGGCGAATAGGTGGTGATGCCGGCGCACAGCAGCGGTGCCGCGCGCTCCAGCGCGATGCCGTCGGGGATGCGCAGCACGTACTGTTCGTCGACGACGATGCGGGTCGAGTAGCCGCCGTGGGTGGGCACGTCGCTGCCGCGTTCGCGGTCGTTGTAGGTCGCGGTCATGCCCTGCTCGCAGTACTGCTCCTCGCCGGCGCGGCACTGTGCGCACTCGCGGCAGGAGTCGACGAAGCAGCCCACGCCGACGGCATCGCCCACCTTGTGCCGGGTGACGCCGGCGCCGACCGCGGCGACCCGGCCGACGATCTCGTGGCCGGGCACCATCGGGAAGATCGCGCCGCCCCACTCGTCGCGGACCTGGTGGAGGTCGGAGTGGCAGACGCCGCAGTAGAGGATGTCGATCAGGACCTCGTGCGCGCGCGGCTCGCGTCGCTCGATGGTGATCGGCGCGAGCGCGTCGTGGGCCGACGGCGCGGCATAGGCGGGGGTGCGCAGCATGCGGAATTCCAGCGGGGAGGGAAGAGCGGACGCGATGCTAACCCGCAGGCGTGCGGGCGGCGTGCACGTCGTGGCGACGCAGCGTGCCGTCGTTGCGCGGCGGGTTCAGGTGTCCGCGTCGGGATGGCGCTGCCGCCAGGCCGCGAGGCGCTCGCGGTACAGCGCCAGCTCGTCGGCGTAGTAGTCGTAGACGCAGGTGGCGCAGCCGCTTTCGCAACAATCGGTCGGCAACGGTTTCTCCGGCGGCTGCGGACGCGGGTCCGCAGCCGTGACCGCGCCGGGCGGGTCCGCTCGGGTCACGCCGGAAGCTCGCCGGCCGGCAGCGCTTCGGCGCGCACTTCGGTCACCCGGGCGCCGGACATCTGCGCGATCTCGAAGCGCCAGCCGTCGTGGTCGACGCGCTCGCCGACCTGCGGCACGTGATCGAGGTGATAGATCAACAGGCCGGCGAGGGTGTGATAGCCGGCGTCCTCGTCCAGCGCGAAGCCGAGCAGGCGCGATGCGGCGGTCGCCGGCATGCCGCCGTCCAGGCGCCATGTGCCGTCGGCATCCTGGGTGGCGACCCGGTCGGGGTCGACCGTATCGGCGAGGTCGCCCACGATCGCGGCGAGCACGTCGGTCGCGGTGACCACGCCTTCCACACTGCCGTACTCGTCGAGCACGATCGCCATCGGGATCGGGTGCCGGCGCAGGTCCTGCAGCACGCGCAGCGCGCTGGCACCTTCGTGCACCACGAGCGGCTGCGACATCGCGGCCGGCAGGTCGAGGTCACCCCCGTCGAGCAACTGGCGCAGCAACCTGCGCGCCTCGATCACGCCCTCGAAGCGATCGAGCTCGCCGCGGGCCACGAGCAGGCGGCTGTGCGGCGCCTCGCGCAGGGCCGACAGGATGGTCTCGCGGTCGTCGTCGAGATCGATCCAGGCGATGTCCGGGCGCGGCGTCATCAGCCAGTCGACCGGTTTGTCCGCGAAGCCGAGCACGTTGTAGACCATGTCGCGCTCGCTGTCGGCGAAGGCGGCCTCGGCTTGCTCGGCCACCCGGTCCTGGACGTGCGCGTCCGGCTGGTGGCTCTCCTGTGTGGTGCGGCCGCCGAGCAGGCGCAGCACGGCTTCGGCGGTGCGCTCGCGCATCGGGCGCGCGGCCTCGCGCTTGCGCCGGTTGCGCAGGGCCAACTGGTTGAACATCTCGATCATGATCGAGAAGCCGATCGCCGCGTACAGATAACCCTTGGGCATGTCGATGCCGAAGCCTTCGGCCAGCAGGCTCAGGCCGATCATCAACAGGAAGCCCAGACACAGCATGACCACGGTGGGGTGCTGGTTGACGAAGCGGGTCAACGGCTTGCTCGCCAGCAGCATCACGCCCATCGCCACGGTGACCGCGATGTACATGATCGACAGATGCTCGACCATGCCCACCGCGGTGATCACCGAATCCAGCGAGAACACCGCGTCCAGCACCACGATCTGGGTGACCACCACGCCGAAGCTGGCGTAGCCGACCGAACTGCTCGCATGGTCGCGACCTTCCAACCGCGAGTGCAGCTCCATCGTCGCCTTGAACAGCAGGAACAGGCCGCCGAAGATCAGGATCAGGTCGCGACCGGAGAAGTCGTGGTCGAACAGCGCGAACAGCGGCTCGGTCAGGCGCATGATCCAGGCCAGCAGCGCCAGCAGGACCAGGCGCATGCCCAGGGCGAGGCTGAGGCCGATGATGCGGGCGCGGTCGCGCTGCTCGGGCGGCAGCTTGTCGGCGAGGATCGCAATGAAGACCAGGTTGTCGATGCCGAGAATGATCTCGAGCACGATCAGCGTGGCCAGTCCCATCCAGGCGGTGGGATCGTTCATCCATTCGAACATGGGTCAGTGTCCGTACAAGAAACGCCGGTCGCGCGGACACGGCGAACGCCACGCCTGCAGGCGCGGGTCAGGAGTCGTCAGGGAGGGCGCCGCCGGACGGGCGGGCGCGGGACGCGGGCAGTGGCGAACAGCGGGATGGGCCCGACTGGGAGGTTCGCCTGGGGCCGGGTCCGGATCGGAAGCGGGCATGGCGGCGAGCATACCCGAGGTGGTGGCCGCGACGGAAGCGGGTCGCCCGGTGGCCGGGATCGGCGTGGCACCTGCGCGGATACGACGTGCGACGTTGGGTTCAGGGTGGCTGCCGGCGGTCGCGCCGGTACGCATCGCGGCGCGATCCGGTCGCGACGTGAGGCTACGGTGCTCTGCTACAGTCGCGACGTTCGACCACGGGATGGAATCACAACGGTGAACGCGGTACGCGAGGACGCTGGAGCGGAGACGGCGCAGACCGACGACGAAACTCGCATCGTCGAGGCGCTGGTCGCGCGCGGCCGTTTGAAGGAGGCCGACCTCGCCCGTGCGCGGCGGCTTCATGCCGAGGCCGGTGGCGGCCTGCTCGCGCTGCTCGGCCGGCTGGGCATGGTGTCCGAGCGCGACCATGCCGAAACCTGCGCCGAAGTGCTGGATCTGCCCCTGGCCAGCGCCCGCGATCTGCCCGAGGCTCCGCCGGAGCTGCTCGACGGCGCGCAGGCGATGACGCTGCGCTTCCTCAAGCAGTTCCACCTGTGCCCGGTCGGCGAGATCGACGGCCGACTGGCGGTGTTGATGGCCGATCCCTGGGACGGCTATGCGCGCCAGGCGGTGGCGCTCGCGAGCGGTCGCGCGCTGGCGCCGCGGGTGGCGCTGCGCTCCGAGATCGCCGACCTGATCGAGCGCTGGTACGGCCAGGGCCGCAGCGCGATGGGCGCGATCGTGGAGACCGCCGACGGCGAGACCACCGGCGATCTCGACGATGTGGAGCACCTGCGCGACCTCGCCTCCGAGGCGCCGGTGATCCGGCTGGT
The DNA here is from genome assembly GCF_001482195.1 of Luteimonas abyssi. Classification (GTDB taxonomy): domain Bacteria; phylum Pseudomonadota; class Gammaproteobacteria; order Xanthomonadales; family Xanthomonadaceae; genus Luteimonas; species Luteimonas abyssi. The sequence goes on along the minus strand of NZ_KQ759763.1, from coordinate 2,909,081 downwards.
GAACCTGGTCATCCAGCGCGCGGTCGAGCTGCGCGCATCGGACATCCACATCGAGCCGTTCGAGAGCCGGTTGAAGGTGCGCTACCGCGTCGACGGCGTGCTCATCGACGGCGAGAGCCCGCCGGCCAACCTGACCGCGGCGGTGATCAGCCGCATCAAGATCATGGCCCGGCTCAACATCGCCGAGCGCCGCCTGCCGCAGGACGGCCGGATCATGCTGCGCGTGCAGGGCAAGGAGCTCGATCTGCGTGTGAGTTCGGTGCCTACCGCGCACGGCGAGTCGGTGGTGATGCGCCTGCTCGACCGCGAGACGGTGGTGTTCGATTTCTACCGGCTGGGCTTCACCGACGAGTTCCTGCCGCAATTCAAGAAGGTGCTCGACCAGCCGCACGGCATCCTGCTGGTCACCGGGCCGACCGGCTCCGGCAAGACCACCACGCTGTACACGGCGCTGTCGCAGCTCAATACGCCCGACGTCAAGATCATCACCGTCGAGGACCCGGTCGAGTACCAGATCGAAGGCATCAACCAGATCCAGGCCAAGCCGCAGATCGGGCTGGACTTCGCCAACGCGCTGCGTTCGATCGTGCGCCAGGATCCGGACATCATCATGATCGGCGAGATGCGCGACCTGGAGACCGCACGCATCGCGATCCAGTCCGCGCTCACCGGCCATCTGGTGCTGTCCACGCTGCACACCAACAACGCCGCCGGCGGCATCACCCGCCTGCTCGACATGGGCGTGGAGGACTACCTGTTGACCTCCACCGTCAACGGCATCCTCGCCCAGCGCCTGGTGCGCCGCCTGGAGCCGGACCATGCCGAGCGCTACGCGGCGTCGCCGGAGGAGATCGAGAAGTTCGATCTGCGCCGTTTCCAGCCCGAGGGCGATATCCACCTGTTCCGGCCGCGCGCGTCCGAGCGCGCGCCGACCGGGTATCTCGGCCGGACCACGATCATGGAGTTCCTGGTCATGAACGACGCGCTGCGGCGCGCCGTGATGCGTCACGCCGGCATGGGCGAGCTGGAGTCCATCGCCCGCGAGGCCGGCATGCGCACCATGTACGAGGACGGCATCGCCAAGGCCCTGCGCGGCGAGACCACGATCGAGGAAGTCCTGCGGGTGACCGAGGACGCCTGATGCCGGTGTATCGCTACAAGGTGCTCAACGCCCGCGGCGAGGCCCTGGACGGCCGGATGGAGGCCGCCAGCGAACAGGAACTCGTGCAGCGGCTGCAGGAGCAGGGCCACCTGCCGGTGGAAACGCGGTTGGCGAGCGAGGGAGGCGATGCGCGCTCCTGGCGGACGTTGATGCGCCCGAAGCCCTTCGCCGGACAGCGGCTGGTGCAGTTCACCCAGCAGCTGGCGACCCTGCTCGGCGCCGGCCAGCCGCTGGACCGGGCGCTGACGATCCTGCTCGACCAACCCGACGATGCGGCCGCGCGCAGGACCCTGGTCGAGGTGCGCGATGCGGTGCGTGGCGGCAGTCCGTTGTCGGTGGCGCTCGAACGTCAGCACGGCACGTTCGAACGTCTTTACGTGAACATGGTGCGCGCCGGCGAGGCCGGCGGCAGTCTGCAGGAAACCCTGCAGCGGCTGGCCGAGTACCTGGAGCGCAGTCGCGCACTGCGCGGGCGCGTGGTCAACGCGCTGATCTATCCCGCGATCCTGCTGCTGATGGTCGGCGGCTCGCTGCTGTTCCTGCTCGGCTACGTGGTGCCGCAGTTCGCGGCGATGTACGAAAGCCTGGATGCCACGCTGCCGGTCTTCACCCTGATCGTATTGAGCATCGGCGAGTTCGTTCGCGACTGGTGGATCGTGCTGCTGGTGGTGCCGGCGCTGCTGCTGTGGTGGCTCGACCGCCGCTTGCGCGACCCGGCGTTCCGGCTGCGGTTCGACGAACGCCTGCTCGGCGTCCGCGTGGCCGGGCCGCTCGTGGCGAAGCTGGAGACCGCGCGCCTGGCGCGCACGCTCGGGACCCTGCTGCGCAACGGCGTGCCGCTGATGGCGGCGCTGGGCATCGGGCGTACCGTGCTGGGCAACCGGGCGCTGGCGGCCGATGTCGAGGCCGCGGCCGAAGAGGTCAAGGGCGGCGCGGGGCTCTCCGGTGCGCTCGCGCGCAACAAGCGCTTCCCGCGGCTGGCGCTGCAGATGATCCAGGTCGGCGAGGAGTCGGGCGCACTGGATGCGATGCTGCTCAAGACCGCCGACACGTTCGAGCAGGATACGGCGCAGGCGCTGGATCGCATGCTGGCGGCGCTGGTGCCGGTGATCACGATGGGATTGGCGCTCATCGTGATGGTGGTCATTCTCGCGGTCCTGATTCCGATCTACGATCTCACCAACGTCATAGGTTGAATGTATGAATCATCCAAGGTTTGTTCGGCGGGCGGGTGGGGCTGGGGCCCTGGTGCGGCTGGGTGATGCGGGACCTGCTGCTGGTTCGCGGGGACGCGGCTTCAGTGAAATCCAGAGCGGGTGTCGCGGGGACATCGCTGGCGTCGGCCGTGGCGACGGCCTCACGGGTGCGAACACTCATGGTTCGCGGCAGCGTGGCTCCGGTGGGATCCAGAGCGGGTTTCGCGGGCGATTCGTTGGCGTCAGCCGTGGCGACGGCCTCACTGGTGTAGGAGTTTCTAATTCGCGGCAGCGCGGCTTCAGCCTGATCGAGATCATCCTGGTGGTGGTGCTCATCGGCGGCATCGTCGCCTTCGCGGCCACGCGGATCCTCGGTGGCGGCGATCGCGCGCGCGTCAATCTGGCGCGTGCGCAGGTGCAGACGCTCGCGGAAAAGGTCGAGAACTTCCGCATGGACACCGGACGCCTGCCGAACGCGCTCGGCGATCTGGTCGTGCAACCGGGCGACGCGCCGGGCTGGCTCGGCCCGTACGCGCGCGATTCCGAACTCAACGACCCCTGGGGAACGCCGTTCGAATACCGCGTGCCGGGCGAAGGTCGCCCGTTCGACGTGATCAGCTACGGTGCCGACCGCGAACCCGGCGGCGACAGCGTCAACGCGGATATCCGCGTCGAGTGATGCCGGCATGGCGATGCCCGTGTGGCGGGCCGGAGGCGCATCCCGTCGCGTGATCGCCGGCGACCATGGCGCGTGCGGCGCGAGCCCCGTGTCCGTGCCTGCCCGGCCGGATCCGGATCGGCGTGCGCACACCCGGTCGCGATCGCGGATGGCCGTCGCCGGCCGTCGCCCGGCGGGGGGCATGGGCGGGCTCGTGCGGCCCCGGGGCTTTTCGCTGATCGAGGTGATGGTGGCGGTGGCGCTGGTGGCCCTTGCCGGTGCTCTGGCCGCCGGCGTGCTGGGAAACGGCTTCGGCCGGCTCGAAGTGCGCTCGGCGGTGCAGGATGTGGCCGGCAACCTGCGGCATGCGCGCGCGCTGGCGATCGCCAGCGGCCGTCCGCAGTCCTTCGAGATCGACCCCGACGCGCGCACCTGGCGGGCCGGTGCGGACCGTAGCGGGCGTCTGCCCGAACGGATCGAGGTCGTGTTCACCGGCGCGCGTGAGGTGCAGCCGCGGCCCGGCGAGGGCGCGATCGTGTTCTTCCCCGACGGCGCATCGACCGGTGGGCGGGTGGCGCTGGTGAGCGGCAGCGCACGCTGGCATGTCGATGTCGCGTGGTTGACCGGTGAGGTGCGGGTGCATCGCGGTGAGGTGGGCCCGTGAGGCGGGGGGGCGGTGAGACCGGACGCGGGTGTCGCGGGAAATGGATTGGCGACGGCCTCATCGGCGCAGGGAAGGCACATGAGCGGGAATGCGGCGACCGGCCTGCTGGTGGAAGAGCTGCGGGTTCGCGGCAGCGCGGATACACCCTGCTGGAGGTACTGGTGGCGTTCGCGGTGCTGGCGCTGGCGCTGACCCTGCTGCTCGGTACGTTGTCGGGTGGTGCGCGGCAGGTCCGCTGGGCCGCCGATAGCGGTCGCGCGGCGCTGTACGCGCAATCGTTGCTGGCCGACGTCGGCGTGGGGGAGGTGCTGCGGCCGGGGCAGGACGCGGGCGACTTCGGCGACGGGCGTTATCGCTGGTCGCTGGAGGTGACGCCGTGGGTCGATCCGGATGTGCCGCCGAGCGGGGTGGAGGATCCGTTCGCGCCGCGGCTGATGGCGCTCCAGCTCACGGTGCAGTGGGGCGAGGGCGGGCCGCGCGAGCAAATGATGCTGCGTTCGTTGCGGCTGGTGCAGCCGGATGCGGCGAACGGCGGTGGGTTGTGAGGCGGGGTACGCGCGTCGGCGCGAGCGTTGCCGGGTCGCGGCAGCGCGGTTTCACCCTGATCGAGATTCTGCTGGCGACGGTGCTGCTGGCGATGGGGTTGGCGCTCGGGTTCGCCACCCTGCGCTCGGCGACCGCGACGGTGGAGCGTGCCGAGGCCCTGGCGCGCGACAGCGAGCGCGTGCGGATGGCATCGGGCTTCCTGCGCGGGCGCCTGCAGGGGGCGCTGCCGATCGCATTCGAGACCGATACGCGCACCGGCGTCCCGCAGCGGTTCGTGGGCGAGCCGGAGCGGATGCGCTTCGTGGCCGAGCTGCCCGCCTACCTCGGTCGGGGCGGGCCGGCGCTGCACGATCTGCAGATCCTGCGCGATGGTCGCGACGTGGTCCTGGCGGTCTCCTTCTCCAGCGTGGTCGGCGGCACGGTGTTCGAGGAGTCGCAGGCGCGTCCTCCGGAGCCGCTGGCCTCGGCGCTCGCCGCAGTGCATTTCAGCTATCGAGGCATCGACGCCACCGGTGCGCCGACCGGCTGGCTTGAGCGCTGGGAGGGCGGCGACGAGCTGCCGCTGCAGGTGCGCATCGAGGTCCAGCCCCGCCAGGGCGCGCCCTGGCCGCCGGTGCTGGTGGCGCTGCCGCAGGGAAGCGGGCGCATGAACATGGCCGGCGAGGTGGTGCCGTGAGTCCGACGCGCGAGGCGCGGGGCGCTGCACTGTTGCTGGTGCTGTGGGTGATCGCGTTGCTGGCCGCACTGGTCGGCGGCTTCGCGCTCACTGCGCGCCTGGAGCAACTGCAGGGCGGGGTGCTCGCGCGCGGTGCGGTCGGTGCGGAACTGGCGCGTGCGGGCCTGGAAGTCGCGGTCGCGCGGGTGCAGGATCCCTTCCCCGAGCGACGCTGGTCGCCGGATGGTCGCGACTACGCCTGGCGGTTCGCCGGGTCCGAGCTGACCCTGCGCATCGTCGACGAGTCGGGCAAGGTGGATCTGAACGCGGCGCAGCCGCCGCTGCTGGCGGCGCTGTTCCGCACGGCCGGTGCGGCGCCTGCGGATGCCGAGCGCCTGGCCGGCGCAGTGCTGGACTGGCGCGATGCCGACGATCTGGTGCAACCGGCCGGTGGCGCGGAAGACCCGCAGTACGCCGCAGCGGGACTGCCCTACGGCGCCAAGGACGCGCCGTTCGAAACCATCGGCGAGTTGCAGCAGATCCTCGGCATGACGCCGGCGCTGTACGCCGCCGTGGCGCCGTACGTGACGGTCTACACCGGCCAGCCGTCGCCCGACCCGCGGTTCGCGGCGGCGCCGGTGCTCGAGGCGATGGGCATCGATCCCGCCCCGGTGCTGGAGCAACGGCAGCCCCTGCCGGGCATGCCCGACCCCGCGGCCGCGCTGGGAAGCGGGACGGGTACGTATAGTATCGAGAGCCGGGCACGGATGAGCGATGGACGCGAAGCCGTGCTGCAGGCGGTCGTACGCGTGGGCGGGGGGGCGCCCGGCACGGCCTATACCCCGCTGTCATGGAGAGAAGGAGTTTCCGCATCCGAGCCGTAATGCTTCCGTGTGGATCGGGTTCGCACTTTTGCGCGCCCCCGGATCGCGACGACACGACACTTGCGCATACACTCCTGCGCGACGGAATCGGCAACGGATGCCGGTTCGTGCTGGGGACCCTTCGCTCATGATCTGCTGCTGGTGATGGCTGCCGCCGACGACATCGCGCCGACGCGCCCTGCCGGGCGCCGGTTCGGCGGTGCGTCTGCGCTGCTGCGTCCGCGCCTGATCGCGGCGTGGCGCTGGTGGACGGCCGCCCTGGCCAGCACGTTGCCGCTGCGTCTGCGCGAGCGCCTCGGCCTGCTGCCGCAGCGGCTGCTGGTGCGGTCGCTCGGGAGCGACGTGGCGCTGTCGCTGGAGCGCCCGGACCGGATCCGGCCGTTGGCCGAACTGCCCGGGCAGGCCCTGGCCGACGATGTCGACGGACTGTCGCGCGCACTGGGGCCGCAACTGGCGGAATTGCCGCGCTGGCTGGTGCTGCCGGCGTCGGCCGGGCTGCGACGGCCGATGCGCCTGCCCGCTGCCGCCGCCGACCGCCTGCGCGACGTGGTCGCGTTCGAGATCGACCGGCAGACACCGTTCGCCGCGGATGCGGTGGCCTTCGACGCGCGTGCGCTGGGCCCGTCCGGCGACGGCCATCTCGACGCCGAACTGGTGGTGGTGCCGCGACAGGTGCTCGACGCCGCACTGAATGCGCTGGGGCCGGCCGCGCAGACGCTGGCCGGCGTGGATCTGGACGACGGCGACGGCGGCACCCTGGGGGTCGACCTGTTGCCGCCCGCGCGCCGGCAATCCCGGCGCGACCCCTGGCGGCGCGCGAATGCGCTCGCCGCGGTGATCGCGGTGTGCGCGCTGGCGGCGGGAATGTGGCAGATGCTGGAGAACCGCCGCGCCGCCGCGGACCGGTTCGAGGCCGACTCGCAACCGGTCATCGCCCAGGCGCGCGAGGCCGCGCTGCAGCGCGACCAGCTCGTCGGCACCCTCGACGGGATGCGCTATCTGGAATCCCAGCGCGCGGGCCGGCCGAGCATGGTGGAGATCCTCGACGAGCTGAGCCAGCGGCTGCCCGACAGCACGTATCTGGAACGGCTGTCGATCGAGAACGACCGCCTGCTGCTGATCGGCCTGAGCAGCGAGGCCTCGGCGCTCGTCGGCCAGTTGGAGGGCTCGCCCCTGTGGCGCGCGCCGGCATTGACCGGCGCACTGATGCCCGACCCACGCAGCCGGCGCGACCGGTTCACCCTGAGCGCCGAACTGGTGGTGGCGCCGGCCGCCGATGCCGCGCCCGCGACGACGGAGGCGGCCGATGCGGACGGCTGATGTGCGGCCGCGCGACCGCTGGCTGGCGCTGGGCATCCTGGCCGGCGTGCTGGGGCTGGCCTATCTGGTCCTGATCCATCCGTGGTGGACACGGCCGATGCGTGAGGCCGACGCCCGCATCGACACCCTGCAGCAGCGCGAATTGCGCGCACGCACCGCGCTGCAGCAGGCGCCACAGATCCGCGAGCGTCTGGAGGACGTCGCCGACCGTTACGCGCGCACGCCCGGCTTTCTCCCCGAACGCAGCCCCGAGCTGGCGACGGCCGCGCTGGTTCAGCGTCTGGAGACCACCGTCAGCGAGGCCAGTCCCGGCAATCGGGCGTGCGCCATCGTCAACCGGTCACCGGTCACGTTGCCGCGGCAGGAGGCGCGCTTCACCCGGGTGGTGGTCCAGGTCCGCATCCGCTGCGGGGCGCCCCAGCTCGCGGCGGTCCTGCATGCGCTGGAAAGCGGTGCGCCGCGGCTGTTCGTGGACAACCTCAACGTGCTGTCGCAGCGTCACCTGACGAATGCCGATGCGCCGGGGCAGGGCGTCGGCCTGGACGTCAGCTTCGACCTGTTCGGCTATCTGCAGCCGGGAGGGCGTGTCGATGCGCCTTGAAAGCGTGCGCGCAGGCACCGCGGCGATCGCGGCGGTGGCGCTGTGGGCGCTCCTGGTGTGGGTGCTCGGACTGGCTGGATTGGGCGGACGGGTGACCCCGCTCGACGACGATCCGACCCTGCTGCAGGCGTTGCCCCAGGCGGCGGATCCGGCCGACGCGCGCCTCGGCCCGCTGCCGCAGTACGCGGCGATCGGCGATCGTCCGCTCTTCGCCGAGGACCGCCGGCCGCACCCGTTCAGCCTGGAAGGCACCGAGAGCGAAGGTGCCGCGCCCGATTTCGACATGGTGCTGACCAGCGTGCTGATCACCCCGTCGTTCGAAATGGCGATCGTGCAGCCGCGCGACGGCGGCGATGCCTTGCGCGTGCGCGTGGGCGAGGCGCCGCGCGGTTTCGGCAACTGGTCGCTGCGTTCGGTGGCCCCGCGCAGCGCGGTGTTCGCCGGGCCCGATGGCGAGCAGACGCTGGCGTTGCGGGTGTTCGATGGCCAGGGCGGCCAGGCGCCGACGCCGATGGCGCCGCCTCCGCCGTCCGATGGCGGACCGGCCTTGCCGTTGCCGCCGCCCAGGCCGTCGGTCGGCCAGGCGCAAGCGCAGGCCCAGGCGCAGGAAGCGGCGCGCCGCGCAGCCGCACCCGATGCGCCGGTCGCCCAGAACGGCGCGTCCCCGCAGACCGATTCGCCGGCCGTCGAAGGCGAGCCCGGTACCGATCCCACCCCGGCCAGCCAGGCCGAAGCCATCCGCCGTCGCATCGAGGCCCGCCGCGCACGCCTGCGCGCGGAGCAGGCGACGCAGCAGCAGAACCCGTAGAGTGCCCCCGATGATGCGACCCACCGGACCGTTCCTTCGCGCCGCGACCCTGGCCATGCTCGCCACCCTGCTGGTGGCCTGCGCCTCGGCACCCGTGGCCGATATCCGCCGCGACGGCCAGCCCGTGATCGCCCGCGGCATGGTCGATGCCGAACCGCTGGATGCCGACGACGACGGCCCCCGGGCGCAGATCCGGCTCGGCAACGAGCAGACGATCAACCGCCGCGTCGCCGCGTCCGCGCCGCCCGATCTGTCCGGCACCACCGGCGAGGCCACCTTCAACTTCGAGGGCGAGTCGGTGCATGCGGTGGTCAAGGCGGTGCTGGGCGACATGCTCGGCCAGAACTACGTGATCGCGCCCGAGGTGCAGGGCACGGTGACGCTGGCCACGCCGCGTCCGGTCGGCGCCTCGCAGGCGCTGAGCCTGCTGGAGATGGTGCTCGGCTGGAACAACGCGCGGATGATCTACGCCGACGGGCGCTACAACATCGTCGCCGCCGACAGCGCCATGGCCACCGGTGCGGTGGCGCCGCGCACCGGCGACGCGGCGTCCGCCCGCGGATTCGAGGCGCGGACCGTGCAACTGCGTTTCATCTCGGCCACCGAGATGGAGAAGATCCTGGAGCCGTACGCGCGCCCGAACGCGATCGTCAACGTCGACAACGGCCGCAACGTCATCACCGTCGCCGGCAGCCGGTCCGAGCTCGAGAACTACCTGCGCACGATCGAGATCTTCGACGTGGACTGGCTGGCCGGCATGTCGGTGGGCGTGTTCCCGATCGAGTCCGGACGCGCCAGCCAGGTCGTCGGCGATCTGGAAAAGGTGTTCGGCGACGAGAGCGGCTCGCCGGTGGCGGGCATGTTCCGGTTCCTGCCGCTCGACGGCGCCAACGCGATCATGGTCATCACCTCGCAGCCGGCGTATCTCAGCGAGATCCAGCGCTGGCTCGAGCGCATCGACAGCGCAGGTGGCGAATCGCGGCTGTTCTCCTACGAATTGAAGTACATCAAGGCCGGTGAACTGGCCGAGCGCCTGGCGCAGGTGTTCGGCGCCGGCAGCGGACGCCGCGGCGGCGCCGGCAGCGCTTCGTTGATGCCCGGTACCAGCGGCATGCAGATCGGCTCGTCCAGTCTGGGCGGGCGCGACGGGATGCGGTCGGGGCGCGACGGCGGTTTCGACGGCGGTGGCATGGGCGGGAGCGGCGTCGGTGGCAGTTCGGGCATGGGCGGTGGTGGCGGCTTCCAGGGCCAGATGTCGCTCAACCAGGAGCAGCCGGGCAACACCAGCGTGACCCTCGAGGTCGACGGCGCGCAGGTGGGCGTGTCGGCGGTGGACGAGACCAACACCCTGCTGGTGCGCGCGACGGCGTCGGCGTGGCGGTCGATCCGCGAAGTGGTCGAGCGCCTGGACGTGATGCCGATGCAGGTGCACATCGAGGCGCAGGTGGTCGAGGTCGCGTTGACCGGCGAGCTGCGCTACGGCGTGAACTGGTTCATCGAGAACGGCGGGCAGGGCGAGTTCGGGCTGCCGAGCCTGGATCTCAACGTCAATCCGAGTCTGCCCCGCAACTGGAGCACGTTCGGCGGCAACATCATCGGCTCCGGCGCGAACCGCGGCGTGCGCTGGGCGTTGTTCAAGAACGACGCGGCGGCGATCATCAGCGCGCTCGACGAGGTGACCGACGTGCGTCTGCTGCAAACGCCCTCGGTGTTCGTACGCAACAACGCCGAGGCCACCTTCAACGTCGGCAGCCGGATCCCGATCTCGTCGGTCAGCATCAATCCGAATTTCGGCAACGCCAACAACACGATCAGCCAGGTCCAGTACATCGACACCGGCATCATTCTCGGCGTGCGTCCGCGCGTCACACGCGATGGCATGGTCTTCCTCGACATCGTCCAGGAGGTCAGTTCGCCGCTCGGCGAGGCCGACGAGAACGGCAATGTCCGCATCGAGACGCGCCGGCTCAAGACCGAAGCCGCCGTGCAGGCCGGCGAAACCGTGATGCTCGCGGGCCTGATCGACGATCGGACATCCACGGGTTCGACCGGCTTTCCCGGCCTGAGCCGAATTCCCGTTCTGGGTGCGCTGTTCGGCCAGCAACGTAATACGAACAGCCGCAGCGAAGTCATCATCCTGCTTACCCCGACCATCGTGCGCGACGCCGGCGAGGCGCGGCGCCTGACCGACGAGTACAGCCGCCGCTTCCAGGCGCTGGAACCGCTGCGGCAGCAGGAGGCGCGTGAGGCCGAGGCGCGCGCGGCGGAACAGGCGTTGCCGCCTGCCGGCGGGATCGAGTAAGGCAGGCGACGGATGAGCGGCCCGCCCATCGTGCTGCTGCCGCTGGGCGCCGACGACGACGCGCTCGACGCCTGCCTGGCCGCGCTCGATGCCGGCAGCCCGGCCGGCACGCAGGTCTGGCTGGCCGACGATGCCTGCGCCGGGCCACGGGGCCTGGCGATCGTCGAGCGCTGGCTGGCGTCCACGCCGTTGCGCGCCGACTACAGCCGACGCCAGCGCGGCATCGGCGAGGTCGCGCATCTGGACGAGGCGCTCGCCGCCTGCGGCGATGCCGATGTGGCTGTGCTGGCACCGGATACGGTCCCGGCTGCCGGCTGGCTCGCCCAGTTGACGGCGTGCTTCGAACGCGACGCGTCCATCGCCACCGCCACCCCTTGGTGCAACGCGGGCGAATCCGCGGCGTGGCCGCGGATCGGCGAGATTTCGCCGATCCCGGACGACCTGCCGCGCCTCGGCGCCGCCTGCCGGAGCCTGCCGCCGCTGTATCCCGAACTGCCCGCGGCGGTGGGACATGCGGTCCTGTTGCGCGGCAGCGCGCGCAAGCGGGCGGGCGGCCTGGACGCATCCAGCTATGCGTCCTGGTACGCGGCGTTGATCGACCTGTCGTTGCGCCTGTCCGGCCTGGGCTGGCGCAACGTGCTGTGCGAACGGGCGTTCGTCGCCCGCGGCGGCGAGGGTGGCCCGGCCGAGGGCGACATGCCGGCGCTGGCCGCGCGCTGGCCGGACTGGCATGCGCGCCTGGCCGGTTTCCTGATGCGCGATCCGCTGCATGCGAGCCGCCAGGCGCTGCAGGCTGCCTACGACACGCTCGAGCATCCGCCGGCGCAGCACGAGTTGTTCGAAAAAGAAACGGCGGCCGAAGGCCGCTCCCCGACGCCCCTCTCCCGTGAAACGGGAGAGAGGGGGACCGCCTGCAGCGCAGGCGGTGGGGTGAGGGCCGCAGCCCACCGTGTACATGACGAGGTGAGCGCGGATGCCGCCCCTGCAGACGACGATGTCATTGCGAACCCCGACATCGCAGGCAGCGATGCAGAGGCCATCCCCCACGACAAGCACGCGCAGCAGGGCGGCATCGAGGCCCCTGGGGATCGCGCACGCCCGGATCCGCCGCACGATCCCGGCGCGCAACCGCCGCCGGCAGCGTCCGGCAGGGCTCCGGATTCGGCAGCGACCGGCCTGACTTCGCCCCCACTCGCGTACGATGCCGGCGCCGACGACGACCCGCCCCGAGCCGACCACGGACGACGCGACGCATGAGCCACCCCGACACCGCCCCCGCCGACGGCATCGCCGCGGTGGTGGTCACCTATCGCAGCGCCTCGACGATCGACGAATGCCTGACCCGGCTGCGCGCGGCCGAGGGCGTGGTGCAGATCCGCGTGGTCGACAACGGCTCGGTCGATGCGACCCTGACGATCGTGCAGCGTCACGCCAGCCTGGACCCGCGGGTGCGGTTCATCGGCAATCCCGACAACCCGGGCTTCGCGGTCGCCTGCAACCAGGGCGCGGCGGACAGCGATGCGCCGTGGCTGGCGTTCGTCAATCCGGACTGCTTGCCCGAGCCCGATGCACTGGCCCGGTTGTGCGCGCGTGCCGTCGAGGCGGGCGGACCGGTGCTGCTCGGCGCGGACCTGGTGGACGAGTCCGGCCTGCGCGACGGCGCCGCTCGTCGCCGCGATCCCGATTTCGCCGCGATGCTCGGCTCGTCCGCGGCACGCCGGCTGGACGTGCCCGTCGATGACCGCTCGCCGATGCAGGCGGTGGACGCGGTATCCGGCGCGCTGATGTTGATGCCGCGGACGCTGTTCGCCGGTATCGGGGGTTTCGACACCGGCTACCGGCTGCATGCCGAAGACCTCGACCTGTGCCGCCGCGCGCGCGAGGCCGGCGCCACGGTGCTGGTCGCCAACGACGTTCGCGTGGTGCACGTGCGCGGCGTGTCGAGCCGCACGCGGCCGGTGTTCGTGGAATGGCACAAGCACCGCGGCCTGTGGCGGTACTTCCGCCGCTTCGAGGCGCCGCGGCGCAGCCCTGCCCAGCGGTTGGGCGTGTGGCTGGCGATCTGGCTGCGCTTCCCGCTCGCGGTCGTGCGCCAGGCGATGCGCTGACGCCGGGCGCGGGCAGCGCCCGCGCGGACCTGAATCGGGTGTCGCGTGAAGAAATTGTCGAGGCCGCGGCATCGATGCAAAAAAAGTGTCATGAAGACCCGCTTGGTGCTGTATTTTTGCAACCAATTGGCTCGTGACGCTCAATACCATGCAGGTACATCCCCCGCTTGCCTCATTTTTCAAGCCAGGAGTACCCGCAATGCCCGCCACCGCCACGCCCGTTCCGCACGTTCCGGCCGTCGCCCGCTTGTCCCGATCGATCCGCATGGTCCTCGCACTCGGCGCGGTGTCGATGGCACTGCCGGCCCTGGCGCAGGACGCCCCGGCGGCCGACGCGGCGCATACTCTCGATACCGTGCAGGTCACCGGCTCGCGCATCCAGCGGCAGAGCACCAACACCGACACCGCGCAGCCCATCGGCGTGATCGACGGCGAAGTGTTCCTGGAGCGGGGCTTCACCAACGCGGCGGAAGCGGTGAACCAGCTGCCGCAGGTCATCGGCTCGCTGACCGATGCCGGCGACCAAGAGGGGTCGCAGACGGGCAAGCAGTTCATCAACCTGTTCAACCTAGGCTCCGAGCGCACCCTCACCCTGGTCAACGGACGGCGCTTCGTCGGCTCCAACGCCGCGGGCGGCGGGCAGGGCGGCAACCAGGTCGACCTCAACAACATCCCCGCCAGCCTGATCGACCGCATCGAAGTGGTGCAGGCCACCGGCTCGGCGGTGTACGGCTCGGACGCGGTGGCCGGCGTGGTCAACATCATCCTCAAGACCCGCTTCGAGGGCATGGAGCTCGACGCCCAGACCGGCCTCTCCGAGCGCGGCGACTACGAACGCCACGCCTTCAGCCTGACCGGCGGCACCGAATTCGCCGACGGCCGCGGCAGCGTGGTCATGAACCTCGACTGGTCGAAATCCGGCGCGCTGGTGGCGACCGACCGCCGCTGGACCTCGCGCGGCTTCACCTTCGCCCCCAACCCCGCCAACACCTCCGACAGCGACGGCATCCCGGCCTCGATCGGCCGCGAGGACCACCGCATGTCCGAGCATCCGGAAGGCGGCACGCTCTACATCGCGCCGGCCCCGCTGGCGCAGTTCCGGCTCAACATCGGCGGCGGCCCGGTGCGCTTCGATGGCGCCGGCCAGCTGGTGCCCTACGACGTCGGCGACTACATCCAGCCCGCCTACGCCTTCGGCGGCGACGGCCTGAAGATCTCCGAATTCACCGCGGTCCGCACCCCGGTCGAACGCCACGTGCTCACCGCGCTCGGCCACTACGACCTCACCGACCGCTTGCGCCTGAGCGCCGAGGTGATGGGTGCGGAGATGAGCGCGTTCGAACCGATCAACCAGGGCGCCTACAACTCGGCTCTGCTGACCACCCAGCCCAACGGCGCGCTGCGCTTTTCCACCGACAACCCGTTCCTGGGCGACCAGGCGCGCGACCTGCTCACCGCCAACGGCGTGAGCAGCTTCTGGCTGTCGCGCTTCCACACCGACATCCTGCCGGGCTCGGGCGTGGGCAGCCAGAGCAAGACCCAGCGCGGCGTGCTCGCGCTCGACGGCAACTTCGAGGCGGCCGGGCGCTACTTCCACTGGAACGCCGCCGCCAACTTCGGCCGCAACGAGGGCAGCTTCAACAGCTTCGGCATCCTGCAGCAGAACTGGCTCGAGGCGGTCGACGCGGTGCGCGACGACAGCGGCAACATCGTCTGCCGCGTCGCCCTGACCGACCCGGGTACCGGCTGCGCGCCGCTCAACCTGTTCGGCATCGGCCAGGCCAGCCAGGCCGCGCGCGACTACGTGACCGGCGTGTTCGGCGCCAGCTACGAGACCCGCCAGAACAACTACCAGGCCAACATCGGCGGCGAACTGTTCGAACTGCCCGCCGGCCCGCTGAACGTGGTCGCCGGCTGGGAGTACCGCAAGGAGTTCTCCGACTACCGCCCCTACGAGACCTCCGCGCGCGGCCTCGGCCGCAGCGCGCCGGTCAGCGCGATGCGCGGCGAGTACGACACCAACGAGTTCTATGGCGAGGTGCTGGTGCCGGTGTTCGGCGGCGGCGTCGAGCTGGGCCCGATCACCGCGCTGGAGTTCGACGCGTCCTACCGCACCGTGGACAACTCGCTGGCCGGCGACAACGAGGCGATGTCGGCCGGCATGCGGCTGACCTTCTTCGACGACGTCACCCTGCGCGGCACCTGGAACAAGACCTTCCGCGCGCCCAGCCTGTACGAACTGTTCCTGCCGCGCTCGATGCTCACCGGCACCGGCGTGGACCCGTGCGACGCGCGCTACATCAACACCGGCGCCAACGCCGCCCTGCGCGCGTCCAACTGTCGCAGCGAACTCGCCGCGCTGGGCCTGGATCCGAACG
This sequence comes from Luteimonas abyssi, assembly GCF_001482195.1. Lineage (GTDB taxonomy): Bacteria > Pseudomonadota > Gammaproteobacteria > Xanthomonadales > Xanthomonadaceae > Luteimonas > Luteimonas abyssi. The sequence goes on along the minus strand of NZ_KQ759763.1, from coordinate 2,893,799 downwards.
CGCCGCTGAACTCGCTGATCACCAACGTGCCCACCGAGATGTACACCGGCGGCAATCCCGATCTGAACAACGAACTGGCCGAATCCTGGACCGCCGGCGTCGTCTACGAGCCCAGCGCGGTGCCGGGGCTGTCGCTGGTGGTCGACTACGTCGACATGAAGATCAAGGACGCGATCTCCTACTTCGACGCGGCGTCCACCATGCAGGCCTGCTACGACCAGCCGCTGCCCAATCCCTATTGCGGCAACTTCCAGCGCGGCCCGGACGGCCAGATCGTGCAGGGATCGATGCAGGTCGGCTACACCAACGCCGGTTACGTCGACTTCGGCGCCACCAGTTTCGCCGCCAACTACCGCCTGCCGATCGGCGCGCGCTTCGGCACCCTGGACCTGGGGCTGAACGTGATGAAGATGCGCAAGCTGCTGGTGTCGGTGTCCGGGCTGGGCTTCGACGAGTACGACGCGGTCGGCACCGGCCTGCTGTCGAGCTCGCTGGTCGGGCCGACGCCGGAGTACCAGGCGCGCTTCAACGCACGCTGGGAGCGCGGCCCGCTGACGGTCAACTGGAACACCCAGTGGTACGACGGCATCGTCTACGACCACAGCTACACCGTGGAGACCCGCGACATCCTCGGCGTGCCCAGCACCATCAAGCACGACGCCTCGGTGCAGTACGCCTTCACCGACCGGCTCACCTTCCGCTTCATCGTCAACAACGTGTTCGACCGCGAGCCGCCGATCAACATCGCGGTGGGCTCGGGCGCCTACAACGACCTGTCCGACGTGATCGGCCGCTACTACTTCGCCGGCCTGAACTACCGCTTCTGACCGTCCCGCCGACCGCGGGCCGCCCCGGCGCGCCCGCGGATCGCCGTCGTCCGCGCCGTCCGCCGCGCGGGCGCCCGGACCCGCTTCACGGAGATGCCGATGTCCTGTTCGACTGCATTGCACCGCGCACCCGCCGCGCACCCGTCGCGGATGCCGCACGCGGCGGGCCTGGCGCGCGCGCTGGGTGCCGGGCTGCTGCTGGCGCTGCTGGCCGCCTGTTCGTCCGACCGAGGGGCCGGCGACGGTGGCGCTGGAGATGGCGGTGTCACCACCGCCGCACCCGTCTCCGCGCGCTACACCATGGTCGCCAACGGCGAGACCGTCGGCCATCTGCGCGGCGAGGCCGAGGGCGACACCGTCCGCATCGATTTCCACGTCGACAACAACGGCCGCGGCCCCAAGCACCGCGAGACGCTGCGGCTGTCAGACGCCGGCGTGCCGCTGCAGTGGGTGATCGACGGCACCTCGCTGATGGGCGGGCCGGTCGAGGAACGCTACGACTGGGCCGACGGCACCGCGCGCTGGCACAGCCAGGCCGACGGCGGCGAGGTGGCCGCCGCCGCGCCGCCGCTGTACGTGGTCAACGACGCCAGCCCGTGGGCGCTGATCGTCTACGAGCGGCTGCTGCGCACGCAGCCGGAGCAACGCATCGACACCGTGCCCGGCGGCCAGCTGCGGCGGGAGGTCGTCGGCGCACTCGCCGGCATCGGCGACGGGCTGTCGCTGGTCAGGATCGTCGGGCTCGACCTGGCGCCGGAATACCTGGTGCTGGACCGCGACGATGCGGTGTTCGCCGTGCTCGGCAGTTCCGGCACCGCGGTGCGCGAAGGCGAGGAGGACACCGCCGCCGCGCTGCGCGCGGCGGTCGAGGACGCCGAGACCGCGCGCAACGTCGAACTGCAGCAGCGGCTGTCGACGCGCCACGCCGACGGCTTCGCGGTAAGTGACGTGCGCGTGCTGGACCCGCGCGCGGGCGCGCTGTCGGCGCCGTCCACGGTGATCGTGCGCGAAGGCCGCATCGCCGAGGTGGTCGCCGCGGACGCGCCGCTCGACGCCGCGCTCGCGGTCTACGCCGGCGAAGGTGGCGTGCTGCTGCCCGGCCTGCACGACATGCACGCGCACACCTCCATCGAGACCGGCTGGTGGTACCTGGCCGCGGGCGTGACCACGATCCGCGACATGGGCAACGACAACCGCCGCCTGGCCGAGCTGATGCGGCGCATCGAGGCCGGCGAGCTGGCCGGGCCGCGCATCGTGCGCAACGGTTTCCTGGAAGGGCGCAGCCCGTACTCGGCGCGCAACGGCGTGGTCGCCGATTCGCTCGACCAGGCGCTGCAGGCGGTGCGCGACTACGCCCGCGACGGCTTCTGGCAGATCAAGATCTACAACTCGATGAATCCCGAGTGGATTCCCGCCATCGCCACCGAGGCGCACCGGCTGGGCCTTGGCGTCACCGGGCACGTGCCGGCGTTCACCACGCCGGACGCGATGATCGAGGCCGGCTACGACGAAATCGCGCACTTCAACCAGCTGGCACTGGGCTGGGTGCTGGACGAGGGCGAGGACACCCGCACCCCGCTGCGGCTGACCGCGATGGCACGCCTGGCCGATCTGGACCTGCAGGCCTCGCCGCGGGTGGCGGCGTCGCTGGCGCTGATGCGCGCGCGCGGCACCGCGCTCGACACCACCGCGGTGATCCTGGAGCGGCTGATGCTCAGCCGCGCCGGCGGTGCGGCGTCCGACCGCGCGATGACCAGCGGCGTGTCGCCGGGCGGCGAGCACTTCCTCGACCACATGCCGGTCAGCTACCGGCGCTTCCGCTACCGCACCTACGTGCCCGACCTGACCCCGCAGGTCGACCGCGCCTACCACGCCGGCGTCGAGCGGATGCTCGAGGCGATGGCGCTGCTGCACGACAACGGCATCCCGCTGCTGCCCGGCACCGACGACGGCACAGGCTTCACCGTGCACCGCGAGATCGAGCTGTACGCGCGTGCGCTGGGCAACGCCGCCGCGCTGCGCGCCGGCACCGTGGGCATGGCCGAGTACCTGGGCCGCGCCGACGAGTACGGCACGCTGGCGCCGGGCCAGGCCGCGGATTTCTTCCTGGTGCCGGGCGACCCGCTGCAGGACGTCAATGCGATCCGCCAGGTGCGGTTGGTGTCCCGTGCCGGCCAGGTCTACCAGCCGGCGGCGATCTACGAGGCGCTGGGCGTGAGGCCGTTCGTGGCGCCGGCGGAGCGGGTGCGCTGATGCCGGTGCCGGACGTGTCCGTGTCGCGTTTTTCCGTCCACCGGCAGCGGTGCTCGCGGTGGTTGTCCGTCGCTGCGGTCGGCGGACTGCTGTTCGCGCTCGCGGCCGGATCCGCATCCGCCCAGGACCTGGTGCTGCGCGGGGCCACGGTGATGACCGCGGGCGACGCCGGCACCCTGGACGCCGCCGACGTGTGGGTGCGCGACGGGCGCATCGCCGCGGTCGGGCCGTCGCTGGCGGTGCCCGCGGGCACGGCGGAGCTCGATGCACGGGGCCGCTGGCTGACCCCCGGCATCGTCGACCCGCACTCGCACCTGGCCACCCGCGGCGACAACAACGAGACCACCGCGCCGTTCACGCCCGAGGTGCGGATCGTCGACACCATCGACCCGCGCGACCGCGAGTTCGAGCTGGCGATCGCCGGCGGCACCACCACCCAGCTGATCCTGCCCGGCTCGGCGAACCTGATCGGCGGCCAGGGCGTGGTGGTCAAGAACCGCATCGGCGAGCCGCTCGACGGCATGGTGGTGGCCGACGCGCCGATGGCGGTGAAGTTCGCCATCGGCGAGAACCCGATCCGCACCCACGGCGCGCGCGGCCGCACGCCGGCCTCGCGCATGGGCTCGGCGGCGGCGTTGCGCGAGCGTTTCGCCGCGTTGGGGCAGGTCGATGCACGCGGTGTCCGTGCGGGTGCAAGCGACGCACCGCGCCGCGACAGCGAGGCCGACCGTATCCTGCGCGAACTGCAGGCCGGCCGCGCCTACGCCCACATCCACGCCTACCGCGCCGGCGAGATGGAGACGCTGATCGCGCTCGCGCGTGAGGCCGGCTTCACCATCCGCGCCTTCCACCACGCCACCGAGGCGTACAAGATCGGCCCGCAGCTGGCGCAGGCGGGCATCGCGGCGGTGGTGTGGAGCGACTGGTTCGGGGTCAAGGCCGAGGCCTGGGACGCGATCCCGTGGAATGCGCCGATGCTGCTCGAGCAGGGCGTGCACGTCGCGCTGCACAGCGATTCGGTCGACATCACCCGGCGCATGCACCACGAGGCCGCCAAGGTGGTGCGCTACGGGGCCACCCGCGAGCAGGCGCTGCGCATGGTCACCCGCGACGCCGCCTGGGTGCTGGGGCTGGAGGACCGCATCGGATCGATCGAGCCGGGCAAGGACGCCGACCTGGTGCTGTGGAGCGCCGATCCCTTCGGTGCCGCCGCACGCGTGGACGCGGTCTACATCGACGGGCAGCGGTACTTCGACCGCGCCACCGCCGATGCCGGGGTGGCGCCGTGAGCCGGTGGACGCGCCTGCGTGCGCGGGTCGCGGCGTGCGCGTGCCCGGCGGCGATCGGGCTGCTGCTGGCGCTTCCGGTCGCGGCCGCGTCCGGCCACGGCCACGGCGCGTCCGTCGCCACGGTCCAACCTACTGCGTCGACCGTGCCCATCGCGCCCACCGCGATCGTCGGCGCGCGGATCCTGCCGGTGGCCTCGCCGGCGATCGCCGCGGGCACGCTGGTCATCGGCGACGACGGCCGCATCGCCGCGCTGGGGCCGGTGGACGCGGTGGCCGTGCCCGCCGGCGCGCGCCGGATCGACGGCGCGGGTCTCACCGTCTATCCCGGCCTGATCGATTCCGACACCAGCCTCGGCCTGGCCGAGCGCGACATGGAGTTCGCCGCCCACGACGTGCTCGAGACCTCGTCGCCGATGTTCCCGCAGGGCCGCGTGGCCGATGCGTTCGACCCGGATTCGGCGCATCTGGAGGTCGTGCGCGCGAACGGCATCACCCACGCCGTGGTCGCGCCCGGCGACAGCTTGCCGGCGACCGGCCAGAGCGCGCTGATGCAGCTGGCGGCCGGCGCGCAGGGGCATGTGGTGCGCTCGCCCCTGGCCCTGCATCTCAACGTGAGCGAGCGGGTCGGCGGCGACGGCGCGCCGGGCACGCGCATGGGCGTGGCCGCGCAACTGCGGCAGTTGCTCGCCGACGGCCGTGCGCGGCTAAACGACCCGCGCGCCCGCGCGAAACCCGATCCGAAGCTCGATGCACTCGCGCCGGCGCTGCGCGGCGAGCAGCCGGTGGTGATCTCGGCGACCGCCTCGCAGGACGTGCGCCTGGCGCTGGCGCTGGCGCGCGAGTTCGGGCTGGACCTGATCCTGTCCGACGTCATCGACGCCGAGGACCAGTTCGACGCCATCGCCGCCGCCGGTGTGCCGGTGATCCTCGGCCCGATCCAGCTGCTGCCGCGCGACACCCAGCGCTACGACGCGCACTACCGCGTGCCCGCGCAGCTGGCCGCGCGCGGCATCGCGTTCGCGTTCTCGTCGGGTGGGGTGGCGCAGATCCGCCGCTTCGGCTATCCGCGGCTGGCGCAGATGCGCAACCTGCCGCACCTGGCGGGCCTGGCGACCGGGTTCGGGCTCGACCCGGACGCCGCGCTCGAGGCGCTGACGCTGGCGCCGGCGCGGATCTGGGGCGTGGACGACGAGATCGGCAGCCTCGCCCCCGGCAAGCGCGCGCATCTGGTGGTCGCCACCGGTAGCCCGCTGGAACCGACCAGCGACGTGCGCCACGTGTTCGTAGACGGCCGCGACGTGCCGCTGGACAGCTACCAGAGCCGCCTGCGCGACCGCTACCGCGATGCAGGAGGCCTGCGATGAGCCGCGTGCGGCCCGTCGGGTGGCCCGCCGGATCGGTGCGGGCGGACGCACTGGGAGAGGCGACGGCACACGATGGATGCGCCACGGCAGGTCTCCGACAGCTGCCGCACCTGCGCGGACGGATCGTGGCGGCAGCCTGTGCGCTGGCGGTGCTGGCGCTGGCCGCGATCACCGGCGCGCCGGCCGGCGCCGTGCCGACCGCGGCCGGGCCGCCGGCGGGCGGATCGGCAGGCTCGGTATTCGACCACACGATGGCGCATGCCGGATGGCCGGCGGACGAGAGTCTGCCGGAGGCAGCGCGCACCGTCTGGTCGTGGCCGGGGGGCGACGGCGGCCGGCCGCTGGCGGTGACGGTGATCGCCGAAGAGCTGCCGATGACGGCCGGCGACGGCATCGACGCGACCATGTTCTCGACCAGCTACCTCGTCGTGCCCGATGTCGCCAATGCGGACGGCGCGCGCGATATCGGTCCGTCCGCCACGCGCCCGTCCGACATCAACGCGCCTGCCATCGGCGCAGCCATGCACCTTCGGGACGCTGCCGCAGCAGGTGTGCATGCCGATGCAGGCGCGGGCACTGCGGCCGGTGCGACCGCGCCCCGTGCGACACCTGCCGGGCGGCCGGTGGTGTTCTTCTGGAACGGTGGGCCCGGCAGTGCCGCGGTCGGGTTGCACGCGACGTTCGCGCCACGCACGCCGGGCGCCGCGCCGGACCGGGCCGATGCCCGCGGCAGCACCGACAACCCCGACAGCCCGATCGACATCGCCGACCTGGTGTTCGTCGATCCGGTGGGCACCGGCCACAGCCGGGTGCTGCGCGACGGCGCCGGTGCCGGCTACTGGGGCGTGACCCAGGACGCCGAGGCCGCGGCGCGTTTCGTCTCCGCATGGCTGCGCCGGCACGGACGCGAGGGCGACCCGGTGGTGCTGGTCGGCCAGAGCTATGCCGGCATCCGCGTGCCGCTGGCCGCGCACCGCCTGGTCGAGACGATGCCCGGCCTGGACCTGCGCGGCCTGTTGCTGGTGGCGCCGTCCACCGGCGGGGTACGCGCGAACGCGGCCGATGCCGGCGCAGGCGACGCGACGCGCGCCGACGCCGCAGGGCAGGCGGACCGCGCCCGCGTGCGCTGCCACGGGCAACTCGCCGTGTACGCGCAGACCGCGGCGCACCACGGTGTCGGCGCCCAGGCCGGGCGCCCGCCCGCGGACATCGCCGCGGACATCGAGGCATTCCTGGCCGGGCGCGAACGGTTCGACGCCGACGACCATGCCCGGATCGCCGCCGACATCGGTTTGCCTGTCGCCCTGGTCGCCGCTGCCGACGGCTGCGTTGCACCACTCGCGTTCCAGACCGGCCTCCTCGCCGCGCGCGGCGACCGCGTCGGCACCGCCGACACGCGCCTGCACGCGCCGCTGGCGCTGACCCGCACCCGGCAACCGCCCTACGACGATCCATCCACCTCGCCGTACACGCTGGACTACGACCTGGACGCCGCGTGGCGGCACCACCTGCGGCACGAGATCGGCTACCGCCCCGCCGGTGCCGGCGACGATGCACGCCAGGATCCCTACCTGCGCCTGTCGCTGGCCGCGCACGGTGCCTGGGACTGGACCTGGCCCGACTGGGCCGGTGCGTCCACCGCGCCGGTGCTGGCCGGGCTGCTGGACCGTGTACACGGGCTGCAGGTGCTGGTGGCGGTGGGCTACTACGACCTGTCCGTCGTGTATCTGGAACCGGTGCGGGTGTTCGAGGCGGCCGGCCTGCCGGGGCCGCGCTTCGTCGTCGCGCGGTATCCCGCCGGGCATGCGGTGCATTCGGATCGTCCGGCGCGCGAGCGCAGCTTCGCCGACCTGCGGGCGTTGATCGGCGGTGCGCGATGAGCGCGTCGAGGCAGCACACGACGACGGCTCGTCCCGACCACGCCGGTCGCGTCGGCCTAATGGACCGAGACGGGGATTCAGCCTGCGCGGTACGCCGACAGCGGCAGCGCGGTGGTCGCCTTCAGCTCCTCGACCACGATCGAGCTGCGCATGTCCGAGATCTCGCCGCAGCCGGCCACGCGGCCGAGGATCTCGCGGAAGTGGTCGAGGTCGCGGGTGACCGTCTTGATCAGGAAGTCGCCGTCGCCGGTGACCATCGCGCACTCGAGGATCTCGGGGCATCCCTCCACCAGCTCGCGGAAGGCCGAGGCCGGGTCCGCGTTGTGACGCAGGCGCACATGCACATAGCACTTCAATCCCAGACCCAGCCGCACCGGCTCGAGCATCGCGGCGTAGCCGCGGATCAGGCCGGCGGCACGCAGTTGCTTGATCCGGCGCGAGCACTGCGAGTGCGACAGATGCACCACGTCGGCCAGCTCCATCATGGTGATGTCGCCCTGGCGCTGCAGTGTGTCGAGGATGCGCAGGTCGTGCTGGTCCAGACGCACGTCGGCGGAAGAGGGCATCGCGGTACGGCTCCAGGCGGCGTCGACGGGATGCCTCGATCATACGGAACGGAGGCGCGCGCATGACCGTGCCATCGGTCGCGTCGTACGCGCAGTGGGTCCGGGCTATGGTGGCGGCCTGCCACGCGCGTCCGGGAAGCAACCAGTTGTTCGACAGTGCCATCGAAGAACCGACCGCGCTGCTCGACGATCTCGTGGGCTCGCTGGACCTGTCACCCGGCGGCGCCTACCGCAGCACCTTCCCCGACGGCAATCCGCTGGTGATCGATGCGCTGGCGCGGCGCTACCGCATCGGCGTCGAGCGCATCCTGGCGACCGCGGGCGCATCGGCCGGCGTGCATATCGTCTGCGCCGCGCTGCTCGCGCCGGGCGCGCGGGTGCTGGTGGAGCGGCCATACTTCGAGATGCTCGCCGACGTGGCGCGCAGCATGGGCGCGCAGGTGGACTGGCTCGACCGCGATCCGGACACCGGCGCCATCGCCGCCGACGCGCTCGACGCCGCGATCGGTCCCGACACCCGCCTGGTGCTGCTGACGAATCCGAACAACCCCACCGGTTTCGTGATCGACCGCGCCGCGCGTCGTGCGCTGGCGGCGGTGGCCGAGGCGCGTCGGGTGCCGGTGCTGTTCGACGAGGTCTATGCCGGCTTCACCGGCGACAGCCCGGAGCGCACGCTGGCCGCGCACGATTCGCCGTGGTTCGTCAGCGTCGGTAGCCTGAGCAAGCTGTACGGCCTGCATGCGCTCAAGTGCGGCTGGATCGTGACCGGCGCCGCGGTGCACGCGCCGATCGCCGAGGCCTACCGGCGGCTGGAGAACGGCGTGTCGCGGCTCACCCACGCGATCGCCGCGCGGGTGTTCGACGACACCCTGCCGTTCGATGCGCACTGGCGCGCGGTGCTGGTGCACACGCGACCTCGGGTCGAGGCGCGGCTGGCCGCGCTGGCGCAGGCCGGCCTGCTGAGCGGAACGCTCCCCGCATCGGGCTGCATCGCCTTCCCGCGGCTGCCCGAGGGCTGGTGCGACGACGCCTTCAGCGCCTTCGCCTGGCAGACCCAGGCGCTGGCGGTGGCGCCGGGGCACCTGTTCGGCCGGCCCGGCCATCTCCGGATCGGCTTCGGCCGCGCCGGCGACGACGTGGCCGAGGGCCTGGATCGGCTGGAGGGGTCCCTGCACGCCTACCGGGAGCAGACCCGATGACGCGGACATCCTCGACACTCGGCGCGGTGCCCAAGTTCGGCTGGTCGTTCGGCCAGTTCGCGCTGGCCTCGCACATGGCCATCATCAGCATCTACCTGATGTACTACCTGACCGAAGGCCACGGCGTGTCCGCCGGCCTGGCCGGGCTGGTGCTGCTGTTGCCGCGGATCTGGAACGTGATCACCGACCCGTTGATGGGGGCGATCTCCGACCGCACGCGCTCGCGCTGGGGTCGGCGGCGGCCGTATCTGCTGATCGGCGCGCTGGTGTGGGGTGCGGCGTTCGCGGCGATGTTCGCGCTGCCGGTCAATGCCGACCCCACCGTCACCGCGATGTGGTTCGTGGCGATCTACCTGGTGGTCAACACCGGCGTCACCCTGTACCACGTGCCGTACTCGGCGATGGCGCCGGAGATGACCCGCGACTACGACGAACGCCTGAAGCTGATTGGCTACAAGGAGATGGCCGCGCGCATCGCGGTGCTGCTGGCCATCGCCGGCGCGCCGTTGCTCCTGGAAGCGGCGCAGACGCCGGCGCAGGGCTACCGCTGGATCGGACTGACGTTCGGCGGCCTGATCGTGGTGTCCGGCGTGGTCGCGTTCTTCACCACGGCGCGCGCACCGGCGGTGGACTTCCAGCCGCAGACGATGAGCCTGCGCGAGCAGTGGGATACGCTCAAGCAGAACCGGCCGCTGGGCATCCTGTCGCTGGCGTACCTGTTCGGCAACATGGCCAGCGTCGCCTTCAGCGCGCTGTTGATCTACTTCATCACGGTGGTGCACGGGCAGTCGCCGGCGCTGATGGGTGTGCTGTACCCGGTGGGGGCGCTGACCAGCGTGTTCCTGACCCCGGTGTGGGCGCGCATCGGCGCGCGCATCGGCAAGCGCGAGGCCTGCCGGATCGCCTACATCGGCCTGATCCTGTGCTGGCTGTCGCCGGGGCTGGTGCCGCAGGGTGCGGTGTGGGCGCTGTACCTGCTGATGTTCGTGCACGGCGCGTTCAACGCCGCCGCCGAGCTGCTACCCAACGCGATGGTGCCGGACACCGTGGAGTACGACGAGCTCAACAGCGGCCTGCGCCGTGAGGGCACGATCTACGGCGCGTGGATCTTCGTGCAGCAGACCGGCATGGCGCTGGGCGGCTTCGTCGCCAGCCTGGCGCTGGTGCTGCTGGGCTACCAGGCCGGCGCCGAACAGCACCCGGAATCGGTGGTCACCGGCCTGCGCTGGGGCTTCGCCGCGGTACCCGCGGCGGCGCTGCTGGTGGCGTGGTGGCTGGTGGGCCGCTACGACCTCAGCGCCTGGCGCTTCGCCGAGATCCAGCACGCCCTCGCCGCGCGCCGCGCAGGCACCGAATCGACGCGCCCGGCCACGGAGGAGTCCGCACGATGAAGATCGTCAATACGAATATCGGTACGACGAAGACCCTCGTCTCGATCTGCCTGCTCGCGCTGGCGGCCTGGTTGCCCGGCGCCGGCCTGCACGCCGCGCCGGTCGCCGATGCGCAGCTCGAACACGCCGGCACCTTCAACGGCACCGCGGTGCGCTACGTGTCGCGGATCGAGACGATCCCGGTGCGCGACGGCGACGCCGGCGCCGACCTGGTGGTGATGAGCCACGCGGCCACCGGCGCGGATGCCGACCCCGCGCGGCCGGTGCTGTTCGCGTTCAACGGCGGACCGATTTCCGCGTCGCTGTACCTGCACGCCGGCGCGCTCGGCCCGCGGCGCATGGCGTTCCCCGACGACCTCGACGCCGATCCGGCCACCTTCGAGAGCGCACCCAACCCGCACGCCATCCTCGACGTCGCCGACATCGTGTTGTTCGACCCGGCAGGCACCGGCTTCAGCCGCGTCGCCGACGGCACCGACACCACGCACTTCCACTCGGTGGAGGCCGACGCGCGCCAGCTGGTGCTGATGATCGAGGCCTGGTCGCGGCGGCACGGGCGCGAGGCTTCGCCCAAGTACCTGCTGGGCGAGAGCTACGGCACTCTGCGCGCCGCCGCGGCCGCGCACCAGATGCAGATGCGCGACACCCCGATGCGGGTGGATGGCGTGTTCCTGCTGGGGCAGGCGCTGAACATCATCGAGTACGCCCAGCGCGAGCAGAACATCATCAGCTACGTGGTCTCGCTGCCGACGGTGGCGGCGATCGCCTGGCACCACGGCCGCGCCGAGACCGGCGGGCTGGCCTTCGAGCCGTGGCTGGACGAGGTGCGCACGTGGGCGCGCACCGAGTACCTGACCGCGCTGTTCCAGGGCCAGTTCCTGCCCGAGCCGGAACGCCGCCGCATCGCCGCGCAGTTGCAGGCCTACACTGGCGTCGACGCCGAGGTTCTGCTGCGAGAGGACCTCAAGCTCACCAAGAACGAACACCGGGTGGAACTGCTGCGCGACCGCGGCCAGGTGCTGGGCGTGTACGACGCGCGCTACGCCGGGCCGCCGGACCCGGCGCGGCCGTCGCCGGCGGCGACCGACCCCTCCGGCGTCACCGGCCCGGCGTTCCGGCGCGGGCTGGAGGACCTGCTGCGCACCCAGTTCGGCGTCGAGGACGCCAGCGCCTACCGCAATTCGGCCGACATCGGCGGCATCGACGCCTGGACCTGGGGACGCGCCACCTCGCCGTTCGGCGACTGGCCGTACATGGAATGGATCCGCGAGGTGATGGCCGCCAACCCCGACTTCCGCGTGGTCATGGGCCACGGCCACCACGACACCGCCACCACCACCGGCGCCTCCGACTACGCGGTGGCGCATTCGGGCTGGCCGCTGGACCGGGTGCGCTCGGTGTACTACCTGGGCGGGCACATGCCGTACACGATCGAGGCGAGCCTGGCGCAGTTCGCCGACGACCTGCGCACGTTCGTCGGCGCGCCATGAGCGCCGGGCGCACGCCCGTCGCCGCCGCCGCGCGGTGCACGCACCCGGCCGCCGCGTCCTGCCGCGACCGGACATGCGCGCGGGATGGCCGGGGGCGCCGGGGCGCGCGGCCGCGTGCTCGGGCGCGGCCCTCGCGTTCCTGCTGCTCGCCGCGGCGGGCGTCGCGCCCGCGGCCGCTGCACCGGTGACCGCCGCCGGTGCGCCGTCGGTCGCCGCCGACGCCGTGGTGGTGCCGCCGGGGACTGCCTTGCTGCCCACTGTCGAGCGCCGCCATCGCGGGCGCTTCGGCGGCCGTGCGCTGCGCTACCGCAGCGTGGTCGAGGAATGGCCGCTGATCGACGACGCCGGCGCCACCGTGGCCACGGTGGCGTCGATCGCCTACCTGGCCGAGGGCGCGGACCCGCAGCGCCCGGTGATCTTCGCCTTCAACGGCGGCCCCGGCTCGGCCTCGGTCTGGCTGCACATGGGCTTCCTCGGCCCGAAGCGGCCCCACTACGGCATGCAGGCCGGTGATGCCGAGACCCGGCCGCCGACGGCGCCGCCGTTCGCGCTGGTCGACAACCCCGAGTCGCCCCTCGACGTCGCCGACGTGGTGCTCATCGACCCGCCGGGCACAGGCCTGGCGCGGGTGATGGGCGAGGCCGGCACGGCGCAGGTGTTCGGCGTGGACGAGGACGCCACCGCGATCTCGCGGTTCATCGTCGACTGGCTGCGCCGCCACGGCCGCGAGCACAGCCCGCGCTACCTGATGGGCGAGAGCTACGGCACCGTGCGCGCGGCCGAGGTCGCGCGCCTGCTGGCCGGCGGCCCGACCGCCAGCGGGCGCATGGACGGCATCACCCTCAACGGAGTGATGCTGCTGGGGCAGGCGATGGACGGCAGCCGGCGCGGGCCCGAGCTGGCCTCGGCGACCGGCCTGCCCAGCTACGCGGCCACCGCCTGGTACCACCGCGCGGTGCCGCAGGACGTGCCGCTGGAGGCGCACGTCGCGCGGGCGCGCGCGTTCGCCGAAGGCCCTTATCTGCAGGCGCTGTTCCAGGGCTCGCGGCTGGACGCCGCCGAACGGGCGGCGGTGGCCGAGGAACTGGCCGCGCTCACCGGCATCGCCGCCGCGCGCTGGCAGGCGCTCGACCTGCGCATGGACGCGACCGCGTTCGGCCGCGAGGTGCTGGGCGATGCCGGCCTTCAGGTGGGCGCGTACGACGCACGCTTCACCCTGCCGCTGGCGGCCTCGGGTGGCGACCCGGTCGCCGACGATCCGGCGATGGGCCAGTACGTGCCGCTGTACCTCGCCACGCTGCAGACCCACCTGCGCGAACACCTCGGCGTGGACACCGCGCGCGCCTACAACGCCATCGAGTTCCGCCACGTCAACGCGCGTTTCTGGAAGGGGCAGGCCCCGCTGCAGGCCAACCACGCGCTGGCCTTGGCCACGGCGATGCGCCGCAATCCTGAATTACGCGTGCTGGTGGCCACCGGCCGCTACGACCTGGTCACCACGGTGGGCGCGGCCGACCAGACGGTGGCGCTGTCGGGCATGCCGCCCGAGCGGGTGACCATGCGGGCCTATCCCTCGGGCCACATGCCGTACGTCGGCGTGGTCAGCCGCGCGCAGTTGGCTGCCGACGTGCGCGCATTCGTGACCGGAGCACCGTCGCCATGAACATCCGTCGTGTCCTGAGGCACGTGTCCGTCCACGCCGTGCGGCCTGTGCGCGAGGTGCGCCGATGAGCCGCGTCATCGCACGGCTGGCCGAACTCGGCCTGCAACTGCCGCCGCCGCTGGTCGCGCCGCCGGGCGTGGTGCTGCCGTTCGCCTTCGCCCAGCGCGTCGGCTCCCGGGTACTGATCGCCGGGCACGGGCCGCAGGGCCCGGACGGGCGCCTGGTCGGGCCGTTCGGCAAGGTGGGTGCCGAGGTCGAGCCGGATGCCGCGCGCCATGCCGCGATGCTGACCGGGCTGTCGATGCTGGCCAGCGTGCAGGCCGAGATCGGCGACCTCGATCGCATCACCGGCTGGCGCCGGGTGTTCGGCATGGTCGCCTCGGCGCCGGATTTCCACGGCCAGCCGGAGGTGATCAACGGCTTCTCGGATCTGATCCACGCGGTGTTCGGACCGGTGACCGGACGCCACGTGCGCAGCGCGGTGGGCATGGCCGTGCTGCCATGGAACATTCCGGTGGAGATCGAGGGCGAGCTGGCGATCGACGGCGGCGACTGAGCCGCGCCCGATGCCGCCCGCCACCCGCTGCGCGTCCGGTCCGCCGCACCCGCATCGTGCATGACGCAACAGGAGAGACTTCGATGTCCAGGTATCGCCCCATCGCCGCCACCCTCGCCACCGCCGTGCTGTCGCTGCTGGCGTGGACGGCGGCCGCGCAGCCGCCGGCGCTGGTCTACACGCTGCAGCCGGTGCCGTCGGCCGACGGCGACCGGATCGAGGCGGTCGAGGTGACGCTGACGATGACCGGCGTGGTACCGGAGGCCGGGGTGCCGCTGCTGCGGATGCCGCTGGTGGCGAGCAACGTGCCGACCGTAGCCGACAGGCTGCAGGCGCTGGATGCGCGCGACGACCGCGGCGCGCTGCCGCTGCGGCCCGAAGACAGCGGCGAGGACCCCGCGGTGCTGCGCGCCTGGCACGCCGAGCGCCCGCCCGAAGGCGAGATCCGCGTGCGCTACCGGGCGCCGACTGTGACCGCGCTGGCCGCGCGCGGGGCGGCGCCACCGATCGAGCTGCGCGGCGACAGCGGCGCGGTGTCCGGCGGTGGCGCGACCTTCCTGTTGCGCCCTGAGGGCGACGGTTTCGCGCTGCGCGCGGAATGGGACCTGTCCGCACTCGCGGATGGCGCGGTCGGCCTGAGCAGTCTCGACACGCTGGCCGATGGCGAGACGGCTCCGGCCGCGCTGGTCGACGGGGCGTTCTTCATGGCCGGCGCCATCCAGCGTTACCCCGCGACGGGAGCGACCGACCGGTTCTTCTCCGCGTGGCAAGGCACGCCGCCGTTCGACACCCATGCGATGAGCGTCTGGGGCGAGGCACTGTATGCGCGTTTCCTGGAGGTCTTCGACGCCGCACCCACGCCGTACGGCGTCTTCCTGCGCCGCAACCGGGTCAATCCCGGCGGCGGCATCGGCATGCACCAGTCGTTCGTGCTGACCTACGACGAGGACCGCGGCAACGACCCCGAGGCACTGCGCTTCACCCTCGCCCACGAGATGTTCCACACCTTCCAGCCGCTGATGGCGCGCGGTGGCGGCATGGACGAGAGTCTGGGCGCGGCCTGGTTCAACGAGGGTTTGGCGGTGTTCTATCAGGGCGAGCTGCCGTTCCGCTTCGGCATGGTCGATCCGGACGCCTATCTGCGCGATCTCAACGTCACCCTGGCGCGCTTCTACACCAACCTGTTCGCCGAAACCCCCAACCGCGAGGTCGCCGGGCACTTCTGGGAGGACACCCGGATCCGCACGCTGCCCTACGACCGCGGCTACGTGTACTTCGTCAACACCGACGCGGCGATCCGTGCGGCGTCCGGCGGTGCGCGTTCGCTCGACGACGTGATGCTGGCGCTGCGCCAGCGCCGCGAGCAGGGCCTGCCGGTGGAGCAGGCGGATTGGGAGGCGTTGATCGCGCAGGAGCTGGGCGATGCAGGCGTGGCGGCGTTCCACGCGATGCTCGACGGCCGCGTGGTGGTGCCCGTCTCCGATGCGTTCGGGCCGTGCTTCCGGCGCGTGCAGGTGCCGCTGCGGCGTTACGAGCTGGGCTTCGAGCCGAAGGTGCTGGTGGAGCCGGTGCGCATCGTGCGCGGGCTGGTGCCGGGCTCGGCGGCCGAGCGCGCCGGCGTGCGCGACGGCGACGAGATCCTGCAGCCGGTCGGCCAGGATGCGATCCAGGGCGACCAGGACGGCGTACTGGCGCTGCAGATCCGCCGCGACGGGCAGGATCTCGCGATCGAGTACCGGCCGCGCGGCGAGACCGTGGACACCTGGCAGTGGGCGCGCGTGCCGGAGGTGCCGGACACGGCCTGCGCGCGGCCGACGCGCTAGGCTGGAGGCCCCTTCCAGCCGGGCGCCCCCATGCCGGTGATCCAGTCGCTGCTCGACACCGATCTCTACAAGTTCACGATGATGCAGGCGGTGCTGCATCAGCATCCGGCCGCGCAGGCCGAGTACCGGTTCCGCTGCCGTACGCCGGGTGTCGATCTCGCCCGGCATCTGGCTGCGATCTCCGACGAGATCGATGCGCTGTGCCGCCTGCGGATGAGTGCCGAGGAGCTGGCTTACCTGCGCGGGCTGCGCTTCGTGAAACCGGATTTCGTCGATTTCCTTGGCCTGTTCCACTTCGACCGCAAGTACATCGACCTGCGTGCATCGGAGACCGCGCCCGGTGAGATCGAGCTGACCATCGCCGGTCCCTGGTTGCACACGATCCTGTTCGAAGTGCCGTTGCTGGCGATCGTCAACGAGGTCTACTTCCGCGAGACCCACGGGGCGCCGGACGTGGACGAGGGCACGCGGCGGTTGCGCGACAAGATCGCGCGCATCAACGACGCGGTGGGCTTCGAGGACTGCCGCATCACCGACTTCGGGACGCGTCGCCGCTACTCGCGCGCGTGGCACGAGGCCTTGATCCCGATGCTGGTCGAGGGCCTCGGCGAGAAGTTCGTCGGCACCAGCAACGTCGATCTCGCGCGGCGCTACGGGCTGGTGGCGCAGGGCACGATGGCGCACGAGTGGTTGCAGGCGTTTCAGGCGCTGGGGCCGCGGCTGCGCGATTCGCAGTCGGCGGCGTTCGACGGCTGGGCGCAGGAGTACCGCGGCGATCTCGGGGTGGCGTTGACCGACGTGATCGGCCTGGATGCGTTCCTGCGCGATTTCGATCTCTACTTCTGCAAGCTGTTCGACGGCATGCGCCACGATTCGGGCGATCCGGTGGAGTGGGGCGAGCGGATCCTGGCGCATCTGGAGGCGCATCGCATCGATCCGCGCAGCAAGACCTTCGTCTTCAGCGACGGTCTCGACATCGAACGGGTGATGCACTTGTACGAACATTTTCGCGGCCGCTGCCGGATGTCGTTCGGCGTGGGCACCAACCTGACCAACGACCTCGGCCCGGTGCCGCTGCAGATCGTGCTGAAGATGGTCCGGTGCAATGGCCAGCCCGTCGCCAAGCTCAGCGATTCGCCGGGCAAGACGATGGTCGACGACGATGGGTATCTGCGCTATCTGCGGCAGGTGTTCGGCGTGCCCGAGCCGGAGCGCGCGGCATGATCCGCCCGATCGTGCGCATGGGCGATCCGGTGCTGGTGCGCCGTGCCGAGCCGGTCGCGGCATTCGACACCGACCTTCGGGCGCTCGTGGCCGACATGTGGGAGACGATGGCCGACGCCGGCGGCGTGGGACTGGCGGCGCCGCAGATCGGGGTGGGGCTGCGGGTGATGGTGTTCGGATTCGAGCAGGCGGTGCGCTATCCCGATGCCCCGGCGGTGCCCCGGACGGTGCTGGTCAATCCGGAGATCGAGCCTGTCGGCGACGAGCGCGCCGACGGCTGGGAAGGCTGCCTGTCGATTCCCGGACTGCGCGGGTGGGTGCCGCGCTGGCGGCGCATCCGCTGGCACGGGTTCGATGCGCAAGGCACACCGCTGCAGGGCGAGGCGGAGGACTTCCACGCACGGGTGATCCAGCACGAGTTCGATCACCTGGAAGGCGTGCTGTATCCGATGCGGATCGAGGATTTCAGGCGGTTCGGGTACAGCGATGTGCTGTTTCCCGAGCGTGGGCGGTGAGGTTTTCTGGTGGTTTAAGGTGAGCCGTTCCTCTTGCGCCGTCGAGGCTGGCTGGTCGGCGCGACAAATGCTGTGTGTCTCGCTTCGCTCTGTTTCGTCTTGACCTGCCGGGCCCCGCCGAGACCGGCAGCCTCCTCGTGCGAATGTCCCCCGGCCACCGCCATACGGCGGCGGCCTCCTCCTTGATTTCGCCGAGAAGGCCACCGGTCCCGGCGGGGCTTCGGCTTGCGGAAAGTGGGGCTACCGCTATCGGATCGCTTCGTCGCTTGCTTCTCGAACGACCGCGAACCTCGAAGCGCCGGGTGCCCCTGCTCTCCGAGTGCGAACTTCCCCCGGCGTTTCGCTCGGTCTAGAAAACCGGCGGGTCAGCGTGCGGCGTTGAGGGTGTCGCGCAGGTCGCGTGCGGCGCGCGCGGCGGCCTCGGCGTAGTCGTCGCCGGACGAGGCGTACAGGATCGCGCGCGATGAGCTCACCAGCAGGCCGGTGCCGTCGGCGCTGCGGGCGTTGCGCACCACGGCGGCGGCGTCGCCGCCCTGTGCGCCGACACCCGGCACCAGCAGCGGCATGTCGCCGACGATGGCGCGCACCTCGGCAAGTTGCTGCGGCCAGGTGGCGCCGACGACCAGTGCGCAGTTGCCGTGCCCGTTCCACTCGCGGGCGATGGTTTCGGCCACGTGCTGGTACAGCGGCCGGCCGCGGCCGGCCGCACCGGACACGACGAGATCCTGCAGGTCGCCGGCGCCGGGGTTCGAGGTGCGGCACAGGATGACCACGCCGCGGTCGGCGCGATCCAGGAATGGTTGCACCGAGTCCCGGCCGAGATAGGGGTTCACCGTGACGGCGTCGGCGCGGTAGCGGTCGAACGCCTCGCCGACGTAGCGTTGGGCGGTGGAGCCGATGTCGCCGCGCTTGGCGTCCAGGATGACCGGCACGCCGGGGTGCGCGGTGTGCAGGTGTTCGATCAGCCGCGCCAGCGCGTCTTCCGCGCCGAGGGCGGCGAAGTGCGCGATCTGCGGCTTGAATGCGCAGGCGTACTCGGCGGTGGCATCGGCGATGTCGCGGCAGAAGGCGAAGACGGCATCGGACGATGCCGACATGCCGGTCTCGGGGAGAGCCGCTGCCGGCGCCTCGGCCGCGCCCCCGAAGCGGACGGGAAACCGCGCCGGCTCCGGATCGAGGCCGACGCAGACCAGGCTGTCGGCGGATTGCCAGCGCGCGCGCAGCGCCTGCATGAAGGTGGGCGGCATGCGGAGATTCTCAGGTGACGATGATCGGCGCGCCGTGGGTGACCACGACGGTGTGTTCGAACTGCGCGCCGACGCCCTTCGGACAGACCAGCGACCAGCCGTCGTCCAGAGTCTCGGTGCGGGTGCTGTGGGTCGCCAGGAACGGTTCGACGGTGATGACCATGCCGTCGTGCAGGCGGCGGGTGTCGCGACGGTCGTAGTAGCCCGGGATCGAGCCGGGAGCCTCGTGCAGCGCACGACCGACGCCGTGGCTCTGCAGGTCGCGGATCACCCGGAAGCCGCGCCGCGCGGCGACCGCCTCGACCGTGCGCCCGATGCCGCTGAGCAGCTCGCCCGCGCGCAACTGCGCGATCGCCGCGTCGCGCGCCTCGCGGGTGGCGTCGAGCAGGCGTTGCTGAGCGGCGCTCGCGGTGCCGACGACGAAGCTGGCGCCGGTGTCCGCATAGAACCCGTCGAGTTCGGCGGAGACGTCGATGTTGACCAGGTCGCCGTCGCGCAGCGGCGTGCCGTCGGGAATGCCGTGGGCCACGACCCGGTTGACGCTGATGCACGTCGCGGCCGGAAAGCCGTAGGTCAGCGCCGGCGCCGACCGGGCGCCGGCCTCGCGCAGCAGGTCCGAGGCCATCGCGTCGAGGTCGCGCGGGGCGGTGCCGGCGCAGGCGTGATCGCGCATGGTGGCCAGGATCCCGGCCACGAGCGCGCCCGCGCGCTGGAGACCGGCGAGTTCGTCGGGCGCCTGGATGGTCATTCGCGGACTCCGTTCGAGGCGGCGGGCAGGGTGTCGAGTATCGCATCGGCTAGCGCGTCGACCGGCCGGGCGGCATCGAGTACGCGTACCGGACAGGCCAGCGTCGCCCGCCAGCGGTCGTGCATCGCGCGGCTGCGCATGTCGGGGCCGGCGGTCTCGTACTGCGCGGCCCAGTCCATGAAGGCGCGGTGGTGTTCGACCAGGTCGCCGCCCGGCCCGATCCGGTCGCCGTAGCGACCGCGTTCGCGCAGGTGCAGGCGGCGCATGCGTTCGGCGTCGTCCAGGGTCAGGAACACCGCCAGGGTGAAGCGCGGGACGAACACGCCGCCCCAGCTGACCAGCGAGCCGGTCAGCACCCAGCCGTCGCGGTCGACGACACGACGCTCGATCGCCGCGATGCGCTCGTCGGGCGTGGCCTTGACGGTGTAGGGCGGGTCGGTGGGCATCCAGTAGACGTCGTCGACGTCCACGTGCGGCAAACCAAGCCGCGCGGCCAGCGCGGCACCGAGGGTGGTGGTGCCGCTGCCTGCGGCGCCGAAGACGTGGAGGCGATGGGCCATGGCCGGCTCGGCGCCTCCGGCGCGGTGCCGGAGGCGCTCGGGATTACTTCAGCGCCTTGAAGCGCAGGCGCTTCGGGCCGGCGTCGTCGCCCAGGCGGCGCTTCTTGTCTTCCTCGTACTCGCGGTAGTTGCCCTGGAAGAACTCCACGTGGCTGTCGCCCTCGAAGGCGAGGATGTGGGTGGCGATGCGGTCGAGGAACCAGCGGTCGTGGGAGATCACGAAGGTGTTGCCGGGGAACTCCAGCAACGCGTCTTCCAGCGCGCGCAGGGTCTCGATGTCGAGATCGTTGGACGGTTCGTCGAGCAGCAGCACGTTGCCGCCCTGCAGCAGGGTCTTGGCCATATGCAGGCGGCCGCGCTCGCCGCCCGACAGCGAGCCGACCATCTTCTGCTGGTCCTGACCCTTGAAGTTGAAGCGGCCGATGTAGGCGCGCGACTGGATCTCGGTGCCGTTGATGTTGAGGATGTCCAGGCCGCCGGAGATCTCCTGGAACACGTTGTGGTTGCCTTCGAGCTTGTCGCGGCTCTGGTCCACGTAGGCCAGCTGCACGGTCGGGCCGAGGTCGATCTGGCCCGAATCCGGCGTCTCGCGGCCGGTGATCATCTTGAACAGCGTGGACTTGCCGGCACCGTTGGGGCCGATGATGCCGACGATGGCGCCCGGCGGCACCACGAAGCTGAGATCGTCGATCAGCAGCCGCTCGCCGAAGCGCTTGGTGACGTTCTTGAACTCGATGACCTTCTGGCCCAGGCGCTCGCCCGGCGGGATGAAGATCTCGTTGGTCTCGTTGCGCTTCTGGTAGTCCTGCGACTGCAGCTCTTCCAGCCGGGCCAGGCGTGCCTTGCCCTTCGAGCGGCCGCCCTTGGCATTCTGCCGCGACCACTCCAGTTCCTTCTGGATCGCCTTCTGGCGGGCCTTCTCCTGGTTGTCTTCCTGCTTGAGGCGGTCTTCCTTCTGCACCAGCCACTCGGTGTAGTTGCCCTTCCACGGGATGCCGCGGCCGCGGTCGAGCTCGAGGATCCACTCGGCGGCGTTGTCGAGGAAGTAACGGTCATGCGTCACCGCGACCACGGTGCCGGTGTAGCGGGCCAGGAACTGCTCCAGCCACTCCACGGATTCGGCGTCGAGATGGTTGGTGGGCTCGTCGAGCAACAGCATGTCGGGCTTCTGCAGCAGCAGCCGGCACAGCGCCACGCGGCGCTTCTCGCCGCCCGACAACGGGCCGATCTTGGCGTCCCACGGCGGCAGGCGCAGCGCGTCGGCGGCCACTTCGAGCTGGTTCTCCAGGGTGTGGGCGTCGCCGGCGGCGAGGATCGCCTCCAGGCGCTCCTGCTCCTTGGCCAGGGCGTCGAAGTCGGCGCCTTCCTCGGCGTAGGCCGTGTAGACCTCGTCCAGCCGCTTCTGCGCCTGCAGCACTTCGCCTACGCCTTCCTCGACGGCCTCGCGCACGGTGTGCTCGGGGTCGAGCTGCGGCTCCTGCTGCAGGTAACCGACCTTGATGCCCGGCTGCGGGCGCGCCTCGCCCTCGAAGTCCTGGTCCACGCCGGCCATGATCCTGAGCACCGTGGACTTACCGGCACCGTTGAGGCCCAGCAGGCCGATCTTGGCGCCGGGGAAGAACGACAGCGAAATGTCCTTGATGATCTGCCGCTTCGGCGGCACCACCTTGGACACGCGGTTCATGGTGTAGATGTATTGCGAGGACATGCGGTCTCCGTGCGCGGACGGCAGCGCCGGTCGCGGGGACGGCGCTGCGGGGGGATGACGGGAAGCGCCCATTATAGCGCCCGCGGCCGGGGCGTCCGACCCTGCCGCGGCGCCGTTCAGGCCGGGCCGGGCGGGGCGGCACGCCGCCGGCGGCGGCCGGCGACGGTCGGGCGCTACAATCGCGAGCTGCCCCTGACGTTTCCTGGAGAGCCGATGTTTCCGCGCGACGCCCGTATCGAAACCTACGATCCCGAACTGGCCCAGGCCATCGCCGCGGAAGCGCAGCGCCAGGAGGACCACGTCGAGCTGATCGCCTCCGAGAACTACGCCAGCCCGCGGGTCATGGAGGCGCAGGGCAGCCAGCTGACCAACAAGTACGCCGAGGGCTATCCCGGCAAGCGCTACTACGGCGGCTGCGAATTCGTCGATGTGGCCGAGCAACTCGCGATCGACCGCCTCAAGCAGCTCTACGGCGCCGACTACGGCAATGTGCAGCCGCACTCCGGTTCGCAGGCCAACCAGGCGGTGTATCTGGCGCTGCTGCAGCCCGGCGACAAGATCCTCGGTATGAGTCTGGCCCACGGCGGCCATCTCACCCACGGCGCCAAGGTCAACGCGTCGGGCAAACTGTTCGACGCCGCGCAGTACGGGGTGAACGACCAGGGCCTGATCGACTACGACGCCGTCGAGCGGCTGGCCGTCGAACACAAGCCGAAGCTGGTGGTGGCCGGGTTCTCGGCCTACTCGCAGGTGGTCGACTGGGCGCGCTTCCGCGCCATCGCCGACAAGGTCGGCGCGCTGCTGTTCGTCGACATGGCGCACGTAGCCGGCTTGGTCGCCGCGGGCGTCTACCCGAACCCGCTGCCGCATGCGCACGTGGTCACCTCCACCACCCACAAGACCTTGCGCGGTCCGCGCGGCGGCATCATCGTCGCCAGCCGCGAAGGTGCAGGCGAGCACTACGACGACCTCGTCAAGAAGCTGCAGTCGGTCGTCTTCCCCGGCATTCAGGGCGGTCCGCTGATGCATGTCATCGCGGCGAAGGCGGTGGCGTTCAAGGAAGCGCTGGAGCCGGCGTTCAAGACCTACCAGCAGCAGGTGGTGAAGAACGCGCAGGCGATGGCGAAGGTGATCGTCGACCGCGGCTACCGGATCGTCTCCGGCGGTACCGAGAACCACCTGATGCTGGTCGACATGATCGGAAAGGGCGTCACCGGCAAGGCGGCCGAGGAGGCCCTGGGCCGGGCGCACATCACCGTGAACAAGAACGCGGTGCCCAACGACCCGCAGAAGCCTTTCGTCACGTCGGGCCTGCGCATCGGCACCCCGGCGGTCACGACCCGCGGCTACACCGAGGCCGACTGCGCCGAGCTCGCCGGCTGGATCTGCGACGTGCTCGATGCGCCGGAAGACGCCGCCGTGATCGAGCGCGTGCGCGAGGCGGTCACCGTGCAGTGCCGCAAGTATCCGGTGTACGGCTGAGGGCAGGCTGCGGCCGGCGCGTGCGTCCGCGCGCAGCCGGACGCAGCGCGCCACGGCCGTTGCCGTCTGCCGCGGCTGTCGCGCGCAGGCCGTGCCGGCCCCGGCTCGCCTCATGACGAGCCCCGGTGAACAGGGTGGATGAGGTCGCCGGCATGCGCGGCCCACCCAGCCGAAGCCGGGCATCCCTCGCGCCGGCCGGTCCCGTGACCGCGGCCTATCGTCGCCGTACACTGCGGTAACTTCACACACGTCGTCGCGCATCCCCGATGCATTGCCCCTTCTGCCAACACACCGACACCCGCGTGATCGATTCGCGCGTGTCCGAGGACGGCGTGACGATCCGCCGTCGCCGTGAGTGCGAAGCCTGCGGGGACCGCTTTTCCACGCTCGAAACCATCGAACTGAAACTGCCGGCGATCATCAAGTCCGATGGTCGGCGCGAGCAGTTCGACGCGAAGAAGCTGCGCCTCGGCTTCGACCGCGCGCTGCAGAAGCGCTCGGTGTCCGAAGAGGCGATCGAGGCCGCGGTGCGCGCGGTGGTCCAGTCGGTGCGGATGAGCGGCGAGCGCGAGCTGCCTTCGATCCGCATCGGCGAGTTCGTGATGGCCGAATTGCGCAAGCTCGACCACGTCGCCTATGTCCGGTTCGCCTCGGTCTACCGCGCTTTCGAGGATGTGGCCGATTTCCGCGAGGAGCTCGACCGGCTCGAGCGCGATCTGCCCGGCGAGGGCCAGTTGCCCCTGCTGTCCGGGGAGGTGGTGCCGTTCGACAAGGGCGGCAAGGGCAAGGGCCGCAAGCGGTGAGTGCTGCGGCTGCGGGGACGTTCACCGCCACCGACCACGCGATGATGGCGCGCGCGCTGCGGCTGGCCGAGCGTGCGGCGTTCACCACCAGGCCCAATCCGATGGTCGGCTGCGTGATCGCGCGCGGCGACGAGGTGGTGGGCGAGGGCTGGCACCAGCGCAAGGGTGGCCCGCATGCCGAGGTGTTCGCGCTGCAGTCCGCCGGCGAGCGGGCGCGCGGCGCCACGGCCTACGTGACGCTCGAGCCCTGTGCGCACACCGGCAGCACACCGCCGTGCGCCGATGCGCTGGTCGCGGCCGGCGTGGCCCGGGTCGTGGCGGCGATGCGCGATCCGTTCCCTCAGGTCGACGGACGCGGGTTCGAGCGCCTGCGCGCGGCCGGGATCGACGTGGCGTGGGGCCTTCTGGAGGCCGAGGCGCGTGCGTTGAACCGCGGCTTCCTGTCGCGGGTCGAGCGCGGGCGTCCGTGGGTGCGGGTGAAGCTCGCCGCGAGCCTGGACGGACGCACCGCCGCGGCAGACGGCGATTCGAAATGGATCAGCGGCGAGGCGTCGCGCGCAGACGTGCATCGCTGGCGGGCCCGCGCCGGCGCCATCCTCACCGCCAGCGGGACGGTCCTCGCCGACGATCCGGCCCTGACCGTGCGCCTGGACACCGACGACGCCTTCGTTCCGCCGTTGCGGGTGGTGCTCGATGCCGGGCTGGCGACCACCCATCGCGGGCGGGTGCGCGAGGGCGATGCGCCCACGCTCTACCTGCATGGTCCGGACGCCCGCGTCCCGCGCGACCTCGAGATCGCCCACGCGGCCGTGCCGCTCCGCGACGGGCGCCTCGACCTGCACGCGGTGATGGGGGTGCTGGCGGACCTGCAGATCAACGACGTGCACGTGGAGGCTGGCGCGTCGCTGTGCGGCGCCCTGCTCAACGCTGGGCTGGTCGACGAATGCATGCTCTATCTCGCGCCGGTCCTGCTGGGCGAGGCTGCGCGACCCCTGTTCGACGGGTTGGGCCTGCAGGCGATGGCCGATCGCTACCGCTTGCGGATCCGCGATCTGCGCGTGCTGGGGGACGATGTGAGGATGACCCTGGAGCCTCGGCCGGTCTGGTCGGTCGTTGCCGAGCCCGGTACCGCGGGCCGTCCACAGGACGCTGAGTCCTTGGAGTGGCGGGCCGGCCATGACGGGCGCCGGTGGTAGAATCGCGCCGTCACCCCGCCGCCGGTCCGCCGGCGGCGCCCACAACCAAGACGTCTTCAGGGCGGGGCGAAATTCCCCACCGGCGGTAGGTGCCAGCGGTTCCGGCACGAGCCCGCGAGCGCTCCGGCGGTGCCTGCCGCGGGAGGTCAGCAGATCCGGTCGAATGCCGGAGCCGACGGTCACAGTCCGGATGAAAGAAGACGGTTTCCGCGGCGTATGCCGCGTGCCCGTCGTGCCCGGGACGTTTTTCGTCGAACGGAAAACGCCATGTCCGCAGCTTCGCGCCCCGTCCAGCCCGCACCGTCCGTCATTCCGATGGAGGCCGGCTGATGTTCACCGGCATCGTCACCGGCGTCGGCCGCCTGGCCGGCCGGATGCCCCGCGACGGCGATCTGCGGCTGGAGATCGCCACCGGCAGCCTGCCGTTCGAGGCGCCGCAGCTCGGCGAGAGCATCGCGGTCAACGGCGTGTGCCTGACCGTGATCGCGTTCGATGCGGAGCGGTTCCACGCCGACGCCTCCACCGAAACCCTGGCCCTGACCACGCTGGGCGCGCTGGCCGACGGCGCGCCGGTCAACCTGGAGCGCGCGCTGCGCGCCGACGACCGGCTCGGCGGGCATCTGGTCAGCGGGCACGTGGACGGCCTGGGCCGCGTCGAGGCCATCGTGCCGGACGCGCGCGCGCAACGCTGGCGCTTCTCGGCGGCGCCGGCATTGCTGCGCTACGTGGCGAAGAAGGGCTCGATCTGCGTCGATGGCGTCAGCCTCACCGTCAATGCGGTGGACGCGGACGGCTTCGAGGTCGCGCTGATTCCGCACACCGTCGCCCACACCGCGTTCGCCGCGACCGGCGTCGGCGATGCGGTGAATCTGGAGGTCGACCTGGTCGCGCGTTACGTCGAGCGCCTGCTCGCCGACCGCGCCGGGCCTCCTGCCGCCTAGCCGCCGAGACCGTCGGCACCCCAGCAGCCCTGCGGGCCGCACGCGACACTTTCGATCGGCGTCGCCCGCGCGTCGGGCCGCGCTCCGCTCCAGCCAAGAGAACCAGACCGATGTCCTTCGCTTCCATTCCCGAACTGCTCGAAGAGATCCGCGCCGGCCGCATGGTCGTCATCGTCGACGACGAGGATCGCGAGAACGAAGGCGACCTGGTCATGGCCGCCGAACTGGTCAAGGCCTCCGACATCAACTTCATGGTCACCCACGGCCGCGGTCTGGTGTGCCTGTCGATCTCGCCGGCGCGCAGCCAGCAGTTGGGGCTGGCGCCGATGGTCCAGGCCAACACCGCCCAGTTCCAGACCAACTTCACCGTCAGCATCGAGGCGGCCGAGGGCGTGACCACCGGCATCTCCGCGGCTGATCGCGCCCACACCATCCGCACCGCGGTGCGCCCGGACGCCAAGCCGTCGGACCTCAGCCGGCCCGGCCACATCTTTCCGCTCATCGCCCAGGCCGGTGGTGTGCTGACCCGGGCCGGCCACACCGAGGCCACGGCCGATCTCGCCGAACTGGCGGGGCTCGAGCCTGCCGGTGTGCTGGTCGAGGTGCTCAACGCCGATGGCACCATGGCGCGTCGCCCGCAGTTGGAAACGTTCGCGCGCGAGCATGGATTGAAGATCGGCTCGATCGCCGACCTCATCGCCTATCGCCTGGCCACCGAGCACACCGTCGAACGCGTCGACGAACGCGACATCGACACCGACGCCGGCCCGTTCCGCCTGGTGACCTACCGCGACCGCATCGCGCACGAGCTGCATTTCGCCCTGGTCCGCGGCACGCCGGAGGCTGCGCGGCCGACGCTGGTGCGCGTGCACGTCGAGAACCCGCTGTCTGACCTGCTGCGCTGGCGCCGCGAGGATTTCGGCGTCGCGACCACCGATGCCCTGAAGGCGATCGCCGATGCCGGCGAGGGTGTCCTGGTGGTGCTGTCCGCACCGCGCGACTCCGACGCGCTGCTGGCGCGGCTGTGTTCCGAGGTCGAGGCGAGGCCCGCCGGCAAGGACAAGGACGTCGGCCAGTGGCGGCGCAACGGCGCCGGCGCGCAGATCCTGGCCGACCTCGGACTCGGGCAGCTGCGTGTGCTGGGCACGCCCCGTCGTCAGGTCGGCCTGTCCGGGTTCGGCCTGGAAGTGGTCGACACCGTGGAGCCGACGGCGGTCGTTTCGGCCGGCCGCGCCAGCGCGGGTTAAACTGCGCCCCTTCACCGGAGTCACGAACGTCATGAGTCATTTCGAAGGCGATCTGCGCCCCGCCGACGGCGCGCGCTTCGCGATCATCGCCAGCCGCTGGAACCCGCGCATCACCGATACGCTGGTCGCCGGTGCGCGCAAGGCCTTCGCCGACAACGGCGTGGGCGACGATGCGGTGGACGTGATCCGTGTGCCGGGCGCCTGGGAGATCCCCGTGGTCGCCGCGCGCCTCGCATCGCAGGGTGGGCATGCCGCGCTGGTCGCGCTGGGCTGCGTCATCCGTGGCGACACCCGCCACTACGAGCACGTCGCCGACAACTGCGCCGAGGCGCTCATGCAGGTGCAACTGGAATTCGGCCTGTCGGTGGTCAACGGCGTGCTCGCCGTCGACGACGTCGAGGATGCCGAGCGCCGCGCCGGCGGCAGCCACGGCAACAAGGGCGAGGAGTGTGCGCTGGTGGCGATCGAGATGACCGATCTGGTGGAGAAGCTGGCATGAGCCGCGGTCCGCGTCCGGGTGTCGATCCGGTGCTGCGCACGCGTGCGCGCCGTCGCGCGCTGCAGGCGGTCTACGCCTGGCAGGTGAGCGGTGGCGAGGTGCGCACGGTGATCGCGCAGTTCGCCCACGAGCAGGCCCACGAGGTCGCCGACCTGGAGTACTTCGAGGATCTCGTGCGCGGCGTGCTCGCCCACCGCGCCGAACTCGATGCGTCGCTGCAGCCGTATCTGGACCGCACCATCGAGGAGGTCGACCAGATCGAACGCGCGATGCTGCGCATCGCCGCCTACGAACTCCAGCACCGCATCGACGTGCCGTATCGCGTGGTGATCGACGAGGCGCTGAAGACGGTCAAGCGCTTCGGCTCCGAGCACGGGCATACCTACGTCAACGGCGTGCTCGATCGTGCGGCCGCCGAGTGGCGTGCGGTCGAGGTGCGCGCCGCGCGCGGCTGAGTCGTGGGCCTCGCCTCCGGCGTCGCCGTTCACCGCGATGTCTGCGCCTGCGCGGTCTTGCGGGCAGCGTGGGAAACCTTCGGGGAGGGCGCGGTCCGCCATGTCCGGTGAGTTCGATCTGATCGCGCGCATCCGGGCGCGCGCGCCGCGCCGGGCCGACGTGGTCCTGGGGATCGGCGACGATGCCGCGGTGCTGGCGGTCCCGCACGGGCGTCAGCTGGTGGTGTGCACGGACACGCTCAATACCGGCGTGCATTTCCCGGAAGACACCGCGGCCGAGGCCATCGGCTGGAAGGCGCTGGCGGTGAACCTGTCCGATCTGGCCGCGATGGGCGCGGTGCCGGCGTGGTGCACCCTGTCGCTGTCGCTGCCCCGGGACGAGGCGGGGCTCGCGGACGCGCTGGTGGACGGCCTGCTGGCGCTGGCGGCCGAACACGGGGTGACGCTGGTCGGCGGCGATACCACCCGCGGTCCGCTGTCGGTGTGCGTGACCGCGCTGGGCCACGTCGCGCCGGGCGGGGCGCTGCGCCGGGATGCGGCACGCCCCGGCGACTCGATCTGGGTCAGCGGCACGCTGGGCGACGCCGCCGCGGCGCTGGCGCTGCGGTCGCGCGGCGAGACGATGCCTGCGGCACTGCGCGGGCGCATGGACCGCCCGTCGCCGCGGCTCGCGCTCGGGCAGGCACTGGTCGGCCTGGCCCACGCCTGCATCGACGTGTCGGACGGCCTGCTGGCCGATCTCGGCCATGTCCTCGACGCCAGTGGGGTGGGCGCCGAGATCGATGTCGATGCACTGCCCGCATCCGCCGCACTGCACGCGGCGGTCGCCGACGTGGACGCGCGCCGCGCGCTGCAGTCGTCCGGCGGCGACGATTACGAACTGTGTTTCACCGCGCCGGCCGCGCGCGAGGCCCTTGTCCGGGCCGCGGCTGCGGCAGCCGGGGTCGCGGTCACCCGCATCGGTGGCATCGTCGCCGGACGCGACAGCGTCTGCCGGACCGGCGCCGGCGAGGTCTGGCATCCCCCGC
This sequence comes from Luteimonas abyssi, assembly GCF_001482195.1. Lineage (GTDB taxonomy): Bacteria > Pseudomonadota > Gammaproteobacteria > Xanthomonadales > Xanthomonadaceae > Luteimonas > Luteimonas abyssi. The sequence continues at coordinate 2,863,845 of NZ_KQ759763.1, read as the reverse complement.
GCCGCGGCTACGCGCATTTCTGATCGCGCGTGCCGGATCGGTCCATGCCTGAGAACGCATCCGCGGGCTTGCAGCGGGTACGCTCTGGGCACGCACCGGGAACACGTGTTCGCGGATGTCGCGAATGCGATGCGAGGGCCGCGCAACTGCGCGATCTCCGGGCCTCGGGCGCCGCGGCCCGGGCCGGGTACGGATGCGCTGTTCCCAGGCGGGGCCGCGCAGTGCTGCGCCTACGGTGCCGCCTGGCGTACGGCGTCGGCCATGCGTGACAGCGCTTCGGACAGGATCGGGCGCGGCATCGCGAAGTTGAGTCGGACGAAGCCTTCGCCACCGGCGCCGCAATCCGCACCGTCGGTGAGCGCCACGCCGCTGGCGCGGAAGCGGCGCGCCGGCGACGGGGCGTCCGCGGGCGCGAGTCCGCGGCAATCCAGCCAGGCCAGGTAGGTGCCTTCCGGCGCGCGGAAGCCGACGCCGGGCATGTCGGTGCGCACGCGCTCGGCCACCAACGCGCGGTTGCCGTCCAGATACGCCAGTACCGCGTCCAGCCAGTCGCGGCCTTCGCGGTAGGCGACGGTGTTGGCGATCACCCCGGGCGTGGCGGTGGCGTGCCCAGCCAGCGGTGCCATGCGGCGCCAGCGTGCCTGGTCCTCGTCGTTGCTGAGGATGAGCTGCGCGCACTTCAGGCCGGGCAGGTTCCAGCCCTTGGACGCCGAAGTGGCGGTGATCGCCTGGGCGGCCGCTTCCGGCCCGAGCGAGGCGTAGGGCACGTGGCGATGCGGGCCGTAGACCAGCGGGCCGTGGATCTCGTCGGCGAACACGCGCGCGCCGTGGCGGGCGGCGATCGCGCTGAAACGCGCCAGCTCCGCACGGGTGTAGACGCGACCGAGCGGGTTGTGCGGATTGCACAGGATCGCCAGGCCCGCACCGCGCGCGAAGGCGGCATCGAGGGCGGGCTCGTCGAACGTCCAGGTGCCCTCCGCGTCGCGCATCGGCACTTCGATGACCTCGTGGCCGAGCAGGCGCAGCAACGGCACGAACGGCATGTAGTTGGGCGACGGCACGACCACCGGTGTGCGTTCGGGCAGCAGGTGCCTCAGCGCGAGTTCCAGCCCGGTGAGGATGTCGGGCAGCGGATGGATGCGCTCGGGTGCGGGCGCCCAGCCGTAGCGGTCGGCATGCCAGCCGGCGCAGGCCTCGGCCATGGCGTCGGTCAGCGAAGCGGAGAGGTAACCGGTTCTGCCGCCGGCGATCGTCTCGTGCAGCGCGGCGGCGATAGGCGGCGCGAGACCGAAATCCATCTCCGCCACGAACGCGCCGATGCAGTCCGGAAACGCGACCCATTTGAGGCCGCCGCCAGCGCGCAGGTCGTCCAGGCCGATGGCGTCGAAGTGCGTCGTGTCCATCGCCGCAGTCTACGTCCGCGTGCCGGGCGCGTCGCGGCGCGGGAAGCGGTACACCAGCGCACCCACCCCCAGGGCCACCGCCACCGCCACCAGGTTGGCGGCGCTCGCGCTCAACAGCAGCCACAGCGACAACAGCAGCGCCGCCACCGGAATCAGCGGACCGCCCGGCAGGCGCAGGCTGCCCGGGGCGTCGCCGTGGCGTCGTTGCAGCACCAGGACGCTGCCGGCCGTGGCGATGTAGCCGAGCAGGCGCGTCACCATCGACAGCAGGGCGAGTTGCACGAACGAGCCGGTCAGCGCGAGTGCCAGGGCCAGGGCCCCCTGCACGATCACCGCCACGGCCGGGGTGCGGAAGCGCGGATGGATGCGCGCCAGCGCCGACGGACCGTAGCCGTCGCTGGCCAGCGCGTGCACGAAGCGTGGACCGAGCAGCATGGTGTTGTTGTTGGTGCCCAGGATCGACAGGGCCGCGCCCACCGTCAGCGCGAGCGCCAGCGCTTCGCCGCCGAATCCCGCGCCCGCGTCGGCCAGCGGCGTGGCCGCGTCGGCCAGCGCGGGCAGCGTGCCCTGCGCGACCAGTTGCACCGCCGCGTAAAGCAGCGTGACGCAGGCGATCATCGTCAGCAACGCGAACGGCACGTTGCGCCTGGGATCGCGGTACTCGCCGGCTGCGGCCGGGAGATTCTCGAACCCCGCGTAGGCGAACAGCAGCAACAGCGCCGCGTCCGTGGCGGCGGTCGCGGTCAGGCCGGCCGGCGGCCCGCCGAAGGCCAGCCCCCAGTCGACGTGGAACAGGCCGATGAAGACGAACAGCAGCAGGGGCAGCAACTTGCCGATCACGAACACGGTGGCCGCACGCGCCGCCCAGCGCACGCCGACCACGTTGATCGTGACCAGCAGCAGCAACGAGCCGACCACGACCACGGTGCGCCCCGCGCCGTCGAGGGCGGCGGGCCAGAACCGGGCCACGGCGTCGGCCAGGCCGTTGGACAACGAAGCGGCCACGCTGATGCGCGTCAGCCAGATCGTCCAGCCGACCTGGAAGCCGACGAACGGGCCGAACGCTTCGCGCGCATAGAGATAGCTGCCGCCCTGTCGCTCGAAGTAGCTGGCCGCCTTCGCATAGCAGAGCACCAGCAGGCTCACCAGGCCGCCGGCCAGCAGGATGGCCCAGACCGAGAACGGCCCGAGCAACCCGAACGCCACGGCCGGCAGGAGGTAGATGCCGCTGCCGACCACATCGTTGATCGACAATCCCAGGATCTGCCAGCGACCGACCGCGCGCAGCAGGCCGGGCTCAGGGGTGTTCGGCGTGGAGGACAAGGCGAGGCCCGCGGCAGAGGTGACGAAGAGAGGGTAGCGTGTCCCTCCGCGGCCGTGCGGACGTCGCGCACGTCGTCCAGGAATGCGACCGCGATGTCGGCGTCGCGGGGTGTGCGTCACCGGTACGTTCGCACGGGTCGCGCGCGAAGAGCCGCGTGCGGATGATGCGCCCGGTGCGCCCGGCGCGATCGGGTGCCGGACCGGCCTGCCCGGCGTCAGTCGTCGGCGCGGAACGCGTCGCGTAGCCAGCGCAGCCGAGGCGGCTCGCCGGTGGCCTCGACCACGTCGAAGCGGCACGGCGCTTGCGCCCAGCCCGGATGGGCGAGCAGGAACAGCTGTGCGGCGCGGACCAGCCGGCGTCGTTTCCGGGCGTCGATGGACTCGCCGCCGGCGCCGAAGCCGGTGCTGCGGCGGTAGCGCACCTCGACGAACACCAGGCTGCCGTCGCGATCGCGCATGACCAGATCCAGCTCGCCCACGCGAAAGCCGGCGTTGCGCGCCACCGGACGCAGTCCCTCGCGCTCGAGCAGCGCCTGCGCGGCGGACTCGATCTCGGCGCCACGGCGACGGCTCACGGGCGCACCGTCGCGGTGACGTCGGCTTCGGCCGCCCGGCGTCCTCGCGCGGGCGGCGAAGGTCCGCGCCGAGGGCGTGGATTCGTCGCGCCGCGCGCATCGCGTCCGGCCTGCCGGCCGGGCGGCAGGGCCGGCCTCGTCGGTGCGACGCGGGGCGTACGCCGACGACGGCATGTGGCGGTCGAGACGAACGAGGTCATGTCCGGCGTCCTTGCCTGCTTGCCCGCACATCCTGTGCGGGCGCGCGCCTCCCGGGCGCGGGGTGATGGGGCGTGGCCTCAGCCGCCGCCGAGCGGCACCACGTGGCCGCCGCTGAAGGTCGCCCATGCCGGCGTGCGCACGATGTTGCCTTCGCCGTCGATGCGCAGCAGGCCGGTGGCGCCGCGCAGTTCGGCATCGGCGCCGGTGACCAGTCGCTCCATGAAGGCGGTCAGCAGCCAGGCGTCGTAGCCGAATGCGAACAGGCGCGCCGCGCCGCCGCGCGCGGTGGGCAGGTTCGACGCGACGCTGGACGCCATCGGCAGCCCGGCCACGCCGGACGAGGTCCAGCGCTCGGACGGAAACACGATGCCGTCGAGGGCGGCGTCCTGCTCGCCGCGCCCGCCGCCGATCGACAGCTGCGAGGTGCCCACGCGCGGGCGCGTGGTGTAGCCGGCGGCCACGAGCTGCGGCGCGATCGCGCGCGCCTGCTGGCCGCGCAGCGCGATGAACACCGCCTGCGCGCCGTCCTCCTTGAGCATCGCGTTGCGGAAGGCGTCGGTCATGTCGGGCGGCGTGTCGCCGGTGACCACCAGCATGTCGCTGACCGCGCCGCCGCCGGCCTCGAGCTGGCGACGGAAGGCATCGACGCTGCGGCGCGCATTGTCGTCGCCGCCATTGAGCACTAGCACCTGGCGCACGTTGCGTTCGAGCAGGTAGTCGGCCGCGGCAGTGCCATCGTCCTCGGGCGCCAGCGCGAAGCTGAAACTGCCGACCGGGGCGCCGTCGCCGGCACGATTGAGCGCCAGCACCGGCACCCGCAACTGGTCGGGGCGTGCCAGCAGGCCGGCCACCTCGTCGCGGCCGAGCGGACCGAGGATGTAATCGGCGCCCTCGGACACGGCACGGTCGTAGGCGGTGTTGGCGCCGCCGGTCGCGGTGTCGTAGAACACCACCTCGGGCCGTTCGCGGCGTTCGCCGTAGTAGCCGGCCAGCAGACCGTCGCGCACCGGGGCGGCGGCGGTGGCGAGATTGCCCGACAGCGGCAGCAGTACGCCCAGGCGCAGCGGCGGGCGGTAGCCGTCGCGGTCGGCGGGCGCACGGTTGCCCGCATGCACCGCCCACAGCGCGCCGAGGTCGAACGGGCGCGGCAGCGGCAGCCCGCGCGCGAGCAGCACGCGGCCGGCATAGCTGTACATCGGGTCGCCTTCGGGCAACGCGGCGGCGTATTCGGTGAGGGTCTGGTCGGGCACGGACGACAACAGGCGTTCGATCTCGCGTGCGCCGTCGGCACGCTCGACCCCGGTCAGCGTCGCCTGCTGGCGCACCAGATCGGCGGCCGCAGCGAGTTCCGGATGGGCGGGCTCCGGCGTCGCGGCCGGGCCCGTGGGGGCCACACTCACCGTGGCGCAACCGGCGAGGAACACGGCGGTCAGGAGCAGCGCCGCCAACGAGCGGGCGGGCGGGTAGGAGAAGCGACGTGCCAGAGTGCGCATGGAAATCCGGTCCGGTGCGGAGAAGCGGCTAGGATTCTACCGCCCCCCTGTGTGGAGACACGATTGTCCACGTCGCCGTCCGCCTCGTCCGCCGCCCGCGCCGCCGGCCCCCGCCCGGTCGGGGCGGGGGTGCTGCATGTCGTCGCCACGCCGATCGGCAATCTGGCCGATCTCTCCCCGCGCGCGCAGGACGTGCTGCGGTCCGTGGACGCGATCTGCGCCGAAGACACCCGGCATACCCGGGCGCTGCTGGGGCATTTCGGCATCGGCACGCCAGCCCTGGCCCTGCACGAGCACAACGAGGATGTCCTGTCCGAGCGGATCGTGGCGCGCCTGCTGGGCGGCGACTCGCTGGCGCTGGTCAGCGATGCGGGCACTCCGCTGGTCAGCGATCCCGGGTTCCGGCTGGTGCGCGCCGCGCGCGCGGCCGGGGTACGGGTGAGTCCGGTGCCGGGGCCGAGCGCGGTGATCACCGCGCTCAGCGTGGCTGGCCTGCCCAGCGACCGCTTCGCCTTCGAAGGTTTCTTGCCGGCCAAGCCCGGCGCGCGCCGGGACGCGCTGGCCCGGCTGGCCGGGGAGCCGCGCACGCTCGTGTTCTACGAGGCCTCGCACCGGATCGTCGACACCTTGGCCGATCTGCGCGCGGCGTTCGGCGACGCGCGTCCGGCCGTGCTCGCGCGCGAACTGACCAAACTGTTCGAAACCGTGCTCGACGGCAGCCTGGTCGACCTGCACGCGCAGGTCGAGGCCGATCCGAACCAGCGCAAGGGCGAGTTCGTGCTGGTCGTGCAGGGTGCGGGCCACGATGACGACGCCCAGCTCGCCGAGGGGCGCCGGGTCTACGGCCTCCTGTCGGCGCACCTGGCGCCATCGGCGGCCGCCAAGCTGGCCGCCGAGATCACCGGTGCGCCACGCAAGGCCCTCTACGGAACCGGCACCTCGGACGGCTGAGCAATGCCGCCCATCAGGTCGCGATCCGCGAGGGGGAGCGGCCGGCGTGCCAGCCGCTCGCCTCGCGCCACATCGAGACCGGTGCCGCAGTCACGGTCGTGCGACGCGACGCCGGCGTCCCGGAGGGGGACGCGCCCGATCGTGGTGGCGGGTGCGAGGCCACCACCCGGTCGCCAGCGCCCGGGGGCGCCATGTCGACATCGCTCGCGCGCGCAGCCGCCGGGGGCGTGAGAGAATGCGCGCGGCGGAGTCGGCCAGACAGTCGCGTCGTCGGTACCACTTCGGTGGTCCGGCGCCGAGGAAAGTCCGGGCTCCACAGGGCACGGTGCCAGGTAACGCCTGGGCGGCGCGAGCCGACGGAAAGTGCAACAGAAAGATACCGCCGATGGCCGGCCCTCCGGGGTCGGATCAGGCAAGGGTGAAATGGTGCGGTAAGAGCGCACCGCGAGTCCGGTAACGGACCGGCACGGCAAACCCCACCGGGAGCAAGACCAAATAGGGACCTCATGGCGCGGCCCGCGTCGGGTCCGGGTAGGTTGCTTGAGCGTCGTGGTGACACGGCGCCTAGAGGAATGACTGTCCACGACAGAACCCGGCTTATCGGCCGACTCCGCCCCCTAAAAAACCGAAGGCGAGACCCCGACCCCGCCCTCGTGACCCGCGCCTCCAAACGGAGCGACGCCTGCCCGGCACCATCGCCCCTCTCCCGCTCGCGGGAGAGGGGTTGGGGTGAGGGAGCATCCCGTCGCGGTACTGCCCGCCGGGGATTCCGACCCACCCCGATCCCGCCCTCATGACCCGCACCTTCGAACGGAGCGGCGTCTACCTGGCACCTTCGCCCCTCTCCCGCCTGCGGGGTGAGGCGGCACGTTTGCGAGCCACCGGCTCGCGTGCCGGAGAACGCCCGAGCCGCAAGGCGAGGGCCGGGGCGCTGAGCGAGGGGGTGGGGTGAGGGTCGCACTCGGGAGTAGGGCATCGGCGCCGGCCAAGGCGTTGGCCTCGCAGCGGCCGTTCATATTGCTGCCGAGCCCGGCGACCTGGGCCCTGTCTCGATTGGCCGCCATTACCGTCACCTGGACAAGGAATGTCTCGAGCGGGCAATGATCCGACTGTCCGAGAGCGCAGCAAGGACATTTCGTTGCGTCGGGTGCGGCAGGCGATATGGGGTGCCGCCTCTATGGCGGCACGTTCGGCGCACCTCGGGCCACGTCTCGGCCGGATTGCGAATCCTCGGCAGGGGCCGCCATGCCGGCCGTCGCCCGGTCACTGGCGTGCGCCCGGATGCGTCACATTGCGCCGCAGTCGCGCACCGGAGCCGGGCGTCGCGGCTCCGAGGCATCCGGTGCAGGGCGTCCTTCACATGGCCGCCAACACCCTGAATTTAGTGAACGATCTCAAAATTTGAGACGAAACAGTCGCTTGTGGATAAAGCTTGAACAAGTATGTGAACTTCTCTGCAAGTCATTGACGCGACTAGTGAAAATTTGTTCGAGCGCTTGTTGACAACCCCTGGACCCAGTCCTAAGGTGGCGCTGCGTGGGGAAACCGGGAATTTTGTGGTTTTCCATGGCAGCGAAGCCCGCCGCAGACGGGCATACCGGGCAGACACCAGTGTTCCAGGGCGAGACCGCCATCACTATCGACGACAAGGGCCGACTGGCGATTCCCACCGCCTATCGGGATCTCGTCGCGCGTGTGTGCGGAAACCGCCTGGTGATCACCTACAACCCGTTCGAGGCCGGGTGTCTGTTCCTGTACCCCGAAGGCGAATGGGAGCGCGTGCGCGACGCGGTCAACAAGCTGCCCGGCTCGTTGTCCGCACACCGGCGCATGCAGCGCTGCCTGGTCGGCTCGGCCGCCCAGGTGGAGCTCGACGGCAGCGCCCGCATCGGCGTACCGCCCAGCCACCGTGCGGCGGTCGGCATCGAGCGCAAGGCCGTGCTGCTGGGCATGGGCGACAAATTCGAACTCTGGAGCGAGCAGGCGCATCACGCGCAGATCCGTCAGGTCGTGACCGACGAGGATCTGAGCGCGCAAATGCTCGAGTTGAAGCTGTGACGGCCGGTGGCGCGGACGCGTCGTCCGGCCACCTTCCGGTCATGGTCGAGCAGGTCATGGAAGGGCTGCAGGTGACGGAGGGCGGCGCATACCTGGACGGCACGTTCGGACGTGGCGGCCATGCGCGGCGGGTGCTGGAGCGTCTGGGCGACAAGGGGCGGCTGCTGCTGATGGACAAGGATCCCGAGGCGATCGCAGTGGCCGAACATCGGTTCGGCGCGGACCCGCGCGTGGCGATCCACCGCGGCAGTTTCGCGACCCTCGCCGACTGGGACGCGACCCGGGACGGTCTCGACGGGATTCTGCTCGACCTGGGCGTGTCCTCGCCGCAGCTCGACGTGGCCGAACGCGGGTTCTCGTTCGGCAAGGACGGCCCGCTCGACATGCGCATGGATCCCGACACCGGCGAAAGCGCGGCCGCGTGGCTGGCGCGCGCCGAAGCCGACGAGATCGCCGACGTGTTGTGGACCTATGGCGAGGAGCGGCACAGCCGCCGCATCGCCCGGGCCATCGTCGCCCGCCGTGCCGAGGCGCCGCTGCAGCGAACCGCGCAGTTGGCCGAGCTGATCGCTTCGGTGATGCCGCGCGGCGCTGATCGCATCCACCCGGCCACGCGCAGCTTCCAGGCCATCCGCATCCACATCAACCGCGAGCTGGCCGATCTCGAGGCCGGGCTCGATGCCGCCTTGCGCACCTTGCGCCCGGGCGGCCGTCTTGCGGTGATCAGCTTCCATTCGCTGGAAGACCGTATCGCCAAGCAGTTCATCGCCCGCCACGCCAAGGCGCCGGCCGGCAACCGCCGCCTGCCCGAGGCGGTGCCGTTCGTCCCCGTGTTGCGCGGTGTCGGCGGTGCGATCCGCGCCGATGCCGCCGAGCTCGCGGTCAACCCGCGCGCCCGCAGCGCGGTCCTGCGCGTGGCGCAGAAGCTGGAGGCCGCGCCATGATCACCCGCACCCTGCTGGCGATCGTGTTGCTGGCTTGCGTGATCACCGCGATCGCAGTGGTGCACGCGCGCCACCAGCACCGGCAGCTGTTCGCCCAGCTGACCCGGCTGGAGACCGCGCGCGACGAGCTGAACATCGATTTCGGCCGACTGCAGCTGGAGCAGGCGACCTGGGCGGAGAGCAACCGCATCGACCAAGTCGCGCGCCAGCGGCTGGAGATGAAGTCGCCCGAGACCGCCGACATCGTGGTGATCCGGCCATGAAGTTCGGGCGCATCCCCGGCGGCAACGCCAAACGGCCCCGCGGCCGCGCGCAGTTCAATCTGCGCGGGCGACTGATGCTGGTCGGCGGCGGGCTCGGCCTGATGGCGTTGATCCTGATCGGCCGAGCGGTCGACCTGCAGCTGATCGACAACGCCTTCTACCAGCAGAAGGCGGACTCGCGCTTCCTGCGCGAACTGCCCATCGCCACCTCGCGCGGGATGATCACCGACCGCAACGGCGAACCGCTGGCGATCTCCACGCCGGTCGCCTCGCTGTGGGCGAATCCGCAGGAGCTGTCCAAGCACCCGGAGCGCATCCCCGAACTGGCCGAAGCGATCGGGCAGGACGCCGACGCGCTCGCGCGGGCGGTCGCCCAGCGCGCCGAACGCGAGTTCATGTACCTGCCCGGCCAGCGCCGCATCCATCCCGCCAACGCCGAGAAGGTGCTGGCACTGCGCGTGCCCGGGGTGTTCAGTCAGCGCGAGTTCCGCCGCTTCTACCCGCAGGGCGAGGCGTTGGCCCACGTGCTGGGCTTCACCAACATCGACGACCGCGGCCAGGAGGGCATCGAGCTCGCCTACGACGACTGGCTGCGCGGCCACGCCGGCGCCGAGCGCGTGATCCGCGACCGCCGCGGCCGCATCGTCGAAAGCGTCGACCTGGTGCGTGCGGCGCAGCCGGGCAAGGACCTGACCCTGTCGATCGACAGGCGCATCCAGTACCTGGTACACCGCGAGCTGCGCAATACGTTGATCGAGCACAAGGCCAGCGCCGGCTCGGCGGTGATCCTGGATGTCGCCACCGGCGAGATCCTGGCGATGGCGAACCTGCCCACGTACAACCCGCACGTGCTCGGCGGCACCGACCGCGAGGCTCGCCGCAACCGCGCGGTGACCGACCTCATCGAACCCGGTTCCACGATCAAGCCCCTGACCGTGGCTGCCGGCCTGGAAGCCGGCGTCATCCGTCCCGAGACGTTGATCAACACCAGTCCGGGCTGGATGCCGAACGGCCGCTTCCGCACCACCGATTTCCGCAACTACGGCACGCTCGACGTCACCGGCGTGATCACCAAGAGCTCGAACGTCGGCGTGTCGAAGATCGTGCACATGCTGTCCGACGACCAGTTCTACCAGCTGCTGCACCGCTTCGGATTCGGCCGCAGCACCGGCAGCGGATTCCCCGGCGAGGCCGCGGGCTTCCTGCGCGCGCCGTCGAGCTGGGACGGGACGATGAAGCAGACGATGTCCTACGGCTACAGCATGTCGGTGACGCCGCTGCAGATCGCGGCGGCGTACGCGGCGCTGGGCAACGGCGGCAAGCTGATCTCGCCGACCTTCGTCAAGGGCCAGCACAACGCGCCGCGCGAGGTGCTCGACCCGCGGATCGCCGGCGAAGTGATGCGGATGATGCAGACCGTCACCGAGCCGGGCGGCACCGCCACCCGCGCCGCGGTGCTCGGCTATCACGTCGCCGGCAAGACCGGCACCGCGCGCAAGGCCAGCGGCGGCAGCTATGCCCGCCGCTACGTCGCGTTCTTCGCCGGTCTGGTGCCGGTGGACAATCCGCGCTTCGCGATGGTCATCGTCATCGACGATCCCGACACCACCCGCGGTCCCTCCACCTACGGCGGCGGCTACGTCGCCGCGCCGATGTTCCGCGGCACCATGGAAGGCACCTTGCGCCTGATGGACGTGCCGCCGGACGACATCGAGACCTGGCTGGCCGCACAGGCCGATGCCGAGCGGCGTCGCCGTGCGACCGCGGGCCGTCAGGCGCCCGCGCGTCCTGCAGCGACAGCGACAGCGACAGCGGCCGCGCCCGCGTCGCGGACGACCCCGGCGGCCGCTGGCACGCCCGCATCCTCTGCTGCGCCCGTGGCCCTGACCGGAGCCGGCCGATGACGCGCATGGCCTTGGCCGAGCTGCTGCCGGATGTCGAGGGCGTCCCGAGCGACCTGGTCGTCGGCGGCCTCGTGCAGGACAGCCGCGAAGTGGTCCGCGACGACGCGTTCCTGGCGATCCCGGGCTTCGGTACGCACGGGCTGCGCTTCGCCCAGCGCGCGCTGGATGCCGGTGCGTCGGCGATCGTCTACGAACCGCCGGCACCGGCCGACGTGGCGGTGCCCGCGGGCGCGATCGCGGTTCCGGGCCTGCGTCGCCGCATCGGCGGCATGGCCGATCGCTTCCATGGCATGCCGTCGCAGGCGATGACCACCGTCGGCGTCACCGGCACCAACGGCAAGACCTCGACCGTGCAGTTGCTGGCCCAGGCCTGGACGCTGCGCGGCCAGCGCGCCGGCAGCATCGGCACCCTGGGTGCCGGCCTGCACGGTGCGGTGGTGCCGACCGGCTTCACCACGCCGCAGGTCAGCCAGTTGCACGCGCTGCTGGCCGATCTGCGCGATGCCGGCGCACAGGCGGTGGCCATGGAGGTCAGTTCGCACGCGCTCGATCAGGGCCGCGTGGACGGCGTGCATTTCCGGGTCGCCGCGTTCACCAACCTCACCCGCGACCATCTGGACTACCACGGCGACATGGGCGCCTACGGTGCGGCGAAGGCCCGGCTTTTCGCATGGCCGGCGCTGGATGCCGCGGTGATCAATCTCGACGATGCCCAGGGACGCCGCCTGCTGGCGGCGCTCGACGGCCCGCGTCCGGTCGGGGTCAGCGCGCGCGGCGAAACCGCCGCCGTGGTGCATGCCGACGGCGTGACCCTGGACGGCGCCGGCATCGGCTTCAGGCTGCGTCTCGGCGATGTCGTGCACGCGGTGCGTTCGCCGTTGCTGGGTCGCTTCAATGTGGACAACCTGCTGCTGGTGGCCGGAGTGCTGCACGCCCTGGGCGAAGCGCCGGCGACGATCGCCGACGTGTTGTCGCGGCTGCAGCCGGTGGCCGGCCGGATGAATCGCCTCGGTGGCCGCGGCCAGCCGACGGTGGTGGTCGATTACGCGCATACCCCGGACGCCCTGGAGCAGGCGCTGTCGAGCCTGCGGGACCACGTACGCGGCCGGCTGGTGTGCGTGTTCGGCTGCGGTGGCGAGCGCGATCGCGGCAAGCGCCCGCAGATGGCGGCGATCGCCGAGCGCCTCGCCGATGCGGTGATCGTCACCGACGACAATCCGCGCCGCGAGGACGGCGATGCGGTCGTGGCCGACATCCTCGCCGGCCTGTCGTCGCCATCGGCGGCGACGGTCGAGCGCGATCGTGCGCGGGCCATCGCACGGGCGATCGGCGAGGCCGGTCCCGGCGACATCGTGTTGATCGCCGGCAAGGGGCACGAGCCCTACCAGGAGGTCAACGGCGTCCGCCACCCGTTCGACGACAGCGTGATCGCCGCGCGCGCGCTGGGAGCGGATGCATGAGCCTGTCCATCGTGCCGATGCCGTTGTCGCGGATCGCCCGGCTGACGCAGGGGCGCCTGCACGCGTCCGACCCGGACGCCGCGAACGACCCGCGCATCGACGCGGTCGAGACCGACACCCGTGCGTTCGTCGCGGACGACGGCCGGACATCGCTGTTCGTCGCGCTCAAGGGCGAACGTTTCGACGGCAACGAGCACATCGCCTCTGCCGCCGAACAGGGCGCGAGCGCCGCGCTGGTGTCGCGCCCGGCCGATGTCGCCATTCCACAGATCGTGGTCGCCGACACCCAGACCGCACTGGCGGCCTGGGCGGGCGCCGTGCAGCGCGAGCGCGCGGCGACAGTGGTCGGTATCACCGGCAGCAATGGCAAGACCAGCGTCAAGGAACTGGTGCGCGCGATCCTGTCGCGGCTGGGCGCGACCTACGCCAACCCCGGCAACCGCAACAACGAGATCGGGCTGCCGCTGTCGGTGCTCGGCGCCCCGGACGATGCCCGTTTCTCGATCTACGAGATGGGGGCGGGCAAGCCGGGCGACATCGCCTGGCTGACCGCCATCGCCCGGCCGCAGGTGGCGCTGGTCAACAACGTGGCGCCCGCGCACCTGGAGCGCATGGGCAGCCTGTTCGGCGTCGCCGAAACCAAGGGCGCGATCTACGAGGCGCTGCCGCCGGGCGGTATCGCGGTGATCAACGCCGACGACGCGTTCGCGCCTTACTTCGCCGAACGCGCGCACGGGCGTCGCCTGCTGCGCTTCGGCATCGAAGCTGCGGCGGATGTGCGTGCGCACGGCCTGCACGCCGATGGCGCGGGCACGCGGTTCACGCTGGCCTTGCCCGACGCCGAAGTCCAGGTGGACCTGCCCCTGGCCGGCCGCCACAACGTCTCCAATGCGCTCGCGGCCGCCACGATCGGATGGGCGCTGGGTGCCGATGCGGCGACCATCGCGGCGGCGCTGGCGACCACCGCCGCCGTCGCCGGCCGCCAGGCGCGTCATCGGCTGCCCGGTGGTGGGCTGCTCATCGACGACAGCTACAACGCCAATCCCGGTTCCATGGTCGCGGCCATCGACACCCTCGGCGCCGTCGCCGGACGCCGTTGGCTGGTGCTGGGCGACATGAACGAACTGGGCGCCGATGCGCGGGCGCTGCACACCGAGATCGGTCGCCGCGCCCGGCAGGCGGGCATCGAGCGGCTGTATGCCGTCGGCCCGTTGAGCGTCGACATGGTCGACGCATTCGGCGAAGGCGCCCGCCACCACCCGGCGCAGGCCGAGTTGATAGAAGCGCTGCGTGCCGACGTACGTGCGGAGGAAGCCGCAGGCGAGGGCGCGTCGCTCAGCCTGCTGATCAAGGGATCGCGCTCGAGCGCGATGGAGCGGGTCGTGTCCGCATTGCTGATTACACCGGAGGACACCGCGGATGCTGCTTGAGCTGGCGCGCTGGCTGCAAGGGCTCGAGGATTTCTTCGGCCTGTTCAACTACCTGACGTTCCGCGGCATCCTCGCCGCGCTGACGGCGCTGCTGCTGTCGCTGTGGTGGGGCCCGGCGCTGATCCGCCGGCTCGCCCAGTACAAGGGCGGGCAGCCGATCCGCCAGGACGGACCGCAGACGCATTTCTCCAAGGCCGGCACCCCGACCATGGGCGGGGCGCTGATCCTGCTCACGGTACTGGCCTCGGTGCTGCTCTGGGGCGACCTGCGCAACAAGTACGTGTGGGTGGTGCTGGCGGTGATGATCGCCTTCGGTGCGATCGGCTGGTACGACGACTGGATCAAGATCGTCAAGCGCGATCCCAATGGTCTGAAGTCGCGCTGGAAGTACCTGCTGCAGTCGATCTTCGGTCTCGCCGCCGGTATCTACCTGTACCAGACCGCCGACGTGGCCGCGGCCACCACGTTCTACATCCCGCTGTTCAAGGCGGTGGCGCTGCCGCTGGTGTCGATCACCTTCGTCGCGATCGCCTATTTCTGGATCGTGGGCTTCTCCAATGCGGTCAACCTGACCGATGGCCTGGACGGGCTGGCGATCATGCCCACGGTGCTCGTGGCCTGCGCGCTGGGCGTGTTCGCCTACGCCTCGGGCAACGCGGTGTTCTCGAACTACCTGCAGATTCCGCAGATTCCCGGTGCGGGCGAGCTGGTGATCATCTGCGCGGCGATCGCCGGTGCCGGCCTCGGCTTCCTGTGGTTCAACACCTACCCGGCGATGGTGTTCATGGGCGACATCGGCGCGCTGGCGCTGGGCGCGGTGCTGGGCACCATCGCGGTGATCGTGCGCCAGGAACTGGTGCTGGTGATCATGGGGGGCATCTTCGTCATCGAGACGTTGTCGGTGATGATCCAGGTCGCGTCGTTCAAGCTCACCGGCAAGCGTGTGTTCCGGATGGCGCCGATCCATCACCACTTCGAGCTCAAGGGCTGGCCCGAGCCGCGGGTGATCGTGCGCTTCTGGATCATCTCGGTGATCCTGGTCCTGGTCGGCCTGGCCACGTTGAAGGTGCGCTGATGGCCCGGTCCTACGACAGCGCCTTCGACCACGACGCCCGCCAGGCGACGCGGCTCGACGCCATTCAGGGCCGCTTCGACCCGTGGGTGATGGGCGCGGCGATCGCGCTGGCCGTGCTGGGTGTGGTGATGGTCGGCTCCAGTTCGATCGCCATCGCCGAGGAGCTGCATGTCGGGCCGTTCTACTTCCTCGCCCGGCACGTCGTGTTCCTGAGCATCGGCGCGGTGCTGTGCGCACTGGTGATGCGCACCGAGCTGCGCAACGTGGAGAAGTACGACCGTTTGATGCTGCTGGGTTGCTTCGTGCTGTTGTTGCTGGTGTTCATCCCCGGCCTGGGACACACGGTCAACGGCGCGCGGCGCTGGATCAACCTGGGCGTGTCCAATTTCCAGGTCGTCGAGCTGGTCAAGTTGATGTACATCGTGTGGCTCGCGAGCTACCTGGTGCGCTTCCGCGACGAGGTCAACGCCACCTGGGGCGCGATGATCAAACCGATCGTGGTCGCCATCGTGCTGATGACGATGCTGCTCATGCAACCGGACTTCGGCTCGGTCGCGCTGATCCTGGGCGTGACCGCCGGCATGCTGGTGCTGGGCGGCGTGCACCTGCCGCGCATGGCCGCGCCGGTGGTGGTCGGCTTGCCGGTGCTGGCGATCATCGCCATCGCCGAGCCCTACCGCATGCGTCGCATCACCTCGTTCATGGACCCCTTCGCGGATCCGTTCAACAGCGGCTACCAGCTCGCGAACGCGCTGATGGCGGTGGGGCGCGGCGAGTTCTTCGGTGTCGGGCTGGGCGGCTCGATCCAGAAGCTGAACTACCTGCCCGAGGCGCATACCGACTTCATCCTCGCGGTGATCGCGGAAGAACTCGGCTTCGTCGGCGTGTGCCTGGTGATCGGCCTGTACGCCCTGCTGATCGGGCGCGCGCTGTGGATCGGGCTGAAGTGCGTGGAGATGCGCCGGCACTTCGCCGGCTACTGCGCCTTCGGCATGGCGCTGGCGATCGGCCTGCAGAGCATGGTCTCGATCGGGATGAATCTCGGACTGCTGCCGACGAAGGGCTTCACCCTGCCGCTGATTTCCTCCGGCGGCTCGAGCGTGCTGATGACCTGCGTGGCCGTCGGCCTGCTTCTGCGCGTGTCCTACGAGCTCGACCGTGCGCAGCGCCAGGTCGCGCGCCTGCGTGGCGACGCGCCGACTGCCGAAGCCGCGCCCGACCCCGCGGCCTCCGTCACGCCGCCGGCCGCGGCACCCGTCGCGCGGGCGGCATCGGCCGCGCGCCGCGGCACCAGTCGCCTGCAACCGCGGGTCGAACCGACCTTCGGGAGGCCCGCATGATCCGCCGTCTGCTCGATGCCCGTGCGCTGTCCGGCGCCGAACTCGCGCGCGCGTTCGGCCGGGTGCATTTCGTCGGCATCGGCGGCGCCGGCATGAGCGGCATCGCCGAGGTGCTGGCGTCGCTCGGTTACCAGGTGTCCGGCTCGGACCTCGCCGACAACGCGGTGACCCGGCGCCTGCAGGGCCTGGGCATCGGCATCCAGCGCGGACACACCGCCGCGAACGTGCTCGGCACCGATTGCGTGGTGGTGTCGAGCGCGATCAAGCCGGACAACCCGGAATTGATGGAGGCCCGCTCGCAGCGCATCCCGGTCGTGCCGCGAGCGGAAATGCTGGCCGAACTGATGCGCTTCCGCCCGGGCATCGCGGTGGCGGGCACGCACGGCAAGACCACGACCACCTCGCTGACCGCCAGCGTGCTGGCAGAGGGCGATCTGGATCCGACCTTCGTCATCGGCGGGCAGTTGCTCGCCGCCGGTGCCAACGCGCGCCTGGGCAGCGGCGACTGGCTGGTGGCCGAGGCCGACGAGAGCGACGGCAGTTTCCTGCGGCTCAATCCGATGGTCGCCGTGGTCACCAACATCGATGCCGACCACCTCGAGAACTACGGCGGCGATTTCGCGCGGGTACAGGCGGCGTTCTCGGAATTCCTGCACCGCCTGCCGTTCTACGGGCTCGCGGTACTGTGCATCGACGACGAGGAAGCGGCCCGGTTGGCCAAGGACACGCCGCGGCACGTCGCCACCTACGGGTTCAGCGCCGATGCCGACGTGCGCGCCGAGGACGTCGCCCAGGACGGCCCGCGCATGCGCTTCACCCTGTGCCTGCCCGACGGCAGCCGGACCCCGGTGGCGCTGGCGCTGCCGGGTCGGCACAACGTACAGAACGCGTTGGCGGCCGCCTCGATCGGCTGGCAGCTCGGTGTCGCCCCGGCGCGGATCGCCCGCGCGCTGGAGGGTTTCCAGGGCATCGGTCGCCGTTTCAACCTGCTGGGCGAGGTGACCACCGCGCAGGGCGCGACGGTGCAGTTGGTCGACGACTACGGTCACCACCCGAAGGAACTCAAGGCGGTGTTCGAGGCCGCGCGCGGCGGCTGGCCCGAGCGGCGCCTGGTGGTGGCGTTCCAGCCGCATCGCTACAGCCGCACCCGCGACCTGTTCGACGACTTCGCCGGCGTGTTGTCGGATGTCGATGCGCTGGTGCTGACCGAGGTCTACGCCGCGGGCGAAGCCCCGATCGCCAATGCCGATGCGAAGTCGCTGGCGCGCACGATCCGCGCGCGTGGCCGCATCGATCCGGTGGTCGTCGCCGACGTGGAGGAGTTGCGGGCGGTCCTGCCCGATGTGCTGCAGGACGGGGATCTGCTGCTGGTGATGGGTGCCGGCGACATCGGCCAGTTCGCCCAGTCCTTGGCGCAGGACGGCTTCGGAGACCAGGCATGACGACCACGCTGCCGCCGCTGCGCACCCGCGATGCCGCCGATTTCGGCCGCGTCGCGGTGCTGCTGGGTGGCCGGTCCAGCGAGCGCGAGGTGTCGCTGGCGTCCGGAGGCGAAGTGCTGCGTGCGCTGCAGACGCGTGGCGTCGATGCGCATGCCGTGGACGGCATCGATGCGTTGCTGGCCGAAATCCGCGAGGGGCGCGTCGCGCGGGTGTTCAACGTCATGCACGGCGGCGACGGCGAGAACGGCGTGCTGCAGGGCGTGCTCGACGCGCTGCACGTGCCCTATACCGGCCCCCGCGTGCTCGGGTCGGCGCTGACCATGGACAAGATCCGCACCAAACAGGTGTGGATGGCCGAAGGCCTGCCGACCGCACGCTTCGTGCGTCTGCCGCCGGGAGGCGACGTCGCCGCGGCCGTGGACGCCGTCGGTGGGGCCGCCTTCGTCAAGCCGTCGGCGGAAGGCTCCAGTGTCGGCGTGTTCCGGGTGGCCGATGCGGGCGGCCTCGCCGAGGCGGTGGCCTTCGCCCGCGAGTACCCGCAGGAACTGCTGGCCGAGGAGCTCATGACCGGCGGCGAATACACCGTGGCCATCCTGGGCGAGATGGCGTTGCCGTCGGTCCGGATCGTGCCCAGGCGCGGCTGGTACGACTATCACGCCAAGTACGTCGCCGACGACACCACATATGTGTGCCCTGGCCTGGAAGGCGAGGACGAGGTCGACATCCGTCGCCTCGCGCTGGCCGGGTTCCGTGCGGCGGGGTGCTCGGGTTGGGGGCGCGTGGACGTGATGCGCCACGCCGACGGCCACTTCGTGCTGATGGAGATCAATACCGCGCCGGGCATGACCAGCCACTCGCTGGTGCCGAAGGCGGCCGGACAGGTCGGCCTGGACTTCGGGACGCTGTGCTGGCGCATCCTGGAGACGACGCTGTGAGCGCCTTGCTGCGCATCCTCGCCTGGACGCTGGCGCTGGCACTGGTCGCACTGCCGGTGGTGGCGGTGCTGCAGGGCTGGATCGGCGCCGACCGCTGGCCGCTGAAAACCCTGCGCGTCACCGGCGATCTGGAGTGGATCGAGGACGCGACCCTGCGCCGTGCGGTGGTGCCGTACGCGCAGCACGGGTTCTTCGCGGTCGATCTCGCCGGCGCGCAGGCGGCGGTGAGCGCGTTGCCGTGGGTGGAACACGCCGAAGTGCGCAAGCGCTGGCCGGACGTGCTGGAAGTGACCCTGTCCGAGTTCCGGCCGTTCGCGCACTGGGGCGGGGAGCGTCTGCTGTCCTCGCACGGCCGCCTGTTCCCGGTGCCGGAGGTGGACACGCTGCCGGAGATGCCTCGCTTCGACGGCCCCGAGGCGCGGATCCCGGACGTGGTCGCGCTGTACAACGAGTCGCGCGCGCTGTTCACCCCGATGGGATACGAGGTCGAGCGGCTGGCCGTGGACTCGCGCGGGAGCTGGTCGATGACGCTGTCCTCGGCCGCGCTGTCGGACGGGATCGAGGTCGTCGTCGGCGGTCAGCAGGCGCGTCCGCGTCTGGAGCGTTTCGCCCGTCTGCTGCCGCGTCTGACCAGCGATCGCCCCGAGCGCCTGGAACGCGCCGACCTGCGCTACACGAACGGTTTCGCCCTCACCTGGGGCGAGATTCCTCCGGAGACCCCCGACGAGGACGACGCCGCACGCACGCGCGGCGGCGCCACCGCGTCTCTGGCCCCACTTTCCACACGGACACACTCATGAACCGCAAGGGCGACAAGGCGCTCATCGTCGGCCTCGACATCGGCACCTCCAAGGTGGTGGCGCTGGTGGGCGAGTATTCGCCCGGCAATCCGATCGAGGTCATCGGCATCGGCAGCCACGAATCGCGCGGCCTCAAGCGCGGCGTGGTGGTGGACATCGAATCCACGGTGCAATCGATCCAGCGCGCGATCGAGGAAGCCGAGCTGATGGCCGGCTGCGAGATCCGCTCGGTCTATGCATCGATCTCGGGCAACCACGTGCAGTGCAAGAACTCGCCCGGCATCGTGCCGATCCGCGATGGCGAGGTGACCTGGGCCGACCTCGACCGCGTGCTCGACGCGGCCAAGGCGGTGGCGATCCCGGCCGATCAGAAGATCCTGCACGCGATCCCCCGCGAGTACGTGCTCGACGATTCGCAGGAAGGCATCCGCAACCCGGTCGGCATGACCGGCGTGCGCCTGGAGGTGCACGCGCACCTGGTGGTGTGCGCGCAGTCGGCCGCGGCCAACATCAGCAAGTGCGTACAGCGCTGCGGGCTGCAGATCGACGATCTGGTGCTGTCGTCGCTGGCGTCGAGCACCGCGGTGCTGACCGCCGACGAGCGCGAGCTGGGCGTGGTGCTGGTCGACATCGGCGCCGGCACCACGGACCTCGCGGTGTTCGTGCAGGGCGCGATCTGCCACACCGCCAGCCTGCCGATCGCCGGCGACAAGGTCACCGAGGACATCGCGCACATGCTGCGCACGCCCACCCCGGAAGCCGAGCAGATCAAGGTGCGTTACGCGTGCGCGCTGGCGCAGCTGGCCACCAGCGAGGAATCGATCCAGGTGCCCAGCGTCGGCGACCGGCCGCCGCGGCGGCTGCCGCGGCAATCGCTCGCGCAGGCGGTGCAGGCGCGCTACGAGGAGATCTTCGAGATGGTGCAGGCCGAACTGCGCCGCTCGGGCTTCGAGCAGCACGTGCGTGCCGGCATGGTGCTGACCGGCGGCGCGGCCAAGATGGAGGGCGTGGTCGAGCTGGCCGAGGAAATGCTGCAGATGCCGGTGCGCGTGGGCATCCCCCAGCACGTCACCGGTCTGGGCGAGGTGGTCGGCAACCCGGTGCACGCCACCGGCATCGGCCTGCTGCTGATGGGCAGCCAGATCGAGCATCCGCGGCGGCCGGTGATCTCCACCGGGCGCGCAGGGAGCTTCTTCAAGAAGCTCAAGGAGTGGTATCGCGGCGAATTCTGAGCCGGCTCGCGACAGCGGGTCGGCCGGAGGAAGCGGGGCGGAGCAGGGCGGACACAAGCGACACGTTTCACACATAGATCAAGAACGAACGACTTACCTACTTACGAGGATTACGGACATGGCGCACTTTGAACTGGTCGAGAAGATGGCACCCAATGCCGTCATCAAGGTCATCGGCGTGGGCGGCGGCGGCGGCAACGCCGTGGCTCACATGGTGAACAGCAGCGTGGACGGGGTGGAATTCATCACCGCCAACACCGATTCGCAGGCGATCAAGAACTGCGGCGCGAAAATGCAGCTGCAGCTCGGCGGCAACGTCACCAAGGGCCTGGGCGCAGGCGCGAATCCGGAGGTCGGCCGTCAAGCCGCGCTGGAGGATCGCGAGATCATCATGGACGCGCTGCAGGGCGCGGACATGGTGTTCATCACCGCCGGCATGGGCGGCGGCACCGGTACCGGCGCCGCACCCGTGGTGGCGCAGCTGGCGAAGGAAATGGGCATCCTGACGGTGGCCGTGGTCACCAAGCCGTTCCCGTTCGAGGGCCGGCGCCGCATGCAGGTGGCGCTGAAGGGCATCGAGGACCTGTCCGCGCACTGCGATTCGCTGATCACCATCCCCAACGAGAAGCTGATCACCGTGCTGGGCCGCAACGCCACCATGATCCAGGCGTTCCGCGCCGCCAACGACGTGCTGCTCGGCGCGGTGCAGGGCATCGCCGACCTGATCGTGCGTCCGGGCCTGATCAACGTCGACTTCGCCGACGTGCGCACCGTGATGAGCGAGATGGGTCTGGCGATGATGGGCACCGGCCACGCCCGCGGCGACGACCGCGCGCAGGCCGCCGCCGAGGCCGCCATCCAGAACCCGCTGCTCGACGACGTCAACCTGGCCGGCGCCAACGGCATCCTGGTCAACATCACCGCGGGTCCGGACTTCACCATGTCCGAGTTCGACGAGGTCGGCCGCACGATCGAGAACTTCGCCAGCGAAGACGCGACCGTGGTGCTGGGCACCGTGCTCGACCCGGACATGCAGGACGAGGTGCGGGTGACCGTGGTCGCCACCGGCCTGAACCGCGGCAGCGCGCGCCAGAGCGTGCGCGGCGGCGACTTCGCCGGCGGCAGCGAGCAGGCGCGTCGCCCGCAGGTGCAGCTGATCCACACCCAGGCCAAGCGCGACGGCACCACCGGCCTGGCGATCGACGACATGGTCGCCGAGCCGGCCCAAGCGCCGAGCATCGCTTCGGCGCTGCGCGGCCGTAGCGACGACACCGCGTCGAAGCCGGCGGTGGCCGACTTCGGCAGCGACAGCAGCTACCTGGACATCCCCGCCTTCCTGCGTCGGCAGGCGGACTGACCGCGGCTGCGGATCGGCCGGTCGGCCGTCCGTACCGACCAGCACACGGCCGCCCGCCCGCGGCCGTGGATCCACCCTCTTGCCACCGGGCCGCGCGCCGGCCCGGTGGCCTTCTCGACGCTGCGAGGCCGCGTGCATGCGCCCTTGAGTGTCAGGCGTCGAGGCCCGATATCGCCAGAGCGATCCGGGGTGCTCCAATGGGCCCGCAGTTCGCCACTTTCGTTCAGATTCAGCCGCGCGTGCTAACCTTCCGCCGTTCAGAATGCGATCCATTCGCGCGTTCTTCACGCATCCGGCAGCCCCCATGCCCAGACAACGCACCCTCAAGAACACCATCCGCGCCACCGGCGTGGGCCTGCACAGCGGCGAGAAGGTCTATCTGACCTTGCGCCCGGCCCCGGTCGATACCGGCATCGTGTTCCGCCGGATCGATCTCGAGCCGGTGGTGGACATTCCCGCAAGCGGCGACCTGGTCACCGAGACCATGCTGTGTACCGGCCTGACCCGCGGCGAGGGCAAGGTCATGACCGTCGAGCATCTGATGTCGGCCTTGGCCGGCCTCGGCGTGGACAACATCTATGTCGAGCTGTCCGCGGCCGAGGTGCCGATCATGGACGGCTCGTCGGGGCCGTTCGTGTTCCTGCTGCAGTCCGCCGGCATCGTGGAGCAGGCCGCGCCGAAGCGCTTCATCCGGATCATCGAACCGATCGAGGTCCGCGATGGCGACAAGGTCGCGCGCTTCACGCCGTACGACGGCTTCAAGCTCGACTTCACGATCGAGTTCGACCATCCGGCGATCCCGGCCACGCAGTCGCGGGCGGTGGTGGAGTTCTCCACCGAAAACTACATCCGCGAGGTCAGCCGTGCGCGCACGTTCGGCTTCATGCGCGACCTGGAGTTCATGCGCGAGCGCAACCTCGGCCTGGGCGGATCGATGGACAATGCGATCGTCCTCGACGAGTTCCGGGTCCTCAACGACGATGGGCTCCGCTACGCCAACGAATTCGTCCGCCACAAGATTCTCGACGCGGTGGGCGACCTCTATCTGGCGGGCCACCCGGTGATCGGCGCCTTCGAAGGCTTCAAGTCGGGCCACGCGCTCAACAACAAGCTGGTCCGGGCCGTGCTCGCCCAGCCGGCGGCGTGGGAAGAAGTGACGTTCGACGTCGGCAAGGCGTCGCCGCTGGTCTACGGCGTGCCGGCCACCGCCTGAGCCCATGGCGGCCCTCGGGGCCGTTTTTTTTGGGCGGAGGCCCGGAAACCAGAGGGCGCGAGCAGGCGCTTCGAATGTGTTTCCAGGCCCGTTGGTATCCCTCGAGAAATCGCCTGTTCAGGTGAATGGCGCGTGATATTTTAATGAAAAATTAATAATTAAATCACGCTATTTTGCTTCTGATTTAACTCTCTCCATGCCGCATGCCGATAGCATGCCCCCTCCTGCTGGTGGAGGATATGTGAAGATCCGCCGCCTGGCAGGGTCAGGGGGAGCGCCCCGTGCCGGCCTTCTTGGGAGGCGGCAGGAGCGCAGCGGCCTCCCGCAGGGCGGCCTGGGCGCGCGTCGACAGAACGCGCGGCGCAGGCGACGCGGGAGGTGGCGCATGGGCCGGGCGTGTCGAGGTTCTGACCGTCAGTTCCGTGACTTCCAGGCCGAGGGAACGAGCCGATTCGAGGATCTGCGGACCTGCCAGCCGGACCTTGGCATGCCAGACCGCGGCATCCACGAGCAGGACGAGCCTGTGGCCATCGACGTTGCCCAGCCGCGCATGCGCGGGGAGCGGCGAGGGCAGCAGGGGACGCAAGCGCCGGTCCAGTCCGTCGAGCCACAGGGCGCGGCGGAGCGGACCTCCGGAGGCGCCGTCCATCGCCGCATCGACTGCGGGCTGGGCGGGGCGCGGACCGGAGGGCACCGGTGGTTTCGAACGTTTACCAGACATCGAGCGCATGACCTTAAACAACATGACCCAGCAGGCGCGGCACCGCATCATGCACTGGTTGCAGGAGGGCCGCGCGCTGATCGTACGCCGCCCCGGTACCGCCGCCGCCGTTCTGGCCTGTTCCGGCCTGATGCTCGGAGCCGGCCTCGGCGCCACTGAAATCTCCCGGCTGCATGCCGCGAACGCGAACCAGCAGGCGCGCGTCGAGGCGACGCGCAGCGAGGCGCAGCGCGAGATCAACGCGCTCGCCGCGCGGCTCGGCGAGCTGCAGGCCCAGGCCAACCGGCTCAACGCGCTCGGCGAGCGCCTGACCCGGATCGGCAAGCTCGGAGACGGCGAGTTCGATTTCAACGCCGCCGTCGGCATGGGCGGTCCCGGGCCGGTGTCCGATATGCCGCCGCGTGTGCTGCAGGGTGGCATGGACCATCTCGAGGCCCAGTTCCGCGTCTCGGGCGACCAGTTGTCCGTGCTCGAAGCGTTGCTGCTCGGACAGGAAATGGACCGCGCGGCGCTGCCGTCGCGGGCGCCGATCGCCAACAGCTTCGTGACCTCGCACTACGGGTATCGCGCTGATCCGTTCAGCGGCGGACGCGCGTTCCACCGCGGCATCGACTTCGACGCCCGGCGCGGCGACCCGGTGATGTCGGTGGCCGATGGCGTGGTCAGCTATTCGGGCCGTCGCGCCGGCTACGGCAATGTGGTCGAGGTCGATCACGGCAACGGCTACGTCACCCGTTACGCCCACAACAGCCGCAATTCCGTGCAGGTCGGCGATCTCGTCCGTGCCGGCACCGAGGTGGCCAAGGCGGGCTCCACCGGCCGCTCGACGGGTGTGCACGTGCATTTCGAAGTCTGGGAAAACGGTCGCGCGTTGAATCCGCGGCAGTTCCTGGACGACATGGGCGTAAGCCGCCAGTAAACCCGTCGCCTTCGACGCCCGCGAACCCGATTCGCGGCCGTCGTCCCCGCAGCGACTCCCGCCCGGCACGATCGTCCCTCTCCCGCGTGCGGGGCGAGGCGGCGCGCTTGCGAGCCGTGGGCGCGCGTGCCGGTGAACGCGCTCCCGGCAACGCGAGGGCCTGGGCGTGGAGCGGGGGTTGGGGCGAGGGGCGTTGCACGCATGGAAAGCGCCCTCATCCGCCCCTCCGGGGCACCTTCTCCCGCGAGCGGGAGAAGGGGGCCGGTCGCGGCATGCTTGCGGCACCTTCTCCCGCGAGCGGGAGAAGGGGGGCGCGACATGCTCGGAGCGCTTTTTCCCGCAGGAGAAGGGAGCCGGTCGCGGCATCTTCAGGCACCTCCCCCGTGGACGGTTAGGAACAGGCGGCGGTCTGTCCCGGACACCTTCCCCGTAGGCGGGAGACGGCCGCGGCACGCCCGCGCAGCTCCCCGCCGCCGCTTGAAACGCACCCCCAGCGTCCCCACGGTACAATCCGCGTTGCCATGAGAAAGGGCGCCCCGCGCCCTTTTTTCGTTGCGGATCCCGGCCGTCGGCCCGATCCGCGTCCTGAACTCAAGACTTCGGTACCTTCATGCTCAATCGCCTGCTCACCAGCGTCTTCGGCAGCCGCAACGACCGCTCCGTCAAACAGCTCGACAAGATCGCCCAGAAGGTCAATGCGCTCGAGCCGGAGATGCAGCAACTCTCCGATGCCGACCTGCAGGCGAAGACGCCGGCGTTCAAGGAGCGCATCGCCAACGGCGAAACCCTCGACAAGCTGCTGCCGGAAGTCTTCGCGGTCTGCCGCGAGGCCAGTCGCCGCGTGCTGGGGATGCGCCACTACGACGTGCAGCTGATCGGCGGCATGGTGCTGCACATGGGCAAGATCGCCGAAATGCGCACCGGCGAGGGCAAGACCCTGGTCGGCACGTTGCCGGTGTATCTCAACGCCCTGGAAGGCAAGGGCGTGCACGTGGTCACCGTCAACGACTACCTGGCCCGCCGCGACGCCGCGCAGATGGGCAAGCTCTACAACTGGCTGGGCCTGACCGTCGGCGTGGTCTACCCGGGGATGCCGCATTCCGACAAGCACGCCGCCTATGGTGCCGACATCACCTACGGCACCAACAACGAGTTCGGCTTCGACTATCTGCGCGACAACATGGCGCTGTCGCGGGCCGACCGGTTCCAGCGCGCGCTCAATTTCGCGATCGTCGACGAGGTCGATTCGATCCTGATCGACGAGGCGCGTACCCCGTTGATCATCTCCGGTCCGGCCGACGAGACGCCCGATCTCTACATCAAGGTCAACCGCATCGTGCCGTCGCTGCAGCGGCAGGCGACCGAGGACGGCGAGGGCGACTTCTGGGTCGACGAGAAGCAGAAGCAGGTGCACATGTCCGAGGCCGGACAGGAGCACGCCGAGGAGCTGCTGCGCAAGGCGGGCATCCTGGGCGAGGACGAGGGGCTGTACGACCCGAGCAACATCCACGTCGTCCATCACCTCAACGCTGCGATGCGCGCGCACGCGATCTACCAGCGCGACGTGGACTACATCGTGCGCGATGGCGAGGTGGTGATCGTCGACGAGTTCACCGGCCGCACCCTGGCCGGTCGTCGCTGGTCCGACGGCCTGCACCAGGCGGTCGAGGCGAAGGAAGGCGTGCCGGTCCAGCGCGAGAACCAGACGCTGGCCTCGATCACCTTCCAGAACCTGTTCCGCATGTACGACAAGCTCGCCGGCATGACCGGTACCGCCGACACCGAGGCCTACGAGTTCCAGTCGATCTACGGGCTCGAGGTGGTGGTGATCCCGACCCATCGCCCGATGATCCGCAAGGATCACCCCGATGCCGTGTTCCTCAACCGCAACGGCAAGTACCGGGCGGTGGCGCGTGAGATCAAGGAAGCGCACGAGCGAGGTCAGCCGGTGCTGGTGGGCACCACCTCGATCGAGGTCTCGGAACTGCTGGCGCAGCAGCTCAAGGCCGAAGGCATCGCCCACGAGGTGCTCAACGCCAAGCAGCACGAGCGCGAGGCGCAGATCATCGCCAATGCCGGGCGCCCGCAGGCGGTGACCATCGCCACCAACATGGCGGGCCGCGGCACCGACATCGTGCTCGGCGGCTCGCTGGAAGCGGAGCTTCACGAGCTCGGCGAAGACGCCGACGACGCCCAGAAGGCCGCCGTGCGCGCCGCCTGGCAGGAGCGCCACGACGCGGTCACCGCTGCCGGCGGTCTGCACATCATCGGCACCGAGCGCCACGAATCGCGCCGCATCGACAACCAGTTGCGCGGCCGTTCGGGCCGCCAGGGCGACCCCGGTTCCAGCCGTTTCTATCTGTCGCTGGAAGACAACCTGATGCGCATCTTCGCTGCCGACTGGGTGCAGCGGGTGATGGCGCGCATGGGCCTGCAGGAAGACGACATCATCGAGTCGCCGCTGGTGACCAAGCAGATCGCCAACGCGCAGCGCAAGGTCGAGGCCCACAACTTCGACATCCGCAAGAACCTGCTCGACTTCGACGACGTCAACAACGACCAGCGCAAGGTGATCTACGGCCAGCGCGACGAGCTGCTCGACGCCGAAAGCGTCGGCGAGACCGTCGACGGCATCCGTGCCGATGTCGTCGCCGAGGCGGTGGCGCGCTTCGTGCCGCCGGACTCCATCGATTCGCAGTGGGACCTGCCGGGGCTGGAAGCCGCGCTGCAGTCCGACTTCGGCCTGCGCATGGACCTGCAGCACCTGGTGGCCGAGGACATCGACGCCGAGGGGATCGCCGAGCGCGTGCAGGCGGAGGTCGATGCGCTGTTCGCGGCGAAGGAGCAGCAGATCGGCAGCGACACCATGCGCACGCTCGAGAAGCACCTGATGCTCAATGTGCTCGACCAGAGCTGGAAGGAGCATCTGGCGCGCATGGACTACCTGCGCCAAGGCATCTACCTGCGCGGTTACGCGCAGAAGCAGCCGAAGCAGGAGTACAAGCGCGAGGCGTTCCTGTTGTTCTCGGAGATGCTCGACAAGGTCAAGCGCGAGGTCATCGCGATGTTGGCCCGCGTGCGTGTGCGCAGCGAGGAGGAGATCGCGGCGATGGAGGCCGAGGAGCGACGCCAGATCGAGGCCAAGCTCAACCAGGCGCAGTTCCAGCATGCCGAGGCCGGGGGTTACGGCGCCGACGAGGAAGCCGCCGAAGTGCAGCGGGCGCAACAGGCTCGGCAGGCGCCGGCAGGCGGCCTCGCCGCACCGGTGGCGCCGATCACCCGCGACGAGCCGAAGGTCGGCCGCAACGACCCGTGCCCCTGCGGCAGCGGCAAGAAGTACAAGCACTGCCACGGGCAGCTCAGCTAGCTGAGCTGCCCGTGATGCAGCCCGCGATACGGGCTGCATACCCAGATCCGCGTTGCGGACCTGGATATACGGTGTTTTCTTCCGATCCCCCGCGCCTTCGGCGCGCCCCCCTTACCAAGGGGGGCTTTGCTTTGGGGGGAGCTGCGGGTTTTCGCGCCCGATGGCTGGGCGGCTGGGAGCCGCCCGGCGCTGTCGCCGTCGTCGGTCTCGCGTCGATCCGGGACGAAGACCCTTCTGCCTGCGGGTACGCTGCGCTGGTTCGGTGCCGTGTCGTGCCTTGCCGGGACCGGCGATTGCCGATGGCGCGGTTGTTGCCGATGATGTCGTCATGAGTGAACAGGACGATGTCGCCGCCGTCGAAGTCGTGGCGGGCGTGATCAGCGATGCGCGGGGCCGGGTGTTGCTGACCCGGCGAACCGAGGGGCGGGACCTGGCCGGGTTGTGGGAGTTTCCCGGTGGCAAGCGCGAACCCGGCGAGAGCGCCGAGGCCGCCCTGGTGCGCGAGCTCGACGAGGAGCTCGGTATCCGCGTCGACATCGGCGATCCGCTGATCGCGGTGCCGCAGCGCTATCCGGGCAAGCGCCTGCGCCTGGATGTGCGCCGGATCGATCGTTGGCGGGGAACGCCCAAGGGACGCGAAGGTCAGGCCATGGCCTGGGTGCCTCGGGACAAGCTCGTCCGCTACGACATGCCGCCTGCCGACAAGCCTGTGGTCGCCGCGCTGTTGCAGCCGGCACGCTATGCGGTCACGCCCGAGCCCGATGCGGATACGCGCGACGAGGATTGGCTGGCCGGCATCGAGCGGCTGCTGGCCGGTGGCGTGCGGCGCCTGCAGGTGCGCCTGCCCGGGCTGGATGCGGCGCGCCGAGGGCGACTGGTGGCCGGTGCCGCGGTGCTGACGCGCGCGGTCGGTGCGCAGTGTCTGATCAATGGCGAGGCCGATCTCGCCAACGAGCACGGTTGCGGTCTGCATCTGCGTGCGGCGCAACTGCGCACGCTGCACGAGCGGCCGGTGCCGGCGGAGATGCCGCTGGCCGCATCCTGTCACGATGGTGAGGAGCTGCGGTCGGCCCAGTCGCTGGGATGCGATTTCGTGGTGCTGGGGCCCGTGGCCGAGACCGCCAGTCATCCGGGCGTCGATGGGATCGGCTGGGGGCGGTTCGCCGCCTTGCGCGAGATCGTCGCATTGCCCATCTACGCCATCGGCGGCCTCGGGCCCGACGATTTCGACATCGCCCGTGCGCACGGCGCGCAAGGCATCGCGGCGATCCGACGATTCTGGGACGCACCTGCGACGAACCGGGGTGGGCGTCGTGCCAACCGAGGCGGGGCCGGGTCGGATCGCTGAGGCGCCTCAGTCCATCGCGGCCAGACGGCGATACTGCGCGTCGAGCGCCGCAACGTGCGGGTCGAGTGCGTCCAGCGGGCCGTCGTTGTAGAGCACGTCATCGGCGATGTCCAACCGCGACTCGCGCGTGGCCTGGGCCGCCAGCATGCGTTCGGCCAACCCGGCATCGATCCCGTCGCGCCGCTGCAGGCGCGCCAACTGGACCGCGCGCGGCACATCGACGACGAGCACGCGATCGATCCAGGGGTAGTGGGTGCGACCGCCTTCGGCCAGCAGCGGGATCGCCGCGATCGCATACGGCCCCGGCGCCGCTTCGCACATCGCCTGCAGGCGTGCGCGGACGCGGGGATGCACGATGGCTTCCAGGCGCTGGCGAGCGGTGGGGTCGTCGAACACGAGCCGGCGCATGCGTGCCCGGTCCAGACCGCCGTCGTCCAGCAGCACGTCGCGGCCGAAGGCTGCCACCACATCCGCCAGTCCCCGGCTGCCGAGCGCCACCGCCTCGCGTGCGGCGACATCGGCGTCCGCGACGGTCGTGCCGAGGGAGACGAAGCGCGCCTCGACCTCGCTCTTGCCCGATGCGACTCCGCCCGTCAGCCCGATGACGTAGCGGCTCACGGCGACGGCTCCGCCGTGCCGGATGGGTCGGCGCCGGCCCGATCGTGCGAAGTGCCGGGCGAGGGCGATGCGGTGGTGCCGCCGGGCGCGTCCTCCTCGCGCAGCAGGCGGATGTTCTGCGCCGTGGGCGCCAGCTGGATGCCGGCGGTACGCAGCCTGCGCAGCAGCGCGAACAGCAGGGCGCTGCGGATGCCGCCCACCACGCGTGGCGAGCGGGCGAAGGCGACCGCGGTGATCCCGATACTGGCATTGGCGATGCCGTCGAGGGTGACCGAGGGCGCTGGTTCCGCCAGGACGTCCGGATGCTCGCCGAATACCTCGAGCAGCACGTCGCGGACCGCGTCCACATCGGTGTCCAGCGGCACCGAGAACTGCAACAGGATCCGCCCCAGCGGGTCGGCCAGCGTCATGTTGCGGAACGGCTTGGTGATCAGTTCCGAGTTGGGCACGATCACGGTGGAGCGATCGGCCACGCGGATCTCGGTCGCGCGCACGTTGATCTTCTGCACGTCGCCCTCGAAATCGCCGACACGGACCCAGTCGCCGATCTTGACCGGGCGCTCGGCCAGCAGGATCAGGCCGGAGATGAAGTTCTGGGTGATCGCCTGCAGGCCGAAGCCGATACCCACCGACAGCGCGCCCACCACCAGCCCGATCTGCTGGATGCCCACGCCCAGCGCGGCCAGCCCCAGTGCCAGGACCACGGTGATTCCGAAGTAGCGCGCGACGGTGGCCACCGAATTGCGTGCGGCCACGTCGAGATCGGTGGCCGGCAGATAGCGCTCCACCAGCCAGGTGTGCGCGGCCTGCACCAGCATCCAGCCGCCGCCGAGGATCAACAGCGCCTTGGCCACACCCGACGGCGTGATCACGACCTCGCCGATGCGCAGCCCACCGGCCGCGGCCGAGATGAGCTCGCGCCAGCCGGAGAAACTGGTGCCCAGGGGCCCCAGGATCAGCCCGATCGCCATCAGGGCCAGCGCGATCTTCATCACCGCGGCCACGATCAGGCCCGCCTGCTGCATCCGCTGGGGCGACATCCCGGTGGCGCTGGCCCCCGCCGTCGCGACCCGGCTGTCGCCGCCGAACAGCATGCCGCACAGGTCGTCCACCCCGACCCAGAACAGGTACAGGCCCGCCGCGACCACGCTCACCCAGACGATCTCGCGACCGATCAGCAGCGCGAACTGGAAGTAGCCCAGGGCCAGTGCGACGACCAGGACCACCACCGCCAGCCGGATCGCCGCCAGCAATACGCGCACGCCCGCCGCCAGCGGCAATGCGATGGCGTCCGCCGTGCCGTCGGCCTGGACGTGCTGGCGGCGCACACTGATCGCGAGCAGCGCGTAGCTCAAGGCCACGGCGCCGGTGATCGTCGCGGCCAATGCATCGTGCGGATTGATCGCCTGGACCACGGCTTCGACGACCCGGTCCATGAAGATCAGGCCGCCGGCCAGCCAGGGATAGGGGCGCAGGCGGTCGACGATCGCGTCGGGCAGGGGCGGCAGGCGCCAGCTGGCGTTGTTGGGCAGCAGCAGGCTGTTGCCCAGCGTGGCCGCGAGCGCGCCGAACACCGAGGCCGCGACCAGCGCGTTGGCGAGCTGGTCCATCGCATCCGCGGGCGGGTCGCCCCAGCGCAGGAAGTGACTCAGCAGCCAGGCCGCCAAGCCGATGCACAGGGTGCCGGACACCACCAGCCACATCGCCAGGACCGAACGCCGGAGGCGGCCGCCAGGGGTGTGGCGGATCGCGTACCCACGGCCGATCCGCCGCAGCCAGCGGCGCAGCGGCCAGGCGAGCACGAACGCGACGAGCACGACGGCGGCGGCGCCCGCCAGGCCCATGCGGCCGAGCGCATCGCGGAGGCTGCGCTCGGCCAGGCCGAGAAACGCTTGCACGCGCTGGCGGTCGGTGGGGAAGTCCTCCGCGACGGCACGCCACAGACGCGGCGCCAGCGGAGAGCCGAAGCGCTCCGACAGCTGTGCGCCGAGGCGGCGGTTCTGCTCGGCGGTGATCGCCTCGCGGGTATCGCGCACATCAATCGAGAGCAGGCGTCCGCGCTTGATCGTGGCGTCCATGCTGGCCGCGCGTGCGGACAGTTCCGCGCGCCGGTCGCGGATGTCCTCGCCTTCGCTGTCGGGATCATCCGGCGCGGCGCCAAGCTCGTCCAGGCGGCTCTGGGCGCCGGCGAGCTCGGCTTCAAGCGTGCGGACCGCGTCCTGGACTCGGACATCCAGTGCGACCGCCGCATCGCGCAGTTGCACGAAGTCGCCGGTGTCGCGTGCGTCGGGTAGACGTTCTTCCAGCGCTCGAAGATCGTCCGCGGCCTGGGCCAGGGTGGCGGTCGCGGTGTCGACGGGGGAGGCCGGCGGCGTGTCCGCCGCCGGGCCGGTCGCCGCCGCCGAGGCGGTCGGAGCGACCTGCGCCAGCGCCGGCAGCGTCGTGAACAGCGTCGCCACGACGAGAAGCGCTGCCATCCACCCGTGCCTGGGTGTCCGGGGCACGGCACGGCTGCGGACGGGCGTGGACGCGCTTGGCATCATGTCGGGCGGCTCGGGGCGGGTATCGCACCATTGTCCCCGGTGCGACCGTGATGTCCATGCTGCGGCGTCGCCGACGCCTGAGGCGGAGACGCGCGACTCCGCCGCTCAGCCGCCGATGCCCGCGTAGCGCAGGTAGGTGCCGATGATCTCGTCGCCCCACATGAAGACGATCCAGCCGGCGATCGCCAGGTACGGCCCGAACGGGATCGGCGTGGCGCGGTCGCGGCCCTGGGTGGCCAACCAGATCGAGCCGATGATCGCCCCGGCCACCGCCGACAGCAGCACGATGGGCAACACGCCCGCCAGCCCGCACCAGGCGCCCAGCGCGGCCAGCAGCTTGAAATCGCCGTGCCCCATGCCTTCCTTGCCGGTGAGCTGCTTGAACACCCACCACACCGACCACAGCGCCACGTAGCCGGCGATCGCCCCGAGCAGGGCGGGCTTGGCCGGCATGTAGAGGTTGTCCGCCGCGGCGATCAGCCCCAGCCACATCAAGGGCAGGGTGAGCTGGTCCGGCAACAGTTGCGTGCGCAGGTCGATGCCCGACAGCGCGATCAGGAAGCAGGTCAGCACGATCGCGCCGAAGCCCTGCCAGCCGAACCCGAAGTTCCACACACAGGCCAGCACCAACAGCATCGTCAGCGCCTCGACCAGCGGGTACTGGATCGAGATCGGCGTCTTGCATGCCCGGCATTTGCCGCGCAGGGCCAGCCAGCTGAACAACGGAATGTTCTCGTACCACGACAGCTGGTGGCCGCAGTGCGGACAGTGCGAGCGTTCCACCACAATCCCCGGTGGCGGGGGATCGTAGAGTTCGGGCTGCTCCAGCACCTCGCGCGCATCGCGCTTCCACTCCCACTCCAGCCGCCGGGGCATGCGCAGGATGACGACGTTGAGGAAACTGCCGAGCGCGAGCCCGAACAGCGCAGCCGCGGGGTACCCGAGCAGCGGGTTCTGGTCGAGGAATGCCATGGGGGGATTCTAGCGGAGGGGCGTCAGACGACCGACGCCAATTTGAAGATGGGCAGATACATGCCGATCACCATGCCACCGACCACCACGCCGATGAAGATCATGATCATGGGTTCGATCAAGCTCGATAGCGCATCCACAGCATTGTTGACTTCTTCCTCATAGAAGTCCGCCACTTTGAACAGCATGGTGTCGAGCGCGCCCGCTTCTTCGCCGATCGCGGTCATCTGGATCACCATGTGTGGAAACAGGTTGACCTGTTTCATCGCCATATTCATTGGGTAACCGACCGAGACGTCTTCCCGAACCCGCAGCGTTGCCTTCTCGTACACGGTGTTGCCTGTCGCACCGGCTACCGACTCCAGAGCCTCCACGAGAGGAACACCGGCTTTGAACGTCGTGCCAAGCGTGCGGCTGAAGCGTGCGATAGCCGCATTGTGAAGAATCTGGCCGATCACCGGAACCTTGAGCATCCATCGATCGACGGTGTGTTGCATCGCTGGAGAGCGTTTGTAGCTGAAAACAAAGCCTGTGGCTGTCGCGACGACGATTCCAAGTATCGCCCACCAATAGGACACCATGAAGCGGCTTGCGGCCACGATCAGCTGGGTGAACGCGGGTAGGTCTGCGCCGAAGTTGGAGAATACAGATTCGAACTGGGGAACCACGAAGATCAAAAGGATGGCGCTCACGATGATCGCGACCGCGATGACCGTCAGCGGGTAAAAAAGAGCCTTTTTGATCTTGCCTTTGAGCGACTCGATGTTCTCTTTGTAAGTCGCGATGCTGTCGAGCACGGTCTCCAGGACACCCGCAGCCTCGCCCACATGAACCAGGTTGCGGGTCAGCTCGTCGAATTGGACCGGGTACTTGCCCAATGCTTCAGCAAATGCATTGCCGTTCTCAATGTCGCTGCGGATGGCGTTGATCATCTGCGCCATCTTCGGGTTCTTGTGACCGCTCCCGATAATTTCCAAAGCCTGCACGATTGGAACGCCCGACTTGATCATCGTGGCGATCTGGCGGCTGAAGACGGCGATGTCCTTGGAGGTAATTTTCTTGCCGGCTCCGCCGAACAGGGGCTTGGGCTTGGTCTTGACCAGCGACGGGTTGATGCCCTGACGACGCAGCTCGGCACGCAGCAGCGTGGCGCTCTTGGCCTGCTGCTCGCCCTTCATCTTGGTCCCGCGCTTGTCAGTGCCCTCCCAGACGAACGTTTCGAGGGTCACGCCCTGACGGGCGGGCGCGGCAGACTTGCGGGCCGCCGTCTTGGCGGCGGAACGGCTCACGGACATCGTTCAATCCCCTTGGCCGGCCTCCCCGGGCCGGAATGCATTGCGGATGGTAGCGCGTCCGCCCCGAGCGCGGCATTCCCGGGTGTGATCGGCTGCCTGTTTTGGTCGGCGGCCCCATGTGATGGGGCGCCGCCGGCGGTCTTTTGGCCCGGATCACCCGGGATTTCGTTCCGGAGAACGACAGGGCGAACACCCTGTTCGCCCTAATCTTTGGTGACGCGGTTGATCTCGGCCAGGCTGGTGACTCCTTGCTGGACCTTCTTCAGGGCGGACTGCCGAAGGTCGCGGATGCCCGAGCGCTGCGCGGCCTCGGCGATCTGCAATGCATTGCCTCCCGCCAGCACGATCTCCTGGATTTCCTCCGTCATCGGCATCACTTGGTAGATGCCGGTACGGCCCTTGTAGCCGTTGGTGCATTCGTCGCAGCCCACGGCGTCGAACAGCTTCAGCCCGGCCTCGATTTCGGCGGCGCTGAAGCCTTCCGCCAGCAGCGCGGCCTCGGGCAGCTCCATCGGCTTCTTGCAGCGCTCGCACAACCTGCGTGCCAGGCGCTGGGCGATGACCAAGGTCACCGACGAGGTGATGTTGTAGGGGGCAATGCCCATGTTCATCAGACGCGAGATCGTCTGCGGCGCGTCGTTGGTGTGCAGGGTCGACAGCACCATGTGACCGGTCTGCGCCGCTTTCACGCCGATCTCGGCGGTTTCCAGGTCGCGGATCTCGCCGACCATGATGATGTCCGGATCCTGTCGCAGGAACGAGCGCAGTGCGGCGGCGAAGGTCATGCCGCGCCTGGTGTTCTGCTGGACTTGGTTGACGCCGGGTAGGCGGATTTCTACCGGGTCTTCCACGGTGGAGATGTTGCGCTCCTCGTTGTTGAGGATGCCCAGCGCTGTGTAAAGCGACACGGTCTTGCCCGAGCCGGTCGGGCCCGTGACCAGGACCATGCCGTAGGGTTTGTGGACGGCGTCCAGGAAGAGCTTCTGCTGGTCCGGCTCGTAGCCCAGCTTCTCGATGCCCAGCTTGGCCGCACTGCCGTCGAGGATACGCAACACTACCTTTTCGCCGAACAGCGTCGGCAGCGTGCTCACGCGGAAATCGACCTGCTTGGTCTTGGACAGGTTGAGTTTGATGCGGCCGTCCTGGGGTACGCGCTTCTCTGCGATATCCAACTGCGCCATGACCTTCAGGCGCGCGGTGATCCGGCTGTTGAGCTTGACCGGCATCTTGGCGACTT
This sequence comes from Luteimonas abyssi, assembly GCF_001482195.1. Lineage (GTDB taxonomy): Bacteria > Pseudomonadota > Gammaproteobacteria > Xanthomonadales > Xanthomonadaceae > Luteimonas > Luteimonas abyssi. Next base: position 2,827,426 of record NZ_KQ759763.1, on the reverse strand, counting down.
GCTTGAGGATGCCGTCGATGCGCAGGCGGACGCGGTAATCGGTTTCGTAGGGTTCGAAGTGGATATCGGACGCGCCCTTGCGGATTGCATCGACCAGAACTTTGTTGACGAACTTGACGATGGGGGTGTCGTCGCCCTTGCCGTCGGCGAGGCTATCGCTCTTTCCATCGTCATCCGTGCCGACATCAAGGTTCTCGAGGCCATCGGTGCCTTCAAGATCCTGACCGAACGAATCATTGGCATCGAGCCACAGCTCTAGGGTTCGCCGGAGAAGGTCGTCATCGACAAGAATCGGCTCGACAACCAGATTGGTGTGGAATTTGATTTCATCGAGAGCACGGGTATCAGTAGGCTCTGCAGTGCCCACGAAGAGCTTCCCGCCACGCTTGAACAGTGGCAAGACGCTGTGCTTGCGAAGAAGCTCCTCTTTGATGAGCTTCACTGCACTTTGGCTTGCATCCATTGCAGATGGATCGAAGATCGGCATCCCGAACTCGATGGAGTTTGCCGATGCGAGCTGTGCGCCACTTACTTTACGGTGTTCCCGCAGCCAGGCGCCAACCTGCTTTTTTTCGGTCGATGCCCTGTCCAGCGCCTCGCGTGCGCTTGCTTCATCCAATGCGCCGTCCTGTACCAGACGGCGGGCAATACCGGTAATGCCTACAAGGTTGGCGGTCGGAATGGCGTTCATGGATGTCGCTCCTGTTGCATCTTGGGTCCAGTATGAGGCTGGTTGGAATGGGGCGAAAAGTTCTGGGCGGCCTATCAGAGTGGCAAGGCCCCAGTGCCCCAAAAAAACAGACCCCGCCGAGGCGGGGTCTGATGATGCTTCACGAAAGAGAAATTTCGCTTTACATCAGTCTTCGCGGCAGCCCGACGGGATGTGCTGGACGTTAGCCAGGCCGGAGCAGGTCCAGCTGGCGATCTGGTCGCCGGCCTCGTTGAGGTTGGGCGTAATTTCCATGGTCTGCTCGTCAAGCGCGCCATTGTTGAAGGTCACTTCAATAGCGCCGTCCTCTCCAATAACAGCGCCGCCCGCCTCGAAGTAACGACCTTCCAGCGTTTCGATCGCTTCCCCGATCGAGCTGTCCGCAGCCGGGAAACCACCGGTCTCCGCCAAGGTGACACCGATGTCGGCGCGAACGCCAGCGGTGGCCGTCAGCGCTTCCGACGCCTGTGCACGGGCGACATAGTTCTGGTACGCCGGCAGCGCGATAGCGGCCAGGATGGCGATGATCGCGACGACGATCATCAGTTCGATCAGGGTGAAGCCCTGCTGCATCTTCTTCATGGTGTATCCCCTAGGAGTGATTGAATCCACGTGCCGGTGGTTGGTGGTTGGCCGTCCGTGGGCAGCCGTGCGACACCGCACGTGCAGAAGGGATTACGCAACACCCGTGCCAACCGTGTCGGGGAATCCCCTACGGGCAGGTTCTGCTCGACGCAATCACAGATCGAGCCGATCGCGTGAGAACGGCGTGACGCTATGCGTCACTTTCTGCGAGGCGGGTGACGCGTTGGAGCAGGTGGTGGATGCGTCAGGGTATGTAGCGACCGCTGACCCTGGGGAAGGCGCGGGCGTCCTCCGGAGATCGACCCGATTGACTTCATTCCCGATCATGCGCATGGTATGCGCATGATCCGCCCGCGATGGAGTCTTCCGATGGGTACACCCTTGCATGCCCGGGGGGCCAGGCGCCCCGTGAACCTGTCGCTCAGCGAGACCCTGGTGGCCGAGGCAAGGCAGTTGACCGACAACCTGTCCGCGCAGGTCGAGATCCTTCTGACCGAATACGTGGAGCGGGAGCGTCGAGCACGGGATGCGCATGCGGCCGGGTTGCGTCGCACCGCGGTGGCCTGGAACGCGTTCGCCGAACGGCACGGCAGCTTCACCGACGAATTCTCCCGACTGTAGTGGCGCAGTTCGACGTTCATCGCAATCCGGGACGCACCCGGCACGCGATTCCCTACGTAGTCGTGGTGCAGTCGGCGGTTTTCGACGACAGCAGGTCGCGGGTGGTGGTGCCCCTGGTACGGGCCGCCGACGTCCGGGTCGCCAGCGAACGTTTCAATCCGACGTTCGTCGTGATGGGGGATGCGGTGGTGCTGCATCCGCTGGAGACCACGGCCGTCGCGATCCAGTCGTTCGGCGAGCCGGTCGCTTCGCTGTCGGACCATGGCGACGACATCCTGGCCGCGATGGACGAACTGTTGACCCGCGCTTACGGATAACGGTCGCCAGCCTAGCGGTGCGAGGCCCGGGTGCCCGAGGGCCGTCCGGACAGTCGATGATCAATCGATCCCCAGCTTCTTCAGCTTGTACCGGAGCGCCCGGAAGGTGATGCCCAGCGCGGCCGCGGTCTTGGTCTTGTTGTAGCGGTTTTCCTGCAGCGCCTGCTGGATCGCGGCGCGCTCGATCTCCTCGATGTAGGAGGGCAGGGCGCTGGAGGCGGTGTCGTAGGGGCTCAGGGTGCGCGGATCCGCGCCGGCCGGCGAAGGCTTGGCGGCCGGCGTCGCCGCCTGCGGGCGACCGGCGTTGATCGCGGGGATGACGCCGGACACGGTGGGCGACGAGGTGCTGGGCACGCCGGCGCGCTGTAGGCGCGGCAGGTGCAGGTCATCGACCTGGATGGTGTCGCCTTCGGCCAGGGCCAGAGCGCGCTCGAGCACGTTCTCCAGTTCGCGGACGTTGCCGGGGAACGGGTAGTCCTCGAGCGCGGAAAGGGCGCCCGGGGCCAGGATCGGGGTGGGGCGCTTCATGGCCTGGGCCAGGCGCTGGAGGATCGCGGTGGACAGCAGCTTGAGGTCGCCGGCGCGCTCGCGCAGCGGCGGCACGTGCAGACCGATGACGTTGATCCGGTAATAGAGATCGTGCCGGAAGCTGCCGAGATCCACCTGCCGAGCCAGGTCCTTGTGGGTCGCGGAGAGCAGGCGCACGTCCACGGACACTTCACTGGACGCGCCGACGGGGCGCACGGTCTTTTCCTGGATCGCACGCAGCAGTTTGACCTGCATCGAGAGCGGCAGCTCGGCCACCTCGTCGAGGAACAGGGTGCCGCCGTCGGCGGCCTGGAACAGGCCGGGCTTGTCGGCGTGGGCGCCGGTGAAGCTGCCTTTCTTGTGGCCGAAGAACTCGCTCTCCATGAGTTCGGCCGGGATCGCGCCGCAGTTGACCGGAATGAACGGGCCGGCGGCGCGCGGGCTCTGGGCGTGGATGGTGCGTGCGACCAGCTCCTTGCCGGTGCCGGATTCCCCGCTGATGTGCACCGGGGCCTGGCTGCGCGCGACCTTGCCGATCGTCCGGCGCAGTTCGACCATCGCCTCGGATTCGCCGAACAGCCGGCTCGACGGGTCGTCGTGACCGGCCGCGGCCGCGGCGGTGCCGAGGTCCAGCGCCTGGCGCACCAGCCCGCGCAGCATGTGGATGTCCACCGGTTTGCTGACGAAATCGAAAGCGCCGGCCTTCAACGCCTCCACCGCGGCCTCGACATTGCCGTAAGCGGTGATGACCGCCACCGGTGTGCGCGAGAAGCGCGTGGCGATCTCCGACACCAGCTCCAGGCCGGAACCGTCGGGCAGGCGCATGTCGGTCAGGCACAGGTCGTAGCTGGCCGTGGACAGCAGCTCGCGTGCGGCCGCGAGGGTGGGGGCGGTGTCGGTGCGCAGGCCCATCCGGCCGAGGGTGAGGACGAGCAGTTCACGGATGTCGTGCTCGTCGTCCACGATCAGGACACTGCGTGGTTCGCTGGACATGGGCGGCGGTGATCCTCGTAGGGCGTCGGGCGTCCCGTGCACCCGGGGTGGTCGCAAAGCACGCGCGTCCCCTGCCCGTGTCCCGTGGTCGGGGTCCGGCTACGCGCCTGGTGCAGCCCCCATGACCGCGACGACACGAAAGGCCGTGATGGAGTCTCCGGCCGGTGCGCTCGCTTCGCTGGCAGACGGGCATGGATTGCCCGCCGGTGTCATCTAATGACGAATTATGCAGGAAGCAGCGGATTGCGTCCCGCCATCCCCAGGCGGAAGCAGGCGCCGCCACCCGGGACGGGCACGTAATCCAGGGCGGCGCTGTTGGCGCGGGCCAGTTCCTGGGCGATGTACAGGCCCAGGCCGGTGCCGTGCTCGGAGGTGGTGAAGAACGGGCGCCCGATCTGGGCCGCGGTGGCGTCCGGGATGCCGGGGCCGCGGTCGGAGACCTCGATCGCCGGGCGGCCGTCGCGCAGTTCGACGGCGATCGCGACCCGTGCCGCCTCACCGGGCAGGCGGCCGTGGTGGATCGCGTTGTGCGCGAGCACGGTGAGGATCTGGTGCAGGTGGCGCGGGTCGAACAGGGCTTCCATCGGCGGCGCGTCGCCGGTCTGGCGCAGGCTGCCGTTCTCGGGGGCCAGGGTCAGCTGGAAGTCCTCGATGAAGTGACGCACGAAGGCCTGCAGCGCGATCCGCTCCGGCCGCGCGCGCTCGCGGCGCGCCAGGCCGAGGACGCTCTCGACGATGCCGTTGGTGCGCTGGCACTGCTGATGGATGATCTGCAGCAGGCGCCGATCCCCGTCGCTGAGCTCGGCTTCTTCCAGCAGTTGGGTCGCGTAGTTGATCGCGGCCAGCGGGTTGCGGATCTCGTGGGCCAGGCTGGCCGAGAAGCGGCCCATGGTCGACAGGGTGAGCGATTCCGCGCGCCGGGCGACCACCGAGGCGTCGTCCAGGAACACCAGCACCGAGTCCCGGCCCGGCAGCAGGCGGGTGAAGCGCGGCTGGGTCTCGATCCGGTCGGGGCCGCAGTGCAGGGGGGTGTCGTCGTTGCGGTCGTCGAGCCGCCAGGTCGCCAACCGGGTGGCGAGTTCCGGGGCGAGTGCCGGCAACAGCGCGCCTTCGATCGAGGTTGGCCCTTCACCCAGCACGGCGCCCGCCGCCTCGTTGGCCAGCTGCACGCGGTCGTCGGCGTCCACGATCAATACGCCGGTGCGCATCCGGCGCAGGATCAGCTCGTTGAGTCCGGCCAGGCCGGCGGCCTCCTCGCTGCGACGTTCGGCCAGGGCGTGGCTTTCGCGCATGCGCTCGCCGAGCAGGTTGGTCAGCACCGCCACGGCGAGAAAGCTGACGCCGAACATGACGATTTCGGCCAGCGGGCGCGTGCCGTCGCCCTCGAACAGCGACCAGGCGTACTCGCCGACCGTGGCGGCCGCGGCGACGCCGGCCACCAAGAGCGCGACCCGCAGGCGCAAGAACAGCGCCGCACCGCCGATGTTGGTGAGCAGCAGCAACGCCACGCCAGGGCCCGCGGCCGGCATCGCGTGGGTGACGAGCATGGCGATGACGATGTCGGCGGTCACGCCGATCAGCGCGAGTTCGCCCAGGTCGGCTTCGGGGCGCCGTGCCCACCACAGCAGCACCAGGCCGGCCGGCAGCGCGGCGAGCGCCACGGCGCGTGCGAGGTGTTCGTTGTGGAGCTCGCCGATCAGCGGGCCGAACGGGCTGAATGCCAACAACGCGACCAGGCTGGCTTCCAGCAGACGGTACAGGGCGAGCAGATGCAGTTCGCGCCGCAGCACGCGATCGGTGTAGACGACGCTGGCCGGCAACTGGAACAGGATGAAGCTCTCCCCAACGGACGGGGCGAGTATAGGGGGCAGGTCGCCCCCGATCCCTCGCGCGGCCCGGCAGCGTGCGGGTGGTGCCTGACTTTGTGACCGGAGAGCCCTCCTCGCGGTGGGTGGAGGCGCCGGCGGGCGACGCGGTGTTGCTCCATGCCCGGGCCACGTCCGACGGAAGGCAGGCCAGACGCCAGGCCCCAGCAGGCGCCAGGCGGGCTCAGCGCTCGCGTCACGGCGCCACCGCGCACGCGACGGGGACGGAATCGGCCATCAGCCCAATTGATGGCCGCCATCGCGCCGGGCGCGGGTGGGTCAGGATTTTGCCCCGCACTGCAGCATGGGCGACAATGGCGGTCTGCCCGCGCCCTCGTCGCCCCGGTCCCCCGGATAGCGAATCCCCGTGCGCGGCCCGTCACCCCACGTAGGATTCCGAATGAATTTCCACGAGTACCAGGCTAAGCAGCTGTTCGCCGATTACGGCATTCCCGTGCCGGCCGGGCGCGTCGCGTCCACCGCCGACGAAGCGGTCGAGGCGGCCAAGGCCCTCGGCGCCGGCCCCTGGATGGTCAAGGCCCAGATCCACGCGGGCGGCCGCGGCAAGGCCGGCGGCGTGAAGTTCTGCAAGACCACCGACGACGTCAAGGCCGCTGCGGCCGGCATGCTCGGCACCCACATGGCCACCTACCAGTCCGCGGGCGTCGCCCTGCCGGTGAATCTGGTGCTGGTGACCGAAGCCGGCGAGATCGCCAAGGAACTGTATCTGTCGGTGCTGGTCGACCGCGGCACCCAGTCGATCACCTACATCGTCTCGTCCGAGGGCGGCGTGGACATCGAGCAGGTCGCCGCCGAGACGCCGGAGAAGATCGAGACCCTCAACGTCGGCTTCGTCGAAGGCTTCCAGGGCTACCAGGGCCGCGACATCGGCTTCAAGATCGGCCTGAACGCGAAGCAGGCCAACCAGCTCGCCAAGATCATGGGCGGCCTGTTCAAGCTGTTCAACGAGAAGGACCTGGCGCTGGTCGAACTGAACCCGCTGGCGATCCTCGACTCCGGCGATCTCTACGCGCTGGACGGCAAGGTCAACTCCGACGACAACGCCACCTTCCGCCACAAGGACCTCGCCGCGATGCGCGACGTCTCGCAGGAAGACGAGGCCGAGGTGCGCGCCAGCGAGTACGACCTCAACTACGTGACCATGGACGGCAACATCGGCTGCATGGTCAACGGCGCCGGCCTGGCCATGGCGACGATGGACGTGATCTCGCTCAACGGCGGCTCGCCGGCCAACTTCCTCGACGTGGGCGGTGGCGCGACCAAGGAGCGCGTGACCGAGGCGTTCAAGCTCATCCTGTCCTCGGACAAGGTCAAGGCGATCTTCGTCAACATCTTCGGTGGCATCGTGCGCTGCGACATGATCGCCGAGGGCATCATCGCCGCGGTCAAGGAAGTCGACGTCAAGGTTCCGGTGATCGTGCGCCTGGAAGGCACCAACGTCGAAGCGGGCAAGAAGCTGCTGGCCGAATCCGGCCTCGCCATCACCCCGGCCGACGACATCAACGACGGCGCCAAGAAAGCCGTCGCCGCCGCCGCCTGATTCCGCACCGGTTCCGGAGATCGCGCAGCGTCGGATCGCCGCACCCCGGAGCCCCCTTGAGTCAAGGGGGCGGCATCGCCGAAGGCGATGCGGGGTTGTGGAGGCATGACGCAAGCGGATTCCGCATGGCGGAATCCGCGCCGGCCCGGAGCCGGGCAACTCACAGAGACTCGAGGACTTAACGAATGTCCGTTTTGATCGACAAGAACACCAAGGTGATCGTGCAGGGCTTCACCGGCCAGCAGGGCGCCTTCCACGCCACCCAGATGGTGGAATACGGCACCCAGGTCGTCGGCGGCGTGACCCCCGGCAAGGGCGGCACCACCCACATCGAGCTGCCGGTGTTCAATACCGTGCGCGAGGCGGTGGAATCCACCGGCGCGAACGCCTCGGTGATCTACGTGCCGCCGCCGTTCGCGGCCGATGCGATCCTGGAAGCGGCCGCGGCCGGCATCAAGGTCATCGTCTGCATCACCGAGGGCATCCCGGTGCTCGACATGCTGCGCGTCAAGAACGTGCTCAAGTCGCATCCGGACGTCACCTTGGTCGGCCCGAACTGCCCCGGCATCATCACCCCGGGCGAGTGCAAGATCGGCATCATGCCGGGCCACATCCACCAGCCGGGCAAGATCGGCATCGTTTCGCGTTCGGGCACGCTGACCTACGAAGCGGTCAAGCAGACCACCGCCGCGGGCCTGGGCCAGTCGACCGTCATCGGCATCGGTGGCGATCCGATCAACGGCCTGAACTTCGTCGACTGCCTGAAGCTGTTCAACGAAGACCCGCAGACCGAGGGCATCATCATGGTCGGCGAGATCGGCGGCGACGCCGAGGAGGCCGGTGCCGAGTACATCAAGCAGCACGTCAAGAAGCCGGTCGTCGGCTTCATCGCCGGCGCGTCGGCCCCTCCGGGCAAGCGCATGGGCCACGCCGGCGCGATCGCCTCGGGCGGCTCGGGCACGGCCGAAGGCAAGTTCAAGGCGATGGAGGCTGCGGGCGTGAAGACCGTGCGTTCGCCGGGTGACCTCGGTGAGGCGATCGCGGCGCTGGTGAAGTAAGGCCGGCACGCGCACGGATGCTTAGGCATCCGCCAGAAGGCCGCCTCCGGGCGGCCTTTTGCGTTTTCAGGTGGCGGCAGAGCGGCCCTCATCCGCCCCTGCGGGGCACCTTCTCCCGCGAGCGGGAGAAGGGCGGGGCGAGGCGGGCTGTGGAACCCCTCTCCCGTGTGCGGGAGAGGGGCAGGGGTGAGGGCGGTGGCGTGACGGCAGGGCGGCCCTCATTCGCAAGGGCGGGGCGCGGCGGGCTGTGGAATCCCTCTCCCGTGTGCGGGAGAGGGGCGGCGGCCACGGGTTGTTGCGGGTCGTCCGACAGACGGATGGGCAGTTGGCCGATGTGCCCGTGCCGGGGAATGCGCGAGGCTGGCCTGACCTATCGATGGAGCGCAAGGATGCGCCACGCCGCCAAGACTGCATTCGCCCGGCACCTGCGCCGGGATATGACCGATGCCGAGCGCCTGCTCTGGTTCCACCTCCGCAACCGTCGGCTCGGTGATCTCAAGTTCCGGCGGCAATGCCCCATCGGTCCGTTCGTGGCCGATTTCCTGTGCGCCGATGCCGGGTTGATCGTCGAAGTCGATGGTTCCCAGCACGGCGAAGACGCGGACGCTTCGCGCACCCACTTCCTGGAGCGGCGTGGCTACCGCGTGCTGCGGGTCTGGAACCATGACGTGCTGGTCCGTACGGCGTCGGTGCTGGAATCGATCCTCGCGGCGTTGGACGAGCGGCCGCCCGAGATGCGCTGACGACGAAGCAGGACGCGCGGCCCGGAGGGCCTGCTTCGGGTGGGTCGCGGGATTCGCAAGTCCGCCCGGCAGTGGTGTGACAATTCCCGTCCTCGTGCGAATCACCGGGCATGGACACACATGCTTGCAGCCCGGATGACCACCCGGACACCTCGATGACGGATGCGGGCTCCCAGGATTTCGATGCGCTGCTCCAGCGCCATCGCGGCATCGTCCACAAGGTGGCCGGGAGCTACGCATCCAGCCGCGAGGATCGCGCGGACCTCGCGCAGGAGATCGCCGCCCGGCTGTGGCAGGCCTGGCCGTCCTACGATCCGGCGCGCCCGTTCGCGACCTGGATGTATCGCATCGCCCTCAATACCGGGATTTCGTTCCTGCGCGGCCATGCACGCAGACAGGCGCGCGTGGTGCCTCTGGACAGCTGCATCGACAGCCTCGTCGACGACACCGCGCTCGATCCCGAGACCCACGAGCGGATCCAGATACTCGAGCGCTTCATGCAGGCCCAGGGGCCGCTCGACCGGGCGCTGCTGGTGCTCTATCTGGAAGCGCACAGCGGCCGGGACATCGCCGACATCCTCGGCATCGGCGAGAGCAACGTCACCACCCGGATCAATCGGCTCAAACAACGCCTGCGCGCCTTCGTCGCGCGTTGACCGCATCACCTGAGGAGTCACCATGGAACTCGATGAACTGAGGCACGCCTGGCATGCGCTCGGCGAGCGGCTGGAGCGACAGGACGTCCTGCAGCGCCGCTTGCTGCGGGACCACGCGACGGAGCGGGCGCGCCGCGGGTTGCGGCCGTTGATCTGGGCGCAGACGCTGCAGGTCGTGCTCGGGATCGGACTGATCCTGCTCGGCGTCGCCTGCTGGACCCGCTCCGCCGAGGTGCCGGCATTGCTGGCGACCGGCGTCCTCGTGCACGTGTTCGGTGCGCTCACCGCGGGATTCGCGGGCGTGACGCTGGGGCTGGCCGGGACGATCGACTATGCCGCGCCCGTGTTGCGGATCCAGAAGCAGTTGTCGCGCTTGCGTTGGGTCTACCTCCTCAACGTGCTGCTCTGCGGGTTGCCCTGGTGGATCATGTGGTTGCCGGTGACCATCGCGTTCACGGTCCCGGGTCCGGTCGCGACAGGCGATGGCGCGCCGCGGTGGATCCTGGCGAGTCTCGTCGTCAGTCTGGTCGGTTGGGTCGCCACCGCTGCCGGGGTGTTCTTGCGCTACCGGCGGGTGAGGGCGGGGAGCGGCAGGGGCCCGCTCGACGAGGCCAATGCGATCCGGCAGGCCCGCCGATTGATGGAGGAGGTGGCCGAGTTCGAGCGCGGTTGAGCCGCGCTTCCCGGCGCCGGCATTTCCGGGGCGCGATGCGTTTCGTCGGTGAACGCTTTCGGGTCCCGTCGTCCACGGCCTGCCTGTGGCGAGGGATCTGAAATAATGCGGGACCCCCGAAGGAGTTCCGCGTCCATGCCCACCTCCCTGCGCATCGCCATGGCCCAGTTCGACTTTCCGGTCGGCGCGGTGGCCCGCAATGCCGAGCGCATCGCCATGATGATCCGCGAGGCACGCGAGGAATTCGGCGCGGACGTGGTGGTGTTCCCGGAGCTGGCGATCAGCGGTTATCCGCCCGAGGATCTGCTGATGCGGCCGGCGTTCCTGGCCGATTGCGAACGCGCGCTGCACGCGGTGGCGAAGGAGGCGACGGGCATCGTCGCGGTCGTCGGCTGGCCGGAGTCCGCCGGCAGCGTGCTCTACAACGCCGCCAGCGTCTTGCGCGACGGCAAGGTGGCGCACACCTATCGCAAGCGCGAGCTGCCCAACTACAACGTGTTCGACGAGCGCCGCTATTTCCACGTCGATCCGGACGGCGGCGCCTGCGTGTTCGAGATCAAGGGCGTGCCGGTCGGCGTGCTGGTCTGCGAAGACCTGTGGTTCGCCGAACCGATCGTGGAGACCGCGGCGGCCGGTGCGCAATTGGTCCTGGTGCCCAACGCCTCGCCGTACGAGCGCGGCAAGCACGCCGAACGTGACGCGATGCTGTTCGAGCGCATCCGCGAGTCCGGTGCGGCGATCGCCTACCTCAACGTCGTCGGCGGGCAGGACGCGCTGGTGTTCGACGGCGCCTCCCTGGTGGCCGACGCCGACGGCAGTGTGCATCCGGCGGCGGTGGCGTTCGCCGACCAGTGGCTGGTGGTGGACTACGACGCGGAGGCGCGCAGGTTCTCGCCGGTGGTCTGGGTCGACGACGGCGACGAGAGCATGGATGCGCTGGCCTGGCGCGCGGTCACCCGCGGTGTGCGCGACTACTGTTTCAAGAACGGCTTTTCGAAGGTCTGGGTCGGCCTGTCCGGCGGTCTCGATTCGTCGGTGGTGCTGGCGATGGCGGTCGACGCGCTCGGTGCGGAGAACGTCACCGCGGTACGGTTGCCTTCGCGCTACACCGCCGGGTTGAGCAACGATCTCGCCGACGAGCAATGCAAGGCGCTCGGCGTGCGCATGCTGACCCTGCCCATCGAGCAGCCGTTCCAGGGGTTCCTGGACACGTTGGCCGAGACCTTCGACGGTCTGGAGCCCGATGTCGCCGAGGAGAACCTGCAGTCGCGCATCCGCGGCGCGATGATGATGGCGATGACGAACAAGTTCGGCGGCTTGTTGCTGACCACCGGCAACAAGAGCGAGTACGCCGTGGGTTACGCCACGATCTACGGGGACATGTGCGGCGGTTATGCGCCGATCAAGGATCTCTACAAGACCGAGGTCTACGGGTTGGCGAAATGGCGCAACACGGTGGGTGGCGCGCCGGTGATTCCGCGCGGGGTCATCACCCGACCGCCGTCGGCGGAGCTGCGTGCCGACCAGACCGACCAGGATTCGCTGCCGCCGTACGACGTGCTCGATGCGATCCTGCTGCGATTCGTCGACTACGAGCAGTCGCGCGACGAGATCGTCGCCGCCGGCTTCGAAGCCGGTGTCGTGGACAAGGTGCTGCGGCTGGTGCGGATCAGCGAGTGGAAGCGGCACCAGGCCGCGCCGGGGCCGAAGGTCTCGCGGCGTGCGTTCGGGCGCGAGCGGCGGTATCCGATCAGCAACGGCTATACCGGCTGAGATCGATCCGTGCCGGCGCCGCCCGTCGACCGGGCATGCACCGCCGCTGCGTCCGATGGCCCGGCGCGCGGCTAGAATCCACGCTGGTCCATTGCAGGGATTCCCATGGCGAAGAAGAAGCGCCGTCCGTCCGGACGCAGGCCCGAACCGTCGACCGCGGCTGCGGGCCGGCGCCCGGCACGCCTGCCACCCGATGTTCCGGTGCTGGTCGGTGCCGGGCTCGGTCTGCTGTTGACGGCCTATCTGGCCTGGCATGCCGGTGCGGCGCCGGCCCTCTGCGACGAAAACAGCGGCTGCGCGGCGATCCAGTCCAGCGCCTGGTCGAGCTTTCTCGGCCTGCCGCTGGCGACGTGGGGGTTCGGGCTGTATGCGTTGATCGCGCTGGCTGCCGCCACGGGTCGCAGTGCGGTGGCCCGCTGGCGCTGGTTGTCGCGCTTCACCGGTCTCGGGCTGGCACTGAGTCTGTTCCTGACGGTCGCCGGCTGGGTCGACGTGCGTGCCACCTGCATCTGGTGTCTGGCGTCGTTGGCGCTGTTCGCGGGCTTGTTCGCGCGGGTGCATCTGCGCCGTCCGGCCGGTGCGCCCGGCGTTTCGACACGCTGGAGCCACTGGTGGCTCGGCAACGGTCTGGCAGCGCTGGTGGTCGCGGTGCTGCTGACGGTCAGCGGCACCAACCTGATCGACAGGCGGCCGGCCGATCCGCGGGTGGCGGGACTCGTCACGCACCTGGACAGTATCGGCGCCAAGTACTACGGCGCGTCGTGGTGCGCGAACTGCCGCCGCCAGACCCGGATGTTCGGTGCTTCGGCCGGGCAATTGCCCTATGTCGAGTGCGCGCCTGAGGGGCGCGGCGGCGCGGTGGCTTCGGAGTGCCGGCGCGCCGGCGTCAGCGCCTATCCGACCTGGGTCATCCACGGCCTGGAGCACCAGGGGCTGAAGACGCCGGAGGAACTGGCGCAGCTGTCGGGCTACATCTGGGAGCGTTCGCGCAGCGCGGAATGATGCGCGTCGCCCCCTCGTGAGGGGCGTCGACACCGGCTCCCCCGCCCGGCACGTTGCGATGGGTCGCTCTCGCAATCGGATGCCCGATCCCCGTCGAAACGACCTCGATCCGTTGCCACATGCCGCGATGTGGATGCGGCCTCCCGACGCGTGAGGTCGGGGCTCAAGCGGGGATGCGCGACAGGAAGAAAAGATCTTCCTCGCGGCGGACGTGCAGGTCGTATGCGTCGGCGATCGAGCTCAGCTTCGTCTCGTCCAGTTGCCATGCGGGCTCCACGTCGCCCACGCCGACATCCAGCGTCCACTGCATCCCCGCCCAGTGGGTGACGATCGTGCCATCCGCCTTGAGCAGGCCGGTCAGCGTCGCCAGGTAACGCTCGGCATGGCGTTGGCAGCAGACGAAGCTGGTCAGGTTGTTGTCCAGGACGAGATCGAACTCGTCCGATCCGAAGCGATCCGCGAACGCCGTGGCGTGCTTGTTCATCAGGTGGATCGCGTAGTCCGGCAGTCCGAGGTTTCGCGCATGTTCGAACTCGGCCTGCGACACCGTCAACGCGACTACGCGATTCGCGCGTCCCGACGCCAGTCGGGCGACGGAGGAGTTGCCGGCGCCGATGTGGAGGATGTCCTTGCCGTCCAGCACCGACCGCGCGAGCCACCGGTTGATGGCGGCCTGGTCGATCGTCGGGTCGCACGCGGAGTAGTCGAAGAGCGGCCAGCCGGTGGCCTGCTCGGCCGCATCGTAACTGTCCACTCTCGGCTCTTCGCCGCAGTCCATGCGGGTGGCCCCCAGATGGAAACGTGGACGGAAGGGACGGTCGAAGGCGGGCGACGGAAGGGGCGTGCTCATGGCATGCGGGCGTTCTTCGGGGGAGAATTTTCCGCAGCCTAAGCGACGTGCTACGCCTTGAAAAGCGTATGTCCGCTGCTTGGGCCGATGCATGCGCAGCCGCGTTTCTCAGGACATCGAATGTCCCGGAAATCGTTCCTGCTGGAGCGGACACGGACATCCCGCGGGGCGGGTTGTAGCTGGAGCGGTCAAGCATCCGGAAGCAGGGATGTCGCCATGCGATGCCGCTCGGCCAAGTGTTGGACAATCCGCCGATTGGAGGCCGGCGTCGCATTGTTGGCGGGCGTTGTCGGATAGCGTGCGCCCCTGCCTGCCAACAGTGTCGTGTCCGATGCGCGTCGATTCGAAGGGCGTCCGTTCGCTCCACGTCCCGCCGACACCGGGGCGGCGACGGGCGTGGTCTGCCGCTGAGGGCGAAGGCGCGTGCCTGGCCCGCTGCGCGGGCGAGGCGACGCGCATCCAGGCACGGTCCACGCGATGATCGGTCAGACCCTCCTGCTCATCCTGCTCTGCTGTTCGACCTTCGTTCTGCTGTTCTGCTTGCTGGCCTTCGGGTGCTGGCTGCTGTTCAACGGCCTGCGCCGACGACCGCCCGAGCATGCGCTCGCGTCCTATCCGTTCGTTTCGATCCTGGTGCCGTTCTACAACGAGCCGATCGCGTCCTTTCTGATGACGCTCGACGCGATCGAGAACGCCGACTACCCCGGCCGCATCGAAGTCCTGCTGATCGACGACGGCTCGACCAACGCGACGCCCGATGCGGTCTCCGGATGGCTGGCGCAGGCGCGCGTCAAGCATTACGTATTGCACACGCTGGAGCGCAACACCGGCGCCAAGGGACTGGCGCTGGACGCAGCCCTGCCGAAGCTGTCGCTGCATTCGGATGTGGTGACGGTGATCGACAGCGACACCGTGATCCTGCCGGGCGCGCTGCGCAAGGCGGTGGAGGCGCTGTATGCGTCGCCCTCGCACGCGGCGGCGTGCGGGCTCATCGTGCCCGCCGGCAGGCACGTCTCGTGGCTGCATCGTTTGCAGTTCTACGAACACATCGGCGCGTTGGCCGCGATCCGCTACGTGCAGGGGAAGATCGGCGCGGTCAACGTCGTGGCCGGGGCGTTTTCCCTGCACCGTACCGATGCGATCCGGACGCTGGGTGGCTGGGGCGAGTGGCTGGTCGAGGACATCGCCTGGACATGGCGCGCGCTCGCGCACGGCTACACGATCGGTTACGCGCCCGATGCGGTGGCCTATACGGTCTGTCCCACCACGCTGCGCGGCCTGTTCAAGCAGCGGCGGCGCTGGGCGCGCGGGCGGCTGGAATCGTTCAAGGTCGCCTGGGCGATCTCCCGTACGCGGACGGTCAAGATGTTGCCGTGGTGGCTGCTGTGGGCGCAGTCCGCGCTGGTGCCGACGCTGCTGCTGCTGATCGTCGGCGGCCTGGTCTACCGGAGCCCGTGGCTGCTCGGCATGGCCGCGGCGAACTGGGCGCTGATGGCGGCGCTGAACTGCATCTCGTGCATGCGGGCACGGAACCAACTGCGGCTCGATCTGGTCGACCTCGCCCTGGTCTCGGTCTACAACACCTGCATCGACGTCCTGTTGTTGCCGGCCAATCTCATCGGATTAATGGATGAGCTGACGGGGCAGCGGAAAACCTGGCTCACGCGCTAGCGGGGCGCGTGCTCGACACTCGACCTGGCGGAAGCATTTGGATTACCACGCGTTTCTCGCGGACTTTCCGGATACCTATCTCGGTGTCGGGCCTGCCGACGCGCCACGCATCGCGTTGACGTTCGACGACGGCCCCGGCGCCGCGACCCCGGCGTTGCTGGCCCTGCTGCGCGACGTGCGGGTCAAGGCGTCGTTCTTCTGCGTCGGGACCGCGGTCGCGCGCCGCGCGGAGGTGATCGCCGAGATCGTCCGCGACGGGCACGACCTCGGCAACCATTCGTTCTCGCATGTCGACGCCACCACGCAGTCGCTGGAAGCGTTCTGGCATGGCGATGTCGTGCCGGCCACGGT
Source organism: Luteimonas abyssi (assembly GCF_001482195.1). Lineage (GTDB taxonomy): Bacteria > Pseudomonadota > Gammaproteobacteria > Xanthomonadales > Xanthomonadaceae > Luteimonas > Luteimonas abyssi. The sequence continues at coordinate 2,811,470 of NZ_KQ759763.1, read as the reverse complement.
CCAGCTCGAGCGCCTGGCGGGCCGGCCGGTGCGTCTGTACCGCCCGCCCTATGGCGAGATTTCGCCCGGGCAGGTCCGCCGTCTGGGCGCTGCCGGCCATACCGTGGTGGGCTGGTCGATCGATCCCGGCGACTGGTCCGAGCCGGACGCGCCGGACCATGTCCGGCGCGTGATCGATACGGTCGTCGCGCAGGCCCACCCCGGCGCCATCGTGTTGCTCCACGATGGCGACGACGGCCACGTCGTCCGCCACGGCATCCTTGAGATCGTGCGCGGCCTGGTGCCGCGGTTGAGGCGAGCCGGCTTCGAATTCGTCGGGGTCGGCGATCTGCTTCGCCTGCGTGAGCGGGCGAACCGCCGCTAGGGCCGGGCAATGCGGCGTGCGCAGCGGGTCCGGTCCCGCGGGACTTCAACGCTCGGGTGGGGCTGCTGCCGGGCGCGCGACATCGCCGTGCCGTCGTCAGCGTGCTCTCATCGGCGTGCTCTCATCGGCGTGTCGTAGCGACGAGCGCGCACCCGGCGCGGCGGGGCCCGAGCTCCATACGAAAAAACCGGCCTCGAGGCCGGTTTTTCGTGGTCGCATCGCGTGCCGCCGCGACTCAGTCCCGGTCTTCCAGCGGCGAGCGCTCGCCGGCAAACGGGTTGATCGTCCGCAGGCCGCGGCTCCAGCGGTCGTTCGGCCAGTTGCTGCGCAGCCACGGATGGTCGGGCTCGTTCAGTTCCAGCACGCGCCGGGCATCGGCGGCGAGGGTCTCGTTGCCGAGGCGGGGATAGGCTTCGGCCAGCACCGCGACCGCGTCGTTCTGGTACTCGTTCTGCGGATAGGTCTCCAGCGCGTAGGTCGCCCGGTTCACGGCGGCCACCAATGCGCCGCGGCGCAGGTAGTAGAGCGCGGAGTCCACCTCGTGACGGGCGAACATGTTGGTCAGCGACGCCATGCGCTGGCGCGCGTCGGCGGCGTAGCGGCTGTCGGGGTACCGCTCGACCACGATGGCGAAATCCGCGTACGCCTGGTTGGGCGTCGCCAAGTCGCGGCGGCTGGCATCCAGGCGCCACACGCGCTGCAGGAACACCGTGTCGCGGTTGCCGTTGACCAAGCCGCGCAGGTAATACATGTAGGCGGTGTTGCTGTGGGTCGGGTAGGTGCGCAGGAAGCGGTCGATGCTGGAGATCGCCTCCTCGTTGTTGCCCATCTTGTACTGGGCGTAGGCCGTCTCCACCAACGCCTGCTCGGTGTAGGGGCCGTACGGGTACTGCGCGACCAGACGGCGGAACGTGGTCGCGGCCGCGTTCCAGTTGCCGTAGCGCATCGACTGGTGACCGCGGTCGTACAGTTCGTTGGCCGGAACGCCCTCGTTGGCGTCGTCCCGGTCGCCGCGCGAGCGCGAGCAGCCGCTGGCGAGGAACACGGCGAGCAGCGACAGGATCACTGCGATACGGAAAGCGGAACGGGCTCGGGTCATGGGGCGTTGGGCGTGAACGGCACGAAGGGCCGATAATAGCAGTCCGCGCCGGCCGCCCGGCCTGTACCGCCTGAACCTTTCCCCCCTGTGACCCTTCCCGATGACCCAGTCCCGCCCCGACGCCCCACCGGCCCCCGCCCAGGACACCCCCGACGACGAGTTCGAGCCGCGCAGCGTGGAGGTGCCGGACGCCCTGGCCGGGCGCCGGTTCGACCAGGTGCTGGCGGAGGTGTTCCCGGAATTCTCCCGTTCGCGCCTGGCTGAATGGATCAAGTCGGGCGACGCCTTGCTGGACGGGCGCCACGTGCGCCCCCGCGACCCGGTGGTAGGCGGCGAGACCGTGACGCTCGACGTGGTGCTCGACGAGCAGACCCACGACGCCCCCGAGGACATTCCGCTCGACGTGCTCTACGAGGACGCCGACGTGCTGGTGCTCGACAAGCCCGCCGGCATGGTGGTCCACCCCGGCGCGGGCAATCGCACCGGTACCCTGGTCAACGGCCTGCTGTTCCGCGATCCGGCGCTGGCGCTGTTGCCGCGCGCCGGCATCGTGCACCGGCTGGACAAGGACACCTCGGGCGTCATGGTGGTCGCACGCACGGTGCAGGCGCACGCCGCGCTGGTGGAGCAACTGTCGGCGCGCGAGGTGCACCGCCAGTATCTGGCGATCGTGCTCGGCCCGCTGGTCAGCGGCGGCACCGTGGACGCGGCGATCGACCGCCATCCGCGCGACCGCCTGCGCATGGCCGTTCGCGAGGACGGGCGCGAGGCGGTGACCCATTACCGCCTGCGCGAACGTTTCCGTGCGCACACCGCGCTGGAGTGCCGGCTGGAAACCGGGCGCACCCATCAGATCCGCGTCCACATGCAGCACCTGCGGCATCCGATCATCGGCGACCCGTTGTACGGCGGCTCGCTCAAGCTGCCCAAGGCCGCGTCCGAGGCGCTGGTCGCCGCGCTGCGCGCGTTCCGGCGTCAGGCGCTGCATGCCGAGACCCTGGAGTTCGTGCATCCGCGCACCGGCGAGCCGGTGCGCACCAGCGCGCCGGTGCCGGCCGACATGCAGTCCCTAATGCGGCTGTTGCGCGAGGATGCGCGCGCTCATGCCGACGTGGCCGGGCACCGCTGAGATGCGGCCGACCGGCCGTCAGGGGGCGGCCTTCGCGTTGCCGGCCGACTGGCCGGCGCCTCCCGGCGTGGTCGCGTTCTCGACGCTGCGTCACGGGGCGGGCGTCTCGCGGGCACCGTTCGACCGCTTCAATCTCGGTGACCGATCCGGCGACGACGTCGCTGCGGTCGCGCACAACCGCGCGCTGCTGGCCGAGCAGGCCGGTCTGCCGTCGTCGCCATGCTGGCTGCGGCAGGTGCACGGGGTCGAGGTCCGGCGGTTCGGCGAGGGCGATCGGGTGCCCGGCGGCGCCACGTCGTCGGACGATCCGGATCCCGTCGCGGGCGCAGGCCCGCCGCCCGCTGCCGCGGCCGAAGCGCCCGAGGCGGATGCCGCGGTCACCGGCGCAGCCGGGGTGGTGCTCGCCATCCTGACCGCGGACTGCCTGCCGGTGGTCCTGGCCGCGCGCGACGGCAGCGACATCGGTGCCGCGCATGCCGGGTGGCGCGGGCTCGCCGCGGGCGTGCTGGAGGCAACGGTGGCGGCGATGGACACCCCGCCAGACAGGCTGCAGGCCTGGTTGGGCCCGGCCGCCGGTCCCGACGCCTACGAAATCGGCGCCGAGGTGCGCGATGCGTTCGTCGGGATCGACCCCGGCGCGGCATCCGCCTTCACGGGCACGCGTCCCGGGCATTGGCGGGTGGACCTGTACGCGCTCGCGCGGCGGCGGCTGGTCGCCGCAGGCCTGCGCCCCGGCGCGATCCACGGCGGCGGCCTGTGCACGATCTCGGATCCCGGGCGGTTCTACTCTTACCGTCGCGACGGACGGACCGGTCGCCTGGCGACCCTCGTCTGGCGGAAGGCGCTCGATTGAGGGCGACGGTGGCGGCCTCCGGGCTCACCTCCGGGCTCAGCCGGTCGCGGGGATGTTCTGCAGGTCGTGCAGGAAGTTGCGCCGCCAGGCATGGATGTCGTTTTCGCGCAGGTACGCCATCATGGCCTGCCAGCGCTCGATGCGCTTTTCCCGCGGCATCGTCGAGGCGATCGCGATCGCATCGGCCACGCCGTCGAGATCGTGCGGATTGACCAGCAGCGCCTCCTTCAGTTCGTAGGCCGCACCGGCCAGCAGCGACAGCACCAGGGCGCCGGGATCCTTGGGGTCCTGCGCCGCCACGTATTCCTTGGCGACCAGATTCATGCCGTCGCGCAGCGGCGTCACCAGCCCGACCTGGGCGGCGCGGTAGAAGCCGGTGAGCGTGCTGTGGGCGAAGTTGCGATTGACGTAGCGCAGCGGCGTCCAATCCGGTTCCGACCACGCACCGTTGATGTGACCGGCAATCTGCTCGAGCTCCTGCCGCAGGGCCTGATACTCGGTGACATCGCCGCGCGAGACCGGCGCGATCTGCAGATAGGTGAGCTGACCGCGCTGATCGGGGTGCTTCTCCAGATAGCGCTCGTAGCCACGGAAGCGCTCCGGCATGCCTTTCGAGTAATCGAGCCGGTCGACGCCGATCGCCAGCCCGCGTCGGTCCAGACTGGCCTGCAGATCCCGCACCGCGGGCTTGTTCACGGCGGCCTCGGCCTGACGCGCGATGGTCTCGGTATCGATGCTGATCGGATACGCGCCGGCGCGGAACTTGCGGCCGCCGGGCGCCTCCATCTGGCCGTCGGCCAGAATCTTGCCGCCGCCGAACAGGCGCACATAATCCTGGAAACGTTCCACGTCGCGCCGGGTCTGCATGCCGACCAGGTCGTAGGCGTACAACGACGACAACAGGCGGTTGTGGTTGGGCATCGCCGCCAACAGGTCCGAAGAGGGCATCGGCACATGCAGGAAGAATCCCATCCGGCAGCCGACGCCGCGCTCGCGCAGCAAGGCGCCCAGCGGGATCAGGTGGTAGTCGTGAATCCACAGGATGTCGGTGTCGCGCAACTGCGGTGCCAGCTTCTCGGCGAACAGTGCGTTGACCTTGGCGTAGCCCTCCCGGGTGCTGCGGTCGTAGTCGACCAGGTCGAGCCGGAAGTGCAGCAGCGGCCACAACGTCCGGTTGGCGAACCCGTTGTAGTAGGCGTCGAGGTCGGCGCGGTTGAGGTCCATGGTCAGGTAGCGGATGTCGCCGTCCACGGTTTCGTGGGTGTCCCCGCTGTCGCCGCGCACGGTGCGCCCGCTCCAGCCGAACCACATGCCGCCCTGCTCCTTGAGCGCGGCGTTCAGGGCGACGGCGAGGCCGCCGGCCCGGTTCTCGCCGGGAATCGCGACCCGGTTGGACACCACCACCAGTCGGCTCATGACGCCTCCTCCCAGGAGCGGGACAGGCGCATCGCCGCCACGATCAGCCCGACGTGCGAGTAGGTCTGGGGGAAGTTGCCCCAGGCCTCGCCGTCTTCGAACGACAGGTCTTCCGACAGCAGACCCAGTGGATTGCGGCGTGCCAGGATGCGTTCGAACATGGCGCGGGCTTCGTCCTTGCGGCCGATCGCGGCCAAGGCGTCGATGTACCAGAACGTGCAGATCGTGAAGCTGGTTTCCGGCGCGCCGAAATCGTCGGGCGCGATGTAGCGGAACAGGCCGTCGCCGCGCTTGAGGTCGCGGCCGATCGCCTCGACGGTGGCGACGAAACGCGGGTCGGTGGGCGCAATGAAGCCGATGTCGGCCAGCAGCAGCAACGAAGCGTCGAGGCGGTGTCCGCCCAGGGTGTCGGTGAAATGGCCCAGGCCCTCGTTCCAGGCTTCGCCGGTCACCCGAGCATGGATGGTGTCGGCGCGCTCGCGCCAGTATGCGGTGCGCTCGTCGAGACCCAGGTGGGCGGCGATCTTGGACAGGCGGTCGCAGGCCGCCCAGCACATCGCCGCGGTGTAGGTGTGGACTTCGGTGCGTCCGCGGAACTCCCACAGCCCGGCATCGGGTACGTCGTGCATGGCGTAGGCCTGCTCGCCCAGCGGTTCCAGGCGGGCGAAATCGTCGCGGTTGCCCGGGTCGGCCAGGCGCTGGTCGAAGAACAGCTGGGTCGAGGTCAACACCACGCTGCCGTAGACGTCGTGCTGCTTCTGGATCCAGGCGAGGTTGCCGCGCCGGACGGGCCCCATGCCGCGGTAGCCCTGCAGCGCTTCGACCTCGTGTTCCTCCAGTCGCTCGGCGAAGTCGATGCCGTACAGCGGCTGCAAGCTGCCATCGTGGGTGGCGATGTTGAAGATGTAGCGCAGGAACTCCTCCATGCTGCGGGTGGCGCCGAGCCGGTTGAGCGCGCGCACCACGAAGGCGGCATCGCGCAGCCAGCAGTAGCGGTAGTCCCAGTTGCGCGGCGTATGGGGCGCCTCGGGGATGGAGGTGGTCATCGCCGCGATGATCGCGCCGCTGTCCTCGTACTGGCACAGTTTGAGCGTGATCGCGCTGCGGATCACCGCTGCCTGCCATTCCAGCGGAATCGACAGGTAGCGGACCCATTCGCGCCAGTACTCGGTGGTGCGGTCCAGCGCTTCGTCCATGAAGCCGGGCAGCGACCGGGTCAGGCTCTCGTCGGCGCCGAGCAGCAGATGCACCGGATGCGAGAGTACGAACGTCGTTTCCTCGCGGACGTAGCGCACCGGGACGTCGGTGGTCAGGCGCAGGGTGAAATCGGGCAGCAGATAGCGGACGTGATTGCTGCCCCAGGTGGTTTCGGCGCGATGCTCGCCCCAGTGGGTGAGCGGTCGCAGGCGCACGCGGATCCGGGGGTTGCCGGCCAGTGGCGTGACCCGACGCATGATGGAGACCGGCCGGTAGAGACGGCCGTGGGCGCGCCAGCGGGGGGCGAAATCGACGATCTCGACCGCCCCGCCGTGGCGATCGTGCAGCACCGTGCGCAGCACGGCGGTGTTGTTGAGGTAAGCCTGCTCGCTGTGATCGAAGTCCTCGAGCTCGATGGCGAAATCGCCGGCGTCGTGGTCGCGCGGCGACAGCAGCGCGCAGAACGCGGGGTCGCCGTCGAAGGCCGGCAGGCAACTCCAGACCACGCGCGCGCGCGCATCGAGCAAGGCGCCGAAGCTGCCGTTGCCGATCACGCCCAGGTCGAGGGTGGCGGCGGTATCGGGTGGGAGCGAAGTGCCGGCGGCGAGTTCGGTGTCTGGTGCAGGGGTCATGCGGACGGGGTCTCCTCGAGCCAGGTGTGGACGGCGGCGACATCCGGCAGCGCGAAGTGCGCGGCACTGTTGTCGCGTGCGCCCACCAGGATGCTGTGGCCGTGACGGGCGTTGACGATGGCGAAGCCGTGTTCGTCGGTGAGATCGTCGCCGACGAACACGGGGGTGCGCCCCTGGAACGGCGGCTCCTGCAACATCGCCGCGATCGCGTCGCCCTTGTCGGCGCCTCCGGGGCGCAGTTCGACGACATGGTCGCCGTGTTGCAGGCGGTAGCCCGGCAGCCTTGGCAGCACGCGCTCCGCGAACGTACGCATCGCCGGACCGTGCCGCGGCGCGCGACGCCAGTGCAGGCCGATGCCGACTCCCTTGTCCTCGACCAGGGTGCCCGGCAGGCGCTCGACGAGGCGTTCCGCCTCGGCGCGGATGCGGGCCAGGGCCGGGGGGACATGCGGTGGCGGAGCCCGGCGTGCGCCATTGCGGCGTTCCAGGCCGTGCAGACCCGCCGAGGGCAGGCGCAATGGCGCGAAGAGTCCGTCCAGTACCGAGAGCGGTCGCCCGCTCACGAGTGCGAGCGCCCCGTCGAGCCGGCGGTGCAGACGCTCCAGCGTGGTGCGCAGCGCATCGCTCACCTGGACCGATGCGGGATCGGCGGCGAATTCCAGAAGAGTGCCGTCCACGTCGAGAAACAAGGCCCAGGCCTCGTCGACTGCGGGCGGCGGCGGTCGGGTGGGGGACTCGGCTGCCATGAGGTCATTCTGCCGCAGCGTGCGTGATGACTGCTCGACGCGCGGTGCCGCGCGTCGAGTGCAGCGTATCGCCCGCGATCCCGATGTCGATCTCGGCGCGCGCGGAGTGCGGATCCGCACCGTGTCGCCGCGGAGCGTGCGTCTTCTCTGCGGTGTGCGGTCCGTGCGCCGGACGACGACGCGCCCGCTCAGAAGCGGTAGCGGACCCGCGAGTAGTAGTACGCGCCGCCGCTGCCGACGCCTGACAACACGTCGTAGGGCAGGTTGCCGAAGTAGTGGATGTCCTCGTTGGAGCGGTCGGCATAGGCGTCGGCGACGTTCAGGCCGCCGACCGCCAATGCCCAGCGGTCGCCGAGACGCAGTTCCGCTTCCAGGTCGAGCTGCCACTTCGCGCCGTAAGTCTGTTCCGGCTCGAAGCCGCCGCCGAAGTCGAACACCCGTCGCGTGCTGCCGTGGCGGGTGGCGCGGGCCAGCAGGTTCAGGCGATCGGTGCGCCATGCGCCGGACAGCACGCCGCGCGTGCGCGGCGCGGCATCGGTGAGCGTGTTGCGTTCCTCCACCCCGAACAGCACGTAGTCCGGATCCAGTGCGGCCAGTTCGGCCGGTGTCTCGACGATCCGTCTCAGGTCGGTCTTGGCGTAGCTCCACGCGCCGTTGAGCAGCAGGTCCCCGCCGGCCAACGGCCGGCGCCAGTTCGCGACCAGTTCCGCGCCGCGGGTGCGGGTATCGGCGGCGTTGACGAAGAAGCTCACACTCTCCACCCCGGGCACGCCGAACTCGCGATCGATGAAGTCGGTGAGCGCACCACCGGTGATCGCCTCGGACAATGCGACGCGATCGTCGATCTCGATCTGGAACAGGTCCAGCGACACGTCGAAGTGTTCGCCGATGCGGCTGGTGAAGCCGAAGCTGGCGTTGGTCGACTGCTCGGGTCCGAGATCGGTGGCCCCGAGCGCGCGCGCGATCGGGTTGTTCACCGACAGCAGCCGGCTCTGGATCAGGCGGCCCGCGGCATCGTAGCCGGTGCCGGTGGATTCGTATCCCGACTGTGCCAGCGCCGGTGCGCGAAAATTGCGCGACACCGCGCCGCGCAGCGCGAACGCCGGCGCGAATTCGTAGCGGGCGGCGAGCTTGCCGGTGGCCTCGCCGCCGAAGTCGCTGTAGTCCTCGTAGCGCAGCGCCGCGTCGGTGGTCAGCCGCTCGCCGAAGGCGCTCGACAGGCTGACGTAGACGCTGGCGACATCGCGGTCGAGGTCGGCCTCGTCCTGCGGCGTCAGCCCGCCGCCGGCCTGCGAGCCGGTGGGGCGGTCCGTGAAGGGGCCGGCGGCGTAGCTGGCCGGGTCGCCCGCACCGGTTTCGTAATCCTCCCGACGCAGTTCCAGACCGGTTCCGGCGGTGTGGAACGCAGTGCCGCGTTCGAAGCCGCGGCTGAGGTCGAGGTTGGCGAGGGTTTGCCGGAAGGCGTAGTCCCCGGTCCTGAAGCGGGTGGGGCTGCCGGGGCCGAGCGAGGCGTTGAGAGAATCGCGCAGGCGGAAGGTGAAGTCGTTGCGGCCGTGGTTGAGGCTGGCGTCGTAGTCCCAGGCGCCGGCCTGGCCGCGCACACCGGCCACCACCGCGACGTCGCGGTTCTCGCCGATCGACACCGGGCGGAACCCGTCCGGATACACCTCGCGCCAGTTGGCCTCGCCATCGGGATAGCGGAAGTAGTTCGCGCCCTCGCTTTCGCGCTGGTGCCAGGTGCCGAAGCCGTAGAGGGTGGCGGCCCGGCCGATGGCCACCTCGGTGTTGAACCAGCCGTTGAGGTCCTCGGCCTCGCCGTTGCCCTGGTGGTAGTTGCGTCGGCCCTAGAGCGCGAGGTTGTCCGGGGTCTGGTCCCATGGCGGGATCTCGTCGAAGCCGGCACGGTTGGTGGGGCTGAGATGCTTGTACTCCAGGCCCACGCGCAGGAAGCCATCCTCGCCGAAGCCCGTGCCGACGGTGCCGGCCACGAACGCGCTCTGGCCGTCGGTCAAGCGGCGGTCGATCGGGTCGAGCCGGGTGTGGTGGGCGCCGTAGCTGGCATCCAGGCTGCCGCCCTCGGGAGCGTCGTCGAGGATCACGTTGATGACGCCGGCGACGGCATCGGCACCGTACTGCGCACCGGCGCCGTCGCGCAGCACCTCGATGCGGCGGATGGCCGAGATCGGAATCGCATTGAAGTCCACCGGCGTGCTGCCGCGTCCGATCTTCGCGCCGGTGCTCACCAGCGACGACACGTGACGGCGCTTGCCGTTGACCAGGACCAGCACCTGGTCGGGCGCCAGGCCGCGCAACTGGGCGGCCCGGACGTGGTCGGCGCCTCCGGAGTTCGACTGGCGGGGCATATTGAACGACGGCAGCAACGCCTGCAGTGCGCTGCCGAGCTCACCGTTGACGGCGCCGGCCCTGCGCAGGTCCTCCTGGTCGAGCACATCGATGGGCGAGGTGGACTCGAGCACGGTGCGGTCGCGTGCGCGTGTGCCGGTCACGATCACCGCATCCAGCGAGGTGGTGCCGGCGTCCCGGTCGTCGGCGCGCGCATCGTGGGTCGCCGCCAAGGCAAAGAGTGTCGCGAAGGACCACGTGAGCCTGGAAGCGGTGGAGGCGCCGGGAACGGACGGGGGCATGCGGAGAGGCCTCGGGACGAATGATGGCGGTGCACGGAGCGCGTGCCATTAGGGCCCGGCGTGCGGACGTGCGTCCATCGGGATGAAGCGATACAGTGTTGCGGCACTGCAACAAATTCGGGCATCGTGCTGACTACGATGCATTCCCGTTGTCCGGTCCGGAGTCCGCGTGTCGACGTTCCGTCCTGTTCTCGTTCTCCTGCCTGTGCTGGCGCTGGCGGCGTGCGCCGCCACGCCCGCGCGCGACGCCGTATCCCGCCCGGAGGCCGTCACGGCCGCCTACCACGGCGATGCGGCCCGCCCGGCGCAGGCGCTGGACTGGGTCCGCACCGAGCTCTACTTCGCCGCGGGCGAGTGGGACGCGGCCCCGGCCGCCGCCGAGGCCGCCGAGCAACGCTGGCTCGACTTCCTGGACCGTGAAGTCACGCCACGTTTCCCCGAGGGCCTGAGCGTGATCGACGCCTACGGACAATGGCTGCCGCCGGGCGCGAGCGTGCCGACGCGGCTGCGCTCCAAGGAGCTGGTGATCCAGCATCCCGACACCCCCGAGCGCCACGAGGCCATCGAGGCCATCCGCCTGGCCTGGAAGCGCGAAACGGGTCACCGTTCGGTGCTGCGATCCCGGCTGCGCGCGGACGTATCCTTCTGACGATGCCGTTCCCCTTCACCCTTCCCCAGCGCCCGCCCGCCAGGAGCCCCGCGATGCCCCGTTCCCCCCGCCCCATGCCGCGACTGCGGCCGCTCGCTCTCGCCCTCGTCCTGGCCCTGCCAGTCGTGGCGACCGCCCAGACGCCTGTCGGCGAGGAGGCGGGCAGGCCGTCGGCGACCACGCTCGATGCGGTCCAGGTCACCGCGCAGCGCCGGGTGGAGAACATCCAGGACGTGCCGATCTCCATCACCACCCTGGATGCCGAAACGCTCGGCGTGCTCGGCAGCGGCGGCGGCGACATCCGCGTCCTGTCCGGGCGGGTGCCGAGCCTCAACATCGAATCCTCCTACGGCCGCGCGTTCCCGCGTTTCTACATCCGTGGCCTGGGCAATACGGACTTCGATCTCAACGCCTCGCAGCCGGTGTCGCTGATCTACGACGACGTGGTGCTGGAGAACCCGTTGCTGAAGGGCTTCCCGGTGTTCGACATCGCCGCGGTGGAAGTGCTGCGCGGTCCGCAGGGCACGCTGTTCGGCCGCAACACCCCGGCCGGCGTGGTGAAGTTCGACTCGGTGCGGCCGAGCCAGGAATTCGACGGCTACGGCCGGGTGGCCTACGGCAGCCACGACATGTGGAACCTGGAGGGCGCGGTGGGCGGTGCCCTCAGCGAGCGCTGGTCGGCCCGCGCCTCGGTGCTGTACCAGCGCCGCGACGACTGGGTCCGCAATACCCAGGAAGACGCGCCCAACCGTGGTTTCGAAGGCTACGACGAGACCGCCGGCCGGGTGCAGTTCCTGTACGAGGGCGACGGCTTCGAAGGTCTGTTCAACCTACATCGTCGCGAACTCAACGGCACCGCGCGCCTGTTCCGCGCCAACATCATCGAGCCGGGGAGCAACCGCTTCGTGCCCGGCTTCGACCGCAACGTGGTGTCCAACGACGGAGTGAACTTCTCCGATCTCGAAACCTGGGGAGGCAGTGCGCGCCTGCGCTGGGATTTCGGCCAGTACAGCCTGTACTCGATCACCGGCTACGAAACGCTGGAATCGCTCAATCGCGGCGACATCGACGGTGGCTACGGCGCCGCGTTCCTGCCGGATTCCGGCCCGGGCTTCATTCCGTTTCCCGCCGAGTCGGCCGACGGCATTTCCGACCACGAGCAGCTGTCGCAGGAGATCCGCCTGGAGTCGAACCTCGCCGGACCGTTCAACTGGCAGGCCGGTGCGTTCTGGTTCCGCGAGGACCTGACCATCGACAGCCTCAACTACGACACGCTCGCGCCGGGCAATCCGCAGAGCGGGCACGCGGTGCAGGAGCAGCGCAACACCGCCTGGGCCGTGTTCGCTTCGGGCCAGTACGACGTCACCGAGCGGCTGACCCTGCGCGGTGGCCTGCGTTACACCCAGGATCGCAAGGACTTCAGCGCCAGCGTGCTGCAGGCGGTGCCGGGCGGTACCCCGGTCGGCGGTCCGTTCCTGGTCGATACCGATGTCGACGACATCAGCTGGGACGCCAGCGCGGTCTACGCCGTCAACGACGACACCAATCTCTATGCGCGCGTCGCCAAGGGGTTCCGCGCGCCGTCGATCCAGGGCCGGCTCGCCTTCGGTGGCGTCTCCACGGCCGATTCCGAGGAAGTGATCTCCTACGAGGTCGGCTTCAAGACCGACTTCTGGGATGGCCGCGCCCGCGCCGGTCTCAACCTGTTCCGCTACGACGTCGACGGACAGCAGCTGATCGCGGTCGGTGGCGCGACCAACCAGGCGATCCTGCTCAACGCCGACAAGACGCTGGGCCAGGGCATCGAGCTCGATCTGCAGGCCTGGCTGACGGACAACCTGCTGGTCACCTGGGGCAGCAGCTGGAACGACACCGAGATCCGCGACAGCGATCTGGGCGTGGCCGTGTGCGGCAGCGGCTGCACCGTCACTGATCCGGTCCTGATCGGCATCGGCCAGACGCAGGCCCTGATCGACGGCAATCCGCTTCCGCAGGCGCCGAAGCTGATCCACAACCTGACCGCGCGCTACGGCATCCCGGTCGGCACCGCCGGCGGCGAGGTCTATGTCTACACCGACTGGGCCTACCGCGGCGAGGTCAACTTCTTCCTGTACGAGTCCGAGGAATTCCGTGGACGTTCGCTGCTCGAAGGCGGCGTGCGTGTCGGCTATGCCTGGAACAACGGCGACTACGACCTGGCTGCGTTCGGGCGCAACATCACCGACACCACCCGGATCGTCGGCGGTATCGACTTCAACAACCTCACCGGCTTCATCAACGAGCCGCGCACGTGGGGCGTGGAGTTCACCGCTCGGTTCTGAACCCGGACGTGCCATGTCCGACGCCTGTCTCCCGCACGCGGGCGAAGTTGCCCCGACATGACCCGGCCTGTTCCTTCTCCCGCTCGCGGGAGAAGGTGCCCGAAGGGCGATGAGGGCCTGCGCCCAGCCCGGCGCGCTCCCCTGATCGCCGTCACCCCTTAGAGCGCCCATGTCCCGACCCGCCTCCACGCAGACCTCTCCTCGCCGCATGTCCCCGCGCTGGTTCGTCGCGGGCGATCTCAACGGCTTCTTCGGTCTGGTCGTCGACAACCTGTCGATCCTCGGCTTCATCGCCGCCGCGCTCATCGGGATCTTCGGCATGCCGGCCGATATCGTGTTCGGGCGCATGTTTCCCGGCACTGCGCTGGGCGTGCTGATCGGCAACCTGCTCTATACCTGGATGGGGCGACGGCTGGCGGCACGTACCGGACGTGACGACGTCACCGCGATGCCGCTCGGGCTGGACGCGCCGACCAGCATCGGCATGGCGCTGCTGGTGCTCGGTCCGGCGTACGCCGGACTGCGGCAGCAGGGGCTGGATCCCGAGGCCGCGGGCATCGCCACCTGGCAGCTCGGCATGGCTGCGTTGGTGGTCATGGGTGTGCTCAAGCTGGTGTTGTCGTTCGCCGGTGACTGGATCACCCGCGTCGTGCCGCGCGCGGCGCTGCTGGGCTCGATCGGCGGTGCCGCGCTGATGTTGCTCGGGTTCCTTCCGTTGATCGAGACGCTGCGCTTCCCGGTCGCCGGTCTCGCGACGCTCGGCTTGTTGCTGTACGTGCTGGCCGCACGGGGACGGGCGCCGTTCGGCATGCCGGGCGTGCCGTTCGCCCTGTTGGTCGGGCTGCTGCTCTACTACGCGTTCGGGCTCGCCGGCTGGGCGCCCGGGTTCGCAGTGCCGGACGCCGCCTGGCCCGCGCCCGCATTGCCGTGGCCGAGCCTCGGCTTCGTCGAGGGCATGCCGGCGACGCTGCCGTACCTGTCGCTGCTGCTGCCGTTCGGGCTGCTGATGGTGGTCGGCGGCATCAACGTCAGCGAGAGCGCGCGTGCGGCGGGCGACGATTACCGCACCCGCGACGTGCTGCTGGTCGAGGCGGTGTCCACGCTGGTGGCCGGTGTGTGCGGCGGTGTGGCGCAGACCACGCCCTACATCGGCCAGCCCGCCTACAAGCACATGGGAGCGCGCACCGGTTACACCCTCCTGACCGGGCTGTTCGTCGGCCTGGGCGGCATGCTCGGACTCGTGGCCGGCCTGGTGCAGTGGCTGCCGGTGGCGGTGCTGGCGCCGATCATCGTGTTCGTCGGCCTCGACATCGCCGTGCAGGCCTTCCAGAGCACCCGGCGCGAACACGCGATGGCGGTGGCGCTGGCGTTTCTGCCCGCCATTGCCTATCTGCTGGCGATCAAGCTCGGCAACCCGGCCTGGGTCGACCCGGAGCGGCTGGCCGCACTGTACGCGCAGATCGACGCCGGCCATGGCCTGCCGGAGATGGCCGCGCTGCTGGTGCTCGGCAACGGCTTCATCATCACCGCGATGCTGTGGGCCACCGCGCTGGTGGCGTTGGTCGACCGGCGCCACGGGCTGGCGGCGGGCACCCTGGCGATCGCGGCGGTGGCGACACTGTTCGGTGTCATCCATTCGGTCCATCCCACCGGCGCACTGGTCGTGCCGTGGACGCTCGAGGGGCTGCGTGGCGCGATCGCCCTCCAGTTCGCCGGCGCCTATGCGTTCCTGGCCCTGTGGGCGACCGGGTTGGCCTGGCGGTACCGCGCGACATCGGCGCCGGACCCGGGCGAGCGATCCGGCGCAGACTGACCGGCGGCGCTTTCCGGCGGCCCGCCCCGTGGAATCGGTGGGAGGGCCGCCGCCATCAGCACACGCACGCCGTTGCGCGCACGCCGCTACGCCAGGCGTGCAGCGATGGCGACCGTGCGCCGGCGCCGGACGCGCCTGCTTGGCGCTATCCTGCACGCCCGGCGCCCACGCATGTTCCGATGACACCGACCCTCTATCAGACCCTGCTCGGCGCGGCGTTCTTCCGGCTGCCGGATTCGCTGCGCGCGATGCACAGTGCCGGTGGCCACACGCGCTATGTGGGGCGGGTCAGCCTGACCCGCGGGCGTGGCCTGCTGTCGCGCCTGTGCGGCCGCGTGGCCGGTCTGCCGAAGGCGATGGACGACGCCCCGGCGACGGTCGAGATCGACTGCGGGCCGAACGGCGAGGTGTGGCGGCGCGACTTCGGCGGCAGGCCGATGCAGTCGCGGCTCTGGCATCACGATGGACAACTGCGCGAGCGGCTCGGCGGCGTGCAGCTTCATTTCCTCCTGCACACGCACGACGGGACCATCTACTGGAACGTCGTCGGTGCACGCCTGTTTGGCGTGTTGCCGATGCCCGTCGCGCTGTTCCGCCGGGTGCGTTGCGAGGAACGCGAGATCGAAGGGATCTACCGGTTTCAGGTCGAGGCGCGCATGCCGCTCGCCGGATCCGTGGTGCGGTACAGCGGCTGGTTGCGGCCGGAAGCGGACATCGCTCCCCTCGCGGCCGACATGGACGATCCCGATGCCGCGGCCTCTGCGCCGGGCGCGACGCCGACCCGGTCTTCGCGGCCGTCGTCGATAATGGGCGGCCCCTTTTTCCGGAGTGCCACATGACCGCTTCCACCCGCGACGCACTGGCGCAGGTGCCCGGTGTCGCCAGCGAGCGCGACGCCGCCACCCGCGATTTCGTCTTCAACCACACCATGCTGCGGGTCAAGGATGCGCGGGCTTCGCTGGACTTCTACACCCGCGTGCTCGGCTTCACCCTGGTGCGCAAGGTCGATTTCGCCGAGGCGAAGTTCAGCCTGTTCTTCCTGGTGTTGGTCGACGACGACAGCGACATCCCCGACGACGATGCCGGCCGCAAGCAATGGCTCGCCCGCCAGCGTGGGGTCCTCGAACTCACCCACAACCACGGCACCGAGGATCAGGACGGCCCGGTCTACCACGACGGCAACAGCGACCCGCGTGGCTTCGGCCACCTCTGCGTCAGCGTGCCCGATGTCGTGGTCGCGTGCGCACGCTTCGAAACGCTGGGAGTGGACTTCCAGAAGCGCCTGACCGACGGTCGGATGCGTTCACTCGCCTTCATCAAGGATCCCGACGGCTACTGGGTCGAGATCATCCAGCCCACGCCGCTGGACTGACGATGGTGTCCGCCGCTCGCGCTTGGCGTGCTCACGCCCGCGCGGCGGCGTTCCGCTGATGGCAGCCGATCCTCGCGCCGGCAACGAGCCTGCGTCGGGGGCGGACCTCGGCGCCGACCACGCCACGCTCGTCTTCGACGGTACTTGCGTGCTGTGCAACGGCTGGGTGGACGCGCTGATCGCCCGCGACCGCGACGCCCGTTACCGATTCGCCGCGATGCAGGCACCGGCGGGCCGCCGGCTGGCGCTGGCGCATGGGCTCGATCCGGAGGCGCCGGTGTCCTTGCTGCTGCTCGACCACGACGGCCCACACCTCGACAGCGAGGCGATCATCCGGGTGCTCACCGGGCTCGGGGGCGTCTGGCGTCTGGTCGCGCTGGCACGCGCGATGCCGCGCGGCTGGCGCGACCGCGTCTACCGGGCGTTCGCGCGCCGGCGCTACCGCTGGTTCGGGCGGCGACAGGCGTGTCGCCTGCCGGCGCCCGCCGAACGGCACCGGTTCCTGGTCGACTGAGGCGATGTCGTGCCGCCGCCCCGCACGGACGCGCTGCTGGCGACTGCGGATCATCATCACGGCGACCCGCGGCCGACCGTACATCGGCCGCGGGCTTGAAACCCCCGCCCGCAACCGCATGTGAAAGGTATGTGCCGGCCCGGCCGGCCCCGCCTTTTTCGAGGACTCTCCGATGCGGATGGACAAGCTCACCTCGCGCTTCCAGCAGGCGATCGCCGATGCGCAGTCGCTGGCGGTCGGGCGCGACCATAATCTGATCGAACCGGTCCACCTGCTGGTGGCGCTGCTCGACCAGGCCGGCGGCGGCACCCGGCCGCTGCTGACCCAGGCCGGCGTCAATGTGCCGGTACTGCGCGAGCGCCTGGGCGAGGCGCTGGAGCGCCTGCCCAAGGTGTCGGGGCAGGCCGGCAACGTGTCGGTCGGCAACGGTCTGTCGCGCCTGCTCAACGTCACCGACAAGCTCGCCCAGCAGAAGGGCGATGCCTACATCGCCTCCGAACTGTTCCTGCTGGCCGCCCTGGACGACGACGGCGACGCCGGCCGGGCGCTGAAGGCCGCCGGTGCGGACAAGCGTCGGCTGGAAACGGCCATCGAGGCCATGCGCGGTGGCGAGAAGGTCGCCGACGAGAACGCCGAAGAGGCGCGGCAGGCGCTGGAGAAGTACACCGTCGACCTGACCGCACGCGCCGAGAGCGGCAAGCTCGACCCGGTGATCGGCCGCGACGAGGAGATCCGCCGGACCATCCAGGTCCTGCAACGCCGGACCAAGAACAACCCGGTGCTGATCGGCGAGCCCGGCGTGGGCAAGACCGCGATCGTGGAGGGCCTCGCCCAGCGCATCGTCAACGGCGAGGTCCCGGAGGGGCTGCGCGACAAGCGCGTGCTGTCGCTGGACATGGGCGCGCTGATCGCCGGCGCCAAGTTCCGCGGCGAGTTCGAGGAGCGGCTGAAGGCGGTACTCAACGACCTGTCGAAGAACGAAGGCCAAATCATCCTGTTCATCGACGAACTGCACACCATGGTCGGTGCGGGCAAGGCCGAGGGCGCGATGGACGCCGGCAACATGCTGAAACCGGCCCTCGCACGCGGCGAACTGCACTGCATCGGCGCGACCACGCTCGACGAGTACCGCAAGTACGTGGAGAAGGACGCCGCGTTGGAGCGTCGCTTCCAGAAGGTGTTCGTGGGCGAGCCCAGCGTGGAGGACACCATCGCCATCCTGCGCGGGTTGAAGGAGAAGTACGCCGTGCATCACGGGGTGGAGATCACCGATCCCGCGGTGGTGGCCGCGGCGACGCTGTCGCACCGCTACATCGCGGATCGCCAGTTGCCCGACAAGGCCATCGATCTGATGGACGAGGCGGCCAGCCGCATCCGCATGGAGATCGACTCCAAACCCGAGGCGTTGGATCGTCGCGAGCGCCGCCTCATCCAGCTCAAGATCCAGCGCGAGGCGCTGAAGAAGGAAAAGGACGACGCGTCGAAGCAGCGCCTGGCCGACCTGGAGTCCGAAATCGCCACGCTCGAACGCGAGTACAACGATCTCGAAGAGGTCTGGAAGGCCGAGAAGGCGACCGTACAGGGCGCGACCCGGATCAAGGAGCAGATCGAGGCCGCCAAACTGCAGCTCGAGTCCGCGCAGCGCGCGCAGGACTACACGAAGATGAGCGAGATCCAGTACGGCACACTGCCGGCGCTGGAAAAGCAATTGGCCGCCGCGCAGGAAGCCGAGACGACCGGCTTCACCCTGCTGCAGGACAAGGTCACCGACGAGGAAATCGCCGAGGTGGTCGCGCGCTGGACCGGCATCCCGGTCAGCAAGATGCTCGAGGGCGAGCGCGAGAAACTGCTCAAGATGGAGGACGCGCTGCACGGGCGCGTGGTCGGCCAGGACGAGGCGATCAAGGTCGTGTCGGATGCCGTGCGCCGTTCGCGCGCCGGCCTGAGCGATCCGGCCCGGCCCAGCGGCTCGTTCCTGTTCCTGGGGCCCACGGGCGTGGGCAAGACCGAGCTCAGCAAGGCGCTGGCGGAGTTCCTGTTCGACTCGGCCGATGCGATGGTGCGCATCGACATGAGCGAATTCATGGAGAAGCATGCGGTGTCGCGGCTGGTCGGTGCGCCCCCGGGTTACGTCGGTTACGAGGAGGGCGGCTACCTCACCGAGGCGGTGCGCAGGCGCCCCTACAGCGTGATCCTGCTCGACGAGGTCGAGAAAGCGCACCCGGACGTGTTCAACATCCTGCTGCAGGTGCTCGACGACGGCCGCCTCACCGACGGCCAGGGCCGCACGGTGGACTTCCGCAACACCGTCATCGTCATGACGTCCAACCTGGGTTCGCAGATGATCCAGGAACTGGGCGGGGACGACTCGGCGGAGGCCTACACCCAGATGAAGGCCGCCGTGATGGGCGTTGTGCAGGCGCATTTCCGGCCGGAGTTCATCAATCGGCTCGACGACATCGTGGTGTTCCACCCGCTGCAGAAGGCGCAGATCCGCGAGATCGCCAGGATCCAGCTGCGCGGTCTGGAACAACGCCTGCTCGAGCGCGGCCTGCATCTGGACATCGCCGAACGGGCGTTCGACTTGCTGGGCAATGTCGGTTTCGACCCGGTCTACGGCGCACGGCCGCTCAAGCGCGCGATCCAGCAGCAACTGGAGAACCCGCTGGCGCAGAAGATCCTGTCCGGCGAATTCGTCGGTGGCGACACGATCCGGGTCGATGCCGACGGCGGTGCGCTGGTGTTCGGCAAGGGCTGAACGCAGCCGGCCCTGCCGGCCGCGAGCTACCGGACGCGCGGATCCAGTCCGCCTGGATCGGGTCGGAGGACGGTACGCGGAGCGGTCACCGGTTCGTGACGCTTTCGCGGTCGGCGATCGCGATGCGTCGTCGCCGTCACCCCGATCGCAGGCCAACCCTGCGGGCGAGACCGTCGCCCGCGGCTCACGGTCGGGATGACGGGGGCGACGGCTGATCCGTTGCGTCGCGGCCGGTGTCGGCGCCATCGTCCGGCGCGCGCGGGGCGCCCGCCGGCTCCGCGAGGAGATCGAGGGAGGCGTGACTGGTGCGCAGCATCGGCAGGAAGTTGCCCCCCGTGCCTCGCCGCCGGCGGAAGGCCCGGTAGCGATGGGCGGCGAACACCGCGATGCCGCCGAGCATCAATGCGAACCAGGCGAACAGCATGTTCGGTCCGAGGCCGGCCATCAGGGCGCCCGCCACCAGCGGACCCAGGGCCGAGCCCAGCCCGGTGAGCAGCAGCGCGCTGCTGCTGGCCGCGAGCAGGTCTTCCGGTGGCAGGTGGTCGACCAGATGCGCGACCACGATCGGGTAGATCGCGAACGCCATTCCGCCGAACACGAACGCGACCACCATCAGCGCGGCGCCGTGCCGGACCGCCAGCGGTACCAGCAGTGCGGCGACGGTGGCGGTCAGGCAGACCAAGGTGAGCACGAGGCGGCGGTCGAAACGGTCGGACAGATAGCCCACCGGCCACTGCAGGGCCGCGCCGCCGAGGATGGTCATGCTCATCACCGTGCCCACGGCGGCCGCGTCGAGCTGCGCGCGCACCAGATAGACCGGCATCAGGCCCCAGAACGCGCCCATCGCCAGGCCCGACAACAGGGCGCCCGCGCCGGCGGTGGGCGTGGTCTGGAACAGGCGGCGCAGGTGAAGACGCGGCGCCGGTGGGAACTGGGGCAGGGCCTGGCGGGTGAGCAGGACCGGCAGGCTGGCCGCGCTGATCAGCAGCGCCACCAGCACGAACGCGACGAACGCCTGGGCGTCGATCCGGAGCAACTGCTGGGACAGGGCCAGCGCGCCCAGATTCACCACCATGTACGTGGCGAACACCTTGCCGCGATGCCGCGGTTCGGCCTGGGCGTTGAGCCAGCTCTCGATGACCGTGTACATCCCGACCAGGGCCGCGCCCAGCAACAGGCGGGCCAGCAGCCACAGCGCTGCGGCATCGGCGAGCGTGTGCAACAGGGCGGTACAGGTGCAGCAGACGCTGTAGAACGCGAACGCGCGGATGTGGCCGATCCGGCGCACGAGCGTGGGCGCGATGAACGTGCCGATGAAGAAGCCGGCGAAGTAGGCGGAGCTCAAGCCGCCGATCAAGCCGTCGCCGAATCCGACCTCGCTCGCGCGTACCGGCACCAGCGTGTTCAGCAGCCCGGCGCCGAGCAGCAGCAGGGCCACGCCGAACAGCAGAGACAGGATCGGGCGCAGGAACGATGGCATGGTTCGAGCGTACCGAGAACGCATGCATGCGTCATGTCGGTCGCTGCCGGACGCTGCGTGCGCGGCAACTGACGCGCGCTTCATCCGGAGGCTGGTGGAATGCGCGCGAGCGGTGGCAGCGAATGGACGCGGCGACCGCCTGCGAGGCTGGTGAAACATGCATATCCTGATTTCCGGTGGCAGCGGCTTCCTCGGCCGCGCCTTGAGCCAGGCCCTGTTGCGAAGGGGCGAGCGCGTGACCTGGTTGTCCCGAGAGCCCGGCCGCGTGCGCGCGCCGGCAGGTGTCGAGGTGCGCAGCTACGATGCGATGGGGGCCGACGACGCGGCCGATGTCGTGGTGAATCTCGCCGGTGCCGGCATCGCCGACCGGCGCTGGGGCGACAAGCGCAAGCAGGTCCTGTTCGACAGTCGGCTCACCCCGACCCGGCGTCTGGTCGACTGGATCCGGAGCGCGCGGACCCGCCCGAGGCTGATGCTGAGCGGATCCGCCGTCGGCTGGTACGGCCGGCAGGCGCTCGACGCCGCGCCGCTCGACGAGCGCAGCGCCCCGCATGACGAATTCGTCCACGTGCTGTGTGCGCAGTGGGAGAACGCCGCGATGGACGCGGTTGCGCTCGGCGTGCCGGTGGTGCTTCTGCGCACGGGCGTCGTGCTCGATCCGGGCGCCGGCATGCTGCAGCGGCTGCTGCCGCCGTTCCGGCTCGGGCTCGGCGCACGACTGGGGGACGGCCGTCAGGCGCTGAGCTGGATCTCGCGCGAAGACTGGGTGGGCGCGGTGCTGTCGATCGTCGACCAGCACGCCGGTCGATCACTGACCGCGGTCGCAGGGCCGGTGAACCTGACCGCGCCCACGCCGGTGAGCAACATCGAATTCACGCAGGCCCTGGCGGACGCGCTGCACCGTCCGGGCCGCCTGCGGCTGCCGGCCCGGATGCTGCGTCTGGCATTCGGCGAAATGGCCACCTTGCTGCTCGATGGCCAGCGCGTGCTGCCCGGACGGCTGTCATCGTGCGGATATCGCTTCCGCCATCCCGAACTCGGCGCGTTGCTGCGTCCGGATTTCGTCAGGGCGGCCTCCTGATCGCGCCGTAGGGCGCGATCGATCCGCACGCGGCGTCACGCCGGTGTCGCGGTGCCCGGGCCGGGCGTCGGATCGGGGCCGTTCGCCGGTACGGGGGGCGTCGTCGGCGTGCTGTCGCCGCGCATCGCGCGGAACGGCGGGGTGGCCATGACCATCTCCGACAGCGAATAGGCCAGCTCGCGTTCGGCCAGCACCGCGGCGTCGGCGCCGCGTTCGAGCAGGTGCCGCACTTCGCCGTCGCTGTGCGCGCGTGCGAGGATGCTGAGCGCAGGATTGGCTTCGCGCATCCGTGCGATGGTCTCGCCGGCCTCGAGTGCGCGCGGGATCGCGAAGATCGCCAGCTTCGCGGTGTCCGGACGGGCCTCGAGCATCACCGCTTCGGCAGCCACGTTGCCGCGTACGGCGAGGAAGCCGGCATCGCGCGCCTGGGCGACCAGTTCGCCGTCCTCCTCCACGATCACCAACGGGACGCCGCGGTCGCGCAGCAGTTCGGCCAGCTGGCTGCCGACGCGACCGAAGCCGATCAGGATGGCGTGGTCGGCGATCTCGATCGGCGCGGCACGGGCCGCTTTCGGCGCCGCCGCGGCGGCGCGCGCGTCCTCGCGTGCCTGCCAGCGATCGAGCATGGCGAAGATCAGCGGATTGCACACGATCGACAGCAACGCACCGGCGAGGATCAGGTCCTGACCTTCCTCCGGCAGCACGCCCAGACCGATGCCGAGCCCGGCCAGAATGAAGGAGAACTCGCCGATCTGGGCCAGGCTTGCCGAGATCGTGAGCGCGGTCGAGTTCGGCTTGCCGAACAGGCGCACGATGCCCCAGGCCGCGGCCGACTTGCCGACCACGATGATCAGGAAGGTGGCGATTACCTCGGCCGGCCGCTGCAGCAGGATCGACGGGTCGAACAGCATGCCCACCGACACGAAGAACAGCACCGCGAACGCGTCGCGCAGCGGCAGCGAATCGTTGGCGGCCTTGTGACCGAACTCGCTTTCGTTGAGCAACATGCCGGCGAAGAATGCGCCCAATGCGAACGACACGCCGAACAGTTCCGACGCACCGAACGCCACGCCCATCGCCACCGCGAGCACGCACAGGGTGAACAGTTCGCGCGAGCCGGTGCCGGCCACCCGGCTGAGGATCCAGGGAATGACCCGGCGGCCCACGATCAGCATCACCGCGACGAACGCACCGACCTTGCCCAGTGTCACCAGCAGGGTGGTGCCCAGATTCGCGCCGTCGCCACTGGCCGCGGCGCCTTCCAGTGCCGCAGCCAGCGGCGGCAGCAGCACCAGTGCGAGCACCATGGCGAGATCTTCGACGATCAGCCAGCCGACCGCGATGCGACCGCGGTTGGTGTCGATCAGGCGTCGTTCTTCCAGCGCCCGCAACAACACCACCGTGCTCGCGACCGACAGCGACAGGCCGAAGACGAGGCCTGCGGCATTCGACCAGCCCAGCAGCCGCGCCAGTCCCCACCCCATGAGCGTGGCGACGGTGATCTGCACGATCGCGCCGGGCAACGCGATCGCCCGCACCGACATCAGGTCGCGCAGCGAGAAATGCAGGCCGACACCGAACATCAGCAGGATCACGCCGATCTCGGCGATCTGCGGGGCAAGCTCCTGGTCGGCGACGAAGCCCGGCGTGAACGGCCCGGCGATCACCCCTGCCAGCAGATACCCCACGATCGGCGACATCCGCAGCCGCTGGGCGGTCAAGCCCAGCACGAAGGCGAGCACGAAGCCCACGCAGAGGATGGCGATCAGCGAGATGTTGTGCGGCATGGAAGAAGCGGCAACCGTGGCAGGCGGGGTCGGGCATGCCTCGCGCGCCGGTGGCGCGCGAGCGGAAAACGCATGCGATGGCTCGAGTCTGCCACAGAAACGACGACGCCCGGGTGACCCCGGGCGTCCTTTGGTGCATCCACTTTACAGTGGTCGACGGCGCACGATCACCAGCGATACGCGGCCTTGCCGTAGACATAGGCGCCGTTGAACCCGAACGGCGACTGCGTGCTGTAAGGCAGCCAGGTGCGGGTGCCGGCACCGGCCTCGCTGAGGTCCGGATACTCGTTGAGCACGTTGTCGCCGCCCAGGGTGAAGGTCCAGTTGTCGAGGTGGTAGTTGAAGGCCAGGTCCAGGGTCCACTTCGCGCCGTAGGTCTGGTCGAGCGCCTCGGTGGTGCCGAAGTTGGTGAACTCGCCCCAGCGGGTGGCGGTGGCGTCCACGGTGAAGTTGCCCAGTGTCCAGATGCTGTTGAGGAAGAACTTGTCGCGCGGCGTGCCGCGGGTGATGCGCCCCTGCTCGACGCGACCGATGCGGTTGAGCACCACGCCGTACTCGTCGGCCACCGTCTCGAGTGCCGGGGGGTTGGCGGCGATGCGCTGGATGTCGGTCTTGTTGTAGTTGTAGCCGCCGGTCAGGTCGACGCTGCCGCTTGCGGTCGGCCAGCTGTAGCGGCCGACGACGTCGATGCCGCGGGTCCGGGTGTCGAGCGCATTGGTGAAGTAACGGCCGCCCTGAACGTTGAAGATGCCGTGCACGTCGGCCAGGTAATCGCCCACCGGCCCGGTCAGGTTCTCCGACAGGTAGATCCTGTCGTCGATCTCGATCTGGTAGGCGTCCACGGTCACGTACAGGTTGTCGATCGGCTGCAGGACCAGGCCGAGGCCGAAATTGGTGGACTCTTCCGCCTGGAGGGGCTCCGCGCCGAGCGCGATCGCCGCCGGGTTGTCGACCCGGAAGGTGACGATGTCGAACGGCACGCCGTCGATGAAGTTGGTCGCGGTGGACTGGAAGTGCTGCTGCTGCAGCGACGGCGCACGGAAGCCGGTGGATGCGGTGGCGCGCAGGGCGACGGCATCGCTGAAGGCGAAGCGTGCCGACAGCTTGCCGGTGGAGGTGCTGCCGAAGTCGCTGTACTCCTCGGTGCGACCGGCGAGGCCGAGCGAGAAGCGTTCGGTGATGTCGGCCTCCAGGTCGAGGTAGAAGGAGTAGCTCTCGCGGTTGAAGCGTCCGGCGTCGCCCGGCCGGAAGCCGGCGAACACCTGGGCGCCGCCGGCCGCGCGGATCATGTTGCCGGTGAGGTTTCCGTTGCCGTCTCGCTCGGGAATCATCAGGCCGGTATCGGCGTAGGACCCGGGCTCGCCGGGCGACAGGTTGAACTTCTCGCCGCGCCACTCGGCGCCGAACGCCACCGTCAGCGGATAGGCCAGCCAGCCCACGTCGAACGCGCGGTTGACGTCGAGGTTCAGTACGTTCTGGGTGGTTTCGAGCGCGCCGGCGTAGAACGCGGTCGGCGAGGTGCCGCCCAGGCTGCGGTTGAGCGTGTTCTCGATGTCGAACGTCAGGTGGTTCTGGCCGTAGTTGTAGCTGAGGTCGAGGTTCCAGTCGTTGGCGGTGAAGCCGCGCATGCCGGCGACGAAGGCGCGATCCTCGCTGACGTTGTGGATCTGCGGCAGGAAGCCGTCGGGGTAGATCGTCGGGTCGTTGCGGTTGTCGCCGCGCCAGCGGAAGTAGCCGTTGGAGAGCACGTCGCGCTCGTTGTAACTGCCGAACGAGTAGAACGTGATGCCCTCGGCCGGGCTGAACTCGGTGTTGTAGGACACGCCGGCCGACTCGACCTCCGGGTCGCCGTAGCGCTGCTCGACCACGCCGTTGAAGGGGCGGGCCCGGTTGGTGTTGTCCTGATGGCCGCCCTGCGCGGCCAGGTGCAGGAAGCCGGCCTCGCCCAGCGCGATGCCGGTGTCGGCGCCCAGGTTCCACTGCTCGCCGTCGCCCGCACTGGTCTGGCCGGCGCTGCCCACGATGCTGCCGCCTTCGCGACTGCCCTTGAGCACCACGTTGATCACGCCGGCGATGGCGTCCGAGCCGTACTGGGCGGCGGCGCCGTCGCGCAGGACTTCCACGCGCTCGATCGCGGCGATCGGAATGGCGTTGAGATCCACCGGCGAGGAGCCGCGCCCCTGGCTGCCGTTGAGGTTGATCAGCGCGGTGGTGTGGCGGCGCTTGCCGTTGACCAGCACCAGCACCTGGTCGGGCGCCAGCCCGCGCAATTGCGCCGGACGCACCGCATCGGTGCCGTCGGTGATCGCGGGGCGCGGGAAATTCAGCGAGGGCACGGCGCGCGACAGCGCGGTCGCCAGCTCCGGCGTGCCGGTGGCCTGCAGGTTCTCCGGGGTGATGATGTCGATCGGCGATTGCGACTCGGCCACGGTGCGGTCGGATGTGCGCGTGCCGGTGACGATCAGGGTGTCGAGGGTGGTGGCGCGCGTGGGCGAGGCCTCGGTTCCGGCGGGGGACTGGGCGAACGCGACCGGCGCGGCGAGCGCGGCCAGGACAGCGATGGCGAGGGGACGACGGATCATGCGCTTACCTCTCTCGGCTTGGGGGATGAACGGGGGATGTCTTCGGGTGTTAACGATCCTGTAACACCGCACTGCTGCGGCGCGCAAATGTTTCAGGTGCAACCGCTTTGCCGCCGACCAACGGGCGATGCGGGTCGGCGTCGCCGGCGGAGCGGGCAGCGGATCGGCCCGCGCCGTTAGAATGGCCGGATGATCGCTTTCCGAAATTTCGCCCTGCGGCGAGGCGAACGCCTGCTGCTGTCCAATGTCGACCTCGCCCTGCACGCCGGCTGGCGTGTCGGTGTGGTCGGTCGCAACGGCACCGGCAAGTCCTCGCTGTTCGCGGCGGTCCGCCGTGAGGTCGAGGCCGACCGGGGCGACCTCGACGTGCCCAATCGGGTGCGCATCGCCAGCGTCGCCCAGGAAACTCCGTCGCTGCCGGATCCGGCCATCGAATTCGTGCTCTCGGGCGACACCGAGGTGGCGGCCGCGCTGCGTGCCGAGGCCGAGGCCACCGCCGCCGAGGACTGGGACGCCGTGGCCCAGGCGCACGTGCGCCTGGCCGAGATCAACGGCTACGACGCCACCGCGCGCGCCGGCAAGCTGCTGCACGGGCTCGGCTTCTCGCCCGATACCCACCAGCGACCGGTCAGCGCCTTCTCGGGTGGCTGGCGGGTGCGCCTGAATCTGGCCCGCGCGCTGATGATGCCCAGCGACCTGCTGCTGCTCGACGAGCCGACCAACCACCTCGATCTCGATGCGGTGCTGTGGCTGGAGCAGTGGCTGCTGAAGTATCCCGGCACGTTGCTGCTGATCAGCCATGACCGCGAGTTTCTCGACAACGCCTGCACCCACACCCTCCATCTGCACGGTGGGACCGCGAAGCTCTATGCCGGCAACTTCACCGCGTTCGAGCGCCAGCGCGCCGAACAACTGCGGCTGCAGCAGATCACCCACGAGAAGACCCAGGCCGAACGCGCCCACCTGCAGAAGTTCATCGACCGCTTCAAGGCCAGCGCGGCCAAGGCCAAGCAGGCGCAGTCGCGGGTCAAGCGGCTGGCGAAGATGGCCGACACCGAGGCGGTGCGCGCCGAGCGCGAGGTGCAGATCGACTTTCCGCAGCCGGTCAAGCTGCCGCACGCGTTGCTGCGGATCAACGACGGCACCTGCGGCTACGCCACCCCCGGCGGCCCGGCGGTCATCCTCGACCCGGTCGGGTTCGGCCTCGAGGCGGGCGACCGCATCGGGTTGCTCGGCCCGAACGGCGCGGGCAAATCGACCCTTGTGAAATCGCTGGTCGGCAGCCTGCCGTTGCTGGCCGGCGAGCGCTACGCGCACCCGGATCTGCGCATCGGCTACTTCGCCCAGCACACCGTCGAGTCGCTGGTCGCCGGCACGTCGCCGATCGACCACTTGCGCGAACTCTCGCCCAACGCCGCCACCCAGGCGTTCCGCGACTTCCTCGGCAAGTGGAGCTTCCCCGGCGACCGCGCCTTCGAGAGTATCGACGGCTTCTCCGGCGGCGAACGCGCGCGGCTGGCGCTGGCCATGATCGCCTGGCGGCAGCCGAACGTGCTCCTGCTCGACGAGCCGACCAACCACCTCGACCTCGAGATGCGCGAGGCGCTCGCCGAGGCGCTCAGCGATTTCCCCGGCGCGATCGTGCTGGTCTCGCACGACCGGCATCTGATCGGGCTGGTCAGCGACACCTTCTGGCGCGTGGCCGACGGCGCGGTGCAGCCGTTCGACGGCGATCTGGACGAATACGCACTGTGGTTGCGTGCGCGCCAGGGCGAGGAGCGCTCGGGGAGCAAGAAGCCCTCGGCACGGGCTGCGGATGCGCAGCCGGCTCCGGTGGCGTCGGCGAAGGCTTCCGGCGCTCGTCCGAAGGCCAACCCGCACAAGCTGGCCGAAGCCGAGCGGCAGGTGGCCGAGTGCGAAGCCGAGGTCGCGCGTATCGATGCCGATCTGGCCGATCGCGCCCACGCCTCGGACCCGGCCCGGCTGGGCGAGCTCGGCCGCGCCCGCGAGGCGGCGGCGGTCCGGTTGGCGGACGCCGAAGCGCGCTGGCTGGCGCTGTACGAGGCCGCCTGAGCGCCAGGCGTCGCGCCTCGTGCGCGGCGCGACGGCATCCGCAGCACCGGCACGGTCGGGCCCCGGCCTGCGTGCCGGTATCGGCGGCGCGGACGTTTCGCAGGCGCGGCGTCGCGTGATGCGGCGGATGCGATGCCGTGCGCTCCGGGAGGAGGTTGCGTGGGCGCGTTGCGGCCACGCGCTGTGCATCCGTCGAACCGCAGCGGATTTGCCGCGGCGCGGCGCCAGCGGTTAAGTTGGCTGGATGAATACGTTCAAGATCCCAGCAGCGGCTACGCTCGTGCTCGCCCTCGCGGCCTGCACGCCTTCCAACGACGCCGTCGACGGCGCGACCGATCCCGCGATCGACCCGATGGCCGACGTGGCCAGCGACGACGTGACCGTGTCCTCGGCTCCGGCCGATGAGTTCCTGATCGCCATCGCGCACCACTGCGGCCAGGCGTTCGAGGGGCGCATCGTCGCCAACGCGCCGCCGCCGGAAGAGGCCGATCCGTTCGAAGGCCAGCGCCTGGTCATGCACGTGCGCGGCTGCGACGATCCGACCCGCGAACTGAAGGTGCCGTTCCACGTCGGCGACGACCACTCGCGGACCTGGGTCCTCACCCGTACCGACACGGGCCTGCGTCTGAAGCACGATCACCGCCACGAGGACGGCAGCGAGGACGCGGTGACCATGTACGGCGGCGACACCGCCGCACCGGGTAGCGCGCAGCGGCAGGAGTTTCCGGTCGATGCCGAGTCGATCGCCACCTTCGAGCGCGAAGGCCTGACCGCTTCGGTCACCAACACCTGGGCGATGGAGATCGAACCGGACCAGCGGTTCCTCTACGAGCTCTCGCGTCCGGGCGGGCGGATGTTCCAGGTCGAGTTCGACCTGACCAACCCGGTCGATCTGCCGCCGACCCCCTGGGGCCACGAGTAAGCCCATCACCGCGGGCGGCGCGCGCCTCCACCGCCGCAGGGCGGTGGAGGCAGGGCCACAGGCGACATGCCACGGGTGCCGCTGCGGTCGCAGCCCGGCCGGGCTGCGAAGGACGCCCGCGATCAGTTCTTCAGGAAGTACTCCACCGTGGTCACCACCCGGACGGTCTTGACGTGCGGGCTGCCGCGGTCGCGGTCGACGATGGAGATCACGCCCTGGTTGGCGCTGCGGATCCCGCCCAGCGAGGCGCCGGAATCGTTGGCGAACTGCTCGGCCGAGGTGCGCGCATTGGCGGTGGCATCGGCGATGAGCTCGGGCTTGATGTCGTTGAGCCCGGTGAATTCGAACTGCGGACCGGCGCCGTCGTCGGTGTTGAGCATCACGCCCTTGGCGACGATCTCGCCGCTGCGGCGCAGCGCGGCCATCGCCTCGGCCACGCGGCCGGTGCGCAGGGTGACCGTGTTCGAGTAGCGGTAGCGCTCCGGCGGCCGACTGTCGCCCCAGGAGTAGGCCCAGCGGTCCTCCAGGCGGGGCGGCGACACCACCACCTCGTCGTCGGGGAAGCCGGCTCCGGACAGGAATGCCTGGATCGCCGCGGTATTCGCATCCAGCTGTGCCTGCACCACCGCCAGATCGTCACCGCCCACGGTCTGCGACAGCGGCCAGACCACCAGATCGGCATCGACGGTGCGCTCGGCCAGTCCCTTCACGGTGACGAAGCGATCCGCGGTGCGCAGTTTGGCCATGCCCTGTGCGGCGAACCAGCCTGCGCCGAGCAATCCGAGCGCGACCAGCAGGGCTGCGAGGACGGTGCGGAAATTCGGGGGCTGGCTCATGCCGGAGCTCCGGATCGGATGTGCAGCCAGCCTAGCCGCGTGGGTCGGGACTTGAAAGTAGGGACGGGGGCCCCAGAATGCCGGCTCCCAGGTTGCCGTTCAGCGATCCCGCCATGCCGATCTACGCGTTCCGTTGCACCGAATGCGGTCATTCCTTCGACCGCCTGCAGAAAATGTCCGATCCGGACCCGGAGACCTGCCCGTCCTGTGGTGCGGCGACGGTGACGCGGCAGGTGACCGCGCCGTCGTTCCGTCTGGCCGGCGGTGGCTGGTACGAGACCGATTTCAAGAAGGACGGCGACAAGAAGCGCAACCTCGTCGACGCCGGCGGTAGCAGCGAGGGCAAGTCGGCCGACGCGACGCCGGCCGCTCCGGTGTCGTCCAAGTCCGAGGCCGCTGCCAAGCCGGCCGCCAAGTCCGAGACCGCTGCGAAGCCGGCCAAGCCCGAGTCCTGAGCCCGGCTCGCCGGAATCGTGGGAAAGAGAGGCGTCGTCGCGGCGCCCACCCTCGCGCGCGATGCGATGAAGCGGACCCGCACAGCGGCTACTCTGTGCGCCCCCGCCGAATCCGTGTGCCGCATGCGCCTGCTTGCTTTCGAAACCTCCACCGAAGCCTGTTCCGTCGCCATTCTGGTCGACGGCGCCGTGCGCGAGCGTTTCGAGATCGCCCCGCGCCGCCATGCCGAGCTCGCCTTGCCCTGGGCCGAGGCGCTGCTGGCCGACGCCGGGGTGGCGAAATCGCAGCTCGATGCGATCGCGGTCGGGCGCGGGCCGGGCGCGTTCACCGGCGTCCGTCTGGGAATCGCCCTTGCCCAAGGCATCGCGCTCGCGCTGGATCGACCCATCGTGC
The DNA here is from genome assembly GCF_001482195.1 of Luteimonas abyssi. Lineage (GTDB taxonomy): Bacteria > Pseudomonadota > Gammaproteobacteria > Xanthomonadales > Xanthomonadaceae > Luteimonas > Luteimonas abyssi. The sequence goes on along the minus strand of NZ_KQ759763.1, from coordinate 2,780,352 downwards.
CGGTCTCGACGCTCGCCACGCTCGCGGCGCCCGCGTTGGATGCCGGTGGCGGCACCCGTGTACTGGCCGCGATCGACGCGCGCATGGACGAGGTCTATGTGGCGGCGTTTTCCGGCACGCCGGACTCGCCGCTGGCACTGGATGTCGAACGCGTGTGCGCTCCGGAGACGGTCGTGCTGCCGGACGACGGCGCGACATGGCACGGCGTGGGCACGGGCTTCGGCGCGCGCGAGGCGGCGTTGGCCGGGCGCCTGGCCACGCGGCTGGTGCGGGTCGATGCCGACGCGTTGCCGCACGCGGCCGACACCGCACGGCTGGGTGCGGCCGGTTATGCGGCCGGTCGGGCGGTGGCGCCGGAACGGGTCGAGCCCGCCTATCTGCGCAACCAGGTCGCACTGACCCTCGCCGAGCAGGCAGCGCGACGCCGCGGCTGACGCCGCCGTCGCCCGGTGTCGGCGGGTCTTCGCGATCCTTCCCGGCGGTCTGGGCGCATGGTGGAGGAACCCGTGCCCGGGACGGCCAGCGCGGCGCCCTCTGTCGTCCAGTCGAGCAGACCGGGTGCAACGCGGGGAGCTGCATCGTGCGCAAGCCGAGCGGGCAGGCGGCAGCGCGACGCGGCGCTTCGGCCTTCGGGCGTTCCAATGAGCGCTGGGCGCGAGCGAAGCAGGCGACGACGGGCAAGGGGGTCGTCGCCATGCCGGCGCGCGTCGAACTTTCCCGGGCGCGCCCGGTCTTATCGAATCATCCCGCAGGAGCGACCCGATGCCCGCCACCCTCCAGCCCGCCGAGCCGCCGCGCTCCGCCGTCGTCCGCAGCCTCGGTTGGCTGCGTCGCGAGGCGCTCCCGCTGCTGGTACTGCTCCTGCTGTTGACGGCGGCGCGCTCGTCGCTGGCCAACCACTACCACGTGCCCACCGGTTCCATGCAGCCGGCCCTGCAGCCCGGCGATCGGGTGGTGGTGGACATGCGCGCCTACGGGTGGCACCTGCCGTTCACCACCTACGATCTGGTGGCGGTGCGCGACCCGCGGCCGGGCGAGGTGGTGGTGTTCGACTCCCCGACCGACGGCACCCGCCTGATCAAGCGCGTGGCGGCGGTGGGCGGGCAGACGGTGGCGGTGCGTGGCGGCCGCCTCTGGGTGGACGGCCGCCCGCTGGCCGACGGCGCGATACCGGAGGAGCACTTCGGTTCGCGTGCGGTCGTGCTCGATCTCGATCGCGGCGGCGGCCCGGATCTGGCGCCGATGACGGTGCCGGACGGGCAGGTGCTGGTGCTCGGCGATCATCGCGGCGCGAGTTACGACGGCCGCCTTTTCGGTCTGGTGCCGGTGGAGGCGTTCTACGGCCGTGCGCTCGGGGTCTACCATCGCCGTGGCGACGGTTTCGGCTGGCGCCGGCTGTAGACGCAGACGCAGCCGGCGGTCGGGTGCATCGCCTCAGCCGTCGACCAGGGCGCCGGCGGGAAGGAATTGCCAGGTCCGGGTGACGTGGAGAATGTCGATGTTCTCCTCGGTCGGCGGCAAGGGTGCGTAGGGTTCGGCCAGCCGGGCGATGCGCAGGGCCGCGTCGTCGAGCAGCGGGATGCCGGAAGAACGGATCAGGCGGGCGCCCTCGACCGATCCGTCGCGACGGATCGCGATGCTGATGACGAGTTCCCCGGCCAGGCCGCGCTGGCGCGCCTCGTCGGGATAGTTGAGATTGCCCACCCGCTCGACCCGGTCCACCCATTGGCGCAGGTAGGTCGCGTACGCGTACTCCTGGGTGCTCGCAGAGACGAACTTGCGCTTCGGGCGCTTGGCATAGGCTTCCGAGCGCAGGTGGATCTCGGCCGCCAGTCGCGCCATCTCCATGTCGCGCTCGATGCGGTCCGGGCCTCTGGGCAGCAGGCTCGGGTCGGCCTGCGGCGTCGGGTCCGGCGTCGTCACCCGATGTGCGCCGGCGGCACTGCTGACCACCCGGGCCTGCGGGGGCGGCCGGGCATCGGGCGATTGCGCGCGCAACGCTTCAGGCGCGATCCCGGGCGTCTCGTGCGGTGCCGCACCCAACTGGGATTCCCTCGGCCGCCGGGCCTGCTCGTGCTCTCCGCCGCCCTGGTTGCTGGCCTGGGCGAGGAAGTCGGCCTGCGACTGGGTCAGCGGGCTGGTGGTCTCGGTGAAGATCACGTCCAGCGTCGGCGTCACCGGCGCGGCCTCGTCGAGCGAGAAGCTCAGCCCCAGCACCAGGGCGGTATGCAGCAGCAGCGACAGCATCAGCGCCGTGCGCAGGCGCGAGACGTCGTTGATCGGCTGGCGCGGCAAGGCCTTCATGCGCGGGTGCGTGACCGCTGGGCGTCAGCGCTTGCGTTCGATGGCGTCGAACATCAACCCGGCGATGTTGAGGCCGAACTGGGCGTCGAGTTCGCGGATGCAGGTCGGGCTGGTGACGTTGACCTCGGTGAGCCAGTCGCCGATCACGTCCAGGCCGACGAACAGCATGCCGCGCCGACGCAGTTCGGGCCCGACCTGCGCGGCGATCCAGCGGTCCCGGTCGCTCAGGGGGCGGCCTTCGCCGCGTCCACCAACGGCGAGATTGCCGCGGAACTCGTCGCCTTGCGGAATCCGCGCCAGGCAGTAATCGACCGGTTCGCCGTCCACCAGCAGGATGCGCTTGTCGCCGTCGACGATCTCGGGCAGGTACTTCTGCGCGACGACCAGTTGCCGGTTGCCTTCGGTGAGCGTCTCCAGGATCACGTTGAGGTTGGGATCGCCTGCACGGGTGCGGAAGATCGAGCGACCGCCCATGCCGTCGAGCGGTTTGACCACCGCTTCGCCATGTTCGGCCACGAACGCCTTCAGTGCCGCCGCCTCGCGGCTGACCAGGCTCGGCGGGCAACACTGGGGGAATTCCAGCGCGGCCAGTTTCTCGTTGAGGTCGCGCAGCCCCTGCGGGTCGTTGACCACCTGCGCGCCCGCACGCCGGGCCAGGCCGAGGATCTGGGTGTCGTGCAGGTAGTCCGCGTCCACCGGGGGGTCCCGACGCATCAGGACCACGTCGCCGCCGCCCAGCGCGCGCCGGGTTTCCGGACCGAGGGTGTACCAGTCGTCGGGATCGTCGCGCACGGCGACCGGTGCCAGCCGCGCCTGCGCACGGCCCTCGCCGTCGACCGACAGGCCGCCCGGGATCACGTACCAGAGCTTCAGGCCGCGACGCTGCGCCTCGAGCAACATCGCGAACGTGGAATCCTTGGCGATCTTGATCGACCCGATCGGGTCCATCACCACGACGACTTCGTAGGACATGGCGGACAGCGGTGGCGGCGAGGCCGCGATGGTATCAGGCGGCTCCGGCCACCGGCCTGCCGAGACGGGCGATTCTGCGCATCCGCTCCGCAGAATCCGTGGACACGGCTTGACACCCCGTCGCCCCATTGAAGTATAAAGAGCCGCTTGTGGCAGCGCCCTGGACCGGTCGAACGCGCTGCCACACCGGGGGAAACAGCATGACGCAAGACGAAAAGCGCGCCGGCAGCCTCGATGGCATGCGGGTGATGGTGATCGACGATTCGAAAACCATCCGCAGGACCGCCGAGACACTGCTCAAGCGCGAGGGGGCCGACGTGGTCACCGCCGTGGACGGTTTCGAGGCGCTGGCCAAGATCGCCGACCAGAAGCCGCAGATCATCTTCGTGGACATCATGATGCCGCGGCTCGACGGTTATCAGACCTGCGCGTTGATCAAGAACAACCAGGTGTTCCGGCACACACCGGTCATCATGCTGTCGTCCAAGGACGGGTTGTTCGACAAGGCGCGGGGACGCATCGTCGGCTCGGAGCAATACGTCACCAAACCATTCACGCGCGAGGAGCTCCTCGACGCGATCCGCAAACACGTCAACGCCTGATCCGGGGGGTAGGGCACTACCATGGCACGCATCCTGTTGATCGAGGACTCGCCGACCGATACGGCCGTCCTCACCCAGCTCCTGCAGCGGCACGGTCACGAGGTGCTGGCGTCGGCCAGTGCCGAGGACGGGCTCGACGTCGCGCGCAGCCAGTCGCCGGATCTGGTCCTGATGGACGTGGTCCTGCCCGGCATGAACGGTTTCCAGGCCACGCGTGCGTTGTCGCGCGATGCCGCGACCAGCGAGATTCCGGTGCTGATCGTGAGCACCAAGGGCATGGAGACCGACAAGGCGTGGGGGATGCGGCAGGGCGCCAAGGGCTACGTGGTGAAGCCGCCGGAAGAGGGCGCGCTGATCGCCCAGATCGACGCGCTGCTCGGCGCCGGGGCATGAGCGAGGACGCGCGCCACGGAACCGGCGACGCGTTCGCGCTGCTGCTCGATTACGAACGCCGCAGCCTCGCCCACGAGGCGGGCCTGCCCGAACAGCTCGACGCGCCCGGCCTCTGGCGAGGCGTGGGCTACAGGATCGGCACGCGCCGGTTGGCGTCGGCGTTCGACGAAGTGATCGAGATCCTGCCGCTGCCGCAGATCACACCGGTGCCGGGTGCCCAGGGCTGGATGCTGGGCGTGGCCAACGTCCGCGGCAACCTGCTGCCGATCGTGGATCTCAAACAGTTCCTGGAAGGCGAGCGCACGGTGCTGCACGAAGGCCAGCGGATGCTGCTGGTGCGGCAACCGGGGGGCGACGTGGCGGTGACGATCGACGAACTGTTCGGTCAACGCAGCTTCCACGAATCCAACGAAACGCCGGTCGACGCGTTCGCGCAGGGGCGCTATGCGCACTTCGTGGATCGTGCGTTCCAGCTCGGCGGCGACACATGGGGCGTCTTCAGCCTGGACCGGCTGGCGCGCACACCGGAATTCAGACAAGCCGCGGCCTGACCGCCGCTTCGTATCGACAGGGGTCAATCGATGAGTACTGCAATGGACAACGCTGCCGGACAGGGGCGCAAGCTGGGAACCAATTTCTGGCTGGCGTTGCTGGCGGTCGCGCTGCTGATCGTCGTGGCCAACACGGGTTTCGCGATATGGAAGGCCTCGCAGCTGGCCGGCGCGAGCGCCGCGGCGTCGAGCCTGCAGGTGAACTCGCAGCGCCTGGCGATCCAGGGCCGGGAGGCGGTCGCCGGTGACGGCGAGGCCTATGCCGCCTTCAAGCTGACCAAGGCGGACATCGATACCGATATCGCCGGGCTGCAGAGCGGCTTCGGCGACACCACCGGCGTGTCCGGCCCGATCCAGACGGTGAGCCGGACCTGGGCGCCGCTGGAGCAGAGTGCGCAGCAGGTGATCGCCGGCGAGCAGGCAGTGCTCGCGTTCGCGGGCAATGCCAGCCGCTTCACCCAGCGCGTGCCGCAGCTGCAGGCGCAGCTCGACGAGTTGGTTCGGGCCATGTCCAACAGCGGCTCGCCCGCGTCGCAGATCTACATCGCGCTGCGGCAGGTCGTGCTGGCCTCGACCATGGCCCGCCGGGTGACCGAGATCCAGGCGGGTGGCCCGGGTGCCGCGGTCGCCGGCGAAGCGCTGGCGCGCGATGTCGGCGTGTTCGAGCAGGTGCTCGACGGGCTGCGCGAAAGCGACGAGTCGATGAACGTGCAGGCGCTGAGCAACGCGGGCGCGCTGGACGCGCTCGGCCAGTCGAGCGAACTGTGGACGCAGATGAAGCAGGATCTCGATGCGATCCTGGCCGCCGCGCCGGCGGTGTTCTCGGCGCAGTCCGCTGCCGCGGCGCTGACCGGCGGCTCCGATCAGCTGCTGTCGGAGAGCGAAAGCCTGTTCCAGGCATTCACCGCGTTCGGCTCGCTGGCCGACCGCAGCATCCTCGGCAACATCTGGATCAGCATCGGTTTCGGTTTGCTGACCATCTTCGCCATCGCCGGCCTGCTGTACGAACTCAATCGCGCCCAGCGCGAGCGCTACGCCACCTCGCTGGAGCTCAACAACCGCAACCAGGAGGCGATCATGCGCCTGCTGGACGAAATGGGGTCGCTGGCCGAAGGCGACCTGACCGTCAAGGCGACGGTGACCGAGGACATGACCGGCGCGATCGCCGACTCGATCAACTTCGCCGTCGAGCAGCTGCGCAACCTGGTGCAGACCATCAACGACACCTCGGTGCAGGTCTCGGCCAGCGCCCAGGAGACCCAGGCCACCGCGATGCACCTGGCCGAGGCCGCCGAGCATCAGGCGCGCGAGATCACCTCCGCGTCGAGCCGCATCAACGAGATCGCGGCCAGCATCGACCAGGTCTCGAAGAACTCCGCCGAGTCCGCCGACGTGGCGCAGCGCTCGGTGCAGATCGCGACCAAGGGCGCGGGCGTGGTGCGGCAGACGATCCAGGGCATGGACTCGATCCGCGACCAGATCCAGGAGACCTCCAAGCGCATCAAGCGACTCGGCGAAAGCTCGCAGGAAATCGGCTCGATCGTGGAACTGATCAACGACATCTCCGAGCAGACCAACATCCTGGCGCTGAACGCGGCGATCCAGGCGGCATCGGCGGGCGAAGCAGGCCGCGGCTTCGCGGTCGTGGCCGACGAAGTGCAACGACTGGCCGAACGCGCGTCCACCGCGACCAAGCGCATCGAAACCCTGGTGCAGACGATCCAGTCCGATACCAACGAGGCGGTCAGCTCGATGGAGCAGACGACGTCGGAGGTGGTCGCGGGTGCGCGCCTGGCCGAGGACGCCGGCACCGCGCTGGGCGAGATCGAGAACGTGTCCACCAGCCTGGCCGACCTCATCCAGGGCATCTCGACCGCGGCGCAGCAGCAGTCCGCGGCGGCGTCGAACATCACCCAGACCATGGGCACGATCCAGTCGATCACCGCGCAGACCTCGCAGGGCGCCAACCAGACGGCGGAATCCATCGGCAACCTCGCCCAGCTGGCCGCGGACCTGCGCCGCTCCGTCGCCGACTTCAAGCTGCCGGCCTGACCGAAGGGACGATCCTGCCGATGATGTGGATGCTCCCCGCTCGCCGTCCGGCCGGCCCGTGGCCGGGAGGCCGCCGATGACCACCGCGCTGCGCGACGCGATCGATTACACGACGCTCGGCTGGGTCAAGCCGGAACTCGACGAAACCTTGCGTCAGGCGCGCCTGGCGATCGAGGCGTTCGTCGACGCGCCGGACGACGGCAGTCACATGCACCTGTGCGCCGGGCACCTGCACCAGGTGCAGGGCACGCTGCGCATGGTCGAGCTGTATGCGCCGGCGATGGTGGCCGAGGAGATGGAAGCGCTGGCCGAAGCGCTCGCCCGCGCCGAGCTCGAGGATGTCGACACCGCCTGCGCCACGCTGATGCGCGCGGTGGTCCTGCTGCCCGACTACCTCGAGCGGCTGCAGAGCGGCCACAAGGACATCCCGATCGTCCTGCTGCCGCTGCTCAACGAGTTGCGCACCGCGCGCGGCGCCTCCGGGCTCAACGAAAGCGTGCTGTTCGCACCGGATCTGCAGGCGCCGCTGCCGGTTGAACTGCCGGCGCCGACCACGGCGCCGGAGGCCGAGCGCAAGGGCTCGGCGGGATCCCGTGCCGCCGATGTCGCGGCGCATCTTGCGGCATGGCCGGAGCACGGGCAGGCAGCGGATCCGGGCGGTTTCGCGCGTGCGATCGAAGCCCTGCTTCCGCTCACCACCGAAGAGCCCGTGCGGCGGATGCTGTGGGTGGCCGCGCGCGTGCTCGACGCGCTCGACGCGGGCGCGCTCGAATCGACGGCTGCTGTTCGACACGGCTTCGTCGGCGTCGTCCGCGAGGTGCGCCGGCATTTCCATGACGACGGCTTCGGCACGCCGAGCGCGGATACCGCGCTGGAGCCGACACGGCAGCTGCTGTACCTGGTGACGGCAACGCCCGGTGAGCATGCCGCACTGCGCGAAGTGCGCGAGGCGTTCCGGCTCGAAGGCGACGGTGCGACCGAGGCCGAAGTCGAACACGCACGCGGCAGCATCAGCGGCCGCAATCGCGCGCTGCTGGACACGGCGGCCGGTGCGGTCAAAGAGGATCTGCTGCGCGTCAAGGACGCTCTGGACCTGCATCTGCGCACCGGTGCGACCGACGTCGCGCTGCTGGCGCCCCAGGTCGACGTCCTGGCGCAGGTGGCCGACACCCTCGGGATGTTGGAGCTCGGGGTGGCGCGCAGCGTCGTGCAGCAGCAGCGCGACGCGATGGCGGCCATCGTGGGCGGCCACCGGCACGCCGACGAGGACGCATTGCTGGATATCGCGGGTTCGCTGCTCTACGTGGACGCCTCGCTAGACGACCAGGTCGCACGCTTGGGCGGCGGCGATGCGGTCGGCGAGGAAGATGCCCTCGCCAGCGAGGCCGGAAAGGTGCTGGAGGTCATCGTCCGCGAGGCGGTGGCCAACTTCGCCGATGCGCGGCAGGCGTTCGTCGCCTTCGTCGAAATCGGCTGGGAGCACGACGAACTGGTCGAGGTACCGCGCCTGCTGCAGGAGGTGGCCGGCGCGCTGCGCATGCTCGATCTCACCGAGCCGGTGGCGTATCTGACCGGCGTCGGGCGCTATATCGAGCACGAGCTGCTCGGCCGCCGCCGGGTGCCCAACGGCCGTCAGCTGGACACGTTCGCCGATGCGCTGGCGAGCCTGGAGTACTACCTGGAGGCCTTGCGCGAGCAGCGCGCCGGGCGCGAGGAAATCCTGGCGATCGCCAGGAACAGTCTCGAGGCCCTGGGCTACTGGCCGCTGCCGGCGCCCGGCACGCAGGGTGCGGTATCCGCGCTGGTCGAATCCGAGGATTCGCCGATCGATGCGGCGACGCTGGACGCCACGGCGGCCTTCCTCGACCGGGGGCTGACCCCGCTTTCGAGCCCACCCCCGAATCCGATCACGAGCTCGTCCCCGGCGCCGTCCGCGCCTGCACCGGTCGTGCACGCTCCGGACAAGGCGCCTCCCGATGTGGCCGTCCGGCCGGCATCCGGCGGCGGTTTCGATGCCGCCGGCGAGGATATCGACGACGAGATCCGCGATGTCTTCCTGGAGGAGTTCGCCGAGGAAATCGACAATCTCCAGCAGCTGTTGCCGCCGTGGCGCGAGCGTCCCGATGACATCGAGCGGCTGCGTCCGATCCGACGGGTGTTCCACACCCTCAAAGGCAGCGGACGGCTGGTCGGCGCGAAAGCGCTGGGCGAGTTCAGCTGGAAAGTCGAGTCTCTGGTCAACCGCGTGCTCGACGGCAGCCGCGTCGCGTCGCCGGCGGTCGTGGCGATGGTCGACCAGGCGTTCGCGGTGCTTCCGCAACTGCTGGCCTCCCTGCGCGGCGAATCCGGTCTGCCGCTCGATCTGCCGCGCCTGCAGGCCGATGCGGAGCGGATCGCGGCCGGCGACGAAACCTTGCCGGTCGCCGCGGCCCCCGTTGCGGTCGCCGACGACACGCCGGCACCGCCGCCGGCGGATCCGGACGTCCGGGAGACGCCGCGTGCGGTGATGCCCGAGGCCGGGGCGCTCTCCATGGACGCGCGCGTGCCCGCAGCGGTGGATGCCCTGCTTCTTGAGATCCTGGACGCGGAAGTCAACGGGCACCTGACGACGCTCGACGGCTGGACCGCGCGCACTCAGCATCGCGTCGACGACGCCCTGCTACGCGCCGTGCATACGATGAACGGCGCCTTCGCGATGGCCGAAGTGCCCGTCGTCACCACCGCGCTCGCCACAGCCGAAGCCTATGTGCGCAGATTGCTGGCCGCCGACCGCGAAGCCGCCGTGGCCGGTGTCGACGCGATCCGTGCGCTGAGCCGGCTGATCCGCGAGACCTTGGCCGGTCTGCACGCCGCGCATTCCTACGTGCCGCGTTGCGACGCGCTGGCGGCCGAACTGGTCGCGCTGCGCGACAGCCTGCCCGAACCACCGCCGATGACGTTCTCCGTGGGCGAGGATCTCGCGGATGAAGGTGCCGACGACGCGCTCGTGGCACTCGATCTCTCGGCTTATGTCGACGGCGGCACGGAAGACAATGCGTCCCGGGACGATGCGGCAGAGGCCGAGCGCGTCGAAGCCGAACGCGCTGAATTCGAACGAGCAGAAGCCGAACATCTCGAAGCCGAACGCGTCGAAGCCGAGCGTGCCGAGGCCGAACGCGTCGAAGCCGAGCGTGCCGAAGCCGAACGCGTCGAGGCCGAACGTGCCGAAGCCGAACGTCTCGAAGCCGAACGTGTCGAGGTCGAACGCGTCGAGGCCGAACGCGTCGAGGCCGAACGTGCCGAGGCGGAACGTGCCGAGGCGGAACGTGCCGAGGCGGAACGTGCCGAAGCCGAGCGTGCCGAAGCTGAACGCGTCGAGGCCGAACGTGCCGAGGCCGAACGCGTCGAGGCCGAACGCGTCGAGGCGGAACGTGCCGAAGCCGAGCGTGCCGAGGCCGAACGCGTCGAAGCCGAACGCGTCGAAGCCGAACGTGCCGAAGCCGAGCGTGCCGAAGCCGAGCGTGTCGAGGCCGAACGTCTCGAAGCCGAACGTCTCGAAGCCGAACGTATCGAAGCCGAACGTCTCGAAGCCGAACGTCTCGAAGCCGAACGTCTCGAAGCCGAACGCGTCGAGGTCGAACGCGTCGAGGTCGAACGCGTCGAGGCCGAACGTGCCGAGGCGGAACGTGCCGAAGCTGAACGCGTCGAGGCCGAACGCGTCGAAGCCGAACGCGTCGAAGCCGAACGCGTCGAAGCCGAGCGTGCCGAAGCCGAGCGTGCCGAAGCCGAACGCGTCGAGGCCGAGCGAGTCGAAGCAGAGCGTGTCGAAGCCGAGCGTGTCGAGGCTGAACGCGCCGAGGCCGAGCATCTCGAAGCGGTGCGTGTCGACGCCGAACGCGCCGAAGCCGAACGTCTCGAAGCCGAACGCCTTGCAACGGAACTTCCGGCGGTTGCCGATACGGACCAGCGCGCGGTCCGCGAGAATTTCGTCGCCGAGGGCGATGCGGATCCCGATGCAGCGCTGGACATGACCCAGCTCGACGCCGAACTGCTCGACATCTTCGTCGAGGAAAGCGGCGACCTGCTCGATCATGCCGATGGCCTGTTGGCGCGACTGCGCCAAGCGCCCGCGGAGCGCGAGCCGATCGTGGGCCTGCAGCGTGATCTGCACACGATCAAGGGCGGTGCCCGGATGGCCGGGATCATGGCCATCGGCGAGCTGGGGCATGCGATGGAGTCGCTGTTCGAAGGGGTTGCCGAGCAGCGTTGCGAGCTGGGCCGCGATGGCGTGCCGCTGCTGGAGCGCGGCTTCGATCGCCTGCATGCGATGGTGACGCGCGTCGGGCAGCGTCGTGCGGTGGCGCTGCCGTCTGCACTGATCGCGGCATTCGATGCCCGCGCCCTGGGCGAGAGCGTCCCGCTGCCGTCGGCGGACGCGACGACGACGACGTCGTCGTCCGCGCCGGTGCCTGCGGCCGCTGCGCCCGAAGTCCCTGACACGCAAGCCCCGGCGGCTGTCGTCGACGATGCGCCGCGTGTCGCGATGCCCGAACTGGGTCCGCTGTCGGCGCCGATTTCCGACGATGTCGAAGGTGAGGACGAAGGCGGAGCCCGGGCGCCGCAGGAACAGGTGCGCATCCGCGCGGACCTGCTCGATCGCCTGGTCAACTACGCCGGCGAAGTGGCCATCTACCGCGCGCGGCTGGAACAGCAGTTGGGCGCGTTCCGCGGTGCGATGGGCGAGATGGAGCAGACCAACATGCGTCTGCGCGATCAGTTGCGCCGTCTCGACATCGAGACCGAAGCCCAGATCATCGCCCGCTACCAGCGCGAGGGCGAGACCAGCGATGCGACGTTCGATCCGCTGGAGCTGGATCGCTTCTCCACGCTGCAGCAACTGTCGCGTGGGCTCGGCGAGTCGGCCGCCGATCTGGCGAGCCTGCAGGGGACGCTCGACGACCTGACCCGGCAGTACGAGACCTTGCTGCTGCAGCAGTCGCGGGTGAGCTCAGACCTGCAGGAAGGCCTCATGCGTACGCGCATGGTGCCGTTCGACACCATGGTACCGCGCCTGCGTCGCGTGGTGCGGCAGGCGGCGCAGGAGACCGGCAAGCACGCGCAGCTGAAGATCGAGGGTGCCCAGGGCGAGCTCGATCGCAACGTGCTCGATCGCATGATCGCGCCGCTGGAGCACATGCTGCGCAACGCGGTCGTGCACGGTCTCGAGGCGCCGGAGCAACGGCGCAAGGCCAAGAAGGGTGAGGAGGGCGAGGTCCGGATCGCGGTGCGCCGCGAAGGCTCTGAGGTGGTGCTGGAAGTTGCCGACGACGGCCGCGGCCTCGATCGCGGCGCGATCCGGCGCCGGGCCGAAGCGCGCGGACTGGTGCAGCCGGGCGCGGTGCTGGCGAATGCGGCGCTCGACGCGCTGATCTTCGAGCCCGGTTTCTCCACCGCCGACGAGATCAGCCGTCTCGCGGGTCGCGGCGTCGGCATGGACGTGGTGTCGAGCGTGGTCCGCCAACTGGGCGGCAGCCTCGACATCGCGACCCGCAAGCACGAAGGCACCGCCTTCACCCTGCGTCTGCCGCAGACGCTGGCGGTCACGCAGTCGGTGTTCGTGCAGATCGGCGAGACCAGCTACGCAGTGCCGATCGCCTCGGTTCGGGGTGTGGGCCGCATCGCGCGCGATGCGCTGGCGCAGCCCGGCGCGACCTACGACTACGGCGACGAGACCTATGCGCTGCACGACCTGGGGCATCTGGTGGGCTTGCCGCCCGCCCGCGCGGACGGGCATCTGCAGGTGCCGTTGCTGCTGATCGGCGCAGGCGAGTTGCGCGCGGCCGTCGCGGTCGACCAGATCATCGGCAACCGCGAGATCGTGGTGAAGCCGGTCGGGCCGCAGGTGGCGTCGATTCCCGGCATTTTCGGCGCCACGATCATGGGCGACGGCAGTGTTCGCGTGATCCTCGATGTGGCGCCGCTGGTGCGTCGCCAGGCGGCGCTGCCCGCGGAGACCGGGCCGGGCCCGGAGCGCGAACGCCGGCCGGTCCCGCTGGTGATGGTGGTCGACGACTCGGTGACGATGCGCAAGGTCACCGGCCGCGTGCTGGAACGTCACAACTTCGAGGTGGTCACCGCGAAGGACGGCGTGGATGCGCTCGAACGCCTCGACGAGCGGGTGCCGGATTTGATGCTGCTCGACATCGAAATGCCACGGATGGATGGCTACGAACTGGCCACCCAGATGAAGGACGATGCACGCCTGCGCAACGTGCCGATCATGATGATCACCTCGCGTACCGGCGAGAAACACCGCCAGCGTGCGTTCGAGATCGGCGTCGAGCGCTACCTCGGCAAGCCGTACCAGGAAAACGAGTTGATGCGTCATGTGCACGAACTGCTGGGCAGGGGGCGCGCCGGTGACTGAGGCATCCCTGAGCGTGGTGATCCTGGCGCGGCCGGGGGCGGCCCGCGACCGGCTCGAAACCGCGGTCGGCGACGCCGGCGCGCGCCTGCTGGGTACGGTGGACCCCCTGGACGGCGATGTCACCGCCTTGATCGACCTCGCGCCGCAGGCCGTGCTGGTGGCGTTGGAGCCCGCGGTCGAAGACGCCCTCGATGCCTTCCAGGCGCTGTTGTGGGATCCGGCGGTTGCGGTGATCTACGAGGAAGCCGACCTGATCGTGCAGCGCGACGGCTGGGAGGCCGCGCGCTGGCAGCGGCACCTGTCCGCGAAACTGCATCGTCACGACGACGTGCTGCCGCCGGGTGCGGAGCCGGTGCCAACCGAGGCGCCGGCAGTCTCGTCCGCATCCGTTTCGGGGACGGTCGGGGATGAGACGGGATCGGGCGCCGCAGCGCACGCCACATCGCACACGATCCCCACCCGCGACCGCGAAGGCGAAGGCGAACGCGGCGATTTCGATGCCAATGGCGACGCACGCGATCTCGACTTCGGCGTGCTGGCGTTGGACGACGATGGAGAGACCGTATCCACCCTCGATCTGGACGAGATCGCGCTGGGCGGCTCGCCACTCGGCGATGTCGTGCTCGATATCGACAGCGGGGACGGCACCGCGTCACCGGGGCCGGATGCTGCCGGTCCGTGGGACGCCGTCGACGGCCTCGCCGACACCGAGGCTGCGCCCGACACGCCGCCCGACGACCGCGCAGAGCCTTCGCAAGCATCGTCCGAAGCGGTCCGCGAAGACCTGTCGGCGGGACTGGACTGGGACATGCCGTGGGGCGCGGGGCAGGGCACCGTGCCCGCGTCCGCCGAAGTCGCCGACGTGACCGCCCCGTCGCCGGGGCTGCCGACTGGTGCGGGCCTGTCGTTGGCCGAGCGCGACGATACCCCGCTCGGCGTCGCCGGCGCCGTGCCGGATCCCCGTCTGGCCGATCTCGACGAACGCATCGGCGGCCTTTCGCTGGTCGATGTCGAGAGCTACGGGCATGGGCCGCTGCGCGGCGCGGTGCTGGTCGAAGGCGGGCTCGGCGGTCCCGATGCCGTGCGGCAGTTGCTGGCCGCGGTGCCGGAGACGTTTCCGCGTGCGCTGCTGGTGCGTCTGCGCCTGGACGGTGGGCGCTACGACCGCCTCGTCCGGCAGATGGCCCGGGCGACGGCGCTGCAGGTCGCGCTCGCGGAGCCCGGTGGGGCCGTGGAGCCGGGGACGGTGTACTTCCTGTCGCCCGATCTCGGCCTGGTCGCCGAGCGCGGGCAACTGCGTTTCGCTGACGAGCCCGGCGCCTCCGGTCGCTGGCCCGCGGCGCTGCCTGGCGACGACAGCGCTGCGGTCTTCCTGAGTGGCGCCGATGCCGCGCTGGTGCCGCACGCCATCCAGGGCGGAAACCTGGTGATCGCGCAGACGCTCGACGGCTGTTACGACCCGGCGGCGTCGGCCGCCGTGGTCGAGCAAGGCGGCGAGCTGGCCGAACCGGGCGCGCTTGCCGCGGTGCTGGTGCGGCGTTGGAACCCCGGCGGCCATGCGTCGGATATCGAACTCGAGACGACCGATGACTGAGGTACACCAGGACACCGCGCTTCGGGCGATGCCGCACGGCATTCGCGGCGTGCTCATTCAGATCGCCGCGGGGCGCCTGCTCCTGCCCAACGCGACGATTTCGGAGGTGCTCACCTATGCCGATCCGGAGCCGATCCACGACGCACCGGACTGGATGCTCGGTCGGATCCGCTGGCGCGGCTGGGAGCTGCCGCTGGTGGCCTTTTCGCAAATGGCCGGCCTGGCGACCGAAGAACGTGGTGGCTTGGGCAGCAAGGTCGCGATCATGAAGAACCTGCGCGGCGGCGACCGTTTGCCGTACTTCGCGCTGCTCACGCAAGGGTTTCCCAGGCTGGTCACGGTGTCCGAAGACCTGCTCGTCGCGGATGGCGACGACGGTGCGGCACTGCCCGATGGCGTGCATGCGCGCGTGCGTCTGAACGACGACGAGGCCTTGTTGCCGGATCTCGAGCGGATCGCCGCTCGGATCGACGCGGCGCTGCACGCGGACAGCTGAGCCGGAGGTCGCTGCGGACCGCCGGTCCGGATGCGGCGCCGAATGCGATACGGGACGCGCTGACGCGCGCTGCGTCAGGCCAGGTCGCCGAAGCGCGCCTGCAGGGCCGCGATGGCGGCGAGCCCGGCGGTCTCGGTACGCAGGATGCGCGGACCCAAACGGATGCCGGAGAAACCCGCGTCCTGCAACATGGCGCGATCGCGTGGCGACCAGCCGCCCTCGGGGCCGACGGCCAGTGTGAGTGGCGCATCGCCGGGTGCGGCGAGCGAGCGCGGCGCCGCATCGGCCGTCGGATCCAGCAACAGGCGCATGCCGGGCGTGGAGACGCCCGCGAGTGCATCGCGGAGCGCCTGCGGCGGTGCCACCGTGGGGATCCATGCGCGCCCACTCTGCTCACAGGCCGACGTCACCACGCTGCGCCAGTGCGCCAGGCGCTTGTCGGCGCGCGCGCCCTCGAGCCTGACCTCGCTGCGTTCGCTGTGGACCGGCACGATGCCGGCGACCCCCAGCTCCGTCGCCTTCTGCAGGATCAGGTCCATCTTCTCGCCGCGCGCGATGCCCTGCAGCAGGTGGATGCGCAGCGGCGATTCGTGATCGACCGCGCGCCGGGCGAGGATCTCGACCTCGCCGCCGCGCTTGCCGGCGGCGACCACGCGCGCGTCGTAGTCGTAGCCGTCGCCGTTGAACAGCACGCAGGCATCGCCCTCGCGCAGGCGCAATACCCGCAGCAGGTGGGAGGCGGCATTTTCCGGCAGCGCGACCCGCGTGCCGGGGGTCAGATCCAGATCGACGCAGGCCCGGGTCAGTCGCACGAACGGGCTCCCGGCACCGCGCGTGCGCGCAGGTGCGCCGACGGCCGTCGATGGCGCAAGGCCGGGCGGGGTCTGCGGACCACGTGCGCCGTGTCAGCGTGCGGGGATTTCGAGCGCGTCGCACCCCGGCTGCACGTCGCATCCGCGTCGACCCACATCGCGTCGGGGCAGGCTCGCGCCAGCATCGCCGCGGCCCTCATGCGGTCGCCGCTTCGATGGCGGTGCGGGTGACGTCGGCGATCAGTTCCAGCTCGGCATCGTCGATGCAGTACGGCGGCATCCAGTACAGCACGTCGCCGAGCGGGCGCAGCAGCACGCCGCGGTCGACCGCATGCCGATAGGCGTGCAATCCGATGCGACGTGTGGCCTCGAACGGGGTATCCCGGCGCCCGTCCTGGGCCAGTTCGATCGCCAGGATCATCCCGGTCTGGCGCACGTCGGCCACGTGGCGGTGCGTGCGCAGCGGTGCGGCCAGCTCGGCCATACGCGCGGCCGTGCGTCGGTTGCGGGCGACGACGTCGTCGCGCTCGAAGATGTCCAGCGTCGCCAGGGCCGCGGCGCAGGCGATGGGATTGCCGGTGTAGCTGTGCGAGTGCAGGAATGCGCGCTCGCGCGAGTCGTCGAGGAAGCCCTCGTAGATGACCTGGGTGGCGAGCACCGCCGACAGCGGCAGGAACCCGCCGGTCAGGCCCTTCGACAGGCACAGCAGGTCCGGCTGGATACCGGCCTGCTCGCAGGCGAACAGCGTCCCGGTACGGCCGAAGCCGACCGCGATCTCGTCGGCGATCAGGAACACGCCGTGCACATCGCACAGTTCGCGCACGCGCTTGAGATACACCGGATCGTGCATGCGCATGCCGCCGGCGCATTGCACCAGCGGTTCCAGCACCAGTGCGCAAATCTCGCCGGCGTGCTCGTCGAGCAGCCGCGCCAGCGCATCGGCAGCGTCTTCGGCATGGCCGGCCGCGCTCTGCCCCTCGCGCGCGAGGTAGGCGTCGGGGGAGGGTGCGAACAGCGCTTCCATCAGCAGCGGCGCGTAGACGCGACGGTACAGCGGGATGTCGCCGACCGACAGCGCGCCGATGGTCTCGCCGTGATAGCCGTTCTCCAGGGCGACGAACTTGGTCCGGCGGGGCTCGTCGCCGCGGTTGGCGAACCACTGGAACGCCATCTTCAGCGCCACCTCGACGCCGGCCGAGCCGTTGTCGGCGTAGAAGACCTTGGCGAGCGGGTCGCGTCCGCTCTGGCGCGGGGCCAGCGCGAGCAGCCGTTCGGCCAGTTCCACCGCTGGCAGATGGGAGCAGCCGGCCAGGATCACGTGTTCGAGGGTCCGCGCCTGGCGGCCGATCGCCTCGGCGATGCGCGGCTCGCCGTGGCCGAACAGGTTCACCCACCAGCTGGAGACGGCATCCAGCGTGCGTCGGCCGTCGGGGCCGACCAGCCAGGCGCCCTCGCCACGACTCACCGGCAACAGCGGCAGGGTGCCGGGGTGTTCGCGCATCTGTGTGCAGGGATGCCACAGCACCGCGAGATCGCGGGATCGCCAGGCATCGGCGTCGGCTAGAATGGCCGCATCGTGATGTGTCTTGCCCATCCCCGCATTATCGCCTCCCTTCGCCGCGGATGCTGCGCGTGAGCCGACGGCTGCCGATCGTGCACGGGATCACTGAGCGCGATGCCGGTCCCTACCGGATGGAGCACCTGGATCTGGAGTTCGCCAACGGCGAACGCCGCGTGTTCCAGCGCCTGCAGGCCAGCGGCCACGGCGCGGTCGCGGTGGTGCCGATGCTCGACGACGACACCGTGCTGCTGGTGCGCGAGTACGCCGCCGGCGTGCACCGCTACGAACTCGGCCTGGTCAAGGGGCGCATCGATCCCGGCGAGACCGCCGAACAGGCGGCCGACCGCGAGCTGAAGGAAGAAGCGGGTTACGGTGCGCGCCGGGTCGAGGTCGTGCGCAACCTGTCGCTGGCGCCGACCTACATGAGTCACCAGACCACCCTGGTGCTGGCACGCAATCTCTACCCGGAACGGTTGCCGGGCGACGAGCCGGAAGAGCTCGAAGTGGTGCCGTGGAAACTCGACGATCTGCACACCCTGGCCATGCGCGAGGATGTCTCCGACGGCCGTTCGATCGCGGCGTTGTTCATCGTGCGGGAACTGCTGCGTGCCGATGCTGCTCGATGACGCGCTGCTCGACGGTGTGCTGGCGGTCGCGCACGATGCCGCGGAGGCGATCCTGGCCGTGTATTCCGGCGACTTCGATGTCGAACGCAAGGCCGACGCCTCCCCGGTGACCGCGGCCGATCTCGCGGCCCACCACCGTATCGTCGATGGCCTGGCCGCGCTGACCCCGGGGATCCCGGTGCTGTCGGAGGAATCGGCGCACGCGTCCGTCGAGGGGCGTCGCGGCTGGTCCCGCTTCTGGTTGGTCGATCCGTTGGACGGCACCCGCGAATTCGTCAAGCGCAACGGCGAGTTCAGCGTGAACATCGCCCTGATCGAGGACGGCGTGTCCACGTTCGGCGTGATCCAGCATCCGCTCACCTCGGTCGCCTGGTACGGCCGGCCGGCAGCCGGCGCGTTCCGGCGCGAGGGCGGCACGGATACGCCGCTGCGGGTCCGGCGGCCGGCCACGGCGCCGCTGCGGGTGGCGGCCAGCCGTTCGCACCGCGACCCGCGCACGGCCGCCGTGCTCGACGGTCTGGGCAGGATCGAGCCGGTGGCGCTGGGATCGTCGTTGAAGTTCTGCCGGCTGGCCGAGGGCCGCATGGATGTCTACCCCCGCTTCGGCCCCACCAGCGAGTGGGATACGGCGGCGGGGCAGGCGATCCTGGAGGGCGCCGGCGGTGCCCTGCTCGATCCGCGAGGACGGCCTTTCCGTTACAACCAGCGCGACACGCTGCTCAACGGCGACTTCATCGCCCTGGGCGACCCGGACCTGCCGTGGCAGGCGTGGCTGAGGCAATAGGGCGGCCGTATTCCGACCTGCAGGACCCGACAGTGAGCGAACCGAAAACGCGCGACATCCAGGATCTCATCGCGATCATGGCGCGGTTGCGCGACCCCGACGGTGGCTGCCCGTGGGACCTCGAGCAGGATTTCGCCAGCATCGCCCCGTACACGATCGAGGAGGCTTACGAGGTGGCCGACGCGATCGCCCGTGGCGATCTGCCCGCGTTGCAGGACGAGCTCGGCGATCTGTTGCTCCAGGTGGTGTTCCACGCCCGCCTGGCCGAGGAGCGCGCTGCATTCGCATTCGGCGACGTGGTGGGCGCCATCTGCGACAAGATGTTGCGGCGCCATCCGCATGTGTTCGGCGATGCCGATCGCGGCGACAGCGCCGCGGTGAAGGACGCTTGGGAAAGGATCAAGCGCGAGGAACGCGCGGCCCGCGGCGAGACCGATACCTCGGCGTTGGCCGGCATCGCCCGCGGGCTTCCCGAATGGCAGCGGGCGATCAAACTGCAGCAGCGCGCGGCGCGGGTCGGGTTCGACTGGCCGGCGCCGATGCCGGTGCTCGACAAGCTGCGCGAGGAAGTCGGCGAGGTCGAGGTGGAGTTCGCGGCCGTGGCCGCCTCGCCCGGAGATGCGTCGGCACAGGCGCGTCTGGAGGCCGAGATCGGCGACGTGCTGTTCGTCGCGGCCAACATGGCCCGGCACGTGGGTGTCGATGTCGGGCGCGCATTGCGCGGAGCCAACCTCAAGTTCGAGCGGCGGTTCCGCGCCATGGAGGCGTTGGCGGCGGAGGCCGGTGGCACTCTGGCTGACCACGGGCTGGAGGCGCAGGAAGCACTGTGGCAGCGGGTGAAGTCGAACGAGCGCGACGACGGCACCTGATCGCCCGCCTGTCAGGGTCGCGTTGCAGTGCGGCGTGCGGGCCGTCCCCGCGCCGCCTACGGTTCGGCATCTCCTCAGCGCGCGTGTCGTGGCGACGAGAGGACCGCACAGGGGGTGCCATGCGCCGATTTGCCAGCTTCCGCGAGTTCTATCCCTTCTACCTGAGCGAACACGCGCACCGGGTGTCGCGACGGCTGCATTTCATCGGCAGCTGTGGGGTGCTGGTGTTGTCGGGCGTGGCGGTGTGGCAGCGAAACGGCTGGTGGCTGCTGGCGGCGCTGGTCTGCGGCTACGGCTTCGCCTGGGTGGGGCACTTCTTCTTCGAGAAGAACCGGCCGGCGACGTTCCGGCACCCGCTCTATTCCTTTCTCGGCGACTGGGTGATGTTCAAGGACATCCTGACTGGAAAGATCCCCTTTTAATTCGACGTCACGCCCCCCCTCGCAACCCGCAGCTCGCCGCTCCGACGATCGAAGCGGCGCCGGCCCGGCACCATCGCCCCTCTCCCGCCTGCGGGAGAGGGGTTGGGGTGAGGGCTGGCGTGCGGCCGCAGCCTGGAAAGCGGCCCTCATCCGCCCCTTCGGGACCCCTTCTCCCACTTGCGGGAGAAGGGGTAATCACGGCATGTCCGGGGTCGCTTCTTCTGCCTGTGGTGGAGGCGACCGGCTACGGCATCGCCGGGCCCCGTCCGCTGCCAAGAGGAAGGCGCATGCCTGCCGACGCGTGGAGAGGCAACGCCAGGCCCGTCCTCAGGTTTCCAGGAAGATCAGCCAGGCCGCGACCGCGATCAGGGCGAAGCCGGCCCAGTGGTTCCACTTCAAGGGCTGCCCGAGATACCAGCTCGAGAACCAGGCGAACACCAGCAGCGTGATCACCTCCTGCATGCCCTTGAGCTGCGGCGCGGAATACACGGTGTAGCCGATGCGGTTCGCGGGCACCATCAGTGCGTATTCGAAGAACGCGATGCCCCAGCTGGCGACGATCGCCAGCAGCAGCGGCGCGCTGCGGTACTTGAGATGGCCGTACCAGGCGAACGTCATGAAGACGTTGGACGCGATCAGCAACAGGATCGGCGCGAATCGTTCGAAACCAGGCGGCATGGCGGTAGTCCGGTGCGGGGAAGTGACGGAACACGGGTGTGGCGATCTTCACGGCACGTCGACTGGAAAGCACGTAAATTCACAAAGCTGAAGGCAATAGCCAGTATCCACCTTCCCTGGAGTTCGTTCATGCGTGCAAGCCAAGAGCCGGGCGGTCTCGTCCTGATCGTCGAAGACAATCGCAACATTTCCGAGATGATTGGCGAGTATCTCGAGGGCAAGGGGTTCGAGGTCGATTACGCCTCCGACGGCCTGGATGGCTACCGGCTCGCGTCGGAGAATACGTACGACGTGATCGTACTGGATCTGATGCTTCCCCGGCTGGACGGCATCGAGGTCTGCAAGCGCCTGCGCGAGGAGGCCCGCAAGTCCACGCCGGTGCTCATGCTCACCGCCCGCGACACGCTCGACGAGAAGCTGACCGGGCTCGGTTCGGGCGCGGACGACTATCTGACCAAGCCGTTCGCCATCCAGGAGCTGGAAGCCCGCCTGCGTGCGCTGATCCGCCGCGAGCGCCGCCAGGTCGGTTCGGAAGTGCTCAAGGTCGCCGACCTGGTCCTCGATCCGGCCAGCCTGCGTGCGACCCGCGCCGGGCAGGAGCTGCAGTTGTCGCCGATCGGCCTCAAGTTGCTGACCATCCTGATGCGCGAATCGCCGCGCGTGGTCAGCCGGCAGGAGATCGAGCGCGAGATCTGGGGCAACAGCCTCCCCGATTCGGACACCCTGCGCAGCCATCTCTACAACCTGCGCAAGACCATCGACAAGCCTTACGACAAGCCGTTGCTGCATACCGTGCAGAGCGCGGGGTATCGAATCGCCGACATCGAACAGGCGCCTTCCTGACGATCCGAACGCGCCTCGCCCGATGTCTCAAGGTATCCCCCGAAAACTCCGCTACGCCTTCCTGTTCCAGGCTGCCCTCGGCAGCCTGGGCATCGTTTTGGCGGTGACGTTCGCGTTCTCCGCCGCGTTGAGCGTGCTCATCGATGCCCGGTTGCACGCGCAGGCGGCCGAGTCCTGGTCGCTCGTCGAACGCAGCCCCGATGCGCTGTTGCCGGAGACTGACGAGGTCAGCGCCTACTTCGTCGCCGCGGGCCGCCCGGCCGCTGCGGTTCCTTCGGCTTTGCGCGACCTGCCGCCGGGTCGGCATTTCGAGGCTGCCGGGCGCCGCGAGGTTCTGGTCGAAGAGCGTCCGGAGGGGCGCCTGGTGTTGAGCATGCGGTTCACGCATGCGCGGCAGGTGCTGTGGATGGTCGGCATCGCCCTGATGATCGGCGGCATCGTCGCGATCCATCTGGTCAGCTGGTACACCTATCGAACCACCCGCCGGCTGGTGGCGCCGGTGAGCTGGCTGGCCGAGGAGGTCTCGCGCTGGGAGCCGGAGGATGCCGACACCACGGCGCTGGTCCCGGCGCGCATTCCAGGGCTCGTGGGGCGTGAAGTCGAGCAGTTGAGCGGCGCTTTGCGTTCGCTTGCCTCGCGCGTGCAGTCGTTCGTGCAGCGCGAGCGCGATTTCACCCGCGATGCCAGTCATGAACTGCGCACCCCGCTCACGGTGATCCGTGTCGCCAGCGACATGTTGCTGGCCGACGGCGCGATTCCCGACCGCTCGCAGCGTTCGCTCCAGCGGATCCAGCGCGCCAGTCGCGACATGGAGGCGGTGATCGAGGCGTTCCTGATCCTGGCGCGGGAGGAGGATGTGGAGTTGCCGGGAGAAGCCTTCGACGTGCGCGAGGTGGTGTTGGAGGAAGTCGAGAAGGTCACGCCCCTGCTGCAGGACAAGCCGGTGGAGCTGCGGGTGACCGGGAGCGCGACGCCGGAACTGGACGCGCCGCCGCGCGTGCTCGGTGTCATGCTGGGCAATCTGCTCAGCAACGCCTGTATCTTCACCGAATCCGGCGTGATCGAGGTCGAGATCAGCGACGATCGCGTGGAAGTGCGCGACACCGGCATCGGCATGTCGCCCGAGGTGCTCCAGCGTGTCTACGACCCCTTCTACCGGGTGGATCCGTTCCGGGCCGGTGGCAAAGGCATGGGCCTGTCCATCGTCCGTCGGCTGGGCGAGCGCTTCGGCTGGGCGGTGACGCTGGACAGCCAGCCGGGTCAGGGGACGGTGGCGACGATTCGCTTCGGTTGAACGTCGCTCCGGTCGAGCGACGCCGGGCGGCTCGACGGCGCCCGGTGCGTCGCGATCGAGGCCGCTTCCGTCGGCGCCGCTCCAGCACGCCGGCGATCCATCTGTCCGCGGCGTGCAGCCGGCAGGCGATGGTCGTACGGCCCAGGTCGATCCCGGCATCGGGCACACTCGTCGTCGCGCCCGCCAATGACGCCGTCCTTGTCAACGGTCCCCGGACTCGGGCGTTGTCCGCATTCACACCCTGTCGCCAGTCGCCCATGAGCCCAGCAAGCCGTCCGCCCACCTCCGGTTCCCGTCCGCGTCCCCGTGCCCGCGCACAGGGGCGGCCGCTCAAGATCGTCGCGGCCCTGGCTCTGCTGGCGGGTGTCGCCGCGGGCGTGTGGTGGTGGCAGCACCAGCGTGCCACTCAGGACGAGGGACCCTGGCGGACCGTCGCGGTCGAGCGCGGGTCCATCCGGGTGGCCATCTCGGCCACCGGCACTCTCAGTGCGACCAGCACCGTCATCGTCGGCTCGCAGATCTCCGGCCAGGTCACGGATGTACTGGTGGATTTCAACGACACGGTCGAGGCGGGGCAACTGATCGCCCGGATCGACCCCAGCACGTACCAGGCGCAGATCGACCAGGGCAACGCACAGATCGCCAGTGCGCGCGCCAGCCTCGCCCAGGCCGAGGCCAGCCTGATCAATGCGGAGGCGACCTTTCGCCGCAACGAGGAACTGGGCGAACGGCAACTGGTGGCTCGGGCCGACATCGATCTGGCGCGCGCCAACTACGACCAGGCGCGCGCGCAGCGTGACGCCGCACGTGCGCAGATCGCGCAGCAGACCGCGTCCACCCGCACCAGCGAAGTGAATCTCGAGCGGACCGAGATCCGCTCGCCGGTCGATGGCGTGGTGTTGGTGCGCAACATCGAGCCGGGCGCGACCGTGGCGGCCAGCCTGCAGGCGCCGGAACTGTTCACGATCGCGGAAGATCTGGCGAAGATGCAGATCGAGCTGGAAGTCGACGAGGCCGACATCGGCCAGGTGCAGCCCGGACAGGGCGTCTCCTTCAGCGTCGATGCGTTTCCGGACCGCCAGTTCCGCGGCGAAGTCGCACAGGTGCGGCTGTCGGCGACCAACACCAACAACGTGATCACCTACCCGGTGGTGGTCAGCGTCGACAACAGCGAGCGCATCCTGCTGCCTGGGCTGACGGTCAACGCCGAGATCGAGGTCAGCCGACGGGACGATGTGCTGAAGGTCTCCAATGCGGCGCTGCGGTATACACCCAGCGGCGGGCAGGGCGCACCCGCGGGAGCGCCGACGGGCCGCGCAGGCGGCAGCGGAGCGCTCGACGATCTGGTCCGCGCCACCGGCCCGATGACGCTCGATGCCGGCCAGCAGGCCGCCTTCGACGCCGCGATCGCCAGCGTGCGCGAGCGCGCGGCGTCGCGCCAGGCGGCGCCGCAGGCGCGCCAGGGCCAGTCCGGCGCAGGGCCCGGCATGTTCGGGGGCGGCGCAGGTGCGCGTGCGGCGGGTGGCGGAGGCGGCGAGATGGCTGCGCAACTTCGCCAGCGGATGCTGCAGCGGTTCCAGCAGGACTTCGCCGAGTTCCGTGCGACGCTCGACGACGACCAGCGCGCGCAGTGGGACCGCGCCCTGCAGGCCTCGCTCGGCGCCCGGCGCGCGCCGTTGTACACGCTGGTCGACGGCCAGCCGCGGCAGGTGATGGTGCGCGTGGGCGCGAGCGACGGCAGCGCGACCGAGGTCGCGGGCGACCTGCAGGAAGGCGACACCGTGATCACCGGCGAGCGCGCCAGCCCATGACCGGACCGGTGCCGGTGATCGAGACCCGCGGCCTGAGCAAGATCTACGCCGAGGGCACCGAGGCCGAGGTGGCGGCGCTCAAGGGCGTGGACCTGCGCATCGACCACGGCGATTTCGTCGCCATCATGGGGCCGTCGGGCTCGGGCAAGTCGACGCTGATGAACCTGATCGGCTGCCTCGATACTCCGAGCGACGGCCAGTACCTGTGCGACGGCATCGACGTGGCGACGCTCGATGCCGAAGCGTTGGCCGAATTGCGCCGCGACAAGATCGGTTTCGTGTTCCAGGGCTTCCATCTGCTGCCGCGGATGACCGCGCTGGAGAACGTGGCGATGCCGCTCGGCTATGCGCGGGTACCGCCCGACGAACGCACCGCACGTGCGCAGGATGCGTTGGCATCGGTCGGGCTGGGCGCGCGGTCCGGGCATCGGCCCAACGAGCTGTCCGGCGGCCAGCAGCAGCGTGTGGCGATCGCGCGCGCGCTGATCAACCAGCCCCCGGTGCTGCTGGCCGACGAGCCGACCGGTGCGCTGGACTCGAAGACCGGCGAGGAGATCCTCGCGCTGTTCAAGCGCCTGCGCGACGACGGCCACACGGTGGTGCTGATCACCCACGACGCCGAGGTGGCCGCGCATGCCGACCGCATCTACGTGATGCGCGACGGTGAACTGCATGAAGGCGAGCCGCCGCATCCGGAACTCTCGAAGGAGCCTTCCGCGTGAACTTCACCGACATTCTGCGGACCGCCCTGCATGCGTTACGCGGCAACTGGATGCGCAGCACGCTGACGTCGCTGGGCGTGATCATCGGCATCGCCGCGGTGATCGTGATGGTCTCGGTGGGGCAGGGGACCCAGTCCGAGCTCGACCGATTGGTGTCCGGGCTCGGCTCGCAGCGGCTGGACATCTCGCCCGGCTCGCGTCGCGGGCCCGGCGGCGCGCGGACGGCGTCGTCGAGTTTCTTCACCCTCACCGAGGGCGACGTGCAGGCCATCCGCGACGAGATCCCGGAGGTGCAGTACGTCTCGGGCTCGCTGCGCGGCAATACCCAGGCGGTCTATGCGGAGAACAACTGGCCCGCCAGCTGGCAGGGAGTGGAGCCGGATTTCTTCGACATCAACGGCTGGACGCTGGCCGAGGGCGATGGGTTCGAAGCGCAGGACTACACCGGTGCCGGCAAGGTGGTGATCCTCGGCGAAACCGTGCGCCGCAACCTGTTCGGCGACTACAGCGGCGTCGGCGAAACGATCCGGCTGGGGCGGGTGCCGTTCACCGTGGCCGGCGTGCTCGAACCCAAGGGCCAGGGCGGCTTCGGCCAGGACCAGGACGACGTGATCATGGTGCCGCTGACCACGGGTCGGCGGAACCTGCTCGGTGCGATGGGCCTGCCGCCGCGTGCGGTCATGCAGGTCGCACTCACCGTCAACGATGCCGGCGACCTCGGTTACGTACAGTCGGAACTCGAGGGTCTGCTGCGCCAGCGGCACCGGATCGGCCCCGGCGACGAGGATGATTTCACCGTGCGCAACATGGCCGAGATCATCGCCACGCGGACGGCGACCACGCGCCTGATGTCGCTGCTGCTGGGTGCGGTGGCGAGCATTTCGCTGATCGTGGGCGGCATCGGCATCATGAACATCATGCTGGTCTCGGTGACCGAGCGGATCCGCGAAATCGGCTTGCGCATGGCGGTCGGGGCCGGGCCGTCGGACGTGCGCCGGCAGTTCCTCGCCGAGGCGATGCTGATCTCGCTGATCGGCGGGGCGATCGGCATCGCGCTGGGGGTGGTCGGCGCGCTGTTGGTCGGGCACATGGGCGCGCTGCCGGTGGCGCTCAACGGCAATGTGATCGGCCTCGCGGCCGGGTTCTCGGTGGCGACGGGCCTGTTCTTCGGTTACTACCCGGCGCGCAAGGCGTCGCAGCTCGATCCGATCGAGGCCTTGCGGCAGTAGCGAATCCGCACGACCGGCGGGCGCCCATGGCGGTTCCCGCCGTGGCGGTCGAGCCTTGCCGGCTGCATGCGGCATGACGTGCGTGCTGCAGCGCGCTTCGCTCGATCTCCGCGTGCGTGGGTCGGCGAAATGTCGCCGCTGGCGCGCCCCCCCCTGGGCCGCCCGGCCATGCCGGGGTCGCTTGCTATGCTCGGTGCCCGTTTCCGACGCGAGCATCGTCCATGCCGGCCTCTCTTTCTTCGAACCGACTGCGCCTGTGCGGCGCGCTGGTGGCGACCCTGTGTGCGGGCGCGGCCTGGGCGGACGCGTCGCGTGATGACACCGGCAGCGGGCCGATCGCACTGGTGATCCACGGTGGGGCGGGCGTCATCGAGCGCGACGCTTTGTCGGCCGACGACGAGCGCGAGATCCGTGCCGCGCTCGACCAGGCGCTGGACGCCGGGCAGGGCATTCTCGGTGCGGGCGGCTCGGCGCTCGATGCGGTGGAGGCCACGGTCCGCGTGCTGGAGGAATCGCCACGCTTCAACGCCGGGCACGGCGCGGTGTTCAACGCCGACGGCGGCCACGAGCTGGACGCCTCGGTGATGGAAGGCCATACCCGACGGGCCGGCGCAGTGGCCGGCGTGACCACCGTGCGCAATCCGGTGCGGTTGGCGCGGCGGGTGATGGACGCATCCCCACACGTGATGTTGATCGGCGACGGCGCCGAGCGGTTCGCCGATGCACACGACGATCTCGAGCGCGTGCCGAATGCATGGTTCGGCACCCCGCAGCGTCGCGAGCAGCTCGATCGTGCGCGAGCGCGCGAGGCGGCACAGCGCCAGGCACGACACGGCAGGGACGCGGACGCGCCGGACGCGTACTTCGGCACCGTCGGCGCCGTCGCCTTGGACCGCGACGGTCGGATCGCGGCCGCCACCTCAACCGGTGGCATGACCAACAAGCGCTACGGCCGGGTCGGCGATGCGCCGATCATCGGTGCCGGCACCTGGGCCGATGCCGGCTGCGGCGTGTCGGCGACGGGCTGGGGCGAGTTCTTCATCCGCAATGCCGTCGCCCACGACATCTGCGCGCGCGTGGCTTACCGCGGGGACAGCCTGCAGACGGCCGCGGACGAGGTGGTGATGCGGGTGATTCCCGAGCACGGCGGCGACGGCGGCGTCATCGCGCTCGACGCGCAGGGCCACCTGGCGCTGCCGTTCAACACCTCGGGCATGTACCGCGGCTGGCTCGCGCCCGACGGCAGCCGCGGTACCGCGATCTTCGCCGACGAATGACCGGGGTGCCCGGCACCCGGCATCAGCGCAGCGCGTCGCCGATCACCTGGCGCCACAGCGCGTAGCCGGTTCGGTTGAGATGCAGTCCGTCGGCGACGAACAGGTCCTCGCGGGGCTGGCCGTCGGCGTCGAGCATCGGCGTGAAAACATCGATGAAGCCCACCTGCGGCGTGGTCCCGGCCCAGGCCTGCACGCGTTCGTTGGCCTCGCGCTGCACGTCCAGCAGGTGGGCGGTGATCGGACTGGGCTTGATCGAGATGATGTCGATGCGGGTGCCGGGCAGGTCGCGGTGGATCCGGGCGACGAACTGCCGGTAATCCGACAGCACCTGATCCGGGGAGCGCCCGGACATGGTGTCGTTGTCGCCGGAATAGATCACGATGCGGGCGGGCCGGTAACGCAGCGCCACTTCGTCGGCGAAATGCACGGCGTCGCGGATCTGCGAGCCGCCGAAGCCCCGGTTCAGGACCTGCAGGTGCGGCAGGTCCTCGGCGAGCGTCGTCCACAACCGGACCGATGAGCTGCCGGTGAACACGATCGGACGCGCCGGCGGCGGATGGGCGGCGTCCTCGGCGGCGAACCGGGCCATGTCCCGGGTCCATTCCGACGACGACACCGGGTCCACCGGAAGCAGGACTGGCGCGGTGCCGTCGGATGCGCCGACACAGGCCGACCAGGCGATCAACAGGCTGCAGAGCGCGCCGGTCAGGCGCAGGTTGGTTCGTCGGGACATCGTGGACGGCAGGGCGCGGGGAAACGCCAGTCAAACAGGGGCCGGCGGCGGATGCAAACCGGCGCGGGGCGGGGACGGGCTTATGGCAGAATGGCCCGTCGCCCGGACCCGCCCAGCGCGCCGATTCCCGTTCCCATGTGTCGTCCCGCCGAGTTCCCGAGCCCGCCCGCCGATTCCGCTCTCGCGTCGCACCTGCAGGCTGCCGCCGGCGAGGCGTCGCGGCCGGGCCGGGGCGTGTGAACGATGGACGAGACCGGTCACCTGCCGCGAGGACCCGCCCGGATCTGGAAAGCGACGGTCTGGTCGCTGCAGGGGCTGCGTGCGGCCTGGCTGCACGAGTCCTCGTTCCGGCTGGAGGTCTACCTGCTGGCGGTGCTGGCGCCGGTGGCGCTGTGGCTGGGCGATACCGGCGTGGAGCGGGCGCTGCTGCTGGGCAGTTGTCTGCTGGTGTTGCTGGTGGAATTGCTGAATTCGGCGATCGAGGCGGTGATCGAACGATTCGGCGCGGAATGGCACGAGATGGCCGGCCGCGCCAAGGACATGGGATCGGCCGCCGTGCTGATCGCCATGGTGAACGTCGGCGTGGTGTGGGGCCTGATCCTGGTCCCGCGCTGGCTGTGACGGATAGGTCGTAACTGACGAGGACATCGACCCAATGATGGAA
This sequence comes from Luteimonas abyssi, assembly GCF_001482195.1. Classification (GTDB taxonomy): domain Bacteria; phylum Pseudomonadota; class Gammaproteobacteria; order Xanthomonadales; family Xanthomonadaceae; genus Luteimonas; species Luteimonas abyssi. The sequence goes on along the minus strand of NZ_KQ759763.1, from coordinate 2,750,657 downwards.
CTGCTGACCGATCCACAGGTGTGGATCCTGCTGGTAACGCTGGCCGCGATCGAGATCGTGCTCGGCATCGACAATCTGGTGTTCATTTCGATCGCGGTGAGCAAGCTGCCGATCGAACGGCGCGAGTTCGCGCGCAAGTTCGGCATCGCGGTGGCGTGCATCACGCGAATCGCGCTGTTGCTCACCCTGGCCTGGCTGGCGCGGCTGACCACGCCGCTGTTCGAGCTGTTCGGGCGCGGTGTGTCGGTGCGCGACCTGATCCTGATCCTCGGCGGCCTGTTCCTGATCGTGAAGGGCGGCATGGAGATCCGCGAGCAGCTCAAGGGCGAGCCGCACGGCGATGCCAGCGCGGCCGGTGCCGCGACCGCATCGTTCGGTTCGGTGATCGTGCAGATCGCGATCATCGACATCGTGTTCTCCCTGGACTCGGTGATCGCCGCGGTCGGCATGGCCGGCGATTACGTGCCGGTGATGGTCGCCGCGATCCTGATCGCGGTGGCGGTGATGCTGCTGGCCGCGCAGCCGCTCGGCCGCTTCATCGATGCGAACCCGACGGTGAAGATGCTGGCGCTGGCATTCATCGTGCTGATCGGTGTGTTCCTGACCTTCGATGGTCTGGGCTTGCACATTCCGAAGGGCTACATCTACGGTGCGATGGGCTTCTCGGCCTTCGTCGAGATCATGAACCTGTGGGCCAAGCGCAATACGATGCGCAACCAGGGTCAGGTGGTGCCGCCGGTCGACGAGCCCCGGCAGCCGCTGCCGCGCTGAGGGGCCGATGCGCGTCCGCGGATCGCTCCGTGGGCGCGCATCGCCACGCTGTTTCACCCGCCGGCGGCCGCCGGCGGGGCCGTTTTTCCGGAGGAGCTGACTTCCCGTGACGATCCTGCACCAGGTCGACCCCATCGCGTTCTCGCTGCCGGCGTTCGAACTGTTCGGTCGCCAGTTCCATCCGCAGGTGCACTGGTACGGGATCATGTACCTGATCGCCTTCCTCAGCGCCTGGTGGCTGGGGCGCAGCCGGATCCGTGCCGGGCGTCTGCCGGGCGTCGACCAGACCGCGTTCGGCGACCTGCTGTTCTACTGCATGTTCGGCGTCGTGCTGGGCGGCCGGGTCGGCTACGTGCTGTTCTACGCCTTCGGCGATTTCCTCGCCGATCCGACCATGCTGCTGCGGCCGTGGGAAGGCGGCATGAGTTTCCACGGCGGGCTGCTGGGCGTGCTGGTGGCGGCCTGGCTCTGGGCACGGCAGAAGGGACTGCACTTCTTCGATGTGATGGACTTCGGCGCGCCGCTGGTGCCGCTGGGGCTGGGCTTCGGTCGCATCGGCAACTGGATCGGCGGCGAACTCTGGGGGCGGACCACCGACGTGAGCTGGGCGGTGGTGTTCCCGCACTCGCTGCCGCAACCGTTCTGGAGCATGGATGGCGAAGCCCTGCGCGCCGCGCACGCCAGCGGCGTGCTGGACGCGTTCGCGCGGCATCCGTCGCAGCTTTATCAGGCCTTCCTCGAGGGTGTGGCGCTGTTCGCGCTGGTATGGGTGTACTCGATGAAACCGCGGGCGCGATACGCAGTGTCGGGCATGTTCGCGGTGGGCTACGGCGTGTTCCGCTTCCTGGTCGAGTTCGTGCGCGAACCGGACCCGCAATTGGGCTACCTGGCGTTCGGCTGGCTGACCATGGGGCAGATCCTGAGCGTGCCGCTGATCCTGCTCGGCGTGTTCCTGTTCTGGAAATCGCGGACCGCGCCGGTCCTGCAGCCGCGCATCGACGCTCCCGCACCGGCCAAGGGGCGCTGACATGCAGCCGTATCTTCAACTGCTGCAGCATGTCCTCGAGCAGGGCGCGGTCAAGTCCGATCGCACCGGCACCGGCACGCGCAGCGTGTTCGGTTGGCAGATGCGCTTCGATCTGGCGCAGGGTTTCCCCCTCGTCACCACCAAGAAGCTGCACCTGCGCTCGATCATCCACGAGCTGCTGTGGTTCCTGAAGGGCGAGACCAACATCGCCTACCTCAGGGACAACCGCGTCAGCATCTGGGACGAATGGGCCGATGCCGATGGCGAGCTCGGGCCGGTATACGGCAAGCAATGGCGCCGCTGGGCCGGTGCCGACGGCGTCGAGATCGACCAGATCCGCTGGGTGGTCGACGAGATCCGTCGCAACCCGGATTCCCGGCGCCTGGTGGTCTCGGCCTGGAACGTGGCCGAGTTGCCGCAGATGGCGCTGATGCCGTGCCACACGATGTTCCAGTTCTACGTCGTCGACGGCAAGCTGAGCTGCCAGCTCTACCAGCGCAGTGGTGACATCTTCCTCGGCGTGCCGTTCAACATCGCGAGCTACGCCCTGCTGACCCACATGGTGGCGCAGGTGACCGGACTGGGTGTGGGCGATTTCGTCCATACGCTGGGCGATGCGCACCTGTATTCGAACCACGAGGTGCAGGCGCGCGAGCAGCTCGAGCGCGCGCCGCGGCCACTGCCGCGGCTGGTGCTCAATCCGGACGTGACCGACCTGTTCGCGTTCGCCTACGACGACATCGCCATCGAGGGCTACGACCCGCACCCGGCGATCAAGGCGCCGGTGGCGGTCTAGCTACTTCGACGATCGCAAGGAGCGGGCCCGTACATGCGTGTTCGAGATCACAGCAGGAGAGCGCAGGAGAAGTTCGCCGACTCCCTGCTCACGATGTCCAACTTCCTGTTCTGCGGCGTACTGGGTAGCCTGCTGATCGTCCCGATGGGGGCGTTGCTGCGGCAGATGTTGATGCCCGAAACGCCCCAGATCTCGGTGCTATCGGCCGTCCTGAATCTGCCGGTGGGCACGAGCCTGACCTTTCTCGTGGTCTACGTCGCCACGATCTGTCTTGGCGCATACGCGCGCCAGGAAGGCATGCGCATCTACTCAAGGCTCCATCCGGATGCGCATTAGCCTGATCGCCGCCCTGGACCGCAACCGCGCGATCGGGCGGGGGAACGCGTTGCCCTGGCGATTGCCGGACGACCTGAAACGGTTCAAGGCGTTGACCCTCGGCAAGCCTGTGCTGATGGGACGCAAGACCGCCGAGTCGTTGGGGCGTGCATTGCCCGGACGCGAGAATCTGGTGCTCACGCGCAGTGGCCGGTTGCCGTTCGAAGGCATGCGTGCGGTGAGCTCGCTCGACGCGGCGCTGGCCGTCGACGCGGACGAGCTGTGCGTGATCGGCGGTGGCGAGATCTACGCATTGACCTTGCCGCATGCCGACGTGCTGCACCTGACCCATGTCGATACGATCGTGGCCGATGCGGATGCGTTCTTTCCGGACTGGACGCAAATGGCGTGGAACGTCGTGGCGCGCGAGGCACGACCCGCCGACACACGGCATGTGATCCCGTTCGAGTTCGTGGACTACGCACGCGGCTGAGCCGCGCGGACGCTCACTCCCTGCGGTCGCCGGCCGGCACATCGCGCCCCGGCACCTGCACCACGCGCAATTCGTCGGTATCGAGCTGCAGGGCGGTCAGCTTGCCGCCCCAGACCGCACCGGTGTCGATGGCATGCACACCGTGGCCGATGAACAGCCCCAGCGTGGACCAGTGGCCGCACACGATGCGCAAGTCGCGCTCGGCGCGTCCGGGCACTTCGTACCAGGGATACAGGCCGTTGGCCTGGGTGCCGGGTGCGCCCTTCTCCTCGAACGCGATCCGCCCGCGCGGCGTGCAGTAGCGCATGCGGGTGAACAGGTTGATGATCGCCCGCTCGCGTTCCACGCCCTTGAGGCCGGGGGTCCAGGCGGGGCGGTCGCCGTACATGTTCCGCAGCAGCTTGCGATAGCCGTTGCCGCGCAGCCGACGCTCGACCTCTTCGGCGTGCTTGGCCGCCATCTGCACGGTCCACTTCGGCGCCAGGCCGGCGTGGATCATCATCCAGCCGAGGTCGCGGTCCTGATGCAACAGCGGCCGGGCGCGCAGCCAGTCGAGCAGCGGCGCGCGATCGTCCGCGAACAGGATCCGCTGCAGGTCCGGGTTCACCCGCCGCTGCTGCGCCTCGTCGCGCTCGGCGATGGCCAGCAGCGACAGGTCGTGATTGCCCAGCACGACGTCGACGTTGTCGCGCAGCGAATGAACCAGACGCAACGTCTCCAGCGATTCGCCGCCGCGGTTGACCAGATCCCCGCACAACCACAGCCGGTCGCGGGCGGGATCGAACGCGATCCGCTCCAACAAGCGCTGGGTTGCCGTGTAGCACCCCTGCAGGTCTCCGATCGCCCAGACCGCCATGTCCTCTCCGGCTCCCGTGTCGAGGTCAGTGCAGCGTGCGCGGCATGGACAAGGTGAACGGCGGGATCGGCGCATCGAACTGCGTGCCGTCGTCGCCGACCATGTCGTAGCGCCCCTGCATGCTGCCGACTGCGGTTTCGAGCACCGCGCCGGAGGTGTATTCGAATGCGTCGCCCGGTTCGATGGTCGGTTGCTCGCCGACCACGCCCTCGCCATGCACCTCGTCGACCTTGCCGTTGCCGTCGGTGATGATCCAGTGCCGCGAGATCAACTGCGCCGCACGCCGGCCGAGATTGCGGATGCGGATGGTGTAGGCGAACACGTAGCGGTCCTGCTCGGGCTCCGATTCCTCGTCGAGGAAGCGGGTCGCGATGTGGATCTCCAGCGTGTAGTCGGGCGTCTCGCTCATGCGCCTAGTGTATAGGGAGCGCGCTGCAACGGTGGGTGATGCCGATGCACGGGAAGCGGGCGCGCCGCGCGCGGATCGGACGATCATCCGCGATCGATGCTGCCGTGCGCGTCGCCGCCCGCGTGGCATGGGCCCCCGCTTTTCCCACGCGATCCTGGTGCGGAGACCCGCAACGGCGTGGTGCGCGATTCGCCTGCGGACTCAGCGGTTCGCGGTGGCGGTGTCGACCGGCACGTTGGCCAGTGCGACGAAATCGTCCACCGACAACTGCTCGGCGCGGGCGCCGGGCTCCTGCCCGGCGGCCGCGATGGCTTCGGCATCCATGACCGTGGACAGCGCGTTGCGCAGCGTCTTGCGGCGCTGGCCGAACGCGGCGCGCACGACGTGCGCGAAGCGCGCCGGATCGACCGAAGGCCGCCGCGTCGCCGGCTTCGGCACCAGCCGCACGACGGCCGAGTCCACTTTCGGCGGTGGACGGAATGCGCCCGGCGCCACGGTGAACAGGGGTGTCACGTCGCACCAGGCCTGCAGCATCACGCTCAGACGTCCGTAGACCTTGCTGCCGGGTGCGGCGGCCATGCGGTCGACGACTTCCTTCTGCAGCATGAAGTGCATGTCGCGGACCGCCGTGGCGTGCTCCAGGGCGTGGAACAGGATCGGCGAGGAAATGTTGTACGGCAGGTTGCCGACCAGGCGCAGCGGCGCGTCGTCGCCGGCCAGGGCGGCGAAGTCGACCTTGAGCACGTCGCGGTGGACGATCTCGAGCCGGCCCAGCGGCGCGGCAGCCGCAGTCAGCGGGGCGATCAGGTCGCGGTCGAACTCGATCACCGTGAGATCGCCGTGCGCGCGCAACAGGGGGAACGTCAGCGCGCCCTGGCCCGGTCCGATTTCGACGATGCGGTCGCCAGGCGTCGGGTTCAGTGCCTGCAGGATGCGCTCGATCACGCCGCGCTCGTGCAGGAAGTGCTGGCCGAGCGCCTTCTTGGCGCGGCCGAAACCGGAGTCGGTGGAGGTATTCATGGCGAACTCATGCCAGTCGGGTGCCGAGCGGGACGTCGGCATCGGGCACGCACAATGCCACGTGCCCCTGCGCGTCGTGGAAGCCCGTGACCAGGCATTGCGACATCAACGGCCCGATCTGCTTGGGAGGAAGGTTGAGCACGGCCACCACCTGGCGGCCGATCAGTGCGTCGACGGAGTAGCGCTCGGTGATCTGTGCGCTCGATTTGCGGATGCCGATCCCCGGGCCGAAGTCGACGTGCAGGACGTACGCCGGCTTGCGTGCGCCGGGAAACACTTCGGCGAGCGGACGGGCTTCGACGACGCGTCCGACGCGCAACTCGACCTGCTGGAAGGCGTCCCAGTCGATGTCGCTCATGCGCGCGTGCTCACGCGCGGACGGCCGGATCGCCCGCGAGCCGCTGCCGTGCGAGACGGGTGCAGGTCTCGATCGCGGCGAACAGGCTCGACGGATCGGCGATGCCGCGGCCGGCCAGGTCGAGGGCGGTGCCGTGGTCGACGGCCACGCGCGGATAGGGCAGGCCGAGGGTGAGGTTCACCGCCCGCTCGAAGCCGCTGTACTTGAGCACCGGCAGGCCCTGGTCGTGGTACATGGCCAGCACCGCGTCGACATCGCGCAATCGTGCCGGCAGGAAGGCGGTGTCGGCGGGTAGCGGGCCGCGCAGGTCGTAGCCGCGTGCAGCACGCAGCCGGGCCAGCGCCGGGGCGATGACGTCGATCTCTTCGCGCCCGAGATGCCCGTCTTCGCCGGCATGCGGGTTGAGACCGAGGACGGCGATCACGGGAAAGGCGATGCCGAAGTCGTGTACGAGGGCGCGGTGCAGGATCTCCACCACGCGCTCGACTGTCGCAGCGTCGACCGCATCCGCGACCGCGCGCAGCGGGAGGTGGGTCGTGACCAGGGCGACCCGCACCACGTCGTTGGCCAGCATCATCACCACGTCGCGGCCGGCATGCGCGGCCAGCAGCTCGGTGGTGCCGGTGTAGGCGATGCCGCCCGCATTGATCGTGGCCTTGTGCACCGGCCCGGTCACCATGCCATCGCAGTCGCCCGCCACGCAGGCCCGCGCGGCGGCGGTCAGGGCCGCGACCACGCTCGCGGCGTTGGCGGGGCGGGGCTCGCCGTGCGGCGCGGGTTCGGGATGGGGGTGCTCGACCAGGCGCAGCCCGGCGGTGCCGGTGGGCGCATCGGCGGCAATCCTGCGAGGCAGGGTGCGGCCCAGCTGTGCGGCGGCGCGCTGGAGGCTCGGCAGATCGCCGTGGACGACGAGGTCGGCCTCCCAGTCGCGGCACAGGGCCGCGACGGCCAGCTCCGGCCCGACGCCGGCCGGTTCGCCCGGGACCAGCGCGAGCCGTGGACGCCGCATGTCAGCCGCCGGTAGCGGCGGGATCGCTGTCGCCGTTGCGGACGTCGACGTAGGCTTCGCCGCGGATCTCGCGCAGGAAGCGGTTCCACTCGTCTTCCAGCTTGCGCTGGCCGATGGCCTCGCGCACCTGGGCGCGGCGGTTTTCGTCGCTGGCCGCGGTCTGGCGGGTGCCGATGCGCTGCACGACGTGCCAGCCGGCCTGGGTCCGGAACGGCTCGGACACGCCGCCGTCGGCGAGGCCGGCGACCTGGGCGCCGAAGTCGGGGCCGAACTGATCGACGGTGAACCAGCCCAGATCGCCACCGTTGTCGCGGGAAGAGGCGTCGTCGGTATTTTCGCGGGCCAGCTCGGCGAAGTCGGCGCCGCCGACCGCGCGTGCGCGCAAGGTCCGGGCGCGGGCCTCGGCCTGGTCGTCGGTGACCTCGCCGCCGCTGCGGATCAGGATGTGGCGCGCCTGGTACTGGGTGACCGAGCCGCTGGCGCCATCGGTATCGCGCACGTCGACCAGCTGCAGCAACTGGTAGCCACTGGGTCCGCGCAGCGGGCCGAGTATTTCGCCCGGCTGCATGGACTGCACGGCACCCGCGAACGAGGTCGGGATTTCGTCGAGCGAGCGCCAGCCCAGGTCGCCGCCTTCGAGCGCGTTCGGACTGTCGGAGTAGCGCACGGCCGCCGCCTGGAACGCCATCTCGCCGCGATCGATCAGGCTCTTGACGCCATTCACGCGCTCTTCGGCGGTGGCGATCTGGTCCGGGGTGGCGCCGTCGGGCAGCGCGACCAGGATGTGGGCGAGCTGGTACTGGCGGTTGTTGGCCTGACCCTCCAGCGCGGCATCGACCTCGGCATCGCTGACCACGACCCGGGTCTGCGCGAAGCGCTGGCGCAGGCGCTGGATCATCAGCTCCTCGCGCAGCGAGGCGCGGAACTCGTCGAAGGACAGGCCTTCCGACGCCAGCTGCTGGCGCAGCTGGTCGGGCGAGAACCCGTTCTGCTGGGCGATCATGCCGACCGCACCGTCGACTTCGGCATCGCTCACGCGCACGCCCATCTGCGAGGCCTGGGCGGTCTGCAGACGCACCAGGACCAGACGCTCGAGGACCTGCCGCTCCAGGATGTGGCGTGGCGGCAACTGGTCCGAACGGCCGTCGTACTGCGACAGCACGTTGGCGACCGCGCGGTCGAGCTCGGTCTGGAGAATGATGTCTTCGTCGACGACCGCCACGATGCGCTCGAGCGGCTGCACCTGTTGCGCGTGGACGGAGGCGCCAGCGAGCACGGCGGCCGCCAGCAGGGACAGGAACAGTTTCTTCATGGCAGGGGATCGTTTTCGACGGGTTCGCCGTTCAGGCCTGGCGGCGGCACGAGATACAGGTCGTCTCGGTGATAGCCGAGAATAGCACGGCGCAACCGGTCCTCCGTGTCCGCGCCCAGCGAGCTCAGACCCTTCAGTTCAACTTCCAGCTGGATGGCGTTGTTCATCTCGCCGAGGCGATTGCGCACGTAGCGGCGGGCGACCAGCCGCATGGTGACGCAGCAACTGTCCCACTGCACGCCGGCGATGCTTTCGAGAACGCCGGGGTTGGAATTGGCGTTATTGAGCAGGGAGTAGTAGTAGCGGCCGACCAGGCTCCAGGTCTGGTTGATCGGGTACAGGAACGAGAAGTCGATCTGCTCGAGGAGGTCGCGCCGGTAGCGGTAGCCGAGATTGACGATGCCGTCGTCGCCGATGAGGTAGCGGGTGCGGAAGCTCATCAGGTCTTCGCGGCGGATCTCCGGATCCCATTGGTAACCGGCGTTGACGCTCCAGCGGTCGTTGATCGCGTAGGCGGCCTCGGCGACCCAGGACGACTCGCCGGACTCCAGCGGGGGCTGGTTCGGAGTTAGAGTCACTTCGGAGTCGTCGAAGTAGCGGATCTGGCCGATGCTGGCCGACAGTCGCTCCAGGCCATCCGATTCGCGGATCAGGCGGGTGGTCAGCGCCACCGTCATCTGGTTGGCGTCGGCCTGACGGTCGCCGCCGGAGAAGCGGTTGTCGCGGAACAGTTGCCCCCAGCTGAAGGTCATCGCGCGGGTGTCGAACAACGGCAGATTGTCTTGATTCCGGTACGGCGTATTCAGGTAAAAGATCCGCGGCTCCAGCGTATGCACATGCTGGTCGCCACGGAACATCGACTCGCGTTCGAAGAACAGGCCTGCATCGAGGCTGGCGATGGGCAGGTTGCGGGTCGGCGAACGGTCGATTTCAGCGCCTTCTGGCGCCAGCTGCCGTGCGAGTTCCTCGTCCAACTGATAGGCCGTGCTGCGATAGGCGAGCGTTGGGCGGACATACCAGGCCGCGCCTTCGAACGGCATCGAAACGTAGGGTTTGGCATCGATACGGCTGCCGCCCGCCCTATCACGCAAGCCGCTTCCGAGACGGGAGTGGTCGGTATGAGAGAAGCGGGTGATGTCCACATCCATGCCCGCCACCAGCCAAGGGCTTAGAGGCTGTTCCCAGTGGCCGAAGATGTTGGGCATGCGGTTGTACGGCAACTGGCGTTCGCCGCGGGTGTAGTCCGCCAGGATGTTGTAGTCCGCGCGAATGCCCGCATCCCAATAGCGCCCGCGGCCATACAAGCCGGTGACGCTAGTCAGCGACGCCGACGAGCCCTCCATGGTGGAGCTGCTCATGTCCTCGATGTAGCGCGGATCGCTGATCCAGTTGAGGCTGGTCGAGGACGACCAGGTCGAATTGAAACGATGCCGACCCGAGTAATGGAACATGCCGCGATCTTCCTCGCGGCGATTCTCTTCGGGGATGCCCTCGTCGATCTCGCGCTGGCGGTCGCGCGAGGTCAGGTCGTCGGAGGGCAGGTACTCGAAGTACACCGTGCCGCGCCCGTTGTCGGTGAGGTAGCGGAACTCGGTGCCCAACAGGGCACCGCGGTTGGTCATCAGCCGCGGCTCGAGCGTCATGTCGTAGTTCGGTGCCAGGTTCAGGTAGATCGGCTGGCGGTAATCGAAACCGTTGCGTCCCGAGTAGCCGATTGCCGGATACAGCAGGCCGGTCTTGCGGCGGTCGTCGATCGGGAACTTGAAATAGGGCATGTACAGGATCGGGAACCGGCCCAGGCGCAGGGTCGCGCCGCGCGCGGTGCCCCAGCCTTCCTCGGAGTCGATGTCGATCTGCCGCGCACGCAGTTCCCAGTGGCGGTCTTCCGGCGGGCAGGTGGAATAGGTCGAGCCGTACAGCGAGCCGAGATGGCCGACCATCTCCGCCCGGTCGGCGCCACCGTTGCCGCGTTGTTCCAGCAACTGATAGCGGACGTTCTCGATCTCGTGGCTGTCCTCTTCCTGGTTGCCGCGCAGGCGCTCGGCCACGATGCGCATGCCCGAGTCCTGGTAGCGGACGCTGCCTTCGGCCACGTACTGGCCCGTTTCCTGGTTGAAGTCGAGGTTGTCGGTGCCGAGAAACTGGTCGCCGCGCTGCAGGCGCACGTTGCCGTCGACGTTGACCACCTCGTCGCGCTGGCCGGTGAGCATGTCGCCGTCGATGTCGGTCGGCATCGACTGGCGGTCGGCCGCATCGCCGATCGGCGGCGGCGCATCGGGGAACACCGGGACCGCGTCTTCGAGCGGGCACAGGCGCCAGTCCTCGGGACGCTCCTGGGCCGTGGCCGACAGCGAGAACGCGATGCACAGGGGCAGGGGCAGCAGGCGCAGGGCAGGTCGCACGCGGTGGTCCGTCGGGTCAAACGGTCGCCAGCATGCCGTATCCCTTTCGAAGCGGCAATTGCGATCGATGGCAGGTCGCGGGCAGGCCTCAGGTTCCGTACGCCGGCGATCCCCGGCTTCGTTCAGGGAGCGTGGACCCCGCGTTCCAGGCGGGTGGTGCCGGGGGGCGCGAGACCCCGCATGGCGCCGGCCCGGGTGGTGGCTTTGGGAGGGGTGGCCCCTGTTCCGTGCGAGTGGGTGTCACGCGCTGCTGCGGAGCGTCGGGCCGGCGGCGCAGGAGCGTCAGCCGGCGCCGAGCGCGCGCAGATGGGCGACGCTGCACTCGCGCAGGGCCTGCAGGTCGTAGCCGCCCTCCAGGGTCGAGACGACGCGGCCGGCGGCGTGCTGCTGCGCGATGGCCCGCAGTTCGCCGGTGAGCCAGGCGTAGTCGTCGGCGTCGAGCTGCATCTGTGCGAGCGGGTCGCGCCAGTGGGCGTCGAAGCCGGCCGAGATCAGGACCAACTGCGGCCGGAATGCTTCGAGCTCGGGCAGCAACCGCTCCACCCAGGCCTCCTGGAACATGCGGCTGCCGGTGCCGGGGGGCAGGGGCAGGTTCATGACGTTGCCCACGCCGCGCTCGCGGGCGCCGCCGCTGTGCGGGAACAGGCCGTTCTGGTGCGAACTCAGGTACAGGACCCGGGGGTCGGCCTCGAAGATCGCCTGGGTGCCGTTACCGTGGTGGACGTCGAAATCCGCGATCGCGACGCGGGCCAGGCCGTGCCGGTCGAGCGCGTGCGCAGCCGCGACGGCGACGTTGTTGAACAGGCAGAACCCCATCGCCTGGCCGCCGGTGGCGTGATGCCCGGGCGGGCGGACCGCGCAGAACGCGGTATCGCTGTTGCCGGCCATGACGGCGTCCACTGCGGCGATGCCGGCGCCCGCCGCGCGCAGCGCGGCCTCCCCCGAGGACGGCGAGAGCACGGTGTCTGGATCGAGGTGGGTCAGCGTGTCGGGGGCGCGTTCGAGGATCGCGTCGAGCAGGGCCGCGTCGTGGACGCTCAACAGCTGGCCGCGGCTGGCGCGCGGCGCCTCGCGCCAGTCGAGCGTGGGCAGGGCGTCGTGAAGCGCCTGGATCACCGCGGCCAGGCGCTGGGACGACTCGGGATGTCCCGGGCCGGTGTCGTGGCCGAGACAGGCTGAATGGGTGAAGACCGGCAGGCTCACCCGCACCGGCGCTCGTGATGCCAGAGCACCTCGCCCTGGCCGCTGGCGCGTGCCAGCACGCGGGCGAGCACGAACAGCAGGTCGGACAGGCGGTTCAGATAGCGGATCGCCTGCGGACGGACCGCATCCTGCCGGGCCAGGGTGATCGCCTCGCGTTCGGCGCGTCGCACCACGGTCCGGGCCACGTGACAGCGCGCCGCCGCCTCGCCCCCGCCGGGCAGGATGAAATCCTTCAGCGCCGGCAAGTCCGCGTTGTGATGATCGAGTTGCGCCTCGAGGCGCTCGATGTCGGCGTCGTCGATGGCGGCGTGGCCGGGGATGCACAGCTCACCGCCGAGATCGAACAACTGGTGCTGCACCGAGACCAGCAGCGTGCGCACGTCGTCCGGCAGATCCGGGCAGGCCAGCACGACGCCGATGCAGGAGTTGGCCTCGTCGACGGTGCCGTAGGCGGCGACACGGGCCGAATCCTTGGAGACCCGGGTGCCGTCGCCGAGGCCGGTCGAACCATCGTCGCCGGTGCGGGTGTAGATCTTGGAGAGGCGGTTGCCCACCGGATAGCGGTCGGCCGAGGAATCAGGCCGAACGGTCGCGCTGCAGCGCGCCGGCGGCCGAGACCTGCGCCACGCCCGCATGCACGGCGGCGGCAATGGCCACATAGAGCGCCATGCTGCCCAGATAGGCCGGCAACCAGTCGCTGTAGTTCTTCCACCAGCCGGCGAAGGTCGGGTCGGCCACGCTGGCGCTGATCCAGTAGAAGCTGCCCTGGGCCACCAGGTGACAGGCCGCGCCCGACACCAACAGCGCCGCTGCCACGCGGCCAGCGGTGGTCAGGTCCAGCGTCGGCGCACGCTGCGCCGCCCAGGCGCCGCCGCCCCAGAGCAGCAGATAGGCGCCGATCAGGCACCAGTAGGCCGGCGACACGCAGTAGTGCTGCCAGAAGCTCAGGCCCTGGCCGGTGATGACCGCCCAGTCGACCACGACGGCCAGCGCCATCAGCGCGGGGAATGCCCAGCGGGCCTGCGCGCGCAGATAGAAGCCACCCAGGAAGAACACGGCCCAGGAGGCGTCCGGCACCACGGCGAAGTGATGCAGGCGGGTCGCCGCCAGCACGAGCGCCAGCAGGGCGAAGATCAGGGCATTGCGGGCGGTGGGGGACATGGACGGCTCCGGTGGCTCAGGCCCGCATTCTAGCCGAGTGCGCACGGCGCGGCAGCCGGCGACGCCCGTCGGCCGTATCATGCCGGGATGACCCTCCAAGGCACGACGGCTTCCCATGATGTCCTGATCGTCGGCGGCGGCCTGGTGGGCGCCAGCCTGGCGATCGCGCTCGACCGCCTCGACCTCGATGTCGGCCTGGTCGAGCTGGCGCCTCCTGGCGACCTGCCGGCGGTGTTCGACCAGCGCAACCTGAGTTTCGCCGACGCCACGGTGAACGCGCTCGACGCCCTGGGCGTCATGCGGCGGCTGCGTGCGCCGACCGGGCCGATCCGCGAAATCCATGTCAGCCGCCAGGGCGATTTCGGCCGCGTGCGCCTGCGCGCGGCCGACTACGGCCGCGAGGCGTTCGGACAAGTCGTGGTGGCGCGCGATTTCGGCGAGGCGTTGGAGCAGGGACTCGCCGCGCTGCCGCGTCTGACCCGCTATCGGCCCGCCCGCTATCTGGACAGCGTCGTGGACGGCGATGTGCGGCGGATCCGGATCGAACGCGATGGCGCGGTCGAGACCGTGCAGACCCGTCTGCTGGTGGGCGCGGACGGGACCGCCAGCGGTGTCCGCGACGGACTCGGAATCGGCGTGGACGCGCACGACTACGGCCAGGCGCTGTTCGTGTCGCGCCTGCGCACGGACCGGCCGCCGGGCGGTGTGGCCTGGGAGCGGCTCACCACCGGCGGACCGACGGCGTTGCTGCCGCGTGGAGACCGCCACTACGGTCTGGTGCATGGCGTGCTCGCCGACGAGGCCGACGCGGTGGCCGCGCTGGACGACGCCGGATTCCTGGCTCGCGTGCAGGCCGTCTTCGGCTGGCGCGCGGGGCGCTTCGTCGAGGCGGGGCCGCGCAGCCGGTATCCGTTGCGCCGCGTGGTCGCGAAGGCGGTCGCCGCACCGCGCGCGGTGCTGGTCGGCAATGCCGCACAGACCCTGCATCCGATCGGTGCGCAGGGATTCAACCTCGGCCTGCGCGACGCGCTGATCCTGGCCGAAGCCATCGCCGCGTCGCCGCGCGACGCCGGCCAGGCGCAGGTGCTGGACACGCACGTGCGGCGGCGCCATGACGACCGCGAACGCACGCTGGCGTTCTCGGATCAGCTGGCGCGGCTCACGTCCAACCCCTCCGGTCTGCTGCGCCCGCTGCGCAGTGCCGGCCTGATGGCCCTGGATCTCGATAGCGGCCTGCAAGCGGGCGTGGCCGGCGGCGCCATGGGATATCGCGGCGAAGTGCCCGTCCTGTGCCGGAGGGACGCCTCGTGAGCCGACGCCCACGTCACGATGTGGCCGTGGTCGGCGGCGGCGTGGTCGGCGCGGCCTGCGCGCTCGGCCTGGCGCGGGCGGGGCTGGATGTCGTGCTGCTCGAAGCGCGCCCGCCGGTGCCCTGGCAGGCCGATGCGCCCGATCTGCGCGTCTATGCGTTCGCCGCCGACAACGTCGTGCTGCTGCGCGATCTCGGCGTCTGGGATGCGGTGCGCGGTGCGCGTGCGCAGCCGTACCGGCGCATGCGGGTCTGGGATGCGGCCGGCGGCGACGAACTGCGTTTCGACGCCGATGCCTACGGACGCGAGGCGCTGGGCTGGATCGTCGAGCACGGCCTGCTGGTCGACCGCCTCTGGGCGGCGTTGCCGGCGGCGGGCGTCGAGGTGCGCTGTCCGGCCGAGCTGGACGCGTTGGAGCAGGACGACGAGAGCGTGCGCCTGGGTTTGGCTGGCGGCGGCCGGATCGCTGCGCGTGTGGCGATCGCCGCCGACGGCGCGGCGTCCACGCTGCGCGCGCTGGCCGGCATCGGCATCGTGCGACACGCCTACGGACAGCGTGGCGTGGTGGCCTATGTCGCCACCGAGGCCGCGCACGAGTCCACGGCGTGGCAGCGTTTCCTGGTGGGTGGGCCGCTGGCGTTCCTGCCGTGCGCGGACGGCAGCAGTTCGATCGTGTGGAGCCTGCCCGACGACGACGCCGAGCGCGTGCTGGCGCTCGACGACGCCGGATTCGGCGATGCGCTGACCCGGGCGTTCGCCGCACGCCTTGGCCGGGCACGGCCGCTGACGCGGCGGGTGGCGTTCCCGCTGCGCAGGCAACTGGCCGACAGCCAGTGCGAGGGACGCGTGCTGGTGCTCGGCGATGCCGCGCACGTCGTGCATCCGCTCGCGGGGCAGGGCGTGAACCTGGGCCTGCGCGATGTCGCCGCCTTGCTGGCTTCGGTCGAAGCGGCCGGGCGTCGGCGTGTCGATTGGGCCTCGCCGCATGGGCTGCGACGCTGGGCGCGGACGCGGCGCAGCGAGAACGCGGTGGCGGCCTGGAGTTTCGACGGCATCAACCGGACCTACGCCAGCGACGACCCGCTGCTGACGCTCGCGCGCGGTCATGCGCTGGGCGCGGCCGGCCGGGTGCCATCACTGGCCCAGGCGCTGTGGCGTCGCGCCAGCGGGCTCTGATGCCGTTCCGGTCGGACGCCGCGAACGCCCGACCCCGCCGCCTGTCGACCTGCCGGGCTGGAAGGCGCGCTGGCATCGTGAACCGGAACGCCGGCGTGTCGGGGCGCGGCCGAGGCGCCCGCGCGGCCTAGCGGCTCAAGGCGCGTCGTGCGGCCGGGCCACCGGCAGGCGCCAGCCGTGCCGGATCGCCATGTAGCGCAGGCCGAAACACAGGCCGGCGCCGGTCACCAGGCTCCACGGCTCCGGTACGCCCCATTGGTGGCCGGCCACCACCACGGCGGCCGCGGCCAGTGCCGCCACCGCGTACAGATCGGCCTGCAGCACGACCGGCGTACGGGCGACGAGGATGTCGCGTGCGATGCCGCCGCCGATACCGCTGAGCATGCCCAGCAGAACCGCCGCGAACGGCGACAGCCCGAACGCCAGTGCCTTGCTCGCCCCCGACACCGCGAACAGCGCCAGGCCCGCGGCATCGAACAACTGCACCGGGTTGCGCAGCCTTTCGACCAAGGCGTGCCGGTAGAACGTCGCCAGGCCGGCCACGCACGCCAGCGCGAGGTAGGTCCATGTGGTGAGCGCGGCCGGCGGGACCGCGCCGATCAGCAGGTCGCGCAGGATGCCGCCGAAGGTCGCGGTCGCGAACGCAAGCACCAGCACGCCGAACAGATCGAGACGGTGACGCACGCCGATCGTCGCGCCGCTGATGGCGAAGGCGAACGTGCCGATGAAGTCGAGGGCGAGCAGGAAGGTGTCCATGGCGGGGGGCGCGCGGGCGTGGCGGGATCATACCGGCAGGCTTCGGTGGCGTTGCTTCCGCGCAGGCCGCGCCGGCGCAACGGGACGCCGGCGGGCGCAGTGTGTCGTCGCCGCTGCAGATGGGGCCGTTCTGCCCGGGATGGACGTGAGGCGCGGTGTGCGGTCGGCGCGTCAGCATCCGCCCTGCAGCACCCGTTCTGCACGATCGCCCCGCCGGGCGAATCGCCAGCCAGAACGGGGTCCGGTCGAAGCGGCGCGTGGCCGATCAGCGTGGAAGGAACGGGAACGCCAACCGCAACAGACCAAGCACGCCCTGGTCGAGGGTGCCGGCGACGGCCCGCGCGCCGAGGGTGTTGAGCGTGGCGCGCACGTCTTTCCAGCGCAGGCTGTCGAGATCGCGCTGCAGCAGCTCGACGACTTCCTGCGCGGCGGGGGCGAGCGTCTTCAGTTCGCGGGCCACCGCCTGCGCGTCGGGCTGCAGGTGCCCGCCCTGTTCGGCCAGGCGCAACAGGGTATCGAAGCGCACGGCGACCACCTCGCGGTTGCGCTCGTACACCGGCAGGCCGCCGACCTCGAGAATCGCCTGCTCGAACCGCGCCAGATCGTCCGGGTGTTCCACGCGAATCGCCAGGAACCCTTCGCGACGGCTGCGTTCGGTGACGTGACGTGCGCCTGCGCGCAGGTTGTCCGGGGTGAGCACGGTCGCCAGGATGCGCGGCAGGGCGACATCGGCCGGCTCGTCGACCAACTGCCGCCAGCGCGCGTAGCCGTCGCGACGCAGCGCCTTGATCTTGGCCGGTGTCACCCGCAACAGCGCGGCTGCGCCATGGTTGGACATGGCGCGATCGAGGGTGCCGTCGCGTTCGAGCAACACGAAGATCAGCAGCTCCAGGTCGCGCTTGGTCAGCGAACCGAAGCCCTGCAGCTGGGTCTGGCGCAGGAACTCGGTGCCGAATGCGGCGGGGTCGTTCAGGGCGAGCGGTTGCATGGGGTCCTTCCTCCTCCTCGGCAGCGGATCATGGCAGGCCGCCGGTGCACCGGCTGAGACCCGCCCGGGCCGCGCTGTGCGCGCGGTCTCAATCCGGCGTGCCGGCAGCCGGCTGGGCGCCGCGGGCCTCGCGCCCGGGCACATCGCTGCGATAGCGCTCGATCGCGCCCCGGTCCTGCAGTGTGACGTAGACGGTGCGGCCGTCGGGACCGCCGAAGGCCACGTTGGTCGGCTTCGCGCCGCGCAGGCGGACCTCGCGCAGCACGCGGCCATCGGGCGAGACCACGGCCACGGTACCGGCGCCGTAGCGGGCCACATGCAGGTTGCCTCCGAGATCGGCACGCATGCCGTCGAGGCCGTGGTCGTCGAATGCGATCAGCAGCCGCTTGCCGGCGATGCCGCCGTCGGGCAGGCGATCGTAGGTCCAGATCCGGCGCTGCACGCTCTCGTTGACGTAGAGCCGGCGGCCGTCCGGGCTCACTTCGATGCCGTTGGTGGTGCCCATGTCGGCGTCCAGCAGATGCACGCTGCCGTCGCGGTCGATGCGCCACAGCTGGCCGCTGTCGTGGGCCCAGTCCGGGTCGCTGGCGTAGAGCGTCCCGTCCGGCGCCGTGGCGATGTCGTTGGGTTGATGGGTGCCGGCGGGCATCGGGGCGAAGATCGCGACGCCGCGGTCGGCGGGATCGATGCGCAGGATCGCGTGACCGGTGTAATCGGCGACCAGCAGGCGACCCTCGGCATCGAAGCGCAGGCCGTTGCCGGTACTGCCCTCGGGAAGGGTGACGAACAGCTCGACCTGCACGTCGCCGGATGGGTCTTCGAGGACACGCCCGACCGTACCCTCGCGCTCGAAGTTGACCGCGTACAAGGCCCCGTCCGGGCCGACCGCGGGCCCCTCGATGCCGGCGGTGAACATGCCGTCGGCGACATGGTCCTGCGCCTCGAACAAGGCCTCTTGGTGCAGGTTGGCCGGCGCCGAGCAGGCGCTCGCCAGACAGACGGCCAGCAAGGGAAACAGACGATGCATCGGGACGGTGAGCGCGTGGCCGTGGGTGTGGCGAGTGTGCCAGACGGTGCGCGGGCCTGATTCTGCGGCATATGCTTCTTCCGCTCGACTTCCACTCCGGATTACCCTTCGCCGGGATGGACAAGATAACGGCCCTGCAGTCGTTCGTGCGTGTCGTGGACAGCGGGAGCTTTTCCCAGGCCGCCCGCGAACTTGGCGTTGGACAGCCCGCTGTCAGCAAACAGATCGCCGCTCTGGAGCAGAGGCTCGGAGTGCGCCTCCTCAACAGGACCTCACGGGGCCTGCGTCCGACGCCTTCCGGCACTGATCTCTACGAATCGGCTGTGAGGCTGCTGAGCGACCTGGACGATCTGGAGAGCCGCATCACGCACGGCCATGGGCGTCCGACGGGACCCGTCCGTATCGCGGCGCCGTCGACACTGACGAGCATGATGCTCGTTCCCAAGTTGCCGGAGCTCTACGCCGAATTCCCCGGGCTCACGGTCGAATTCGCCGTCTCCGAACGGTATGCCGATCTGGTCCAGGACGGGCTGGACATGGCGCTCCGCGTCGGGCATCTCGACGACTCCAGCCTCGTGGCGCGCAGGATCGGCACGGTGAAGATCGTCACTGTGGCCAGCCCCGGCTATCTGGCCGTGCATGGCATCCCCGAGCGTCCATCCGACCTCGGGAAACATCGTTTGATTGCGAGTCGATATCGTGGCGTTTCCGGCAGGTGGCATTTCCGTGATGGCGATGATCAGGTCGAATTTCCGGTGTCGGGGTTCTTCAGCTCCAACGACCCGGCCGACATACATTCAGCCGCTCTGGCCGGTCTCGGCATCGCGCAGAGCGCTCGCGGTCTCTTCGATCCGCAGCTACGTTCGGGGCAGCTCGTCGAGATACTGAAGGACTTCGCGCCGACAGCACTGCCACTGAGCTTGATCTATGCCCACGTACGGACACCGCACAGGGTGCGGGTCGTGAGCGATTTCATCATCAAGACGATCGACGGCATCGACAGCCTGCGCAACGAGTAGGTCATGCATCCCGGGAATAGGTGCTAGTCCCGCCTCCCGTCTTCTGGATCGTTCCAAGCCTGCATACGCTGAAAAGCACTCGATGCGCCCGCCGGCATCCGGCTGGTGGGCGGTCACGAAACAGAGGAAAACACGTATGCGGAACGAAATGATCGCCCTGGTGACCGGTGCCAACAAAGGGCTCGGAAAACAGGTGGCGAAAGAGCTGGTCGATCGCGGCTACATCGTCTTCGTCGGCTCCAGGGATGTCTCGAACGGCCAGCAGGCCGCGGATGAGATCGGGGAAGGCGCGCATGCCATTCAAATCGACACGACGGACGAGCAGAGCATCGCGGCCGCGGCGAAACGCATTACGGAAGAGTTCGGGCGCCTCGATCTTCTGGTCAACAATGCCGCAATCGCCCAGTCGGGCCGTTATTCATCGACGGAAGAAATTCTGGCGGCGGGCGCGGCGAGCGTAGCCTCGCTCGACGAGATCCGGAAAGTCTTCGAGACGAATGTCCTGGGTGTGCTGGCAGTGACCCAGGTGATGCTGCCTCTCATCCGGCTCTCTGCCACGGGACGCATCGTCAACGTGTCCAGCGCAATCGGTTCCCTGACCCTCAACTCCGACGCCGGCTTCCCCTTCCGCTCCTACTTCAGTCCGACCTATCCAGCGTCGAAGACCGCGCTCAACGCCATCACCCTGGCGCTGGCCATAGAACTCGAGGATTCCGGGATCAAGGTGCGCGCGGCCAGCCCCGGCTACACGGCGACGGCGATGAACAACTTCCAGGGAACGGACACCGTCGAAGTGGGCGCTCGCGCCCTGGTCGCCGCCGCTCTCGACACCGAAAGTCCAACGGGCAGCTTCACCGGTCCGGACGGTGCCCTGCCCTGGTGAGCCGTCGCGGACATGCTCGCGTTTGATCGCGCTGAAACAGCCCGGGGCGCCGGGATGCCGTGAAGTGCGTACCTGCGGAATCCCGGATCGCTCCGGATGACGACCTACCGGTAGATCACGTCTAGCGGGGCGGCGCGGAGGCGAAGACGGTGATCTCCTCGCGGTCGTGATAGAGCTGGCGCGCGCGCAGCGTCGCCAGCCCGTCGGCCTGCTCGGCGAACAGGTCCAGGCTCGAGCGGGCTTCCTGCCAGCGCTTCTTCATCGGCAGTTTGAGGTTGAAGATCGCGTGCCGGCACCAGCCCTCACGGAACCAGGTCGCCATGCGCTCGGCCACGCGACGGGGCTGCTCGACCATGTCGCAGACCATCCAGTCCAAGGTGCGATCCGGCTGCCAGCGGAAGCCGTCGGCGCGCTGGTGATCGACCAGCCCGGTGTCGTGCAGCGCCGGCTGCAGCGGACCGTTGTCGATCGCGCTCACGTACATGTGCTGTCGGGTCAGCACCCAGGTCCAGCCGCCCGGGGCAGCGCCCAGGTCGGCGGCGCGCATGCCGGGCTTGAGCAGGGTCTCGCGCTCGCGCGGCGTGAGCAGGGCCAGCAACGCTTCCTCGAGCTTCAGCGCCGAGCGCGACGGGGCGTCGGCATGCAGACGCAGGCGCGGGATGCCCTGCGGCCAGCCGGCACTGTCGTTCGGGTCGCTGCGGCCCAGCAACAGATGGTTGCCGGCGAGCAGGCAGACGTGCAGGCGCGGCCGGTTGGCGTCCACCGCATCGGTCAGGAACCCACGTTTGCGCAGCGCGGGGCGCAGTGCGTTGCCGAACGCGCGGGCGAGGCCCGACAGCGGCTTGCCCGCGTCGGAGTCCGGATGCTCCATCCACAGGTCGCCGAAGCGGCCCTGGCCGCCCAGGGCCTCCATGACCGGACTCACCCGGTCGCTCGGGTCGAGCTCGGCCAGATCGGCGATCAAGCGCATCTTCTGCCGCGCGAACACCAGCGAGCGCCACGGCATCGCCTGCGACAGCGGTGCGTCGGGCTCGGTGGCATGGAACAGCACGAAGCCGTCGTCGCGGTTGGCGCGGGCATAGCCGGACAAGCCGGCTTCGGCGGCATGGTCGGTGAGCTCGGCCGCCAGTTCGGGCTCGAAGCCGGTGCGGCAGTAGCACAGCAGGGAGGGCGTAGCGGGTGCGTTCATCAGTAATGCGGGCCTCCGCCCTCGCCATAGGCACGCAGCACGACGCAGGCCTCGTCGCGCAGGACGTCGCGGCTCACACGGATCCCACGGCGCTCCAGTTCGCCCGGCCAGTCGTCCGGCAGGGGGCCTTCGTCGAATTCGGTCAGCGCCTCGACGTCCTCGGCGCGGGCGCCGATCAGCAGGCGATCGATCCCGGCCCAGACGGTGGCGCCGAAGCACTGGCAGCACGGTTGCGCCGAGGTCGCCAGGGTGTAGGGCGCGCCCAGCGCATTGAGGCGCGGCGTCTGCAGGCGCTGCTGGGCGAGCATGTAGGCCATGGTCTCGGCATGCGCGACCGAGCAGGTGCCGGGCACGACGCGGTTGACGCCGGCGGCGACGACGCGGTGGTCGGGACCGAACACCACGGCGCCGAAGGGGCCGCCGCTGGCGTGCTCGACGTTGTGACGCGACAACGCGATGGCGAGCGCCATCTTGTCAGTGTCGTCGGGATAGGCGCGCGACGTGTCCACATGATCGTGGACCCAGACGGGCAGGGTGAGGTGGACCTGGGCGAGCAGCATCAGTGGGTCACCGGCCGGGACGCGTCGGCGGCCTCGCAACGCTGCTGCACGCAGGTGCAGGCCTGGATCTCGCGGAAACCGCACACCGAGGCCATGCCGCTGCGCTCGCATTCGGCCATCACCGCCTGCGGATCGGCCGGGCTGTCACGGTTCACGCAGGCGGGGAAGGTGCCGCAGCAATTGCCGACATCCTTGACCACGCAGTCGCTGTCGATCCTGCAACTGGTGTCGAGGTCGGGCAACTGGCCGGCGCCAGCGGACACCGGCGCCGGCCCGAGGTCGACCGGCACTGCCGGCTCGGTGGGCGCGGGGGCGTCGGCGGTCGGCTGTGCGTCGGTCTGGCCGGGCGACGCGGCGCAGGCCGCCAGGCCGATCGCCAGCAGCAGGCTCAGGACGAGCCGTGCGAAGGCGCCTGTCGGCGATCGTTTCATGCGCGCGCCGCCCAGGTGTCGCGCAGGGTCACGCTGCGGTTGAACACCGGTGCGTCCGGGCGGTGATCGTAGCGGTCGGCGACGAAGTAGCCGGTGCGTTCGAACTGGAATGACTGCTCCGGCGCCGCATCGGCGGCGGCCGGTTCCACGTAACCGCGCACGACGCGGACGGAGTCGGGATTGATGTGGTCGCGATAGGTCCCGCCGTGGGATTCGTCGTCCGGGTTCTCGACCGAGAACAGGCGGTCGTAGAGCCGCACTTCGGCGGGCACGGCGTGCTGCGCGCTGACCCAGTGCAGGGTGCCCTTGACCTTGCGGTTGGCGCCCTCCATGCCGGGGCGCGACTCGGGGTCGAGCCACCCGCGCAGTTCGATCACCTCGCCCGAGGCGTCCTTGACCACCTCGTCCACGCGCACGATGCCGGCGCCGCGCAGGCGCGCCTCGCCGCCGGGCACCAGGCGCTTCCAGCCCTTGGGCGGCACCTCGGCGAAGTCGTCGCGCTCGATCCAGACCTCGCGCGCGAACGGCACCTGACGCACACCCCGGGTCTCGTCCTTGGGGTGGTTGGGGAACGCCAGCGCCTCCTGGTGCCCTTCGGGCAGGTTGGTCAGCACCAGCTTCAGCGGTGCGACCACGGCCATGCGCCGGTCGGCGGCCGCATCGAGGTCCTCGCGCAGGCAGCCTTCCAGCACCGAGAAGTCGATCACCGAATTCTGCTTGCTGATGCCCACGCGCTCGACCAGCAGGCGCAGCGCGGCCGGGGTGTAGCCGCGACGGCGCAGGCCCTGCAGCGTGTACATCCGCGGGTCGTCCCAACCGTCGACCAGGCCTTCGGTCACCAGGGTGGTGAGCTTGCGCTTGCTCATCACCGTGTAGTTGATGTTGAGCCGCGAGAACTCGATCTGGCGCGGCTTGCCGGCTTCCCTGGGCAGGCCGCGCTCGAGCAGGGGCGCCAGCAGCTCGGGGTGCCCGGCGAGGTCGACCTTGTCCACGCACCAGTCGTACAGCGGACGGTGATCCTCGAACTCCAGCGTGCACAGCGAATGGGTGATGCCCTCGATGGCGTCGCCCAGCGCGTGGGCGAAGTCGTACATCGGGTAGATCGGCCAGCGGTCGCCGGTGTTCTGGTGGGCGACGTGCTTGATCCGGTACAGCGCCGGGTCGCGCAGGTTCATGTTGCCGCTGGCCATGTCGATCTTGGCGCGCAGGGTGCGGGCGCCGTCGGGGAACTCGCCGGCGCGCATGCGGCGCAGCAGGTCGAGATTCTCGTCCGGCGTGCGGTCGCGGTACGGCGAGTCGCGGCCGGGTTCGGTCAGCGTGCCGCGGTAGGCGCGGACCTCGTCGGCGCTGAGGTCGCAGACGAACGCGTGGCCCTCGCGTACCAGCTTCTCCGCGGCCAGGTAGTAGACCTCGAAGTAATCGGAGGCATGCCGCAGGCTGGCCCACTCGTAACCCAGCCAGCGCACGTCGTCCTGGATCGCGGTGACGAACTCGGGGTCCTCCCGCGCCGGGTTGGTGTCGTCGAAGCGCAGGTTGCACAGTCCGTCGAATTCGGCGGCGATGCCGAAGTCGAGACAGATCGCCTTGGCGTGGCCGATGTGCAGGTAGCCGTTGGGCTCGGGCGGGAACCGGGTCCGGATAGCCGCGTGTTTACCGCTGGCGAGGTCCTCGCGGACGATCTGGCGGATGAAGTCGCGGCGCGGCGCCGGGGCGTCGGTGTCCGGAACGGCGGGAGCGGAGGCGGGGTCGGTGCTGGCGCGGGTCATCTGGAATTCGGGGCCGGAAAGGGGAGCCGGGACGGATCGCCGCCGCCGGTGACCGCACAGTGTAACGAGCCGTCGCCTGGTGAGGATTTCCTTCCAGTCCCGGCACGACACGACGGCGACCGATCCGTCGGCGCCGAAAGTTTGTCGCGTAACACGTTTTTCTTGTGACGGGTATACGGTTATGGCCATTCGGCTCGGATGCCGGGAGGCGCGATGGCAGGCAGTGCGGATCACGGCGTGATGGAGGGCCAGCCCCGATGACGGCGCCCTGGGCGCTGCTCGGCGGTGTCGCGTTCCTCGCGGCGTTGGGATTGGCCGCGCTGGTCGCGTGCCGGCGTATGAAGCGCGGCGGATGGCGGCCGAGGCGGAGCGACGATCTGGCCGTCGCGTCCAGCGGCGTCGTCTCCGGCGCTTGCGGTGAGGCGGACGGGTCGCTGGACGCGTCGCGCGTCGCCGACGCGTTTCGCCGGGAGTGCGAGACCGCGGGGCGCGACTGGCCGACGGCGGATCTGGCCTGGATCGTGTACAGCAGGATGCTCGTCCACCTGCTGGCGCAGGTACCGGCGCAGTCGGTCGCGGTGGTGACGCAGGGCGCGGAGAACGGGGACGTATTGATCGCGCATCCGGCGCAGGCGCGCGACGATGTCGTCGCCGACATCGGTCGCAGGATCCCGGCGTTGCGGCACGTCGCGGCCACGGGTGTCGTGCTCCAGCAGTTGGTTGCCCGCGGGACCCTCGCCGAGGTGCAGCTACCGCTGCGTCACGCCGCGTCCTGTTGGGGCATGGTCCTGCTGCGTCGCATCGGGCGCGACGGTTTCACCGCAAACGAGATCGCCCTGGCCG
This sequence comes from Luteimonas abyssi, assembly GCF_001482195.1. Classification (GTDB taxonomy): domain Bacteria; phylum Pseudomonadota; class Gammaproteobacteria; order Xanthomonadales; family Xanthomonadaceae; genus Luteimonas; species Luteimonas abyssi. The sequence goes on along the minus strand of NZ_KQ759763.1, from coordinate 2,725,577 downwards.
GTCGCCTGTCGCTGCTGGCGCAGGACCACGTCGATCGCGCGCTGTCGGCCGCTGCCGAGCGCGAGACCGATGCCGTGGATGCCGCCACCGGTGCTCCGAGCCGGGAGGCGACGGAGCACGCGCTCGCCAGGGGCTTCGATGCCGCATGCCGGAGCGGCGCTCCGTTCAGCGTGGCGCTGGTGGATATCGATGGCCTGGATGCGGTGAGGCGGCGTCACGGACCGGGAGCGGCGGCGCACTGCCTCCGCGAGGTCGCCGGAAGCCTGTGCCACGCAGTGGCCGACGCGGGGACGATCGGGCGATACGACGGCGACGGTTTCGCGTTGGTGCTGCCAGGCGCCGACGGCGCTGCGGCCCGCGAAATCGGCGAGCGGGCGCGGATCGGGGTGCCATTCCTGGGCTTGACCTGGAACGGTGGATCGCTCGACATCACCGTCAGTGTGGGATTGTCGACCCGGCGCGCCGACGAACCGTCGTCACAGGCCACCGTGGCACGTGCCGGCGCGGCGCTCGTGGCCGCTCGCCGTGCCGGGCGCAACTGCGTCCGGGTCGCCCCCGTGGCGTTCGATTGACCACGTCGGCTCCCACTGCGGTGCATGCCGCCGCAAGCGGCCAGGCTTGATCACGTGGCGGATGGCCGCATGTCGGAGCGACCCCCGTCAGGAGTTTCGTCATGCTCGGTATCGGTGCTTTCAAACAACGTCTGCCTCGTCCGGAGGAGGCCTTGCCCGGGCGTGACGAGGCGCTGCCGCTGGACAACCGCCACTTCGTGCATGGTCGCCCGCTGCGCGACGCCTTCGAGGGCCGGGCGCGGGTGCAGTTCGGCATGGGCTGTTTCTGGGGCGCGGAGCGTGCGTTCTGGTCGCTGCCCGGGGTGGACACCACCGCTGTGGGCTACGCGGGCGGCAGTACGCCGAATCCGACCTATCGAGAGGTCTGCAGCGGCATGACCGGGCATGCGGAAGTGGTGTTGGTGGTCTACGACCCGGACCGGATCCCGTTCGAGCAACTGTTGACGGCGTTCTGGGAAATGCACGATCCGACCCAGGGCATGCGCCAGGGCAACGATGTCGGATCGCAGTACCGCTCGGTGATCCATTGCGAGGACGAGGGTCAGGCGGCGGTCGCGCGTCGTAGCCTGGAGGACTACCAGGCGCGCCTGCGCAGTGCCGGGCTGGGGCCGATCACCACCGAAATCGTAGCGCCGGCGCCTGCGTTCTATTACGCCGAGGACGAGCACCAACAGTATCTGGCCAAGCATCCGGGCGGCTACTGCGGACTGGGCGGGACCGGGGTGAGCTGCGGCGTCGTGCCCTGAGGGAAATCGTGGCAGGGACGGGGCGGTCGTGCGCCGGCGACGCGTGCTGCGTGCCGGCGCGTGTGCGCGGGACCTGTGCGCGGGGAGCGATCAGCCGCGCACTGCCGCGGCCGTGTCCACCGCGGCAGTGACCGCGACGACCTCCAGGTGCAGGGTGCCGCCGCCCGGACGCGGCCAGTCGATGGACTGGCCCACCGACAGCCCGAGCAAGGCACTGCCGACCGGCGCGAGTACCGAGACCCGATGGGTGTCGGCATCGGCTTCATGGGGATAGACCAGGGTGAGGGTGCGGCGGACGCCGTCGGCATCCACGCTGTCGACCTGCGAATGCATGCGGACCACGTCGTCGGGCATGTCGGCGGCGGGAACGACGCGTGCGCGCAGCAACTCCTGCTGCAGGGCCTTGGCCGCGGGCTGGTCGCGCCAGGTGTCGTTCTCCAGCAGCGCGTCCAGGCGCGCGGCGTCGCGTTCGGTGATGAGCAGGGATGGCGGCAGGCCGCTGTGCGGGTTGGACATCGTCGGATTCCTCGGGACGGGTGAAGGACATAACGCAACGGGCGACGCATGCGCGCCGCCCGTTGCCGTCTTCAACCTATCCGTTCGGGCCCGGCGACTCAAGCCGCCCGCGGCGCGGGATCGACCGGCGCTATGCCGTCGTTCACCGGCGCGCCGAGCAGCGCCGGCGGCAGGGCGCCGAACTCCGTCGCGAGCTGGCGCAGGAAGGCGTCCATCGCCGAGCTGCGCCGCCAGACCATCGCGATTTCGCGGGTCGGCGTGTGCCCTTCGAACCGGAGCAGGCGGATGTCCTCGGAACGGGCCACCGGGGGCTGCACCGCGAGCAGCGGCAGCAGGGTGATGCCGACATTGGCCGCGACCATCTGCCGCAACGTTTCGAGGCTGGTGGCGCGGAACTCGCTCTTCTCGTGGGCGCCCGAGAGTTGGCAGACGTCGAGCGCCTGCTCGCGCAGGCAATGGCCGTCCTCGAGCAGCAACAGGCGCTGGTCGGCGAGATCGTCGAGCTTCAGACTGGTGCGGCCGGCGAACGGATGGCGCTCGGGCACCGCCAGTACGAAAGGCTCGGAAAACAGCAGCTCGGTGTGCAGCTGGTCGTCGTCGACCGGCAGGGCGAGCAGGGCCGCATCGAGGCGGCCGTCGCGCAGGCGCGACAGCAGCACCTCGCTCTTCTCCTCAACCAGCAACAGCTCCAGGTGGGGGAACCGGGTCCGCACGCGCGGAATCACGTGCGGCAGCAGGTAAGGGCCGAGCGTGGGAAAGATGCCGACCCGGACCGTGCCGGCTTGCGGATCCTGGCCACGGCGCGCGGCCTCCTTCATCTGCTCGACCTCCGACACGATGCGGCGCGCGCGGTCGGCCGCCTCGCGGCCGGCCGGGGTCAGCATCACCTTGCGCGGCGCGCGCTCGACCAGCGCCACACCCAGTTCGTCCTCGAGCTTGCGGATCTGCGTGGACAGCGTCGGTTGGCTGACGAAGCATGCCGCAGCGGCCCGCCCGAAGTGTCGATGATCGGCGAGGGCGACGAGATAGCGGAGATCGCGCAGGTTCATGGGCAGGCTCCGGGCAGGGGGCTGGACGGAACGCGCGCCGGTCGCGGCGCGCGCGTGCGGCGGATCAGGCCGCTTCGGCCACCGCGCCGGCGGCCGCGGGGGCGCTGGCGCGGATCAGGTGGTCGAATGCGGCCAGCGCCGCCTTCGAGCCTTCGCCCATCGCGATGACGATCTGCTTGTAGGGCACGGTGGTGCAGTCGCCGGCCGCGAACACGCCGGGCACGCTGGTCTGGCCGCGGTCGTCGACGACGATCTCGCCGCGCGGCGACAGCGCGACGGTGCCCTGGAGCCATTCGGTGTTGGGCAGCAGGCCGATCTGCACGAATACCCCGTCCAGGGTCAGGCGGTGGCTGTCGCCACCCATGCGGTCCTTGTAGACCAGTCCGGTGACCTTGGCGCTGTCGCCCAGGACTTCGGTGGTCTGCGCACTGGTGAGCACGGTGACGTTGCCGAGGCTGCGCAACTTGCGCTGCAGGATATCGTCGGCGCGCAGCTTGTCGTCGAACTCGATCAGGGTGACGTGGCGCACGATGCCGGCCAGGTCGATCGCGGCCTCGACGCCGGAATTGCCGCCGCCGACCACCGCGACGTGCTTGCCCTTGAACAACGGACCGTCGCAGTGCGGGCAATAGGCCACACCCTTGTTTCGGTACTCGTCCTCGCCAGGCACGCCCATCTGCCGCCAACGCGCACCGGTGGACAGCACCACCGTCCTGGACTTCAGCGATGCGCCGTTCTCCAGCTTGATCTCGACCAGGCCGTCCGCACCCGCGGGCACCAGTTGCTGCGCGCGCTGCAGGTCCATCACGTCGACGTCGTACTGGCGCACGTGCTGTTCGAGCTGCGCGGCCATGCGCGGGCCCTCGGTTTCGGGCACCGAGATGAAGTTCTCGATCGCCATGGTGTCGAGTACCTGGCCGCCGAAGCGCTCGGAGGCCACGCCGGTGCGGATGCCCTTGCGCGCCGCATAGATCGCCGCGGCCGCGCCGGCCGGACCGCCGCCGACCACGAGTACGTCGAACGGTGCCTTGGCCGAAATCTTCTTCGCCTGGCGGTCGGAGGAGCCCGCATCGAGCCGGGCGACCACCTGCTCCAGGGTCATGCGGCCCTGGTCGAAGGGTTCGCCGTTGAGGAAGATCGTCGGCACCGACATGATCTGACGGGCGTCGACTTCGTCCTGGAACAGTGCGCCGTCGATCGCCACATGCTGGATGTTGGGATTGAGGACCGCCGCCAGGTTCAGCGCCTGCACGACGTCCGGGCAGTTCTGGCACGACAGCGAATAGTAGGTCTCGAAGCGGAACTCGCCCTCGAGCGCCGTCACCTGTTCGATGGTCTCCTGGGCGGCTTTGGACGGATGTCCGCCCACCTGCAGCAGCGCCAGCACCAACGAGGTGAACTCGTGGCCCATGGGCAGGCCGGCGAAGCGCAGCGAAATGGCCTGGCCCGGCGAGGTCAGCGCGAACGACGGCTTGCGTTCGTCGTCGTCGCGACGCACTTCGACGCTGAGCTGCGGGCTCAGACGCTCGATCTCATTCAGCAGGTCGAGCATTTCCTCCGACTTCGCCCCATCGTCGACCGAGGCGACGATGTGGATCGGGCGCACCACGCGCTCCAGATAGGCGGCAAGCTGGGTCTTCAGGTCTTCTTCCAGCACGGTCAGGCTCCTGTTTCAATCAATACGTTCGGTCAAGACACATCCGCGACAGGCGGCGAAGCGGGTCGCCGTGCCGGTCATGGGAGGTCATCGGAAAAAAGGGGGCGTGCACCGGAACCGGCTGGGCCGGGAGCTGGCGACGGCTGGCAGCGGCCAACCGGCTCCGGTGCACGCCCACCCCCGCGCCGTGGCGGGGATGGGGTGCGGTCGTGCGTCGTGGCCGGGGCCAGTCGCGCACGGCGGACTCAGATCTTGCCGACCAGGTCCAGCGAGGGCTTCAGGGTCTTCTCGCCTTCCTTCCACTTGGCCGGGCAGACCTCGTTCGGATTGGCGGCGACGTACTGGGCGGCCTTGAGCTTGCGCAGGGTCTCGGTGATGTCGCGGGCGATGGCGTTGTCGTGGATCTCGACCGTCTTGATCACGCCTTCCGGGTTGATCACGAAAGTGCCACGCAGGGCGAGGCCGTCTTCCTCGATGTGCACGCCGAAAGCGCGGGTCAGCTTGTGGGTCGGGTCGCCGACCAGCGGGAACTGCGCCTTGCCGACGGCCGCGGAGGTCTCGTGCCACACCTTGTGCGAGAAATGCGTGTCGGTGGTGACGATGTAGACCTCGGCATTCGCCTTCTGGAACTCGGCGTAATGCTCGGCGGCGTCTTCGACCTCGGTGGGGCAATTGAAGGTGAAGGCGGCCGGCATGAAGATCAGGACCGACCACTTGCCCTTCAGGTCGGCGTCGCTGACTTCGACGAACTCGCCGTTCTTGAACGCGGTGGCCTTGAACGGCTGAACTTGGGTGTTGATGAGAGACATGGATGTCCTTCTGGAGGGTTGGGGGGACGGATCCGGTTGGACCGGAGACGCACAGGATAGGGGGAGGCTATCGATAATGGAAATCGATAGTCGGCATTAATTTGATAGTTCTTGCCTATCAATAAGTCCGTCAAAGTTTCAGGGGAAACCGTTCTTGACGCCGCGTGTTGCGTTGCAGCAGACTCGATTCCGACCTCGCGGCCCGCACGGCGTGAACCCGAATGCGACGGCCCGGCCGTCCACCCCTTCCGTGTCCCGTACTCCCTCCCACGCGTGTCACGGAATCTTCGAAGGCGACCTCTGGTCGCCTTCTTTTTTGGCCGCTCGGTCGGCTTCGGCATGCCTGGAGACCGCCGTCAGCGGCCTGGCCACATCGCCAGAAAGGCCTCCACGATCTCGTGCAACTCGGCCTGGGTGGCGCCGCTGCCGGCCGCCACCAGCAGTCCGTCGGTCGCGGCCTTAAGCGACAAGGCGAGGCCACGCGCGCCGAAACGCTCGGGGAAATCGCCCGCCGCAGCCGCCTGCTCGATACGCGCGACCAGCTTCTCGCGCCAGAACAGGCCACGCTGGGTCACGAACTCGCGGATGCGTTCATCGCCCGGGGCGTGGCTGATCGAGTGGACGATGCCCATGCTGCCCCGGGGGGCGGCGGTATCGGTCTGCAACGCGAGCGTCCCGTGCAGGATCCGCTCGGCCACACCACGGGCCGTGGGGCGGTCCAGGGCCTCGACCATGTAGGCGGTCTTCTCGCGCTCGTAGAGGTCCATCACCCGATGGAACAGCGCTTCCTTGTCGCCGAAGGTCGCATAGAGCGTCGCCCGGCTGATGCCCATCGCCTCGAGCAACGTGCCGATGCTCGCTCCGGCGTAGCCATGCCGCCAGAAGACTCCCATCGCGGCGGCCAGGGCCCGATCGCTGTCGAACTGGCGGGGGCGGCCACGCGTGGCGGCAGGCGGGGGCGTGGTGGTGTCGGGACGTGTCATCGGGAAGGGCATGAACAGGACGGAACGCGACTCTACACCCGGTCGCTTTTTTTGGAACGATCAGTCTGGTAAATTATTTCGGAACGATCGGTCTTTAAATCGATCGTCGCACCCCGCCCAGAAAGGACCTGTCATGTCGTACACCGAAAATGAGCAACGCAATCTCCAGACCGTCCGCGACGCCTTGGCCGAGGCCGCCCGGGACTTCACCATCTTCTTCGAGCGCATTTTCGCGCCCGACTGCACGTGGACCATTGCCGGGCACGGCCCGGTCGCACGCACGTACGAGGGGATGCAGGACCTGTTCGAGAACGCCGAGGCCGACCTGTTCGCGCGCTTCGCCGAACCGCTGGCGATCAAGGCGATCGGGACCTGGGCCGACGGCGACGAAGTGTTCGCCCGCATCCAGAGCACCAGTCGTGCGATCGACGGCGCGCCCTATGCCAACGAGTACATGTACATCATGACCATGCGGGACGGAAAGGTGGTCTCCGGTATCGAATGGCTCGATCTCGACGCCTATTACGACATCGTCGGGCGCATCCGCCTGTAGCCCGCCGCCCGCCGCCGGCCGCGCCATCTGCGTCGGCCGGCGCCGGCAGCCCGCGTGGTCGCGTGGTCGAATCCGGAGGCGGCGGGTAGGATGCGCGCCATGTCGACTTCGGCCCCCTGCTACCGCGCACTCCTCGCCGACGCCCGCGGGCGGATCGATCCGGTGGACGCGGAGTGGCTGTTGCTGCATGCCCTCGCACGACCGCGCAGCTGGTTGTATGCCCATGGCGACGACGTCGCGCCGCCGGATCGCGTCGCGGCGTTCGAGGTGCTGGTCGCGCGCCGCGAAGCGGGCGAGCCGGTGGCCTATCTCACCGGGCGCCGCGGCTTCTGGAGCCTGGACCTCGCAGTGACCCCGGACACCCTGATCCCTCGCGAGGACACCGAGCGCCTGGTCGAACTGGCGCTGGCGCGCCTGCCGCCGGGCGCTCCGTCCGAAGTGGCCGACCTCGGGACCGGAAGCGGCGCGATCGCGCTTGCGCTGGCCAGGGAGCGGCCCCTGGCCCGTGTGGTCGGCGTAGACCGGAGCGACGCCGCGCTGGCGGTGGCCCGCGGCAACGCCCGGGCTCTCGGCCTGGACCGGGTGACGTGGCTTGCGGGGGACTGGTTCGGTCCGCTGGTCGGACGTCGCTTCGATGTCGTGGTCAGCAACCCACCGTATCTGGCGGCCGACGATCCCCACCTCGAACGTGGCGATCTCAGGTTCGAGCCCGCGTCGGCACTCGCGTCGGGCGCCGATGGCCTCGACGACATCCGTCGCCTGGTCGCCGCCGCACCGGAGCACCTCGCACCGGGCGGGTGGCTGCTGCTCGAGCACGGGCACACCCAGGGTGCGGTCGTGCGCGGACTGCTCGCGTCCTCCGGATTCGAAGCGGTCGAGACCGCTTGCGATCTCGAGGGTCGCGACCGGGTGTCGCTGGGCTGCCGGGCATCCGCCTGAACCTGCCGCCGGGCGGGGGCTGGCAGGCCGGCTGGTAGAATGGCCTGTTTTCGTTCAGGAACTCAGCCCGATGCGCACGCTCTACCCCGAGATCGAGCCCTTCGACAGCGGCCTGCTGCAGGTCGACGACCGCCACACGCTGTATTACGAGCAGAGCGGCAATCCGAAGGGCAAGCCGGTGGTGGTAGTGCACGGTGGGCCGGGTGGCGGTTGCAGCCCGAAGATGCGCTGTTTCCACGATCCGGCGAAGTACCGCATCGTGCTGTTCGACCAGCGCGGTGCCGGTCGTTCCACGCCGCATGCCGACCTGACCGACAACACCACCTGGGATCTCGTGGCCGACATCGAGCGGCTGCGCGAGCACCTCGAGATCGACCGCTGGCAGGTCTTCGGCGGCTCCTGGGGATCGACGCTGGGCCTGGCGTATGCGCAGACCCACGCCAAGCGGGTGACCGAACTGGTCCTGCGTGGCATCTTCATGCTGCGTCGCTGGGAGCTGGAGTGGTTCTACCAGGAGGGTGCGTCGCGTCTGTTCCCCGATGCGTGGGAGCACTACGTGGCGGCGATTCCCGAGGCCGAGCGCGGCGACATGATGGCGGCCTACCGCAAGCGCCTGACCAGCGACGACGAGAGCGTGCGCCTGGCCGCGGCCAAGGCCTGGAGCGTTTGGGAAGGCGCGACCTCGTTCCTGCATGTGGATCCGAACTTCGTCGAGGGGCACGAGGATCCGCAGTTCGCGCTCGCGTTCGCGCGGATCGAGAACCACTACTTCGTCAACGGCGGCTTCTTCGAGGTCGACGACCAGTTGTTGCGCGATGTGTACCGCATCGTCGACATCCCCGGCGTCATCGTCCACGGCCGCTACGACGTAGTCTGCCCGGCGCAGAACGCCTGGGACCTGCACAAGGCGTGGCCGAAATCCGACCTGGTGATCACGCCGGCCTCCGGTCATTCCGCCTTCGAGCCGGAGAACGTCGACGCGCTGGTGCAGGCGACCGATCGCTTCGCGGTCAGCTGACGCGGAGCGCTGCCTGGATGCGGCGATCCGGTGATCAGTGAGCGACGCTGCACGGCAGCGGCTCGGGGCATGCCCAGGATTGCGGCGGACGGTGGCGGAGGGCTGGCACGGCGACGTGCATGTCGCAGCGACGATGTCGGCCACCCGTCCGTGCACGTAGGTAAGAGCCGAGCGCGATGCCCGGCGCCGCGCAAGGCGCCAGGTTCGATCCGCGGGCCGGAAGCTGGACGCTGTGCTCGAGGCGGCCGCTGGCGACCCGACCGAAGCAGAGGCTCTCGGGTGCCGACGCCGGCACCGGTGCCGCACGCTCAGACAGCTCACTCGCGTCACGTGCCTGCCCAACTGCGACCGTGCACGGTCACGCCGAGGCCGGGCGGCCGTCCGGGTCGCGCTCGATCATCCACAGCCCGGCCCAGAGTTTGAGGTCCAGCTCGTAACCCTCGCGGGCCTTCGCCATCAGCCAGGCGGGTGCCTGCGCACGCGGCACGCTGTGGACGACGATGTCCTCGCCGGCCACCCCGCCACCGGGACCGACCCGGCGCAGGCCGGTCGCCCGTGCGAAGGCGATGCGCTCATTGCTCATGCCGGCGCTGGTCGGGCCGGTGAGCAGGATCTCGACGCGCGCGGGATCCCAGCCGGTCTCTTCGATCAGTTCGCGGCGCGCGGCCGATTCGAGGGTGTCGGTGGCGTGGTCGTCGCCGACCAGGCCGGCGGGCATCTCGATGGTGCGTGCGCCCAGCGCCATGCGGTACTGCTCGACGAACAGGACCTCGTCGTCGGGGGTCACCGCGATGACGAGGACGGCGAGGCCCTCGGCACTGTGGCTACGCTCGCAGGCCTCCCACTTGCCGCGGCGGACCAGGCGCAGCCAGTCGCCCTGGTAGAGGAGTTCGGGTTCGGGGCGTGCAGGTGTCTTCATGTCCCGATCCTAGCGCGACCGGTACAGGCCTGTTGCACGGGGGCTAGAACGGCGCGTCGTCCAGGCCGGCCGCGGCCCGCAGCCGACGCCGGGTGAGCGGCCCGAACCGCAGCTGTTCGCACAGGGCGGCCAGCGCATCGGCGTCGGCGGGCCCGCGGGCGTACGGTGCCACCGCCGGTGCCAGCGGCGCGTCGAGCGCGATGAGGGTCAGCTGCCGGCACAGCCGCGCCTGCTCGGCGTGCGCGCGCAAGCGCACCGCGACCTGACGCGCGCCGCGCAGGCGCAGGAACGGCACTTCGTCGACCCGGGCGAGCAGGGTGTCGAGATCCTCGAAATGCGTCAGCAGCGCGGCTGCGGTCTTCGCCCCGACGCCCGGGACGCCGGGAATGTTGTCCACCGCGTCGCCGCACAGCGCCAGGTAGCACGGCATCTGCGTGGCGCGCACCCCGTGCCGGGCCGGTACGCCGGCCGCGCCCCAGCGCACGCCGCGGGCGAAGTCCCACTGCTCGTCGTCGTCGACCAGCAACTGGGACAGGTCCTTGTCGGCCGACACCACCACCCCGCGCAGGCCGTGCGCGCGGGCCTGCACGAGCGCGCTGCCGATCAGGTCATCGGCTTCGTAGTCGGTGTGCGCCAGCACGGTCACCCCGAGCGCGGCGGCCAGCGTCTTGCAGTGTGCGAACTGGCGGCGCAACGCCTCGGGTGCCGGTGGCCGGTTGGCCTTGTAGGGCGCGTAGAGCGCATTGCGGAAACAGCTGTCGAGCGCTTCGTCGAAGGCGGCCACGATGTGGCCCGGTCGCTCGCGTTCGAGCAGTTCGAGCAGGAAGCGGGCGAACCCGTGGACCGCGTTCGCGGGCTGCCCGTCGGCGTCGCGGAACTCATCGGGCATCGAGTGCCAGGCTCGGAATACGTACAGGCTGGCATCGACCAGGTGCAGGGGCGCGCGCGGTGGCGCGAGCGCGGTCACGGCGTCCAGTCGCGCAGCAGCGCGGCGGGATCGGGGCGGTCGCGCTCGGGGGCCTCGAGCGCCGCGGTACCCAGATGGACGAAGCCGGCGACCGATTCGTGAGGGCCGAGCCCCAACACGCCAGCCACCTCGCGGTCGAACGCCGGCCAGCCGGTCAGCCAGGTTCCGGCGAAGCCCAGGGCCTGGGCCGCCTGCAGGACCGTCAGGCATACACAACCGGCGGTCATCAGCCGTTCCTGCTCCGGGATCGCGCTGTCGGAGGGGTCGAGCACGGCCACCACCACCAGCACCAGCGGCGCGTGCGAGAAGCGCTGCAGGTCCTTGTCGAACGCGGCCTGGCCGGCGTCGGGCTGTCGGCGCTTGCCGATCTCGGCCACGCGCGAGCCCAAGGCGTCGCGGGCGTCGCCGCGGAGGCGCAGGAAGCGGAACGGCACCCGCTTGCCGTGGTCGGGGACGCGAACGGCCGAACGCAGCAGCCGCAGCAGTGTGGAGTCGTCCGGCGCGGGCGCGGCGAGCTGACGCGCCGGGACCGAGCGGCGACGGTCGAGGGCGGCAAGTGCCGCATCGTTGGCGGTATTTGGGATTGTGATCACAGACGTTAGACGTACCATTCAGGATCGTATGCGAATTCCGGCGGCATTCCGTCGCCGGTGCGTATTGTCTCCCGAATGAAGCCCCTCGACGACCTCGCGACCAAACGTGCGGCGCGCCCACCGGGTGCGCGTGGCGCCGAGCACGTGCTGGAGAGCCTCCAGCGGGATGCCGTAACCGACCTGGTCGGCGTGTTGTCAGGGTTCTGGAGCTCGATCGAGGAACAGGTGCGGCTGGCGGCACTGGCCGGTCACGACTTCAGCGCCGCGCAGGAGGACCGCGTGGCGGTGCTCGCCTTGGCGCCCCGCGCGCTCGAGCTCGCCACCCGCTACCGGGCGGCCATCGACCAGGCCTTCGAGCGCTGGCGCGATCCGGCCGTGCAGGCGGGCGAGCGCGTGGACGGCGCGCTGGAGCTGATGTCCGAGGGCGAGCTGGAGATCCATCTCGCCGGGCAACAGATCATCGAGCTGCTCGAACACCAGTTCCTGCATCCCCTTGCCCAGCTCGAAGAGCGCCTCGAAGCGCTGGCGGTCGCGATGGGACTGGAAGGCGTGCGCGACAACCCGTTGCGGCCGGAGGTCGCGGTGTCGGCATTCGTCGATCTGTTCGAAGCCGAGGATCTGACGCCCGGGCTGCGTCGCATGCTGTTCCAGCAGTTCGACAAGCGTTTGCCCAAGCTGCTCGGCGAGGTGTACGGCAAGGCGAACGCCGCCCTGGCCGCAGGCGCCTACGGCGTCGGGGCCGGGACGCGGGTGTCGGGTGCGCCCGCGCGTCGCGAGGAGCGCCGTGTCGACACCGCGATGCGCCCGGATGCCGGCTGGACCCCCGATGGCGGGGTGGTCGAGGCGAGGCGCGATCCCCCACATCATGGTGAGGCGGGTCCGTCCACCCCGCTGCAGGGTGTTCACGACCGGCTGGACGCGCCCGCTGCGCCGGCACGGTTCGCGGGGCCGCCAGCCGGCCAGGCCGACGGCCAGCCGTTGCGCTACCGCGACATCGTCCACGACCAGTTGCGCGTCTGGCGCGCCCGCGGTGGCTCGGCGTTGGCCGATGCCGGGCTGATCGAGGGTGCCGGCGCTGGCGAACCGGAAGGCGAGGTGCTGGGTACCGAGGACATGCTCAATATCGCCTCGCTGCTGCAGGGCGACGATCCCGGTCCCTATGCGCGCGCGCTCGCCGGCGAGGACAAGCGCCCGCTGGGCGACGTGCTGCGCAGCCAGATCCTGGGCAGCGTCCGCCAGCTCGGGCTGGACCCGGAGCGGATCCGTTTCAGTGCGGACGAGGACGATGCGATCGACCTCGTCGGCATCCTGTTCCAGTCGCTGTTCGAGGCCAACGATCTCCTGCAGCGCGCCCGCGCGATGTACGGCAAGCTGGTGGTGCCCTACTTCAAGGTCGCGCTGACCGACGACTCTCTCTTCAACCGCCGCAGTCACCCCGCGCGCAAGCTGCTCGACGCGCTGACCGAGGCCTGCGACGGCAATCCCGGCGAGACCGCCCAGGACCAGGAGACCCTGGATCGCGCCGAGCGCGCGGTGGACCGCGTGGTCGAGGAATACCAGGACGATGCGGCCATCTTCGAGCTGGCCGCGAGCGAACTGCGCGACCAGCTCGATCAACAGCGCAAGCGCGCGGAAATCGCCGAGCGTCGTGTCGCCGAATCGATCTTCGGCCGTGAGCGTCTGCAACTGGCGCGCGCGAACGCGGAGATGCTGGTCGCCTCGCGGATGGCCGACCGGCCGCTGACCGCGCCGGTGGCGCACTTCCTGGACGAGCACTGGCGGCACCATCTCACCCAGACCTGGCTGCGCGACGGTCCGGAGTCCGAGCGCCACCATGTCGCCGTCGGCCTGGGCGACGCGATGGTCCAGGTCGATGCCGATGCGGCGCAGGTGCGCGGTGCCGCCGTGGCGGACCAGTTGCTCGCATTGCAGGCGCCGCTGGGCGAGTGCTATTCCAACTGCGGGCTGGATGCCGCCGCCGCGCGCGACGCGATGGCGCGGATCATCTCCGCGCTGGCGATGCCCGATACCGCCCGTCGCATCCACACGCCCCGCGCCGACGAGATCGACAGCTTCGAGCCGGACGAGGCGATGTTGCCGCTGCGGCTGGTCGGCGGCACCGATACCCTGAAGCACGATCCGGCGACCGCCGCCCGCATGCGTCGCCTGAAGGTCGGGCAGGGCCTGCGCCTGATCGATCGCTCGGGCCACGAGTCCGCCGCGCGGATCGCCTGGATCAGTCCGCTGACTTCGCGTTTCCTGCTGGTGAACCGTCGCGGCGTGCGCAAGATGGTGGTGTCGCCGGAGGAACTCGCAGTGCTGGTCGCCAACGGGCGCGCGGTGGTGCGCTCGGTGGACGCGCCGTTCGACGAGGCGATGAAGCAGCTCTGGCAGCGCCTCAACGCGGCGTCGCCGCCGCTCAAGGCCGTCGTCAACGGCGATTGAGACTCGGGTGCCCCCAGGCGCCGCGGGGAGTGACTTCCGCCGCGCCGCCTCCTAGCATCGGCGCAGGCGGACGGGAGGACGGCATGGCAGTCACGATCGGGGTCGCGCGCGAACGCGCGGAAGGGGAGCGTCGCGTGGCGATCACGCCGGAGACCTGCCGCAAGCTGGTCGAGGCGGGTGCCGACGTGCGTATCGAACGCGGTGCGGGTGAAGCCGCCTTCTTCGCGGATGCCGCCTACGAGGCGGCCGGTGCGGCCGTGGTGGCCGATGCGGACGCCGCGCTCGATGCCGCCGACGCGGTGTTGTGCGTCCAGGCGCCCGATCCGTCCCGGCTCCAGCGGTTGCAGGACGGCGCGGTGCTGGTCGGGTTGCTGCAGCCCGAGGTCGATCCGGCCCGTGGCGACGGCATCCGCGCGCGGCGGCTGCGTGCGTTTCCGCTCGAGCGACTGCCGCGCACCACCCGGGCGCAGGCGATGGACGTGCTCAGCTCGCAGGCGGGCATGGCCGGGTACAAGGCCATGCTGCTCGCCGCGCAACTGGCACCGCGCTTCTTCCCCATGCTGACCACCGCGGCCGGCACGATCCGTCCGTCGAAGGTGCTGGTGATCGGCGCCGGCGTCGCCGGCCTCCAGGCCATCGCCACGGCGCGGCGCCTGGGCGCGCAGGTGGAAGGGTTCGACGTGCGTCCCGAGACCCGCGAGCAGATCCAGTCGCTGGGCGCGCGCTTCCTGGACCTGGGGGTCAGCGCCGCGGGCGAAGGCGGTTATGCACGCGCGTTGAGCGACGAGGAGCGGGCCGAGCAGCAACGGCGGCTGGCCGAATATCTGAGAGGCGTCGACGTGCTGGTGTGCACGGCCGCAGTGCCGGGCCGGCCGGCACCGCGGATCGTGACCGCGGCGATGGTCGCCGGAATGCGCCCCGGCAGCGTCATCGTCGACCTGGCCGCCGAAACCGGCGGCAACTGCGAGATCACCCGGCGCGGCGAAACCGTGGAGAGCGGCGGCGTCACCGTGGCGGGCCCACTCAACCTGGCCAGCGAGGGCGCGCAGCATGCCAGCGAGATGTACGCGCGCAACGTGCTGAATTTCATGCAACTGCTGCTGTCCGACGGCGATCTGGTGTTCGACTGGGACGACGAGCTGCTCGCGAAGACGGTCTGGCCGGCGGTGCCCGCGGGCGTGACCACGAATGCCGTGGCGCCGGCCCAGGCGGTCTGAGCGGTTCGACCGCCCAGGCAGTCGGAAGAGGGAGGTCGCGCGCGGCCCGGGAACCCCGGACGGTCCGGTCGCTTCGGCGCGCGGCCGGATCCGCGCCGTGCCCGTCAGTGCTGCGGAGGCCCGGATCGGCGTGCTTCCAGCCAGCGTTCGCGCTCGTCCGCAGACATCGATTTCCAGCGCTCGCGCAGGGCCTCGCGTTCGGCCTCGGGCATGTCGCGCATCTGCTGGAACAGTTCGCGTGCTTCGCGACGCCGCTCCGGCGGCATGTCCTCCCAGCGCTTCACGCCCTGACGCGCGCGCTGACGCTGTTCGGGCGTCATCTGCTGCCAGCGCTCGGCGTGGCGCAGCATGCGCTCGCGCGCCTGGGGGTCGCTGTTCCAGCGCTCGCGGACCGGGGCGATCAGGGCGTCGCGCCGGGCGGGATCGAGCTGTTCCCAGTCCGGAAGTGCCGGCGCGCTGGGCGCGGCAGCGGGCGGGGCGGGTGTCTGTGCCTGGGCGGGGCCGGCCAGGGCGGAGCCGCTCAGGGCGAGTGCGCACAGCGCGATCAGCAGGATATGGGGCATGGCGGTCACTCCATCGCCAATGGCTGGGCGTCGGTCGAGGCCAGCCAGAGGAACAGGTCGGGGTCTTCGTCGAGTGCGAGCAGGGGGTCGTCGATGCGCGGCAGGGCCGAGGGCGTCGTCGCGACTTCGACCGCAGCCGGCACGGGGGCCGTGGGGCCATCGGTCAGCGTGCGCAGGCCCAGGGCGGCGGCGAACACCGCCGCGCCCACGGTCGCCAGCGCCCAGGCGGGGCGCCATCGTGCCGAGGGCGCCGGGGCGGGCGTCGCGCGCGGCCGCAATTGCGCGAGCGTGCGCGACGGCATGGCCTGCAGCGCCGCCGTGTGGGCACGACGGGCGGCTTCGTCCATGCGGTCGTCGCGGGAGCCGGTCGGGGCGGTCATCGGAAATCCTCCAGTTGCTTCTGCAGCGCGTCGCGGGCGCGCGACAGATGGGTTTTCACCGAGCCCTCGCCGCATCCCATGACGCGTGCGGTGGTCGGCACGTCGAGTTCCTCCAGGATCCTCAACGTGAAGGCTTCGCGCTGGCGGCGCGGCAGGGTGCGCAGCGCCGCGACCAGCGCGGTGTAGGCCTCGCGCGAATCCTGCGCCCGCGACGGATCGGGCGCGTCGTCGGCCCATTCCAGGGTCTCGCCTTCGCGGTCGCCGGCCTCGCCGATCCAGCTCAGACGGAAGATCCGGCGGCGCTGGATGTCGACGATCCGGCTGCGCAGGATCGTCCAGAACAGCGCGGTCCACTCTTCCGGCGGACGCTCGCGGTAGCCGAGCATCCGGGTCATCGCGTCCTGGACCGCATCCAGCGCATCCTCGCGGTGGCGCAGCCCGATTTCCGCGAAGCGGAACGCGCGGCCGCGCACATCCGCGAAGAACCGCTCCAGCGTGTGGGGCGGTGCGGGCGGCGGCGCGTCGGACGTTCCGCTCACGCGCACGCTCCGGGCGGGGTTGGGCAGGCTGCCATCCACGGCGGGACCGGGCCTCGTTCGGGGTTCGCTCCGATCAACGCGCCGGCGCGCCGCCGGTTGACAGCGACCGGAACGGTGGTCAGGTGGCGGGCGGACGCGTGCCGGTGCGCGCGTGCGCCGGGCGGGTATGATCGGTAGCGGGGTTGGCGATCGGGGAAGGCAGGCATGGGCGACGGGTTCGTGGCGCTGTACATCTTCATGCTGGCGGCGATCGCCGGCCACGTCATCATCGCCCGGGTGCCGGTGATCCTGCACACCCCGCTGATGTCCGGCAGCAACTTCATCCACGGCATCGTCCTGATCGGGGCGATGATCGTTCTGGGGCACGCCGATACCACGCTGGAAAAGGCGATCGGCTTCATCGCGGTCCTGATGGGAGCCGGCAACGCCGCCGGCGGCTACGTGGTCACCGAGCGCATGCTCGAGATGTTCCGATCCAGCAAGACGCCGGGGGCCGATCGGTGAGCGGGGCGGCGGGGGGCGGAAAGGTCGCTGCACCGGGCGCCGATGCGGCGATCGAGGCCGCGCGATGAACGGCCTCGACCTGCGCGAGGGGCTGGTCGCGGTCAGCTATCTGGTCGCGGCGACGCTGTTCCTGCTCGGTCTGCAACGCATGGCTTCGCCCCGGACCGCGCGTTCGGGCATCCAGTGGGCCGGCGCCGGCATGGTCCTGGCCACGGTGGCGACGTTCTTCGTGCCGGGCCTGCAGAACTTCGGGCTGATGGCGACGGCGATCGTGCTGGGCACCGTGCTGGCCTGGGGTTCGGGCAAGAAGGTGGCGATCACCGACATGCCGCAGATGGTCGCGCTGTACAACGGGCTGGGCGGCGGCTCGGCCGCGGCGATCGGTGCGGTGGAACTGCTGCGCTGGTCGGACGCAGGCGCGGCGCCGTCGACGGTGGTGCTGGTGCTCGCGGTGGCCGGCGCGCTGATCGGCGCGGTGGCGCTGTCGGGCTCGGTGATCGCGTGGGCCAAGCTCGACGGACGCATGGACAGGCGTTACACCTTCCCCGGACAGCAAGCCTTCAACGCGGCCGTGTTTCTGGCGGCCGTGGTGCTGGGCGGCCTGGTGATCCACGCCCTCGGCGTGCCGATGGTGGTCGCGTTCTTCGTCTGCGCGCTGGCGCTGGGCGTGCTGATGACCCTGCCCATCGGCGGCGCCGACATGCCGGTGGTGATCTCGCTCTACAACGCCCTGACCGGCCTGGCAGTGGCCTTCGAAGGCTACGTGCTCGGCAATGAGGCGCTGATCATCGCCGGCACCATGGTCGGCGCCGCGGGCATGCTGCTGACCCGGCTGATGGCCAAGGCGATGAACCGCTCGCTGGCCAGCGTGCTGTTCTCCAGCTTCGGCGCGTCCGGTGGCGGCCAGGCCATCGAGGGGACGCAGAAACCGATCGAGGCCGGCGACGTCGCCGCGATGATGGCCTTCGCCGAGCGGGTGGTGATCGTGCCCGGTTACGGCATGGCCGTGGCGCAGGCCCAGCACAAGATCTGGGAACTGGCGCAGCGGCTGGGCGAACGCGGGGTCAAGGTGCGCTTCGCGATCCACCCGGTGGCCGGGCGCATGCCCGGGCACATGAACGTCCTGCTGGCCGAGGCGGGGGTGCCCTACGACCTGATCGCGGACATGGACGACATCAATCCCGAGTTTCCCAATACCGACGTCAGTCTGGTCATCGGCGCCAACGACGTGGTCAATCCGGTGGCCCGGACCGACCCGGACAGCCCGATCTACGGCATGCCGATCCTGGACGTGAACACCTCGAAACAGGTGGTGGTGATCAAGCGCGGCCGCGGGACGGGGTTCGCGGGCATCGAGAACGCGCTGTTCTACACCGACAACACCCGCATGCTCTACGGTGACGGTGCCGAGATGGCGAACGCGCTGGTGGCCGAGCTCAAGGCGCTGGACGGCGGCGCGCACTGAGCGAGCCGGAGCCTGTCGCCGTGGCGGTCGGCGATGGTGTGCGCAGTCAGCGCGAGAGGGTCGCGCCGATGGCGAGCGCCGCGCCGTACCAGGCGATGTCGACCGCATCGCGCGATACACCGGCGATCGTCCAGGCCAGCGACGGCCCGAGGCGCAATGCCGACTCCCACGGCAGCAGGCCGAACATCATCCCGACCTGAGCGGCGATGATGCCGAACTGGGCGAAGACCACGATCGCCGCCGTGGCCGCTGCGGCGGTCAGGGCCCGTGGCCAACCCGGTGCGATCCGGGCGATCCGCACCAGCAGGGCGGCATCGAGCGCGGCGACCAGCGCCAGTGCGCTCAGCGGACGGCCCATCGCCGCGGCCAGCAGGACCCAGATCGCGGCAAAGCCCAGGATGCCGACCGCCAGGACGAAGATCCGGAAGGCCCACAGGGTGGCCAGGCGGCGGGCGGTGGAGGACGGCGTCATCGCGTTCCGGGCAACAGGGCGTTCCAGCATACCGGGATCGCGCGGGCGCTAGAATGCGCGCTTGCGCCCGCGCGCCTCGTCCCCATCTTCTCCGCATGTATTCCCGCAGCAGCGAACCCGTCCGTTTCGAGCGCGATTGCGCCGCCGTCCTCGTCCCCCAGGGCGAGGAGGTCACCCTGCCTGCCGGCAGCGCCGGCTACATCACCCAGGCGCTGGGCGGCAGTTACACCGTTTTCGTGGAGGGCAATCTCTTCCGCATCGCCGGGCGCGACGCCGACGCCATCGGCAAGGAGCCGCCGGCGCCGCTGGAACTGCCCGAGGGTGCGGACGACACGGCCGTCGAACAATTGGTCTGGAAGCAGTTGCGGACCTGTTTCGATCCTGAGATTCCGATCAACGTGGTCGATCTGGGCCTGGTGTACGAAGCCGTGGTGCATCCGGCCGACGCCGGCGCGCGCACGGTGGAGGTGAAGATGACCCTGACCGCGCCCGGGTGCGGCATGGGCGACATCCTCGTCGACGACGTGCGCAGCAAGCTGGAGATGATCCCCACGGTGCGCGAGGCCGATGTGGAACTGGTGTTCGATCCGCCATGGAACCAGACCATGATGTCCGAGGCCGCTCGCCTCGAGACCGGGATGCTCTGACCGCGGCTTTCGCGGGCCCCGTCCGTCCGCGGACATCGGCCGCTCGCCTCGACGGTGGGCGCAGCGTCATCGCATGCCACGCCCTGGGCACGCCCGTCCGCAGGACGCCGCGGGGCCTGCCGAGGCGGCGCGTCCATGGGCGTCGGCCCTGACGCATGCACGCATCCCGAGATCTCCTTTCCGATCGTTGCCGGGGCGTACGGCCCGCGGGCAGGCGTCCGGATCGCTCGATCGTGTTCGCCGGCTTCTGTGACCCATGTCGCCAACTGGAGATGTCGTCCGGGAATAGGTGATGGCCGACACAGATATCTCTCGATAATCATTCTCGTTGTGTTGCATTCATGTTGAATGGTCGCTTAGCGTCAGTTTGCGGCCATCAACGTCAGGGGACGGGTGGCCGGATCGGTCGAGGACATCGACGACCGGGAATCGCAGGAAGCGGGGCTGAGCCCCATCACCACCTGGAGGATTTCAATGCACACGTCCTATCCCCGCATCCGCCGCCGGATGCTCGCCGCAGCCACCCTTGCGGCCCTGTCCCTGCCGGCGTTCGCCGTCGAGCGGGTGAATCTCAGCGGTCTGGAGTCCGCCGACGCGCATACGCGTTTCATCGTGAAGTATCACGACGGCAGCCCGCAGTTCGCGGACCCCGTGCAACTGAAGCGCTCGCTCGACACGGCCGCGGCTTCGGTCGCCAGGCCGGCCACCGCCAAGGCCGGCGTCGCCGTCCGTGCCCAGCACGCGCGCAGGATGGGCATCGGCGCCGATGTGATCGTCCTCGACCAGGCCCTCGATGCCGTCGACGCGGCGAACTTCATGCGCCAGCTGGCGACCGACCCGAACGTGGAATACGTCGAGGTCGATCGCCTGATGCGGGCGAACATGACGCCCAACGACCCGGGCTACAGCCAGCAGTGGGGGTTCTTCAGCCAGGCCGGCGGCATTCGTGCCGAGCAGGCCTGGGATCGCTCGACCGGTGCGGGTGTGGTGGTCGCGGTGATCGACAGCGGCATCATCGCCCATCCTGATCTGGACGCGAACTCCGTCGGCGGCTACGACTTCGTCAGTTCCACCAGCAGCGGCAACGCAGGCTCGTGCGACGGCAACGGCCGCGACTCCGACCCCACCGACGCCTGTGGCGTCCTGCACGGCACTCATGTGGCCGGCACGGTCGCGGCCGTGACCAACAACGGCGTCGGCGTGGCCGGCACCGCGCCCGACGCCAGCCTGCTGCATCTGCGGGTGCTCGGTCGCAACGGTTACGGCAATTCGTCCGACATCATCGACGCCATCACCTGGGCGGCCGGCGGCAGCGTGCCGGGCGTGCCGGCCAACAGCAACCCGGCCGAAGTGATCAACCTCAGTCTCGGCGGCAGCGGTGCGTGCGGCTCGGCGTACCAGAACGCGATCAACGGCGCGGTCGCGAACGGCGCCACGGTGGTGGTGGCGGCGGGCAACAGCAACGCGAACGTCGCCAACTTCTCGCCGGGCAACTGCAACAACGTGATCTCGGTGGCGGCCAACGACCAGAACGGCGCGCGTTCGATCTGGAGCGGCGGACAGGCGTCGAACTACGGCAACCTGATCGACATCTCCGCGCCCGGTACCGCCATCTATTCGACCTACCGCAGCGGGAGTTCACCGAGCTACGCGAGCAGCAGCGGCACCTCGATGGCGGCGCCGCACGTGGCCGGCGTGGTCGCACTGATGCAGGCGGCGGCACAGACGCCGCGCACGCCGGCGCAGATCGAGACCACGATCAAGCAGACCGCGCGGGCGTTCCCCGCCACGCCGAGCCAGCCGATCGGTGCCGGCATCATCGATGCCAACGCCGCCGTCGCCGCGGTGCAGGGCGTCGATCCCGGTCCGGGGCCCGGCCCCGGTCCCGGTCCGGGACCAAACGAACTGCAGAACGGCGTGCCGGTCACCGGGCTGTCCGGTGCGGCCGGCAGCACGCGTCACTGGACGGTGGTGGTGCCGGCCGGCGCGAGCAACCTCAACATCTCGATCGCGGGCGGCAGCGGCGATGCGGATCTGTACGTCCGCTTCGGCGCGCAGCCGACCACGTCGACCTGGGATTGCCGCCCCTACCGTGCAGGCAACACCGAAGCGTGCACCAGCGCCGCGCCGCAGGCCGGAACCTATCACGTCATGGTCCGCGGCTACTCGGCGTTCTCCGGCGTCACCCTCACCGCCAGCTACGGCGGCGGCTGACGCCGCGCTCGATGGCGGGCGGAGCGCCGCCCGTTCATGACGGTCTGCGCGGGCGTACCGGATCTCTCTCCCCGGTGCGCCCGCGCGGTCCCCGTTCGGATCCCCGCTCCGATCCCGACTCCAGCAACAGAAGGATGTATGAACTCATGAAAGGATGGATTTCGATCTTCATGGCCGGCGCGATGTCGGCCGGCGGCACCGCGGCCGCGGCGTCCGACGTACGCCCGGCCGCGCTCGACCATCGGTTGCCCGCCGAGCACACCGTCGAGGTGCGCAACATGCCCCGCGTCGACAACGCGCGCCTGCTCGCGGAGGACCTGCAGCACCGTGCGCCGCGCCGCGATGCGCCGGTCCGGTTCGCGACGCCGCATGCGGTGTCGATCAGTCCGCTCGATGCCGGCGACTGGGACGAGCTCGACGCCGAGACCCTGATCTGGCGCCTGCGCATCGAGTCGCGCGATGCGCTGTCGCTGAACTTCGGCTTCGACGAGTACCACATGCCCGAAGGCGGTCGGATGTTGATCTATCCGGCCGGCCTGCAGGGCAAGGCCCAGGCCGATGCGATCCGTACGTTCACCGCCGACGACAACAAGCCGCACGGCAAGCTGTGGTCGCCGATCGTGCCCGGCGACCACGCCGTGATCGAAGTCGTCGTGCCCAAGGCGCAGGCCGACCGGTTGCGCTTGCGGATCGGCAGCGTCAATCACGATTACGTCGGCTTCGGCGAGCTCGCCCGGACCGGCTCGCTCGAGCAGGCGGCCGGCGTGTCCGGTTCCTGCAACGTCGACGTGGCATGCCCGGCAGGCGACGACTGGCGCGACCAGATTCCCGCCGTCGGTGCCTACACCCGCTTCGGCACGCTGTACTGCACCGGCTCGTTGGTCAACAACACCGCCAACGACCAGACGATGTATTTCCTGACCGCGCATCACTGCAACATGGGCACCGCCGATGCGGCCGCGTCCATCGTGGTGTACTGGAACTACGAGAACTCGGTCTGCCGCGTGCCCGGCAGCGCCGACAGCGGCGCCAACGGCGATGGCAGCATGGCGCAGAACCAGACCGGCGCCACGGTCAGGGCGACCTGGGCCACGTCGGACTTCACTCTGCTCGAGCTCGACGATCCGGCCGACCCGGCCTTCAATCTCAGCTGGAACGGCTGGGACCGCCGCGACATCGCCTACGACGGCGCCACCGGCATCCACCATCCGCGCGTCGCCGAGAAACGCATCACCCACTCCAACAATCCGTTGCTGATCCAGGGGTATCTGGGCAACAGCGGCACCAGCCATCTCAAGGTGCAGTGGAACCCGGAGGGCACCACCGAGGGCGGTTCGTCGGGCTCGCCGATGTTCAGCCCGGACAAGCGCGTGATCGGCCAGCTGCACGGCGGTTACGCGTCCTGCAGCACCACCGGCGACCAGCACGTGGACTGGTACGGGCGCGTGTACACGTCCTGGACCGGTGGCGGCACCGCCGCCACCAGCCTCGCCAGCTGGCTCGACCCGACCGGCAGCGGTGTCGAATTCATCGACGGCATCGGCAGCGAGGGCGGCGGGGAGCCGGGCGACCCGGTCGCGGGATTCACCTTCTCGGTGGACCACGACACGCTGACGGTGACTTTCGCCGACACCTCCACCGACGACGGCGACATCGTCGGTCACGCGTGGGACTTCGGCGACGGCACCACGTCCGAGGAGGCGGCTCCGGTCAAGACCTACGCTGCGGCCGGCACGTACGAGGTGTCGTTGACCGTCACCGACGACGAGGGCAACACCGGCACCCGCCGGCAGAGCGTCGAGGTGGGCGATACCGGTCCGGATGCGATCGAACTGCTCAACCGGACGCCGGTGCGCGGGGTGTCGGCGGCCGCCGGCGAGGCGGTGCTGTACCGCATCGACGTGCCGGCGGGCGCCACCGGTCCGCTCAGCATCACCAGCTCGGGCGGCAGCGGTAACCTCAGCCTGTATGTGCGCCACGAGGCCGAGCCCGACGAGGCCGACCACGATGCGCGTTCGGCGCGGCCGGGCAACAACGAGAGCGTCCGCATCGGTACGCCGCAGCCGGGCGCCTACTACATCAAGCTGGTGGGCGAGACGGCGTTCGCCAACGTGACCTTGCAGGCGCGACACAACTGATCCGCACTGGCCTCCGGCACTTCGGTGCCGGAGGCCGCATGGAGCATCGGATCCGGATCGTATGCGCGCGGCCGGCCCGCGGCGAGGTGCCGTCGGCCGAGCCCGACACGGCCCCGTGCCTGTGCTGGAGCATGTCCGACGGTCCGGCCGGGCAGTGCAGCCGGCAGTAGGCCGCGCGGATATCGCGCGCGATTGCGCCCCGGATCGAGGCGAACGCTTCGTCAGGTCGACGGAGGTCCTGCACGACATCGCCGGTCATCCCGGCCCGTCCCGGCGTCGTCGGCCGCGGCGATCGTCTTCGGAGACCCGGCGCGGGCGAAGCGGCGGCATGCGTTCCGATCCACCGCGCCTCTGCAGCCGACTCCATGTCGCGGGAAAGGTGATGCGCGCCGTTGCCGACCAGTGGGCGCCGAAAGGCGCGGCTTGCCTCGCCGGTGCGACCGGCGTATCAAGGGACTCCCGGGCCACATGGGAGCGCATCGTGCGCTGGATCCGCATTCGATGCGCCACCACCGCCTGCCTGCTGGTGTTTCTGCCGGGCGGTGTGGGCCTGGCCTCCGCTGGAGAGGTCCACATGTCCGATCCGTCCCCGACCGCCGTGCTGTACGGAGCCGGTCCCTGGCAGCGTTTCATCGTCAAGTATCGCGCCGGCAGCGAGCCGCGCGAGACCCGCGACGTCCTGGCCGGACGCCTGGCCTCGACCCTGGACCGTGCGGGCCTGGACGGCGACGTCACCGTGCGCTGGGAGCGCCGGCTCGGCGTCGGTGCCGATCTGGTGGTGGCCGACCGTCCGCTCGATCGCGAGCGTGCGCAGCGGTTGCTCGCCGCGTTCGTGTCCGACCCCGACGTGGAGTACGCCGAGCCCGACGCGATGATGCAGCACATGCCCGCCGCGCCCGGTGTGTCCGGGCCGGTGCGGGGCGACTGAATCCTCAGCCGGCGGACTCGAAGCGGTTCGCCTCGACGTTCTTGCGGACCTTGGCCGGATCCCAGATCCGTCCGTTCATGGCGATGTACACGCCCGGCGGCTGCGACTGCACAGCACCGACGGCGGTGCCGATATTGAACTCCGCGTCCGACCCGCGGAAACGCGCCGGGTTCAGGGCGCCGGTGAGCACGATGGTCTTGCCGGAGAGGGCGGTCAGCGCATGCGCGGTGGCCACCATCGAGTCGGTGCCGTGGGTGATCAGCACGTGGCGGGTGGACTGGGCGGCGATGGTCGCGCGCATCAGGTCGCGGTCCTCGTCGGTGATGTGCAGCGAATCCTTGCGCAGGATGGGGATCACCCGGAACCGGAACGCGACGCCGAGTTCTTCGAGGATGCGACCGATCTGCGGTTCTCCGACCTGGAAGTCCGACTTGTCGTCGAAGTAGACCTTGTCGATGGTGCCACCGGTGGTGACGATCAGCAGTTCTTCCATCAGGGGCGTGTCCCGTCGCAGTCGAGAGAAAAGAGGGGCGAGGTGTCAGGCGCCCGGATCGGCGAGACGATAGGCGTCGCCGTAGTGTTCGCAGATTTTCAGCCACGCGTCGTCGGGCGGCAACATCAGGGCCTCCTCGCCGTCGGGCATGCGCTGCAGGAAGCGGCAATCGACACCGTCGTGCTCCCCGTCCACGCTCACGACCGCGCGAAACGCCATCCTGTCGGATACGCGCAGCGGCGGGCCCGGCTGGATGGGCCAGGCGTGGTACTCCCAGGCGCAGCAGCTGGCGCGGCCCGCTTCCACAACGTGGCCGTCCATGATCCAGAGGTCGGCGTAGCCGCCGGAAAAGAATGTATAGAAGCGCCCCGAGGACGGCTCCAGCCGGTAGATCGTGGCCAGACAATTGGGGCCGGCCCCGCAGGTGCCGATGACCTCCACGTCGTGAAACCCGTCCTCGTCGACGTCGGTGAAGGCGACCCGGCGAACCAGCGTCCCGGCGCTGTCCGACTCGGCCTGTGGATCGTCGAGCACGAGGTGGAACGCGTCGTCGCCGGGGGCGGCACGGGTCACCCGTGTGCGGATCTCCCCAGACGGGCCGCAGGTCACATGCAGACGTAGCCGGGAGCCGTCGCGGTTGGCGATCTCTTCCATCTGTCCGCAGCCCATGGCCGGGTTGATGTCGGCAGCCGCGGCATGGCCATGCGACGAGAAGGCCGCCCAGACGAGCCATGCCGCGACCCACCCGAACGCGGGCCCCGTCATCTGCGCCGTTGTCCGAACCGCGCTTGCAGACCGGGCCAGCTGCTGCTGCCGATCACGACCAGTGACAGCAGGATTTCGGTCCAGGCGTAGGCACGTACGGCCGGCTCGCTCCAGGCCTCCATGACCCCGTGGCAGAACCACAGCAGGCCGAACACGCCGGCCCAGAAGCGTGCCCGTGCGCTGCCGCGCAACACGCCGGCGAGCAGCAGCAGCGGCGGTGCGACGAACACGATCAGTGCGGCGACCAGGTGCTCGCCATGCGCCAGCCAGGGCACGAACAGCATCGCCAGCGCGGCCAGTGCGCCCGCCAGCAACCAGTGCGCGGCGCCGCGCCCGCTCATGCCAGCTTCGTCGCGAGCGTGGCGACGCGGCGGCCCAGCGCACGGGCGAGCACGCTCTCGTCTTCGCTCGGCTGCGGATCGTCGTCGGCGCCGGCGACATGGCTGGCGCCGTAGGGCGTGCCGCCGGTCCGGGTGGCGCTCAGCGCGGGCTCGGTGAACGGAATGCCGGCGATCACGCAGCCGTGGTGCAGCAGCGGCAGCATCATCGACAGCAGCGTGGACTCCTGCCCGCCGTGCTGGGCGGCGGTGGAGGTGAACACCGCCGCCGGCTTGCCGGCCAGGGTGCCGCTGGCCCATTCCGCGCCCAGGCTGTCGACGAAGTGTTTCAGCGGTGCGGCCATGTTGCCGAATCGGGTTGGACTGCCCAGCAGCAGGCCCGCGCACTCGGCCAGGTCGGTGCGTTCGACATACGGGGCGCCGTCCTCCGGCACCGGGGGGGCCGCGGTCTGGGTCACCGCGGCCACCGGCGGCACGGTGCGCAGGCGCGCCTGCATGCCGGGAATCTCCTCGACCCCGCGCGCGATCTGCCGCGCCAGCCGCGCCACCGAGCCGCCACGGCTGTAATAGAGCACCAGGATATCGGGCATCGTCTCGTCGTCTCGCGCGGGTCCGGGGGCAAGGATAGTGCACGCGCCGGCGATCGCCGCCGCCCGTGCCGGCCCGTCTCGACCATCGAACGTCCCCGCTTCGGGTACGCTTCCGGCGCATGGAGCCGCTCGATACCTTCTACCGCTGGAGCGAACGCATGACCGACCGGGCCCGTGCCCGGTCGTTCCTGCGGTTTCTCTGGCAACGATCCGAGGACGACCGCCTGTTCGAGGCCGCGGGTGCGCTGGCCTTCACCACGGTGTTCGCGCTGGTGCCGTTGAGCATGGTGGTGTTCGGCGTGCTGTCGGCGTTCCCGGTGTTCGAGTCGTGGAGCGAGCAGCTCACCGATTACGTGTTCTCGAACTTCGTGCCCGATTCCGCGCGTCGGGTCGAGGATTACCTGCTGGCGTTCTCGCAGAACATCGGCCAGCTCACCACCCTGGGCGTGATCGCGCTGGTGGTCTCGGTGCTGATCACCCTGCAGGGCGTGGAAGCGACCTTCAACCGCATCTGGCGCGTGCCCACCGCGCGGCCCAAGGTCAGCCGCTTCCTGGTCTACTGGACCGTGCTGACGTTGGGAGCCCTGGTGGCCGCGGCCAGCCTGTCGCTGTTCAGCCGTTTCCTGTCGCTGGACATGTTCCAGCGGACCGGGACCGGCCAGTGGTTCCAGGGGGCGCTGCTGCAGGGCACGCCGTTGCTGATCGAACTGCTGGCGATCGCCACCATCTACCGGGTGATCCCGCATCGCACCGTGCCCTGGCGCTACGCCTTCGGCGGCGCGGTGCTGGCGGCGGTGCTGCTGGAGGTGGCCAAGCGCCTGATCGCGTTCTACCTGGGCAGCTTCGACAGTTACCAGCGCATCTACGGCCAGGTCGCCTTCATCCCGATCCTGTTGCTGTGGATCTACTTCGCGTGGATGGCGATCCTGCTGGGGGCATCGTTCGCCTCGTCGCTGTCCGCGTTCCGCTACCAACCGGCCGCGATGCGCCTGCCGGCCGGCTTCGAGGCGTTCGCGCTGCTGCGGCTGCTGGGTCGGTTCGCCCAGGCGCGTCGCGACGGCCGCGGCCTGCACACCGATGAACTGATGGCGCTCGAGCCGTGCCTGACCGATGCCCTCGTGCAGCGGTTCTTCGCCCAGCTCGAACCGACCGGTGTTCTGGTGCGGGCCGAGAACGGGGCCTGGCTGCTCGGGCGGGATCTCGATGCGATCACCCTCGGCGAGCTCTACGAGACCTGTCGTCTGCGGATCCCGATCCGCGAAGCGCACCTGCCGTGCCAGGACGACCCGCTGGGGCGGGCGGCGCTGGCGGCGGTGGACGATCTGCGCATGCCGCTGCGCGAACTGCTCAAGCGCCGTGTCGGCGATCTCTATTCCCCCGGACCGGATTCGACGTGATGAACCGACTGCTGCCCCGTCTCGCTCCCCTCGCCATGCTCGCGCTGCTGGCCGCCTGTCAGCGCGCGCCCGCACCGGAGGCCGAGGCGCCGCTGCCGACGCCGATCGAACAGGCGCCGGATGCGGCGGTGCCCGATGCCGACGGCGACGATGCGGCGCGCGTGCGTCACCCGCGGTTGCAGGTCACGACGCTCGACGGCGACACCTACGATCTCGCCGACCGGCGCGGCCAATGGGTGGTGGTGAACTTCTGGGCCACCTGGTGTGCGCCGTGCCTCAAGGAGATGCCCGAGCTGTCGGCGCTGGGGGCGATGCGCGAGCACATCGAAGTGATCGGACTGGCGTACGAGGACATCGAGCCGGATGCGATGCGCGCGTTCCTGGACAAGCATCCGGTGCTGTATCCGATCGCGATCGTCGACGTGTTCTCGCCGCCGGAGGATTTCGAGACGCCGCGGGGGCTGCCGATGACCTATCTGATCGATCCGGAAGGTGCCGTGGTCCAGCGCTATCTCGGCCCGATCACCGCGGAGGACATCGAGCGCGACATCGCCGCGGCGGGTGGGCCGGCGGTACCGACATCGCCCGCTGCATGAGCCGCGTGGCGGCGCGTTTCCTGGTGAGCGGCCGGGTGCAGGGCGTGTTCTTCCGTGCGTCGACGCGCGAGCAGGCGCAGCGGCTGGCGCTGCAGGGAACCGCCATCAATCTCGACGACGGCCGGGTCGAGGTCCGTGCCGTCGGCGATCCCGAAGCTGTCGCGGCGCTCGCGGCCTGGTTGCGGCATGGGCCGCCGAAGGCACGGGTGGACGCCGTGATCCGCGAGGACGTGCCGCCGGCGTCAATCGACGAGCAGGGCTTCTCGATTCGTTGAGCTTCCAGCGCTGCCGGTTGCGTCGTGTGCGGTCGGTGGGGTGCCGGAGGCCTCGTCCAGCAAGCGGGCCGATCGCGCAAGTTGATCCGGATCCAGCGGTGGCGGACGTGCGCTGGCCGCCTCGACCTGGGGTGTCCAGCCCGGCAGGCGTTGGACCGCTTTGGCGCCTTGCAGCAACGCGTAGCCGACGGCCAACTGGACCAGGCCGCCCTGCATGCCGATCGCATGGAGGCTGGGCGGTTCGCGCCAGCTGCGGCTGAAGACAGTGTCCCCGACATCGACCGGATTACGGAACGCGAACGGGTCCGGCGGGCGCTGGCCAACGACCTGGATCGTGTCGAGTTCGGCGATCGCGCCCTGGTCCCGGTCCCGGTCCTGATCCGGCGATGGCGTGCCTGCGGATGCGGTGTGCGATGGCGCCAACTCATCCGCAGTCTGGGCCCAGGCCGCCGGGGCGAGGAGCCCGGACAGCATCCATGCGATCAGGCGGCGCTGTCCTTGACGGCGCACGACGTCAATCGACCCTGAAGGGCGATAAGGGCTTCAGGACGCCGTACCGTTCCTTTCTCGGCGGGCCATCCAGCGACGGGTACGCCAGCGCGGGCGCATCGATGTGGGTATCGGGCAGGCGGTCGAGCAGATCGCGGATCAACGTCAGCCGGCCGCGACGCTGATCGTTGAAGTCCACCAGGGTCCACGGCGCGTGGGCGGTGTGGGTCGCGGCGAGCATGGCCTCGCGGGCCTGCGTGTAGGCGTCGTAGCGTTCGCGCGAGGCGAGGTCCATCGGCGACAGTTTCCAGCGTTTGAGCGGATCGTCCAGGCGTTCGGCGAGGCGCTTTTCCTGCTGGGCCTGATCGCAGCACAGCCAGTACTTGAACAGCAGGATGCCGTCGTCGACCAGCAGTTGCTCGAACGTGGGGGCCTGGGCGAGGAACTGCTGCACTTCGGATGCGCTGGCGAAGCCCATCACGCGCTCGACGCCGGCGCGGTTGTACCAGCTGCGGTCGAACAGGGCGATCTCGCCCGCTGCCGGCAGGTGCGATATGTAGCGCTGGAAGTACCACTGGCCTGTTTCGCGGTCGCTCGGCTTGGGCAGCGCGACGATGTGGCACTGGCGTGGATTGATGTGCCGCGAGATCGCGCCGATCGCACCGCCCTTGCCGGCGGTGTCGCGGCCTTCGAACACCACCACCAACCTGCGGCCGCTGGCCTGCAGCCAGCGTGCGGCGTCGGCGAGCCGCGTCTGCATCGGGGCCAGGGCGGCCTCGTAGTCCTTGCGCTTCATCCGTGGGGCGCGTTTCGACATGACTTACTCACGCAGGCGTGGGCGCAGGGTGGCGAGGTTGCACGGCCGCGTGCGGGCATCGAGCTGGTCGCGCACGATCTTCTCCCAGCCGGTGCGGCAGGCGGAGGTGGAGCCCGGCAGACAGAACAGGAAGGTGGCGTTGGCCAGGCCGGCGAAGGCGCGCGACTGCAGCGACGAGGTGCCGATCTCGTCGAAGCTGATCGCGCGGAACAGTTCGCCGAAACCGGACATCTCCTTGTCCAGCAGCGGGCGCAGCGCTTCGGGCGTGGAGTCGCGGCCGGTGAAACCGGTGCCGCCGGTGACCAGGATGCCGTCGACGGCGTCGTCGGCGATCCACTGCGAGACCGCCGCGCGCAGGCGGTAGCGATCGTCGGGGAGCAGGGCCCGGTCCGCCAGGTGGTGTCCGGCGGCGGTCAGGGATTCGACCAGGTAGTCGCCGGAACTGTCCTCGGCGAGGGTGCGGCTGTCGGACACGGTCAGGACGGCGATCGAGAGCGGGATGAAATCGCGTTGTGCAGTCATGGCAGCAGGTTAGCGGGGGCGGCCCGCGGGCGATAGACCCGGATGTGCGTCGCCGCGTGCGGTTTGCGGGCGGGCGAATCGGGCACGTGCGGTTCGCCGCCCGGCGCGATGCCGGTCGCGGTCGTGACCTGCGGCGCCTCGAGCTCAGCGGGTGGGTGCGGATGCGTGTTCGGTCGCCAGCGCAGCCGGCGCATCGCCCCGCCGGTGACGGGCGACCATGCGGCCGACCAGATGCAGGAAATCGTCCGCGAAGGCGGCGGTGTCGAAAAGGGGGCCGCGGTCGCGAGCGGTCGTGACCCGCTCGCGCAGGGCGCGCAGCCGCACGGGATCGTTGCCCAGTGCCACGGCGGTGGCGACGAAGACCTCGTCGTCGTCCACCGCCAGCTCGGGGAGGCCCAGATGGTGGACCAGGCTGGCGGCGACGCGCGAGGCGAAGGTGGCACCAGGACGGGTCAGGACGGGACAGCCTGCCCAGAGCGCATCGGACGCGGTGGTGTGGGCGTTGTAGGGATTGCAGTCGAGGAACAGGTCGGCCAGACGCAGCCGGGCGAGATAGGTCGCGTGTGGCTGCTTGGGCATGAACACGAGGCGCTCGGGCGCGATTCCCCGTGCCTGCGCGGCCAGGCGCAGCCGGGCGTCCGCCTCGCCCGGGCCTGAGAGCAGCCACAGCACGCTGCCGGGCACGCCGGCGAGCACGCGCGACAGGCGCGAGAACGTGGCCGGGTTGAGTTTGTAGCTGTTGTTGAAGCAGCAGAACACGACACCCGTCGCAGGCAGTCCGCAAGCGGTGCGCTCCGGTGTCGGCGGGATGTCGCGCCGGGTGTCGGTGGGCTGGAAGCACCGCGGCAGCCACGCGACCGCTTCGCTGTAATGCGGTGCCAGGGTGTCGGGCAGGGCGACAGTGTCGGCCAGCACGTAGTCGATCCAGGGCGCACCGCTGGTGCCGGGATAGGCGAGCCAGTTCACCTGTAACGGCGCGGGACGCATCGCCAGCGCTTCCGGACGCCCGCCGCCGCCCCAGCCGCGCAGATCGAACAGGACATCGAGTCGGGCATCGCGCAGATGTGCGGCGAGTGCGTGGTGGGACAGGTCGCCGACCGCGTGCAGGGCGTGCGCCGCGGCGGCCAGACGGCTGCGGATGGGGCTGCCGTCGTCAGGGGTGAGCGCGAACAGCTTGATGTCGGTACCGCCGCGCGCCCGCAACGTTTCGAAGAACGCGACGGTCAGCAGGCCGGTGGGGTGTGCGCCGAAGCCGTTGGACAGGAAACCCAGGCGGAGCGGCGCATCATCGTCGCGAACCGGTGCGGCGTCTGCGGGCGGAAGCGGGTGGATGCGGGCGGTCACCGTTGCCGCCTTCAGGCGTGCGCAGGCGAGCTGTTCGGCCGGCGACGCGTCCTCGCTCAGGAACGCGAACGGTTCGATCGCCATCTCGCCGGCGGTCACCGCCGTGCGGACCTGTCGCGACAGCGCGTCGAGGTCGCGCCAGTCGCACAGCCGGCGCCGCCAGGCCAGCAGATAGGCGGCGATCTGCGCCTGCGCAGGCAGCAGACGATGAGCTTCTGCGTAGGCGGCATTGGCGGCCTCGGCCTCGCCGGCGTCCTCGAGCGCGTGCCCCAGCCAGACCTGGATGCCGGGATGGCCGGGTGCATTGCGGGCAGCGGCGCGCAGCGCTTGCGTGGCCTCGGGGTGCCGCCCGAGCATCCACAGGCCGCGTCCGAGACGGGCGAGTGCTTCCGGGTGGCCAGGCGCCAGACGCAATGCCTGCTGCGCGGCGCCCGCGCCGTTGCGCGCATCGCCGGCATCGAGCTCCACATCCGAGAGCAGGATCCACGCCATCGCGTCCTGCGGCGCGCGCTGGACCGCCAGGCGCGCCTGACGTCGCGGATCGATGCGCGCGCCGGGGCTCACGGCGGGGACAGCGGCAACCGGGACCAGGGCGTCCCGTCGAACGGTTCCCAGCCCGCCGACCGGTACACGGCCTGCGCGGGGAAGTTGTCCGGTGTGGTCTTCAGCGCGCGCCGGAGCGCGCCGGCATCGCGACCGAAGGCGGCAGCAGCCTGCAGCGGCGCGCGTGCGACACCCCGGCGGCGATGCGCGGGCTCGACGACGTAGAAGACGCGAGAGCGATGGAACAGCGCCGCGAGCTGATCGATGTCGTCGGGACCGGCGCGATGGATGGCGGTGGGCATGGGACAGATGCGTGGTGCGGTGCTCCATGCTCGCGTGCCCGTCGCCGTCTGTCACCCCGGCCGTTCGGCAACTGCCGTCATCGGCCGGCGTCGGCCAACTGCGCCAGCAGGTCGGCCTGCTGCTCCTGGGTCAGCCGGTCGATCAGCGCATCGAGCCCGCCTTCGACGATGTTGGGCAGGTCGTACAGGGTCAGGCCGTCGACACGGTGGTCGGTGATGCGGCCCTGCGGATAGTTGTAGGTGCGGATGCGCTGGCTGCGGTCGCCGCTGCCGACCTGCAGCTTGCGCGCAGCGGCGGTCGCGGCGGCGCGCCGGTCG
Organism: Luteimonas abyssi; assembly: GCF_001482195.1. GTDB lineage: Bacteria > Pseudomonadota > Gammaproteobacteria > Xanthomonadales > Xanthomonadaceae > Luteimonas > Luteimonas abyssi. Next base: position 2,691,955 of record NZ_KQ759763.1, on the reverse strand, counting down.
GCCTCGGCCTCGGCCAGCATGGCGCGCAGGCGCTTCATCGCCTTGTCGCGGTTGGCGTGCTGGGAACGCTCGGTCTGCGATTCCACCACCACGCCACTCGGCAAGTGGGTGATGCGGATGGCCGAATCGGTCTTGTTGACGTGCTGGCCGCCGGCGCCGGAAGAGCGGAACGTGTCGATCTTGAGGTCGGCGGGGTTGAGTTCGATCGGCTCGCCGTCGTCCTCGACCGGGATGATCGCCACCGTCGCCGCCGAGGTGTGGATGCGCCCCTGCGACTCGGTTTCCGGCACGCGCTGCACGCGGTGGGTGCCGGATTCGAACTTCAGCCGCGCGTAGGCGCCGGCACCTTCGACCCGGGCGATCACCTCGCGAAAGCCGCCGTGCTCGCCGGCATTCGCGGACTCCACCTCGACCCGCCACCCCTGGCGTTCGGCGTAGCGCCCGTACATGCGGAACAGGTCGCCGGCGAAGATCGCCGCCTCGTCGCCCCCGGTGCCGGCGCGGATCTCCAGGTACAGGCCGCCGTCGTCGCGCGCATCGCGAGGTACCAGCAACGCCATCAGTTCGGCATCGAGCGTCTCCAGGCGCGCCTGCGCGGCCTCGATTTCCTCGTCGGCGAGCGCACCCAGTTCCGGATCGTCACGCAGGGCCCGTGCGCCGGCCAGGTCCTGCCGGGCCTGCTGCTCGGCCGCGAGCGTGGCGGCCAGCGGCTCGAGCTGGGCGAACTCCCGGGACAATGCCCGGAAGCGCTGCGCATCGGCGGCGACGTCGGGTTCGGCGAGCAGGCGTTCGAGTTCTTCGCGACGCTCGGCCAGCGCCTCAAGCTTGTGGCGCAGGGTCGGCAGCATCGTCGTCGGATTCCGGGGGCGTGGGCTGCAGTGCGCGCTCGAGCGCGGCGGCGAGTTGGGCATTGCCGCCGGCGGCGGTCTCGCGCACCGCGGCGGTGGGGGCGTGCAGCAGGCGGTTGGTCAGGGTGTGGGCGAGGAAGGCGAGCACGTCGTCGGGGTCGCGTCCCTGGGCCAGTTGCTGGCGCGCCCGGGCGAGCACGTCGGCGCGTGCGCGCTCGCCATGCGCGCGCAGCAGGCGCAGCGGCGCGTCGAAGGCGCTCGCGGCCTGCAGTTCGCGGTAGCGCGAGACCTGCAGGTCGATGATGGCCTCGGCCGCTTCGGCGGCCTCGCGGCGGTTGCGGCGGTTGTCCTCGACCGCGCGCTCGAGGTCGTCGACCGTGTACAGGTAGGCGTCCTTGAGATCGGCGACGTCGGGCGCGATGTCGCGCGGGACCGCGAGGTCCATCAGCAGCATCGGCTTGTGCTTGCGCGCGCGCAGGGCCGCCTCCACCTGCGGGCGGTGCAACACCGGCTCGCGGCTGGCGGTGGCCGAGAACACCATGTCGGCCTGCGACAGATGCCGGTCCAGATCCTCCAGCGGCAACGCGACGCCGCCGTGCCGCGAGGCCAGTGCCTGTGCATGCGCCAGGGTCCGGTTGGCGACCAGCAGACGGCGCGCCTGCGCCTGCACCAGGTGGCGGGCGGCGAGTTCGATGGTTTCGCCGGCGCCGATCAGCAACACGGTCGAATCCGACAGCCGCGCGAACGAATCCTGCGCCAGCCGCACCGCCAGTGATGCCACCGACACCGGGCTGGTGCCGATCCGGGTCTCGCTGCGTGCGCGTTTGGCGGTCACGAACGCATGCTGGAACAGGCGGTCGAGCTGGTTGCCCAGGGCGCCGGCCGCACGCGCCGCCGCCCAGGCCTGCTTCACCTGGCCGAGGATCTGGGGTTCGCCCAGGACCAGCGAGTCGAGCCCGGTCGCGACCCGGAACAGATGGCGGGCGGCGTTGGCGTCGGCATGGCGATAGAGATAGGCGCCGAGATCGGCGTCCGGCCGGTTCACCAGCCATGCGGCCAACACCTCGTCGCCGTCGTCGGCCACCGCGTAGAGCTCGGTCCGGTTGCAGGTCGACAGCAGCAACGCCTCGCGCACCGACGGCAGCGCGCGGATCTCGGCGAGCGCGTCCGGCAGTGCGTGCTCGGCAAACGCCACCCGTTCGCGCAGGTCGACCGGCGCGCTCTGGTGGTTGATGCCGAGGGCGAAAAGACTCATGGGAACGAGAACCAGGCGTTCAGGGGCTTGCGATAAGCTTGCGGCCGAACGCCGTATTTTACGGCCCGACCGCCGACGATGCCCGCTTTGTTCCGTTCAGCGTTTCGCCCGCTCGTTCTCGCCGCGGCTCTGATGGCCGCGATCGCGCCGCTGGCGGCGCGCGAAGCCGCCTCCGGTGCGCTGCTCGATGCGACCCTTTCGGGCGAATTCGCGCTGCAGGCCGGCCGTCTCGACGAGGCGGCGGACTGGTACCTGCGCGCGGCCCAGGCCGCGCCGGAGGATCCGGCCCTGTCCGAGCGCGCCACCCGGATCGCGCTGCTCGCCAACGACGACCGCCGGGCCGGCGAGGCGCTGCAGATGTGGAAGGCCGCAGCGCCGCCGTCGCTGCAGTTGTCGGGCATCGAGGCGACCTGGCTGTTGCGGACCGGTCGCGAGCGCGCCGCCCGGCGCGAACTGATCGCGCTCATGCAGGCGCCGGGCGCCGATGGCTGGCGCCATGCGCTGTCGGCGATCAGTGCCGGCAGCCGGAGTCCCGAGGATGCGGCGCGGCTGGTGCGTCGGCTCGTCGATGCCGGCGCGATCCCCGACGACCTGCAGGCCTGGCTGGCGTTTGGCGGGCTGGCCCAGCGCCTGGGTGGCGATGTGTCCGAGCGGATACTGCAGGAGGTGCTGCGCCGCTTCCCCGACGAGCCGCGGGTGGCGCTGCTGCGCAGCGTCCAGCTGCGCGAGGCCGGCCAGCTCGAACAGGCGCGCGAAGCGCTGGTGCGGGTCGAGGACCAGGCGCTGCTGTCCCCGGACCTCCGGCTGGCCATCGCGGCCGAATACGATGCGCTGGGCGATCCGTCGGCGTCCGCGCGGATCATGGCGATGGGCCCCCAGGACCAGCGCAGCTACGGTCTCAGGGCCTCGTTGCTGGTGAAGGCGGAGGACCTACCGGCGCTGGAGGCGCTGTACGCCGAACTGCGCGAGCAGGCGCAGTCGCCCGAGCCGGGGTGGCGGCTGCTGCTCGGGCAGATGGCCGAGTACCTGGACCTGCACGACGAAGCGCTGGAGTGGTACGCCAGCGTGCCCGGCGGCGAACCCCGCCAGGTCGCGCAGCTGCGCACCGCCAAGGTCCTGCACGACATGGAGCGCCAGGACGAGGCCTTCGCCGGTCTGCGCGGCCTGCAGGCCGATGCGGCAGTGGACGACGAGCTCCGCCGCGACGCCTATCTGTTCGAGGCCGAGCTGCACCAGCAGGACGGCAACTCCACGGCCGAAGCCGACACCTATGCGCGCGGTCTCGGTGCCCACCCCGACGACGGTGCGCTGCTCTATGCCCGCGCGCTGATGTGGGAGCGCCGCGACGACATTCCGCGCGCGGAGGCGGACCTGCGCCGCATCCTGGTCGCCGAGCCGGAGAACGTTGCCGCGCTCAACGCGCTCGGCTACACCCTGGCCGACCGTACCGACCGGTACCGCGAGGCGCTGGAGCTGATCGACCGCGCGCGCGTCGCCGAGCCGGACAATGCCGCGATCATCGACAGCTACGGCTGGGTGCTCTACCGCCTCGGCCGTTACGAGGCGGCGCTGTCCGAGCTGCGGCGGGCCTGGACGTTGATGCAGGATCCAGAAGTCGCGGCGCATGTGGCCGAGGTGCTGTGGGCGATGGGACGCCGCGACGAGGCGCGCGACTGGTTCGGCAAGGCGCAGGCGCTGGATCCGGACAACCGCTCGTTGCTGCGCGCACTCGAGAACACCGGAGTGGAACTGTGAGCGGGTGCGGCGCGATGCGCGGGAGCGGGCGGCCGACGGTAACGGTTCGAAAGGCGTGGCCGTCCCGGCAGGGCCCGCGTGCAGGGCGTCTGCGCCTGCACGCTGCCGCGTTGGGCATCGCGGTCGTGCTCGCGGGCTGCGTCAGCGTACCGAGTGGGCCGGCACCGGTGTCCAGTGTGCTCGACGCGCCTGCGCAGCAGGCGGCGCAACAGCGGCTGGAGGCGCGCGAGGCCACGGTGGCCGCCCTGCCGGTGCTGGCGTTCTCCGGCCGGGTCGCGCTGTCGAAGGGGCGAGACGGCGGCAATGGCCGGCTCGATTGGCGGCAGGAGGGGGGCGCGTATCGGGTCACGTTGAGTGCGCCGGTGACCCGGCAGAGCTGGAGCCTGCAAGGCGGCCCCGACGGTGCGCGCATCGAGGGGCTCGACGGTGGGCCGCGCGAAGGTGCCGACGTCGGCCTGCTGCTGCGGGAGGCCACCGGGCTCGAGATCCCGGTGGCCGCGCTGGCCGCCTGGGCGGCAGGCGCGCGCGCCGATGCCACGCGGTTCGGGCCGGCCGTGGTGGAGTTCGACGCGGAGGGGCAATTGGTCCGCCTGCGCCAGGACGGCTGGACCGTCGATTACCTCGGTTGGCAGTCGCCGGAGGGACCGCCGCCGGTGCTGCCGCTGCGTGTCAATGCGCAGCGCGACGACGCACGGGTTCGGCTGATCGTCGATGCGTGGACGCTGGACGACGGGGCTGTCGACGCTGGCGTCCCGTGAGCGGTGAGGCGACGCCCGCTGCGGCCGGGAAGACGGTTGCGGACCCGGTAGCGTGGTCGGCCTGGCCGGCACCGGCCAAGCTGAACCTGTTCCTGAGGATCACCGGCCGCCGCGACGACGGTTACCACAGCCTGCAAAGCATGTTCCGCATGCTCGATTGGGGCGACACCGTGCATGTCCGGGTGCGCGCTGACGGGCGGATCGTGCGCGCCGATGTCACCTTGCCGGGTCTGGATGCCGATGCGGATCTGGCAGTGCGGGCGGCGAAACTGCTTCAAAAAGAAGCCAGCGTCTCGCATGGTGCCGATATCCGCGTCGAAAAGCGCATCCCGGCCGGTGGCGGGTTCGGCGGAGGGTCGTCCGACGCGGCCAGTGTGCTGGTCGCGTTGAATCATCTGTGGGGTCTCGGCCGGTCGTCAGCGCAGTTGGCGGCCCTGGGTCTGCGGCTCGGCGCAGATGTGCCGGTCTTCGTGGTTGGTGAGAATGCCTGGGCCGAAGGCGTGGGGGAGCGGTTGACCCCGGTCGGATTGCCGCCGGCCTGGTATGTGCTGGTGGATCCGGGCGTGCCGACACCGACCGCAGCGCTGTTCGCGGACCCGGAATTGACGCGAAATGCTGCGCCCGCGACAATATCCGACTTCGTTTCGGGTGCTCCGCTCGGCAATGCGTTCGAGCCGGTCCTGCGTCGCCGCGAACCTGCCGTCGAGGCTGCGTTCGCCGCGCTGTCGCGGGTCGGCCGCGCACGGCTGACCGGAACCGGGAGCGGCTGCTTCGTCGAATTCGCCACACGCGAGGCCGCCGAGGCCGCGCACGCCGCACTGCCGGCCGGGCTTCGTGCCTGGGTGGTCGCCGGCGCCGCGCGCTCGCCGCTGCTGGATGCGCTGCAGGACGTTACACAGGGGCGTCGCCAAGAGGCCTAAGGCACCGGGTTTTGATCCCGGCATTCGCAGGTTCGAATCCTGCCGCCCCTGCCATCCGCCGCCTCGTGCGGTCCCATCCCCATCACCGCCACGGTCAGAGCGGAGCGGAGTCGTCCCCATGAAAGAAGATCGCAACCTCCTGATCTTCTCAGGCAGTGCCAATCGTCCCCTCGCCAAGGCCGTGTGCCGCGAGCTGGGCATGCGCCCCGGCAAGGCGCTGGTCTCGACGTTCTCCGACGGCGAAGTCCAGGTCGAGATCGAGGAGAACGTCCGCCGCCAGGAAGTGTTCGTGCTGCAGCCGACCTGCGCGCCGAGCGCCGAGCATCTGGTCGAGCTGGCCGTGCTGGTCGACGCGCTCAAGCGCGCCAGTGCCGCCAGCGTCACCGCGGTGATCCCGTACTTCGGCTACGCCCGCCAGGACCGCCGCCTGCGCTCGTCGCGGGTTCCGATCACCGCCAAGGTGGCGGCCAAGATGATCGGCGCGGTCGGTACGGATCGCGTGCTCACCGTCGACCTGCACGCCGACCAGATCCAGGGCTTCTTCGACATCCCCGTCGACAACGTCTACGCCTCGCCGCTGCTGCTGGCCGACATCTGGCGCGCGCACGGCACCGACAACATGGTGGTGGTCTCGCCCGACGTCGGCGGCGTGGTCCGCGCCCGCGCGATCGCCAAGCGCCTCGACGACGCCGATCTCGCGATCATCGACAAGCGCCGCCCGCGCGCCAACGTGGCCACGGTGATGAACATCATCGGCGACGTCGAGGGCAAGACCTGCGTGCTGGTCGACGACATCGTCGACACTGCCGGCACCCTGTGCGCCGCCGCCGCCGCGTTGAAGGAAAACGGCGCGACCAAGGTCGTGGCCTACTGCACCCACCCGGTGCTGTCGGGCGCGGCGATCGAGAACATCACCAAGTCCCAGCTCGACGAGCTGGTGGTCACCGACACCATCCCGCTGTCGGACGCCGCCCGCGCCTGCGGTCGGATCCGCGCGCTGAGCGTGGCCGAGCTGCTGGCCGAGACCATCCGCCGCGTCGCTTTCGGCGAATCGGTCAGTTCGCTGTACGTGGATTGAGTTACGGCCGGGTGCGGCGTCGCCGCGCCCGGTCTCTGCGGGTGCCTCTGGTCGCGGAGGCATCCATCACCGACCGCCGACAGGCGGTCTTTCCAACCAAGGTAGTGACACAACATGGCAAACCATGAAATTTCGGTCGAGCGCCGCGAGGACGGGGGGAAGGGTGCGAGCCGCCGCCTCCGCCACGCCGGCAAGATTCCGGCCGTTGTCTACGGTGGCGACCTCGCCCCCGTCAGCATCCAGCTCGACCACGAGAAGGTCTGGCTGGCCAGCCAGAACGAGTGGTTCTATTCCTCGATCCTGGACCTGAGCCTCAACGGCGACGTGCAGAAGGTGTTGCTGCGTGACATGCAGCGCCATCCGTACAAGCAGCTGATCATGCACCTGGACTTCCAGCGCGTGAGCGAGAACGAGGCCCTGCGCGCGGCGGTGCCGCTGCACTTCCTCAACGAAGAGACCTCGCCGGCCGGCAAGGCCGCCGACGTGGTGGTCACCCACGAGCTCAACGAAGTGCAGGTGAGCTGCCTGCCGCAGGATCTGCCGGAGTTCATCGAGGTCGATCTCGCGGCGCTGGAGCTGGGCCAGTCGATCCACCTGTCCGAGCTCAAGCTGCCGAAGGGCGTCGAGATCCCGGAACTGAAGCTGGGCAAAGAGCACGACCATGCCGTCGTGATCGCGCGTCACGGTCGCGTCGAGGCCGAGGCCGATCCGGATGCCGAAGCCGAAGGCGGCGACGCCGAGGCCAAGGACGAGTGATCCCCGCGCGGGCGTGCCTTCGGGCGCGCCCGCCGGTCCATGCGATGGACGGATTGCGACTCATCGTCGGTCTGGGCAACCCCGGTCCCGACTACGCGCGAACCCGGCACAACGCCGGGTTCGCCTTCGTGGAGGCGGTCGCCGACCGCTTCGGCGGGCGTTTCAGCGTCGAAGCCAAGCTGTTCGGCGAGGCTGCCCGCGTCGACATCGCCGGCCGTCCGGTGTGGTTGCTCAAGCCGGCCACGTTCATGAATCTCTCCGGGAAATCGGTCCAGGCCGCGCAGCGGTTCTGGAAGATCGAGCCCGAGCAGACCCTGGTCGCCCACGACGAGCTGGACCTGCCGCCCGGGACCGCCCGGCTCAAGTTCGACGGCGGCCACGGCGGGCAGAACGGCCTGCGCGACATCATTCGGTTGCAGGGCAACGGTCGCTTCCACCGGTTGCGTGTGGGCATCGGTCATCCCGGCAGCAAGGACAAGGTCACGCCCTGGGTGCTGGGCCGGGCATCGGCGGACGAGGCCGTCGTGGTCGCGCGCGCGATCGACGATGCGCTCGATGCGCTGCCGCTGGCGGTGGAGGGCAACTTCATGGATGCGATGACGCGCCTGCATACGGCCAAGCCGTAGCGCGTCGTACGACGCCGGGATTGGCGATTGTCGATGTGCGGAGCCGGTGGGCCCGCGCGTCGGCAATCGCGAATCACGGATTACGGATCACGGAACTGCCATGGGCATCAAATGCGGCATCGTGGGTCTGCCCAACGTGGGCAAGTCGACCCTGTTCAACGCGCTCACGAAGGCCGGCATCGCCGCGGCCAACTTCCCGTTCTGCACCATCGAGCCCAATGTCGGCGTCGTGCCGGTGCCGGATCCGCGCCTCAACGCGCTGGCGGAGATCGTCAAGCCGCAGAAGGTGCTGCCGACCGCGGTCGAGTTCGTCGACATCGCAGGCCTCGTCGCCGGTGCGGCGAGCGGCGAGGGGCTGGGCAACAAGTTCCTGGCCCACATCCGCGAAGTCGATGCGATCACCCACGTGGTGCGCTGCTTCGAACATCCGGACGTGATCCACGTCGCCAACCGGGTGGATCCGATCGCCGACATCGAGACGATCGATACCGAATTGGCGCTGGCCGACCTGGACTCGGTGGAGAAAGCGCTGCAGCGGGCCGAGCGCTCGGCCAAGACCGGCGACAAGGATGCCAAGGCGCGCGCCGAGGTGCTGCAGCGGGTGCAGGCCGGGCTGGCCGAGGGCCGGCCGGTGCGCGCGCTGGCACTCACCGACGACGACCGCGCGATCATCCGTGATCTGTTCCTGCTCACCATCAAGCCGGTGCTGTACATCGCCAACGTGCTCGAGGACGGTTTCGACGACAATCCGCATCTCGATGCGGTGCGCGCCCGCGCGGTGGCCGAGGGTGCCGACGTCGTGCCGGTGTCGGCGGCGATCGAGGAGGAGTTGTCGCAGCTCGACGACACCGACCGCGACGCGTTCCTGGCCGATCTCGGTCTCGAAGAGCCGGGCCTGAACCGCGTGATCCGGGCCGCGTACGGCCTGCTCGCCCTGCAGACCTACTTCACCGCGGGGGTCAAGGAAGTGCGCGCCTGGACGGTGAAGATCGGCGCGACCGCGCCACAGGCGGCCGCGGTGATCCACACCGATTTCGAGAAGGGCTTCATTCGCGCCGAAGTGGTCGGGTACGACGACTTCATTCGCTACAACGGCGAAGGCGGCGCCAAGGAAGCCGGCAAATGGCGCCTGGAGGGCAAGGAGTACATCGTCAAGGATGGCGACGTGATGCACTTCCGCTTCAACGTCTGACTTGCTCAACGTCTGACACGTTCAACGTCTGATCTGCCTGCGGGTGGCCGCCGCCGCCCGCAGGCCACGCCAGGGCGCGCCATGCACGACGACCCCCTCAGCGACGCCGCCGCACACGGGCTGCGGACCCGTCTCGGCGCATGGATCGAATCGCCGCGCGTGCAGTGGTGCGTGATCGCGGTGATCCTGGTCAACGCTGCCACGCTGGGCGCCGAGACCTCGCCGGCCGCGCGCGAGGCCTTCGGGCCGTGGCTGCGCGCGCTCGATGCCGCCGCGCTGACGGTGTTCGTGGCGGAGCTGGCGATCAAGCTGTTCGCGTTCGGTCCGCGCTTCTTCCGCAGTGGCTGGAACGTCTTCGACTTCATCGTGGTGGGGATCGCCCTGATGCCGGCGTCGGGGCCGCTCGCCGTGCTGCGCGCCCTGCGTGTGCTGCGCGTGCTGAGGCTGGTGTCGGCGGTTCCGCAGCTCCGTTTCGTCGTCGAGGCCTTGCTGAAGGCGGTGCCCGGCATCGCGGCCATCGGTGGCCTGTTGTTGATCCTGCTCTACGTCAGTGCGGTGATCGTGGTGGGATTGTTCGGGCCGGCGCATCCCGAATGGTTCGGCAGCCTGGACCGGGCGCTGTACACGTTGTTCCAGGTGATGACGCTCGACAGCTGGTCCTCGGGCATCACCCGCACGATCATGGAAGAGCAGCCGCTGGCCTGGCTGTTCTTCGTGCCGTTCGTGTTGATCGCCAGCTTCACCATGTTGAATCTCTTCGTCGCCGTGATCGTCAACGCGATGGACACCCTGCGCGGCGGCCTGCCGACGATCGAGACGCCCGCAGCGGGTGGCGCGTCGGGGGTGCCCGGCGACGCGCCTGCGGTGGCGGATCGCTGCGTGGATGCGGCGGTGGATGGGGGAGGGGGCGCAGGAATGGATCTGGCGCCGCCGGCGGTGCTGTTGGAAGAGTTGCGCGCCCTGCGTTCTGAGGTCGCCGTGTTGAACGCACGACTTGCAGATCAAACGCACGAGAAGCGTTGACAGCCCCTCCACGGCAGTCCAGAATTGCGGGCTCTGTTCCGGCCCTTGGGTCGGTTCCGGAGGGATACCCAAGCGGCCAACGGGGGCAGACTGTAAATCTGCTGGCTTACGCCTTCGGTGGTTCGAATCCACCTCCCTCCACCAAGTTTCAAAGCCGTTCGCAGTCCATCGCGGTCGGTGCAGGTTCCGCAGTTGCGGGAGTAGTTCAATGGTAGAACCTCAGCCTTCCAAGCTGATGGTGCGGGTTCGATTCCCGTCTCCCGCTCCATTGACGCCCTCGCGGCGGCCGTCGCGGAATCACAACGGGTTTAGGGCGCAGGAAGCGCCGGGCGCGCACCACCAGGCGGGCCGTCACCGCGAAACGGATTTGAAGAACACGTGCTCACGTAGCTCAGTCGGTAGAGCACCTCCTTGGTAAGGAGGAGGTCGATGGTTCGATTCCATTCGTGAGCACCACTTTTCTGCAAGCAATTTCAACTGCCAATCGAGATACGCAACCATGGCCAAGGGTAAGTTCGAGCGCACCAAGCCCCACGTGAACGTGGGCACGATCGGTCACGTGGACCACGGCAAGACGACGCTGACGGCGGCGCTGACGAAGGTGGGCGCGGAACGTTTCGGCGGTGAGTTCAAGGACTACAGCGCGATCGACGCGGCGCCGGAAGAGAAGGCGCGCGGCATCACGATCTCGACCGCGCACGTGGAATACGAGTCCCCGACGCGCCACTACGCGCACGTGGACTGCCCGGGTCACGCGGACTACGTGAAGAACATGATCACCGGTGCGGCGCAGATGGACGGCGCGATCCTGGTGTGTTCGGCGGCCGACGGCCCGATGCCGCAGACCCGCGAGCACATCCTGCTGTCGCGTCAGGTCGGCGTGCCGTACATCGTGGTCTTCCTGAACAAGGCGGACATGGTGGACGACGCCGAGCTGCTCGAGCTGGTCGAGATGGAAGTGCGCGAGCTGCTGTCGAAGTACGAGTTCCCGGGCGACGACACCCCGATCATCCACGGTTCGGCGCGTCTGGCGCTGGAAGGCGACCAGTCGGACATCGGCGTGCCGGCGATCCTGAAGCTGGTCGAGGCGCTGGACACCTGGATTCCGGAGCCGGAGCGTGACGTCGACAAGACGTTCCTGATGCCGGTGGAGGACGTGTTCTCGATCTCGGGCCGCGGCACGGTGGTGACCGGTCGTATCGAGCGCGGCGTGATCAAGGTGGGCGAGGAAATCGAGATCGTCGGTATCCGTCCGACCCAGAAGACGACGGTGACCGGCGTCGAGATGTTCCGCAAGCTGCTGGATCAGGGTCAGGCGGGCGACAACGCGGGTCTGCTGCTGCGCGGCACCAAGCGTGACGACGTGGAGCGCGGCCAGGTGCTGTGCAAGCCGGGTTCGATCCAGCCGCACACGGACTTCGAGGCCGAGGTGTACGTGCTGTCGAAGGACGAGGGCGGTCGCCACACGCCGTTCTTCAAGGGCTATCGTCCGCAGTTCTACTTCCGCACGACCGACATCACGGGTGCGGTGGAGCTGCCGGAAGGCACCGAGATGGTGATGCCGGGCGACAACGTGAAGATGAAGGTGTCGCTGATCAACCCGGTGGCGATGGACGAAGGTCTGCGCTTCGCGATCCGCGAAGGTGGCCGCACCGTCGGCGCCGGCGTCGTCGCCAAGATCATCAAGTAAGATCGGAAGGGTGGGGTGCCCATACGGGTGTCCCACCGCTTCGCCGCAACCAGCGAGGCGGGCCGGAACCTCGGTCCGCCTTCGTCGTCTGAGGGGACGGCTCCGGCGAGCATTCCGTACATTCATACGCCAGTAGCTCAATTGGCAGAGCAGCGGTCTCCAAAACCGCAGGTTGGGGGTTCGAGTCCCTCCTGGCGTGCCATTTACGCGGTCCCCTTCCGCAGGGTGCCCGGCCCGCGAGGGGCGTGCGCATCCCATCCCACGGACACCCAGTGAACAGCCGAGTCGAACAATCCAAGGCCGCTTCCGCCGCCGATATCGTCAAGTACGCCGCGGCGATCCTGCTCGTGGTGGCCGGCGTGTTCGCCTACTACTGGTTCTCGGCGTGGCCGACCTGGGCCCGGGCGCTGGCGGTGTTCGTCGGCCTGGTCGCTGCCGGCGGGGTGTTCATGTTCAGCGCGAAGGGCGCGCAGACCCGCGAGTTCCTGTCCGAGACCCGATTCGAGCTGCGCAAGGTGGTCTGGCCGTCGCGGCAGGAGGCCACGCGCATGACCTGGGTGGTGATCATCGCCGTGATCGTCATCGCCCTGGTGCTGGCCGGGTTCGATACCGTCATCCAGTGGCTGCTGCGGCTGTTTCTGGGGCACTGAGGAGTTGACGAGCTGATGGAAACCCAAGTCGACAAGCGTTGGTACGTGGTCCATGCCTATTCCGGCTTCGAGAAGTCGGTGGCGCAGGCGCTGCGCGACCGGATCGTGCGCGCCGACATGCAGGATCGTTTCGGCGATGTGCTGGTGCCGACCGAGGAGGTCGTGGAAATGCGCTCCGGTCAGAAGCGTCGTTCCGAGCGCAAGTTCTTCCCCGGTTACGTGCTGGTGCAGATCGCCACCCACGACGAAGGCGGCATTCCGCGGATGGACAGCGAAAGCTGGCATCTGGTCAAGGAGACGCCGAAGGTCATGGGTTTCATCGGCGGCACCGCCGATCGGCCGCTGCCGATCCGCGACGACGAGGCGGATGTGATCCTGCAGCGCGTCCAGGAAGGCGTCGAGAAGCCGCGTCCGAAGGTGCTGTTCGAGGCCGGGCAGATGGTCCGGGTCATCGACGGCCCCTTCAACGATTTCAACGGCGTGGTCGAAGAGGTCAATTACGAGAAGAGCCGTCTGCGCGTGGCGGTGCTGATCTTCGGCCGCTCGACGCCGGTCGAGCTGGAATTCGGGCAGGTCGAGAAGGCCTGACCCCTCACCGGGCCGCTCACTGGCGTCCCGGTCGAAACCTGCTATACTGCGCGGCTCCCTGTCCGGTCGAGCCGGGCATCCGCATTGGCCGCCGTGTGTGCGGCCTTTCGCGCGAGCGGGAGAGTGGATACCGGGGTGGCTGCGCGATACCGGGACGCGCGCCGCCCGTGATGAAGTCGTTCCCGGTCCGATGGGGAGCCTGAACAGGCGTTTGCACCCGGAGAGTACAGTCAGATGGCCAAGAAAGTCGTCGGTTACATCAAGCTGCAGGTGAAGGCCGGTCAGGCCAACCCCTCGCCGCCAGTCGGTCCTGCGCTGGGTCAGCGCGGCCTGAACATCATGGAGTTCTGCAAGGCATTCAATGCCGCGACGCAGAAGATGGAGCCGGGTCTGCCGATCCCGGTGGTCATCACCGCTTACTCGGATCGCACCTTTACCTTCATCACCAAGACGCCGCCGGCGTCGATCCTGCTGAAGAAGGCCGTGGGCATCCAGTCGGGTTCCAAGCGCCCGAACACCGAGAAGGTGGGCAAGGTGACCCGCAAGCAGCTCGAAGAGATCGCCAAGACCAAGGAGCCCGACCTGACCGCGGCCGACCTGGATGCGGCGGTGCGCACGATCGCGGGCTCGGCCCGCAGCATGGGCCTGACGGTGGAGGGCTAAGACATGGCAAAGCAGACCAAGCGCCAGAAGGCGATCTCCGCCGCGGTTCAGCCCGGCAAGACCTACGCGATCGAGGACGCGCTGAAGATCATCAAGGATCTCAGCACCGCGAAGTTCAACGAAGCCGTGGACGTCGCCGTGCGTCTGGGTGTCGATGCGCGCAAGTCGGACCAGCAGGTCCGTGGTTCGACCGTGCTGCCCGAGGGCACCGGCAAGACCGTGCGCGTGGCGGTGTTCGCGCCGGCCGGCGCCAAGACCGATGAGGCCCTGGCCGCAGGCGCCGATGCCGTGGGCATGGACGACCTGGCCGAGAAGATGCAGGGCGGCGACCTGAATTACGACGTGGTCATCGCCACGCCGGACGCCATGCGCGTCGTCGGCAAGCTCGGCACGCTGTTGGGTCCGCGTGGCCTGATGCCGAATCCGAAGGTCGGCACCGTGTCCCCGAACCCGGGCGAAGCGGTGAAGAACGCCAAGGGCGGCCAGGTGCGTTATCGCACAGACAAGGCCGGCATCATCCACTGCACCATCGGCAAGGCCGATTTCGACGCCGAGCGTCTGAAGACGAACCTGCAGGCGCTGCTGCTCGACCTGATCAAGGCCAAGCCGGCGACCGCCAAGGGCACTTACCTGCAGAAGGTTTCGGTCAGTTCGACGATGGGCCCGGGCGTCACCGTCGACCAGTCGTCGCTGACCCTGAAGTAAGTACAACGACCCTGCCGGCGGCGTGGTTGCCGACAGGGAAGTCCACGCATGGATGCGTGGATGTTCGCGGAAGGATCCGCACACGTTTTTGAGGGCATCGCCAGTGGACTCAGGTCCGCGCGCGGCGCCGTCAAAGACCGCAGGCGCGGTCCACAACGCAACGGCGACGGGCACGGACGCTCGACTGGCAACGGAATCGCCGCCGCTGCGGAACTGGCCGCTTAATCCTGGGCATGCATCCGCATACCGGGCCTGCGCAGATGGTCGCCGACCCTCCTGGATTCATGATGGTTTCGAATCTGGAAACGGCTGCCACCCGGAAGGCTCGCGCCTTCCCGGCATCGAAGGATCGATGCCGCTCTTGGGCCGCAAGCGGCAGGAGCCGCGCGCGGAGTTGAAGTACGGAGGAGTGCAATGGCTCTTAATCTGAACCAGAAGAAGGAAGTCGTTGCCGAACTGGCCGAGGTCGCCGCATCGGCGCACTCGCTGGTCGCCGCCGAGTATCTGGGTCTCACCGTCAGCCAGCTGACGGACCTGCGCAAGAAGGCGCGCGAGAACGGGGTCTACCTGAAGGTAGCGAAGAACACCCTGGTGTCGCGTGCAGTGGAGAACACCGATTACGCCGTCATCTCCGACGACCTGACCGGTCCGCTGCTGTATGCCTTCTCGAAGGAAGATCCCGGTGCCGCCGGCCGCCTCATCAAGGACTTCGCCAAGACCGCCGACAAGCTGAAGCCGCGCCTGGTTTCCGTGGGTGGACAGAAGTACCCGGGCACCCATGTGGATGTCCTGGCGTCTCTGCCGACCCGCGAACAGGCCCTGGCGATGCTGGTGGGCATGATGGCCCAGCCGGCCACCATGCTTGCCCGCGTTCTTGCCGAGCCCGCCGCCTCGACCGCCCGCGTGATCAACGCGGTCGGCCAGGCCAAGGCCGCCTGAAGTCATTGATGGATGCCGCATTCGGTACGCATCCGTTTCGCGTTTAACCGTTTCGAAATCAGACAATCAAGGTAATCACAATGTCCCTTTCCAACGAAGAAATCCTGGAAGCCATCGGCAGCAAGTCCCTCGTCGAGGTGATGGAGCTGGTCAAGGCGTTCGAAGAGAAGTTCGGCGTGTCCGCCGCTGCCCCGGTCGCCGTGGCTGCCGGTCCGGCTGCCGGCGCCGCCCCGGCCGCTGAAGAGCAGACCGAGTTCACCGTCGTCCTGAAGGCCGCCGGCGAGAAGAAGGTCGAGGTCATCAAGGTCGTTCGCGCGATCACCGGCCTGGGTCTGAAGGAAGCCAAGGACCTGGTCGAAGGCGCTCCGAAGGACGTGAAGGAAGGCGTCTCGAAGGACGAAGCCGAGAAGCTGAAGAAGGACCTCGAGGCTGCCGGCGCCAGCGCCGAGCTGAAGTAAGCGGTCCTTGCGTCGCCCGATTCGTTCAGGCGACCAATCGAGGCTGGGGGCGAAAGCCCCCGGCCTTTGGCCGTTCCTGGTATGCCGAGACGTCGAGGCAGGCCAGGGTCGGTAGCGTCACCGGTGGTGCTTGGTGACTGTGGATTCGAGGCGAGCCCGACGGCCGCTCGAGTCTCCAGCCACGAAGCGCATATCAGCTTCACGCAAGTCGTCAGTCGGAAGTAGCGGGAGAAGGCGTGCTGGTGCCGGCAATACCAGCGACTTCCCACTGGCGGTTTCCCCCAGGGCCATCCACGCGATGGCCGGTCCCCAGGGCCGCGGACGCGCGGCCCGTAGATGCCAAAGGCGGTCATATCCCATGACGACAACGTATTCCTTCACCGAGAAGAAGCGCATCCGCAAGGATTTCGGCAAGCGCGGCAGCATCGTCGAGGTGCCGTTCCTGCTCGCCATCCAGGTCGACTCCTACCGCGACTTCCTGCAGGCCGACCGCGAGCCCGCCAAGCGCGAGGACCGCGGCCTGCACGCCGCGCTGAAGTCCGTGTTCCCCATCGTCAGCTACAACGGCTACGCCGCACTGGAATACGTCG
Organism: Luteimonas abyssi; assembly: GCF_001482195.1. Lineage (GTDB taxonomy): Bacteria > Pseudomonadota > Gammaproteobacteria > Xanthomonadales > Xanthomonadaceae > Luteimonas > Luteimonas abyssi. Next base: position 2,675,461 of record NZ_KQ759763.1, on the reverse strand, counting down.
GCTACAAGCTGGGCGAGCCCGTGTTCGACGAGCGTGAATGCCGCCAGCGCGGCATGAGCTACGGCGCTCCGCTGCGCGTGACCGTGCGTCTGGTCATCTACGACCGCGAGTCGTCCAGCAAGGCGATCAAGTACGTGAAGGAGCAGGAGGTCTACATGGGCGAGATCCCGCTCATGACCGAGAACGGCACCTTCATCGTCAACGGCACCGAGCGCGTCATCGTCTCCCAGCTGCACCGCTCGCCGGGCGTGTTCTTCGATCACGATCGCGGCAAGACCCACAGCTCGGGCAAGTTGCTGTACTCCGCGCGCATCATTCCCTACCGCGGCTCGTGGCTGGACTTCGAGTTCGATCCGAAGGACGCGCTGTTCACCCGTATCGACCGCCGCCGCAAGCTGCCGGTGTCGATCCTGCTGCGCGCACTGGGCTACTCCAACGAGGAGATGCTCAACGAGTTCTTCGAGACCAACACCTTCCACATCCAGCCCGAGGAAGGCGTGCAGCTCGAGCTCGTGCCCGAGCGCCTGCGCGGCGAGACCCTGGACTTCGACCTGGCCGATGGCGAGACCGTGATCGTCGAGGCCGGCAAGCGCATCACCGCGCGCCACGTGCGCCAGCTCGAGGCCTCGGGCATCGCCGCGCTGGCCGTGCCGGACGAGTACCTGCTCGGCCGCATCCTCTCGCACGACGTGGTCGACCCGGCCACCGGCGAGTTGCTGGCCGTGGCCAACGACGAGATCAGCGAGGACCAGCTGGCCGCGTTCCGCGGTGCCGGCGTCGAGACCGTGGGCACGATCTGGGTCAACGATCTCGATCGCGGCCCGTACCTGTCCAACACCCTGCGCATCGACCCGACCAAGACCCAGCTCGAGGCGCTGGTCGAGATCTACCGCATGATGCGTCCCGGCGAGCCGCCGACCAAGGATGCCGCGCAGAACCTGTTCCACAACCTGTTCTTCACCTTCGAGCGTTACGACCTGTCGAGCGTGGGCCGGATGAAGTTCAACCGTCGTCTCGGCCGCAAGGAGACCGAGGGCGCCTCGGTGCTGTACGACGCCAAGTACTTCGCCGAGCGCAAGGACGAGGACGCCGTGCGCCTGCGCGGCGAGTTCGGCGACAGCTCGGACATCCTCGACGTGATCCGCGTGCTGACCGAGATCCGCAACGGTCGCGGCACCGTCGACGACATCGACCACCTGGGCAACCGTCGTGTGCGTTCGGTCGGCGAAATGGCCGAGAACGTGTTCCGCGTGGGCCTGGTGCGCGTCGAGCGCGCCGTGCGCGAGCGCCTGACGATGGCCGAGGCCGATGGCCTGACTCCGCAGGAGCTGATCAACGCCAAGCCGGTCGCGGCCGCGGTCAAGGAGTTCTTCGGCTCCTCGCAGCTGTCGCAGTTCATGGACCAGAACAACCCGCTGTCCGAGGTCACCCACAAGCGTCGCGTCTCCGCGCTGGGCCCGGGCGGCCTGACCCGCGAGCGCGCCGGCTTCGAGGTGCGCGACGTGCACCCGACCCACTACGGCCGCGTCTGCACCATCGAAACGCCTGAAGGCCCGAACATCGGCCTGATCAACTCGCTGGCGGTGTACGCGCGCACCAACCGCTACGGCTTCCTGGAGACGCCGTACCGCAAGGTCGTGGACGGCCGCGTCACCGACGAGATCGAGTTCCTGTCGGCGATCGAGGAGAACGAGTACGTCATCGCCCAGGCCAACGCGCCGCAGGACGAGAACGGCAACCTCAACGCGCAGTTCGTCGACGTCCGCGTGCAGGGCGAGCCGCTGCTCAAGCCGCCGTCCGAGGTCCACTTCATGGACGTGTCGCCGATGCAGACGGTGTCGGTCGCGGCCGCGCTCGTGCCGTTCCTGGAGCACGACGACGCCAACCGCGCGCTGATGGGCGCCAACATGCAGCGCCAGGCCGTGCCGACATTGCGTGCGCAGAAGCCGCTGGTCGGTACCGGCATCGAGCGTGCCGTGGCGCGTGACTCCGGCGTGACCGTGAACGCCCGCCGCGGCGGCGTGATCGAGCAGGTCGACGCCGGCCGCATCGTGGTCAAGGTCAACGAGGACGAGATCTCCGGCGAGACCGATGCCGGCGTCGATATCTACTCGTTGATCAAGTACACCCGGTCCAACCAGAACACCTGCATCAATCAGCGTCCGCTGGTGGGCGTGGGCGACGTGATCGCGCGCGGCGACGTGCTGGCCGACGGTCCTTCGACCGACATCGGCGAGCTCGCGCTCGGCCAGAACATGCTGGTCGCGTTCATGCCGTGGAACGGCTACAACTTCGAGGACTCGATCCTGCTGTCCGAGCGGGTGGTGAAGGAAGATCGCTACACCACGATCCACATCGAGGAACTGACCTGCGTCGCCCGCGACACCAAGCTGGGGCCGGAGGAGATTTCCGCCGACATCCCGAACGTCTCCGAGCAGGCGCTCAACCGCCTCGACGAGTCGGGCGTGGTGTACATCGGCGCCGAAGTGCGCGCCGGCGACATCATGGTCGGCAAGGTCACGCCGAAGGGCGAGAGCCAGCTGACGCCGGAAGAGAAGCTGCTGCGCGCGATCTTCGGCGAGAAGGCGTCCGACGTGAAGGACAGCTCGCTGCGCGTGCCGCCGGGCATGGACGGCACCGTCATCGACGTCCAGGTGTTCACCCGCGACGGCATCGAGAAGGACAAGCGCGCCAAGCAGATCGAAGAGTCCGAGATCAAGCGCGTCAAGAAGGACTTCGACGACCAGTTCCGCATCCTCGAGGGCGCGATCTACGCACGCCTGCGCACGCAGCTGCTGGGCAAGACCGCCAACGGCGGTGCCGGCCTGAAGAAGGGCGACACGGTCACCTCCGAAGTGCTCAACGCGCTGAAGAAGTCCGACTGGTTCACCCTGCGGATGAAGGACGCCGACGCCGTCGAGGCGATCGAGCGCGCGCAGCTGCAGATCGACACCCACCGCAAGGAGTTCGACAAGCGGTTCGAGGACAAGCGCGGCAAGATCACCCAGGGTGACGATCTTGCCCCGGGCGTGCTGAAGATGGTCAAGGTGTTCCTGGCGGTGAAGCGCCGCATCCAGCCCGGCGACAAGATGGCCGGTCGCCACGGCAACAAGGGTGTGGTGTCCAACATCGTGCCGGTGCAGGACATGCCGTACATGGACAACGGCCAGACCGTCGACATCGTGCTCAACCCGCTGGGCGTGCCGAGCCGCATGAACATCGGTCAGATCCTGGAAGTCCACCTCGGGTGGGCGGCCAAGGGCCTGGGCGAGAAGATCCAGCGCATGCTCGACGCACAGGCGGCGGTGAGCGATCTGCGCACGTTCCTGGGCGAGATCTACAACCACGACACCGAGGTGCTCGGCGAGCGCGTGGACCTGACCCAGTTCAGCGACGAGGAACTGCTGACCCTGGCGAAGAACCTGACCGACGGCGTGCCGATGGCGACGCCGGTGTTCGACGGCGCCGCCGAGTCCGAGATCAAGAAGATGCTCTCGCTCGCCGATCTGCCGGTCAGCGGCCAGACCCAGCTGTTCGACGGCCGCACCGGCGACGCGTTCGAGCGCAAGGTGACCGTGGGCTACATGCACATGCTCAAGCTCAACCACCTGGTCGACGACAAGATGCACGCGCGTTCGACCGGCCCGTACTCGCTCGTGACCCAGCAGCCGCTGGGCGGCAAGGCGCAGTTCGGCGGTCAGCGCTTCGGCGAAATGGAAGTCTGGGCGCTGGAAGCCTACGGCGCGGCCTACACCCTGCAGGAAATGCTGACGGTGAAGTCCGACGACGTGCAGGGCCGCAACCAGATGTACAAGAACATCGTCGACGGCGAACTGGACATGGTCGCCGGCATGCCGGAGTCGTTCAACGTGCTGGTCAAGGAAATCCGCTCGCTGGCCATCAACATGGAGCTCGAGGAGCACTGAGGGTCGTGACGGGCCCCGCGACGCGCCGCCCGTGGGCGCGCGTCGCGTGACGTCCGCAACGTAGTCGATCACGCCCTCATATCCCGAATCCCGGAGACAGACATGAAAGACCTGCTCAATCTCTTCAACCAGCAGCGCCAGACGCTGGACTTCGACGCGATCAAGATCGCGTTGGCCTCGCCGGACATGATCCGTTCGTGGTCCTTCGGCGAAGTGAAGAAGCCCGAGACCATCAACTACCGCACCTTCAAGCCCGAGCGCGACGGCCTGTTCTGCGCCTCGATCTTCGGGCCGGTGAAGGACTACGAGTGCCTGTGCGGCAAGTACAAGCGCATGAAGCACCGTGGCGTGGTGTGCGAGAAGTGCGGCACCGAAGTCACCCTGGCCAAGGTGCGCCGCGAGCGCATGGGCCATATCGACCTGGCGTCGCCGGTCGCGCACATCTGGTTCCTCAAGTCGCTGCCGTCGCGCATCGGCCTGATGCTGGACATGACCCTGCGCGACATCGAGCGCATCCTGTACTTCGAAGCGTTCGTCGTCACCGAGCCGGGCCTGACCCCGCTCGAGCGCAGCCAGCTGCTCAATGAAGAGCAGTACATGCAGATGCGCCAGGAGCACGGCGACGACTTCGATGCCGCGATGGGTGCGGAGGCGGTCTACGACCTGCTGCGCACCATCGACCTGCAGGCCGAGATGGTGCGCCTGAAGGAAGAGATCGCTGCGACGGGCTCGGAGACCAAGCTGAAGCGTCTGACCAAGCGGATCAAGCTGGTCGAGGCGTTCGTCGAGTCCGGCAACCGTCCGGAGTGGATGATCATGACGGTGCTGCCGGTGCTGCCGCCGGACCTGCGTCCGCTGGTGCCCCTGGACGGCGGCCGCTTCGCGACCTCCGACCTCAACGACCTGTACCGCCGCGTCATCAACCGCAACAACCGCCTGCGTCGCCTGCTCGAACTCAATGCGCCCGACATCATCGTGCGCAACGAGAAGCGCATGCTGCAGGAGTCGGTGGACGCGCTGATGGACAACGGCCGTCGCGGCCGCGCCATCACCGGCACCAACAAGCGCCCGCTCAAGTCGCTGGCCGACATGATCAAGGGCAAGCAGGGCCGGTTCCGCCAGAACCTGCTCGGCAAGCGCGTCGACTATTCGGGCCGTTCGGTGATCGTGGTCGGTCCGACCCTGCGCCTGCACGAGTGCGGCCTGCCGAAGAAGATGGCGCTGGAGCTGTTCAAGCCCTTCATCTTCTCCAAGCTGCAGCGTCGCGGCCTGGCGACCACCATCAAGGCGGCGAAGAAGCTGGTCGAGCGCGAAGAGGCGGAAGTCTGGGACATCCTGGAAGAGGTCATCCGCGAGCATCCGGTGCTGCTCAACCGTGCGCCGACCCTGCACCGTCTGGGCATCCAGGCGTTCGAGCCGGTGCTGATCGAAGGCAAGGCCATCCAGCTGCATCCGCTGGTCTGTACCGCGTTCAACGCCGACTTCGACGGTGACCAGATGGCCGTGCACGTGCCGCTTTCGCTGGAAGCCCAGCTGGAAGCGCGCGCGCTGATGATGTCGACCAACAACATCCTGTCGCCGGCCAACGGCGAGCCGATCATCGTGCCTTCGCAGGACGTGGTGCTGGGTCTGTACTACATGACCCGTGCGCTGGAGAACAAGGACGGCGAAGGCATGGCGTTCGCCAACGTCGCCGAGGTCAAGCGCGCCTACGACAACCGTGTCGTGGCACTGCACGCGAAGGTCAAGGTGCGCATCGCCGAGACCGTGATCGACGAGGAAGGCAACCGCGAGAAGAAGACCTCGATCGTGGACACCACGGTCGGGCGCGCGCTGCTGGCCGAGATCCTGCCGGAGGGCCTGCCGTTCGCGCTGGCCAACACCGAGCTGACCAAGAAGAACATCTCGCGCCTGATCAACTCGTGCTACCGCCAGCTCGGCCTGAAGGACACGGTCGTGTTCGCCGACAAGCTGATGTACACCGGCTTCGGTTTCGCGACGCGCGCGGGCATGTCGATCGGCATCGACGACATGACCATCCCGGTCGAGAAGAAGGGCATCCTGGACGAGGCCGAGGCCGAGGTGCTGGAAATCCAGCAGCAGTACCAGTCGGGCCTGGTGACCGCCGGCGAGCGCTACAACAAGGTGGTCGACATCTGGTCGCGCACCAACGAGCGTGTGGCCAAGGCGATGATGGACGCGATCGGCACCGACACCGTGACCAATGCCGAAGGCAAGCAGGTCGCGCAGAAGTCGATGAACTCGATCTACATCATGGCCGACTCCGGCGCCCGTGGTTCGCAGGCGCAGATCCGTCAGCTGGCCGGTATGCGCGGCCTGATGGCCAAGCCGGACGGCTCGATCATCGAGACGCCGATCACCGCGAACTTCCGCGAGGGTCTGAACGTCCTGCAGTACTTCATCTCGACCCACGGCGCCCGTAAGGGTCTCGCGGATACCGCGCTGAAGACGGCGAACTCCGGTTACCTCACACGTCGCCTGGTCGACGTGGCGCAGGACGTGGTGATCACCGAGACCGACTGCGGCACCACCACCGGCCTGACCATGGCGCCGATCGTGGAAGGTGGCGACGTGGTCGAGCCGCTGCGCGATCGCGTGCTGGGCCGTGTCGTGGCCGAGGACGTGTTCCTGCCCGGCAACGACGAGGATCCGATCGTCACCCGCAACACGCTGCTCGACGAGGCCTGGGTCCAGCGCCTCGAAGAGGCGAGCGTGCAGAGCATCAAGGTCCGCTCGACGATCACCTGCGAGAGCAGCTTCGGCGTGTGCGCCATGTGCTACGGCCGCGACCTCGGCCGTGGTCACCTGGTCAACCATGGCGAGGCCGTGGGCGTGGTCGCCGCGCAGTCGATCGGCGAGCCCGGCACCCAGCTGACCATGCGTACGTTCCACATCGGTGGTGCGGCATCGCGTGCGGCCGCCATCGACAACGTGACGGTCAAGACCACCGGCTCGATCAAGTTCAACAACCTCAAGCACGTCCAGCACGCCAACGGCAGCTTCGTCGCCGTGTCGCGTTCGGGCGAGTTGTCGGTGCTCGACAGTCACGGCCGCGAGCGCGAGCGCTACAAGCTGGCCTACGGCGCGACCGTCAACGTGCAGGACGGCGCCGAGATCAAGGCCGGCCAGACGGTCGCCAACTGGGATCCGCATAACCATCCGATCGTGTCGGAAGTGGCCGGTTCGATCCGCTTCGTCGACTTCATCGACGGCGTGACCGTGATCGAGAAGACCGACGAACTGACCGGCCTGGCCTCGCGCGAGATCACCGATCCCAAGCGTCGTGGCTCGCAGGGCAAGGACCTGCGCCCGATCGTGCGCATCGTCGACAAGAAGGGCAACGACCTCAACATCCCGGGCACCGATCTGCCGGCGCAGTACCTGCTGCCGCCGCGTTCGATCGTCAACCTGCAGGATGGCGATGCGGTGGGCGTGGGTGACGTGGTCGCCAAGATCCCGCAGGAAGCCTCCAAGACCCGCGACATCACCGGCGGTCTGCCGCGCGTGGCCGACCTGTTCGAGGCGCGCAAGCCGAAGGATCCGGCGGTGCTGGCCGAGAAGTCGGGTGTCGTCAGCTTCGGCAAGGACACCAAGGGCAAGCAGCGTCTGATCATCAAGGGACCGGACGGCGAGGAGCACGAGGAGCTGATCCCGAAGTACCGCCAGATCATCGTGTTCGAAGGCGAGCACGTGGAGAAGGGCGAGACGGTCGTGGACGGCGAGCCGAGCCCGCAGGACATCCTGCGCCTGAAGGGCGTCGAGGAGCTGGCGTCGTACCTGACCAAGGAGATCCAGGACGTCTACCGTCTGCAGGGCGTGAAGATCAACGACAAGCACATCGAGGTGATCGTTCGCCAGATGCTGCGCAAGGTCGAGATCAACGACTCCGGCGACAGCCGTTACCTGTCGGGCGAGCAGGTGGAGAAGCAGCGCGTCATCGAGGACAACGCCAAGCTGGCCTCGAAGAACGAACTGCCCGCCAAGTACGATCCGGTCCTGCTGGGCATCACCAAGGCCTCGCTGGCGACCGAGTCGTTCATCTCGGCGGCCTCCTTCCAGGAGACCACCCGCGTGCTGACCGAGGCGGCCGTACGCGGCACCCGCGACAGCCTGCGCGGCCTGAAGGAGAACGTCATCGTCGGCCGTTTGATCCCCGCGGGTACCGGCCTGGCGTACCACAGCCAGCGTCGTCGCGATGCCACCGGGCTGACCGACTCCGAGATGGACGCGCTGTCCGGCGTGACCGATGCCCCCGTGGCGGAGGCCGAGCCGGTCGCGGAGGCGCCCGAGTCGGGCAACGAGGCCTGATCGTCGGGCCTGCCAGGTGGGGCGTCATGCCCCACCTGGTGGCGGCCCGGTCGGGATTCCGGTTCCGGTCGGGTCGGTTTTGAGTTAGACTGTCCGGCGCGACGGCCTTCGGGTCGTCCCAGATCACGAAAAGAGGCGCCAGGGACGCGCCTCGTGTTCGGCCCAGGATGGGCGGGATCGCAGGAATGTCCGTTGGCCGTGTGTGGTCGATCGGGCGGGTGCAGTTCGCGTTGACGCTTTGCGTCAGTGCGGGCTATACTTTTCTGTCTGGGTAGGCCGCTTGCGGCCTGCCTTCGTTTTCACGTACGGGCTTCAGGCCCCAACCAAAGAACCCCTAGACACGATGGCAACGATCAACCAGCTGGTGCGGAAGCCGCGCAGCCCGGAAACCTACAAGAGCACCTCGCCCGCGCTGGCCAACTGCCCGCAGCGCCGTGGCGTGTGCACCCGCGTGTACACCACGACTCCGAAGAAGCCGAACTCGGCCCTGCGCAAGGTCGCCAAGGTGCGCCTGACCAATGGTTACGAGGTCATCTCGTACATCGGCGGTGAAGGCCACAACCTGCAGGAGCACAGCGTCGTCCTCATCCGCGGCGGTCGCGTCAAGGATCTGCCGGGTGTGCGTTACCACACCGTCCGCGGTTCGCTCGACGCCGCCGGCGTCGCCAAGCGCAGGCAGGCGCGTTCCAAGTACGGCGCCAAGCGTCCGAAGGCCTGAGGAGACTAGACATGTCGCGTAAAGGAAATACTCCGCAGCGTTCGGTGCTGCCCGATCCGAAGCACAACAGCGATACGATCGCGCGCTTCATCAACATGGTCATGAAGAGCGGCAAGAAGTCGATTGCCGAGAAGATCGTGTACGGCGCGATGGACGTCATCGGCGAGAAGAACAACGACGCGCTCGAGCTGGTCGAGAAGGCGCTCGGCAACGTGTCGCCGTCGGTCGAGGTGAAGTCCCGCCGCGTCGGTGGTGCGACCTACCAAGTGCCGGTCGAAGTGCGCGCCTCGCGTCGCACCGCGCTGGCCATGCGTTGGGTGATCGAGTCCGCGCGCAAGCGCGGCGAGAACACCATGCCGCGCAAGTTGGCGGCGGAGCTGCTGGATGCCTCCGAGAACCGTGGTGGCGCGATCAAGAAGCGCGAAGAAACCCACCGCATGGCGGAAGCCAACAAGGCGTTCGCCCACTACCGCTGGTAATTCCAGCCAGGTAGTCCCATGTGGCGCTCTGCGGAGCGTCCACACCGGCATCGCCCTGACACATCTGCAGGTCACGATGCCGGCGCGCTCGCTCCGGCGACCGCATCATGCATTCCGGAGGCCGCCGCAAGGCGGCATCCGGCCATTTCAGCCCGGCGCAATGGCCGGGCCCAGAGACGAGAGACGACCGTGGCTCGTACCACTCCCATCGAACGCTATCGCAACTTCGGCATCATGGCCCACATCGATGCCGGCAAGACCACCACGTCGGAGCGCATCCTGTTCTACACCGGCGTCAGCCACAAGATCGGCGAAGTCCATGACGGCGCCGCGGTGATGGACTGGATGGAACAGGAGCAGGAGCGCGGCATCACCATCACGTCCGCGGCCACCACCGCGTTCTGGAAGGGCATGGACCAGTCGATGCCCGAGCATCGCCTGAACATCATCGACACCCCCGGCCACGTCGACTTCACCATCGAGGTGGAGCGCTCGCTGCGCGTGCTCGACGGCGCGGTGTTCGTGCTGTGCGCGGTCGGCGGCGTGCAGCCGCAGTCCGAGACCGTGTGGCGCCAGGCCAACAAGTACTCGGTGCCGCGCCTCGCGTTCGTCAACAAGATGGACCGCACCGGCGCCAACTTCGAGAAGGTCGTCGACCAGCTCAAGGCCCGCCTGGGCGCGTATCCCGTGCCGATGCAGTTGCCGGTCGGCGCCGAGGACCAGTTCGAGGGCGTGATCGACCTGGTGAAGATGAAGTACATCCACTGGGACGTCGCCTCGCAGGGCACCAAGTTCGAGTATCTCGACGTGCCGGCGGAGCTCGCCGACAAGGCCGCCGAGATGCGCAGCTTCATGGTCGAGGCGGCTGCCGAGGCGTCCGAGGAGCTGATGGACAAGTACCTCAACGACGGCGACCTGTCCGAGGAAGAGGTGCTCAACGGCCTGCGCGAGCGCACCCTGAAGACCGAAGTCATTCCGGTGTTCTGCGGTTCCGCGTTCAAGAACAAGGGCGTGCAGGCGATGCTCGACGGCGTCGTGCAGCTGCTGCCGTCGCCGACCGACCGTCCGCCGGTCCAGGGCGTCGACGAGAGCGAGAAGGAAGCCAGCCGCAAGGCCGACGACAAGGAGCCCTTCTCCGCGCTCGCCTTCAAGATCATGACCGACCCGTTCGTGGGTTCGCTGACGTTCTTCCGCGTCTACTCGGGCGTGCTCAACGCCGGCGACCAGGTCTACAACCCGGTCAAGTCGAAGAAGGAGCGCGTGGGTCGCATCCTGCAGATGCACTCCAACAACCGCGAGGAGATCAAGGAAGTGCGCGCGGGCGACATCGCCGCGGCGGTGGGCCTGAAGGACGTCACCACCGGCGACACCCTGTGCGCGCAGGACAACATCATCACGCTCGAGCGCATGGTGTTCCCGGAACCGGTGATCTCGATGGCGGTCGAGCCGAAGACCAAGTCGGACCAGGAAAAGATGGGCCTGGCCCTCGGTCGCCTGGCGCAGGAGGATCCGTCCTTCCGTGTGCGGACCGACGAGGAGTCCGGCCAGACCATCATCGCCGGCATGGGCGAGCTGCACCTCGACATCCTCGTCGACCGCATGAAGCGCGAGTTCAACGTGGAGGCGAACGTCGGCAAGCCGCAGGTCGCCTACCGCGAGACCATCCGCAGCAGCGACGTGAAGTCGGACTACAAGCACGCCAAGCAGTCGGGCGGTAAGGGTCAGTACGGTCACGTCGTGATCGAGCTGTCGCCGCTGACCGAAGAGGACCGTGCCGATCCGAAGCTGGCACCGGACATCAAGGACGATTTCCTCTTCATCAACGACATCACCGGTGGCGTGATCCCGAAGGAGTTCATCCCGTCGGTGGAGAAGGGCATCCGCGAGACGATCACCAGCGGTCCGCTGGCCGGCTTCCCGGTCGTGGGCGTCAAGGTCAAGCTGGTGTTCGGCTCGTACCACGACGTCGACTCCTCGGAAATGGCGTTCAAGCTGGCGTCGTCGATGGCGTTCAAGCAGGGCTTCGTCAAGGCGAGCCCGGCGCTGCTCGAGCCGATGATGAAGGTCGAGATCGTCAGCCCGGAGGATTATCTGGGCGACGTGATGGGCGACGTCAGCCGTCGTCGCGGCATCCTGCAGGGCCAGGACGACAGCCCGTCGGGCAAGATCATCAACGCGATGATCCCGCTGGGCGAGATGTTCGGCTACGCCACCACCCTGCGTTCGATGTCGCAGGGTCGTGCGACGTTCTCGATGGAGTTCGATCACTACGCCGAGGCGCCGGCCAACATCGCCGACCAGGTCACCAAGAAGGCCTGATGAACCAGGCGGTCTCCGCGGCCACGGGCTGCGGAGACCTCGCCCACGGTATCGGCCAATCCCCCAATTTCGAATCACATAAGGCAATCAGACATGGCAAAGGGTAAGTTCGAGCGCACCAAGCCCCACGTGAACGTGGGCACGATCGGTCACGTGGACCACGGCAAGACGACGCTGACGGCGGCGCTGACGAAGGTGGGCGCGGAACGTTTCGGCGGTGAGTTCAAGGACTACAGCGCGATCGACGCGGCGCCTGAAGAGAAGGCGCGCGGCATCACAATCTCGACCGCGCACGTGGAATACGAGTCCCCGACGCGCCACTACGCGCACGTGGACTGCCCGGGTCACGCGGACTACGTGAAGAACATGATCACCGGTGCGGCGCAGATGGACGGCGCGATCCTGGTGTGTTCGGCGGCCGACGGCCCGATGCCGCAGACCCGCGAGCACATCCTGCTGTCGCGTCAGGTCGGCGTGCCGTACATCGTGGTCTTCCTGAACAAGGCGGACATGGTGGACGATGCCGAGCTGCTCGAGCTGGTCGAGATGGAAGTGCGCGAGCTGCTGTCGAAGTACGAGTTCCCGGGCGACGACACCCCGATCATCCACGGTTCGGCGCGTCTGGCGCTGGAAGGCGACCAGTCGGACATCGGCGTGCCGGCGATCCTGAAGCTGGTCGAGGCGCTGGACACCTGGATTCCGGAGCCGGAGCGTGACGTCGACAAGACGTTCCTGATGCCGGTGGAAGACGTGTTCTCGATCTCGGGCCGCGGCACGGTGGTGACCGGTCGTATCGAGCGCGGCGTGATCAAGGTGGGCGAGGAAATCGAGATCGTCGGTATCCGTCCGACCCAGAAGACGACGGTGACCGGCGTCGAGATGTTCCGCAAGCTGCTGGATCAGGGTCAGGCGGGCGACAACGCGGGTCTGCTGCTGCGCGGCACCAAGCGTGACGACGTGGAGCGCGGCCAGGTGCTGTGCAAGCCGGGTTCGATCCAGCCGCACACGGACTTCGAGGCCGAGGTGTACGTGCTGTCGAAGGACGAGGGCGGCCGCCACACGCCGTTCTTCAAGGGCTACCGTCCGCAGTTCTACTTCCGCACGACCGACATCACGGGTGCGGTGGAGCTGCCGGAAGGCACCGAGATGGTGATGCCGGGCGACAACGTGAAGATGAAGGTGTCGCTGATCAACCCGGTGGCGATGGACGAAGGTCTGCGCTTCGCGATCCGCGAAGGTGGCCGCACCGTCGGCGCCGGCGTCGTCGCCAAGATCATCAAGTAAGGTCCGATTGGGTGCGCGCTGCGCACCCGATCCTCGGCTCGGCGGTCCATGGCCGCCAGGGCTTGCAAAGGGAGCCGGGCTCCCGTTAGAATGTTCGACCACTTCGGCAGGCGTGATGTCTGCGTAGCCGGAGACCGCGAAATGAGGTGCAGGATGCGCCTCGTCTTCGCCAGACAAGGACATGTCGCGAGGCATTGCTCTCCCCGCACCGGAAGTTGTCCGGAGCACACAGGGAAGAGCATGTTATTGCGTCTGCGTTTCTCGTCTGGGCGGATCGGGTGACCGGTCCGCTTTGTTTTGTTCAGGGATACTGCCGGGTCGCGGGTGAGTCTGGTCCGGCAAGTCATTGATTCCATGGGGTTCCGCGCACCCAGCCGCGGGCCTGTCGCTCTTTCAACGAAGGAAATCCGTCATGACGGACCAGAAGATCCGGATCCGGCTGAAGGCGTTCGATCATCGTCTGATCGACCGCTCCGCCAGCGAGATCGTCGAAACGGCCAAGCGGACCGGCGCCCAGGTGCGCGGCCCGATTCCGTTGCCGACCAAGATCGAACGCTACACGATCCTCACCTCGCCGCACGTCGACAAGGACGCGCGCGACCAGTACGAGACCCGCACGCACAAGCGCGTGCTCGACATCGTCGACCCGAACGACAAGACCGTTGACGCGCTGATGAAGCTCGAGCTCGCGGCTGGCGTCGACGTCCAGATCAAGCTGACCTGAGGCCACTGACATGACTGCGAAGAAATATTCGCTGGGACTCGTCGGTCGCAAGGCGGGCATGAGCCGGGTGTTCACCGAAGACGGCCGTTCCGTGCCGGTGACCCTGATCGAGGCCACGCCGAACCGCATCACCCAGATCAAGACCCAGGACGCCGACGGCTACAGCGCCGTGCAGGTGACCGCGGGCTTCAAGCGTGCGTCGCTGATCAACAAGCCGGAAGCCGGTCACCTGGCCAAGGCCAAGGTCGAAGCCGGTCGTGGCCTGTGGGAGCTGCGCGTGGCCGACGACAAGGTCGGCGACTTCGCCATCGGCGGAGAGATCAAGGCCGACATCTTCGAGGTCGGCCAGCTGGTCGACGTCCAGGGCGTCACCAAGGGCAAGGGTTTCCAGGGCACGATCAAGCGCTGGAACTTCAGCATGGGCGATGCCACGCACGGTAACTCGCTGTCGCACCGCTCGCCGGGTTCGCTCGGTCAGCGCCAGACCCCGGGTCGTGTGTTCCCGGGCAAGAAGATGTCCGGTCACATGGGTGCGGACGTCCAGAGCACGCAGAACCTGGAAGTGATCAAGGTCGACGCCGAGCGCGGCCTGATCGCGGTCAAGGGTGCAGTGCCGGGCGCTCCGGGCGGCGACGTGATCGTGCGTCCTGCGAGCAAGGGTTAAGGAGCCACGACGATGGAACTTGCCGTCAACAATAGCAACGAGAAGCTGTCGGTTTCCGACGCCGTGTTCGGTCGCGATTTCAGCGAGGATCTGGTCCACCAGGTCGTCGTCGCGTACCGCAACGCCGGTCGTGCCGGCACCAAGGCCCAGAAGACCCGTTCCGAGGTCGCTGGCACCACCAAGAAGTCGAAGAAGCAGAAGGGCGGCGGCGCGCGTCACGGCGCACTGACGGCCCCGATCTTCGTCGGCGGCGGCGTGACCTTCGCGGCCAAGCCGCGCAGCTTCGAGCAGAAGGTCAACCGCAAGATGTACCGTGCGGCGATGTCGGCGATCCTGTCCGAGCTGAACCGCCAGGGGCGTCTGAAGGTCGTCGACGCATTCGACGTGACCGAGACCAAGACCAGCGCGCTGGTCGCCAAGCTCAAGGATTTCGATCTGGGCAAGCGTCCGCTGATCGTCACCGAAGAGGCGTCCGAGCATCTGTACCTGTCGGCGCGCAACCTGCCGTATGTGCAGGTCCGCGATGTCCAGGGTCTGGATCCGGTTTCGCTGGTGGGTGCCGACACCGTGCTGATCACGACCGATGCGGTCAAGAAGATCGAGGAGTGGCTGGCATGAACGAGGCCAAGCTGTACGAAGTGATCCGCGCACCGCGCGTGTCCGAAAAGACCGCCCGCCTGCAGGAGCTGTCCAACCAGTACGCCTTCGAGGTGTCCGTGGACGCGACCAAGGCCGACATCAAGGCCGCGGTCGAGAAGCTCTTCGACGTCACCGTCGAAACGGTGAACGTGCTCAACGTGAAGGGCAAGAGCAAGTCCTTCCGTTTCCGCACCGGTCGCCGCGGCAATTGGCGGAAGGCGTACGTGAAGCTGGCCGAAGGCCAGACGATCGACGTGATGACGGCCAAGGTCTGACGAAGTCCGACGCGTCGGCACTTCTTTAAACAGGATCCAGTCCCATGCCTTTGATGAAATTCAAGCCTACTTCCCCCGGTCGCCGTTCGGCGGTCCGCGTGGTGTCGCCCGAGCTGCACAAGGGTGCCCCCCACGCCGCGCTGGTGGAGAAGAAGAGCAAGACCGGCGGCCGCAATCACCACGGCCGCATCACCACCCGCCACATCGGCGGTGGCCACAAGCAGCACTACCGCATCATCGACTTCAAGCGCAACAAGGAAGGCATTCCGGCGCGTGTGGAGCGGATCGAGTACGACCCGAACCGCACCGCGCACATCGCGCTGCTGTGCTATGTCGACGGTGAGCGCCGTTACATCATCGCGCCGAAGGGCCTGAAGGCCGGCGACCAGGTGCTCTCCGGCAGCGACGCGCCGATCAAGACCGGCAACACGCTGCCGCTGCGCAACATCCCGCTGGGTTCCACGGTGCATTGCATCGAGATGAAGCCGGGCAAGGGTGCGCAGATCGCACGTGCCGCAGGCGCCTCGGTGCAGCTGGTCGCGCGCGAGCAGGGCTATGCCACGCTGCGTCTGCGCTCGGGCGAGATGCGCCGCGTGCCGGCCGAGTGCCGCGCCACCATCGGTGAAGTCGGCAACGACGAGCACAACCTGGAGAAGCTGGGCAAGGCCGGCGCCAAACGCTGGCGCGGCATCAAGCCGACCGTGCGCGGTGCGGCGATGAACCCGGTCGACCATCCGCACGGCGGTGGTGAGGCTCGCGCCGGCCAGGGTAATCCGCACCCGGTCACCCCGTGGGGCGTCCCGACCAAGGGTTACAAGACCCGCAAGAACAAGCGCACGCAGCAGTTCATCGTGCGCGACCGCAGGAGCTAATCGGCCATGGCACGTTCACTCAAGAAAGGTCCTTTCGTCGACCACCATCTCGTCAAGAAGGTGGAAGCCGCGGGCACCAACACCAAGAAGCCGATCAAGACCTGGTCGCGTCGTTCGATGATCCTGCCGGAGATGGTGGGCTTCACCATCGCCGTGCATAACGGCAAGAACCATATCCCGGTGCTCGTCAACGAGAACATGGTTGGCCACAAGCTCGGCGAGTTCGCCCTGACCCGGACCTTCAAGGGTCACGGCGGCGACAAGAAGTCGCGTTAAGGAGATGACCATGACTACTCAGAATGGCGCCAAGGCGGTCCTGCGTACCGCCCGCATCTCCCCGCAGAAAGCTCGCCTGGTCGCCGACCAGGTGCGCGGCATGCCCGCCGAGCGCGCGGTCAACCTGCTGAAGTTCTCGGACAAGAAGGCCGCCCACCTGATCAAGAAGGTGGTTGAGTCGGCGATCGCCAATGCCGAGAACAACCAGGGCGCCGACGTCGACGAGCTGAAGGTCACCACCATCATGGTCGACGAGGGTCCGTCGCTGAAGCGCTTCATGGCGCGTGCGAAGGGCCGCGGCACCCGCATCCTGAAGCGGACCAGCCACATCACCGTCGTCGTGGGAGAGGGCAAGTAATATGGGTCACAAAGTTCATCCCACCGGTATCCGCCTGGGCATCTCCAAGGACTGGAATTCCAAGTGGTACGCCGGCAAGAAGGAATACGGCGAGTACCTGGCTGCCGACCTCAAGGTCCGCGAAATGCTGCGCAAGAAGCTCGCGCAGGCCGGTATCAGCAAGATCCTGATCGAGCGTCCGGCCAAGACCGCGCGCGTGACGATCCACACCGCCCGTCCGGGCGTGGTGATCGGCAAGCGCGGCGAGGACATCGAGAAGCTGCGCAAGGAAGTCAGCCAGATGATGGGCGTCCCGGCGCACATCAACGTGACCGAGGTCCGCAAGCCGGAACTCGACGCGCAGCTGGTGGCCGAGTCGATCGCGCAGCAGCTCGAGCGCCGCATCATGTTCCGCCGCGCGATGAAGCGCGCCGTCGGCAACGCGATGCGCCTGGGCGCGCTGGGTATCAAGGTCAACGTCGGTGGCCGTCTGAACGGTGCGGAGATCGCGCGTTCGGAGTGGTACCGCGAAGGCCGCGTGCCGCTGCACACGCTGCGCGCCGACGTCGACTACGGCTTCGCCGAAGCCCACACGACCTACGGCGTGATCGGTATCAAGGTCTGGATCTACAAGGGCGAAATCTTCGATTTCAGCCAGGTGGGCCAGGAGAAGCAGGACGACACGCCGCGCGAGCGTGGCGATCGCGGTGACCGCGACCGCCGTGGCCCGCGTCGTGATCGCGAGGCGAGGGACTAAGTCATGTTGCAACCCAAGCGAACCAAATACCGCAAGATGCACAAGGGCCGCAATGACGGCCTGTCGTGGAACGGCAATGCGGTCAGCTTCGGCGAGTTCGGCCTGAAGGCGACCGCGACCGGCCAGCTGACCGCACGTCAGATCGAAGCCGGCCGCCGCACCATCAGCCGTCACGTCAAGCGCGGCGGCAAGATGTGGATCCGCGTCTATCCGGACAAGCCGATCACCAAGAAGCCGATCGAAGTCCGAATGGGCTCGGGCAAGGGCAACGTGGAGTACTGGGTCGCCCAGATCCAGCCCGGCCGCATGATCTTCGAGATCGAGGGCATCGACGAGGCGACCGCGCGCGAGGCGTTCCGCCTGGCCGCCGCCAAGCTTTCGGTCACCACTCAATTCGTGACCCGGACGGTGCGCTGATGGCTACGATCAAGGAACTCCGCGAGAAGTCGGCCACAGATCTCCAGGCCCATCTCGTCGAACTGCACAAGGAGCAGTTCTCCCTGCGGATGCAGAAGGCGACCGGTCAGCTGACCAAGACCCATGACGCGCGCCGCGTGCGTCGGGACATCGCCCGCGTGCATACCGTGATCGGCCAGCTCGACGCTGGCGCGAAGAAGTGAGGACGGCCGAGATGACCGACAACACCGAGAAGAAGCTGCGCACGGTCGAAGGCCGCGTCGTCAGCAACAAGATGGACAAGACCGTGACCGTCCTGGTCGAGCGTCAGGTCAAGCACGCGCTGTACGGCAAGTACATCCGTCGCTCGACCAAGCTGCACGCCCACGACGCCGAGAACACGTGCAACGAGGGCGACACCGTCCGCGTGGTCGAGATCGCGCCGATGTCCAAGACCAAGAACTGGCGCGTGGTCGAAATCGTCACGCGTGCGGCGGAATAACGAGGAGCGCTGACCATGATCCAGATGCAAAGCCACCTCGATGTGGCCGACAACTCCGGCGCCAAGGAAGTGATGTGCATCAAGGTGCTCGGCGGTTCCAAGCGCCGTTACGCCGCGATCGGCGACATCATCAAGGTGTCGATCAAGGACGCCATCCCGCGCGGCAAGGTGAAGAAGGGCGAGGTGTACAACGCCGTCGTCGTTCGCACCCGCAAGGGTGTGCGTCGCCCGGACGGATCGCTGATCCGCTTCGACGGCAACGCCGCCGTGCTGCTCAACAACAAGCACGAGCCGATCGGCACCCGTATCTTCGGGCCGGTGACGCGCGAGCTGCGTTCCGAGAAGTTCATGAAGATCGTCTCGCTCGCACCCGAAGTGCTGTGAGCGGAGGACAAGACAATGGCGAATAACCGTATCAAGAAGGGCGACCAGGTCATCGTGATCGCCGGCAAGGACAAGGGCAAGAAGGGCGACGTGGTGCGCGTCATCGGCGACAAGGTCGTCGTGTCGAACATCAACATCGTCAAGCGTCACACCAAGCCCAACCCGCAGGCCAACCAGCCCGGCGGGGTGATCGAGCGCGAAGCGCCGATCGACGCGTCCAACGTGATGCCGTTCAACCCTGCCTCGGGCAAGGGCGAGCGCATCGGAACCAAGGTGCTGGAGGATGGACGCCGCATTCGCGTGTTCCGCTCCAGCGGTGAGGCGGTCGACGCCTGAGGAATGCAGAAATGACGACCCGTCTGGAAAAGTTCTACAAGGATGAGGTGGTGCCGAAGCTGATGAAGCAGTTCGGCTACACCAACATCATGCAGGTGCCGAAGCTGGTCAAGATCACGCTCAACATGGGCGTGGGCGAGGCCGCCGCGAACAAGAAGGTGCTCGAGAACGCGACCGCCGACATGGCGAAGATCAGTGGCCAGAAGGCGCTGGTCACCAAGTCTCGCGTCTCGGTGGCGTCGTTCAAGATCCGCGACGGCTGGCCGATCGGCTGCAAGACCACCCTGCGCCGCAATCACATGTACGAGTTCCTCGATCGCCTGGTCAACGTCTCGCTGCCGCGCGTGCGCGACTTCCGTGGCGTGTCGGCCCGTTCGTTCGACGGTCGCGGCAACTACAACATGGGCGTGAAGGAGCAGATCATCTTCCCGGAGATCGATTTCGACCAGGTCGACGCGATCCGCGGCATGGATATCGCCATCACCACCACGGCGAAGACCGACGCGGAGGCCAAGGCCCTGCTCGAGGCCTTCCGCTTCCCGTTCCGCTAATCGATCCGAGGACACAGACAATGGCCAAGACCTCCATGGTCAACCGCGAGATCAAGCGGGCCAAGCTGGTGAAGAAGCACGCCGCCAAGCGCGACGAGCTGAAGAAGATCATCGCCAGCGAGTCGGCGAGCTACGAAGAGAAGATGGACGCGGTGACCCGTCTGCAGAAGCTGCCGCGCGACTCGTCGCCGGCGCGTCAGACCACCCGTTGCGCCCTGACCGGCCGTCCGCGCGCCGTCTACAGCAAGTTCGGCCTGGGCCGCAACAAGCTGCGCGAAGCCACCATGCGCGGCGACGTGCCGGGTCTGCGCAAAGCCAGCTGGTAAGGCGTCCGGCGCCCGGGTGTCCGGGCGCTGCGCGTATCGAAAGCAGGGTGCCCGGCACACGCCGGGTTCTTTGCTGTAGAATGGCCGGCTCTCCGCCCCCGGGCGGGGTGTGCCGGCCTACGACGCTTCGGCGTCGGGCCGCCAACAATCCCAAGAATTCGCGAAAGCGGATATCGGTGCTACTCAAAGGTACTTATTCATGAGCATGACTGATCCCATCGCCGACATGCTGGTCCGCATCAAGAATGCGGCCGCGGTCGGCAAGCCGACGGTGAAGATGCCGTCGTCGAAGATCAAGACGGCGATCGCCAAGGTCCTGAAGGACGAAGGCTACATCGTCGATTTCCGCGTCACCGAGAACGGCGCGAAGGCCGAGCTCGAAGTCGAGCTGAAGTACTACGCCGGTCGGCCGGTGATCGACCGCCTGCAGCGCTTCTCGCGTTCGGGTCTGCGTCAGTACCGCGGCAAGGACGATCTGCCGAAGGTCCTCAACGGCCTGGGCATCGCCATCGTTTCCACCTCCAAGGGCATCATGACCGACTCGCAGGCGCGCCAGCAGGGCGTCGGCGGTGAAGTCCTGTGCTTCGTGGCTTAAGGGAGAGCGCCCCATGTCTCGCGTCGCCAAGAAGCCGATCGCCCTCCCGAAGGGTGTCGAACTCAACATTCAGGCCGATTCCGTCAGCGTCAAGGGCCCCAAGGGCACCCTGAGCGCCGCTAAGCCGGCCGGCGTCGAAATCAAGCTCGAGGACGGCGTCGCCACGCTGTCACCGGCCGACCCGTCACAGATCGCCATCACCGGCACCCTGCGCGCCATCCTGGCGAACATGGTGCAGGGCGTCTCGCAGGGCTTCGAGCGCAAGCTCGAGCTGGTGGGCGTCGGCTATCGTGCCGCCATGCAGGGCAAGGACCTCAGCCTGTCGCTGGGTTTCTCGCACCCCGTCGTCTTCCAGGCGCCCGAGGGTGTGTCGCTCGCCACGCCGACGCAGACCGAAGTGCTGGTCAGCGGCGCGGACAAGCAGGCCGTGGGCCAGGCCGCCGCCAAGATCCGCGCGTTCCGTCCGCCGGAGCCCTACAAGGGCAAGGGCGTGAAGTATTCCGACGAGACCATCATCCGCAAGGAAGCCAAGAAGGCTTAAGGCGGCTTCGCGGAGCGCCCGGCCCAGTGCCGGGCGCCCGAAGCACGCTCCACGTCGATCCGCTTTCCTGAGAGAACAGAACCATGGACAAGAAGAACGCCCGCCTGCGTCGCGCCAAGGCCACCCGTGCCCGGATTCGCGAACTCGGTGTCCCCCGCCTGTCGGTGCTACGCACCGGTCAGCACCTGTACGCGCAGCTGTTCAGCGCCGACGGCTCGAAGGTGCTGGCCGCGGCCAACACCACCCAGGCCGACGTGCGCGAAGGGCTGAGCAGCGGCAAGAACGCCGAGGCCGCCGCCAAGGTCGGTCGCGCGATCGCCGAGAAGGCCAAGGCCGCCGGCGTCGAGCGCATCGCGTTCGACCGCTCGGGCTACCGTTACCACGGCCGCGTCAAGGCGCTGGCCGATGCCGCTCGCGAGGGCGGTCTGCAGTTCTGATCCGGCAGGCGGATGGGGCGACCTGTCCGTCGATCCGGTATATACGGCCGGCGCCGGTATGCGCCGGACGTCCTCCGCCTTCTGCGCGGTCCGACGGTCCACAGCGATAGCCACAACACCAAGCGGCCACGAGCCGTACATCCTTTCAAACAGAGATCCGGAACATGGCAAACGAACGTGAATCGCGGGGCCGCGACCGTAATCGCGACCGCGAGGAAATCGACGACGGCATGATCGAAAAGCTGATCACGGTCAACCGTGTCAGCAAGACCGTCAAGGGTGGCCGCCAGTTCACCTTCACCGCGCTGACGGTGGTGGGTGACGGCAACGGCCGCGTCGGCTTCGGCTACGGCAAGGCGCGCGAAGTGCCGGTCGCCATCCAGAAGTCGATGGAGTACGCCCGCAAGAACATGAGCAACGTCGACCTCGACGGCGGCACGCTGTTCCACACCGTCAAGGCCGGTCACGGCGCGGCGCGCGTGTTCATGCAGCCGGCGTCCGAAGGTACCGGCGTGATCGCCGGTGGCGCGATGCGCGCGGTGCTCGAGGCTGTGGGCGTCAAGGACGTGCTGGCCAAGGCGGTCGGCTCGCGCAATCCGATCAACCTGGTGCGCGCGACGGTCAAGGGTCTGGCGTCGATGCAGTCGCCGGCCAAGATCGCGGCCAAGCGCGGCAAGAAGGTCGAGGAGATCGCTCATGGCTAAGCAAGAGAGCGCCGGCGGCACCGTCAAGGTGCGCCTCGTCAAGGGTCTGCGCGGAACCCAGGCACGCCACCGGCTGTCTGTGAAGGCGCTGGGTCTGAACAAGCTCAATGACGTCCGCGAACTGAAGGACAGCCCGCAGGTACGTGGCCTGATCAACAAGGTCCACTATCTGGTTCGGGTCGAGGAGTAATCATCATGCGTCTCAATACTCTCAAGCCCGCAGAGGGCGCCCGTGCCGAGCGCGTCCGCGTCGGTCGCGGTATCGGCTCCGGCCTGGGCAAGACCGCCGGTCGCGGCCACAAGGGCTCGTTCGCGCGTTCGGGCAAGGGCAAGATCAAGGCCGGCTTCGAAGGCGGCCAGATGCCGCTGCGCAAGCGTCTTCCGAAGGTCGGTTTCCGCTCGCACCTGAAGAACGACACCGCCGAAGTGTTCCTGTATCAGCTCGACAAGCTGGACGGCGAGATCGATTTCGCCGCGCTGCGCGCCGCGAAGCTGGTGCCGGCCAAGGCCAAGCGCGCCAAGGTCGTCAAGAAGGGCGATATTTCGAAGAAGCTCGTGCTGAAGGGCCTGCTGGCGACCGCCGGTGCCCGTGAGGCGATCGAAGCAGCCGGCGGCAAGGTCGAGGAGTAAGCGTCGATGGCGCGGAGCGGTAGCGCAATGGGTGGTGTGGGTGCGGGTCTCGGCAAGTTCACCGAGCTCCGACAGCGCCTGCTGTTCGTCCTCGGGGCGCTGCTGGTCTATCGCATCGGCTGTTACATCCCCGTGCCGGGTGTGAACCCGGACGCCATGCTGCGCCTGATGGAGCAGCAGCAGGGCACCATCGTGGACATGTTCAACATGTTCTCCGGTGGTGCCCTGGAGCGTTTCAGCCTGTTCGCGCTGAACGTGATCCCCTACATCTCGGCCTCGATCGTCATGCAGCTCATGGTGCAGATCGTGCCGAGCCTGAAGGCGATCCAGAAAGAAGGCGAATCGGGCCGTCGCCGGATCACCCAGTGGTCGCGCATCGGCGCGATCCCGCTGGCGCTGTTCCAGTCGGCCGGCATCGCGATGGCGCTGCAGGCATCGGGGGCGAGCAACGGCATCCAGGTCGTCTACGCGCCTGGCATGGGCTTCGTGCTCACCGCGATCGTCGCGCTGACCGCCGGCACCATGTTCCTGGTCTGGCTGGGTGAGCAGGTCACCGAGCGCGGTATCGGCAACGGCGTGTCACTGATCATCTTCGCGGGCATCGTGGCCGGCATTCCCGGTGCGGTGATCGGGTTGTTCGAGCAGGCGCGCAACGGCGACATCACGCCGATCGCGGTGATCCTGATCACACTGATCGTGTTGGCCTTCGTCTACTTCGTGGTGTTCGTGGAGCGCGGACAGCGTCGGATCACGGTGAACTACGCGCGCCGCCAGGGCGGCCGCAACGCGTACATGAACCAGAGCTCGTTCCTGCCGCTCAAGCTCAACATGGCCGGCGTGATCCCGGCGATCTTCGCGTCGTCGATCATCATGTTCCCGGCCACGGTCTCGACCTGGTTCGGCCAGGCCGGTTCGGCCAACTGGATGCAGCGGGCCGCACAGGCGCTGTCGCCGGGCGAGCCGCTCTATATCCTGCTTTTCGGTGGCCTGATCGCCGGCTTCGCGTTCTTCTACACCGCGCTGGTGTTCAACAGCCAGGAAACCGCGGACAACCTCAAGAAGTCGGGCGCACTGATTCCGGGCATTCGGCCGGGCAAGGCGACGGCGGATTACGTCGACGGCGTGCTGACCCGGCTCACCGCTGCCGGCGCGCTGTACCTGGTGATCGTCTGCCTGTTGCCGGAGTTCATGCGGGCGGAGTTCAACACCTCGTTCTACTTCGGCGGCACGTCGCTGCTGATCGTGGTGGTCGTGGTGATGGACTTCATCTCGCAGCTGCAGGCGCACCTGATGTCGCACCAGTACGAGAGCCTGCTGAAGAAGTCGAATCTGAAGGGCGGTCGCGGCGGTGGTGGTCTGACCACCCGCTGACGGCGGCGGCATACATATCGAACGCGGGCCGCTTTGCGCGGCTCGCATTGGACCGGGATCCACACATCCCGGTTCCGGATGGGCGACTCGGGCGGCGGTCTCGCGCACGAGTGGTCCGGGGCCTGTTTCCCGCTGGAGTGGCGGGAGCGGCCGTGGGACGCGCGAGCGTCCGCGGCCAGCCACGGACCTTCGCCGGAGCATGGGCACACTCCCCATGCCGGAGCAACGGGCCTGTCGGGCCGGGGCTTCCTGAAAACCCGAGACCCTGATACAATTTCATGTTCACTGCGCCGGGCGCCCCTTGGGCCTGGCCGTCTAACCAGTTGGAGATCGCGTCATGGCGCGTATTGCGGGCGTCAATCTGCCTGCCCAAAAGCATGTCTGGGTTGGGCTCCAGAGTATCTACGGCATCGGCCGTACCCGTTCCAAGCAGGTCTGCGAAGCAGCCGGTGTCGATGTCACGACCCGGATCGTCGACCTGTCCGAGCCCGAAGTCGAGCGCCTGCGCGCCGAGATCGGCAAGCATGTGGTGGAGGGCGACCTGCGCCGCGAGATCGGCATGGCGATCAAGCGTCTGATGGACCTGGGCTGCTATCGCGGCCTGCGTCATCGCCGCGGCCTGCCGCTCCGTGGTCAGCGGACCCGCACCAATGCGCGCACCCGCAAGGGCCCGCGCAAAGCCATCCGGAAGTAAGGAATCGATATGGCAAAGCCGGCAGCTAACAAGACCAAGAAGAAGATCAAGCGCGTCATCACCGATGGCGTCGCCCACGTCCACGCTTCTTTCAACAACACCATCGTGACCATCACCGACCGCCAGGGCAACGCGCTCTCGTGGGCGACCTCGGGTGGCGCGGGTTTCCGCGGTTCGCGCAAGTCGACCCCGTTCGCTGCCCAGGTGGCGGCCGAGAAGGCCGGCAAGGCCGCGCTCGACTACGGCGTGAAGTCGCTGGAAGTGCGCATCAAGGGCCCGGGTCCGGGACGTGAGTCCGCTGTTCGTTCGTTGAACAACGTGGGCTACAAGATCACCAACATCATCGACGTGACGCCGATCCCGCACAACGGGTGCCGTCCGCCGAAGAAGCGTCGCGTCTAAAGGAGCGATAAGAAATGGCTCGTTATATCGGTCCTACCTGTAAGCTCGCGCGCCGCGAAGGCGTCGATCTGTCGCTCAAGAGCCCGACGCGTGCGTTGGATTCCAAGTGCAAGCTGGAGCAGAAGCCCGGCCAGCACGGCGCGACCAACACCCGCAAGGGCAAGCTGTCCGACTACGCCACCCAGCTGCGCGAGAAGCAGAAGGTCAAGCGCATCTACGGCCTGCTGGAGCGGCAGTTCCGCAACTACTACAAGAAGGCCTCGACCAAGAAGGGCAACACCGGCGAGAACCTGCTGCAGTTGCTGGAAACCCGCCTGGACAACGTCGTCTACCGCATGGGTTTCGCGGTCACCCGTCCGGCCGCCCGCCAGTTGGTGTCGCACCGTGGCGTCACAGTCAACGGCAAGCCGGTCAATCTGCCGTCCTACCAGGTCAAGGCGGGCGACGCGATCGCGCTGTCCGAGAAGGCCCAGAAGCAGCTGCGCGTGAAGGAGGCCCTGGAGGTCTCGTCGCAGATGGATCTGTCGCCGTCCTGGGTCGAGGTGGACTCCGGCAAGTTCGCCGGTGTGTTCAAGGCCGTTCCGGCCCGTGGCGACCTGCCGTCGGACATCAACGAAGCGCTGATCGTCGAGCTCTACTCGAAGTAAGCGGCAAGCGGGACCCGCGCGGTCTCTGGCACCGGCGGCGTCTACGCCGCCCGGTGCGATGCAATCCCCCAACCCGGCCGGCGCCTTCAAGCGTCGGCCGCCCCCTCGTCGAAAGGGGGCTCCAAGAGCCTCGTCCGTGTCGCCGACGCGATGCGGGCACCGCAGGAGAAGCTATCAAATGACGGTTACTGCCAACCAGGTCCTGCGCCCGCGCGCTCCTCAGATCGAGCGTCTCGCCGGCAATCGTGCCAAGGTCGTGATCGAACCGCTGGAGCGTGGCTATGGCCATACGCTCGGCAATGCCCTGCGCCGCGTGCTGCTGTCGTCCATCCCGGGTTTCGCGATTACCGAGGTCGAGATCGACGGCGTGCTGCATGAGTACAGCGCGATCGAGGGCCTGCAGGAGGACGTGCTCGAAGTCCTGCTGAACCTGAAGGATGTCGCCATTCGTATGGGGACCGGCGAGAGCGCCACGCTGGCGCTGTCGAAGTCCGGCCCGGGCGTGGTGACGGCTGCCGACATCAAGACCGACCATAACGTCGAGATCCTCAACGGCGAGCATGTGATCTGCCATCTGACCAAGGATGCGTCGATCAACATGCGCCTGAAGATCGAGCGTGGGTTCGGTTACCAGCCGGCCGCTGCCCGTCGTCGTCCGGACGAAGAGACCCGCACCATCGGTCGTCTGATGCTGGATGCGTCGTTCTCGCCGGTGCGCCGCGTCGCGTACGAGGTCGAGGCCGCCCGCGTCGAGCAGCGGACCGACCTGGACAAGCTGGTCCTCGATATCGAAACCAACGGCACGATCGACGCCGAGGAAGCGGTCCGCACCGCGGCCGACATCCTCACCGATCAGCTGTCGGTGTTCGGCGACTTCACCAACCGCGATCGCGGTGCGGCGAAGCAGCAGACCGCCGGGGTCGACCCGCTGCTGCTGCGTCCGATCGACGATCTCGAATTGACCGTGCGTTCGGCGAACTGCCTGAAGGCCGAGAGCATCTACTACATCGGCGATCTGATCCAGAAGACCGAAGTCGAGCTGCTCAAGACGCCGAACCTGGGCAAGAAGTCGCTGACCGAGATCAAGGAAGTGCTCGCGCAGCGTGGCCTGTCGCTCGGCATGAAGCTCGAGAACTGGCCGCCGACTGGCGTGTCCGCCCACGGCATGCTGGGTTGATTCGAAGCGGACCCGGCGCTTCTCGCCGGGTCCGCTGCTGTATGTGGCAACGCTGTTCGCAACACCCTCCCGACGGGCCTCGACGCCCGCGGACGCCGGTCAGGGAAGACCGGTACGGACCATCCGCAGTCCATGTTCCAACGCCAGGACGGCGACAACGCACGACACAGTCCCAACATTCATCTGAAGGAATCATTCCATGCGTCATAGAAAAGCCGGCCGCAAGTTCAACCGCACCAGTGCGCATCGCGAGGCGATGTTCAAGAACATGGCGTCGTCGCTGTTCAAGCACGAGCTGATCAAGACCACGCTGACCAAGGCCAAGGAACTGCGTCGCGTCGCCGAGCCGCTGATCACCATGGCCAAGGTCGACGGTGTCGCCAATCGTCGTCTCGCCTTCGCGCGTCTGCGCGACAAGGAGGCCGTCGGCAAGCTGTTCGTCGAGCTGGGCCCGCGTTACCAGGCCCGCCCGGGCGGCTACCTGCGCATCCTCAAGTGCGGCTTCCGTGCCGGCGACAATGCGCCGATGGCGTACGTCGAGCTGGTCGACCGCCCGCAGGATGCGGTTGCCAACGAGGATTGATCCTCGCGCCGCGCGTACCGCGATAACGAAGAACCCCGGCCCACGCCGGGGTTTTTTGCTATCGTGCTCCAGCACTGCCTGCCGCGGTTGTTCGTCAAGCGGCACTGGTTCCTGGCGAGCATCCTGACAGGGCAACGATGCGCATCAATCCCTTCGCCTGGTCGTTCCGGGCCCAGTTTCTTCTCGGCGGCGCGATCTGTTTCGCGCTCGTGGGCTTCGCGATCTTTTCGCAGCTGCAGTGGCATCTCGAGCCTTGCCCGCTGTGTATCTTCCAGCGCTTCGCCTTCATCGGCCTCGGGGCCGTGTTCGTGCTGGGTGGGCTGTTCGCGCCGGTCCGGGCCGGGTGGCGGCGCGTGTGGGCTGTGCTCGCGCTGGCGGTGGCTGGGGTCGGAATCACGATCGCCGGTCGGCATACATGGCTGCAGATCAGCCCGCCGGACATTCCGGCGTGTGGTCCGCCGTACGAGTTTCTCCGCGATACCTTGTCGACCACCAACCTGATCCGACGGGTGATGAGTGGTTCCGGGGACTGTGGGCTGGTCGACTGGACATTCGCCGGGCTGTCGATGCCGGCCTGGAGCCTGGTGTGGTTCGTATTGCTGGCGCTGTGGGGGCTGTACGCCGGGCTCCGGCGTCGCTCGCGGCGCGGCTGGACGTCGGACAGTTTCGGACGAAATTGACGCACCGCAGCGCTCTGGCATGATGGCCGTCCTTTCGTGGAGCCCATCATGCCGTCCGACCGCCATCTCCAGCCCGTGCAGCTTCCCATCGACTGGGCGCCGGACAGCTGGCGCACGCGCCAGGCGCTGCAGATGCCGGTCTATCCGGACGCCGTCGCGCTGGCCTCGGTGCAGGACGAACTGGGTGCGTTGCCGCCGCTGGTGACCTCCTGGGAGATCCTGGCCCTCAAGCAGCAATTGGCCGAGGCCCAGGAGGGCAAACGCTTCCTGTTGCAGGGGGGCGACTGCGCCGAGAGCTTCGCCGACTGCAGCCCGGACATCATCTCCAACCGGCTCAAGGTGCTGTTGCAGATGAGTCTGGTGCTGGTGCACGGCATGCGCCTGCCGGTGGTGCGGGTGGGCCGCTTCGCGGGTCAGTACGCCAAGCCGCGTTCGGCCGACACCGAAACCCGCGACGGTGTGACCCTGCCCAGCTATCGCGGTGACCTGGTCAACGGCCCCGCTTTCACCGCGGAGGACCGCATACCGGATCCGCGGCGCATGCTCAAGGCGCACGCGCGTTCGGCGATGACCATGAATTTCACCCGGTCGCTGATCGATGGCGGCTTCGCCGACCTGCATCATCCCGAGTACTGGAATCTCGGCTGGGTGGGCCATTCGCCGCTGGCGGAGGAGTACCACCGCATGGTGGCGAACCTCGGCGATGCGGTGCGCTTCATGGAGACCCTCTCCGGTGCCGAGGTCTACAACCTCAACCGCGTGGATTTCTA
The DNA here is from genome assembly GCF_001482195.1 of Luteimonas abyssi. Classification (GTDB taxonomy): domain Bacteria; phylum Pseudomonadota; class Gammaproteobacteria; order Xanthomonadales; family Xanthomonadaceae; genus Luteimonas; species Luteimonas abyssi. Next base: position 2,646,136 of record NZ_KQ759763.1, on the reverse strand, counting down.
TACGTCGCACGAGGCCTTGCTGCTGCCCTACGAGGAAGCCTTCACCCGGCAGGTGCCGAGGCAGTGGGGCTGGTTCAACCTCAGCACCCACTTCCCGTGGATCGGCATGCGGACCGCTGCGCTCGACGGCGCGCACGCCGAGTATTTCCGCGGCCTGCGCAACCCGGTCGCGGTCAAGGTCGGGCCGTCGGTGACGCCGGATCAGCTGATGCGGCTGATCGACCTGCTCAACCCGGACGACGAACCCGGACGCCTGGGCCTGATCCACCGGATGGGCGATGCGCACATCGCCGAAAAGCTGCCGCCGCTGCTCGATGTGGTCAAACGCGAGGGGCGGCGGGTCCTGTGGATCTGCGATGCGATGCACGGCAACACCGAGTCGACCCGCAATGGCTACAAGACGCGACGGTTCGAGCGGATCCGCAACGAGATCGAGCAGGCCTTCGACCTGCATGCGGCAGCCGGTACACGGCTGGGCGGCGTACACCTCGAGTTGACCGGCGAGGATGTGACGGAGTGCATCGGCGGTGCACGGGACCTCACCGAGGCCGACCTCACCCGCGCGTACCGGTCCAGCGTCGATCCGCGGCTCAATTACGAGCAGGCGCTGGAAATCGCGATGGCGATCGCGCGCAAGCAGGTCTCGCTGACGCCGGCGGCACGGTAGTCCACGCGGGGTTGCGTCGGCGGACGCGGCCCAGGCCGGCATGGCGGCCCGCGTGCGCCTGGCGCAGGAACGCCGGACAGGGTGGCGTCGCTTGGCTCTCGGTTCAGGGCGCTTTCGTCGCTCGATGAAAAGCGTCGTCGTGCCGGCGATGTGATGCATCGACTTCGCGTCGACGGTGTGCAGTGCAGCATGGGATGCGTGCCCGCTCCGGAGACGCCCTGTGTCGACCATCGACTGGAACCTGTTCGCCGCGACCGCCTGGCCGCTCGTGGCCGCGCTCGCCATCGGCCTGGCGGTGCGGCAGGTGCTCCTGCTGACCGCGCGACGGGTGAGGGTTCGCGCCCAGGGACGGGTCTGGGCGCTGGTGATCGCCACGGTCGCCGTGCCCGCGGCGGTGGCATTGCCGCTGCTGTTCCTGAGCATGGCGGTGGCGACCACCCCGCTGCCGCCGCCGTGGATCGACCGGATCCAGCATTTCGTCGGGGTCGCGGGCCTGGCCTGCATCACCTGGGCGTTCGTGCGCGCGGTGGGGGCGGTTGAACAACGTATCGTGGACCGCAACCCGGTCGACGTCGCCGACAACCTCCACGCGCGGCGGGTGCAGACCCAGACCCGGGTCATCGGCCGAGCGATCCAGATCGGCTTCGTCCTGATCGGGTTGGCGCTGATCCTGATGACGTTCCCGACCATCCGTCAGGTCGGCGCAGCGCTGCTGGCGTCGGCGGGCCTGGTGGGCGTGGTGGCCGGATTCGCGGCCAAGCCAGTCTTCGGCAATCTGATCGCCGGCCTGCAGATCGCCATCACCCAACCCATCCGGCTCGACGATGTGGTGATCGTGGACGGCGAGTGGGGGCGGGTCGAAGAGATCACCAGCGCCTATGTCGTGGTGGCGATCTGGGACCAGCGCCGGCTGGTGGTACCGCTGCAGTGGTTCATCGAGAACCCGTTCCAGAACTGGACCCGCCGCAGCGCGGAGATCCTGGGGCCCGTGTTCCTGTGGCTCGACCATGGCACGCCGTTGCAGCCGGTGCGCGACGAACTGCGGCGAATCTGCGAGTCGGACAAGCGCTGGGACGGTCGGGTGTGCGTGGTGCACGTCGAGGATCTGAGCGCCGAGGCGATGAAGGTCCGCCTGCTCGTGAGTGCGCGCAACTCCGGTGACGATTACGACCTGCGTGCCGCGGTGCGCGAGGGGATGATGGATTTCCTGCGACGTACACACCCGCAGGCGCTGGCGCGCACGCGCAGCACGGTGGAGGCCGAACTGGTCTCGGCGCCCGCGCAGGCCGTGGCAGGGTGAGCGGCGTGGTGTGGGCGCGCTGCGGTCGGTCGTGCCGGACGGAGCTGGAACGTGCAGGAGCGGTGCTCGTGACGGCGCGTGGCGCGCCCTGCCGAGAACCGTCGCCGGGTCCCGAGATGTCCTGCGTCAGTCGTCGCGTCTGCGGCGCAGCAGGTCACGGGCGAGGATCCAGACGATGGCCAGATTGACCGCGAACACCGTGGCCGGCAACCAGCCCGGGCTGCGGATCAACTCTCGAATCTCGAACGGCAGGTAGATCGCGGCACCGATACAGCCCAGCCACGAGGCCCATGCGCGCATCCGCCACAGGCCCCAGGCCTCGACGAAGCGCAGGCTCGCATACAAGGCGAGGATCGCCATCGCCAGATGCAGCGTGTGCGGGTCGAGCATGCGTTCGAGCCAGGCGAGCCGAGCGCCGTCCAGCGGCATGCCTAGGCGCAGCGCGAGGGTTTCGACGGTGCGTTGCAGGGCAGGGACGCCCAGCCAGCCCAGTCCACCTGCGCTCAGCAATGCCGCGACGCCTTTTGCGGCCTCGAACGCGGCCACTGCGCGCAACTGCCCGCTGCGGGCGCCGGCGGAGGATCTCGGTGGCGGGGCGGAGGGCGGAGCGGGCATGGCGGCCATGTCAGTCCAGGTGCATCGAGGGTGGCGCGCCGGATTCGCCCAGCGGCCACCAGTGCACGGTGTCGTACCGTGCCGGCGCGGTACGCGCCAGTGCGATGCTGCCTATCTCGGTCGCGATCGGCAGCGGCAGTGGCGTGGACGACGGCCATCGCGTCGGCAGGGCGGGCAGGCGTTCGCGCGTCGCGGCGTAGGCCAGGGTGATGTGCGGCGAGGGCGGACGGGCTTCGCCTGCGTGACCGCAGGCCCGGGCCGCGGCATCGAGACGTGCGAACAAGGTGGAGAGGTCCTCGTCGGGCGCCGTGCGCGCGACCAGGACATTGGCGCCCGGCCAGGTTTCGATCCGGTCGATCCGGAGCGCGAGCCGTGGGGTCCGCGCCGCGACATCGGCCAGCGCCGCGTACAGCGGCGCCGGATCCGCAGGCAGTCCCTCCGCCAGGAAGCGCAGGGTCATGTGGAACTGCGCCCGCGCCCGGAAGCGCAGCGGCGGCAGACCGGGAAACGCCGACGGCACCGCTGCGCACAGGGATTCCAGCGCGTCGAGTGCGGGGCCCTCCGGCATCCAGGCGACGAAATCGCTCATGCGCGGGTCGGGCGTCGGGTCCGGCCGGAGAGAACGGACCCGACGCTTCGGATCAGGCCATCAGGCCGCGCCGCCATCAGGCTGCGCGGCTGGCCCGCTTGCGGTCGCTTTCGGTCAGCATCTTCTTGCGCAGGCGGATTTCCTTCGGGGTGACTTCGACCAGCTCGTCGTCCTCGATGAAGTCCAGGGCCTGCTCCAGGCTGTACTTGAGCGCCGGGGTCAGCTTGATCGAATCGTCCTTGCCCGAGGCGCGCACGTTGGTCAGCGGCTTGCCCTTGATGACGTTGACGGTGAGGTCGTTGTCCTTGGAGTGGATGCCGACCAGCTGGCCTTCGTACACGGTGTCGCCTTCGGCGGCGAACAGGCGGCCGCGCTCTTCCAGCGGGCCGAGCGAGTACGCCGGGGTCATGCCCGGGGCGTTCGCGATCATCACGCCGTTGTTGCGCTTGGCGATCGCGCCGGTTTCCTTCGGGCCGTAGTGGTCGAAGACGTGAAACAGCAGGCCGGAACCCTGCGTCAGGGTCTTGAACTCGTTCTGGAAGCCGATCAGGCCACGCGCCGGGATCATGTAGTCCAGGCGCACGCGGCCCTTGCCGTCGGGCTCCATGTTCTTCAGCTGGCCCTTGCGGATGCCCAGCTTCTCCATGACGCCGCCCTGGTGCTGTTCCTCGACGTCGACCACGAGCTGCTCGACCGGCTCCATCAGTTGCCCGTCGATCTCCTTGATGATGACCTCGGGACGCGACACGGCGAGCTCGTAGCCTTCGCGGCGCATGTTCTCGATCAGCACCGACAGGTGCAGCTCGCCGCGGCCGGAGACCAGGAACTTGTCGGCGTCGGCGGTCTCCTCGACCTTCAGCGCGACGTTGTGCAGGGTCTCGCGCTCCAGGCGCTCGCGGATCTGGCGGCTGGTGATGAATTTGCCGCCGCTGTGCTCCTTGCTGCCGGCGAACGGCGAGTTGTTGACCTGGAAGGTCATCGAGATGGTCGGCTCGTCGACCGTCAGTGCCGGCAGCGCCTCGGGCGTGTCGAGCGCGCAGACGGTGTCGGAGATGCTGAGGTCCTGCACGCCGGCGATGGCGACGATGTCGCCGGCCTGCGCATCCTCGACCTCGATGCGCTCCAGGCCCAGGAAGCCGAGCACCTGCACCACCTTGCCCTGACGCTTCTTGCCTTCGCGATCGACCACGCTGACCGGCATGTTCTTGCGCAGCTTGCCGCGCTGGATACGGCCGATGCCGATCAGGCCGACGAAATTGTTGTAGTCCAGCTGGCTGATGCGCATCTGGAACGGGCCTTCGGGATCGACCTCGGGGGCGGCCACGTGCTGCATGATCGCTTCGTACAGCGGGGTCATGTCACCCGAGCGCGCGGCATCGTCCAGGCTGGCGTAGCCGTGCAGCGCCGAGGCGTAGACGATCGGGAAGTCGAGCTGCTCGTTGGTCGCGCCGAGCTTGTCGAACAGGTCGAACACCTGGTCGATCACCCAGTCGGGGCGTGCGCCGGGGCGGTCGATCTTGTTGACCACCACGATCGGCTTGAATCCCATCGCAAAGGCTTTCTGGGTGACGAATCGGGTCTGCGGCATCGGGCCGTCCATGGCGTCGACCAGGATCAGCACCGAGTCGACCATCGACAGCACGCGCTCGACCTCGCCGCCGAAATCGGCGTGGCCCGGGGTGTCGACGATGTTGATCCGGTTGCCTTGCCAGTTGATGGCGGTGTTCTTGGCCAGAATCGTGATGCCACGCTCCTTTTCCTGGTCGTTGCTGTCCATCACGCGCTCGGCGAGGACGGTACGCTCGGACAGGGTGCCGGACTGCTTGAGCAGCTGGTCGACGAGAGTGGTCTTACCATGGTCGACGTGGGCGACGATGGCGATATTGCGCAGGCGTTCGATGGGCTGGGAAGCAGTCATGGGAGCGGGCACGGGCAAAGGCGCGCCGGAGATGAGGCAGGGCGCGACGGTTGAGGGCAAGGTAAGTCCCGGATTATAGCGTGTTGCGCCGCCGCATGGCCGCCCGGGCGCGGTGCGGGTTCAGGCGGCCGGTGCCGGGCCCTGTGGTGCGGCCGGCGGGCGTGGGGTGAAAAGACGGAAGCACGGGTAGGGCGATAACAGCCGGAGCCGTCGGCACGGAAGACGTCGAGCCGGTCGGGCCGCGAGCAGGCCCAGGCGTCGCACGCTGCGGTGCAGCCATTTCAGACCATCCAAATAGCCTGAATGGCCTCCATCCCGCCGGCCGGGTCGAATCGCGCCGCCTGGCCCGGGACGCGGACATCCGTTCGGGGCGGAGCCCGCGCGACCGGGCTGCTGGCGCGGGACGGCGGCGCGCGCAGGGATCGTTCCTCGCGAGTCGACCCGCTTGAATCGTCCAACCGCTGCCCGCATGTGCTGCAGGACATTTCCGTCATCCAAGGACTTCGCCCATGTCGCTCCACGCCCTCTTCGATACCGACCGCGGCCAGATCAAGGTCGAACTGTTTCCCGACAAGGCGCCGTTGACGGTGGCCAATTTCGTCAATCTGGCCAAGCGCGGCTTCTACGACGGCCTGGGCTTCCATCGCGTGATCGCCGATTTCATGATCCAGGGCGGCTGTCCGGAGGGCTCGGGCCGCGGTGGCCCGGGCTACCGCTTTGAGGACGAGACCGACAACGGCGTGCGCCACGAGCGCGGCGTGCTGTCGATGGCCAATGCCGGCCCGAACACCAACGGCAGCCAGTTCTTCATCACCCACATCAAGACCGACTGGCTGGACGGCAAGCACACCGTGTTCGGCAAGGTCATCGAGGGCCTGGATGTCGTGGACGCGGTCAAGCAGGGCGATGCGATCAAGTCGGTCAAGATCGAGGGCGATGCCGATGCGGTGCTGGCCGCCAAGGCCGACCGCGTCACCGAGTGGAACAAGGTGCTGGCGGCCTGACGCCTGTCCGTATTGCCTAGTCGTCGGCCAGCGGGCCGATGCCGGTGCGGTGCTAAAATGATCGGCCCGGCGACGCTGCCGCCGGGCCGTTTCTGTCTTCCGGATCCGTCTGTATGCCCACAGCCGCCCCGCCTGCCGGTCTGCCCGCTTGCCGCCTCCGCGCGGGACTCATCGGCATGGCCGCGCTGCCGCCGATGACGTCGCGCGCGGTGTTGGTTCGCGCCGTCCGGGCCGGACGGGACCGGAGCTGACCCGGTGCGCTGGCCGGTCCTGCTGCTGTTGCTCGCCGGGGTTGGCGCCCTCGTCCATGTCCAGGGCCGTGCGGGATCCGCGCTGCAGCCCGACGATCCCCGCAATGTCACCGGCGACGATCGCATCGTCATGCTGGCTGCAGAATGGTGCGGCTACTGCCGCAAGCAGCAGCAGGATTTCGCGCGTGCCAAGGTGCGTTACCGCGTGCTCGATATCGACACCCCCGAAGGTGACCGCGCCTTGAAGGCTCTGGGCGCGCGGGGCGTGCCGACCACCGTGATCGGCCAGAACGTGGTCCGCGGTTACGACACCGCCGCACTCGACCGTCATCTGCTCCCCCTCGGCTATCGCGTCTATTGATGCGCCGCCGTTCCCAACCGCAATGCAAAGAGGATTCGACGCAATGAAGACCCCCGTCCGAGTCGCCGTGACCGGCGCCGCCGGCCAGATCGGCTATGCCCTGCTGTTCCGTATCGCCTCCGGCGAGATGCTGGGCAAGGACCAGCCGGTCATCCTGCAGCTGCTCGAGCTGCCGATGGAGAAGGCCCAGGCCGCGCTGAAGGGCGTGATGATGGAGCTGGAGGACTGCGCGTTCCCGCTGCTGGCCGGCATGGTCGGCACCGACGATGCGGAAGTCGCGTTCAAGGACGCCGACATCGCCCTGCTGGTCGGCGCGCGTCCGCGCGGACCCGGCATGGAGCGCAAGGACCTGCTGCTGGAGAACGCCAAGATCTTCACCGCCCAGGGTGCGGCGCTGAACAAGGTCGCCTCGCGCGACGTCAAGGTGCTGGTGGTCGGCAACCCCGCCAACACCAACGCCTACATCGCGATGAAGTCCGCTCCGGACCTGCCGGCGAAGAACTTCACCGCGATGCTGCGCTTGGATCACAACCGCGCGCTGAGCCAGTTGTCGGCCAAGCTCGACAAGCCGGTCGGCGGGATCGAGAAACTGATCGTGTGGGGCAACCACAGCCCGACCATGTACCCCGACTACCGCTTCGCCACCGCCGACGGCGCGTCCATCGGCGATGCGATCGACGACCAGGCCTGGAATGCGGACACCTTCATTCCGACCGTCGGCAAGCGCGGCGCGGCGATCATCGAGGCCCGCGGCCTGTCCTCGGCGGCCTCGGCGGCCAACGCCGCCATCGACCACGTCCGCGACTGGGTGCTGGGCAGCGACGGCAAGTGGGTGACCATGGGCGTGCCGTCCGACGGCAGCTACGGCATTCCGGAAGGCGTGATCTTCGGTTTCCCGGTGATCACCGCCAACGGCGAGTACACCCTGGTCAAGGACCTGCCGATCGACGACTTCAGCCAGACCTACATCGACAAGACCCTGGCCGAGCTCGAGGAAGAGCGCAGCGGCGTGGCGCATCTGCTGGGTTGATCCGCGCGTCCTTCGTCTGACGACCCACGGTCCGCGATGCGGACCGTGGGTTTTTTGTTCGTTTCCCGGGTGAGGGAGCGGGCGGAACGAAAGCAGGTGGGTGTGTGGGTTTCGGCGGGAGCGTCGCCGCAACCGGGGCATGCTCCTCGGCGCGGTCAGCCATCCATGGCTGACTCGCCGCCGCAGGCCCGCTGCGCGGTCCGGCCCCTCGCAGGGCTCGGGGCGTTCGCACCGACGCGCGGCATGCCGCGCAAGCCGTCGGCGCTCACCCATGGCCTGTCCGCATACCCCGGCCGCCTGGACGCGGCGTCCTCACGGAACCCATGTCGCCGGCACCAGCCCTGTACGACCAAGGTCGCAAGGTCGGTGCGGGCGCCGGCGCCTATGCTCGCGGAAGCACGTTCTGGGAGGGATGCGCACATGGGACACGAGGGCAGCGGGTACGAAGTCGCGGGGTACGAGGCCACTTATCGCCGTTCGATCGAGTCGCCCGAGGCGTTCTGGGGCGATGAAGCGAAGCGGATCCACTGGCACGTGCCGCCGAAACGGATCCTCGACGATTCGAACCCGCCGTTCCGGAAATGGTTCGTCGGCGGCGAGACCAATCTCTGCTACAACGCGGTCGACCGGCATCTGGACGCGCGCGGGGATCAGCTGGCCCTGGTGGCGGTCTCCACCGAGACCGGGCAGACGCGCGAGGTCACCTACCGCGCGCTGTATCGCGAGGTGAACGCATTCGCGGCGGTGCTGCAGCGGCTCGATGTCGGACGCGGCGATCGCGTGGTGATCTACATGCCCAACATGGCCGAGGCGGTGTTCGCGATGCTCGCCTGCGCGCGGATCGGCGCGGTGCACTCGGTGGTGTTCGGCGGGTTCGCCGCGCACAACCTCGCCCTGCGTATCGACGATGCGGAGCCGAAGCTGCTGATCGCGGCCGATGCCGGCAGCCGTGGCGGCAAGGTGATTCCTTACAAGCCGCTGGTCGACGAGGCCTGTGCCCGCGCCGCCGCGCCACCGCCGCACGTGTTGATCGTCTCGCGCGGCCTCGACCCGGCCGAGCCGAGAATCGCCGGGCGCGATGTCGACTATGCCGCGCTGCGCGCCGAGGTCGGCGATGCCGACGTGCCGGTGGCGTGGCTCGAATCCAACGAGCCGAGCTATCTGCTCTATACGTCCGGTACCACCGGCAAGCCCAAGGGCGTGCAGCGCGATGTCGGCGGCTATGCGGTGGCGATGGCGCAGTCGATGGAGACGATCTTCGACTGCGCGCCCGGCCAGGTGATGTTCTCCACGTCCGATGTCGGCTGGGCGGTGGGGCACTCCTACAACGTTTACGGGCCGCTGATCGGCGGCTGCACCTCGTTGTTGTACGAGGGCCTGCCGGTGAATCCGGATCCCGGCATCTGGTGGGCGCTGTGCGAGAAGTACCGCGTGCGCACGATGTTCTCGTCGCCGACGGCGATCCGCGTGCTCAAGAAGTCCGACGTCGGCTACATCCGCGACCATGACCTGTCGCCACTGGCGTGGCTGTTTCTGGCCGGCGAGCCGCTCGACGAGCCCACCGCGACGTGGATCAACGATGCGCTGGGCAAGCCGGTGATCGACAACTACTGGCAGACCGAGACCGGCTGGCCGGCGATCACGCTGATGCCGGGGCTCGACATGAAACCGGTGAAGTTCGGTTCGCCGGGGCTGCCGAATCTCGGTTACCGGATGAGGGTCATCGACGAAGGCACCGGCAAGACCGTCGCCGCAGGCGAGAAAGGCGTGCTGGTGATCGAGCCGCCGCTGCCGCCCGGGTGCATGACCACGGTCTGGCGAGACGACCAACGCTTCCTCGACAGCTACTTCAGCCATTTCGACGAATTGCTGTACAGCTCGCTGGACTGGGCGATCCGGGACGAGGACGGCTACACCTTCATCCTCGGCCGCACCGACGACGTGATCAACGTGGCCGGGCACCGGCTGGGTACGCGCGAGATCGAGGAGGTGGTGGCGGCGTGCCCGGCCGTCGCCGAGGCGGCGGTGATCAGTGTGGCCGATTCGCTCAAGGGGCAGGTGCCGATCGTCTTCGCCACATTGCGCGACGCCGGCGCCGACGACGATGCGCGGACCCGGGCCGGGCGAGACATGCAGCGCGCGGTCGACACGACGCTGGGCGCGGTGGCACGGCCGGCGCGGGTATACATCGTCAACGCGTTGCCCAAGACCCGTTCGGGCAAATTGTTGCGGCGCTCTTTGCAGGCGCTCGCGCAGGGGCAGGATCCCGGCGATCTATCGACGCTGGACGATCCCGGTGCGCTGGACGAGATCCGGCGCGCACTTGCGCGCGACGACTGAGCGGGTTCGCGGCGGCGCCTCCACGGGCCGTGCGACGCTGCATCGAGGCGGGCGGGACATGCACGCGGCCGCTGAACTGGTGGCCAGTCGCGGAGCGCCATCGCTGAGGATCGCGTGGCATCGACCCAGGCCCGTGTCGGCTCAGGCTGCAGGCGGAGTGTCCGTCGTTGGGCCCACTGCGGAGCCGGTGGCCGGTGCGACGCCGGTGTAGCGCGCCCTGGGTCGGATCAGCCGGCCCTGCGCCTGCTGTTCCAGGGCGTGCGCCAGCCAGCCGGTCAGGCGTCCGGCGGCGAACAGCACGAGGGCGGGCGCTGCGGGCAAGGCATGCACATGGCAGATCGCGGCCAGCAGGCAATCGATGTTGGGTCGTTCGCCGCTGACGTCTTCGGCGGCGGCGACGATCGTCTCCAGATCCCGAAGGGCCGCACTGTCGGGATGCATGGCACGCAGCAAGCGCAGCAGTGCCGCGGCGCGTGGATCGCCGTCGGGATAGAGCGCATGGCCGAAGCCCGGCAGGTCGTCGCCGCGTTGCCAGCGCGAAGCGATGACGGTGTGCGGATCGCCGGCGCGGGCTTCGTCGATGAGCGCCCAGGCGCGCGCGGTGGCGCCGCCGTGGCGCGGCCCGGACAGCGCGGCCAAGCCGCTGCAGGCGGTGGCGTGCAGGTGCGCACCGGTGGAGGCGACCACGCGGGCGGCAAAGGCGGACACGTTGAGCTCGTGATCGGCGCACAGCACCAGCGCTGCGCGAAGCAGATCGGCGAATCCCGCATCGCCGGGTCGCCAGGCCGTGGCCAGAACCTCGTGTATCGGTGTCGTCCCTCGAGGGCCGGCGACCAGCAGCGCGGCGGTGTCGCGCAACAGCCGCGCGGCGATGGCGTGGCGTGCCCGGGGCGCTGCGGTGAACGATTGCGGGACGTCGAGCGCAAGCAGCGGCAGGGCGGCCATCGCGCGCTCCAGTGGCGGCAGCGCCGTGTCGGCGGCGAGTGCGACGACACGCGCCGGCCAGGCTGCAGCGGCGAGATCCGCGAACGGGTCGTCCGCGCAGTCCCAGAGCAGACACGCAATACGTTCCAGCGTGGCACCGGCCTCCACCGCGGCCACGGCGGATTGGCCGCGGTAGTAGGGCGCATCCGGACGGATCAGCGAGATCCGCGTTTCCAGCACCGGCAGGCCGCGGTCCAGGCTCTGGGCGGCACCGCTGGCAGCACCGCGTCCGCTGCGGCGGCGCTGCACCAGGCGTTCCACGTCCTGCCGTAGATAGACGCGGCTGCGATGGTCGGCGCCGGGGCGGGAGCGGAGCAGGCCCCGGCTGACGTACGCATACAGCGTGGCCTGGGTGATGCCGAGCAGGGCGCAGGCCTGGGCTGCCGTGAGGAGGTCGCTTTCGGATGTCATGCAGATATGTTGATCGCATTGATCAAGATTGATCAATGCATCGGATGCTGCCAGATTGACCGCCGTTCCGGGACTGCCGCGCGGTCCCATGCCGGTCGGGCCCATCACCTGGTCCGCTCGGCCCGATGCAAGGAGTTTCCGCATGTCCAACGCGTCCCCCACCACGCCCGGCGCGGCGTTCCGCGCCGCTCTCGCGGCAGAGTCTCCGCTGCAGGTGATCGGTGCGATCAACGCCAACCATGCCCTGCTCGCGCAACGCGCCGGGTTCCAGGCGATCTATCTGTCGGGGGGCGGCGTGGCCGCCGGCTCGCTGGGCCTGCCCGACCTGGGCATCAACACGCTCGAGGACGTGCTGATCGACGTGCGTCGGATCACCGACGTGTGCGATCTGCCGTTGCTGGTGGACATCGACACCGGCTTCGGCGCCAGCGCGTTCAACATCGAGCGCACGGTGAAGTCGCTGATCAAGGCCGGCGCGGCCGCCTGTCATATCGAGGACCAGGTGGGTGCCAAGCGGTGCGGTCACCGTCCGGGCAAGGAGATCGTGTCGCAGGGCGAGATGGTCGACCGGATCAAGGCGGCGGTGGATGCGAAGACCGACCCGGACTTCTTCCTGATCGCCCGTACCGATGCGATCCAGGTCGACGGCGTGGATGCCGCCATCGAGCGCGCGGTGGCCTGCGTGGCTGCCGGCGCCGACGGCATCTTCGCCGAAGCCGCCTACGATCTCGACACCTACCGCCGTTTCGTCGATGCGGTGAAGGTGCCGGTGCTGGCCAACATCACCGAGTTCGGCAAGACGCCGCTGTTCACCCGCGACGAACTGGCGTCGGCCGGCGTGGCGATCCAACTGTTTCCGCTGTCGGCTTTCCGCGCCGCCAACAAGGCCGCCGAGCAGGTCTATGCGGCGGTGCGCCGCGACGGCCACCAGAAGGCGGTGGTCGATACCATGCAGACCCGCGAGGAGCTGTACGAACGCATCGGCTACCACGCCTTCGAGCAGCGCCTCGACGCGTTGTTCGCATCGAAGAAGTAAGTTTTCCTGCTGCGGATTTCCGCTGATGAGCGCGGATACGGCGAAACGCAGGATCAGAGCATGCAATTCGTGTCGGTCCGCGTATCCGCGGCCAACACGCTCATATCGGGAGAGATCAGATGAGTGAGACCACCGTCCCCGGCTTCAAGCCGAAGAAGTCCGTCGCCCTGAGCGGCACCGCCGCCGGCAACACCGCGCTGTGCACGGTGGGTCGCACCGGCAACGACCTGCATTACCGCGGTTACGACATCCTCGATCTGGCCACCACCAGCGAGTTCGAGGAAATCGCCTATCTGCTCGTGCACGGCAAGCTGCCCACCGAGGCGGAGCTGCGCGGCTACAAGGCCAAGTTGAAGTCGCTGCGCGGCATACCCGCCGCGGTCAAGGCGGCGCTGGAAGAGTTGCCGCCGTCGGCGCACCCGATGGACGTCATGCGCACCGGCGTGTCGGTGCTGGGGTGCGTGGCGCCGGAGAAGGACGACCACAACCATCCCGGCGCGCGCGACATCGCCGACAAGTTGATGGCCTGCCTCGGCTCGATGTTGCTGTACTGGTATCACTGGAGTCATAACGGCCGCGCCATCGACGTGGAAACCGACGACGACTCCATCGGCGGGCACTTCCTGCACCTGCTGCACGGTGTCGAGCCGCCGGCCTCGTGGGTCCGCGCGATGCACACCTCGCTCAACCTGTATGCCGAGCACGAGTTCAACGCCTCGACGTTCACCAGCCGTGTCATCGCCGGCACCGGCAGCGACATGTACAGCTGCATCGCCGGCGGCATCGGTGCGCTGCGCGGGCCCAAGCACGGCGGTGCCAACGAGGTCGCGTTCGAGGTGCAGAAGCGCTACGACACGCCGGACGAGGCCGAAGCGGACATCAAGGCGCGGGTGGAGCGCAAGGAAGTGGTGATCGGCTTCGGCCATCCGGTCTACACGGTCAGCGATCCGCGCAACAAGGTGATCAAGCAGGTCGCGAAGGATCTGTCCGAGGAGCAGGGCAGCCTGAAGATGTACGACATCGCCGAGCGGCTGGAGACGGTGATGTGGGACATCAAGAAGATGTTCCCGAACCTCGACTGGTTCAGTGCTGTCAGCTACCACATGATGGGCGTGCCGACCGCGATGTTCACGCCGCTGTTCGTCATCGCCCGCACGGCCGGCTGGAGCGCGCACGTGATCGAGCAGCGTATCGACGGCAAGATCATCCGCCCCAGCGCGAACTACACCGGTCCCGAGAATCTCGCGTTCGTGCCGATCGACCAGCGCCGCTGACCGGGCGGACGGCGCCCCGCGAGGCGTCCCGCCGGGCACCTGGCCCGCGGGCGCGACCTCTGTCCGGGGACACCGGATACGACACAGGCCACGCGGATCCGCGTGGCCTGTGTCGTCGTGGCCTGGCAATGACCGCGTATCGCGCCGGGCCCGTTCAGTCCGCGGGCTGTTCGGCGGCCAGGGCGCGCACGACGCCCGGGTCCTGCTGGATACGCTCGAAGAAGCGGGCGAGGTTGTCGAGTCCGGACAGGTCGAGCTCGAAGCGGTGCGCCCAGCGCAGAACCACGAACAGATAGGGGTCGGCGATCGAGCGTTGCCCCGTCAACCAGTCGCGGCCTTCGAGTTGCCGGTCGAGCAGTTCGAACAGCGTGCGCAGCCTGCGACGCGCCAGATCCTTGGAGCGCGTTTCCAGGGTTTTGTCTTCCAGCCATCGGGTCGCGCCGAAGAGCGGATGGAACGCGGGATGTACGTCGGCATTGAGAAAGGCCAGCCACCGCTGGGTCTCGGCGCGGTCGTGCGCGGTGTCGCCGGTCAGTTCGGCCTGAGGCGCGCGTTCGGCGATGTAGCCGAGGATGGCCGCGTTCTGGGTCAGCACCCAGTCTTCGTCTTCGAGCACCGGCACCGCGCCGAGCGGGTTCAGTGCGAGGAATGCCGGCGATTTCCAGTCGTCGCGGGCGACGTGCTGCGCCTCGAACGGCAGGCCGGCCCATTCGAGCGCGATGTAGTCGGCCATCGCGCAGGTGCCGGGCGTGTAGTAGAGCTTCATGACGAAGCCTCGCTGACGGGAGCGAGGATTGTGGTCCTGGCGCGTGTGCCCGGCGTAGAGGTCGGCGGGGGAGCCGTCGCCGCCCGGGCGCGGATGCACGGGCGGGCGGTCAGCCCCGCGCAGCGACGCCGGCGTTGGCGGGTACCGTCGCGGCCTGCCGATCGAGCACACGTGGCGCCAGGCGCTGGACGCGCAGGAAGGTGTGGTCGCCGATCTGCGCCACCTGGTAGGCGTTGCGCCAGGTCGGGCTGGCGATGCCGTGGGCCATGAAGTGGCTGGCACCGGGCACGATCTCCTGGCGCTCGCCGGGCGGCAAGGCCCAGTTGCGCTCGGAATCCAGTGCGATGGTGACGGCCTGTGACCACGCTTCGGTGTTGTTGAGGCGGGTCCGCGGCGACACGATGGTCGGCGCGAACTGCTTGCGTGCGGTGACCACCTCGCACATCGATTCGCCCCACAGGCCGCTGTCCTGGCGGCGCAGCGCCACCTCCGCCACGGCCTTCTGGCCACGTTCGGACTGGTTGCGCGCCTCGAGATACACGGTGGTGCTCAGGCAAAGCGAATCAGCGGCGGGCTGCGGCAGGATGCCGGCCAGCCAGAGAATCCAACTCAACTGCATGTTCGGGTCCTTGCTCCGTTGCGCCGGCCGGCGGCGCCACCCTGGACGGGCGGGACGACGGAGCACGGCATGGCGATAGGCACGTCCGGCTTCGTGCCGGGACGCTCGCGAGGGATTCGCGACAAGGGCAGCGGCTCTTCGGCGCGCTTCTGCCCGGGCACCGGGGTCGCCGAACGCGACCCGGGCCGGATTCCGATCGGCGGGCCGGCCGGAAGGTGGGCGCAAGGTAAGGTCGCGATTCGCAACCCTTCCTGAATGCGCGGCCGGCGTCGGGTTGCCCCCGCGGCCGGTCCGTGTTTGGCCTGAACGGGCGGTTCAGAGGTCGGCGGCGAGCCGGCTGCCCTGTGCGATGGCGCGCTTGGCGTCGAGTTCCGCGGCCACATCGGCACCGCCGATCACGTGCACGGAGACGCCCATCGCCTCCAGTGGCGCCTGCAGTGGGCGGTGCGGTTCCTGCCCGGCGCAGATCACGACATGGTCGACCGGCAGTACCTGCGGCGTGTCGTCGATACGGATGTGGAAGCCCGCGTCGTCCATGCGCTCGTAGCCCACGCCGCCGAGCATCTGCACACGCGCGGCCTTGAGGGCGGCCCGGTGGATCCAGCCGGTGGTCTTGCCCAGCCGGCTGCCGGGCCGGCCGGGGCTGCGTTGCAGCAGCCACAGCTCGCGAGCGGGTGCGGCCGGCTGTGCCGGCAGCAGGCCGCCCGGCGCCTCGAAGGCGGGATCGATGCCCCAGTCGCGCATCCAGCGCGCCGGATCCAGCGTCGGCGACGGGCCGTCGTGGGCGAGGAACTCGGCCACGTCGAAACCGATGCCGCCGGCGCCGACCAGGGCGACCCGACGGCCGGGAACGATGCGGCCGCTCAGCACATCGAGATAGGTGATCACGTCGGGACGGTCGTGACCGGCGAAGTCGACGGGGCGCGGCCGCACACCGGTGGCGAGCACCACGACGTCGTAGCCGGTCAGCATGTCGATGTCGGCGGTGGTGCCCAGACGCAGCTCGACATCGGTCTCGGCGATGCGATGGCGGAACCAGCGCAGGGTTTCGTCGAATTCCTCCTTGCCGGGGATCCGCCGGGCGAGATTGAACTGCCCGCCGATGGCGTCGCCGGCTTCGAACAGGGTCACCTGGTGACCGCGCGCCGCGGCCACCGTGGCGCAGGCCAGCCCGGCCGGCCCGGCGCCGACCACGGCGATGCGTTTCGGCGTCGCTGCCGGCAGGTAGTTCAGCTCGGTCTCGGCGCATGCGCGCGGATTGACCAGGCAGCTCACCGTGCGGTTGGCGAACACATGGTCCAGGCAGGCCTGGTTGCAGGCGATGCAGGTGTTGATCGCCTCGGGCCGGCCGGCGCGCGCCTTGGCCACCCAGTCCGGGTCGGCCAACAGCGGCCGTGCCATCGACACCATGTCCGCGCCGCCGCCGGCCAGGATCGCCTCGGCGACCTCGGGCGTGTTGATCCGGTTGGTGGTCACCAGCGGCAGGCCCACATGCGGGCGCAGTTTGGCGGTCACGCCGGCGAACGCTGCACGCGGCACCGAGGTGGCGATGGTCGGCACGCGCGACTCGTGCCAGCCGATACCGGTGTTGAGCAGGGTCGCACCGGCCGCCTCGATGGCCTGCGCCTGGGCGACGATCTCGTGCCACGGCGAACCGTCCGGCACCAGTTCCAGCATCGACAGGCGGTGGATCAGGATGAAGTCCGGCCCGCAGGCCTCGCGGATGCGCGCCACGATCTCGGTGGCGAAGCGCATGCGCCGTGGCAGATCGCCGCCCCAGGCGTCGTCGCGCCGGTTGGTGCGCGCGCTGGCGAAGGTGTTGATCAGATAGCCTTCCGAACCCATCACCTCCACACCGTCGTAGCCGGCGTCGCGGGCCAATCGCGCCGCGCGCACGTAGGCGCGCAGGGTGCGCTCGACGCCGCGCGCCGACAGCGGGCGCGGGGTGAACGGGTTGATCGGCGCCTTCGCTTTCGACGGTGCCACCGACAGCGGGTGGTAGGCGTAGCGACCGGCATGCAGCAGTTGCAGGCAGATCTTCGCGTCGTGCGCGTGCACGGCGTCGGTGACCGCCCGGTGCCGACGCGCGTGGGCGCCGCGGGTCATCGCCCCCGCGAACGGTTTCAGCCAGCCCTCGACATTCGGTGCGTAGCCACCGGTCACGATCAGGCCCACGCCGCCGGCCGCGCGCTCGGCGAAATAGGCGGCCAGGCGCGGCACGTCGCGGGCGCGGTCTTCCAGGCCGGTATGCATCGAGCCCATCAGCACCCGGTTGCGCAGGGTGGTGAAGCCGAGATCGAGCGGGGCGAGCAGGTGCGGATACGGCGAGGCGCTGGCTTCCGGCATGGCGGGCGTCATTGTGGATACGCTGGCGTATGGATGGGGCAGGATGCCGTGTCCGCCGACCGGGCGCAACGCGTGAAGCGGATCCCCATGCCTCCGCCGGGCGCTGGCAGGGTGCCGCCTAGTGCGGTGCGTTCTCGCATGAGCCGCGCGTCGGCTTCGGTGCAGGAAACGTGTTGGAGGACCGATGGTCGCCCGCTGTTCCGGGACGGGGCACTGCAGCCGTCAAGCGGCTGCGCGGTCGCCGCGGCACGGCCCGGCGGCCTTGGTCGGTCGTCGAGGGCCCGACCGGCGGACGCACAGGCGGAGCGGTCGGCGTCGGGGGCGTTCGACGCGCACATGGGCGCGTGCCGCGATTCGCGGTGATCCTGGGTGCCGGGGCGTACGGGCTGTCAAGAGTTGCCAGCCGGGTTGGGCTTCCCGAACATGTCCGACCGCACGCGCCCGGACCCCGGCCATCGAACGCTTCCAGGACTATCTGCGCGACGGCATCGCCGCCGCCGACCTGCCCGACCTGCACCCCTTGCTGGCCGCGCGCGATCAGGTGCGTGCGTTCTCGACGCTGTTCCACGGCGGCGAGGAAGCGGTCATGGTGCGGCTGCTGGTGCTGCGCACGCTCGGCGCGCGAGGCGAGGCGCCGGACTGGAGCCCGCAGGAACTGCGCGAGCATTTCGCCTACCTCGATCCGGTCAAGTGCGACACGGTGCTCGGGCGCCTGCGCGAGAACGGCCTGTTGTTGTGGGACGCGCACAGCCAGCGCTACCGGATCAGCCCGGTCGGGCGGCAGGCGCTGTCGGCGTTGGGCCTGTTGCTGCAGTTCAACGACGAGGGCGACGAACTCGCCTACGTGACCGCTCAGCTCGCCGCCGGCCAGGCCGTGGGCCGTGTGGGTGCCGCCGATCTGCAACACCTGCTGTCGCGTCTGAACGAGCTGCGCGAGGATTTCGATCAGGCCGTGCTCAGCGGCTCCGAACATCGCATCCAGCGCGCCGCGGACACGTTGCAGTCGGTCTGGCAGTGGGTGGAAAAGGGCACCGAGTTGATGCGCGGCATCGCCGCCGACGAGGAGCTCGACACCGCGACCCACCGCGTCGCGCAACAGGTCGGTCGCGCACAGAGCGCGCTGCTGCGGCAGGCCTCGGTGTTCCAGCGCGCGCTCAACCAGCTCGACCGGCATCGCGTGCACCTGGGCGCGACGGGCCTGTCGTCGTCGGACGTCACCCGCTATCTGCGCGCGCTCGATCCGGCCGCTTTGGCCGCGTTGGCACGCGACACCGTGGCGCGCGCACCGGCACCGGCGTTCGCGTTGGCGCCGATCGCGCTCGACGTGGCCGAGTACGAGCTGGTCGAGCGCGAGCGCGAAGGCCGCGACGATGCCGGCCTGCCGCCGGCACGCACGGCGCCCGAGGATCTGCACGTCCCCTCGGCCGAGAACGAGTATCGCCACGCCGAGCAATGGCTCGACCAGCTCACCGCGCTCGACGCCGCCGCCCCTCTCGTCGACTGGGTGCCGCAGGACGGCTTCGCCCTCAGCGCCTATCGGCTGTCGCTGCTGGGCCTGATCGGTGACCTGGGCGCCGACCAGCGCGAGGGCGTCGGTGCCGGCCTCGCGCGCCTGCCGATGCGCTGGCGGATCGATCCGGTGCTGGAGCCGGTCGGCCGTGCGGGCGTCGCGCTGATGAGCCGGGGGCGGCTCGAACCGCTGGCGGCGGCGTCGGCCGATGCGGTCGGCGAACATGCATTGGCCGACGACGACGACGCCGCTCGCGAGCGCGACGGCGATGACGCAGGCGTTCCGTTCTCCGCCCCGGATATGCCGGCCGCGGATGGCCGGGAACGCGCCGCCGGCAACGGCCGCACCCGCACCGAATCGACTGCCCGCGCCTCGCGCGGCACACGCGGCACCGCCGCCAAGGACACCACTTCCGCATGACCGACCCCATCGCCCCCCTGATCGCCCGGTTGCTGGCCGAGCGCTGGCTGCCGCGCGACGACACCGCCGTGCGGCAGGTCCTCGTCGACGCCGAGTTGCGCGACGACCTCGACCGCCGGCTCGCCGGCGCCGGCCTGCGGCTGCTCGAACATCCTTATGCCGCGCATGTCGCGGTGGGCATCGCACGCGCGCAGGAGGCCGACGTGTTCGGCCATGCCGACGCCTGGGCGGCGAGCAATCTGCAATTGAGCCGCGACGCGCTCGCGTTGCTGGTGGTGGTGTGGTCGCTGCTGGTGCTGCCCAAGCGCCAGCGCCAGATCGCCCGCCAGGCCCGCGATCGTGCGCAGGACCAGGAGCAGATGTTCGCCGAGCTCAAGCCGGTGCCGGTCGGCGCCGAAGTGGTCGAGCCGATCAACGAGCGCACTCTGCTGGCCGATTTCGGCGACAGGCTCGGCGGCAAGGCGCGCATCCAGATGAATCTCGGCACCCTGCAGCGGCACGGTTTCATCGTCCGCCGCCGCGAGCGCATCCACGAAGGGCCGCTGCTGGACCTGGCCATCGACTACGAGCGCATCGCCGGCCGCGTCACCGACGGCGCGCTCGCCTTCGTGCTGGCCGAAGCGCGTGCGGCCGCGCCCGCCGACGATGCCGACAGTCGCGGGATCGCGGCCGGTGCGGGCGCCGATGCAGGGGTGACGGTGGACGTCCCCGACGCAGATGCGCACGCGCAGCGCGAACCCGCATCCCCATCCGACGCGCGTCCCGCGCAGGACCGCCACGCCGAAGAGGTGACCCGCGATGTTTGAGTTCCGCAGCCTCGAAGTCGTGCACTGGGACTACTGGCAGCGCTACGAACTGCCGCTCGACGCCTCCATCATCACCGTGGTCGGGCCGAACGGCTCCGGCAAGACCACCCTGCTCGATGCGCTGCGCACGCTGCTGGCGATCGACGACCGCGAGATGGCGCGCGACTACAAGACCTACCTGCGCCACAACGGCAAGCCGTTCGCCTGGTTGCGCGCAGTGGTCAGCAATCCGGTGGACCGGCGTGGGCGGCGCGCATTCTTCCCGTGCATGGACGAGCAGGTCACCATCGCCTGCCGCGTACGCAAGCGCGGCGGCGACTGGAGCCGCGACTACCAGATCGTCGCCGGCGATGTGCCGGTGGAAACCCTGGAGCAGGGCGGTGAATGGCTGGGCGTGCGCGACTATCGCGTCCGTCTGGCGGGCGCGGGCCTGAGTCGCGCGATCTGCCGCGTGCTCACGCTGGAGCAGGGCGCGACCGACAAGTTGTGCCAGCTGTCGCCGCGCGAACTGCTGCAATTGGTCTTCGACGTGTTCGAGGACAAGGCCGTGCTCGACGACTACCAGCGCGCGCGCGCCGAACAGTTCGACGTCGAAAAGGAAATCGGCGAGCTGCAGCACGGGCTGGCCGAACTGCACTTCAAACTGGAGACCTCACGTGCCGACGTGCGCTCGTTCGAGGAGGGCCTGACGCTGCGCGGCCTGCGCCAGCGGCTGGAGACCGAGATCGCGCCCAAGGTCGAACTGGCCGACCAGCACGCCGCCATCGCCGGGGCGCGCCCCCGCCTGACCGGCCTGCGCCGGGGCCTGCGCGACCGCGTACGGGCCCACGATGCATTGCGCTCGCAGGATGCCGACGCGGCCGCGCGCCGTGCGCAACTGGAGGGCGACCTCACGGCCGCGCGCGATGCTTTGCGCGCGCGCGAGGGCGTGTTCACCCAGGCCCGCGACCTGGCCCGCGACGCGGAGCATCTCGCGCGCCGTCACGACGAGCTGACCCGCCTGCAGGCCGAGCGCGGCGCGGCCGATGTCGAGGCGCTCACGCGCAAGGTGGAGACCGGCCGGCGCCGTCAGGCGGAGCTGAAGTTCGAGGCCGAGCGCGATCGCCTGCGCGGCGGCGAGATCGCCGCGCAGCTCGCGACCGCCAGCGGTGGCGGTCGCGTGCTCGAGCCGTTCGAGCGCGATTTCCGCGCCGCGCTCGAGCGGGCCGACATCGGCCATCGTGTGCTGACCGAGCTGGTCGAGATCGTCGAGCCCGAGTGGGCGGTGGCGGTGGAGGCCGTGCTCGCGCCGTACCGGCATCTGGTGGTGCTGGAGTCGCCGCGCGATGCGCGCGAGGCGTGGCGCCTGGGCGAGCAGTTGAAGTATCGCCATTTCGTGGTCGCCGACCGCGCACCGGTGGACCGCGCCACGCGCGGCTCGCTGCTGGAGGTGGTGCGGTTCTCGGAAGAGCCGCCGGCGTGGCTGCCGCGTCAACTCGACCGCATCCAGCGCGTGGCCGACATCGACGCCGGGCACCGGCTGGCCAAGGGGCAGGACTGGATCACCGCGCAGGGCTATCTGCGCGAACATCGCGGCGGACGCCACATCGGCGGCGGCCAGCACCATTTCGGCGCCGGCGCACGCCAAGCCCGGTTGGCCGATCTGCACGCCGAACAGGCCGTGCTGCAGCAGCGTGCGCAGGCGCGCGAGCGCGAGCTCGCCACGCTCGGCCGCGAACTCGACGCGGATCAGGCACGCCTGCTCGGGCTCGACGCCGGCCAGGAGCTGGTGACCCGCAGCGCCGAGTTCGCCGACGCCGCCGAGCGCCTGCCCGCGCTCGCCGAGGCCGCGCAGGCGGCCGCGACGGGTCTGGCCGAAGCGCGCGATGCGCTCAGCGGTCTGGAAGCGCTGGACAAGGCCGAGAGCATCGCCACCGCCAGCCGCGCCGGCGAGCTGCGCGCGCTCGAGCACGAGCTGCAGGAGCGCGGTCGCCAGATCGGCCAGGAGCGTCAGGCGCTGGCGCAGCGGATTCTGGATTTCCGCAAGCGCCGTGCGCAGATGCCGGTGGCCTGGCGCACGCTGTCGGCATTGCGGGCAGTGCGCGACGAGTACGAGAGCGCCGGTGCGGTGCGCCGGGAACTGGAACGCATCGACGAGCGCATCGCCCGCGGTGCCTTCGTCGACGACGACGCGTGCGTGGCGATCCGCGACAAGCTCGCCGCCGACCACGATGCGATGGCGCACACCATCGGTCAGCGCGAGGCGCACCTGCATCGCGCGCGCCGGATCACCGAGGAGGCGCGCGGTGCGTATCTCAACGTGCTGCGGGCCACCGTGCGTCGTTATCGCCGCAATCTGGCCGCACTCGGCACCCTGGCCGGCATCGGCGTGGAGGCGGAGATGCCCGATCTGGTCAACGACGACGTCGCCCTGGCCCAGGCCGGGCTGACCGTGCGCTTCGATTTCGACCGCAAGGGCTGGATCGGACTCGACGACGGCGAGGCCTCGGGCGGCCAGCAGGTGATGAAGTCGCTGCTACTGCTGGTGGCGCTGCTGCGCGACGAGGAACAGCCGGGCGGTTTCGTCTTCATCGACGAGCCGTTCGCGCACCTGGACGTGGCCAACATCGAGAAGGTCGGCCGCTTCCTCCGCTCGACCGATGCGCAGTACATCCTGACCACGCCGATCACCCACAACGTCAACGTGTTCGAGCCGTCGGACCTGGTCCTGGCGACCAGCAAGCGGCGCGCCGGCAGCCCGTGGGCCGAACCGGTGGCGGTGCTCAAGCGCGACCGCGACGACGCCGAGGCCGCACGCGCGGCCTGAGCGCCGCAGGCGGAGGTGCCGGCGCCCGGACCCGGCCGGTGCCGGGCCCGGGTGCAGACTCACCAGCCGCTGAGCGCGATCTTGCCGATCGTGCGTCCGCTCTCCACGCGCCGATGCGCGTCGAGCAGGGTCGCCGCCGAAATCGGCGACAGCGTCTCGGTGAGCGTGCCGCGAAGGCGGCCGGCATCGACCAGCTCGGCCACACGCGCCAGGATCCGGCCCTGCTCGGCGATGTCGGCGGTGCCGAAGCGCGGGCGCGCGAACATGAATTCCCAGTGGATGCCGATGCACTTGGCCTTGTAGGGATCGCCGATCTTCAGCGCGCCCGCCGGCTCCACCACCAGGCCGACGTGCCCTTGCGGCGCGAGCAGCTCGCCCAGGGCCTGCCAATAATGGTCGGTGTCGGCGAGATTCAGTGCGACGTCGATCTGCTCGAACCCCACGGCGGTCAGCTGCGGTGCCAGCGGCTCGCGATGATCCACGACGTGGTCGGCGCCCAGCGTGCGGCACCACGCCTGGGTCTCGTCACGCGACGCGGTGGCGATCACGGTGAAGCCTGCGAGCTTGCCCAGTTGGATCGCGATCGAGCCGACGCCGCCGGCACCGCCGATCACCAGCAGCGACTTGCCGGTGCCGCCGCCATCGACGGAGAACGGCATCCGGTCGAACAGCAGCTCCCATGCGGTGATCGCGGTCAGCGGCAGCGCGGCCGCCTGGGCGGCGTCGAGCGATGCGGGCGCTTTCGCCGCAATGCGCGCATCGACGAGTTGGAACTCGGCATTGCTGCCGGGGCGGGTGACGTCGCCGGCGTAGTAGACGCGGTCGCCGACGGCGAAGCCCTCGACCTCGGCGCCGAGCGCATCGACCACGCCGGCCGCGTCGTAACCGAGGACACGGTAACCGGCGCCTTCGGGCAGCGGCGCGCGACGCAGCTTGGTGTCGACCGGATTGACCGAGATGGCCTCCACCCGGACGCGCAGATCGCGCGGGCCGGGCGCGGGCGTGTCGATCTCGCGTTCGACCAGGGCCTGGGCGTCGTCGACGGGACGCGGCGCGGTGGTGACGATGGCTTTCATGGGGAAACTTCTCCTGGGTGCTGGATGGAAGGTGGGCGATGGCGTGAGGTGGCGCTTCCGATGGACAGGGTAGCGGTCGGTCGGATCCGCCCGCGTGGAAGACGCTTCCGGCACGCATGCGGGCGCGCCGAAGCCTGGTGGCGATGCGGGGCATCGCGACGGCGCACGACGCGTGACGCGGCCGGCCGTCGCACATCGCGATCATCGGCATGAGGCGGTTGCCGGCATGGCCGGGGTCGGGCGTGCGGCACGGATCGCGATCAGCGCCACGAGTGCGCCGGTCAGCGTCACCAGGACGGCTACGGGGCCGAGGCGGGTCAACCCGCCGCCGTGGAGCAGCACCAGTCCGCCCAGTCCGGCGCCGGCGGCGTTGCCCAGATTGAAGGCGCCGATGTTGAGGCTGGAGGCGAGATGGCGGCCGGTCTCGCCCGCACGCTCCAGCACCCAGAGCTGCATCGGCGACACCGTGGCGAACGCGGTCACGCCGAGCAGGCCGACCGCCAGCACCGTGGCGACGGCATGCGTGGCGACCAGTCCGAACAGCCCCAGCGTGGCCGCCAGCGCCAGCAGCGTGCCGAGCAACGCGGGGGCATGCATGCGGTCGGCCAGGCGCCCGCCGAGCAGGTTGCCGACGATCATGCCCGCGCCGAACACCAGCAGCACCGGCGAGACCGCGCCCGGGGACAGTCCGGTGACATCCAGCAACAGGGGCTGGATGAAGGTGTAGACGGTGAAGACGCCGCCGAAGCCGAGCACCGTCATCAGCAGGCCGAGCAACACTTGGGGGCGTGACACCGCCCGCACCTGCTCGCGCAGCGGCACCGGCGCGGCGTCGGCCTGGATGGCGGGGACCCACAGCGCGACCACCGCCGTGGCGAGGATGCCGATCGCGGTCACCGCCCAGAATGTCGCCCGCCAACCGGCCTGCAGGCCGAGCCAGGCGCCGGCGGGTACGCCGAGCAGGGTGGCGATGGTCAGGCCGGTGAACATCAACGAGATCGCCGAGGCGCGGCGGTCTTCGGCGACCAGGCCGGTGGCGACCACGGCGCCGACGCCGAAGAACGTGCCGTGCGCCAGCGAGGTCGCGACCCGGGCCGCCATCAGCCAGCCGTAGTCCGGCGCCAGCGCGCAGGCCAGGTTGCCCAGGGTGAACACCACCATGAGGCCGACCAGCACCGCTTTGCGCGGCCAACGGGTCGTGGCAAGGGTCAACAAGGGCGCACCGACGAACACGCCGAGCGCGTAGCCGGAGATCAGCAGTCCGGCCGCGGCCAGGCCGACACCCAGGTCGGCGGCCACCTGGGTGAGCAGGCCCATGATGACGAATTCGGTAGTGCCGATGCCGAAGGCGCCGGCGGCCAGCGCATAGACCGCGAGCGGCATGCGGCGGGAGGTGAGGGCGTGCGTCATGGGGGCGGCGGTGTTGAGGGGGGAGCGCAGTGTCTGTGGATCGTCCCCCCGGGAAAAACAGCTAGAGTCGCGAATCAATTTCAATGAAATATTCAAAATGGATCGGATCGACGACGTCGCGCTGTTCCTGCGCGTGGTGGAACTGGGCTCGATCAGCGCGGCCGCACGCAGTCTCGATCTGTCGCCTGCTGTCGCCAGCCAGCGGATCCGGCGGCTGGAAGGCACGCTGGGGGTGCGCCTGCTGCAACGGACCACGCGACGCCTGCATGCGACCCCCGAAGGCGCCCTGCTGGCCACGCAGGGGCGAGTGCTGGTCGAGGAATTCGACAGCCTGGCCGCCAGTCTTCGCGCCAGTGGCGGGGTCGGCGGCGTCGCCGGGGTGCTGCGCATGAGTGCATCGGCCTCGTTCGGACGGCAGTACATCGCGCCGCTGCTGCCCGAGTTCCTCGCCCGCTATCCGGCATTGCGCCTGAGCCTGGATCTCGACGATCGGGTCGTCGACCTCGTGGGCGGCGGTTACGACCTCGCGATCAGGATCGGCACGTTGCCCGATTCCTCGCTCGTGGCCCGGCCGCTGGCCCGTAACCGCAAGGTGCTGTGCGCCGCGCCGGACTATCTCGCCCGGCACGGCACCCCGCGCATGCCCGAGGATCTCGCCGGCCACGACGGCGTCCTGCTGTTCGGCAGCCACGGGCGTCAGGACCTGTGGCACCTGCGCGACGGCGCCGGCCGCGAGACGGTGATCCGGATGCAGGCGCGCTTCGAGAGCAATCTCGGTGAGGCGCTGCGCGACGCCGCACTGTCGGGCCTGGGCATCGCCATGCACTCGGTGTGGCATGTGCACGACGACCTGCGCGCGGGACGGCTGCAGGTGGTGCTGCCGGACTATCGGCTTCCTGCCGGCGCCATCCATGCGGTGATGCCGCAGCGGCGCATGGTGCCGCCGCGGGTGACGGCGGTGGTCGACTTCCTGCGCGAGCGGTTGGGGGATCCTCCGCCCTGGGAGCGACCGGGTCTGTCGCTGCCCGAAGATTGACCGGCTCGCCGGTAGGCGAGGCCCGGATGGTCCTAATGAAAGGCGAACGCGTCGAGCGCCAGCGAACCGAACTCGTGCGATCGGTGCAGAGTCTCGACCCGCGGCCTGTCACCAGCCGCACCGAGGGCGACGAACAGAGGCAGCAGATGCTCGACGGTCGGATGCGCGCGGTGCGCTTCCGGCGCACGACGTGCCCAGTCGAGCAGGGCGGTCAGGTCGCCGTCGGCGAGGCGTGCGCGCATCCAGTCGGCGAAGGCGGTGGCCCACTCCGGCATCGGGGCATCGCGTTCAGTCCACACCAGGTCGCCCAGGTTGTGGACGAACCCGCCGGAGCCGACGACCAGCACCCCGTCGCGGCGCAGGGACGCCAGCGCCTGGCCGAGGGCGAAGTGGGTCCGGGCGTCCGCACGCGGATTGACCGACAGCGGCACCACCGGGATGTCCGCATCGGGGAAGATGCGTCGCAGCGGGACCCAGACGCCATGATCGAGACCCTGGTCCGGCCATGCGCTGGCCGCGATGCCGGCGGCGATCAACTGCCGCGCGATGTCTTCGGCCAACGCCGGATGGCCGGGGGCCGGATACTGGATCCGGAACAGGGCGTCGGGAAACCGGCCGAAGTCGTGAATGGTCGCCGGCCAGGCGGCGGCGCCCACCAGCACCGGCGCAGCGGCGAAGTGCGCTGACGCCACGACCACGGCGCGGGGCCTTGGCAGGCGCGGGGCCAACGCCTCGAGAAAACGTCCGGCAGGCGAATCCTCCACGGCCAGCATGGGCGAGCCGTGCGAGAGGAACAGGGTGGGCATGAGCGCGGTGTCCGACATGCCGAGCAAGATGCCGTTTCACGCGCGCACCACCAAGGCGTGGCGACGCACCGCAGCGTTGCAGCGATGCATGGCGTCCGGGCCTGCAGCGGACGGCCTTGATGCCGGCTGGGTGATGGGCATCAGCTGGCGGTAGTGTTTGCCGAGTGCGGTCGATCGTCCCGGTGGCGACGCAAGGCATCAGCCGTCGCAGGGGCCGGACCTGCACCTGGTCGGCGACGATCTGACGCATTTCACCGTGGAAATGCGCCGGTGCGGCGCCTTGCGTGAGTGCGGGTCGCGGAGCGAACGGCACGCCATCGCATCGAGGTAGCGACCCTTCGCGTTCCTGACTGGGGCCTTAGGGGCGAAGGGTGCCGTAGATTGGCACCTTTCAACTGTTATGCTAGCGTTAACGACGCCTTCACAGGGCTGACTCTAGGCTACGCCGGCGATGGTCGCTTGACGCGATCACGACCGAATCAAAACACTTCTTCGGTGCAGTCACGCTTTCCCCCTTGATCAAGGAGCTGAACGAAATGAAAAAGAAACTCCTCTGTGCCGCCCTTCTCGGCGGTCTGGGCCTGGCGCACACCGCCAGCGCGCAGGAGTTCGACGACCGTTGGTACCTGACCGGTTCGGTCGGTTACAACTTCCAGGACGACGACCGTCGTACCACCGACACCCCGTTCGGCACCCTGGGCCTGGGCAAGTTCATCAGCCCGAACTGGTCGGTCGACGGTGAGCTGAACTACCAGAACCCCAACTTCCGCAGCGCCAGCTCGGTCGAAGGTTCGAACAACAATCTGAACTGGAGCCAGTACGGCATCTCGTTCGACTTCCGCTACCACTTCATCCAGGAAGGCCGTAGCTGGAACCCCTACGCCCTGTTCGGCGTCGGCTACCAGCGCAGCGAGGAAGAGTACGACAACTTCCCGAACCCGGATTCCCCGCAGAAGCAGAAGGACGGCAACTTCGCCGCGAAGATCGGCCTGGGTCTGCAGACCACGTTCGAGAACCGCGTCGCCGTCCGTACCGAAGTCGCGCTGCGTGGCGATTTCAACGACGACAGCTATGCGGCCAACGGTTCGCGCGACTGGGCGGGCTACCCGCACAACCAGTCCGAGAGCTACTTCACCGACCTGACCGCTTCGGTTGGCGTGGTGATCCCGCTCGGCCCGCCGCCGGTCGCCCCGGTCGCACCGCCGCCGCCGCCGCCGCCGGCTCCGGCCCCGGCCCCGGCTCCGGCCCCGGCTCCGATCACCATCGATCTGACCGGCGTGAACTTCGACTTCGATCGTGCCACCCTGCGTCCTGACGCGGTGTCGGTCCTGAACGAGACCGTCGAAATCCTGCGTCGCTACCCCGACCTGCGCGTTGAAGTGGCCGGCCACACCGACTCGGTGGGTTCGGACCAGTACAACCAGGGCCTGTCGGAGCGTCGCGCCAATGCGGTGTACGAGTTCCTGACCAGCAACGGCATCGACCGTAGCCGTCTGGTGGGCCCGGTGGGTTACGGCGAGAGCCGCCCGATCGCGCCGAACACCAACCCGGATGGTTCGGACAATCCGGAAGGCCGTGCACGCAACCGCCGTACCGAGCTGAACGTCCAGAACTAAGGGACGCGCAGTTCAACGCAACAGGAAAAGCCCGGCTTCGGCCGGGCTTTTCTTTTGCCCGGATCGCGCGGTCGACCGGCTCGTAATCCCGCGGTGCGGGCCGCGCGCGAACGCGCGTATCATCCGGGCAGATCCGGCAATGCGCACGACGTCGAGGCAGGGCCGTTCGGCGGCATCCGGCGGGTGAGGCCGCTCGTCGTCACGAGCGTCGGCGCATTCGAATAGATGAATGCACGCGTTTCAAAACAACCGCTTGCGGCACTTATTTAAAGTCAATACACTGCTCGCCACTTCCGTCGGGGACCAGGCCATGTACAAGACCGCCGCTTTGCTGTTGTTGATGGCAGTTCCGCTCGCCTCGCAGGCTGCGGATTGCTCGATTACCCGTACAGCTGCGGGTGCCGGCTCGATGATCGCCTTGGCACCGGTCGCGTCCGAGCTCGCCACGCCCGATTATCGCCATGGCGCCAATGGCGGCGTGCTGGCCCATTCCGTCGAGGAGCCGCAGACGCTCGATCAAGTCCTGATGCGCCTGCGCAACGAGGAGTGCGAGCGCGTCGCGATGGCCGCCGCGGGCGCCTACCAGAAGCAAACCGAGTTCGACAACACGCCGTATCGCTTCAACATGACCCAGGAAGGCCGCCGGATGACCGCGGACGACTTCGATGCATGGCTGCAGTCCAATGGCTACACCGTCGGTCGTCGTGCCGAGCCTGTCGTGGTGCCCGCGGTCGCGCCGCCGCCGTCGGGCGAGTAAACCACCATACGGATCGAAGGCTGCGCCGCATCAGGCGCGTGGCCAGCGCGCCCTCGTTCGAAGGCGCGCATCGACTGACAGGGCCGGCCCGAGTGCCGGCCTTCAGCGTTTCAGGACACCCAGTTCGTGGCCGATGCGGGTGAAGGCATCGATCGCCTGGTCGAGATGCGCGCGCGTGTGTGCTGCCGACATCTGGGTGCGGATACGGGCTTGGTCCTTCGGCACGACCGGAAAGAAGAACCCGATCGCATAGATGCCTTCTTCGAGCAGTCGCTCGGCGAACCGTTGCGCCAGCGGCGCGTCGTACAGCATCACCGGGCAGATCGGGTGGTCGCCGGGCTTGAGGTCGAAGCCTGCTGCGGTCATCTTTCCGCGGAAGTAGGCGGTGTTCTCCCGCAGGCGCTCGCGCAGCTCGTCGGCAGCCGCGAGCATCTCGAAGGCCTTGATGCCGGCGGCCACCACATGCGGCGGCAGCGAGTTGGAGAACAGGTAGGGGCGCGAGCGCTGGCGCAACAGTTCGATGACTTCGGCCTTCGCCGTGGTGAAACCGCCCAGCGCGCCGCCCATCGCCTTGCCCAGGGTGCCGGTGAAGATGTCGATCTTCTCCAGCACGCCCTTGGCCTCGGCCGAGCCGCGGCCGGTGGCGCCGAGGAAGCCGGTGGCGTGGCATTCGTCGATGTGCACGAGAGCACCGTACTTTTCGGCGAGTGCGGTGATCTCGTCGAGCGGGGCGACGAAGCCGTCCATCGAGAACGCGCCATCGGTGGTGATCAGGATCGTGCGTGCGCCGTCGGCTTTCGCCTTCTGCAACTGGGTCTCCAGTTCCGCCATGTTGGAATTGGCGTAGCGGTAGCGCTTGGCCTTGCACAGGCGCACCCCGTCGATGATCGAGGCGTGGTTGAGCGCATCGGAGACGATCGCGTCGCGTTCGTCGAGCAACGGCTCGAACAGGCCGCCATTGGCGTCGAAGCAGGCAGCGTAGAGGATGGTGTCCTCGGTGCCGAAGAAGTCGGCGATGGTCTTCTCCAGCCGCTTGTGCAGGTCCTGGGTGCCGCAGATGAAGCGCACCGAGGCCATGCCGAAACCGTGGCTGTCCAGCGCGTCCTTCGCGGCCGCGATCAGATCCGGGTGGTCGGCCAGGCCGAGGTAATTGTTGGCGCAGAAGTTCAGCACCGTGCGCCCGTCGGCCAAGGTGATCTCGGCCGACTGCGGACTGGTGATGATGCGCTCGGACTTGAACAGCCCGGCCTCGCGAATCTCGTCGAGGGTATCGGCGTAGCGTTGGGTGGTGGACTCGGACATGGCAGGTCTGTGCGGCGTGGGCAAGCCGCGATTCTAACAAGGGGGTCTGCGGCGGGCGTGCGCTTGGCGGGCCCGCTCATGGGACGCGGGCGCTCGGCAGGCATGCTTTTGGACGGCCTCCGCCATGCGCCGCTCACCGACATGCAGATCCGGCGGGCTGGATGCGGGCGCGGCGTCAGTGCGGTGCCGACGCCGCGTGCCAGGCGCGCCACGCGGCGTCGAGCGCGGCCACCGTCGGCGGCAGGCCGTGGTCAGGGCCGTGGAGCGCGAGCCAGTCCTCGATATCGCCGCCGCCGGCGACGAACCTCGCAATGCCGGCGAACACCGTCGGCGTGCCCGCGCGCGCGATCAGGAAATCGGCAACGTCGCGCGCCTGCACGTAGAACCAGGGCGCCTGGTCGGCCATGCGCCGGCCCGCGTCGCCGGAAACGACGCGGATGCCGGCATGTGGAGGCCCGTCTGCTTCGGCGCGCGCGGCCACCAGGCCGGCCATCAATGGATGCGGCATCGCGAAGAACTCGTCGAGCGGGCGCAACTGGGACATCGCCCCGTCGTCGTACAGGAGCCGGCGGCGCACGGCGGTCATCGCCTCGGATTCCATCAGCACGCCAGCGGTTTCGTCCAGCCAGTCCGGCCCCGGGCCGCCGTAGTGCGCTGGCGCCCCGCTCACGGCGCGGTCCGGCCAGAACGCATCGATCAACAGCATGTGGCCGATCTCGTGGCGCAGGGCGCTGCGGTCGGTGTCGGCGCCATCGCCGCCGGCGTCGCTCGTGTTGGCGGCCTGCGCCAGTGCGGCCTCGCGCAGGCTTCGGATGCGCGCGTCCTCGGCATCCGGCAGGCGGGCGCGCAGTTGGCGTTCGATGGCGTCGCGCCGCAGCGTCGCGCGCTCGGAGGCGTCCAGCCATGGCAACACCCAGCGTGCCCCCGCGTCGCGCATCGCCGTGCGGGCGTCGTCGTCGAGGTGGCGGCCGGTGCCGGCGGCCACCACCGCGCCGGGCGGCGCGGTGCGCTCGAAATGGCGGACGAAGGTGTCGGCGGCGATGCGCGCATCGTCGGCCAGCCGAGCCGCGGACGCAGCGTCGTCGGCGTAGAACCAGCCTTCGTCGCGGGCGACGCAGGCCAGATCGGCCAGGCCGGGCAGCGCGGGGCAGGGGCCGTTAGGCGCGGCCGCGCCCACCGGGCTCCACGACACGAGGGTCAGCGCGGCGAACGCGAGGGCGCGTGCCCGGGCGGGCACGACATCAGGCAAAAGGCGACGGGACATCTCGGATCTCCAGGGGTATTGGAGATCCGGATGCGCGACAGGGGCGTGGCGTCGCGGCCGGCGTCGGGGCGGTGGCTCAGTGCCAGTCGAGCACGACCTTGCCGGACTTGCCGGATTCCATCAGGTCGAAGCCCTTCTGGAATTCGTCGGCCGGCAGCTGATGGCTCAGCACCTTGCCGAGCGGGAAGCCGGACAGCACCAGCTGGGTCATCTTGTACCAGGTCTCGTACATCTTCCGGCCGTAGATGCCCTGCACGGTCAGGCCCTTGAAGATGATGCGGTCCCAGTCGACGCCGGCGCCCTTGGGCAGGATGCCGAGCAGCGCGACCTTGCCGCCGTGGTACATGCAGTCGAGCATGTCGTTGAAGGCGCGCGGGTTGCCGCTCATTTCCAGGCCGACGTCGAAGCCTTCCAGATGCAGGTCGGCCATGGTGTCCTTGAGCGAGGCGTTGGCCACGTTGACCACGCGGGTGGCGCCCATGTCGGCGGCCAGCTTCAGGCGGTAATCGTTGACGTCGGTGACCACCACGTTGCGCGCGCCCACGTGCTTGCAGATGCCCGCCGCCATCACCCCGATCGGGCCGGCGCCGGTGATCAGCACATCCTCACCGACCACATCGAACTCCAGCGCGCAGTGCGCGGCGTTGCCGTAGGGGTCGAAGAACGCCGCCAGTTCCGACGGGATCTGGTCCGGGATCGGCCACAGGTTGGTGGCCGGCATCACCACGTATTCGGCGAAGGCACCGTTGCGGGTGACGCCGATGCCGACGGTGTTCGGGCACAGGTGCTGCTTGCCGGCGCGGCAGTTGCGGCAGTGGCCGCAGACGATGTGGCCCTCGGCCGAGACGCGCTGGCCCAGTGCGTAGCCGTCCACGCCCGGGCCGAGTTCGGCGATACGGCCGACGAATTCGTGGCCGATGGTCAGGCCGGGCTTGATCGTGCGCTGACTCCACTCGTCCCAGAGATAGATGTGCAGGTCGGTGCCGCAGATCGCGGCCTTCTCGACCCGGATCAACACCTCGTTGGGGCCGGGCGAGGGCACCTCGACCTCCTCCATCCAGATGCCCTTGGTCGCTTCGCGCTTGACCAGCGCGCGCATGGTGGTGGGTCGCTGGGAGGTGTCGGCCATGATGTGTCCGTCGGTCGGAAAGCAAAGAGGCGGAATTATACGGGCCCGGGCCTGTCCGGCCGGCAACGTCTCCGGGGCGGCGGGCAGGTGCGCCGTTCGGCGCGGGTAGACTGGGGCCCCCGCCGCCCAGGAGCCCCTGCCGGATGCCCCGTCGCCCGATCGCCGCGCTGCTCGCGCTCGTCGTCGCCCCCGCCCTGCCGGGAGGCGTGTTCGCCGGAGAGGGGATGTGGACACCCCAGCAGTTGCCGGAGATCGCAGGACCGCTGCGCCAGGCCGGCCTGCGCCTGCCCGCCGCGCAACTGGCCGACCCCGGCGGCGATCCGCTGGCTGCGGTGGTGTCGATCGGCGGTTGCACCGCCAGCTTCGTTTCGCCGCGGGGCCTGGTCCTGACCAATCACCACTGTGCCTACGGCGCCATCCAGCTCAACTCCACGCCGGAAACCAATCTCATGCGCGATGGCTTCAATGCCGCCGCGTGGGACGACGAGCCGAGTGCCGGCCAGAACGTCCGGGTACTGGTGCCCGAAGCGATCTACGACGCCACCGCGCAGGTCGCCGCGGCGATCGCGGCCGCCCCCGACGGCATCGGCCGCGCGCGCGCGCTTGAGGGCGTGGAAAAACGGCTGGTCGGCGACTGCGAGACCGAGACGGGGATCCGGTGCAGGTTGTTCGAGTTCGACGGCGGCAACGCGTATCGCCTGGTCCGCAGCCTGGAGATCCGGGATGTGCGCCTGGTGTACGCCCCCCCGGGCGGCGTCGGCAATTTCGGCGGAGAAGGCGACGCCTGGGGCTGGCCGCGCCATACCGGCGATTTCGTGTTCTACCGCGCCTACGTCGGTCCCGATGGACGCCCGGCGGACTTCGCCGAGGACAACGTGCCCTACCAGCCCCGGCATTGGCTGCGGTTCGCCGAGCGCCCACTGCGCGAGGGTGAGTTCGTGATGGCGGCGAGCTATCCGAACGGGACCAGCCGGCATGCGCTGGCGGCGGAGTTCGAACAGACCGCCGAGTGGACCTATCCGGCCCTGTCGACGCACTACAAGGCGCTGCAGGCGCTGGTGGAGGCCGAGAGCGCCACCGATCAGGAAATCGCGGTGATGTACGCCAGCGCGCTGGGTGGCTGGCGCAGCAGTGCCCGCCATTACGACGGGCAACTGGAGAGTTTCGCGCGGCTGGAGACGGCGGCGCGCAAGCGCGCGGAGGAAGCTGCGGTGCTCGACTGGCTGCGCGGGCAGGGCGAGGCGGGGCAGCCGGCGCTGGAGGCGCACGCCGAACTGGAGCGCCAGGCCGCCGCCGCACGGGCGACTCGCGAGCGTGACCTCGTCACCGGGCAACTGCACCGGCTGGGCACGCTCGGGGTGGCGATGACGCTCTACCGCAACGCCATCGAGCGCACCAATCCGGATGCCGCGCGCGAACCCGGCTACCAGGATCGCGACCAGGCCGTCATCGAGGCCGGCCTGCAACAGATGGAGCGACGCTACCACCCGGCCATGGATCGCATCCTGCAGCGCTACTGGTTCCGCCAGTATCTGGCGCTCCCGGCCGAACAGCGCGATCCGGCCATCGATACCTGGCTGGACGGGC
This sequence comes from Luteimonas abyssi, assembly GCF_001482195.1. Taxonomy (GTDB): domain Bacteria; phylum Pseudomonadota; class Gammaproteobacteria; order Xanthomonadales; family Xanthomonadaceae; genus Luteimonas; species Luteimonas abyssi. The sequence continues at coordinate 2,611,100 of NZ_KQ759763.1, read as the reverse complement.
AGGACGATGCCGCGATCGAACGCGCGCTGGATCGTCTGGCCGGCACCGGCCTGGGCGCGGCGGAAGAGCGCATGCGCTGGTTGCGGGCCGACCGCGATGCGTTCGAGCGCAGCCGTGATCCGGCGATCCGCTACGCGATCGCGGTCACCCCGTCGGCCACACGGCAGGAACTCGACCGCAAGGCACGCGGCGGCGATGCACTGCGCAACCGGCCGGTGTTCCTCGCGGCGCTGGCGGCCTATCGGCAGGCCCAGGGCCAGCCGGTACCGCCGGACGCCAACGGCTCGCTGCGGGTCACCTACGGGCGTGTCGCCGGCTACACCGGCCTGGACGGTGCCGAGCGCGCAGCCTTCACCACGCTTAGAGAGATTCCGCCGCGGGCGACCGGCAGCGAACCGTTCGATGCGCCACAGGCGTTGCTCGATGCCGTCGCCGAAGGCCGTCACGCCGGCCTGGCCGACCGCCGCATGCGCACGGTGCCGGTCAACTTCCTGGCCGACCTCGACGTGACCGGTGGCAGCTCCGGCGCGCCGGTACTCGATGCCCAAGGCCGGCTGACCGGCCTGCTGTTCGACATGAACTGGGAGTCGGTGGCCTCGAACTGGGTCTACGACCCGGAGCGCACCCGCACCATGTCCGTCGATCAGCGCTATCTGCGCTGGATCCTGCAGGAGGTTTATCCGGCACCGGCGTTGCTGGAAGAAATGGGCCTTTGAGCCGGACGCGATCAGGGCGCGTCGGGTGAAGATGCGCCCAGCCAGCCGAGTGGGTCGTGCATGCGGTAATCGCCCGATTCGCCCGCCAGCTGCCGGATCAGATTGCCGTGCCCGGCGCCGTAGATCACCAGGACCCGGTCGCCGGGTGCGGTGGCGCGACGGATCGCATTGAAGATCGCGAGATTACGGCCGTACCAGACCTGCATCCAGCGAGCACCGACGGGATCCTCTTCGGTTCCCAGCAGCCCCAGCTGGATGTAGCCACGGGCATTGGCATCCAGCCAAGCCGGCGTATTGAGGCGGCGTAGCATGTCGACGATGGTGCCGGTGCGGAGCACTTCCTGGTCGCGTGCGACCATCGCTTCGACATCCTGCAGAAACGCGTCGTACAGGGCGTGCTGGTCATGCCGTCGCGCGGCCGCCGCGTAGTCGATGGTCGATGGATCGTCGATGCTGTCCAGGCCGCTCGAATCGACTGCGACGACGCCGGTGAGGCCGAGTGCGCAGGCGGTCCGCATGCCGAGCTGTTCCACCTCGTCGGCCGCGTAGGGCGCATCGCCATGGCAGGTGGCCTGGAAGCGCGCATCCAGTTCGGCCTGACGCTGCGGGTGGCGCTCCACGACCACCCGGGTGGGCTGATAGCGGAGCAGGCGGTCGACGACATCGCGTATCTGCCGCTGGCGAGCGGGTGCGGTCACGTCGTCGGCGTCCAGGTTCGCCACGTCGCGCCCCGGATTGCCCATGTGGTAACTCCCCACGAACAACAGGTCCGCAATGGGTGGTGTCGTTTCGGCCGACGCGATCGGGGCCGGGAGGAGACAGGCGAGCATCAGGCGCACAACAGCGCGGCGTGCGAGGGTCATCGGGTCGGCTCCTGGGCGGATGACGGCGAGCTTATTCGGCGTCCATGGACCTGCCGTGTGTCATTGGTCATCGGGCGTTCTGCTACGCTGGCGCGCCCCGAATCCACGGTACTTCCATGCGCATTCTGCTGGCCCGTCACGGTGAAACTCCCTGGAATGCGGAAGGCCGGTACCAGGGGCAGGAGGACATCGCGCTGTCGCCGGTCGGCATCGGCCAGGCCGAAGCGCTGGGGCGGCGCTTGCGCGAGACGCGCATCGATCGCGCGGTGGCATCGCCGCTGTCGCGCGCGCAGCGGACCGCCGAACTCGCGCTGGGCGATGCGCGCGCGGCGCAGTTGACCCTGGACGACGGTTTGCGGGAGATCGCGCATGGCAGCTGGGAGGGCCTGCTGGCCAGCGAGATCCGTGCGCGCGATCCGGAACGGCTGCAGGCCTGGCGGGAAGCGCCGGACACGGTGTTGATGCCCGATGGCGGCGAGTCGCTGCAGCATGTGATCGACCGCGCCTGGCCGGCGCTGGCGCGTGCGATGGACGGTCTCGGCGACGACGACACGCTGCTGGTGGTCGCGCACGATGCGGTCAACCGGGTGATCCTGTGCCGGATCCTGGGCATTCCGCTGTCGCGGCTGTGGACGTTCCGACAGGCGCCGACCACGCTCAACCTGCTCGAAGGCGCGACCATCGACACGCTCGATGTCGTCCGCCTCAACGACTGCGCGCACCACACGCCGCTGTTCGGCGAGGCCGTGCACCGCGCGCTCTGAGCGTGCCGGCGACTGCCGGCCGCGCGTCGAAGGGCGGTGGGCCGTCCGTCCGCCCCGGTTCCCGTGCCGGGCGCGCGGCGCGTGACATCCCGTGTCCCGTTACGTGGCATTCCATTTTCTCGTGATCCGTCATGCCTGATGCAAGCTCCTCTCTGGCCGACTGGCTGGCCCACATCGAACGTGGGCATCCCGCGCGCATCGCGCTCGGGCTCGATCGCGTGCGCGCCGTCGCCGGCCGGCTCGGGCTGGGCGCGCCGGCGCGACGCACGATCGTGGTCGGCGGCACCAACGGCAAAGGGTCGACGGTGGCCTTCATCGAGGCCATCGCCCTCGAAGCGGGCTGGCGCACCGGCGCCTACACCTCGCCGCATCTGTTGCGCTACAACGAGCGCGTCCGCATCGACGGGCGCGAGGCCGACGATGCCGCGCTGGTCGCGGCCTTCGTCGCAGTGGAGGCCGCGCGTGCGGACACGCCGCTGACCTACTTCGAAGCCGGCACGCTGGCCGCGCTGTGGCTGTTCGCCCGCGCAGGGCTCGATCTGGCCGTGCTCGAAGTCGGGCTGGGCGGGCGCCTGGACGCGGTCAACATCGCGGAACCCGATGTCGCGGTGATCACCACCGTGGATCTCGACCACCAGGACTGGCTGGGTGACGACCGCGAGACCATCGGCGCGGAGAAGGCGGGCATCGCGCGGGCATGGAGGCCGCTGGTGCTCGGCGACGATCTGCCGCCGTCGAGCGTCGTCGGCCACGCCTATCGCATCGGCGCCCCGGCGATCGTCTTCGGCAGCGATTTCTTCGCCGATCCCCCCGAGGGCGCGCGCTGGCGCTGGCGCGAGCTGGACTATGCGATCGACCTGCCGGTGCCGCGTCTGCCCGGCACCATCCAGATGCGCAACGCCGCGGTCGCCATCGCCGCACTGCGTGCGTTGCCGGACACGGTGCCCGATGCCGCCGTCGCGCGCGGCGTCGCGACGGCCGATGTTCGCGGACGCCTGCAGCGGATCGAGGTCCGCCCTGGCGTGACCGTGCTCGTGGACGTGGGCCACAATCCGCAGGCGGCGCGCACGCTCGCCCGCACGCTGGCGGAGACGCCGGTGGCGGGACGCACCCTGGCGGTCTACGCCGCGCTGGCCGACAAGGACGCGGCGGGCGTGGTGGACGCGCTGGCGGGACAGGTGGATGGCTGGTGGCTGGCCGGTCTCGACGAGGGCGGGGCGCGCGGTCGCGACGCCGATGCGTTGGCCGCGGCGCTTGCCGGCGGTGCCGCGGCGGATGCCGCGCGCAGTCAAGACGTGGCCACGGCGCTGGCCGACGCACTGGCCGACGCGCGGGCGGGCGACCGGGTGCTGGTGTTCGGTTCCTTCCTGACGGCGGCGCAGGCATTGGCGGCCTTGCCGGAGCCCCCGGGGCCAGGCTGAACTGACCCCGGGGCCGGCCGAAACGTCCGGGGACGCGGCCAATGGCGCGGGAGAACGACCTCGGTCACTCGCCTGAACAGTGCATTCCGGTCCGGCCGCCGACGGGCAAGCCGTGGGACCGGACGCGTATAATCGGCTGGCCTTCGTTGCACGAGATGTCGATGGACTCCGGACTGAAGCAGCGTCTGATCGGCGCAGCCGTGCTGATCGCGCTGGCGGTCATCTTCCTGCCGATGCTGGTCAAGGGCCCGGCGCCCGAGAGCGGCGTGGCCGACCTGCCGCTGGCGTTGCCGGATGCGCCGGCGGCCCGTGGCGAGACCGTGACCCGCGATCTTCCCCTGATCGCGCCGCCGCCGGCGCCCGAGGACGGGGGCGTGCTCGAAGCCCGTCGCCGGGGCGATGCCGACGCCCCGCCACCGCGCGCAGCCGGTGAGTTTCCGACGGTCGACACCGGTGGCGATGACGACGCAGCGCAGCCCGCGTCCGACGATGACGCGGCGTTGCCGGCGAGCACCGCTGCCGGCGATTACGCGGTGCACTTCGGCAGCTACGGCAGCAGCGTCAATGCCGACACCGTGGTCAACCGTCTGTCCACCGCCGGATTCCCCGCCTCCAGCACCCAGGCCACCGCGTCGGGCAAGCCGGTCTGGCGGGTCCGCATCGGGCCGTACGCGACCCGTGCCGAAGCCGAGGCCGTGCGTGTGGCGGCGACCGAGGTCGGCCCCAACGATGCACGGGTGATCGCGCTCGACGGCGGTTCCGCGGCCGATTCCCGCACGGCCTCGTCGCCGCCGCCTGCGGCAGCGCCGACGCCCGCACGTCAGGCGCCGGCACCGCAGACCCAAGCGCCCCAACAGCCCCAACAGCCCCAACAGCCGACGCCGCAGGCGGCACAGCAGCAGACGCCCTCGGCCCAGCCGCCCGCCCCCACGAGCACTGCGCCCGCCGCGGCTGCGGGGACGGGGTTCGTCGTCCAGCTCGGGGCGTTTCGCAGTGCGGCCGACGCCGATGCGATGCGCGACCGCGTGCGTGGGCTCGGCTTCAGTGCGTTCACCGATACGGTGCAGACCGAACAAGGGCAGTTGACCCGGGTCAAGGCCGGGCCTGTGGTGGATCGTGCCGAGGCCGACCGCCTGCGCTCGCAGATCAGCAGCCGCGCCGGCATCGACGGCATGGTGCGCTCCAACCCGTAGCCCGCTGCACCGTCTCCGCAGACGACAACGTTTCACGGGTCCGGCGTCGCCGACGACGGAACCGGTTTCCTCCACCGCCCGCACGGCGTCCCGTGCGGGCGTCATGCCTTTCCCCGCTTCCAGCCAGGTGATCTGAACATGTGTGGCATCGTCGGCATCGTCGCGACCTCCGAGGTCGCGCCCGCCCTCTACGACGGCCTGACCGTCCTCCAGCACCGCGGCCAGGATGCCGCCGGCATCGCGACCGCGGTCGGCACCAACCTGCGCGTGCACAAGGGCAATGGCCTGGTGCGCGATGTCTTCGACGCGAAGTCGATGGCGCTGCTGGAAGGCCGCGTGGGCATCGCCCATTGCCGCTACCCGACCGCGGGCTCCGAAGGCAGCGACGAGGCGCAGCCGTTCTACGTCAACTCGCCGTACGGCATCGCCCTGGCCCACAACGGCAATCTCATCAACACCGATGCGCTGCGTCGCGAGGTGTTCGAGGAGGACCGGCGCAACATCAACACCGAGTCCGACTCGGAGGTGCTGTTGAATGTCTTCGCGCACGAGCTCGACCGGGAGCGCACGCTGAGCCCGGAGGCCGCATTCAAGGCGATCGAAGGCGTCAACCGGCGCGCCAAGGGCGGCTACGCGGCGGTGGCCACCGTGCTCGGCCTCGGCCTGGTGGCGTTCCGCGACGCGCACGGCATCCGTCCGCTGGTGCTCGGCCGGCGGCAGACCGAGACCGGCACCGAGTACGCGGTGGCGTCGGAATCTGTGGCACTCGACATCCTCGGGTTCGAGCACCTGCGCGACGTCGAGCCCGGCGAGGGCATCGTCATCACCGCGCGCGGCGAACTGCACCACCGCGCCTGCGCCGAGCCGGGCACCCATGCGCCCTGCATCTTCGAGTACGTGTACTTCGCCCGTCCCGATTCGATGATCGAGAACATCTCGGTGCACAAGGCGCGCATGCGCATGGGCGTGACCCTGGGCGAGAAGATCCTGCGCGACCGGCCCGATCACGACATCGACGTGGTGATCCCGATTCCGGACACCTCGCGCGACTCGGCGATGGAGATCGCGGGCGTGCTGGGGGTGAAGTACCGCGAGGGCTTCATCAAGAACCGCTACGTCGGCCGCACCTTCATCATGCCGGGTCAGGGCGAACGCGCGAAGTCGGTGCGACGCAAACTCAACCCGATCCCGCTGGAGTTCCGCAACCGCGTGGTGCTGCTGGTCGACGACTCCATCGTGCGTGGCACCACGTCGCGCCAGATCGTGCAGATGGCCCGCGATGCCGGCGCCAAGAAGGTCTACCTGGCGTCGGCCGCGCCGCCGGTGCGGCATCCGAACATCTACGGCATCGACATGCCGTCGGTCGACGAACTGGTCGCGCACGGCCGCAGCGAGCAGGAGATCCAGGAGTTGCTGGGCTGCGACTGGCTGATCTACCAGGATCTGGCCGACCTCGAAACCGCGGTGGCCGGGCACAAGTTCCCGGGCAAGGTGTTCGACAGCTCCTGCTTCAGTGGCGAGTACGTGACCGGCATCGAGCCCGGTTACTTCGAGCGCCTGCAGCAGTTGCGTTCGGACGAAGCCAAGCGGAAGCGGCGGGTGGCCACGTGAGATCGACGGCGCTGCGAGGCCGGTGCGCGCTGGCGTTGCCGGCCGTCGCGGCGCTCGCGCTCAACGCGGTCGTCAGCGTCGTGGATGCGATCGCCGGGTTCGTCGTCTGCACCGATGGCATGCGCCGTGTGACCGGCCCGACGGGCGCGGGCACCCCCTGTGTCGACGTCGCCCTCGCCGCACAGCGTGCAGGGCGGCGCGGCGGTGCGCAGAACGACCGAGCGTGGTACGTGGCCCCGGGGGCGTCGGGGCGATGAGCGCCGGCTCGCTGTTCGCCGCGGCCCGGACGTGCCTGGACGCGGCGTCGCCGGACGACAAGATCGCCCTGACCCACGCCGCCGCCGCTGCGTTCACGCGCGGCGAGCTCGCCATCGAGGCCGATGCGCCGCCACCCGCACCGATCCGCATGCCTGGACGCCCCCCGCGGCCCCGGCTGGTGCATCCGCGCGACCTGCCGCGTCGCGGGTTGGGCAGCGATGACGGGCGCGCGGCATTCGTGCACGCGATCGCCCATATCGAACTGAATGCCATCGACCTGGCTTGGGACGCGGTCTACCGCTTCCGTGGCCTGCCGGATGCGTTCTATGCCGACTGGGTCGGCGTGGCCGACGACGAAGCGCGGCATTTCACGATGCTGCGCGGGCGCCTGCACGCGCTCGGCGTCGACTACGGCGATTTCGACGCCCACAACGGCTTGTGGGAAATGTGCGAGAAGACCGCGCACGACGGCCTCGCGCGCATGGCGCTGGTGCCGCGCGTGCTCGAAGCGCGCGGCCTGGACGTGACCCCGGGCATGATCGCCAAGCTGACCGCACGGGGCGACCGCGCCACCGCCGACATCCTGCGCGTGATCCTCGATGAGGAGATCGCCCACGTGGCGGCCGGCAGCCGCTGGTTCCGCTGGTACTGCGAGCGCGACGGTGTCGAGCCGGAGCCGACCTTCCGCACCCTGCTGGCCGAGTACGCGCGCGCGGTGCTACACGGTCCGTTCAACCTCGACGCGCGTCAGGCGGCGGGGTTCAGCGATGAGGAACTCGCGGCGTTGCAGGCGGTGACGTCGAGGGATTGAAACACGCACTGCCGAGTGTGACGGGTATCGTGGAATCGCTCGCGGGCAGGCGCCAGTATTGAGTCGGGGCGCATTGCCGTGGCGGTGGAGCGGTACCGGCGCCCCATCAAGCAGCCGTGTGTGCGTTCGACAGGAAGGTCGAGCCATGTCTTTCCGCGGATGTGCAGGCGGACTTTCGCAGGTGACCAACGTCAAGGAGATACGACATGCAGCACGAAGACATCGTCAACGGCTGGCTGAGCGGTGCCGACAGCGTGGAAGGTTACGAGAACCCGGCGGGTTCGCTGTACGTGGAGGGCATCGCGGCGACCGAAGCGGCGATGACGCACCGGGATTTCTTCCTCCTGACCCAGTGCAGTTCCTGTACGGCGTCCAGCCCCATCCAATGTTGCTAGTACGCTCCAACGGGTCCTGAAGGGCCCGTTTTCACGTGGCGTGCGACCGGCGCTTGCTGCCGGTCGCACGCTTTCCCGGTGCGCCGATGCGAGCGGACAGCGCAGGGGTGCCGAAGAGATTGCGGAGCAGGGCATGGACGAAGAACAGACAGGCGCGGCCGCGTTCGACCGTGTGATCGACACCGTCATCGTGGATGCGCGTAGCCGGCTCGACGCCCGATTGGACGACGCGTCGCGCGGCCTGGACGACGAGGAACGCGCGATCGTATCGGCGGCAGCCCACCAGGCCCTGACCGGAAATGCCCGGCGCAAGCTCAACCGGGTGCTGTTGCTGGAACTGCACGCCGCGCAGTTGGGCGGACAACTGCGCGCCGCCGACGAGCGCGCGCGCTTCGACGAGTTCGTCGCGCTCGCCTGCCGCCCGGCGTTTCTCGATCATCTCGACACGCGCTATCCCGTGTTGCGGCCACGCCTGCAGCGCACGCTGGACCAGCAGGCCGAGGGGCTGGCGTTGATCGTGCGTCGCCTGGTCGCCGACCGGCCTCAACTGGGCGGGCTGATCGGCGCGCCCGAGGGCGCGCTGCGCGCGCTGCAACTGGGCGAAGGCGACGTGCACAACCGCGGCCAGGCGGTGGCTCAGATCGTCTTCGAGGCAGGCCGTGTCATGTATAAGCCGCGCCCGGTCGAGATCGACATCGCTCTGGAAGGTTTTCTCCAACGCGTCCTCGGTGATGCGCCCGACCGTATCCGGGTGCCGACGTCGCTGGCACGCGATGGCTACGGCTGGAGTGCCTTCGCCGCTCATCGCTATTGCGAGGGTGAGGCCGAGCTGGCCACCTTCTATCGCGGTATCGGCCACTGGCTGGCGGCGATGCGCCTGCTCGGCGGGACCGACCTGCATCACGAGAACATCGTCGCCGTCGGGCCGGTGCCGGTGGCGGTCGACGTGGAGAGCCTGCTCGCACCGGAAGTGGCGGTGGCGCCGGGCGAGGTGGGTGCGGCGGTGGACGCGGCCATGCAACTGATCACCACGTCGGTGCTACGGACCGGTCTGGTGCCGTTCCGCGCGCCGATGCTCGGTCTGCACGGCGTCGATATTTCCGCCGCCGGTGCGTTGCCCGGAGAGCAGCCGAAGATCCGGGTTCCGTTGCTGGCCGGTGCCGGGACCGACTCGGCGCGCATGGCGCTGGCCGAAGTCGACCTGCCCGCGGCGCGCAATCATCCTTGTCCGCATCCGGATATCTCGCAGCACTGGAACCATGTCGTCGAGGGGTTCGCCGATCTCACCCGGCGCCTGCAGACACTGGATCGCAAGGACGCGTTGCGCCCGCTGCTGGCGCCCTTCACCGGTTGCGTGGCCCGTCGGATCCGACGGCCCACCCAGGCGTACTGGGAAGTGATGCGGATGCTCTGGCATCCGGCCTCGCTCCACGACGAGCCGTCGGCGCTGGCGCGCGCTCGCGACATCCTGCGCCGCAATGCGGAGGTGCTGCCGGTGGCGCCGGGCGATGCGTCGACCATCGATGCCGAGGTGGAGGACATGCGGCTCGGCGACATTCCGGTGTTCTCCGAGCGGCTGGGCGCCGTCGATATCGACGGCGTGCTCCGAAGCTGGCGCGGGATGCGCCTGGAGATGGAGGAGCTGACCATTCGCGGCGCGCTGGTCACCGCGTATCTCAACGGTCGCCTGGCCGACCGTCAGGGCGCACCGCGCGACATCATCGCCCAGTCTCCGCACGCGCGCGATTTCGACGCGCGTCGACGCGCGTTGGCGGCCGCCACGGTGGAGAAACTGTTACGGCTGTCGGTGCACGGAGACGACGGCACCCGGGCGTGGATCAGCCCGGTGCTTGGCGCCGAGGGCTGGACCATGCGGACATTGCAGTCGGATCTCTACATCGGCCTTGGCGGCATCGTGGTCGCGTTGGCGGGCTATCGCCACGAAATGCGCCTTGGGCGTGCGGACCCGGTCGAAGGCCTCGATGCTGCGATCGAAGGTGCGGCGCGGGTGACCCATGCGCTGGAGCTGCGCGAACCGATCGACGCGGTGGGCGGTTTCATCGGTCTGGGTTCGCAGGTTCTGGTCTGGCTGACCCTGTACGGTCTCGACGGCGATCCGGACATGCTGGCGAGAGCGCAACACAGCGCAGCCGGAATCAAGGCACGTGGCTTTTCCACGCAGGGCAACCTGGACCTGCTCGAAGGCGTGAGCGGGGCCATCGTGCCGCTGTTGCAGTTGGCCGAGGCGGATGGCGACGAGCGCTGGCTCGACCTGGCTGCGCAGGCGGGCCGTTGCCTGGAGGCGACCGCGATCGTCGATGCCGAAGGTGCGCGCTGGCCGAGTGCGATCTTCCACCACCCTCTGGGCGGCTTCGCCCACGGCGCCACCGGCAGCGGTTGGGCGCTCGCCCGGTTGGCCTTGAGTGCTGCGGGCACCGCGGCCGACCGGACGCGCTGGGCCGCCCTCGCCGAGGACGCGTTCGTCTTCGAGGACGGGCTCTACGACGCGGCGGCGCAGGACTGGGTCGACGTACGCAAGCCCGGGACGGGCGACTTTCCCGATACGTGGTGTCACGGCAGTGTCGGGATCGGGCTGGCGGCCTGCGATCTCTACGCGCGCACCGGGGAAAGGCGTCATCTCGACACGTTGCGCCGCGCCGTGCGCGCCGCCGATCGCCGCGGCTGGGGCATCAGCCACACCTTGTGCCACGGCGATCTGAGTCTTTGGGAATTGCTGACGCGTGCCCGGGCGCTGGACCCGGCGCTTCAGCAGGAGGATCCGCTGCCGCCTGGCGCGCGCATCGTTTCGGCAATGGAGGAGTACGACGGCGCAGTGGGCGGGTTGGCTCGCGACACCTACACTCCGGGCTTGATGAGCGGAGTGTCGGGAACGGTCCACTTCCTCAATCGGCTGCATCCGGATTGCCGCTTGCCGTCGCCGCTGCTGCTGGAGAGCCTGGCCGTTCCATCGCCGCGCCTGCTCGCCGATGTGGATGCAGCCAAGGTCGGCGCGTTGGCCTGACGGGGGCGGCGCGCGCCGAACGCCCCTCCGGCGTCTACAGCCCGCCGAGCCGGACCTCATCGCCGTCGATCCGCAGCACCGAACCCTGCTCGAACCAGTCGCCGAGCACGATGCGGCGGCGGCCGCCGTCGAGGGTGTGGATGGCGGGGCGGGGGGTGTGGCCGTGGATCATGGTGTCGACGCCGTGGCGCTCGAAGAACTGGTCCACCGTGGCCGGCGCGACATCGGTGATGGTTTCCATCGTCCCGGCGGACTTCATCTCGCCCTGGCGCGCCTGGCTGGCGGCGCGAGCCTGGGCGGCGAACGCCAGGCGTGCGGCCAGCGGCTGTGCCAGCATCTGCGCCTGCCATTGCGGGTCGCGGGTCTGACGGCGGATCTGCTGGTATTCGACGTCGTCGGTGCACAGCAGGTCGCCGTGGGTCAGCAGCACCGGTCGGTCGTACAGGTCGATCACCGTGGGGTCGGGCAGCAGGGTCATGCCGGCGCGGCGGGCATAGGCCTCGCCCAGCAGAAAGTCGCGGTTGCCGTGCATGAACGCGACCGGCACGCCGGTGTCGGCGAGTGCCTTGGTGCGTTCGGCCACGTAAGCGCCGGCCTCGGACGGGTCGTCGTCGCCGACCCAGGACTCGAACAGGTCGCCGAGGATGTACAACGCGTCGGCCTGGCGCGCCTCGCCCTCGAGGAAGGCGCCGAACAGGCGGGTGATCTCCGGGCGTGCCGGGTCGAGATGCAGGTCGGAAACGAACAGGGTGCTCATGGCGCGATGATACCTGCCGTGTCCGCGGCGCCCGCCTCGGCGCGGGTCGTCCGGGCGCGGCTGGCACCGCGTGCAGGGCACGTCGTCCACCCGTGCCGGGCCGGCGCAGGCGCCGTCCCGTAAAATGCGCGGTTTCCCCGCCAGTCCGCGCCCATGACCGTCCGTACCCGCTTCGCCCCCAGTCCCACCGGCTACCTGCACATCGGCGGCGCGCGTACCGCGCTGTACTGCTGGCTGGCCGCGCGCCGCGCCGGCGGGCAGTTCGTGCTGCGCATCGAGGACACCGACCGCGAGCGCAGCACCCAGGGCGCGATCGACGCGATCCTGGAGGCGATGGCCTGGTTGGGCCTGGATTACGACGAGGGCCCGACCTACCAGACCGCGCGCGTGGACCGCTACCGTGAGGTGGCCGAGCAGTTGCTCGCCAGCGGGCATGCGTACTACGCCTACGAAACGCGCGCCGAGCTCGACGCCATGCGCGAAGCGGCCATGGCTGCCGGCGACAAGCCGCGCTACAACGGCGCCTACCGCGAGCAGAACGCGCCGTACCGCGACGACCCGAACCGGGTGATCCGGCTGAAGAATCCGCTCGACGGCACCGTGGCCTGGGACGACAAGGTCAAGGGCCGCATCGAGATCGCCAACAGCGAACTCGACGACCTGGTGATCTTCCGGCCGGACGGCTATCCGACCTACAACTTCGCCGTGGTGGTCGACGACATCGACATGGGCATCACCGACGTGGTCCGCGGCGACGACCACGTCAACAATACCCCGCGCCAGATCAACATCTACCGCGCGCTGGGCGCGCCGGTGCCGGCGTTCTCGCACCTGCCGATGATCCTCGACGAGCACGGCGCCAAGCTGTCCAAGCGCACCGGTGCGGCCGACGTCATGCAGTACCGCGATGCCGGCTACCTGCCGCACGCGCTGCTGAACTACCTGGTCCGGCTGGGCTGGTCGCACGGCGACCAGGAGATCTTCTCGATCGCCGAAATGACCGCCCTGTTCGACCTGGCCGATGTCAATGCCAAGGCCTCGCGCCTGGATCCGGCCAAGCTCGGCTGGCTCAACCAGCAGTACCTCAAGACCGATGCGCCGGACGCCGTCGCCGCGCACCTGCGGTGGCACCTCGAACAGGCCGGCTACGACATTGCCGCCGGCCCCGCGCCGGCCGACGTGGTGGTCGCCTTGCGCGACCGCGTGCAGACGCTGGCCGAGATGGCCGAGCGCGCGGCGGTCTGGTACGGCCCGCTGACCGCGTATGACGACAAGGCCGTGGCCAAGCACCTGAAACCCGAAGCGCGCGCCGCGCTCGACGATGTTCGCGCGCGCCTGGCCGCGCTGGACGAATGGACGCCCGAGGCGATCAACGACGCCCTGCGCGCGACCGCCGAAACGCTGGCGCTCGGCATGGGCAAGATCGCCCAGCCGATGCGGGTGGCGATCACCGGCACCCAGGTCAGCCCCGACATCGGCCACACCGTGTATCTGGCCGGGCGCGACACCGCGCTGGCGCGGATCGATACGGCGCTGGGCATGATCCAGGGTTGATCGGGCATCGGCGAGCCGTGGGCGCCAGTCCGGCGGCGCAGGCACCCGGCCGGCCTTGCCGGGAGCGGGTTCCGACGCCGCTTTGAATTCCGCTGGCCGCGCCACCATCATGGGGGCATGAACGAAGACGTCCATGCCTGTACCGATCCCAAGCACCACGTCCACGACGCAAAAGGCTTCGTGGCCGCTGTGGAGCGTGCCTGCACCAGCCGCGGCCTGAGGTTGACCCCCATCCGCGCCTACGTGCTGAGCCTGGTGGCCCACGCAGGCAAGCCGCTCAAGGCCTACGATCTGCTGGAGATGGTCCGCACCGGCGACGGCCCCGGCGCGGCCGCGCCGCCCACGGTCTACCGGGCGCTGGACTTCCTGCTCGAGAACGGCTTCATCCACAAGCTGGAATCCATCAACGCCTTCGTCGCCTGCCATCACCCCAGCAGCAGCCGGCACTCGGTGCCGTTCCTGATCTGCGATACCTGCCAGAGCGCCACCGAACTGGAGGACGCGGAGATCGTCGACCTGCTCGACGCCCGTGCCCGCGGATTGGGCTTTGCGCCGCGTGCGCAGATCCTGGAAGTCCACGGCACCTGCGCGCAGTGCCTGGCGGCCTGAGCGCGGTCCGGCCCTAGGCGGGCGCCAGCGCCGTGCGCCGCACCCGGGCCTCGCGGATCGGCAGATGGGCCACGGCGGCGATCAGCGCCAAGGCGATGTCCGCGTACCAGATCACCGTGTAGTCGCCCAGCGCCTCGAGCGCGAGGCCGCCGGTCCACGCGCCCAGAAACCCGCCGATCTGGTGGCTGACCAGGGTCAGGCCGAACAGGGTGCCGAGATAGCGAGGGCCGAACAGCTTGCCGACCAGCCCGGCGGTGGGTGGCACCGTCGCCAGCCAGGTCGCGCCCAGGCCGGCGGCGAACAGATAGAACGTGGTCGGCGTGGGCGGCGACATCAGATAGATCACGATCAGCGCCGCGCGGCTGGCGTACATCGCCGCCAGCAGCATCTTCATGCGGTAGCGCTGCCCCAGCCAGCCGGCCGCCAGGCTGCCGCCGACGTTGAACAGCCCGATCAACGCCAGCGACGTCGCCGAGACGCCTTCCGACAGTCCGCAGAGCGCGATCTCGGTCGGCAGATGGGTGACCATGAACGCGATGTGGAACCCGCAGGTGAAGAAGCCCAGGTGCAACAGCCAGTAGCTGCGATCGCGCACCGCCATCGCCAGTTGCGCGCGCAGGCCCGGGACCGCCGGCTCGGCAGCGGTGCCCTCCCGCGACGGCGCAGGCGTCGCCGCCGGTGACGGCACCGCGGTCGATGCGGGTGCCGCCGCGGCCCGGCCCCGCAGCGGCCGCGCCAGGGGGAGGGTGGCCAGCGTGGCCAGGGCCAGGGTCCACAGCGCCACCGCCCAGCCGAATGCGCCGATCGCGGCCTGGGTCAGCGGGGCGAACAGGAACTGGCCGAACGAGCCGCCGGCATTGATGGTGCCGGCGGTCATCGAGCGTCGCTCCGCCGGGATGCGCTGCGCGGTCGCGCCGATCAGCACCGAGAAGCTGCCGGCGCCGGCACCGGCGGCCGACAGCAGGCCGAGCGTCATCACCAGGCCCCACGGCCCCGGGAACAGCGGCGCCAACGCCAGCCCGAGCGCCATCAGCAAGCCGCCGATCACCAGCACCCGGCCCGGGCCGTAGTGGTCGGCCGCGGCGCCGAACGCCGGCTGCGCCAGTCCCCAGACCAGTTGCGCGACCGCGAGCGCGAAGCTGATCTGGGCGATGCTCAGGCCCACGTCCAGCGCCAGCGGCTGCACGAACAGCCCCAGCGATTGCCGGATCCCCATGGTGACCATCAGGATCAGGGTGGCGGCGGCGACCAATGGCCAGATCGGGGTGGTGGCGGTCGACGGTGACGGGGGCGGGCCAGGCGGGGTCATGACAGCGACGGCTCCGAAAGGCGTCGGGCGAGGGTGTCGAGCAGGGTGTTGAGCTGGCGCACCGTGTCGATGCCCAGCGCATCTTCGGTGGCCGCCTGCGCCTGCTGCCACTGCGTCGCCGCACGGCGGAGCAGCCGCGCACCGGCCGGGGTCACGACGACTTCGCGCGCGCGCGCGTCGCGGCCCGCCCGCAGGGCGATCCAGCCGGCCTGCTCGAGCGCCCGCAGTTCGCGGCTGAGGGTGCTGCGCTCCATGCCGAGCCGGGCGGCGAGGGCGGTGATGGTGGGCGTGGGCCCGGCGTCGGCGTGGCGCAGCAACGCGTACTGGTTGACCGTGATCCCGAGCGGAGCGAAGGCGCGGTCGTAGCGTTGGGTCAGCAGGCGTGACAGCCGCCGGGCCTGGAAGCAGGAGCAGGCGCTGTGCGCGAGTTCGGTGGAGATGTCCATGTGCGTGTAAATACACGCATTGGCTGCTGCGGGCAACCCGGCGGACGCGACGCGGACGGCGCGGTCGGCTTCAGTGGGCGTCGAGCAGGTCGATCAGGGCGCGGCGCTGTTTGCGCGACAGGCCGCGGATCAGGTGCAGCAGCCGGGCTTCGTCAGGATCGCCGTACTTGAGCGATGCGTCGCGCACGGACAGCCCCTCGCGCGTGGGTTCGCCGCGGCCGGTCGCGAGCCACTCGAAGCTGACGTGGTGGTGCAGCGCCAGCTCGATCATTCGCTCCAGTTCCGGCAGCGCCAGCCCGGACAGCCATTTGCGTGCGGTCTCGCGGCTGACGCCGTGCAGTTCGGCCAGCGTGGCGGTCCGGCGGCGGCCCGCGGCGATGCCGGAGGCATCGAGTGCGGTCTGCAGTCGTTGGGCGAAGTCGGCGTGGGTCGCCTGCGTCATGGGCTCGCGTACGGGTAACAAAAAAAGCCGGGCGTGCCGGCTTTCGGGGGTGCGGACTCATTGTTGCTTAGGCGTCGCGATCCTTATGCAATTTTTGGTTGTTGACTATTCAAATTTCAGGTGGCAATTTGGCCGGGACGGACGGAACCGGGTCCGCGGGGAGCGCAGGACGCGTGCAATCGAGTGCCGACATCGCGACGGATCCATCGGCGTCGCCCGTGGGCGGCCGCGCATGAGCGCATGGCTCGTCGCAGCGTTCATGGGGCTCGCGGCATGCGCCGGATGGTCGGTCGGACGATGGGCTGCGTATCGGAAAGTGGGTCGGGCGATCGCCGCCGGGCGCCGTGCGCGCCTCGCCGAACAACAGAGTGCGAATGGCGAAGTCCTGCTGGAGATGGCCTCGCGGATGGAACGGCACGCGCGCGCGCTCGAACGCATCGGGCTGCCTGCCCAGGAGCCGAGCGCCTGGGCCCGGGCCTGCCGCGCGATCGCAGTCCAGCACCTGGCCTGTGTCAATGCGCTGCTGATCGAGACGGGCCTGGACGTCGTGGCGACGTCCGGGCCCGGTGAGCACGTCGGGCGTCGAGGCGCCGGAACATCCGGCGCCTCGGGTGACGCGTCGGTATCGCCCGTCAGAAGAACACGCGCACGCCAGCGGTGACGTTGCGGCCCGGAAGCGGGGCGAGATCGCGCAGGAACGAGGTGTGCGGGCGGGCTTCCTCGTCGAGCAGGTTGTTGCCGTCGAGGAAGATCTCCCACGCGTTGCCGGCGGCGGTGTCGGCATGCCAGGCGATGTTGGCGTGGACCAGGGTGTACCCGTCCGAACGGTGCTCGTGCTCGGCGACATCGTTCTGCGAGGCGTAACGCACGGCACCGACGCCGGCACGCCAGCCGCCGTCGAGGGAGCGCCAGCGCAGCTCGCCGCCCAGGCGCGACGGCGCGATGCGCGGCAGGTTGCCGGTGAGGGCCAGATCGGCCGTGTAGTCGTGGGTGTGGTCGCCGTGCGGCACGGAAAACGCCACCTCGCGCGTGCCGCTGCCGTCCAGCCGCCCGCGCACCACGTCGCCGAACGTGCGCACGGTGAAGGTGCCGAAATCGTTACGCAGGAAGTCCCACTGCACATCCACCTCGCCGCCGGTGAAGTTGGCATCGGCCTGGTTCCACACGTGGGCCGGTGTGCCGCCATCGACCACACCGGTGTCGGCCAGGTAGATGAAGTCGTCGTACCGCACGTGATAGATCGCCGCACCGACGCGGACATTGTCGCCATGCCAGTGCAGGCCGATCTCGGCGCGGTTGGCGGTCTCGACATCCAGCTGCGCATTGCCGAACTCGTAGCTCTGCGTGGCCACGTGCAGGCCATCGGAGTAGAGCTCTTCGGCGGTCGGGGTGCGCTGGGCGCGGTCGAGTCCGAACGACAGGTGCAAAGCGTCGGTGAGGTGCCAGCGCGCGGCGGCCGACAGGCTGGTCGCGCCGAAGTCGCGCGAGGGACCGATCGCCAGGGTCTCGTCGACGTCGATCTCGTTGCGGTCGTAGCGGGCGCCGAGTTCGACGTCGACCGCACCGAAGTTGCGCTCGCCGATCCAGAACAGGCCGGCGTCGCGCGTTCTGGAGTCGGGCACGAAGGCTTCCGCACCCACGGCGCTGAAATCGCGCTGCGACGCCTGCAGGCCGAATGCGCCGGTCCAGCCGGCGAGGGGGCGATGGGTCAGTTCGAGCCGGGCTTCGGTGCTGTCGTTGTCGAAAACGGTACCGACGTCGTCGCCTTCGTACTCGGTGTGGGTGTATTCGGTACGGGCGAGCTTGAAGCGCAGGCTGTCGAACACACCGAGGTCGTTCAGGCCGCCGCGGACCTCGCCGCGTCGCTGGCTCAGCACGATCCGGACATCGTGATCGTCATGGCCATGCCCGTGTTCGTCGTCATGGCCGTGATCGTCGTGACCATGGTCGTCGTGATCGTCATGCCCGTGGCCGTGATCGTGATCGTCGTGCGCATGGACGTGCCCGGGCACGCCGTAGCGGGTGTCGAACATGCTCACGCTCGCGCCGAGGAAGCCGCGCTCGCCGATCCAGGACATGCCGAACGCCGCGGCGCTGGTGCGCAGGGCGCTGTTGGGCAGGGTGCCGCGGGCGCCGGGTTCGTCGTGATCGTGATCGTCGTGGTCCCCGTGGCCGTGATCGTCATGGCCGGCGTGAGGCGCCTCGGCGTAGCCGGGAATGTCGTAATCGTCGGTCTCGCGATGCAACGCATCGATGTGGAAGACGAGGTTGCCGCCGTTGGTGCCGTCGAGACGGAACATGCCCATGCGCTCGTTGGCGACCGTGCCGGCGCGCACCTCCGCGCGGCCTTCCAGCGGCTCGGCGGTCACCGCCTCGGGAATGCGGCCGTCGACCACGTTGACCGCACCGCCGATCGCGCCGCTGCCGTACAGCAGGGTGGCGGGGCCCTTGAGCACCTCGATCTGGTTGGCCAGGAACGGCTCGATCGACACCGCGTGGTCCACGCTGACGGTGGACACGTCGCCGGAGGCGAGGCCGTCGTTGAGCACCTGCACGCGCGCACCATCGAGGCCGCGGATCACCGGCCGGCCGACGCCGGGGCCGAAGTAGGACGA
Organism: Luteimonas abyssi; assembly: GCF_001482195.1. GTDB lineage: Bacteria > Pseudomonadota > Gammaproteobacteria > Xanthomonadales > Xanthomonadaceae > Luteimonas > Luteimonas abyssi. The sequence goes on along the minus strand of NZ_KQ759763.1, from coordinate 2,592,314 downwards.
CTGGATGCCGGGCAGGCGATCCACGGTGCCGCCGAGCGAGGTGGCGCGGACTTCGTCCAGGCGTTCGCCGGCCAGCACTTCCACCGGGCGGACCAGGTCGTCGACGCTGCGGGCGATCGGCACCGCGCGCACGATCACCGCATCCAGATCCTTGGGTTCGTTGTGGCGTGGGTCATTCTGGGCCAGGGCGGGCGTGGCCGCGACGGCGAGGGACAGCGCCACCACGAGGCGGCGACGGCGCAAGGGCAAGGTCGTGTACATCGGAATCCGGTAGACTGGGAAAGGACGCGGCGATGTTATAATATTTCAATCTCGAAAAGCACCCCAACTTACGTCATGGCCACACCACGTCACGCCCTTCGCAATGCGGATCGACTCGGCTTCGCCGCGTCGTTCCTCTGCGCGATCCACTGCGCCATGCTGCCGCTGTTGCTGGCGCTCGCGCCGGCACTGGGATTGCGTTTCGGCGGCTTGATCGACTTCGACCAGGCCTTCGTCGTCTTCGCGAGCCTGCTCGGGCTGACGACGCTCACCCTGGGCTATCGACGCCATCGCGGGTTCCACGCCTGGCTGTTGCTGGTCCCCGGCCTGGTCCTGGTCTGGGCCGGTGCGTTCACCCATCTGCACGATCACAGCGTGCTGCACGCGGTCATCATGACCATCGGCGGCCTGCTGCTGGCGGCAGCCCATCTGGTCAACCTGAGACTGACCCACGCCCGCGGACGCCCGGCAGCCGCGTGATAGAATGTGGGGTCCCGTGCGCCGACCGGCGCAACGCAATTCCGGCACATATTCAGGAGCAAGACGATGGGCAAGGGCGATCGCAAGACCCTCAAGGGCAAGCGTTACAACTCCAGCTACGGCAACGCGCGCTCGAAGGCGGTGATCAAGACCGCGGCGACGGCGACCTCGCCGGTGGCGAAGAAGACCGTGGTCAAGGCGCCGGCCAAGAAGGTGGCGAAGAAGACCGTCTCCAAGGCCGACTGACCCGGCCTGGCGCGTCACGAAAACCCCGCTCCGGCGGGGTTTTGTCGTTTCTGGGGTCGGGGCTGGGGTGCCCGCGGCATCCGCCCGAACCGTGCCGGTCCGGAAGAGCGGGCGCGGATGGCACGAGGAGGCGCGGCGAGGCGCCCTGCCTGCGGGCCCGGGGACGGCGTGGCGTCCGTCGACCTGTGCGGGCCTCAGCGGTTCCCGGCCACCTCGCGCCCGCCGGCATAGACCCCGCGGGCGAGACGGCCGCCCAGCCAGTAGCACAGCTCGGCGGGCTCGGCGACGTTCCAGTGCACGAAGTCGGCGCGCAGGCCCGGTGCCAGGCGGCCACGGTCGTCATGGCCGAGCGCGCGCGCAGCGTGCACCGTCGCGCCGCGCAGGGCATCTTCGGGGGTGAGCCGGAACAGCGTGCAGGCCAGCTGCATCGCCTGTCGCAGCGACAGCAGTGGCGAGGTGCCGGGATTGCAATCGGTCGCCACCGCCATGGGCACGCCGGACGCGCGGAACGCGTCCAGCGGAGGCAGGCGGGTTTCGCGCAGGACGTGGAAGGCGCCGGGCAGCAACACCGCCACGGTCCCGGCCGCCGCCATCGCGCGCACGCCGGCTTCCGAGGTGTATTCGACATGATCGGCCGAGAGGCCACCGAATTCGGCCACCAGCGCCGCGCCGTCGCCGTCGCCGAGCTGGTCGGCATGCAGCTTGACCGGCAGGCCGAGTCCGCGTGCGACCTCGAACACGCGTCGCGTCTGCGCGGTGTCGAAGGCGATGCGCTCGGCGAAGGCGTCGACCGCGTCCACCAGGCCTTCGGCATACAGGCGCGGAAGCCAGTCGCAGACGGCGTCGATGTAGGCATCGGAACGGCCGGCGAACTCCGGCGGCACCGCATGCGCGCCGAGGAACGTGGTGCGCACACCGATGCCGAGCGCGTCGCCCACCGCGCGCGCGACGCGCAACATCTTGCGTTCGTTGTCGAAGTCCAGTCCGTAGCCGGACTTGATCTCGAGCGTGGTGGCGCCGTCCTCGACCAGTGCCCGGGCACGCGGCAACGAGGCCGCGAGCAATGCGTCTTCGGAGGCCTCGCGTACACCGCGCACGCTGGAGACGATGCCGCCGCCGTTGCGCGCGATCTCTTCGTAGCTCGCGCCCTGCAGGCGCTGCTCGAACTCGCCGGCGCGGTTGCCGGCGAACACCAGATGTGTGTGGCAGTCGATCAGGCCCGGGGTCACGCAGCCGTCGGTCTCGGTCACGGTGTCGGCCAGGGTCTCCGGCGCGGCGGGCAGCGCGGTTCGCGGACCGGCGAACACGATACGACCGTCGCGCCATCCCAGCGCCGCATCCGTTACCCGCCCGTAGCCGCTGTCGCCGGCCAGGGTGATCAGGGTCGGGCCGACCAGCAGGCCGTCCCAGCGTTCAGTCGTCACCGCTACCTCCATCATTGCCACCGTTACCGTCGTCGCTGCGTCCGTCCAGACCCGGTCGCCATGGCGACGCCCGCGCTCGCGCACCGGCCGAGTGCCGCCCGGGGGCGGGGCTCGCGGCCGGCGTCGCCGCGACCACGGCGGTGTCTGGCCTGACGGGCAGGCAAGCGTACGACGAACATGATCGCGCCAGCGGCCATCGCAACCGCGACGGGACCCACCGGCTCGAGCGATTCGGACCTGCCTGCCTGGATCCGCGCGCTGGGAACGGACCGGGCGAGGCGCTAGCCTAGCGTATTCACTCCCATCGCCGTCGAGGTCGCCATGTCCCTGCCGTCCGTGTCCCGCGAAGCCGCCGGCTGGCGCGTACCGGGCATCGCCAATCTGCATTCGCACGCGTTCCAGCGGGCGATGGCGGGAATGGCCGAGCACCGTACCGATCCCAGCGACAGCTTCTGGACCTGGCGCGAGACCATGTACCGCTTCGCCGGCCGGATGACGCCGGACCGTCTGCATGCGGTGGCGGCCCAGCTCTATGCCGAGATGCTCGCGGCCGGCTATACCCGCGTGTGCGAGTTCCACTACGTGCATCACCAGCCCGACGGCACGCCTTACGCCGATCCGGCCGAGATGTCGCTGGCGCTGATCGCCGCCGCACGCGAGACCGGCATCCGCCTGACCCTGCTGCCGGTGCTGTACATGACCGGCGGCTTCGATGGGCGACCGCTGTCCGAACGGCAGCGTCGCTTCGGTCACCAGGTCGATGCCTACCTGCGCCTGTTCGAATCCCTGCGCGCGCGCGCCGACGATGGCCTGCGCGTCGGCGTGGCCCTGCACAGCCTGCGTGCGGTGCCGCCCGACGCCATGCGCGCGGTGCTCGGTGCGCTGCCGGTACGCACGCCGATCCACGTCCACATCGCCGAGCAGACCGGCGAAGTGGAGGAATGCATCGCCGTGCACGGCGCGCGACCGGTGGAATGGCTGCTGGCGAATGCGGCGGTCGACCGGCACTGGACCCTGGTGCACGCGACCCATCTCACCCGTGCCGAAACCGCCGGCATCGCCCGCAGCGGCGCCACGGTGGCGTTGTGCCCGACCACCGAGGCCAACCTCGGCGACGGGCTGTTTCCGCTGACGGATTATCTCGACGACGGCGGGCGCTGGGGGCTGGGTTCGGATTCGCACATCTCGGTGTCGCCGGTGGAAGAACTGCGCTGGCTGGAGTACGGGCAGCGCCTGGTCACCCAGCGACGCAACATCGCGGTCGACACCTCCGGCAGTGTCGGGGCGACCCTGCTGGCCGGCGCGCTGGCCGGTGGTGTCGAGCCGACCGGCTTCGCGGATGCGCAGGACGAGTGGCTGCTGCTCGACGACCGCGCGCCGATCCTGGCCGGTGCGACCGCCTCGGACCTGGCCGACCGCTGGATCTTCAGCGGCAACGTGCCCCTGGTGCGCGAGGTGCACGTCGACGGCCGGCGGGTCGTGGCCGACGGACGCCACGCCCAGGCCGACGCGATCGCGGACGACTATCGCGCGGCGATGCGGCACCTGCTGGCGGATTGAACGGAGCTCGAGGGCATGTGGCGCCTTGGTGTTCACCTGCGGCACTCCACCGGCTCGCCACCGGCCGAAGCCGGTTTCGGCCGGGTTCGTGCGCCCATGCCGCGGTGCCGGGCTCATGCCACGCCGGGCGGTGTTCGTCGCCCATAGCGGGGGGCTCGTCGCAAACGCCGGCGTCATGCGTCCGGGCGAGGCAGCATCGTCGCGACCCGACGTACAAGGAGTTGCCGACGTGACCCTCAGGATCGCCGCCCTCGCGCTCGCCCTCGCCACGGCGAGCCCCGCGGAGGCCAGCCCTCCCGACACCACCACCGATACCGGGCTGGCCGCGGTGGTCGAACAGCGCCTGCGTGGCGACAGCACCGGCGCCTGCTTCGCCGTAGCGGTGATCGACGGCGACCGCGTCGCCCGCACTTATCGGTGCGCCGACCCTGCCGACGAGGGCCGCATCGGGCCCGATGCGGCGTTCGAAATCGGCTCGGTCTCCAAGACCATGGGAGCGGTGCTGCTGGCGGACCTCATCGTGCAGGGGCGGGCGGCGCTCGACGATCCGCTGGCCGACTATCTGCCCGGCGACGCGCGTGTCCCCACCTTCGAGGGCCAGCCGATCCTGCTCCGGCATCTGGTCACCCACACCTCGGGCCTGCCGAGACTGCCGGCGAACGTGCCGACCGACGACATGACCGATCCGTATCGCGACGTGGATGCCCGCGCGCTGCTGGAGACGCTGGCGGGCGTGTCGCTGGAGGTGGCGCCCGGCACCCGCTTCGAGTACTCCAATTTCGCCTCGATGCTGCTGTCGTGGGCGCTGGCACGTCGCGCCGGTCGGGATCTTGAATCATTGCTGGCCGAGCGCCTGTTCGCACCGCTGGGCATGCCCGGCGCCTACATTCACGACGTGCGGGATGGCGTTCGCCCGGCGGCGGGGCATGCGGGCGACGCGCGAGTGGTGTCGCCGTGGCATTTCGCCACCGATCTCGCCGCGGTCGGCGGCGTGCGGGCCACCCTCGACGACATGGTGGCCTACGTACAGGCCCACCTGGGACAGCGGCCGTCGTCGCTCGACGCGGCGTTGGCGATGGCGATGCAGCCGGTCGCCACGCAGGCATCGCAGGCGATGGCGATGAACTGGATACTGACGCCGTTGGACGATCGCCACGTACACACGCACGAGGGCGGGACCGGTGGTTTCAGCTCGTACGTGGCACTCGACGTCATGCGCGGCCGCGGCGTGGTGGTGCTGTCGGATACGGAACAGTGGTCGGTCGGTGGCCTGGGCGCTGGGCTGGGGCAGCATCTGCTCGATGCCCGGCTGCCGCTCGGTGGGCCACGCCAGGCCACGGTCATCGAGCCGGTGCCGGACGACCTGGTGCTGGCCGACTATGCCGGCGAGTATCCGCTGGCGCCGAGCTTCGTGATCGCGGTGCGTACGCACGACGATGTCCTGCACGCGCAGGCGACCGGCCAGGACGCGTTCGCGCTGACCCCGGCCGGTCGCGACGTCTTCGCGGCGGCGGCGCACGGGATCGAGATCCACTTCGAACGCGATACCGTCGGCCGCGTCATCGCGTTGACGCTGCACCAGGCCGGCCAGATGCAGCGCGTCGAACGACGTTGATGCGTCCGCGTGTGGATGCAATGCGGTGCGTGCTGTGGCGTGCATCGCCGCAGGCGGAACCTGCGGGACCATAGGAACAGGAGGCGATGTCGCCACGCGTGCAGGATAGAGAGGACGATGCCAGGCCATTCCGACTATCCGCTGCAGCGCGCCTTGCCGCCCGACGTGCTCGTGGCCGGCAACGCGCTCTGGAGCCGTTACCGCCACTACCCGGTCTTCAGCCGGCCGTGGTTCGTCCGCCGCACGCGGGTGTTCGCGGTACCGGTCTGCGGATGGGGCGTGGTGGCGGTGATCGGGCACGCACTCGCCGGCAGCGGTCGGGCCGGCCTGATCGGCGCGGCCTACATGGTGGTCGCCTTCATGTTGATGGCCATGGCCGGACCCGGCCTGGCGACCTGGGTCCGCCACCGGCGTTGGCCGCTGCGGCGCGAACGCGTCGGCGTGGTGGCGGCGGTGCTGCTGGGCATGCTCGGCAGCTATGCGATCGATTCCATCGGCAGCACGGCCATCGCTCATCTGCTGGCGGGAACCGCGGGCTACCCGGACAGCGCCGACGCGATCATGGCCGGCTTCCGGCCCGATGCGACGGCGCTGGCGGTGCTGTTGCCGGTCCTGGTGTATGCGCTGTTCGGCGGCGGGATGGCGTTGCGGGCGTACTTCAGCGAGCAGCGCCGCTGGCAGGCCAGCCGTGACGCGCGCGAGCGCGCCGATCTGCAGGCCCAGAAGCGCGACGCCGATCTGCGCCTGGGTGTGCTGCAGGCGCAGGTGGAGCCGCACTTCCTGTTCAATACGCTGGCCTCGGTGCGCGCACTGGTGCGGCAGGATCCGGCGCGTGCCGAAGCCACGCTCGATGCACTGGTCGATCATCTTCGCACCACGATTCCCAGGCTGCGCGACGACGGTCGTCTGCTGCATTCCACACTGGGGCAACAGCTCGATATCTGCTGCAGCTATCTGGACCTGGTGCGGCTGCGGATCGGCGAACGCCTGACGTTCGATATCGATGCCACGCCGGACCTGCGTGCACGCCCGTATCCACCGCTGCTGCTGATCACGCTGGTCGAGAACGCGATCAAGCACGGAGTCGAGCCCAAACCGGGGCCGGTGCGGGTCGCGGTGCGCGCCTGGATCGACGCGGACAGGCTGGCGGTGGCGGTCGAGGACGACGGTGCCGGCCTGCATCCCGGTGTAGGTGGCGGTGTGGGCCTGACCAACGTGCGCGCGCAGCTGGCGATGCGGCACGGCGAGCGCGCATCGTTGCGCCTGACCGGACGCCCGGACCGGGGTGTGTGCGCGGAGATCCGGATTCCGCTGGACGACGACGCTGTCTGAGGAGGACGCGATGGCGATACTGGAACGACGCACGAGGCCCGCGGCCACGAAGGCCACAGGAGATGACGGCCCTCGCATCCTCGCCGTGCTGGCCGAGGACGAAGCGCCGCAGCGCGTCGCGCTGCTGGACATGCTGGCGCAGGCCTGGCCGGAGCTGGAGGTCGTGGCCGCATGCGAGGACGGCATCGCCGCGTTGTCGGCGATCGCCGAGCACCGGCCGCACGTGGCGTTCCTCGACATCCGCATGCCGGGCGTCAGCGGTCTGGATGTGGCCCGGGCGGCCGTCGCCGCCGGTGCGCTGGTGGTGTTCACCACCGCCTACGACGCATACGCCATCCGTGCCTTCGAAGCAGGGGCTGCGGACTATCTGCTCAAACCGGTGCGTCCGGAGCGACTGGACGAGGCGGTGGTGCGACTGCGTGCACGGTTGCGCGAGGTGCGCCCGGTCGACCTGGGCGCCCGGGTCCAGGATCTGGAAGCGCGACTGCGGCCGCAGGGCGCGCGCAGCATCCGCTGGATCAGCGCGAGCGCGGGCGACAGCGTGCGCATGATCGGGATCGACGAGGTGCTGTGTTTCCAGGCGCAGGACAAGTACGTGCGGGTGATCACCGCCGATGGCGAGGCGGTGATCCGCACGCCGATCAAGGCCCTGCTGGCGGGGCTCGACCCCGACGCGTTCTGGCAGGTGCATCGCGGCGTGATCGTGCGGGTGTCGGCGATCGACCGGGTGCGCAAGGACGAGCTGGGCCGGTATCAGCTGCACCTGCGGCAGGGCGACCAACCGCTGCCGGTGAGCGCGGCGTTCTTGCACCGCTTCCGTGGCATGTGAGCTGCGGAGGGCAGTGTGGTGCGCCGGCATCGGCAACCGGTTCGCTCCGGCATCTGGCCGCGGAACGTCTTGCCGTCGAACGCCTGCCGCGACTAGATCAGGCGCGCCGCGCGCGGCAGCGCACCCTCGAGTTCCAGCAGGAACTGCTTGGTCGGCAGGCCGCCGCCGAACCCGGTGAGCGCGCCGTTGGCGCCGATCACGCGATGGCAGGGCAGCACGATGGGCAGCGGATTGCGGCCATTCGCGGCGCCGACCGCCCGGCTGGCGGCCGGGCGACCGACATGCGCCGCCAGTCCGGCGTAGCTGACGGTGCTGCCGTAGGGAATGGACGCCAAGGCCTGCCAGACGTCGCGCTGGAACGGCGTGCCTTGCGGGTCGAGCGGCAGATCGAAAGTCTCGCACTCGCCGGCGAAGTAAGCCGACAGCTGCCGACGCAGGAGGTCGATCAGCGGATGCGTTCCGGCCACCCATTCGCCGCGACGCGGTACGGCGTGGCGGTTGTCGGGAAACTCGATGGCGCGCAGTCCGGCATCGGATGCGGCGACGCGCAGGCCGCCGACCGGGCTGTCCAGCACGGTGTGATAGACGATCATGTCGAACTCCTGCGTCGGCCGCTGCGTGAGGGCCGTGGTGGCTCTGAAGGCGACGCCGCGGCCGTCGCGTCGTGCCAGAGATGGATCACCGCGTAGCCCCGCCACGGGCGCCAGGCGTCGGCGCGCGCCTTCGCCGCGCGGGCGGTGAGACGTTCGCCGCCTGCGCCCATCGCACGTTGCAGGATCAGGTCCTCGGCGGGGAAGGCATCCGGGTGACCGAGCGCGCGCAGGGCGATGTAGTGCGCGGTCCAGGGCCCGATGCCAGGCAGGGCGACCCAGTCGGCGATGAAGGCGTCGAGCGAGCGGTCGACGACGAAGCCGACCTGACCATCGCGCACTGCCGTCGCGATCGCGCGGACCGCTGCGGCGCGCGCGCGGGTCAGGCCGATGCCGTCGAGATCGGCGTCGGCCAGGATCTCCGGCGTCGGGAACAGATGTCCGTAGCCCTGTGCGGCCAACGCCGCCGGCACCGGCGTGCCGAAGCGCGACGCCAGGCGCGTGGTGACGGTCCGGGCCGCGGTCACGCTGATCTGCTGGCCGATCACCGCGCGCACCGCGATCTCGAAGCCGTCCCAGCCGCTGGGAATGCGTAGCCCCGGTCGCGCCGCCAGCAAGGGCGCCAGTTGGGCATCGCGCGCGAGCGTGTCGGCGATGGCGTGCGGGTCGGCGTCCAGGTCGAACATGCGCCGGACCCGCTGGACCACGTCGAGCAGGGCGCCGGCCGGTGCGCCGTGGATGTCCAGGCGCAACGCGTGGGCCTCGGCAGACCAGCGGCTCACCCGCAGCCAGCCGGTAGTGTCGCCGCTCCCGAACACGCGGGTGTAGGCGGCCTCGTCGACCTGCTCGATCCCGGGCAGCGCACGGCCACGGAAGAACGCCAGCATCGCGGCGACATCGTACGGAGGCCGGTAGCCCAATCGCAGGGTCAACGGGCCCTCGGCGACCTCGGGCAGGTCGCGCCGCAGATCGCGCGGGGCCATGCCGTAGGCGTCCCGGAACGCCGTGTTGAACCGGCGCAGGCTGCCGAAGCCGGCCTCCATCGCGATCGCGGTGATCGGCAGTTGGGTCTCGGTGAGCAATTGCTTGGCGAACAACAGGCGGCGGGTGGTGTGTACCGCCACCGGCGCCGCGCCCAGGCGCTCGACGAACAGCCGGCGCAACTGGCGCTCGCCCAGATGCACCCGCTCGGCCAGGGCCTGCAGCGGCGCATCGGCCAGGACGCCCGCGTCGATCAGGCGCAGTGCACGCGCGAGCGTCGCGTCGCCGCGCCGCCACGAGCCGTCGCCGGGAGCCAGTTCGGGCCGGCAGCGCAGGCAGGGCCGGAAGCCGGCGGTTTCCGCCGCGGCGGCGGTGGGGTAATAGTCGACGTTCTGCGGTTTCGGCGGCGGCGCCGGACAGACCGGTCGGCAATAGATGCCGGTGCTGCGCACCGCAGTGAAGAACAGTCCGTCGAAGCGCGCGTCGCGGCTGAGCCGGGCGCGTTCGCAGACATCGTAGGCGGGCGTGGTGGCGGCGGGAACGACCATGGCGCGCAGACTAGCACCGGGCCCGCGGACGAACTGGCCGTTTTCGGACATGGCCTTCAGGCCCGCCGGCTGAGGCCGTGGAGGCGAGGGGCGCCGCCCCGGGAGAGGTGGGCCAGGCCCGATGGGCGCAGGATCGAATGCTGCTGCTCCAGGGAGACGCCTGCGTCGGGTGCCGGTCCACCGGAGAAGGATCCGCGCTTCCAGGAGGGCATGCCCCTCAGTGCGGGATCGGCTCCGCATCGCGCAACGCGGACTGCAGGGTCGTGGGGTCGCCGTCGTGCTCCGCGGGCGGAACGCCGACCAGGTGGGCGAGCAACGGATAGACGTCGACATTGTCGAAGCCCGGCAAGGTCGTCGCGGCACGGAATGCAGGGCCGCTGGCGATGAAGATCGCGCGCATCTCCGGCCGGTCCGGGTCGTAGCCGTGCGAGCCCCGCGCGTGATCCGGGCGTCGTGCCAGGTGCGCGCGCGGTATCGCGTCCCAGCCCAGGTGCATCTGGCACACGATCGGCGGCACCCGCGGATGGGTGCCGTAGTGCCAGCGCGCCGGGAGGGTCTCGCGGGTCCAGCAGTCGTAGTGCTCATGAGGACCCAGCAGCGTGGCGGCCGCCTCGACCTCGCGGCCGGGGCGCGGCCGGAAGCCGATGACCTGGCCCGTGCTGACCAGTTGCGCGTCCTCGTCGGCCACCATGTCCTCGACCGCGATGGCGTGGCCGGGCGCGACTTCGGCCATGCCGTGATCGGAAACGATCACGAGGTTCACCCGGTCGCGGAGACCCCGGGCGTCGAGCCCGGCGAGCAGGTCGCCGAGGGCGCCATCCACCTGCCGCAGCGCCTCGCGCAGTTGCGGTGATTGCGGCCCGTAGCCGTGCCCTGCGGCGTCCGGGTGTTCGAAGTACAGGGTGGCGAGCCTCGGCCGCGTGGCGTCGGGCTCGGACAGCCAACCCAGCACCCGGCCGATGCGGATGTCGAGCGCCAGGCCTTCCTGGAACGGCGACCAGCGCGTGGGACGCACGCCCTGCACGGGCGCCTCGCTGCCGGGCCAGAACATCGTGGCCGTCGGCAGGCCGGCGCGTTCGGCGGTGACCCAGATCGGCTCGCCTTCCCACCAGCGGGTGTCGCCCACGGCGGCGCGGTCCTTGAGCGCGAACCAGCCCAGGTCTTCGTCGTACATGGCGTTGTGGACCAGGCCATGTCGGTCCGGCCGCAAGCCGGTCACCAGGGTGTAGTGGTTGGGGAAGGTCAGCGCCGGATAGGCGGGGCGCATCCATTCGGCGTGCACGCCTTCGGCGGCGAGCCGGTCGAGATGCGGGGTGTCGCCGCGGCCGAGCATGTCCGGGTGCACACCGTCGAGCGAGATCAGCAGCAGGCTCGGGGGCGCGGCCGGCGCCGCGGCGGTCGCCGGCGAGGGCAGGGCGTTGCAGGCGGACAGCAGGCCGGCCAGGAGCGCGGCCAGCAGGATACGGCGTGATTTCATCGCGACATGATAGTCGGCGTGGATGGCAGTTCATCGCAGCGTTCGGCGGTGCCCAGCACGTAGCGGAGGCCGGCCAGCAGGTGCGCGCGGAACACCGGGTCGGCGTAGATCGCCTCGTCGTGACCGAGGCCGGTGTACCAGGCGCGGCCGCCCAGGCGGTCGTGGCACCAGGCGATCGGGTGGTCGTCGCCCATCGTGCCGCCGTCGTCGGTCCGTGCCTGCAATGTGGCGATCACGTCGACGTGCGGACGCGGGTTGCGGCGGTAGTTGTACAACTCGTCCTCGACGACCCAGGGACCGAACGCGGCTTCGACCGCGTCGTGTTCGAAGCGCACCTGCGCGCGCTGGAGACCCGGCGGGTGGCTCGCGAACCAGGCGCCGACGAGCTCGCCGTAGAACGGCCAGTCGTATGCGGTGTCGGCGGCGGAGTGGACGCCGACGAAGGCACCGCCACCCGCCAGCCAGCGTTCGAAGGCGGCCCGTTGGGCGGGATCGAGAATCGGGCCGGTGGTGTTGGCGAAGACCACGACGTCGTGCGTGCGCAGGATGTCCTCGCTGAAGACCGCGGGGTCCTCGGTCTGGAGGATATCCGCGCCGATGTCGTCGGCCAGGCTGCGCAGGGTGGCGATCGCTGTGGGGATCGAGTCGTGACGGAAGCCCTCGGTGCGGGTGAAGACCAGAATCGACGCGGTGCCGGCCGGCGCGTCCGTTGCTATCGCGGCGTCGCCCGCTCGAGATGGCGCCGGGGCACAGCCGGGTGCGGCCGACATGGCCGACACGGCCAACAACAGCGCCGCCCAGCCACCGGCGGCGCGCGACCACGCGCGGCGGCATCGCAATGATAAAAAACGGTTAAACGAATGGTGCAGGATCACGTGCAGAGCCTCTCCCCAGGGCGTAGTGTGAGCGTACCTACATCGCATCGCCACGAGGTGATCCATGAAACGTCTTTTGCTCGCGATGGCCCTCATGGGGCTGACGTTCGCTGCGTCTGCGCAGCAGTCCGAACCGGAAGAAGATGCCCGGATGACCCGTGCCGAGCGTGCAGCGGCGAATGAGCCGTACTGCATCCAGGAGACCGGTTCGCGGATCACCGCATCGCGCAACGCCCGCAGCCGCGGCGACCGTGACGCCTGCGTCGCCGCGGGGGGGCGGGTCTACACCCGTGAGGAAATCGACCGGACCGGCAGCGTCGATGTCCGCGATGCGTTGCGTCGCCTGGATCCGTCGATCCGCTGAGTCCGCTCGACCGTCAGGTTCTCCACGACACCCGGCCCTGCGCCGGGTGTCGCGCATTCGGGCCCGTCGAGCGGTGGGTCTCCATATCGCCGACATCGCCGGCGGCGCGGTCCGTTCACTTCGTGCGTCCCCGGGGAGTCGCTAGACTCGCCGCACTCTTTCTTCCCCCGGGGAATCGCCATGCGTCTGCCGCTTCTGTCCTTCAGCCTGCTGTGCCTGCTCGTCGCCTGCGCCACGCCGGTGGAGCCGACATCGCGCAACGCCACCTCGGCCACCGACGTGACCACCCAGGCGGATTGCGCCGCACGTGGCGGCGAGTGGAAGCAGCTCGGCCGCGCACCGGTGCAGCAATGTCTGTTGCCGACCTCCGATGCGGGCAAGGCCTGCAACGACGGTACGCAGTGCGAAGGTCTGTGCCTGGCGGCGGACGGCGCCTCCGATGGCACAATGGCCGAAGGCACCTGCAGCGTGGACACCAACGTGTTCGGTTGCCAGACCCGGATCGACGGCGGCACCGCGACGACGCTCTGCGTGGATTGATTTCACGCGACACGGTCGCGGTCGGAGCGCTCCTCCGACCGTGACCTACGGCGTGTGCGGGCGGGCGGGCGCGGCATTAGGCTGTCCCTTGATTGCAGGGGGTGACCATGTCCGTCCGGACGCTTTCGAGTGCATTGCTGCTGCTGGGCCTGATGGCGATAGCCACACCGGTGGCGGCCACCACGCTGGCCATCGTCGGTGCGCGCGTGTTGCCCGCGCCCGATGTGGATCCGATCGATGCAGGCGTGGTGCTGGTCCGCGAGGGGCGCATCGTCGCCGTCGGGCCGGCGGAGTCGGTCGAGGTGCCGGCCGATGCCGAGGTGGTCGATGCCCGGGGTGCGACCCTGACCGCCGGTTTCTGGAACAGCCACGTCCATTTTCTCGCGCCGGTGATGTCGCGGGCCGCACCGAGTGCACCCGAGGTGCTGGAAGCGGCGCTGGCCGAGATGCTCGGGCGCTGGGGCTTCACCACGGTGTTCGATCTGTCGTCGTTACAGGACGACGCCGCAGGCGTGCGTGCGCGCATCGAGTCCGGCGAGGTGGCCGGCCCGGCGATCCTGCACGTGGGCGCGCCGTTCTTTCCAGCCGATGGCACGCCCGTCTACGTCCGCGATCGCATCGAGGCGGCCGGTGGTCCCAGCGCCGAGGTCGCCGATCCCGCCGCCGGCGCGGCGCGCGCTACGCGCCAGATCGCCGATGGCGCGGACGGGGTCAAGCTCTTCGCCGGTGCCATCGTCGGGGGTGAGGTCGGCGTCCAGGCGATGGACATCGCGGTGGCGCAGGCGGTGGCCGGGGCGGCGCGGCAGGCCGGTAAGCCGGTATTCGCCCATCCGACCAACCGCGAAGGGCTTGAGGTCGCGCTGGCGGCTGGCGTGGACGTGCTCACCCACGTCGCGCCCCAGGCCGGCGTCCTGGATGCCACGATGCTCGAACGCCTGCATGCGGCCGACGTCGCCTTGATCCCCACGCTGGGCCTGTTCGAAGTGGAGCTGGCACGCGAGCGGTTGCCGCCAGACGTTGTGGCGCAGGTGCTGACCACCGCGGTGTCGCAGGTGCGCGACTACGCGGCCGTCGGCGGCACGTTGTTGTTCGGGACCGATGTGGGCTACATCGAGCGCGCCGACACCGGGCGCGAGTACGCCTTGCTCGTTGATGCGGGGCTGGACTGGCGGGCGATCCTGGCGATGCTGACCACCGCGCCGGCTGCCCGCTTCGGTCAGGCCGAGGCCACCGGGCGGGTGATGCCCGGGATGCGTGCGGATCTGGTGCTGCTGGATGGCGATCCGACGCGGGACCCATCGGCTTTTGCCGATGTGCGGCTGACCCTGCGCGAGGGGCGCGCGCTGTACCGGAAGTCGTCGCGACGTTCGCGTACCGACGCCGGCGAGGACGATGGAAGGTGATCTTTTTCTCATTTCGTCGTGCCGGAAAAAAGGGCGTGTGCTCGCCGTGCTAGCGTCCCCGGGGCACGATGCAACCCCCTTCCAGCCATAGCGATTGAGCGCGATCGATGACCTGCAGAATCCTCATGAGCTTCGCCATGGAAAACCATGGATCGACCTTCGCGCACTGGCTCCGCGATCGGCTGATGAAGACCTACGGGCTGTATGCGGTCGACGAGGTGTACGTCGATTCGATCGTGTCGCGCTCGATCGCCGGCGAGGTGAATCTCGCGCTGGACACGCGCGACCACATGAAATCGCCGACCGGTGCATCGCCGATCGGGGCGCGGCGCGACGACTGGAACACGCTCTATACGACGGCGATGCGCGCCGCCGACGTCATGCTGTTCTGTCATACGCAGGAGTTCGCCAACAGCGAAAACTGCCGCCTGGAATGGACGCAGTTCCTCCGCGAGAAGAGCAAGCCCAGAAAGGGCAAGCGGCCGTTGCGCGGCGTCATTCTCGAATTCGCCAAATGCGATCTGTTCGGCAGCTTCGATACCCGCATCACGCGCGTGCGCGCGAGCAAGCAGGACGGCGGCCGCCGGGGGTTGGCCTGGGATGTCGGGGACTATGTGCTCGGCGAGATCGAGTACAACAACCTCATCGGTGCGATCGGGCCTTTGAGCCGATAGATCAGGCCGGGCACCGGACGGCGGTTGCGCGCGCGTCTAGCGGTCCTCGTTTTCCTTCTTCTGTCGCCTGAAGCGGGCGGCCTTCTGCCGGTTGCCGCACTGGGCCATGCTGCACCAGCGGCGCCGGTGGGATTTGGTGCGGTCGTAGAACCACAGGATGCAGTCCGGGTGTTCGCACTGTCTGACCAGGGCGAAGTCGCCCGCGACCAGCAGATCGGCGACGGCTTCGGCGACCGGGCCGAGCAGGGATGCGGTGGCATCGGTCTCGGCCACGCGGATCAGGCGCAAGCGCCCACTGTCGTCGCGGCTTAGCTCGGGAGCGGTGGCGTAGGCGCGCAGGTACCCGTTCAAGGGACCGATGTCGCCGATCTCGCCGGTTTCGCTGGCCTTGCGTCCGGCGATCAGGTCGCGCGCATGCGTCCGCAACGTCCGTGCCCGTGCGAGCAGATCGTGTGGGGCCCTGCCGGCAGGGCTGGGTGGAACGACCTCGTGCCGGGCGAGCCATCGGAGGACATCGTCTTCGGTGCGCCAGTGATCGACGATGCCGTCGCGACCCCTCGCCTCGGTGTTGAGCAGATCCAGGGCCAGATGGTCGCCGATGTCGGGGGGATCCGGCGGGGTGGTGGCGTGCGGATGGTCGCTGCGCACTTCGTAACCTCTGAAAATTGTGTTGACAGGTTATCACGGCGCGGCTAGGGTTGCCTCAGAGTAACCTTTATTTTCATTTAAAAAGGTTACTTGAACCCCTTCGCACGATAAAAGGATCCCCCATGAGCTCCCGTCATCTTCTTCTGGCGGCCGCCGCGGCCGCCACCCTGGGCAGCGCGTTCTCCGCTGCGGCATCCGACGACCCGGCCCGAGTCCGGTATCACACGCTCCCGGTGCAGGGTGTCGATGTGTTCTACCGCGAGGCCGGCCGGCCGGAGGCGCCCACTGTTCTGCTGCTGCACGGCTTCGCCGCGTCGTCGTACATGTTCCGCGATCTGATCCCGGCCCTGGCGCAGGACTACCACGTGATCGCGCCGGATCTGCCCGGTTTCGGCCAGACCACCGTCCGGCCGGATACGGCATTCGCCTACACCTTCGACAACGTCGCATCGGTCATCGATGCTTTCACCGTCGCCAAGGGGCTGCAGCATTACGCCCTGTACGTGTTCGATTACGGTGCGCCGGTCGGCTGGCGCCTGGCCGTGGCGAATCCGGAGAAGATCACGGCGATCGTCAGCCAGAACGGGAACGGCTACGAAGAGGGGCTGAGCGAGGGCTGGGCCGATATGCGCAAGGCATGGGCCGACCCCATCGCCGAACACCGAGAAGGCCTGCGCCGGTTCAATACACCCGAAATGATCGCCTGGCAGTACACCGAAGGCGTCCAGGACCCGTCGTTGATCGCGCCCGAGACCCATCAGCTGGCCTCCGCGGCGATCGCACGCATCGGCGAGGACCCGCAGATGGATCTGCTGCTCGACTACGGCAGCAATATCCGGCAGTACCCGCAGCTGCATGCCTATTTCCGTGAGCACCGGCCGCCGATGTTGGCGATCTGGGGACGGCACGATCCGTTCTTCGTTCCGGCCGGTGCCGAAGCGTTCAAGCGCGACAATCCGAACGCCGAGGTGCGCTTCGTCGACAGCGGGCATTTCGCCCTCGAGACCCACGGTGCGGAGATCGCGGACGCCATGCTGGAACTGCTCGGCCGCAGCGCGGCGGCCCGGTAGTCGCCGATCCCTCGGCCTCGTCCGGTCCTCGTTGACATGCAGGGCCGGCGTGAGGGAGCGGCGCGCCTGCAGGAACGGCGACGTTTTCTGTAGTTCCAGGCATTCCGGTCATGCATGGCATCCCCTAGCCTCAACCCGAGCGCTGCGACGTACGTTGCCGACGGGACTTCCCGGTCCGGGATCGGAAGCGGATCGAAACGTGCAGGCGGGCGCGAGCCGCGCTCGACTGTCCGAACCGGAGTCGCCATCCATGCACAAGTACATTCTTTACACCGCGTTCGGCTGGTTGACCCTGTCGGGCGTGCTGCATTTCATCGTGGACGTGGTCTCGCAGCATCTGCGTGGAAAGCACGCGCCCGGGCCGGAGACGACGCTCTACTACGGCCTGCATTCGGCTTTCGCCCTGGGCCAGGTGGCGTTCGGCATCCTGGGCGTGCTGCTGGCATGGCGGGCGACCCAGGTGCTCAGCGCGACGCCGACGCTGGCGCTGGCATTCGTCGCCGGTCTGGGCTGGCTGGCGATCACCATCCTGTTCATGCCGTACTGGGAACCCAAGTTCAACGTCGGCGTGTTCTGCGTGCTGGTGCTCGCGGCGTTCTTCACCCGCTGACGGCGCGCGCGATTCGCGCATTGCGGGTGAGCGCCGTCGCGGCGCATGGTTCGATCGGAACAGGGAAGGCGGGGTTCAGGTGCGGGCACTTAGGCTGCGGCGCGATGTTGTCTTTCCGCCAAGCCCTGTCGAAACATCTGCTTCTCACGACGATGTGCCTGCTCTCGGCCGCTGTCGCACTGCCTGCGCATGCGGACATTCCCGAGCCGGCCTGGTCGATGACGCTCGGGCACCGGGTCATGCATTACCGTGAGGATCCCGAGCACCACGAGCGGCCTGGGCTGGTCGCGCTCGACTACAGCCCCGCGGACGCCGAATGGTTCGTCGGCGGGGCGACGTTCCTGAACTCCTTCCGCCAGCGCAGCACCTACGCCTACGCGGGCAAGCGCTACGGCGCGAACCAATCGCCCTTCTACCTGCAGCTGACGGCGGGCCTGTTGTCGGGATATCGCGGCGAGCATCGCGACAAGATCCCGCTGAACCGTTTCGGCGTGGCACCCGCGGTCATTCCCAGTGTCGGTTTCGAACACAACGGTTATCGCGGTGAAGTGTTCGTGCTGGGCAATTCGGGGCTGCTGTTCGGCTGGGGTGTGGATTTCTGATCCGTGGCGGTCGGTGCCACCTACACACGGCTGAACAATCGTCGCCGCAGTCAGCAACTTCATACGATGGTTTCACTGCCCAGGCGCGACGGTGACTGCTCATGGTCAATGTCACGAGGTAGAGGCGATGAAGACTTCCGAGATGTCTCCGCGCGAGACGCGCGACCAGACGAAGACATCGCATCCGGTCGGTACCGGTGTCGGTGGCGCAGCGGGCGGTGTGGCCGCGGGTGCGGTCGCCGGCACGATGCTGGGACCGATCGGCACGCTCGTCGGTGCGGCGGTGGGCGTGGTGGCCGGTGCGGTCGCGGGGCGCAAGGTGGCGGAGCGCATCGATCCCGCCGGCGAGGACGCCTACTGGCGGAAGCAGCATGCCCAGCGGCGTGATGTGGATGGCGAATACGACTACGACCGCGATTACGCGGCCGCTTACGGCTTCGGCCTGCAGGCACGCGAGGCGGATCTGCAGCGCGGTTGGGACGAGTCCGAAACCGCGCTGCGCGCGGAATGGGATCGTACGCGAGGTGATTCACGGCTGGACTGGGAGCAGGCCCGCGCCCCGGCGCGCGACGCCTGGGATCGCGCCGAACGCACCCACGCTCTTTATGCGCGCAGCGACGCCTACTTCGAAGAGACGTTCGAACGCGCGGCGTATCGTGGCGCCGACGACAGGCTGGAGGACTACCGCCCCGCCTATCGCTACGGTACCTACGCGCGCGGCCTGCATGCGGACCGGCCCTGGGACGATGCGCTGGATGCGGAGCTCGCGCGCGACTGGGGCCAGCGCCGTGGCACATCCCCTCTGGAGTGGGACCGGGCGCGTGCCGCGGTGAAGGATGCGTACGTGTCGCATGAGCGTTACAGCTCGGGTTCTTATGTGCGCGACAACCGCGGACGCGACCAGGCGCGATTCCGGGTCGAATGACGCGGTAACCCCGAAATCGGCCGCGAGGCATGCGTCGAGCGCCTCGCGGTCGGGATCGGCCTGACAGCGAACACGGATTCAGACGGGCGGCCTGACCGGCCGCCCCTATTGAGCGCCGGGTTCCGGCAGGACGACGACGGGCCGAAAGCCACCGTAGATCATGCGTTTGCCGTCGAAAGGCATCGGATTCGCTTCCGGCGTCATGCGTGGATCCTTCATCGCCTGCTCGAACGCGGCGTCGCGCGTGGCCTTGTCGGGCCATTCGATCCACGAAAACAGGACGGTCTCGTCGTCCTTCGCCTGGACGGCGCGGCGAAAGTCGGTGACCTTCCCCTCGGGCACGTCGTCGCCCCAGCACTCCATGACGCGGAGCGCGCCCAATTCGATGAAGACGCTGTTGGCCATCTTGGCGTGGGCGATGAAGGTCTCGCGGTTGTCGGTGGGGACTGCCAGTACGAAGCCGTCGATGTAGGACATGGGGTTCTCCAGTGAAGTGGTGGGGCCGTTCCGAGGCACGGTCCCGTCATCGACGAACGACCGCGCGGATAATCGACAACGCCCGACGCGCGTCCCCGAAGGCGTCGGGTGCATGTCGATTCCGGATCGCCCTGTTCGTCTTCCCAAGGTCGCCGGACGTTTTCCGGCTCGCCGATGGGAGTCGATCGTGATGCGTATCCAGCCTTACTTGTGCTTCGACGGTCGCTGCGAGGAGGCGATCGCGTTCTATCGCCGGGCGCTGGGCGCGGAGGTGATCGCGCTCATGCGCTTCGCGGATGTGCCGGCCGATACGGATTCCGGTGGCGAGGGGTGCGCCGGCGGCGGCCCGATGCCGCCGGGCGACACGGTGATGCATGGCGAACTGCGCATCGGCGAGACCACCCTCCTGGTGTCCGACGGCTTCGCCCAGGGGCAGGCGGTATTCCGGGGGATTTCGCTGGCATTGTCGGTGCGCGATGACGCGCAGGCACGCGAGTCGTTCGACGCGCTGGCCGAGGAAGGGCGTGTCGAGACGCCGCTGGTGCCCACCTTTTTCTCCACCCGTTTCGGCATCGTCGAGGACCGCTTCGGGGTGTCGTGGATGGTGGTGGGCCCCGAGCCGGCCGCCGCGCGCTGAGTCCGGCGCCCGTCACCCGGCGCTGACGGGCGGGGCCGCTAACGTCGCCGACATTCTCGGGAGGATGCGATGTCGGGAACGGGCAGACGGTGTGCGGATCCCCTTGGGGCAGCGGCGACATGAGCGTGCTCGACGAGGTCGGTCGGGCGCTCGCGCAGGAGTTCGCGCTCCCGGATGCGGGCGAGATGACGGTGATCCTGGCGCGTGTGCTCACCGCCGCGGTGCTGGGCGGGCTGATCGGTTGGGAGCGCGAGCACAAGGGACGGGCGGCCGGGCTCAAGACCCACATCCTGGTGGCGATCGGGTCCGCGCTGTTCGTGCTCGCGCCACTGCTCTACGGCATCGAAGGCGCCGAGGTCACGCGCGTGATGCAGGGCATCGTGTCGGGCATCGGCTTTCTCGGTGCCGGGGCGATCCTCAAGCTCGACAAGGGCGAGCGGGTCGAGGGCCTCACCACGGCGGCGGGCATCTGGATGACCGCGGCGATCGGCATGGCGGCCGGCATGGGCGAGGAGTGGGCGGCGATCATCACCACGCTGGCCGCCTACATCGTGGTCACGCTGCTGCCGCGGCTGACCGGACGGCGCAAGGCGACCGACATGGGGGACACGGATTCCTGAGGACGAGCTCGCGGACGGGCGAGGCGCGTTCACGCCGACATGGCGAGCCCCTCGCGACACTGGCCCCATTCACATTCGAGGAATTCGCCATGAGTGGACAGGGTTCTGCCGGCAATGTCATCGCCGCGATCGCCAGCTTCTTCATTCCCGGACTCGGCCAGTTGTTTCAGGGGCGCGTGCTGTCGGCGCTGTGCTGGTTCGTCGCGGCCTGCGTCGCGTTCGTGATCACCTGGCTGCTCACGCTGTCGTTGCTGCCGTTCGGCTGGTTCCTGGTCAGCCTGTTCGCGTGCATCAACGCCGCGACCTACCGGCGAGCGGTGGTCTGACCGACTCCGTGATCCGCGCGCTGCGGGCTCACGGGGCCTCCCAAGGCCCCGTGGTCCGCATGCTGGCCAGCATGGCGCGCATCTCGGCCTCGACGGCCTCGGCGGCGCCTTCTCTCGGAACATGCCGGGTGATGCGGTAGCGACCTTCGCCGACACGGGTGATGAGGGTCGTCGCGCTCAGCCGGGGCGCATGGGCGCGCAACGCGCTTTCGATGTCGTGCCCCTCGAGCGCAGGATGGGCGAACGATTCCGCTTGGCCCACTGCGGACAGGGCCAGCGCCGTGTCCTCTTCCAGCCCGGCCAGTGCCGCGTCGGGCCGGATCCGCTCGATCCGCATGAAGTGCGTACCACTGCCGCGGACGTAGGCCTGGTCGCAGCAAGGCTCCTCCTGGGTCATCGCGAAGGAAGGCGGCACCAGGATGGTGTACCCGAGCGGGCTTTCGAACGCGACAGCCTCGGCCAGGTCGACCCCCGGGTCGAGCACGGGCATGCCGTCTTCATGGCCGCCGATGTCCGGGACCGGGCGCAATGCGCGTGTAGCGCGGTCTTCCGGGGGGGCGGATGTCGTGTCCGGGGTGGCCGAGGTCCGGTCCTCGGATGACGGCGTGCAGCCGGCGATGGCGATGGCAACGCCGCAGCCGCCGGCCAGGGCGAGCCGGCGTAGCGACATGCGGGAATCGCGAAAGATCATGGGTCGTCTCGTGCGGCGGAACGTGTCCGGACCCTAGCCGGGACGATGGCAAGACCGTGTCGTTCGACGTACCTGGACTGGTGACAGCCGGGGCCAGGACGTGAGGACGTGGTCGCGAACGGGACGATCGGACACGCTCAGCGCGACCTGGCCCGCTGCTAAGCTTGGCGACGTCCGGGACGCGGACGCCACCTGTCGCACCGATGGAACTCCTGCCTGTGGAACTGCGCATGCTGGCGTGGTCGGTCGTGCTGGGATTCGTCCAGCTCGCGTTGGCCGCCGCGGCGATGACCCATGTCCGTGGACTGGCCTGGAACGCCGGTGCCCGCGACGGACAGGCCAAGCCGCTCGAGGGCATCGCCGGACGCCTGGAGCGGGCGCTGCGCAATTTCCTGGAGACGTTTCCGTTCTTCGCCGCTGCCGTCCTGGCGGTGCTGTGGGCGGAGCGTGCCGACGCGACCTCGGCGCTTGGCGCGCAGCTCTATCTCTGGGCGCGGGTGGCCTACGTGCCGCTGTACGCCCTCGGCGTGCCCTACGTGCGTTCGCTGGTCTGGGTCGTCTCCGTGGTGGGCCTGCTGATGGTGCTGGGCCGGCTGTTCTGAACGTCGCGAAGGGATGCGCGGTGTCGTTGGCCGGGCGTAGAGTGACGCGGTCGTCCCTCCCCCGGAACACGTCATGTACGAGTCGATCCCCGCCCCGGCGCATGTCGCCGCCTTCCGCTTCGCCGGCAAGCTGACCGGCGACGACTACGACCGCTGCATCGCCGAGGTCGAGACCCGGCTCGCGGCCTTTCGCCGCATCGGCATGTTCTGCGACCTGACCGCGATGACCGGCCTGAGCGCCGAGGCGCTGGGCAAGGATCTGCGGTACGCCCTGGGCAAGCTCGGCGAGTACGACCGGTTCGCCCGTGCGGCGCTGATCTCCGAGCGCGGTTGGCTCGATCGCGTGTCCGGGTTCGCGGGTCGTCTCCTGCCCGACACCGAGGTGCGCACGTTCGCTGCCGGCGAACAGGCCGAGGCGATCGCATGGGCGGGCGCGTTCGCGTCGCTGGATGCGAACGCAGGCGGTACGGCGCCGGCAGCCTGATACCGGGCGTTCGACGCGGCGTGCCGCGAGGGCGATGGCGCCCGCGTCCGATGGCGTGCGTCACCGGACACCGGGTCGGCACGCGGCAAGCGGCTCATCGGCACCGGCGAGTGTTCGCCGCCGCGCGACATGCCGACATGAATCGATGTTCAGCGCCGCCGCGCCCGGATTCACCTGCGGTTCTTCCGGCCACGATGCCTCGGCCTAGACTGTTCTCCGCGCCTTGCCCTGCGCCCGGTTGTCCATTCCCCCATCATCGGAGTCCTTCCCGTCCATGCGTGTTTCGCCGCGGTCGCCGGTCATCGCCACGTTCGCCGTCCTGGCTTCCATGCTGTTGATGGGCTGCCTGCGGCAGGCGTCGCCGGAAGAAGACACCCTTCTCGAAACCGTGCCAGTCACGAGCCCGGACGACGGCGGGGCCTTCAGCGTCGCACCGGTGGAGCCCGAACCCGATGATGCCGTGCCCGCGGTGGCGGACGCCCCCGCGCCGGAACAGGACGTGGACTGGTCGGACCTGCCGCTGACGGCGGGCGACGCCTCGATCAGCTGCGATCTGGACTACGTCGCCCAGGGCGATGGCGAGCCGCTGGCCGATCTGACCCGCGAGAGCCTGGAAGCGGCGCTGATGCCCTGCCGCGAGCGCGGGGTGATGCGGGTGCGCTACAACGGCCGCATCGCACCCGATTTCACCGCGCTGGTGCAGCGCGCCGCCACCGTGGCCGACGAGCTGGGCGTGGACAAGCGTGTGCTGGACATCACCTCGGTCGGTGGCCAGGTCGAGGAAGCGATCCGTGCCGGCGACTTCATCGCCGAGTCGCGCTGGACGATCTGGGTCCGCGAGGGCGCGTCATGCCACAGCGCTTGCGTGTTCGTGCTCGGCGCCGGCGACACCCGGCTGATCACCGGGCGTGTGGGCATCCACCGCATCATCCGCATGAGTTCCACCGCGACCACACGGGCCGAACTCAATGCGGAACTGCGCGCGGTCTACGACCGGGTACGCAGCTATCTCGAGCGCAACGGCGCCGCGGTCGCGGTGGCCGACCTGATGATGGCCGTACCCAACCGCAGCCTGCGCCTGCTCACGGCCGACGAATTGCGGTTGTACGGCCTCGACGGCGTCAACCCGGCGCAGGACGACCTCGATCGGCTGCGCCTGATGCGCAAGTGCGGCGAGGATTTCGTGATCCGCCGCGATGCGTTCACGCGGGCGTTCGACGCGCGCTGCAAGGCGCCGCGGACCGACCTGGACGCGCTCAACGCCTGCGGCCTGGATCTGCGCACGCAGTTCGGTTTCCCCGACGAGATCTGTCCGGCCGAGAGCCCGTTGTCGGAGTTCGATACCGGCACGGCGCTGGTGCTGGCGCCGCCCGCCTCCCGCGACGACGACGCGCAGGCGCGCGGCGGAGAGGGGTGAGGCCGCGGCGCCCGCAGCCGCGCATCGAAGCCGTGGGTGAGCGCGCTGCGGGGCGCCCGCCCGGTGCGGCGGGGGCGCCCGCC
>NZ_KQ759763.1:2444635-2567901 GCF_001482195.1 Luteimonas abyssi | reverse complement strand
GGGCGCCGGCCGGGGGGGGGGGCCCCCCCCGCCGCACCACGGGCATGCGCTGATCGTCAGGCTTTGCCGGCGTCGAGGTGCGCGACGCCGGACCGCCCGCCGCGGCGTCACCGGCGGGCCGCTCGGCCAGAGCGGCGACGAGACCAGGCCGGGAATCAGTCAGCGTCGATGGGGCGGACGGGGGGCGCGCCGGTCTCCTGGCCCGGATCGATGAACCCACCGGACTGGCGTGCCCACAACTGGGCGTAGATGCCGCCCGCAGCGACCAGCTCGTCATGGGTGCCATGCTCGACGATAGCGCCACGGTCCATCACGATCAGCCGGTCCATCGCCGCGATCGTCGACAGCCGGTGCGCAATCGCGATGACGGTCTTGCCGGTCATCAGCCGGGTCAGGTTCTCCTGGATGACCGCTTCGACTTCCGAGTCCAGTGCCGAGGTGGCCTCGTCCAATGCCAGGATCGGTGCGTTCTTCAGCAACACCCGCGCGATCGCGATGCGCTGGCGCTGGCCGCCGGACAGCTTGACGCCGCGCTCGCCGACGTGGGCGTCGTAACCGCGTCGGCCCTGGGCGTCGACGAGATCGAGGATGAACTCGTGCGCGCTCGCCTGCCGCGCCGCCTCCAGCATCTCCGCCTCGCCCGCGTCCGGTCGGCCGTAGAGGATGTTGTCGCGCACCGAGCGGTGCAGCAGCGAGGTGTCCTGGGTGACCACGCCGATCTGCGCGCGCAGGTCGTCCTGGCGCAGCTGGGCGATGTCGTGGCCGTCGATGCGGATGCGGCCGGATTCCACATCGTGGAAGCGCAGCAGCAGGTTCACCAGGGTGGACTTGCCGGCACCGGAGCGCCCGACGACGCCGATCTTCTCGCCCGGACGGACGTGCAGGTCGAGCCGGTCGATGACCCCGCTGCCCTTGCCGTAATGGAAGCCGACATGCTCGAAGCGGATATCGCCCTCGACGTGTGGCAGCGGTCGTGCATCGGACGCATCGTCGACCGTGGGGGCGAGCGAGATGGAGTTGATGCCGTCGCGCACGGTGCCGATGTTCTCGAACAGCGCCGACATCTCCCACATGATCCACTGCGACATGCCGAGGATGCGCAGGACGAAGGCGATCGCCACCGCGATCGCGCCGGTGCTGACCGCGCCGCCCATCCACAACCAGATGCCGAGTGCGGTCACCGCGAACAGCAGCGCCATGTTGAGCGTGTAGTTGATCGCGTTGTACCAGGTGGACAGGCGCATCTGCCGGTGCACGGTGTCCAGGAAACCGCTCATCGCATCGTGGGCGTAGGCCTGTTCGCGTCGCGAATGGGAGAACAGCTTCACCGTGGCGATGTTGGTGTAGCTGTCCACGACGCGCCCGGTCATCACCGAGCGCGCATCGGCCTGTGCGGTGGCCACCCGGCCCAGCCGCGGCACGAAATAGACCATCATGCCGGCGTAGGCCAGCACCCAGCCGGCGAAGGGCAGCATCAGCCGCCAGTCCGCAGCGGCGGCCACCACCAGCGCGCCGCCGAGATAGACGCCGACGTAGATGCCGACGTCGAGCAGCTTGATCACCGTCTCGCGCACGGCCAGCGACGTCTGCATCAGTTTGGTGGCGATGCGGCCGGCGAACTCGTCCTGGAAGTAGCTCATCGACTGCCGCAGCAGATACCGGTGCACGTTCCAGCGGATCCGCATCGGATAATTGCCGAGCAGGGTCTGGTGGACGACCAGCGAGTACAGCCAGGTCAGTGCCGGCATCACCAGCAGCACCAGCACGGCCATCCACATCAGCGCGCCGCCATGGGCGTCGAGGAAGGTGGCGGGGGTCTGTTCGGCCAGGCGGTCGACCAGCGAGCCGACGAAGGCGTACATCACCACTTCGGCGATCGCGCCGGCGGCCGCCAGGATCGCCATGAGGATCAACCAGCCCTCCGCGCCGCGCGTGTAGTGGCGGCAGAACGCGAGCAGGCCGCGCGGCGGTTGCGTCGGCGCGTCGGTGGGGAAGGGGTCGAGACGGGATTCGAACCAGCGCAGCATGGAGCGTCCTGGGAGCAGTGCGCGCCGGGCGGTGGCCGGCAGCGCGGAAACGGAGGATGTGGGGGCGGTGGCGCGGAGCTTCAAACCCGGTGAGCCGGATAGGGTTCGCGGGCCCGCGCGGCGCGCAGTGCCAGGGCCCACCAGCGCAATTGTGCCAGCATCGCCTGCAGGGCCCGTCGGCAGGCGTCATCGTCGTGCGGTCTGCCGTGGGCGTCGAAGCGTTGTGCCGCGCCGGTCAGCATCAGGCTGTCGTGGACCGGCACCGCGTGAAGGGCGGAAAACACCTGGCGCAGCTGCTCCACCGCACGCAGGCCGCCGGAATGTCCGCCATAACTGACGAACGCGACCGGTTTGGCCTGCCATTCCCCGTGCGCGGCATCGACGATCTGTTTGAGCGGCGCCGGATAGCCGTGGTTGTACTCCGGAGTGATCACCAGGACGGCGTCGGCGTGGTCGAGCCTGTCGCGCATCGCCCGCGTGGCCGCATCGGGTACGCGCGGAAGCGCCTGCGGCAGGTCGAGCGCGCGCGGGTCGAACAGATCGACCTCGAAGTCCCCGTGGCGCGCGATTTCGGTGCCGGCCCAGGCGGCGACGGTGTCGCACAGCCGTGGGGCGCGGTTGCTGCCGAGCAGGACAGCCAGGCGCAGGGTGGCCGGCTGGAACGCGGCGGATTCGAGCGCGGACGCTGGCATGGCGGACGTGGTCATGTGGCCCCGGTTTGCGTGAACGTGCCGCGCAGGGTAAAACCTGTACAAATGTTGAGGTAAAGGAATCGGGATGAGTGTGCCGAGGAGCGTTCAGGAGCTGGCGGTCGGCGAGCTCGCAGCACGTAGTGGCGTCGCGGTGTCGGCGCTGCACTTCTACGAGAAGAAGGGACTCATCCGCAGCCTGCGCACGGCCGGCAACCAGCGGCGCTATCCGCGCGACGTGCTGCGGCGGGTGGCGGTGATCAAGGTCGGCCAGCGGGCGGGGATCCCGCTGGCGGATATCCGCGCCGCGCTCGACACCCTGCCCGAGGGGCGGACGCCGACCGTGGCGGATTGGACGCGGCTGTCGAAGCGCTGGCGCGAGGATCTCGATGCGCGCATCGCGCAGCTCATCCATTTGCGCGACGATCTGGACGGCTGCATCGGCTGCGGTTGCCTGTCGCTCAAGGTGTGCCCGCTGCGCAATCCGGAAGACCGACTGGGCGAGGAGGGCAGCGGGCCGCGTCTGTTCGAGGCCTGAGCAGCCGTCCCGGGTTTCACCCGCGCTTGCCCGTGGGGCAGGTATACCCGAGGGGTCCGGAACGACGGTGGTGACCATGTTCGCGCGGCCCAGGTTCAAGCGTTACACGGCGCCCGCCGGAGGTTGGGGGTCGCTCCGCTCGCTCGTCCGTCATGCGTTCCGGCGGCGGGTGAAGACCGCGCGGGCGCTGTGGGCGCTGCGCAAGCAGAACAAGGCGGACGGTTTCACCTGCGTCAGCTGCTCGTGGGCCAAGCCCAAGGAGCCGCATCCGTTCGAGTTCTGCGAGAACGGTGCCAAGGCGACGTTCTGGGATCTGCAGGGTGGCCGCATCGATGCCGCGTTTTTCGAGCGTCATCCCGTGGCCGAGCTGCTCGGCTGGGCCGACTACGACCTGGAGCGGCAGGGTCGACTGACCGAGCCGCTGCGCTACGACGGACGCACCGACCGCTATGTCCGCATCTCGTGGGACGAGGCGTTCGAGTTGATCGGCCGCACCCTGCGCGAGCTCGACCCCAAGCAGGTGGTCTTCTACGCGTCCGGGCGTGCCTCGCTGGAGACGTCGTACATGTACGCGCTGCTCGCGCGCCTGTACGGCAACAACAATCTGCCTGACAGCTCCAACATGTGCCACGAGAGCACCTCTGTGGGCCTGCCGCGCAGTCTGGGTGTCCCGGTCGGCACGGTGCATCTCGAGGATTTCGACAGCACCGACTGCATCTTCTCGTTCGGCCAGAACGTGGGCACCAACAGCCCGCGGATGCTGCATCCGCTGCAGGAGGCGAGCAAGCGCGGGGTCCCGATCGTGACGTTCAACCCACTGCGCGAGCGCGGATGGGAGCGTTTCACGAATCCGCAATCTCCCGTGGAGATGCTGGGTGGGGGCGGGACGCGGATCAGCTCGGTGTATCACCAGCCCCGTGCGGGCGGCGATCCCGCCTTGTTGCAGGGCCTGTGCAAGGCGGTGCTGGAGCTCGACGACCTGGCGCGCGCGACGGGCGCGACGCGCGTGATCGACGTGGACTTCATCGCCGGGCATACGCACGGCTTCGACGCGCTCGAGCGCCAGCTGCGCGCGTTGGCATGGCCCGCGATCGAACGCGAATCCGGCCTGTCCGTCGAGGCGATCCGCGATGCCGCGCGTCTCTACGCCGAGTCGGCGTCGGCGATCCTCGTGTACGGCATGGGACTGACCCAGCACCGACACGGCGTGGACAACGTCCGCCTGCTGTGCAATCTCGCCCTGATGCGCGGCAATGTCGGTCGTCCCGGCGCCGGCGTGTGCCCCGTGCGTGGGCATTCGAACGTGCAGGGCCAGCGGACCGTCGGCATCAGCGAGAAGCCCGAGCTGGTCCCGCTCGACCGGCTGGAGGCGCAATACGGCTTCACCGCCCCGCGCGACAAGGGGCTGACCACCGTCGAGACGGTGGAGGGCGTGCTCGCCGGCGAGGTGCAGGGATTCATCGGCCTCGGGGGCAACTTCCTGCGCGCCGCGCCGGACACCACGCGGCTGGAGGCGGACTGGCGCCGGCTGCGTCTGACCGTCCAGATCGCGACGAAGCTCAATCGCAGTCACCTCGTCAATGGCGAGGTCGCGCTGCTGCTGCCGTGCCTGAGTCGCATCGAGCGCGATGTGCAGGCCGGTATGGAGCAGGTGGTTTCGACGGAGGACAGCACCGCGCGCATCCACCGGTCGAAAGGCGTGCAGACGCCGCCGCGCGGCGACCTGCTGGCCGAACCCGCCATCGTGGCGGGCATCGCCCGGGCGGCCCTGCCGGACAATCCGAAGGTGCCCTGGGCCTTGTGGGCGCGCGACTATGCCCGCGTGCGCGACGCGATCGAGACGACCTATCCCGACCAGTTCAAGGACTTCAATGCCCGGCTGGGCACACCGGGGGGGTTCGCCCGGCCGAATGGCGCGCGCGAGCGGATCTGGCACACCGACAGCGGCAAGGCCGAGTTCCATGCGGTGGCACTGTTGTCGGCCACCGGATTCGAGGATCGCGACGGGCGGCTTCGGCTCATCACATTGCGCAGCAACGACCAGTTCAACACGACCGTCTACGGATATCGTGATCGCTTCCGCGGCATCGAGGGAACGCGGCGGGTGGTGATGATGAGCCCGGCCGACATCCGGCGGCTCGGCCTGCGGGACGGGCAGGAGATCAGCCTGATCGGCGATGCGGACGACGGCGTGCATCGTGAAGTAGGGGGCCTGCGCGTCACGTCGTACGCGCTGCCGGAAGGGTGCGTCGCGGCCTACTATCCCGAGTGCAATCCGCTGGTGCCCGTCGCCCATCATGCGATCGACAGTCAAGTGCCTGCGTCCAAGACGGTTCCGGTCCGGGTCGGAACGTCGGTCGATCCGCATCGCGTGCCTGCAGGGCCGCCTCCGGCCTAGCCCGTCATCCGCGGATCGGGTCGAGCAGCGGCGAATGTCTGGGCCGGCGGGGATGGGCCATGCCGCATCGCAGCACGTCGTGCTCGGGTGGGTCGGCATTGGACCGCGTGCCGCGGCAGCCCCTAGACTGCGACCACGCTCACACCCGATTCCACGATGACGCAGCAGAAGCCGGCGCCGGCCGCCTCGACCCAGTCCAGTGCCATCACCCGCCTGCTGAATACCGTCGAATGGCTCGGCAACCTGTTGCCGCATCCGGTCACGCTGTTCGCGTTGTTGTCGTTGTTGATCCTGTTGTTGTCCGGTGTGCTCGGCACGTTGGGTGTCAGCGTGCCCGACCCGCGCCCGGAGGGGACGTCCGGGCGTGCGGCGGACGGTGTGATCCGGGTGATCAGCCTGCTCGATCCGGAAGGCCTGCGCCGCATCGTGACCGGGCTGGTGACCAACTTCACCGGTTTCGTGCCGCTGGGCACCGTGCTGGTGGCGATGCTGGGCGTGGGCATCGCCGAGCGCTCCGGTCTGCTGACCGCGGCGATCAAGGCGCTGGTGCTGGGGGCGCCGAAAAACCTCGTGACCGTGGTGATCGTGTTCGCGGCGGTGTTGTCCAACACCGCTTCCGAGATGGGGTACGTGGTGGTGATTCCGCTGGCGGCGGCGATCTTCCACGCGCTCGGCCGGCACCCGTTGGCCGGGTTGGCCGCCGCGTTCGCGGGGGTGTCGGGCGGCTACAGCGCGAACCTGTTGATCGGCACCGTCGATCCCCTGCTGGCCGGCATCACCCAGGAGGCCGCGCGGCTGCTCGATCCCGATTACGAAGTGCATGCGGCGGTGAACTGGTACTTCATGTTCGTCAGTACCTTCGTGGTCACCGCCATGGGCTGGTTCGTCACCGCGCGTATCGTCGAGCCAAAACTCGGTCCGTACGATCCGACGCAGCTCGATCCGGATGCCGAGCCGGTGAGCATGGCGCCGCTGGGCGTGGACGAGAGGCGCGCCTTGCGCTGGGCGGGCGTCGCGGCACTGGTCATCGCCGCGGCGATCGCGGCATTGGTGGTGCCCACGCAAGGGTGGCTCCGACTGCCCGGGGTCGACGACACGCTGGGCAGCCTGCGACCGTTCCTGACCGGTATCGTGGTGCTCGTGGCGGTGTTCTTTGCTGTGCCGGGCATCGTCTACGGCTGGTTGATGCGAACCATCCGCAGCGACCGCGACGTGATCGATGCGATGGCGAAATCGATGGGCACGCTGAGTCTGTACATCGTGCTGGTGTTCTTCGCCGCGCAGTTCGTCGCGTTCTTCAACTGGACCCAGCTCGGCCAGGTCATGGCGGTGCTGGGGTCCAACACGCTGCAGACCATCGGCCTGACCGGGCCATCGGTGTTCCTGGCCTTCATCGCGATCTGCGCATTGATCAATCTGTCGCTCGGGTCGGCGTCGGCCCAGTGGGCGGTGACGGCGCCGATCTTCGTGCCGATGCTGATGCTCATCGGCTACAGCCCGGAGGTGGTCCAGGCGGCGTACCGGATCGGCGATTCGGTCACCAACCTGATCACGCCGATGATGAGCTACTTCGGCCTGATCATGGCCTTCGCCGCGCGCTATCAGCGCGACATCGGCGTGGGTACGCTGATCGCGATGATGCTGCCGTATTCGGTGGTGTTCTTCGTCGGCTGGACGGCGCTGTTCTTCCTGTGGGTGTTCGGCCTCGGCCTGCCCGTCGGTCCCGGCGCACCGACCTACTACGGCGCAGGCTGAGGCACGCGCGCCCTTTCAGGACAACGGGCGCCCGGATACCCGCCCGAGGGCTGGTGGTCACGGGCGTCCGGCTGCAAAATGCGGCGCGCGGTCCGCTCGGACGGACCGTCTTCCAGGGATCGGTGACAAGTCAGGGGGCGTGATGAAGTGGGTCAAGGGGCTGGCCGTGCTCGGCCTGGCGTTGTGTTGTGCGTGGTTCGCGCCTGCGCGCGCGGGTGTGGATCTCGGCCGGTACGTGGCCGACGACTCCTTCGGCACCATCAAGCTGTCGCCGACCGGCGAGTACTACGCCATGACCGTGCAGCTCGAGGCGCAGTACGGCCTGGTCATCATGCGTCGCGCCGACCGCGAGGTGACGGCGACGTTCCGCTTTTCCCGGGGGACCGACATCCACGACTTCTGGTGGGTGAATCCGGAGCGGGTCCTGATCGCGGTCGCGGAGAATTTCGGCAGCCGCGAGGATGCGCTGCCCACCGGCGAGCTCTACGCGATCAATGCGGACGGTTCGCGGCGGGATCTGCTGATCGGCTGGCGGGGCCGGGTGGAACAGACCGGAAGCCGGCTCATCTCGCGCAAGCAGGAAGGCCTGGTCGCCGCGCACCTGATCGACACCCTGCCGGGCGACGATCGTTCGGTGTTGATCCGCGTGCATGCGATCGGTCGCGATCCGAGCACGGTCGTCGAGCGCATGGACGTCTACAGCGGTCGGCGCTCGCGGGTGACGTCCGCCCCCGTGGCCTGGGCCGACTACGTCACCGACAACACCGGTACGGTGCGCTTCGCCTACGGGTCCAATACCGACAACGTCTCGCGGACCTATCTGCGGGCGGGCGACGATGCGCCGTGGATGTTGATCAACGACCAGCGCGAGAGCGGCGGCCTGGTCGTGCCGCTCGGGTTCTCGCCCGACGACACCACCGCCTACCTGCAGGTGGAGCATGCGACAGGGCCGGACAGCATCGTCGCGCTCGACATCGCCAGCGGCGAACGGCGCGAGCTGTTGCGCGATGCGGTGCTGGATCCGGTGCCGGTGTACGTCGATGCGGCGGGTGCCCCCATCGGTGCTTACTTCCACGGCGCACAGCCGCGCGTGGCGTTCTTCGACCCGGAAGCGCCGCAGGCCCGCATGCTGCGCAGCCTGCAGGCCGCGTTCGCCGACCAGACGGTTTCGGTCACGTCCGCCACTCGCGACGGCGGCATCCGTCTGGTACGGGTCGGCAGCGATGTGGACCCCGGGTCGTATTATGAGTTCGACAGCCGCACCAAGGGTGCGGATTTCGTGTTCGCGCGCAGTGCCGCCATCGACCCCGCGCAGATGGCGAACCGGCGCGGCGTGTCGTTGCGCGCTCGCGACGGCCTGCCGCTGCACGGTTTCCTGACCGTGCCGCGGGATACCGACGCGCGTGACCTGCCGTTGGTGGTCCTGCCGCACGGCGGTCCCTATGGCATCTTCGATACCTGGGGCTACGATACCGACAGCCAGATTCTCGCGGCCGCCGGCTACGCGGTGCTGCAGATCAACTTCCGCGGCTCGGGCAATTACGGGCGTGCCTTCCGCCACGCCGGCGCGCGCGAGTGGGGCGGGCGGATGCAGGACGATGTGACCGATGCGACCCGCTGGGCGGTCGAGCAGGGCATCGCCGATCCGGATCGCATCTGCATCTACGGCGCCAGTTACGGCGCTTACGCGGCCCTGATGGGCACGGTGCGGGCACCGGAACTCTATCGCTGCGCAGCGGGCTATGTCGGCGTCTACGACCTGCCGCGAATCCGGACGGAAAACCGCCGGCAGGGGCGCTCGGCCAGTACCTGGACCGGCGAGTGGCTGGGCACCGACACCGCGACGCTGGCGGCCGCATCGCCGACCCGGCTGGCCGACGGGATCGGCGTGCCGGTGTTTCTCGCCGCCGGTGGCGAGGACATGATCGCCCCGGTCGAGCATACCCGGCTGATGGAGCGCGCCCTGAAGCGCGCCGACGTGCCGGTGGAAACCCTGTATTACCCGAACGAAGGGCACGGCTTCTACAACGTCGAGCACCGGCGGGAGTTCTATCGCCGGCTGCTGGATTTCCTGCACCGTCATATCGGCGGGCGGCAGGCCGCGTCCTGAGGCCGGCGGCTCTGCGCCGCTAGCCGCGGGACACGGCAAAACCGGCGACGGCGCGGCATCGGCTAACATCCGCCGATGCCGATCGACGGAGAGAGCCGCCCATGAAGTTCCGTACCGCCCTGCTGCCGCTGTGCCTGACGGCTCTGCTGCCGCTCCAGGCGCAGGCCGAGCGTGGCCTGCAACCGCGCGACCTGGTGTCGCTGACCCGGGTGTCGTCGCCCACGCTGTCGCCCGATGGCGGCCGGCTGGTCTTCGTCGAGCGGACCGTCGACCTGGAAGGCGATGCGTCCGGCACCGCGCTGTACCTGCGCGACCTGCGCACGCGCGATCTGCGGCCGCCGCAGCGGATCACGCCGGAAGGCTGGGCGGTCAATTCGCCGACCTTCTCGCCCGACGGCGCCACGCTGTATTTCCTCAGCGGAAAGCACGGCACCCAGCAGGTGTACGCGATGCCGGCCACCGGCGGCGAGCCGCGGCAGGTCACCGACTTCGCGCTGGACATCGGCAGCTACCAGCTGTCGCCCGACGGCACCCGCGTGGCGTTCAGTGCGGACGTGTTCACCGATTGCGCCGGCGAGGCCGACGTGTTCGCCTGCAGCAAGGCGCGCCTGGACGGGCACGAGGCCTCGAAGGTCAGTGGCGTCACCTACGACCAGTTGTTCGTACGCCACTGGGATACCTGGAACGACGGCCGCCTCAGCCGGCTTTACGTGGCGCCCGTGTCAGGCGAGGGCGCCGCGGCCACCACATCCGCCACGGCGGTCAGCCAGGCGCTGGACGGCGACATTCCCGCCAAGCCGTTCGGTGGTGCCGAGGACTATGCGTGGGCGCCCGACGGCGGCAGCCTCGTCGCCAGCGTGCGTGTCGCCGGTGCCGCGGCGCCGTGGTCGACCAACTTCGATCTCTATCGGCTGGACCCGGCCGGGGCGCGCGCACCGGTCAATCTCACCGAGGCCAACCCGGCCTGGGACACCGGCCCGGTGTTCAGCGCCGACGGCGGCACGCTGTTCTACCGGGCGATGCAGCGACCCGGGTTCGAGGCCGACCGCTACGCGATCATGGCGCTCGATCTCGCCAGCGGGCAGGCGCGCGAGATCGCGCCGGACTGGGACCGCTCGCCCAGCAGCCTGGCGGTGAGCGCCGATGGCCAGGCGCTTTACGCCGCCGCGCAGGACACCGGTGAGTACCCGCTGTTCCGCATCGATATCGCCAGCGGCGACGTGACCCGGCTGATCGGCGAGGGTTCGGTGTCGTCGTTCGATGTGGCGGGACAGACGCTGGCCGTGGCGCGCAATACGATGCGCAGCGGCGACGTCATCTACACCACCACGGCCGATGCGACCGAGCTGCGTGCGATCACCCCGGATGCGGCCGAACGCCTGCCGGATGTGCGCATGGGCGACTACGAGCAGTTCACCTTCCGCGGCTGGAACGGCAACACCGTGCACGGCTACGTGGTCAAGCCCTGGAACTACCGCGAAGGCGAGCAGTATCCGGTGGCGTTCCTGATCCACGGCGGCCCGCAGGGCAGCTTCGGCGATGGCTGGAGCTACCGCTGGAATCCGCAGACCTACGCCGGCCAGGGCTGGGCGGTGGTGATGATCGATTTCCACGGCTCCACCGGCTACGGCCAGGACTTCACCGACGCGATCAGCCAGCACTGGGGCGACCGCCCGCTGGAAGACCTGCAGAAGGGATGGGCCGCGGCGCTGCGCGACTACGACTTCCTCGACGGCGACCGTGCCTGCGCCCTGGGCGCCAGCTACGGCGGCTACATGGTCAACTGGATCGCGAGCCAGTGGAATGCGCCATGGAAGTGCCTGGTCAACCACAACGGAGTGTTCGACACCCGTTCGATGGGGCTGGTGACCGAGGAACTCTGGTTCACCGAGTGGGAGCACGGCGGTACCGTCTACGACAATCCGGATGGCTACGAGCGCTTCAACCCTGCGCGCCACATCGGCGAGTGGCGCGTGCCGATGCTGGTGGTGGCCGGTCAGAACGACTTCCGCGTACCGGTCGACCAGAGCCTGAGCACATTCACCGCGCTGCAGCGGCAGGGCATCCCGTCGCGGTTGATGTACTTCCCGGACGAGAACCACTGGGTGCTCAAGCCGCACAACAGCGTGTACTGGCACGAGACGGTCAACGACTGGCTGCGGCACTACTTCGCGAACTGATCGTGTCTCAATGTGACATCGCGCGCCCCGGCGATCTTCGCCGGGGCGCGCGCGTATCGGCGCCGGCATCCGCCGTGCGGCGCGGCCTCGCGCACTCTGCCCACTTCACGTCTTCCCTGGACGCACCTTCCGCATGAACGACACCGCCAGTACCGCCCTCATCACCAACGACATCGTCGTGTTCGGCCTGATCGCCGCGACCCTGGGCGGCATCTTCTGGCTCGCCAGCGGGCCGACGCCATTCTGGAAGAAGGTCTTCGCGTGGGTGCCGGCACTGCTGCTGTGCTATTTCGTGCCGGCCCTGTACAACACCGCGGGTCTGATCGACGGGGAGAACAGCGCGCTGTACAACCCGATCGCCAGCCGGATCCTGTTGCCGGCGGCGCTGGTGCTGCTGACGCTGTCGGTGGACCTGAAGGGCATCCTGCGACTCGGGCCGAAACTGTTGATCGTGTTCGTCGGCGGTACGCTCGGCGTGGTACTGGGTGCGGTGGTGTCGTTCCAGATCATGGAATGGCTGCATCCCGCGGCGATGGCGGGCGATACCTGGCGTGGCATGGCGGCGCTGTCGGGCAGCTGGATCGGTGGTGGCGCGAACATGGTCGCCATTCGCGAGATCTACGAGGTCGATGCGACGCTGTTCGGGCAGTTCGCGGTGGTCGACGTGGCCTTCGCCAGCCTGTGGTTGGCGACGCTGCTGTTCCTGGCCAACCGTGCCGCGCAGATCGATGCGCGCAACGGCGCCGACACGCGCGCCCTCGACGAAATGCGCGAACGCATCAGCGCCTACGAGGCGGCGAATGCGCGCATTCCCACGCTGACCGACCTGATGGCGATCGTCGGTGTGGGTTTCGGCGTGGTCGGCCTGGCGCATGCGGTCTCCAGTCCCGTTGCGGATTGGTTCGGCGCGAACGTGGCGCTGGCGTCGCGTTTCAGCCTCGACTCCGCGTTCGTCTGGGTGGTCGTGACCTCCACCGCGATCGGCCTGCTGCTGAGCTTCACCCGTGTGCGCGAACTGGAAAGCGCGGGCGCGTCGCGCCTGGGCACGGTGTGCCTGTACTTCCTCATCGCGTGCATCGGCATGCAGATGGACTTCATGCAATTGGCCAACCGGCCGGAGCTGCTGGCCATCGGCGCGATCTGGATGGCGGTGCACGTGCTGGTGATCTGGGGCGTCGCCAAGCTGCTCAAGGCGCCGCTGTTCTACTTCGGCGTCGGCTCGATGGGCAACATCGGCGCGGCGGCATCGGCACCGGTGGTGGCGGGCGCATT
The DNA here is from genome assembly GCF_001482195.1 of Luteimonas abyssi. Classification (GTDB taxonomy): domain Bacteria; phylum Pseudomonadota; class Gammaproteobacteria; order Xanthomonadales; family Xanthomonadaceae; genus Luteimonas; species Luteimonas abyssi. Next base: position 2,554,932 of record NZ_KQ759763.1, on the reverse strand, counting down.
CCATCCATCGCTCGCGCCAGTGGGCGTGTTGCTCGGCACGTTCGGTTACGCGACGGGCACGGTCATCGCGTATTTCATCGGTCAGATCCTGCGCATCATGGCCGGACAATAGGTACGACTTTAGTCGTAATTTTTGCGTGTTTTGACCTGCGCACTTGCCGGGTGAGTGATGATCGGTCGCTGATTCTTCGTTTTCGTGGGGGAGAGGCATGAACGCAATCGTCCTGCTGGTTCTCGGCGTGGGCATCATGCTGCTGGGCTATTTCATCTATTCGAAGTTCATTGCCGAGCGCATTTACCGGCTGGATCCGGACTTCGTGACACCCGCGCACACCATGCGCGACAACGTCGACTACCTGCCGACCAACCGCTTCGTGCTGTGGGCCCACCACACCACGTCGGTGGCGGGTGCCGCACCGATCGTCGGTCCGGCGATCGCGGTCATCTGGGGCTGGGCGCCCGCGTTCCTCTGGGTGGCGCTGGGGACGGTGTTCTTCGCCGGCGTGCACGATCTCGGCGCGCTGTGGGCGAGCGCGCGCAATCGCGGCAAGTCGATCGGCACCCTGGCCGGCAGTTTCATCGGCGCCCGCGGACGCAACCTCTTCCTGGTGGTGATCTTCCTGCTGCTGATGATGGTCAACGCCGCGTTCGCGGTGGTGATCGCCAATCTGTTCGTCAGCACGCCGAGTTCGGTGATTCCGGTGTGGAGTGCGGTGATCGTAGCGCTGATCATCGGCCAGCTGATGCATCGCACCAATATTCGTCTGTTGTGGCCTTCGGTGATCGGCCTGGCGTTCCTGTACGCGATGGTGCTGGTGGGCGAGCAGGTTCCGGTGAGCTTGCCGGAGAGCCTGTTCGGTCTGACGGAGCGGTCGCAGTGGATCCTGCTGCTGTTCGTCTACTGCGGTATCGCGTCGATGCTGCCGGTGTGGATGCTGCTGCAGCCACGCGACTACATCAACGGTATGCAGCTGGGCATCGGGATCGGCATCCTGTTCCTGGGCGTGGTGCTCGCGGCGCCAACGTTGGCTGCGCCGGCCTTCAACACCAATGTCCCAGCGGGAACGCCAGGCTTGTTGCCGCTGCTGTTCGTGACCATCGCATGCGGTGCGATCAGCGGGTTTCACGGCCTGGTGTCATCTGGCACCACGTCGAAGCAGCTCGACAAGGAAACCGATGCCCGGTTCATTGGCTACGGTGGTGCAGTCGGCGAAGGCCTGCTGGCACTGGCCGCGATCATTGCCTGTACCGCCGGATTCGCGTCACTGGTGGAATGGGAGGCGGTGTACGATCAGTTCGGCGGCGGCAACGTTGCGGCGTTCGTACAGGGCGGCAGCACGCTGCTGACCGCTGGCCTGGGTATCCCGGCCACGCTGGGCGCCACCCTGCTGGCGACGATGGTGGTGCTGTTCGCCGCGACCACGATGGACAGTGGCGTGCGCCTGCAGCGTTACGTGATCCAGGAAGCGGCAGAGATCGCCGGCCTGCGGGTGGGCGGTGTGGTCGGCACGTTGATCGCGGTGGGCTTCTGCGTCGCGCTGGCGTTCGGCGCCGGCGAGGAAGGCACCGGCGGCATGGTGATCTGGCCGCTGTTCGGCACCACCAACCAGTTGATGGCGGCGCTGACGTTGTCGATCGTGTCGGTGATCCTGATCCAGCTCAAGCGTCCGGCGTGGATGACTGCGATTCCGCTGGTGTTCCTGCTGATCATGACCGTCTATGCGCTGCTGGTGCAGCTGCGGCAGTTCTACGAGGACGGCAACTGGCTGCTGGTGGGCATGGACCTGGTGATCCTGGTCGCCGCGCTCTGGGTGGCCCTGGAAGCCGCCACGGTGATCAACCGGACCCGGCGCGAAGCGCGCGAGGGCGCCGGGCCCGCCCGCGATGCCTGATCGCGACGGCACCTGGTGGGCCCGCCTGCAGGCGGGCCTGCACGAGTACTACGCCGCGCCGTACCGGCGCGGCATCGCCCGGGCCCAGCGTGACGAGGAGGACCTGCTGATGCTGATGGTCTTCTCCGAATCGCTCGGCGTGCCCAATCCCGCCGGATTCCACACGCTGGAACTGATGCCGGTCATGTACGACCGGTTCCACGACTGGCATCGGCGCATGGGCATGGAGCGTTCGCCGCTGGAGCACATCGGATGCTGCTGACACTCGCGCGTTCGCGGCGGGTGATCTGTTTCGGCGGCAAGGGCGGGGTGGGCAAGACCTCGGTGGCCTCGGCCACGGCGCTGGCGCAGGCGCAGGCCGGGCGCCGCGTGCTGCTGGTGTCGACCGATCCGGCCCACAACCTGGGTCATCTGTGGCAGTGCCGGTTGGGGCCGCAGCCGGTCGCATTGCGCGAGCGGCTGGACGCGGTGGAGATCGATCCCGATGCGACGGTGGGTGCGCATCTGGACACCGTGGCCCGTTCGTTGCGGCGGCTGATGCCGGCGCATCTGGGCGGCGAGGTCGACAAGCATCTGAACCTGTCGCGCGATGCGCCCGGCATGCACGAGGCGGCGCTGCTCGAACGCATCGCCGAACTGGTCGAGCACGGGCTTCAGGCGTACGACCTGATCGTGTTCGACACCGCGCCGTCCGGGCACACCGCGCGCCTGATGGCGTTGCCGGAGATGCTGACGGCCTGGACCGACGGCCTGCTGCACCGGCAGGCGCAGAGCCGTCGTTTCGATACTGCGCTGCGCAATCTCGCCCGCGACGACGGCCACGGCCGCCGCGTGTTCGACAGCGAGCGCGCACCGGACACGCCGGAGGACCGCGACCAGGCCATCCGCGGCATCCTGCAGCGGCGTCGCGAACGGTTCCAGCACCTGCGTCGCGTGCTGGCCGATGGCGGCACCACGGCATTCGTCATCGTGCTGGCTGCGGAACGGCTGCCGGTGCTGGAGACGATCGAGCTGCATGCGCAGCTCGCGCGTGCCGGCATCGACGTCGCCGGGCTGGTGGTCAACAAACGCACCCCGGCCGACGCCGGCGTCTTCCTGCGACAACGCCACCAGCAGGAAGCCGTGCATCTGGACACATTGCGCGACGCGCTCCCGGCGCTGGCGCCGCTCGAGCTGCCGCTGCTGGCGGAGGACATCGTGGGCGAGGATGCGCTGGCGCGGTTGGTGGAGTTGCTGGGAGCGGATTGAGCCTGCGCAAGGCCCTCCCCGGCGGGAGGGCGTGCGTACCGACCGCGCATCGCGACGGCAGCGCGATTGCGTACCCGTACGTCATCGGTGCGCCCAGGCAGTCCCGCGGGCCTGGATCGAGAGAACGGAGACGGCGAGGGCGGACGTTCGCCCGGGTTACCTGGTCTGCTTCAGATACTTGTAGAGCGATGCGCGCGAGATGCCAAGCCGGGCCGCGACCGTGGGCGCCGCGTTCCTGACGTCGAAAATCCTCGCATCGTCGATCCGCTGGATCAGGGCGGTCCTGCCTGCCGCATCGAGCGCAGTTGCCGGCCGGCCTTCCTCGGTCTCGTAGGTCCGGACGATCTGCTCCAGTGTCTGTCGCCACGTGTCGTGGAAGAAGGTACGCGGCTCGGCGAATCCCGGCAGGAACGCGAGGCCTGCCAGGCGTGTCTGCACATCTTCCAGCACGGACACGTCGAAGTTGACGCACATCATCCCGTGGGGCGCGTCTTGGCCGTTCCGCAGCACTGCCGTGATCGAACGGAGGTTGCGACCGGTCGACGTGGTGGTCCGGTACGGGCCGATCACCGCCTGCTCCAGCGTGGTGTCCGGAAAACGATCCGCAGCGGAACTGTCGCCTGCGCGTCGCTTGGATATCGGATTGGCGATGTGGGCGATCGTCAATGTGGCCAGATCGTGGATGACGACTTCCACGTGCGGGTGAAACAGTGCGGCGATCGCGTCGGCGACCGGGACGTGCACGGACAGGTCGGTTTTGGTGGACGTGGTCTTCGGCATCGGGCTGCTCGGTGGGTCGGGTCATCCTAAGTCAGTCGTCTCTCATTTACATCTTGTCTAGTTTGTACAATCTGTCTCCGCAGCGGTAGGATGCCGCTCCGCCCGCAGCGGGGCGGTTTTCCGGAGGCTTGCGACACGATGTTTTCCAATGGTTCGGTACGCAGCCCCGGGCTCGGGTGGGTGCTGACGGCGCTTGCGATGATGCTCGGGTCGGCGCCTGCCTTCGCGGACCCTCCGCAGCCGATGCCCCGCGCCGAGACGGTCGCCGCTCCCCAGGACCGTCACTTCGACGGCGAGATGGTGTTGGACGTCGACGCGACGGATGTCGCGCGCGGCCTCTTCCGGGTACGTCAGCTGATCCCTGTCCAGACCAGCGGACCGGTCACGTTGCTGTATCCCGAATGGGAGCCGGCCAGCCATGCCAGGACGGTGTCGGTGGCCAGTCTGGCGGGGCTCTTCATCGGCGACGGGTCCACCCGGCTCGCCTGGCGCCGCGACGACATCGACCCGCATGCCTTCCACGTCGACGTCCCGGAGGGAACAGCCGTTCTGGAGGTCGAGTTCCAGTACGTCACCCGGCCCGGCGATCCGGTCATGCAGCCGGACCTGGTGGTGTTGCAATGGCACAAGACCCTCCTGTACCCGGCGGGCTGGTTCGCCAGGAACATCCCGGTCCGCGCCAGGGCGCGCTTTCCGGAGGGCCTGACGCCGATCAGCGCTCTCGAGCTGGAGGGCATGCAGGGCAATGTCGCGACCTTCGGGTCCACGTCGCTGGAGCGGCTGTCCGATGCGCCTGTCTTCGCGTCCCGATACACCCGCCGCATTCCGCTGGGCATGCCGGAAGCGCCACCGGTCACGCTCAATGTGCTTGCGGGCGCCCCCGCCGGACTCGATGTCGCGGCAGACGACGTGGACATGCTGCGCCGGATGATCGCCGAGACCCACGCGCTGCTCGGCCACGCGCCCTACCGTCGCTTCGAGATCGTCGTCGTCCTCGACGACGACTTTCCCGCAGGTGGCGTGGAGCATGCGGATTCGGCGGAGATCTACCTGCCATCGGCCTACTTCCTCGACAGGTCGGCACAGCTCAACAATCTCGACCTGATCGCGCACGAGTACGTCCATGCGTGGAATGGACGCGCACGACAGCCACGGGACGCATGGGCCCCGACGCTCAATGTGCCGGTCAGGAACAGTTTGTTGTGGGTGTACGAAGGGCAGACGGAGTTCTGGGGGCGCGTGCTCGCCGCGCGCAGCGGCTTGAGGAGCCGGGACGAGACGCTGGAGAAGATCGCGCTGGATGCGGCGGACGTCGTCGCCAGAAGCGGGCGCGCCTGGAAGTCGCTGCGCGACACCGCCAACGACCCGTTGTACATGTCGGCCAGGTCGACCGTGTGGCCCGAATGGCAGCGGAGGAAGGACTACTACACCGAGGGCGTCCTGCTGTGGCTCGATGTCGACACGACCTTGCGCGAACGCTCGGCGGGCCGTGTGGGCCTGGACGACTTCGCGCGCGATTTCTTCGGTGCCGGCGGAGGTGGCGGTGTCACGACGTACGACTTCGAGGATATCTGCGACGTGCTCGGCAGGCTCGTGCCGATGGACTGGTCGTCCTATCTCGACGACAGGCTGGACGCACGCGAGCCCGTGGTGCTGGAAGGCCTGGCACGCGCGGGGTGGTCGCTCGTCTTCGATCGCCGACCCAGCAGGACCTTCGAGCAGCACGAGGCCGAACTGGGGGCGAGCGACCTCACTCACTCGATCGGAATGACGGTAACGGATGCGGGTTCGGTGCGATCCGTCGCCTGGGACGGTCCGGCGTTCGACGCGGGCATAGTGCCGGGCGCGAAGTTGCTCACGGTTGATGGCGAGGCGTTCTCGCTGGAACGGCTCCTGGTGGCGATCGACGCTCCGAACGAGCATCCGCTTGCGTTGGGCTACGAGTTCCGGGGTGCGCAGGCGACAGGCGTGCTGGCGTATCGCGGCGGCCTGCGTTATCCGTCTCTGAGGCGGATGGAACACGTGCCCGACCGGCTGTCCGGTCTTCTCGAGGCTCAAGCGTCGTCGTACCGGCGGTCCGGGGATCCTGCTTCGAGATGAGGAGGGTCCGGGAGGGGTGCGACGATCCGTTGTCCGCACGCAGCGGGGAGGGCATTCCCCGGATGCAGGAAACCGCGGGGCGCTCCGGGCGAGGTGGGCGGCCACGGCCAAGAGGAGCAAACGAAGCGGGGCCTGTCGGCCCCGCTTCGGTTTTTCTGGAACGTCCGGAGTGTCCGGAACGGGCCCGACGGTCAGCAGCAGCGGAACCCGGAGCGCCCGCCGAAGCGGGCCTCCTGGCGTTCGCGGAAGAACGTCTTGTAGTCCATCGGCTCCCGCTCCGGGTGCTTTTCCAGCATGTGCCGCACGTAGTTGTCGTAATCCGGAATCCCGCAGCACAGGCGTGCGGTCTGCACCAGTCTCCGCCACACCAGTTTCTGGGTGGCGAAGAAGGACGCCGGTACCAGTTGCGAGCCCATTACAGCCAGGCCTTCTGCTGGTCGGGCGACAGCTCGACGTAGGCCGTTTCCCGGTCGGTGCGTTCGGCGACCGAGCGTGCCTTGAGGATCGCGCGCACCGCGTAGAACAGCACGCTGAACACCACGAACAGGAACAGCGTGGTCAGGCCGGCGTTGACGAATCCGTTGACCACCACCTGCTGCATCTGGCCCATGGTCTTGGCCGCGCCCAGCAGCTCGCCGTTGGCGATCGCGTTCTGGTAGTGGCGTGCCTGGGCGATGAAGCCCATCGCCGGATTGCTGTCGAACAGCTTGATCAGGCCTGCGTACGTGGTGCAGATCAGCAGCCATATCGCCGGCGTGATGGTCACCCACGCGTAGCGGTCCCGCTTCATCTTGAACAGCACCACCGTACACAGCATCAGCGCGATGCCGGCCAGCATCTGGTTGGCGATGCCGAACAGCGGCCACAACGTGTTGATGCCGCCCAGCGGATCGACCACACCCTGGTAGAGGAAGTACCCCCACAGCGCCACGCAACCGGCGGTGCCGATGACGTTGGCGCTCCAGGACTCCGTACGGCGCAGCGCCGGTACGAAGCTGCCCAGCAGGTCCTGCAGCATGAAGCGGCCGGCACGGGTGCCCGCATCCACCGCGGTCAGGATGAACAGCGCCTCGAACAGGATCGCGAAGTGGTACCAGAACGCCATCATCCCGTCGCCGCCGGGCAGGGCGTCGTGCAGGATCACCGCGATGCCCACCGCCAGCGTCGGTGCGCCACCGGCGCGCGAGATGATGCTGGCCTCGCCGATGTCTTCGGCGGTCTTGGCCAGCATTTCCGGGGTCACGTGGAAGCCCCAACTGCTGATGGTGGCCGCGACCTGGGCCGGATCGGTGCCGATCGCGGCCGCCGGGCTGTTCATGGCGAAGTAGATGCCCGGCTCGATGATCGAGGCCGCGACCAGCGCCATGATCGCCACGAACGACTCCATCAGCATGCCGCCGTAGCCGATGTAGCGGGCGTGGGTCTCGTTGGCGAGCAGCTTCGGCGAGGTCCCTGAGCTGATCAGCGCATGGAAGCCCGACACCGCGCCACAGGCGATGGTGATGAACAGGAACGGGAAGATGTCGCCGCGCCAGACCGGGCCTTCGCCGCTGGAGGCGAACTGGGTCAGCGACGGCATCTTCATCGTGGTGACCTCGGGGCTGGCGATGATGATGCCGATCGCCAGCGCCACGATCACGCCGATCTTGAGGAAGGTCGAGAGGTAATCGCGCGGGGCCAGCAGCAGCCACACCGGCAGCACCGCGGCGACGAAGCCGTACCCGACCAGCATCCAGGTGATCTGGGTGCCGGTGAAGGTGAAGAACGGCCCCCAGTACTCGTGGGCGCCGACCTTGCCGCCGAACCAGATGACGAACAGCAGGGCGAGGATGCCGATGACCGAGATCTCGCCGATCTTGCCCGGACGCAGGTAGCGCATGTAGACGCCCATGAAGATCGCGATCGGGATCGTCGCCATCACCGTGAACATGCCCCATGGACTCTCGGCCAGGGCCTTGACCACGATCATCGCCAGCACCGCCAGGATGATGATCATGATCATGAAGGCGCCGAACAGCGCGATGGTGCCGGCGACCGGCCCCATCTCCTCGCGGATCATGTCGCCCAGCGAGCGGCCGTCGCGGCGCGACGAGATGAACAGGACCATGAAGTCCTGCACCGCGCCGGCCAGCACCACGCCGGCGATCAGCCACAACATGCCGGGCAGGTACCCCATCTGCGCGGCCAGCACCGGGCCGACCAGCGGGCCCGCGCCCGCGATGGCGGCGAAGTGGTGGCCGAACAGCACGTGCTTGTTGGTGGGCACGTAGTCCAGACCATCGTTGTGGACGTGCGCCGGCGTGGCACGCGTCGGGTCCAGCCGCATGACGTGCTTGGCGATGTACAGGCTGTAGTAGCGATAGGCGACCAGGTAGATCGAGACCGCCGCGGTCACGATCCACAGGGCATTGATGGACTCGCCCCGACGCAGGGCAACGGTGGCGAGGCAGAACGCGCCGAGCAGGGCCAGGCCGGCCCATGCCACTTTCGACACGACTTTCATGATGGAGGATTCTCCCGGGATGACGGCGCAAGCCTCCTCCTGGGCGGGGGCCGAATCAATAAGCGAATGCGGCCGGATGCTTAGACTTTGGTCGAATCCCGCCCCCGGGGCCGGCTACAGCCAGCCGACGCGCTTGAACAGGCGGTACAGGCCGAAGCAGACCGTGCCCACCACCGCGATCAGGATCGGGTAGGCGTAGCGGTCGTCGAGCTCCGGCATGCCCTGAAAGTTCATTCCGTACCAGCTGGTGATCAGGGTCGGGGCGGCCAGCAGCGCGGCCCAGGCGCCGAGCTTCTTCACCGTCTCGCCCTGCGCCAGGGTGACCAGGGACTGGTTGACCGCCATCGCGGTGCCGAGCATGTCGCGCAGCGCGTCGATGGTGTCGTTGACCCGCACCACATGGTCGTGGACATCGCGGAAGTAAAGGCGGACCTCTTCCGGAATCTGCCCCGACGGCGAGCGCACCAGCTGCGACAGTACGTCCAGCAGCGGCGAGACCGACATGCGCATGTCGGTGAGTTCGCGCTTGAGGTCGTACAGGCGGACGATGGTGCTGCGCCGGTAGGCGTCGGAAAAGATGTCGCGCTCGAGCGCACGCAGCGTGGCCTTGAAGCGGCCGGCGATCGGCAGATAGTTGTCGACGATGAAGTCGAGCACGGCGTACAGCGCGTACGACGGCCCCAGCGCCAGCAGCTCGGGCTCGCGTTCCACACGCGCGCGCGTCGGCGCGTAGGACAGCGATGCGCCGTGGCGCACGGTGATCAGGAACTTCGGGCCGACGAAGATGTGGGTCTCGCCGTAGAGGATCCGTTCGTCGACCATCTGCGCGGTGTTTACCGCGACGAACAGCGAGTTGCCATAGGCTTCGATCTTCGGCCGCTGATGCGCCTTGTGCGCATCCTCGATGGCGAGATCGTGCAGGCCGAACTCTTCCTGCAGCTTGTCGAGCGTGGTGTCGTCGGGCTCGTACAGGCCCAGCCAGACGAAGCCGTCGCCGGTGGCGATGCGGTCGCTGATCGCATCGAGGTCGATATCGTGACGGCGCGCCTGACGGTCGTACCAGACACAGTTCACGACGCAGGCGGGGCGTTCCGGGCGAGCGGCGGGGTCGGCGTTGGCATCCATTGGCCGCATCCTGCGCGTGGCGGGACGGCCGGGCAAGGTGTGGCGCCCGGGAACGGCGTGGCGCGGCCAGGCGTGGGGCAGGTGCACGAAGGCACGGCGCGTGGCGTGGGAGGGCGCGTCCGCGGACCGATGACGGCGATCAAGGCGATGGGGGGCGCTAGCAGAAGGCGGGCGACCTGCGGGGCGCAGCCGGATTGCAGCCGGACGACCCGCTCGGACCCCCTCTCGCGCGTGCGGGAGAGGGGCAGGGGTGAGGGGGGGGCGGCAGAGTCGTTCCAGCCTGCCCTCATCCACCCTTCCGTGCCGCGAGGGGTCACGGCCTGTCGGGCAGCGCCTCGAACCGGATCGCCTGACCGCCGCCGCGGGCCAGCGCCAGCGACAGGGTCCGGCCGGCGTCGACATCGTGCTGTTCGATCACGATGTCGGTCTGGTCGGCATCGAAGCCGGCGCCGGGTCCGTCGCGGTAGACGTGTGCCCGGTAACGCTGGCCGGGTGCGAGGAAGTCCAGCGCCACCTCGACCGTACGCGCCTCGGCGTCCGTCACCGCACCCAGGTACCAGTCTTCGGAATGGCGGTCGCGTCGGGCGAACACGGCGTACTCGCCGACCTCGCCCGCCAGCGCGCGGCTGTCGGCCCAGTCCACCGGCACATCCTGGATGAAACGGAATGCGGGCAGGTTGGCGCGGTAGTGGTCGGGCAGGTCGGCGGCCATCTGCAGCGGGCTGTAGATCACCACGTACAGCGCGAGCTGCTTGGCCAGCGTGGTGGCCATCGGCGCGCCCGAGCGCGTGCGCATCGCGAAGACGCCCGGCGTGAAATCCATCGGTCCGGCGAGCATGCGGGTGAAGGCGAGGGTGGCTTCATGCTCGGGCGGATTGCCGGGCAGGCCCCAGGCGTTGTACTCCATGCCGCGCGCGCCTTCGCGGGTGATCAAGTTCGGCCAGGTGCGGCGCAGGCCGGTGTCCTTGACCGGTTCGTGCGGATTCACCGCGATGCGGTGCCGGGCCGCGGCGCGCACGACGCGATCGTGGTGCTGCACCATCGCCTGGCTCTCGTGCCAGGCGTAGCGCAGATGTCCGGCCTCGTCGCGCACCTTCGCCTGACCGCCGTCGGCGACGTAGCCGGTCTTCACCGCACCCACGCCCAGGCGTTCGTAGAGGGCGAAGGCGTCGTCCATCTGCTCTTCGTAGTGCGCCGCGTGGCCGGAGGTCTCGTGGTGGCCGATCAGCTGCACGCCGCGCTCGCGTGCGTGTGCGGCCACGCGTTCGAGGTCGAAGTCGGGATAGGGCTCGGTGAAGCTGAAGCTCTCGCCATTGCCGAACCAGTCGCCGTCCCAGCCGACGTTCCAGCCCTCGATCAGGACGCCCTCGAGGCCGTGCTCTGCGGCGAAGTCGATGGTGTCGATGGCATGTCGGGTGGTGGCGCCGTGGTCGGGGCCCGAGGCCCAGGTCTTGGTGCCCAGATGCATCTCCCACCAGATGCCGACGTACTTCATCGGCCGCACCCAGGAGACGTCGTCGAGGGCGTTGGGTTCGTTGAGATTGAGGATCAGGCTGGAATCGGCCAGGGCGGTGGCCGTGTCGGTGACCAGCAGGACCCGCCAGGGAGTGGCGAACGGGGTACTCACGCGGGCACGCGCCTGACTGATGCCCGGGGTGAGGTCGGCGCGCAGGCGCTGGCCGTCCACGCGGGCGAGATTCATTGCGGGGTAGTCCACCAGGGCCGCTTCGTGCAGCGAGAGATGGGTGCCCTCGTCGGTTCGCAACGTGATCGGCGTCTGCACCCGGCCGACCTCGGTCAGTGGCGTGCGCGCGTACAGGTATTCCTCGCGGTTCCACTCCAGCGCCGGCAGCCACCAGGCGGTGGCGGTGGGCGCGACGGCGAACTCGGTCAGCTCGTCGACGATCTCCAGACGCTCCAGGCCCGGCTGGCGCGGGATGTCGTAGCGAAAGCCGATGCCGTCGTCGAACACGCGGACCACGACATCGAAGCGGCGTTGTGCGCCGGTCTGTTCGGTGAACGTGGCGCGCAGTTCGCGATGATGGTCGCGCACCGTGTGGCGTTCGCCCCACGGTTGTGTCCAGGTCCCGTCGTGCGCGCCGGTCGTGTGTGCGGTCAGTGCGAGGTTGCGTTCGAACTTGGGCATGTCGGCGAACAGCATGCCCAGCCGCGAGGGTGCGATCAGCGGGTGCCCGTCACGCTCGGCGCGCCAGCTGGGACGGCCTTCGCCATCGGTGGACAGCTCGACCTGCAGGCGACCGTCGGGCGAGGCGATCCGCGCCGGCGATGAACTGTCGGCATGTGCGACGCCCGCGAGTGCGGTCAGGACAAGACAGCAGAACAGACGCCACGACATGATGCCCCCGGTTCGATCGCGGTCGATGCGACCGCTTCGTCCGGATACTGGCATCGCCGGCCGGAAGGGCGGCGCCGAATACGTATGCGCTGCCCGCACGTGCATGTGGCGATGCGGTCATGGTTTCCTCGATGGCGGCGCGGGTCGCGTCGCGGACGGACGCGACGACGTGGCGCATGCCTGCATGCGAGGGCGCCCGTCAGGCGTGCGGGTCAATCCGCAGCGGTGGCCGGGATGCCGGGCGACGCGGTCTTCGGAAACGCCCACAGCCACGCCAGATGCAGGGGCAGCATCAGCGCGATCCAGTGGACGTTGCGCTGCGGCTGCACCGGCAGCCAGTGCAGGAACAGCGCGATCACCGCGCACAGCGCCAGCGCGGACCGCAGCGGTGGCCACCACGGACCGGCGGCCCGCCCGCGCGACAGCCGCCACGCGGCCGGCAGCAGCAGCATGCACAGCGGGTTGAACAACAGCAGGTTCTGGTTCTGCCAGCCGAAGCGGTGGTCGGTGCCCAGCCAGATCAGCAGCATCGTGGCGCCGAGCAGCGTGCACAGCGACCAGAAGCCCAGTGCGGTGCCGGCGGCGATACGAGGCCGCGTGCGTCCCAGCCAGACCAGGCCGGCGCCGATCGCGATGCCGGCCAGCGCCCACGGCCACCAGCGGCGCGGCGCCTCGGTGGGCTCCGGCGCGAGCCGGTGCGGCAACCATTCGACTTCCTCCGCCACCAGCGGGCGACCGTCGGCGCGACGGATCCCGCGCAGGGCATCGGCCAGGCGCATCGGCACGAAGGCGTCTTCCCACAGCGCATTCGGGCGGTCGGCCAGCGGCCCCAGGCCGATGTCGAAACCCAGCCACATCCACGGCGCGGGCGAGGCCAGCCGCACGGCATCGCCGCGGAAGGTGTTGCCGCGCGAGCGCCCCTGCAGGCGCTCGTGGAGCAGGCCGTCCAGCGCGCCGTCGAGGGCGTCGCGCACGCGGGTGGAACAGTTGTCGAGGAAATAGTCGTAGCGGTAGCGCGCGTTCTCCGGCCGCGCGTTCTCGGCCAGGAAGGCGGCCAGCGATGCGGCTTCGTCGGGATCGAGATCGAGCCACTGCACCGAGACGCCGCGGCCGACCTCGCGGTAGTAGGCCAGATCCTGATCGAGCGGCAGGGCGACGAGCATGTAGTTCATGTCGCCGCGGACGAAATTGCCGACGAAGTCGGGTTCGTCCAGATCGAAGAACCCGTAGTTGTAGGACACCGGCCCGGACGCGGTGGCCGGGTCGTCGACCACGATGGCGTTGTGGCCGAAGCGCTCGAAGAAGATCTCGCCGGGCAACATCGTCACCACGCCGATGCGCGGTGCGGCGGCGGCGGCCAGCGACCACAGGCAGGCCAGTACGAGCAGGATCGATGCGAGCGCCCGCGGCGCAAGCGGGCGCCGCGGGCGCGACGCGCTCGGCGCCCGGATCATTCGGCCTCGGGCGCGGGGTCCGCGTGCACGCTCACGTGCAGCGCGTGCAGCCGGCGGGTGTCGGCGCGGGCCACGCGGAAGCCGAACCGGCCCAGCGTCAGTTCTTCGCCCGCCTCGGGCAAATGGCCGATGGCCGCGGTGACGAGGCCGCCGATGGTGTCGTACTCGTCGTCGCCGAAATCGGCGCCGAAGCGTGCGTTGAAATCCTCGATCGGAGTCAGCGCGTTGACCAGGTACTGACCGTCGGCCTGCGCGGCGATCAGCGCGCTGGCGTCCTCGGCCTCGTCGTACTCGTCGTCGATCTCGCCGACGATTTCCTCCAGCACGTCCTCGATCGTGATCAGTCCGGCCACGCCGCCGTACTCGTCGATGACGATCGCCATGTGGTTGCGCGACTGGCGGAATTCCCGCAGCAGCACGTCCAGGCGCTTGGATTCGGGGATCAGCACCGCCGGGCGCAACAACTCGCGGACGTTGACCGCGGGGCTGCCCGGCACCACGCCGCGCAGCAGATCCTTGGCCAGCAGGATGCCCAGCACCTCGTCCTTGTCTTCGCCGTGGACCGGGAAGCGGGAGTGGCCGGAGTCGACCATCTCGCGCATCAGATCGCTGAAATCGGCCTCGATGTCGAGCGCGACCATCTGCGAACGCGGCACCATGACGTCGGCCACGCTCATGCCGGAGACGTTGATCGCGCCTTCCATCATGCGCAGCGTGTCGGCTTCGATCAGGCCGTCGGTCTGGGCGTCGCGGAGAATCTCGACGAGATCCTCGCGGGTGGTCGGTTCGCCTGAGATCGCCGAACTGATGCGATCGAGCCAGCTGCGGCGCTTGTCCTGGGATTCGGAGGGGGAGGAGGAACTACTGTCGTCTTCAGACATCGTGGCGGTATCGGCGCCCGGGGGATAGGGCGTCGGGAGAAGTCTAGCGCGACCACCTCGGGCCGTGTCCAGCGCGGGCGTGGCGGACCGGGGCCCGTGGCCTGGAATCCGGGGTGCGACCGGGGCGAAATCCTACGCGGGCATGCGGCGGAAAGGGGCTGCCCGCGGCCGCCTGGCGCGGAGATGATCCGACTTCCTCCCCCAGCCAGGACCGTCCCATGTCCGGAGCCACGTCCCCGTCCCGCCCATCCCGTCGGGTCCCGTCCCGTGCGAGGCGGATCGCGCTCGCCACCGCGCTTGCCGTCGTCGTCGCCGCGCCGGTGTCGGCCCGGGCCGATGCGGGCTACAGCGACGTTTCGGGCTATACCCGCGGCCACGACGCCCTGATCAACGCCTGGTTCCGGATGACCTGGGAGCTGGCCCGGGATTTCGACCAGATCTGCGGGGATACCTTTTGTGAAGGCGAGTACACCAACATCGAAGCCTTGCGGTTCACCTGCTCGGTGCACCTGGCCAGCGGCCGGATCGCTTCCTGTGCGTGGAGCTTCGCGGCCAGCCACGAGGAGGTCGACCTCCGGACCGGTGCGCTCACGATCGAGGTGCCGACCTGGCAGTGCGTGGCGCCGCTGGCGCCGGGCACCACCGTGGAAGCGTTGCTGGCCGCGGTCGACGGCGTGGCGCCGTTGTACGCGCCGCTGCCCGGTGCGGGCCGCTCCATTTACGACGGCCTGAGCGACTGCCTCTGACCGGAATGGCCGGCGTCCGGGCTGTGGCGCCTGCGTGGTCGCGGCCGCGCATCGACCGCGCGCCGGGTCAGGGCGCAGTGTCGAGGTAGGGATCGTCGATGCCGAGTTCGGCCAGAATCTCGCGCTCGAGCTGCTCCATGCATTCCGCTTCGCGGGCGTCCTCGTGGTCCCAGCCCAGCAGGTGGAGCACGCCATGGACGGTCAGATGCGCGTAGTGGGCGTTGAGCGGTTTGCGTTGCTCGCGCGCCTCGCGTGCGACGACCGGTGCGCAGATCACCAGGTCCCCGAGTAGCGGCAGGCGCACCCCTTCGGGCAGCCCTTCGGGCAGCTCGGTGGGGAAGCTCAGCACGTTGGTGGCGTAGTCCTTGCCGCGATAGTGCCGGTTGAGCGCACGCCCCTCGCGGCTGCCGACGATGCGGATGGCGAGGTCGGCCTCGCGGATGCGTCCCTTCAGCGCCGCCGCCGTCCATCTGCGGAAGCTCACCGCAGCGGGCACGCCCTTGCGGGGTGTCGCATAGCCGACCGCGACATCGAGACGGATGGGACCCTGGGTCATCGGTCGATTGTAGGCGTTTTGCCGGCGCTTGCAGGGGATGCATGCGGCCGGAGCGGCGGTCAAACCGATGGACCGGTCTCGTTGTCCTTGGCGTCGCGGCGCTCGTACGCGTTGACGATCCGTGCGACCAGGGGATGGCGTACGACATCGCGCGCTTCGAAGAAGGTGAAGCTGACCCCTTCCACCGCGCGCAAGACGTCGATGCCGTCGCGCAGGCCGGATTTCACATGCTTGGGGAGGTCGATCTGGGTGAGGTCGCCGGTGACCACCGCGGTGGAGCCGAAGCCGAGCCGGGTCAGGAACATCTTCATCTGCTCGATGGTGGTGTTCTGCGCCTCGTCGAGGATCACGAACGCATCGTTGAGCGTGCGCCCGCGCATGTACGCCAGCGGCGCGATCTCGATGACGTTGCGTTCCAGCAGCTTGGCGACCTTTTCCACGCCCAGCATTTCGTACAGCGCGTCGTACAGCGGCCGCAGGTAGGGATCGACCTTCTGCGAGAGATCGCCGGGCAGGAAGCCGAGCTTCTCGCCGGCTTCGACGGCCGGCCTTACCAGCACCAGCCGTTGCACCCGGGCCTCGTTCAGCGCCTCGACCGCCATGGCCACGGCCAGGAACGTCTTGCCGGTGCCGGCCGGGCCGATGCCGAAGTTGATGTCGTGGGTGGCGATGGCGTGCAGGTACTTGCCTTGGTTCGCGCCACGACCGCGCACGGTGCCGCGCTTGACCTTCACCGCGACCTCCTGCGGTGCGTAGTCCTCGTCCGCGGCGACATTGGCGTCGGACAGGCGCAGGTTGATCGCCTGGGCGTCGAACACCTCGCTTGCCGTCTCATCGTAGAGCCGGCGCAGCAGCGCCTCGGTCCGGCGCACGGTCTCGGCATCGCGTCCGTGGATGCGGAAGACCGGGCCGCGGTTGGCGATCTCGACGCCCAGACGCAGCTCGATCTGGCGCAGGTGGGCATCGAACGGGCCCGCCAGGTTGGCGAGTCGCTCGGTGTCGGCGGGTTCGAGGGGGAAGTCGGTCTGAGCGGGCATCGGCATAGGGCGCGGAGAGTAGCGCACTCGGTGGGCCCCGGGCGCCGCATGTTCAGGCGCGATTCGCACTTTAATTGACCGGTCAATTAATAATGGCGAGCATGGCAGTCGACCGCACACCCCAGACCTCTCCCGATCCGACGCCGGAGGCGCCCGGCACCCCGCGTAAACGGCGCGCGCCGGGGCGTCCGAGCGGCGGCGAGGCCGGCCGCCGCGACGCCGCGCTCGATGCCGCACTCGCCTGCTACGTGCGCAAGGGCATCGCGGCCACGTCCCTGCGCGACATCGCCCGCGAGGCGGGCGTGACGCCCGCCCTGCTGCATTACTACTTCACCGATACCGCCGGTCTGTTCGAGGCGGTGATCGCCGAGCGCTTGATGCCGGTATTCGCGCAGGTACGCGAAACCCTGCTGGGGATGCCGGATGCGCCGCTGCGCCAGCTGTTGACGGCTTTCGTTGAGGCGATCTGCGGGTTGATCGCGCGCCATCCGTGGCTGCCGCCGCTGTGGATCCGCGAAGTGGTCAGCGAAGGCGGTGCATTGCGCGATCTGCTGGTCACCCGGCTGGCGCCGGAAATCGCCACGTTCATGGCCGGCCGCGTCGCCCGGGAGCAGGCCGCCGGCCGGCTCAACGCCGGTCTCGATCCGCGTCTGGTGATGGTGTCGCTGGTCGGGCTGACCCTGTTCCCGGCATCGGGTACGCCGATCTGGCGGCAACTGTTCGACAGCGAGGATCTGGGGATCGATCACATCCGCAGCCACGCGCTCGCCCTGCTGGAACGCGGCCTGGAGCTCCCGGAATGATGTCGATCCCCCGCCTCCCGCGCACCCCGGGCATCGCACGGTCGGGGTCTTCCGGCACGCGCGCGCGCTGGCCGGTCGCGGCATGCGCCGTTGCGATCGCGGTGCTGGCGCTCGCCGGTTGCGCGCCGCCGGCGAACGAAGCGCTGGGAACGCTCGAATACGACCGTATCGCGCTGCCGGCCCCGGCCGCCGAGCGCATCGTCGACATCGCCGTACGCGAAGGCGACCGGGTCGAGGCGGGTGCACGCATCCTCGCGCTCGAACAGACCCGCGGCGACGCGCAACTGGCTGCGGCGCAGGCCGACGTGGCCCGCCAGCAGGAGGCGCTCGACGAACTGCGCAATGGCGCCCGGCGCGAAGACATCGACCAGGCGCGGGCCAACCTCGCCGCCGCGCAGGCGCAGGCCCGCGACGCGCAGGCTTACTACGCGCGGGTCCAGCCGCTGGGGCAGCGCCAGTTGGTCTCGGCGGCCGATGTGGATCGTGCCCGTGCCGCGGCCGGCAATGCCCGGGCGCAGGTCGCGGCGGCCGCTGCGGCGCTCGAGGAGCTGCGTAACGGCGTACGCCCCGAGCAGATCGCACAGGCCGAAGCCGCGCTTGCGGCCGCCGAAGCGCAACTGCGCGGACAGGCGGTCACCAGTGGACGCCTCGAAGTGATCGCGCCCCGCGCTGGCCGGGTCGACAGCCTGCCGTACCGGCTGGGCGACGAGGCGCCGGTGGGTGCGCCGTTGGCCGTGCTGCTGGTGGGCGACACCCCGTATGCACGGGTCTACGTGCCCGAGCCGCTGCGAGCCGGGGTCGCGGTCGGCGACCGCGCCACGGTCCTGGTCGGTGCCGGTGGCGAACGCCGTTACGCCGGGCGCGTGCGGATGGTCCGCAGCGAGCCCACCTTCACGCCGTACTACGCGCTCACCGGTCGCGATGCGACGCGTCTGAGCTATCTGGCCGAAGTGACACTGGACGATGCCGGCGATCTGCCGGCCGGCCTGCCGTTGCGGGTGACGTTCGATGGTCGCCCCTGAGTCCGAGTCTGGGCCGGAGCGGGTGCCGGTACGCGATGGCGTGGACGACGTCGCCATCCGCGCACGCGGGCTGAGCAAGCGATTCGGTGCGTTGAAGGCGGTCGACGCGGTCGACCTCACCGTGCCGCGTGCGCATGTGTACGGTTTCCTGGGGCCGAACGGCTCGGGCAAGTCGACCACGATCCGGATGCTGTGCGGGCTGCTCACGCCGAGTGCCGGCGACATCGAGGTGCTCGGCCTCCGGGTGCCGGACGAGGCGGACGCGTTGCGCTTGCGGATCGGCTACATGACCCAGAAGTTTTCGCTGTTCGAGGACCTGTCCGTGCGCGAGAACCTGGAGTTCATGGCGGCCGTGTACGGGTTGTCGCGTCAGGCGAGCCGGGCGCGCGTCGAAGCGCTGATCGAGCGTTACCACTTCGGCGACCGCCAGCCGCAGCTGGCCGGGACCTTGAGCGGCGGCCAGAAACAGCGGCTGGCGCTGGCGGCTGCGGTCATCCACGAGCCGGAGCTGCTGTTCCTGGACGAACCGACGAGCGCGGTCGATCCCGAGTCGCGCCGCGATTTCTGGGAAAAACTGTTCGAACTGGCCGACGACGGCACCACGCTGCTGGTGTCCACCCACTACATGGACGAAGCCGAGCGCTGCCATCGCATCGCGATCCTGGATCGCGGCGTGCTGGTCGCCGACGGGGCGCCGGGCGCGCTCGCGGCGGATCTGCGCGGGCGGACGGTGGAGGTGCAGGCGGCGCGCCCGCGGCGCGCGCACCAGGTGCTGGCGGACCTGCCGGGGGTGCTCAGCGTCGCCCAGATCGGCAACAGCCTGCGGGTGCTGGCGCGCCCGGGCGCGGATGTGGAGATCGCGGTGGGCGATGCCCTGCGCCACGCCGGCGTGGACGCGGCGGTGACGGCATCGACGCCGGACCTCGAGGACGTGTTCGTGGCGGCGACGCGCGGGCACGAACGCGGGGAGCACGGGGTTTGAACCTGCGTCGGCTCTGGGCGGTGGTGCTGAAGGAGCTGCGGCAGATCCGCCGCGACCGGATCAGTCTGGCGATGATCGTGGCGATCCCGGTCATCGATCTGCTCTTGTTCGGCTACGCCATCAACTTCAACCCCCGCAACCTGGACGCGGCGGTCGCCGACCAGGCGATGACCGCGACGTCGCGCGCGGCGGTGATGGACATGACCGCCACCGGAATCATCGAGACCGTCGCCGTGGTCGATACGCCGCAGGAACTGGTGGAGCGGCTGCGGCGTGGCGAGATCAGCGTGGGGGTCGTGATTCCTCCGGATTTCGAGCGCCGCCTCGTCGATGAGCGGCCGGCGGTGCAGGTGATGGTCGACGGCACCGATACGGTCGTGCAGGCGGCAGCCAACCAGCTCGCCCAGTTGCCGCTGGAAGGGCCCGGCGGGGCGCGCGGCGCCCGCGCGTCGCCGGAGATCGAGGTGGTGAGTTTCTACAATCCGGAGCGGCGCTCGGCGGTGACGATCGTGCCGGGGCTGATCGGCATCATCCTGACCATGACGATGGTGATGTTCACCGCGATGGCGATCGTGCGCGAGCGCGAACGCGGCAACATGGAACTGCTGATCGCCACGCCGCTCAGCCGCAGCGAACTGATGGTGGCCAAGGTGATGCCCTACGCCGTCATCGGGCTGATCCAGACGACGCTGATCCTGGTGCTGGGCTTCCTGTTCTTCGACGTGCCGCTGCGCGGCAGCCTGCTCGATGTGTATGTGGCCGCGCTGTTACTGATCGTGGCCAATCTCAGTCTCGGCCTGTTGATCTCGACCCGCGCGCAATCGCAGTTCCAGGCGATGCAGATGACGATCTTCGTGTTCCTGCCGTCGATCCTGATCTCCGGCTTCATGTTTCCGTTCGCGGGCATGCCGAACGTGGTGCAATGGGGCGCGGAGCTCCTGCCGATGACGCACTTCCTGCGCTTGATCCGCGGCGTGATGTTGCGCGGCGCGGGCCTGTGGGAGCTGTGGCCTGCGGTGGCGGCGTTGTGCGCGTTCACCGCGGTCACCATGACGGCGGCGATCCTGCGCTTCCGCAAGCGGCTGGATTGAGGCATGCGCGGCCCCGTGGCCGACGATGGACGCGTCCGTGGCGGAACGCCCGCGGTCGGCGCGGGGTGCTGCCACAGTGCGGTCAGCCAGCGGCGGGCGCGGCGACCTCCGGTTCGGCAAGCGCCACCCGGCCGCGCAGCGAGTTGCTCATCGCCTCGGTGATGGTCACATCCACGAACTGTCCGATCAGCCGCTTCGGCGCGGGGAAGTTCACGAAACGCATGTTCTCGGTCCGGCCGGTCAGCTCGTGCTCGCTCTTGCGCGACACGCCCTCGACCAGCACGCGCTGGACGGTGCCCACCATGGCTTCGTTGATGCGCCGGGCGTTGGCGTTGATCGCCGCCTGCAGGCGTTCGAGCCGTGCGTGCTTGTCCGCGTCCGGCGTGTCGTCGGCGAGGTCGGACGCCGGGGTGCCGGGCCGGCGCGAATAGATGAAGGAGAAGCTCTGGTCGAAGCCGACGTCCTCGATCAGCGTCATGGTCTTCTCGAAATCGGCATCGGTTTCGCCGGGGAAACCGACGATGAAATCCGAGGACAGGCAGATGTGCGGGCGCACTGCGCGCAGCTTGCGCACCTTCTGCTTGAACTCCAGCGCCGTGTACCCGCGCTTCATCGCCGACAGGATGCGGTCGCTGCCCGACTGCACCGGCAGGTGCAGGAAGTTCGCCAGCTGCGGTACGTCGCGGTAGGCCTCGATCAGCGAGTCGGAGAACTCCAGCGGGTGCGAGGTGGTGAAGCGGATGCGCTCGATGCCGTCGATCTCGGCGATGGTGCGGATCAGCAGGCCGAGATCGGCGAAGGCCTCGTCGGTGACCGCGCCGTCCGGCTCGGCGGGGGCGCCCATCGGGCCGCGGTAGGCGTTGACGTTCTGGCCGAGCAGGGTGACCTCGCGCACGCCCTGGGCCGCCAGCTGCACGACTTCCACCAGCACGTCCTCGAACGGCCGGCTGACTTCCTCGCCACGGGTGTAGGGCACCACGCAGAAACTGCAGTACTTGCTGCAGCCTTCCATGATCGAGACGAACGCGGTCGGCCCCTCGGCACGCGGCTCGGGCATCGCGTCGAACTTCTCGATCTCGGGAAAGCTGATGTCGACCTGCGGCCGCTTCTGCTGGCGGCGGGCGCGGATGAGCTCCGGCAGGCGGTGCAGGGTCTGCGGGCCGAACACCAGGTCCACGAACGGTGCCCGCTTGACGATCGCCTCGCCCTCCTGCGACGCCACGCAGCCGCCGACGCCGATGATCACGTCGCGGCCGTCCCGCTCGAGCCGGCTCTGCTTGAGCAGCCGCCAGCGCCCGAGCTGGCTGAACACCTTCTCCTGCGCCTTCTCTCGGATCGAGCAGGTGTTGACCAGGATGACGTCGGCGTCTTCCGCGCGGTCGGTCAGCTCCAGGCCCTCGGCGGCGGCGAGCACGTCGGCCATGCGGTCCGAGTCGTACACGTTCATCTGGCACCCGTGGGTCTGGATGTAGAGCTTGCCGGAAGCGGGCTTGCCGGACGCGGGCGAACCGGTGCCGGGCGCGTCCGGAACGGTGCGGGCGGGAGTGGCGAGCGGCAGGATGTCGCCGAGGGCGGCCTGCGGGCGGGCGGTATGTGCGGTCATGGGCGTGTCCGGGGGCGCGGCGGTGAGTCCGGGCCGGATGGCGAAAGGGATGGAGGCGTGGGCGGCCGGGGCGCAGTGTAACCGGGGCGGCCGCCGCGACGCCTGCGACGGCGCCCCGTTCATGGCCCGGCCGCCAGCGCCGAGAGTGCGCGCGGTCACGGCTGCGGGCATGCGCCGCTTGGCAAGCGCGGGCTTTGCGGCGAGACTGCGCGCGATGGGGATCAAGGGGATCATTGCAATCATCTGCGTGCTCGCGGCCGCTCCGGCCGCGGCCGGTACGCTGTACCGGTGCGACAGCGGCGACGGCATTCCGCAGTACGTGAGCAAGCGCGTGCCCGGTGCCCAGTGCCGCTCGATCGGCTACACCCCCGAGCGCCCGCGCCCGGCCGCACCCGCGGCCGCGGGCAAGGTGACCGAGCCGGGCCGGGTGGCCGGTTCGCCGGCCAGCGTCGGCGGCAGCGCGCCGGCGACGTTCATGAATACGTCTGCACCAGCGGCCGCCGCATCCGCACCGGCCGCTGCGCCGGCACCCGCACGGCCGGCACCCGCACGGCCGGCGTCCACGCCGACCACCCGGCATGTGCAGGGGCAGCTCTACTCCTACGTCCAGGACGGCGTGCGCCACTACACCAGCCGGCCGCCGGCGCGGGGCTCGGGTGCCACGGCGATGCGGACGATCGCCTACAGCTTCATCGAGACCTGCCACGCCTGCGCGCCGAGCCCGGGGGTGAACTTCAGCAACGTGCGGCTCAACACCGAGGCGTATGCGGCGGAAGTGCGCGCGGCCGCCCGTGAGTTCGGGGTCGAGGAGGCGATCGTGCGGGCGGTGATGCACGCCGAGTCGGCCTTCAACCCGAACGCCCTGTCACGGGCCGGCGCGCAGGGACTGATGCAGCTGATGCCCGCCACCGCGCAGCGGTTCGGCGTCGGCAATGCCTTCGATCCGGCCGAGAACGTACGCGGTGGCGTGGAGTACCTGGCCTGGTTGCTGCGACGCTTCAACGGCGACCTGACCCTGGCTGCGGCCGGCTACAACGCCGGCGAGGGCGCCGTCGACCGGCACGGGGGCGTGCCGCCCTTCAGCGAGACCCAGCGCTACGTGCAGCGGGTCAACATCCTCTCCGAGCGCTACCGGGGGCAGTTGGCGAGCGCCGCAGCGCCTTGATCGCCCGGGATCCGATGATCGGCTGGACGGATTGTTCCTCGATTCAGCGTTCCGTTACACTTCAGCGTCTTTATGCGCGGGCTTCGGGGGATCGAAGCCACGCGTGGCAGCCAGTTTCGACCAGCGACCGAACAGCTTTGCGGAGTGCCGGATGGGCAATGAAACGGTGATCAATCCCGCCGGTGGCGAGGATGAAGTCAACACGGGGCGTCGTCGCTTCCTGACCGCCACGACGGCGGTGGTGGGGGCGGTGGGCGTGGTAGGTGCGGCGGTGCCGTTCATCAAGTCCTGGAACCCGAGCGCGCGCGCGCTGCTCGCCGGCGCGCCGGTGACGGTGGACATCAGTGCCCTGCAGGAGGGGCAACGCCTGATCCTGGAGTGGCGCGGCCAGCCGATCTGGGTGGTCAAGCGCTCGCAGGCGACGCTCGAGGCGCTGCCCACCCTGGACGGGGAGTTGAGCGATCCGCAGTCGGGGAATGTGGACCAGCAGCCGGAGTACATCCGCGAAGCCAACCCGGAGCTGCGCTCCCTCAAGCCGGAGATCTCCGTGCTGGTCGGGCTGTGCACGCATCTGGGCTGCTCTCCGGAGATGGTCGCCGAAATCCGTCCGCAGCCGTTCGATTCGAACTGGAAGGGTGGCTACTTCTGCCCCTGCCACAAGTCGAAGTTCGACATGGCCGGGCGGGTGTACGCGGGCGTGCCGGCGCCGACCAACCTGGTCGTGCCGCCTCATTACTACGAGGACGACGACACGATCGTCATCGGTGTCGATCCGGAAGGAGCCGCCTAAGCCATGTCGAACTTCGTCGTCCGGACCGCAAACGGTGTGATGGACTGGGTCAACGCGCGTGCGCCGGGCATGATGCCCGCGTACCGCAAGCACATGACCGAGTACTACGCGCCGAAGAACTTCAACGTCATGTACTACTTCGGTTCGCTGGCACTGGTCGTGCTGGTGAACCAGATCGTGACGGGCATCTTCCTCACGATGCACTACAAGCCCAGCGCGGCCGAGGCGTTCGCCTCGGTCGAGTACATCATGCGCGACGTGGAGTGGGGCTGGCTGATCCGCTACATGCACTCCACCGGCGCATCGCTGTTCTTCATCGTCGTCTACCTGCACATGTTCCGCGGGCTGATGTACGGCAGTTACCAGCGTCCGCGCGAGCTGGTGTGGATCCTCGGCATGCTGATCTACCTGGTGCTGATGGCCGAAGCCTTCCTGGGCTACGTGCTGCCTTGGGGCCAGATGTCGTTCTGGGGCGCGAAGGTGATCATCTCGCTGTTCGGCGCATTCCCGGTGATCGGCAACGGCCTGACCGAGTGGATCATGGGCGATTACCTGCCCAGCGACGCCACCCTCAACCGCTTCTTCGCACTGCACGTGATCGCGCTGCCGCTGGTGCTGTTGCTTCTGGTGGTGCTGCACCTGGGCGCGCTGCACGAGGTCGGGTCCAACAATCCGGATGGCGTTGAGATCAAGAAGGGGCCGAAGGGCAATCGCTGGTCGGCCACCGCGCCGACCGACGGCATCCCGTTCCATCCGTACTACACGGTCAAGGATCTGGTCGGTGTCGGTTTCCTGCTGATCTTCGCGGCCTTCGTCATCTTCTACGCGCCGGAGTTCGGCGGCTGGTTCCTCGAGCACGACAACTTCGTCGAGGCCAACCCGCTGGTGACGCCCGAGCACATCAAGCCGGTCTGGTACTACACCCCGTATTACGCGATGTTGCGGGTGGTGCCGGACAAGCTGATGGGCGTGCTGGTGATGTTCGGCGCGATCGCGATCCTGTTCCTGGTGCCCTGGCTCGATCGCGCCAAGGTCCGCTCCTACCGCTACCGCGGTCTGTTGTCGAAGGTGCTGCTGGGCCTGTTCGCGGTGAGCTTCGTGTGGCTGGGCAAGATCGGCGCCGGTCCCGGCACCGACCCGGTGGAGACCATCGTCGGCCGCTTCCTGACCTTCTATTACTTCGCGTTCTTCATCACGATGCCGCTGTGGACCAAGCTGGACATCACCAAGCCGGTGCCGGAGCGGGTGATCACTCATGACTAAGACGATTTCCGCGATCGCCCTGGTGCGCCGTGCCGCGGTCCTCGCCGGTGGCCTGTTGCTGTCGTTCAACGTCCTTGCCGCGGACCCCGCGGTGCCGCTGCAGCAGTCGGGCACCGACATCGCCGACCGCGGCTCGCTGCAGCGTGGCGCGCAGTTGTTCATGAACTACTGCGCCGGTTGCCACTCGCTGCAGTACCTGCGCTACTCGCGGATGGCCGACGATCTCGGTCTGACCGAGGAAGAGGTGATGGAGAACCTCAACCTGACCGGCGCCGACTACGGTCATCACATCGTGTCGTCGATGCCGGCCTCGCATGCCGAGGGCTGGTTCGGCCAGCCGCCCCCGGACCTGACTCTGGTGGTGCGCAGCAAGATCGGCGGGCCGGACTGGGTCTACACCTTCCTCAAGTCGTTCTATCAGGACGAAGAGGCCGCGCTGGGCTGGAACAACGGCGTGTTCCCCAATGTGTCGATGCCCAACCCGTTGTGGGAGATGCAGGGCCTGCAGCGGCCGGTGCTGGGCGAGATCGACGAGGAAACCGGCGAGCCGCGCATCGAGTCGCTCGAGATGGCGCATCCCGGCAAGCTGTCGGAGGCCGAGTTCGATCGCGTGGCCCGCGACATCACCGCGTTCCTGGAGTACGCCGCGGAGCCGGCTGCGCTCAAGCGTCAGAGCATCGGCGTGTGGGTGATCCTGTTCCTGGTGTTCTTCACGTTCCTGGCGTGGTTGTTGAAGAAGGAGTACTGGCGCGACGTGCACTGAAGTCCGCCGCATCGGCGACCGCTCCCGGGCGGATCTCCCCGGCGGGGCTTGGTGCATGCAGCGAGGTATGGAATGCGCTGAAGTAACCAGAAACCATGACGGCTGCCTGCAAGGGGCGGGCAGCGTCGATGCGGCCGGCGGCGACCGGCTGCCGGGAGAAACGAAGTGGCGTCGAGTCCGCGTATGCGTCATGCACTGACCCTGTTTTCCGCCGTCGACGATGTGCTGTGTCATCGCGTCCGTCTGGTGCTGTCGGCCAAGGGCGTCAACTACGATCTGATCCCGGTCGATCCGCAGGATCCGCCCGAGGATCTGATCGACCTCAACCCCTACCACTCGGTCCCGACCCTGGTCGAGCGCGATCTGGTGCTCTACGCGGCCTCGGTGGTGTGCGAGTACATCGACGAGCGCTATCCGCATCCGCCGCTGATGCCCATCGATCCATTGTCCCGGGCGCGCCTGCGGCTGGCGATGCTGCGTCTGGAGCACGATTGGGTGCCGCAGATCCAGGCGATCCAGTTCGGCAACAAGCAACAGGCCGATGCCGGGCGCAAGCGCCTGCGCGAACTGCTCACGGCGTCCGTGCCCTTGTTCAAGGCGAGCAAGTTCTTCCTGAGCCCGGAAATGAGCCTGGCCGACTGCGCGATCGCCCCCATCATCTGGCGGCTCGAATCGCTGGGCGTGCCGTTGCCCAAGGACGGCAAGGCGATCGAGGACTACGGCAACCGCATCTTCCGCAATCCGGGCTTCGTGCGCAGCCTGACGCCGCAGGAGCGCAATCTGCGCGATATGCCGGTTTGACGCCCGCCTTCCGGTCTCCACGTGCTGGAAGCCCTCCGTCCAGCCGCTACACTGCATCGATGAACGAACCCCAGTTGCCGCAAATGACCAGCCACCGTCCGTACCTGTTGCGGGCGTTGTACGAGTGGATCGCCGACAACGGCATGACGCCGCACATCCTGGTCGATGCGACGCAGCCCCACGTGCGGGTGCCGCCGCACACGGTGAAGGACGGGCGGGTCGTGCTCAATATCGCCGAACGGGCGGTTGCGCGGCTGGACATGGACAACGACAGCGTCCGGTTCACCGCGCGCTTCGGCGGTGTGAGCCAGCCGGTCGATGTGCCGATCTCCGCGGTCCTCGCGGTCTATGCGCGCGAGACCGGCCACGGCATGGTGTTGCCCGACGACATCGGCGGGCATGCCCCCGACCCCGACGACGAGCCGCCATCGCCCGACGATCTCCCGCCCGAGCCCGAGGGCGACGCCGCACCGAAGCGCGGTGCGCACCTGCGTGTGGTGAAGTAGACGGCCGGACCGACCGGGACGGAAAGACCCGGGCTGATCGGATCCGAGTCGGGGCGCGCTGCGCCGTACTGCATTCGCCAGAGCTCCGGATGTCCCCGCGCCGCGGTGTCGGAGGCCGCATGGATGCGAACGTGCCCCGGTCAGCGCATCGCCTCGACAACCTGCTCGCCGCCGATCGGCCCCACGAACGCCACCAGTTCCTCGCCGTGCAGCACCAGGCGGCCGACCGAGCGCTCGACGCCGTCGCCGGAGTACTCGAAACGGAAACTGCGGGCCACGCCGAGCCGCCCGTCGTCCCGGCGGCGCAACTTCAGACCGCTGGCGTGCACGGTCTGGTCCAGCCACTGCACGCCTGCCAGGCGGCAGGCTTCGCGGCCGATGCGCTCGGCCCGCTCGGCCGCGGCGCGACCGGCGCTCCACCACCCGAACGCGGCGGCGCCGAGAATCATGAGCACGGTGAGTTCCGACATGGCGCCAATGTGGCGGTGGTCGGGCAGGTGTGCAAGATGTTTCACGCCGGGCAGTCGGCCGGGGCGGCTCCGGCGTCGGCATCGGCTACTGCGAAAGCGCGCGCCCGTGCAGGCCGGTCGACGGCGGGGATGGCGACGAGCGGGGGCGGTTGATGCCTGGCCGGGCTCGCGGGACGCAACGGGCGGCACGGCGATCTTGCGGGAGCGGCCCGCGACATGGCGGGACCGCCTGACGTCAGCCTGGCGGCGGGCCGAGCTTCATCGACAGGTCGACCGCACGGACATGCTTGGTCAGTGCGCCGATGGAGATGCAGTCCACACCGTCCTCGGCAATCGCGCGTAGCGCGTCGAGCTGGACGCTGCCCGACACCTCCAGCGGGATGCGGCCCGCGTAGGGCGGCGCCTGCGCGATGCGGACCGCCTCGCGGCGCGTCGCGGCGTCGAAGTCGTCGATCAGGATGCGCGTGCAACCGGCATCCAGCGCTTCCCGCAGCTGGTCGAGGGTTTCCACTTCGACGATCAGCGGCAGGTTCGGCGCATGCGCGCGCGCCGCGGCGATCGCGGCCGTGACGGAGCCGGCGACGCGGACGTGGTTCTCCTTCAGCATCACCGCGTCGTACAGGCCGATGCGGTGATTCTCCCCGCCACCGGCGCGCACGGCGTACTTCTGCGCGAGGCGCAGGCCGGGCAGGGTCTTGCGGGTATCGAGGATACGTGTGCGCGTGCCGCTCACGGCCCGCACATGGGCGGCGGTGGCGGTCGCGGTGCCGCTCAGCGTCTGCATGAAATTGAGCGCGGTGCGCTCGGCGCTGACCAGTGCGCGGCTCCGGCCGCTCAGGATCGCCAGGACGCTGCCGGCGGCGACCTGCTCGCCTTCATGAGCCTGCCAGTCGATGCGGACGTCGGGATCCAGTCGCCGGTGCACGGCATCGAACCACGGACCCCCGCAGACGACGGCGTCTTCCTTGCACAGCAGATAAGCGGTTTCGGGGACATCCGGCAGCAGGGCGGCGGTGGCGTCGCCGTCGCCGAGGTCCTCGGCCAGCGCGCGGGCGACGTCCGCCTCGATCGTCTCCTGCGGCGGGGGCGACAGCGATGCGTTCATCGGGCCGGGGCGGCAGGGAATCCGTCGGCCTGATCGGTGGCGATGGCCTCGTCGGCCAGCAGCACCGGGATGCCGTCGTCGACCCGGTAAACGCGCTTGTGGTCGCGGGTGACGAGGGCCTCTTGCAATCGGACCGACTGTGCGCTGCCGTCCGCGCGCTTCAGGGTGCCCGCGTCGATCGCGCGGTTGAGGGCGTCGAGGCCGGGCTTGTCGAGCAGCGACAGCGACTGGTGGCTGGCGGGGCAGACGAGAAGATCGAGCAGCTTGCGGTCCATGAGCGAAGGCGGGCAGATCGGGGGGAGGCAGTGTAGCGCGGCGCGTGTCGACGACCGACCGCCGGCACGCGCCGCGCCACTGGCCTAAAATGGACGTTTCGTTCCGGAACTCCCCAGCATGTCCGCCAATGCTTCCTCGCCGCTCGTCGGCATCGTGATGGGCTCCCGGTCCGATTGGGACACCATGCGCCACGCCGCCGACCGCCTGGAGATGCTGGGCGTGCCGCACGAGGTCCGAGTGGTTTCGGCCCACCGGACCCCTGATGCGATGTTCACCTACGCCGAGCAGGCGCAGGCACGCGGGCTGCGCGCGATCGTCGCCGGCGCCGGCGGCGCCGCGCACCTGCCCGGCATGCTCGCGGCCAAGACACCGGTGCCGGTGCTCGGCGTGCCGGTCCAGTCGAAGGCGTTGAGCGGGCTGGATTCGCTGCTGTCGATCGTGCAGATGCCGGCCGGAATTCCGGTGGCGACCTTCGCCATCGGACAGGCGGGCGCGGCCAACGCGGCCCTGTTCGCTGCGGCCATGCTGCACGACCAGCCGGAGGTCCTGGCGGCGCTGGCCGCGTTCCGCACCCGGCAGACCGACGACGTGGCGCGCCACGACGACCCGCGTGTCGAACTGCCGGCCAAGGGGTTCGCATGACCACCGTCGGCATCCTCGGTGGGGGCCAGCTGGCGCGGATGCTGGCGCTGGCCGGCGCGCCCCTGGGGCTGCGGTTCCTGGTGATGGACACGGTGGCCGATGCCTGCGCCGGGCAGTTCGCACCGCTGCTGGTGGGCGACTATCGCGACGAGGCCGCACTGGCCGAGTTCGCGGACCGCGTGGACGTGGCGACCTTCGATTTCGAGAACGTGCCGGCCGAAAGCGCGCGCTGGCTGGCACAGCGGGTGCCCGTGTTTCCCGGGCCCGACGCATTGGGCGTGGCGCAGGATCGCCTGGCGGAGAAGTCGCTGTTCCGCGCGCTCGATATTCCGGTGCCCGATTTCGCCGACGTGCCCACGCGTGCCGCCCTCGATGCCGCGGTGGCGCAGGTGGGATTGCCGTGCATCCTCAAGACCCGGCGCCTGGGCTACGACGGCAAGGGCCAGTTCCGGCTCAAAGTGCCGGCCGACCTGGACCGTGCCTGGGACGCGCTGGGCGCGCAGGCCGGAAGCGTGGGCTTGATCGTCGAGGCCTTCGTCCCGTTCGAGCGTGAGCTCTCGGTGGTGGCGGTACGCGGCCGCGATGGCGATTTCCGTACCTGGCCGATCACCGAGAACTGGCATGTCGACGGGGTGCTCTCGGCGAGCCTGGCGCCGGCCGCGGTGACCCCGGATCTCGTCGAGGCCGCGCAGGCGCACGCCCGTGCGCTGGCCGAGCGGCTGGACTACGTGGGCACGTTCGCACTGGAGCTGTTCCTGCACGATGGGCGGTTGCTGGCCAACGAGATGGCGCCGCGTGTACACAACTCCGGGCACTGGACGATCGAAGGTGCGGAGATTTCGCAGTTCGAGAACCACCTGCGCGCGGTCCTCGGCCTGCCGCTGGGCGCGACGACGATGCGTGGGCATGCCTGCATGCTGAACTGGGTCGGGGCGATGCCGGCGCACGGCCCGCTTCTCGACGCACCGGGCGGACATTGGCACGACTACGGCAAGTCGCCACGCGAGGGCCGCAAGGTCGGCCACGCAACCGTGCGCTGCGACACCGCACCGATCCTGACCGAGACGCTGGAGCGGGTCGGCCGTGAGCTCGGCCGCGAGACGCAGGTGGCGCCGGTGATCGCCCGGCTGCGCGAAGGGCGGGCGTAGCCGCTCCTCAGGCGGCAGGCTTCGCCATGCGCGAGGCCACGTAGCGCCAGTTCACCAACTGCCACCATGCAGCGAGATACTTCTCGCGCTGGTCCTGGTAATCCAGATAGTAGGCGTGCTGCCAGAGGCTGCAGGCCAGCAGCGGGCGGTCGGGCCCGGTCAGCGGGGTGGCCGCGTTGGCGGTCGCCGCGATCGCGAGTCGGCCATCGGTGCGCTGCAGCAACCAGACCCAGCCGGCGCCGAACCCGCGCAGTGCGATGGCCTCGAATTGCCGACGGAATCCGGCGAAATCGTCGAAGCCTGCCGTCAATGCCTCGGCGAGCCGTCCGGCCGGCTCGCTGTTGCCTCCGGCCGCGGGCGGCTGCAGGCAGCGCCAGTACAGGTCGGTGTTCCAGGCCTGCGCCGCGTGTTCGAACAGCCGGCCCTGGGCCTGGCGCACGACGTCTTCGAGCGACGCATCCGCCAGCGGGCCACCGGCGACCAGCGCGTTGACGCGCTCGATGTCGGCCACGAGGAGGGCGTAGTGCTGCTCCACCGCGTCGCCGGACAGGTGCGGCTCGAGGGCGGTGCGATCGTAGGGGAGGGCGGCGGTTTCGATGGGCATTGCGCGGCGCGCGGGGTAGCGCGGTCGGGAGCGCTTACAATGGCGGATTCTAATCCAGGCGGTGCGGCCGGTCTTCGCGCGATCTTCGCGCAGCGGCGGCACGCGGCGACGCAGGAGCAGTCATGTCGGTGATGCAGCGCATCCAGGACGAAATCGAGGCCCATCCCATCGTGCTCTTCATGAAGGGCACGCCCGAGTACCCCATGTGCGGTTTCTCCAGCCGGGCGCTCGAGACCCTGCGCGCGGCGGGGCTGGAGGCCGAGGGGTTGCGGGTGGTCAATGTCCTCGAGGATCCGGAGGTGCGCGCCAACCTGCCCCGTTTCTCCAGCTGGCCGACGTTCCCGCAACTGTTCATCCATGGCGAGTTGATCGGCGGCTGCGACATCACCGTCGAGCTGCACGAATCCGGCGAGCTCGCGCGGATGGTGGCGGAGGTCCAGAAGGCGTGAGCGTGTCCGCGCCGGTCGAGCTGTCCATCGCCACCCGTCCGCTGGCCGGGCGGGTCGTGCTCGTGTCCGGCGCTTACGGCGGGCTGGGCCGGGCCGCCGTGGAAGCCTGCGCAGCCGCGGGTGCGCGCACGGTGCTGCTCGGACGCAAGGTGCCGCGGCTCAACCGCGTGCACGATGCGGTGGTGGCCGCAGGCGGCGAGGCGGCGTTGTATCCGCTCGACCTGGAAGGCGCCGGTGCCGACGACTACGCGGAACTCGCGCAGCGCATCGGCGATGCCTACGGGCGCCTCGACGGGCTCCTGCACTGCGCGGCGGACTTCCGTGGCCTGACACCGTTCGAACATGCCGATCCTGCGCTCTTCGCGCGCGCGCTGCACGTCAACCTGACTGCGCGCTGGTGGCTGACCCATGCGTGCGTACCGCTGCTGCGTCGTGCGAACGACAGCGCAGTGGTGTTCGTCGTGGACGATGCCGCACGCACGTCGCAGGCGTTTTGGGGCGGCTACGGCGTGGCCCAGGCCGGCGTCGAAGCGGCGGTGTCCATGCTGGCTGCGGAGCTCGCCAACACGCCCGTCCGGGTCAGCGGCCTGCGGCCGGGGCCGATGCGGACATCGCTGCGGGCGCGGGCATACGTGGAGGACGACGACGGCCTGTCTCGCGACCCGGCCGACTACGCGCAGGCCTGCGTGACCTTGCTGTCTTCCGAAGGGGCCGCCCATCGCGGCCGGATCTGGAGCCCGCCGGCGTGACCATCGCTTCGGCAGCGCTGCTGCTGTTCCTGATCCTCGACCCGCTGGGCAACATCCCCGTGTTCCTCAGCATGCTGCGGCGGCTGCCGCCGAAGCGGCAGCGGATCGTGCTCGCGCGCGAACTGATGATCGCGCTCGTCGTGCTGATGCTGTTCCTGTGGGGCGGGCAGTACGCGCTCGAACTGATGCACCTGCGGCAGGAGTCGGTGTCGATCGCCGGCGGCATCATCCTGTTCCTGATCGGCATCCGCATGATCTTTCCCAGCCCGCAGGGGTTGATGGGCGAGATTCCCGACGGCGAGCCCTTCATCGTCCCGATGGCGATCCCGCTGGTGGCGGGCCCTTCGGGCATGGCGGCGGTGATGCTGATGGGCAGTTCCGAGCCCGACCGCCTCGGGGAGTGGAGTCTCGCGTTGATGATCGCCTGGGGCGCGAGCGCGGCGATCCTGTTCTCGTCGACCTACCTCTACAAGCTGCTCGGCATGCGCGCACTGACCGCGATCGAGCGCCTGATGGGCATGCTGCTGGTCGCGATCTCGGTGCAGATGTTGCTGGACGGCATCGCCAGCTACCTGGGCGGCGTAGGGACGCCGCCCGCGTGATGACCGCGTGACAGGCACTTAGCGCGCCTTTCTCACCTCCAGCGGAAAATCTGAGCCTATTCATGACCTTGCGCGACGTCGTACACGTCACGACGCTGTCATCTGTGACCGATAGCATGTTAATCTGTTGTTAACGGCGGACGCCCAGTCACGCGTCCGCAGGGAAGACCGGGGGACTTCAAGCGCTGTACGCCGTCCATGACCGACGCCACGCCGTGGCGTTTTCGTCGTTCCTGATCGCCACCCAGATTTCTTCAACGCTTTCATCCAACGTTCCTCTCGAGGCTCATCACCATGACTCCGAACCACCGCGTCCGCCTGTCCCGGTTGTCGCTCGGTCTGATCGCTGCGCTCGCCGCGGCGCCCGCATTCGCGCAAAGCACCTCCGCCGGCCTGGGCGGCCAGGTGATGGGTGCCGACGGGCAGCCCGTCGTCGGTGCCGAAGTGACCATCCGCCACGTCGAGTCCGGCACCACCAGCCGTGCGACCACGGACGCCAGCGGTCGTTACAACGCCCGCGGCCTGCGCGTCGGTGGCCCGTACACGATCACCATCAACAAGTCCGGTGAAGGCACCACGACCGAGGACAACGTCTTCCTCAACCTCAACCAGGTCAACCAGGTCAACGCCCAGTTGCGCGGCGACGTGACGACCCTGGACACCGTGACCGCCTACGGCGTGTCGGGTGCCGTGGACGTCTTCAGCGCGACCAAGATGGGCACCGGCTCGAACGTGACCCGCGAGGTCATCGACGCGCTGCCGTCCGCCAACCACAACATCCAGGACTACATCCGCCTCGATCCGCGCATCTCGCAGGTCTCGAAGGCGGACGGCGCGATCTCGGCCGGTGGCCAGAACACCCGCTACAACGTGATCCGCATCGACGGCCTGTCGGTCAGCGATCCGTTCGGCCTGGAAGCCAACAATCTGCCGACCGAACGCCAGCCGGTGTCGATGGCCGCGATCCAGGAAATCAACATCGACCTGGCCAACTACGACACCACCATCACCGGCGGCACCGGTGCGGTGGTCAACGTGGTGACCAAGTCCGGCACCAACGAGTTCTCCGGCGAGGTCTACGGCAGCTACCGCGACGGCGACTGGGTGCGCAGCAACCTCCGCAACGTCGAGTTCAACGGTTTCGACGACGAGAAGACCTACGGTGCGGCCTTCGGTGGCCCGTTGCTCCGCGACCGCCTGTTCTTCTTCGCCAACTACGAGAAGAACACCCGTAGCGCGCCCGGCGTGAGCGAGGGCGGCACGCCGTTGGCCACGGGCCGCATCACCGATGCCGACATCGCGCGCGTCCAGCAGATCGCCTCAGGTTACGGTCTGCCGGCCGGCTCATTCGACGAAGTGGGCAGCCGCACCGAGCTCGAGGAATACGCGCTCAAGATCGACTGGAACATCAACGAGAACCACCGCGCCATGCTGCGGTACTCGAACTTCGACCAGATCCAGCCGCGCTTCCCGCAGATCACCAATTCGGCGATCTCGCTCAACAGCTTCTGGTACGACCAGGAGAAGAGCTTCGACAGCTGGGCCGGTGAACTCTTCAGCGACTGGAGCGACGTCTTCAGCACCGAGTTCCGCGTGTCCAACCGCGAATACACCTCGGTGCGCCAGCCGTACTCCGAGGGCCCGCAGGTCCGCGTCCGCTTCGGCGAGGATTCGATCTACCTCGGTACCGAGCAGAACACGCACACCAACGTGCTCGAAACCGATCAGTGGAGCGCGTCGCTGGCGGGTTACTTCTACGCCGGTGATCACACCCTGAAGTTCGGTGCCGACTACGAATACAACGACATCTTCAATTTCTATGGGCGCAACCTGTTCGGCGTCTACGACTTCGCCAACGTCGACGCATTCGCGTCCGGTACGCCGACCAGCTACCAGTTGCGCGTGCCCAGTGGTCCGGGCAGCATTCCGGCCGAGTACAAGACCCAGAACCTGGGCTTTTTCGTGCAGGATACCTGGGCGGCCACGTACAACCTGACGCTGACCTACGGTCTGCGCTGGGACCGTCCGAGCTGGAGTGCGCAACAGGTGTTCCAGCCGCGCATCATGGAACTCTACGGTGTCGACAACACAGTGACTGCAGGCAGGAGCCTGTGGCAGCCGCGCTTCGGCTTCAACTACACCTTCGACAGCGATCGTCCGACCCAGCTGCGGGGTGGCTTCGGTCTGTTCCAGGGGGCGGCACCGAACGTCTGGTTGTCGGGCGTCTATTCGAACAACGGCGCCAATTATCTTGAGTACGACGTCAACAATTCGACCGGCGCGCTCGTTGGCGCCCTGACGCCCGATGTCAGCGCCTCGAACCCCTACATTCCGCCGGGCGGTCCCGCTGCCGGTCGCCTGAATGTCGACGTGCTCGAGCCGGGCTTCCGTCAGCCGTCGTCGTGGAAAGCCAACATCGCGTTCGATCACGAGTTGCCGTGGTACGGCATCGTCGCATCGGCGGAGTATCTCTACACGAAGGTTAACGATGCTGTGTATTTCGAGCGTCTGGACATCGGCGATCCCACCCGCCTTGGACCGGATGGGCGCGCGATGTATTGGAACGGTGCCGGCCTCGACAGCGCGAATGCGTCCACTGACTCCCGGACGGGCGTCACCAGCATCCAGAACGGCCGCAATGGTGTGAGCAACCGTGCCGATCGGCCAGGCGACATCGGCGACGTGCTGATCGGCCGCAACACCAGCAGCGGTTACAGCTCGCAGGCGACGTTCTCTCTGCAGAAGCCGTTCAACGACGGCAACTGGAACTGGTCGCTGGCCTACACCTACACCAATGCGCAG
This sequence comes from Luteimonas abyssi, assembly GCF_001482195.1. Lineage (GTDB taxonomy): Bacteria > Pseudomonadota > Gammaproteobacteria > Xanthomonadales > Xanthomonadaceae > Luteimonas > Luteimonas abyssi. The sequence goes on along the minus strand of NZ_KQ759763.1, from coordinate 2,518,618 downwards.
GAAGTCAGCCCGCTGACCAGCTCGCAGAACACCTCGAACTGGAACAACACGCTGAGCTTCCAGGCCAACGACCCGATGAGTTACAACTCGCGCTACGCGATCAAGGACCGCTTCAGCGCGATCCTGTCGTGGCAGCACGCGTTCTTCGGCGACTACCAGACCAAGGTCTCGACCTTCTACGAAGGCCGCTCGGGTCGTCCTTACAGCCTGGTGTACTTCAACGACGCCAACGGTGACGGTGCCGGCACGAATGATCTGTTCTACGTGCCCAATGGTCCGGGCGATGTGCTCTTCACTGGCGGTGCCGAGATGGAGCGCGCGTTCTTCGAATGGCTGGACCAGAACCCGCACGTCAAGAGTCATCAGGGTGGCGTGGCGCCGGCCAATGCGTTCCGCGCCAAGTGGGTCAACAGCTTCGACGTGCGCATCAGTCAGGAACTGCCCGGCTTCTTCCAGGGTCACCGTTCCGAGATCGCGCTCGATATCTTCAATATCGGCAACCTGATCAACAGCGACTGGGGTCTGATCGACGACTACGGCTTCTTCTCGACGCAGCGTGTCGCGAACTATGCCGGCATCGATCCGGAGACGGGCAAGTACGTGTACGACTTCACCCGCCCGGACAGCGCCGCGATCCAGGAAAACAACAACGACAAGGGCAACACCGCGGTCAGCCGCTGGTCGGCGATGCTGAGCTACCGCTACCGCTTCTGATCCACCGTCGTACGCTGAACTGGAAACGGCCGGGCCTTGTCCCGGCCGTTTCCTTTTGCGCCGACCGCTGCGCTACAGTGCGCCGGCTCAGACGACAAGAAGAAGACGAGAATGACGGACCAGAATGGGGTGGCGACCACGCTGCCGGTAGTGAACGCGCGGATCTACCCGCGTGGCGGGTTGGATATCCTCTCCCGCGAGGAAGTCGCCCGGCTCAAGGGCGCCTCCGGTGGCGGCATGCACGATCTGCTGCGGCGTTGCGCGCTGGCGGTGCTGACCAGCGGCAGCGCCAGTGACGATCCGCGCGCCGCCCAGGAGCTGTACCCGAGCTTCGATATCCAGGTGACCCAGCAGGACCGCGGCGTCCGCATCGACCTGCAGAACGCGCCGGCGATGGCGTTCGTCGACGGCGAGATCATCCGCGGTATCGCCGAGCTGTTGTTCGCCGTGGTCCGCGACCTGGCCTATCGCGCCATCGAGCTGGACGAAGGACGCGAGGCGCAGGATTCGGAAGGCATCACCAACGAGATCTTCGGTTTGCTGCGCAACGCGCGTCTGCTGCAGCCGTCGGACCCGAACCTGGTGGTGTGCTGGGGCGGGCACTCGATCAACCGCGACGAGTACGACTACACCAAGCTGGTCGGCTACGAGCTGGGCCTGCGCGGTTTCGATATCTGCACCGGCTGCGGGCCGGGGGCGATGAAGGGGCCGATGAAAGGCGCCAACGTGGCCCATGCCAAGCAGCGCCGCTATCAGTCGCGCTACATCGGCATCACCGAACCGGGGATCATCGCGGCGGAATCGCCGAACCCGATCGTGAACCACCTGGTGATCATGCCGGACATCGAGAAGCGGCTGGAATCCTTCGTCCGCCTGGGCCACGGCATCATCGTGTTCCCGGGGGGCGTGGGCACGGCGGAGGAGATCCTGTACCTGCTCGGTCTGCTGATGCGCGAGGAGAATGCGGACGTGCCGTTCCCGCTGATCCTGACCGGGCCGACGGCGTCCGCGCCGTATTTCGAGCAGATCGACCAGTTCCTGCGCCTGACCCTGGGCGAGGCGGCCACTTCGCGCTACGAGATCATCGTGGCCGATCCGCAGCAGGTGGCCCGGCGCATGGCCGAAGGCATCAAGAAGGTGCGCGAGCACCGCATCCACCAGAAGGATTCGTTCTACTTCAACTGGTCGATGACGATCCCGCTGGAGTTCCAGTCGCCGTTCGAGCCGACCCACGAGGCGATGGCTGCGCTCGACCTCAACCCGGGCCGCAAGCCGCACGAGCTGGCCGGCGACCTGCGGCGGGCGTTCTCCGGCATCGTGGCCGGCAACGTCAAGGAGGACGGCATGCGCCGGGTGGAAGCCCACGGGCCGTTCCAGATCCACGGCGATCCGGCGATCATGCGCGCCCTCGACGCCCTGCTGCAGGCCTTCGTGGCCCAGCGCCGGATGAAGATCTCCGGGCAGTATCGGCCTTGTTACGAGGTGGTGGTCTAGGTCGGCCACCCCGTCGGCGCGCGTCCACCGCACGCCGGCAGCCGGCCTTCCAGTGGTCGAGGGCGAGCTGGCGCGCTCGTATCCCTATGAGTGACGGACACCGAGGCTGGTCCTCGTCGTGCAGGCATGTCCTGAATCACAGAAGTGCGCCCAACGGATGGTGGTCGTCCACCCTCCCTGGCCGGGAGACAGCCGCCCGCAGCGTTCGTCCGGACCGGACGACCGTTCGTCCCCGTCCCGCTTGAACAGGCGCTGGCGGGGGCTACCCTGTCGGCTGGGATGGGAGCCTCCGAAAGGTGTGCGCCGTATGGGCGAGAGGGGATTCACGCTGGTGGAACTGATGGTGACGATCGCGATCCTCGCGATCGTCATTGCCATCGCGTTCCCCAATTTCGAAGGCACGATGCGCAGTAACCGTGTGGCCACGACCACGAACGAGCTGATCGCCTCGCTGTCGCTGGCGCGCGTCGAGGCGTTGCGCAGCCCCGGCGGTGCCGGCATCTGCGCCAGTGCGGACGGCACCGCCTGTTCCGGCACGTGGAACGACGGCTGGCTGGTATGGATCGATGGCGACGGCGACGGCACGCTTGGCGGAGAAAACGACCAGGTGCTCCGGGTCGTGGACGCGCGTCGGAAGATGGAGGTCGAGGCGACGACAGGTGCCGGTGCCGGGACCGCGACGACCCTCGCATTCGATCAACGCGGGCGTGCCGTGGTGCCACGGACCTTTCATGTGCAACCGGATGTCTGTCCCGACGGTCAGGAGCTGCGCAGGAAATTGACCGTGAACGCAACCGGTCAGGTGACCGTGGAGAGGGAGCTCTGCGAATGAACAGTAGGAGACAGCCACCCCGACGCTTCGGCACGCTTCGCGCGGCACGGGGCTTCAGCCTGATTGAGGTCCTCGTCGCCCTGGTGATCCTGGGCGTCGGCCTGCTGGGCTTCGCGCTGCTGCAGACGATGAACCTGCGTTTCGCCCAGAGTGCGAACCAGCGCACCCAGGCGACCAACCTCGCGTACGACCTGCTCGATCAGATGCGGGCGAACCGCTACCAGTCCGCGTACTACACCGGCTCGTCCGGGGCAGGCTTCGTCCCGGGCTCGATCGATGCCGATGACTGCGGCGGAAGCGGTGCGCCAGCCAGCCAGCCGATCGGTGAGGTCACCATCGCCGGCAATGTGCTGCGCTGGCAGTGCCAGGTGCTGCAGACGCTCGGCCCCAGCGCGGGTGCGAATGTGAACTTCCTGTCCGATGGCCAGATTTCGGTGTCGGTGTACTGGGCCGACGAGCGTTGGAGTCCGGACAACTGGGATACGGGCAATGCCAACGTGCAGGGGTCGTTCGAAGTGGTGAGCCGGCTATGAGGCCTGGACGTTCTACTCATCCGATGGCGGGCGTGTCGCTGATCGAACTGCTGATCGCGCTGTTGATCGGTTCGTTGCTGATCCTCGGACTGGTGCAGGTTTTCGGTGCTTCGCGCACGGCCTACCAGACCTCGGAGGGACTGGCCCGGGTGCAGGAGAACGCGCGGTTCGCGCTGGATTACCTGCAGCGCGACCTGCGCATGGCCGGGCACTTCGGGTGCGTCAACGACCAGGCGCATTTCATCGTGGGTGAGGGTGATCCAGTCAACCGATTGGGCACGGCCACTGGCCCCAACCAGATCCTAGATTTCAGCGTCTCCGTGCAAGGCTACGAGGCGACCGGGACGGCACCGGGAGACGATGTGACGCTGCGTGCCGGTGCGGCGACGTGGGTGCCTGCATTGCCTGCAGAGATTGAAGGCCTCAATCCGGAGCTGACCGCTGGCAGTGACATCATCGTGCTTCGTTTCTTCGGTGCCCGGGGCACCCAGGTCAACGGGGTGACGAGTGCGGGTGTCGTGACGATTCCGGTCGCAACCGGCGCCACGACGGACGGCTGGGAGGTCCTCACTGATGAAGGCGTCGGCGCTCCAACGATGTTCGGCATCGCCGACTGCTCGTTCGCCGATGTGTTTCCCGGAAGCGGAGGGACGGGCAGCGTGATCGCCACGGGTTCGGGCGCGACCGCGCTTGCTGACCGCTACACACCGTCGCCACAGGGGCAGACGAGCCTGTATCGGGCCAATGTTCTCGTGTACTACGTTGCACCCGGGGCATCCGGCTTGCCGTCGCTGTATCGCGCACGCGCCAACAGTGGCGGTACGTTTGACCCAGGGCATATCGAAGAGCTGGTGGAGGGCGTGGAGAGCCTGCAACTGATCTACGGGCTGGACGAGACCCCCGATATCTCGCAGGACAGCCCGCCGCTCGGCAGCATCAGCGATTACGTCACCGCCGCCACGCTCGGCGAGGATGCCGCGCAGTGGCGGCGCGTGGGCGTGGTGCGTGCGGGGCTCGTGGTGGGCAGCCCTTCTCCTGCGGCCGTGCAGACGGCGGACGCCCTGGACGTCATGGGCGTGAGCTTCCACCCGCCCTCGGCCAACGACACGCACTATCGCGCCGGCTACCAGGCCACGGTCGCGGTGCGCAACCGCCTGTTCGGGAACTGAGACGATGACGCGATCGCTACGAGTTCTTCCAGGTCGCAGGGCGTTCCGAGCGCCACGCCGGCAGCGGGGTGCGGTGCTCTACATCGCCCTGATCATGCTGATCCTGCTGGCGCTGCTCGGTGTGGTCGGCCTGCAGGTGGTCGGCATGCAGGAACGCATGGCGGCCGGCTACCGTGCGGTCAATCTGGCGTTCCAGAACGCGGAAGGTACGTTGCGCAGCAACGAGTGCCTCATCCAGGCATTCGAGGATCGCACCGACACCTCCGGATGCGCCGGTGCCGTCGAGGCCGTGGTCACCGAGGCCGACATCAACCGGCGCTGCGACGAGGGCTTCGACACCTCGAGCTGGGTGGCGAACCAGAACATGGAGGGCGCGCCCGCCGTGAACGTGCGCCAGATCGACCAGTGCGTGGTGGGCGAGTCGCCCGTCGCCATGGGGCTCGGCCCGACCGGGAACGTGGCGCCCATTCGGATCTACCAGATCACCACCTACAACGTCGATTCGACCACGAACCACACCTCCGCGGCCGCGGTCGATTCGATCTACAAGCTTTGAGGGGAATGCGATGCTTCGTCGTCGGATGATGCTGCCCATGGTGGCGGCGCTCGGTCTGGTCGCCGGAGGCGCCTACCTGGCGTACTCGGTGTTCGCCGCGCAGGCGCGTCCTGGCGATGCGCTGGCGCAGGCGCCACTCAATACCCAGGTACAGGTGCCGCCGGCCTTCATCATGGCGGTGGACGATTCCAACTCGATGACCTTCGAACGGATCTTCCCCGGCGGCGACGGCCGCATGCTCTGGAACAGCAGCAACGGCAGTTTCTTCAGCAGCAGCGGCGTGTTCTTCAACGTGGGCCCGGCGTGCGCGAACAACTCGGTCGACTGCTATCTGTATCTCTTCCCGCACGATGGCTTCAACTCATCATACAGTCCGGGGCGGGCGATCCCGCCGCTCGATGCGTTCGGGTTCGCGCGTTCGCACGCGTACAACGCAGGTTATTTCAATCCGGCTGTTGTGTACGAGCCGTGGCGCAACGCCGATGGTGTGACCTCCTGGCCCAATGCCAGTCCGACCGCAGCCCGCGCCGATCCGCGCGCGCCCGGGACCTACGGCAGTTCGTTCACGCGCGCCTACAACGTCACCTACGACCTGACCAGTAACCGGGCGACGAACGAACCGTTCCAGATGGTCAGCGGGATGACGATTCCAAATCTCGCCGGTCGAGGAATGCGTTACCGGACGACGGCGAATGGCACCTGGAACACCGGCGCCACGACGATCAGCGGCAATCCCGCGTACGGATTCGATTACTTCCCGGCCACCTTCTATCTCCCTGCAGCGAACGCGGCGCCCGCGGGCTATCGCACCGCCGACGCCAACCGGCCGATCGTCAACAACGCGTGCGGCCCCGGCTGCAACATGCGGCGCTACGAGATCAAGCCCGCCAATTACAACTCCACCGCCGAATACGACGCGGCCATCCAGAACTTCGCCAACTGGTTCCAATACCACCGCAACCGGCTGCTGTCGATGGTCGGTGCAATGACCCACTCGGTGGCGGGCGTCAACAACATGCGGGTCGGCTACTTCACGATCAACAATCGCGTGAACGTGACCATGCACGACCTGCCTGCTGCACGGACCAACCTCTACAGCAGCTTCTACGGCTTGCAGGCCGGCCTGCTGGCGCTGGGGTCGGGCGGCGGCACCCCCAACCGCGATGCGGTGTCGCATATGGGCGAGCAGTTCCGCCGGACGGGGGCCGGTGCGCCGATCACCTACGCCTGCCAGCGCAACGGCGGCATGCTGTTCACCGACGGCTTCACCAACAGCGGCAATGGCCCGACCAATGTGGGCAATGTCGATACGAACATGGGATCGCCGTTCGCTGATAATTTTTCCAACACGATCGCCGATATCGCGGCCCGCTATTACGTCAGCGGTACGGGAGCTTCGGGGCAAGGTGTTGCGCCGCTGCGTACTGGTACAGGTTTTCCGCCAGGACGTGTTCCGGTACCGCCCGGCTGCAGCGCGGCAAATCCGAGCTCGCGGTTAAACTGCCAAGCCGACCTGCACATGAACTTCTATGGCGTGACGCTGGGGGCGCGTGGCGCGATCTACGACGTCAACCAGGCAGCGACTCGCGATCCGTTCGGCAATCCGCCGAACTGGAATGCCGCAGGGAATCCCCGCGACTCGGATGGCGGCCCGACGGTGGACGAGATCTGGCACGCCTCGCTCAATACCCGCGGCGAGTTCATCAATGCGAACACGCCGGCGGACATCACCGCGGCGATGCGGCGCATCCTCGCGTCGGTCAGTTCGGGCGCGTCACCTTCGGGGGGTATCGCGCTCAGCGGGGCGCGGATTGGCCCTGGGTCGCTCGCGGTAACGCCAGCTTACTCGGTGACCAATCAGGGCACCGACTGGTCGAGCACGCTGACCGCCGAGCGTGTGCTGGTTGGTGCGAATCGCGTCGCGCGGTTCGAGAACGCGTGGGAAGCGTCCGCCCGCATGCGAGTGCAGGGTGCGGCGGCACGCAACGTGTTCTTCGCGCGTAACGGCCTCGATACACCGAACGACAACACGGTCGTGCAGTTCAATGCCAGCAACATTTCCAACCTGAATGTGCTGTGCCGCAAGCCGGGAAGCCTGTACGAGAACATGCGTACCTGCACGGCGGCCAACCTCGCAGCGTTGAACGTGAACGTGTCTCAGGCGCTGAACTATCTGCTCGGCACCACGACACTGGAAGTCCGCAATGGCGGGCGGCTGCGCGACCGCACGACGGTGCTCGGCGATATCGTGAACTCCACTCCCGTAGTCAGCGCGCCGACCGACGACTACGGGTACCGTGGGCTGCCCACGGTCAACAACGTCAACTATGGCAGCACGTACGGCACCTATTTGAGCCAGAAGGCCAGTGCGGATCAGAACCGCCGGTACATGGTGTATGCCGGCGCCAACGACGGCATGCTGCATGCCTTCGACGGTGGTCTGACCGCGGCCATGGCGCGCCGGAACGACGCACCCGACGACCAGGGTGGCCGCGAGAAGTTCGCCTACATTCCCGCGACCTCGATCGGCCACATGGGCAATCTGCTGCTGCCTTACAATGCGGCCGATCAGAACAACCAGGCCTTCCAGCACCGTTACTACGTGGATGGGCCGGTCGTGGTGTCGGATGCCTACCGGCCGAGCAACGGCTGGAGCACGGTGCTGGTCGGCACGTCCGGGGCAGGTGGCCGCTCCGTATTCGCGTTGGACGTCGCCGCTGCGTCGCGCTCGGCGGGCTCGTTCTCGGCGAGCGACCGGCTGTGGGAAATAAGCGACATGAACACCTCGCTGCCGCAGGAGGTGCGCGACAACATCGGTCACGTGCTGGGTCGCCCGGTGATCGTGCCGGTACGCGCCAACAACGGAAGTGTCAGCTGGAAGGCGATCTTCGGCAACGGGTACAACAGCGCGAGCGGTAAGGCGGTGCTGTTCGTCGTGGACATCGCCTCGGGCACGCCGACGATCCGGATGATCGAAGCGCAAGAACCGGCGAATCCCAATAGCCGTGCGAATCCGAACGGACTGGGCAACATCGTCGTGGTCGACCGTTGGCGTCGTACGGGCAATGGCTGGGCCGCCGGCCCGGACGGGTTCGCGGACACGGTGTATGCAGGCGACCAGAAGGGCGCGTTGTGGAAGTTCGACCTGACCTCGACCGCGACCTCGGTGACGCAGCCGGTGTTCGTGACCCAGACCCAGGGTGGATTCCGCCAGCCCATCACCGGCGGTATCGCCGCCACGGCCGGCCCGGCCGGCGGCGTGATGCTCCTGTTCGGAACCGGCAGCTTCTCCTTCTACGACGACCCGGCCGATACTTCGACCCAGTCCGTCTATGCGGTGAACGACACTTCGGTCGGAGTGCCGTCGTCGACCCTCAACAGCAGCAATCTGGCGCGCTCCACGGTCGGAAGCGCCACGGGTGGCGGACGCATAGTGACTCGACCGGGTTCAGTGCCTACGACGTCACGTGGTTGGTACTTCGATCTTCCGTCGCGCGAGCGCGTGATCGGTTATCCGACCGTGACCAGCGGCAATGTGTTCCTGCCGACCTATGTGCCCGACCCGAACGCGAGCGGGTGCTCGGCGGGCGGCAGCAACTGGTTGTTCGGCCTGAATGCGAGAACCGGTGCGCCGGCCCTGTCGAGCGTGCGTGATGCCCCCGGCGGTAATGCCATGTTCGATGCTGACAATGTCGCCGGCGTCGAGCTGACCCAGGAGGACGGCACCAGCATCAGCGCGCCGGTCCGGGATGTGGCGGTGATGACGTTGCCAAGGACGCCGCCGCCGGGGTTGCCCGAGCCGGGTGGTCCCGGCGAGCCTAGCGGCCCGGGCGATCCACCCGATCCGGCCGATCAGCAGTGCTGGATGGTGGTGTCCGTCGCGGGTGCGAATCCGATGTATCTGAGGTATCCCTGTGGCCGCCAATCCTGGAGGCAGGTGCAATGACCGGAACGACAGTGGCAGCCCGGATACGGTCGCGTGCAGGACGGGCGAGGGGCTTCACCCTGATCGAACTGATGATCGCGGTGGCGGTCATCGCGATCCTGGCCGCCATTGCATACCCGGCCTATCAGGAGCAGGTGCGCAAGTCGCGGCGCGCGCAGGCCAAGGCGGATCTGGTGGAACTGGCGCAGATGGCCGAGCGCCACTACACGGTCAACAGTTCGTACGCCAGTTGGACGCCCGCGTTCACCCAGTCGCCCAGAGAGGGTGTCGCGCACTACACCATCGCCACAAGCGGCGTGAGCCCCAGCACCTTCACCTTGACTGCGACGCCGACCAGTGCTGCGCAGTTGCCCGACAGATGCGGCGCGCTGGGCCTCACCAACACCGGCAAGAAGACACACACGACAGGCGAGAGCGCAGAGTGCGATTTCGGCTCCAGGCCTTGATCTGCCGCTTGACCCGGCGCCCGGAGCCTCTACAATACGCGTCCCCGCCCGAATAGCTCAGCCGGTTAGAGCACTTGACTGTTAATCAGGGGGTCGTTGGTTCGAGTCCAACTTCGGGCGCCAGATTTCGTAGACAGGCCGCGGCGATCCGCGGCCTGTTTGCGTTCTGGGACATCAGATTCCCAGTCGGGCAGGGAGGGCGGTGTGGCAAGGCTCGACGTGGGCGGGTGGTGCGCCGAGGTCCAGCACGCCCGACCAGTCGAGTCAGTCGCAATGCGACTGGACCGCTTCGCGTACGGTCCGGACACGTCCGAGATTGTTCACAACGACGCTGCCGGCCTGGGTCCGGTTCCGGCACAGGTGAACGCTCAGATTGGTGCCCGCTGCGCGGCCATCGGGCTGGAATCTGACCATCGTTCGCGTGGCGTGTGCCCGGTGCAGGCGTGGGCCGTGGGTGACACGGAGAAGCGTGTCCTTGGCCCCGAGCTGTCCATTCCGGTCGGCATCCACGAAGACGATCCAGCCGTTCGACCAGTCCCGGCTGCGGGCGCACTGTTGCTGGCCGTCGTCCGCGCAGACGACCACGGACTGTCTCCGGGTGACGGCGCTGCTGCGCGCGAACGCGAAGTCCGCGCCCAGCTGGTGGCGGCTGGTCTGCGTGCGGACATCCGCCAGCATGCCGGCGAAACCGGGCAGGCCGATGGTGACCAGAATGGACACGATTGCCAGTGTGACCAGTGCCTCGGCGAGGCTGAATCCCCGGGCGTGCGACGACATGGACAGCCTCCCTGCTGACCGTATTCATGCTGAGGTTCCTATGCTGGTCGCCGCTCGGCGGCACGACGATCGGCGAGGCGCGCACCGGGCTGTCGGACAAGGCCCCGCCCAGGTGTCGGTTCTGTTTCAGCTCAGCCGGAATCTCAGCTCAGCCTGATTCCGTGGGTCCGTCACGCCTGATGAGATCCGTTTCACTACACTGATCGATTCCCGGAGCCGAGCCCCCATGCGCGATCCGCAGCAGCGTCCCTTTCAATTGGTCTCTCCCTACGCCCCCGCCGGCGACCAGCCGCGCGCGATCGAGCGGCTGATCGAGGGCTTCGAGTCCGGCCTCGCACGGCAGACGCTGTTGGGCGTGACCGGTTCCGGCAAGACCTACACCGTCGCCAACGTGATCCAGCAGGTGCAGAAGCCGACCCTGGTGATGGCGCCGAACAAGACCCTGGCCGCGCAGCTGTACGGTGAGTTCAAGAGCTTCTTCCCGCACAACGCGGTCGAGTACTTCGTCAGCTACTACGATTACTACCAGCCCGAGGCCTACGTGCCGGCGTCGGACACCTTCATCGAGAAGGACAGCTCGATCAACGATCACATCGAGCAGATGCGGCTGTCGGCGACCAAAGCGCTGCTGTCGCGGCCGGATGCGTTGATCGTGGCGACCGTGTCGGCGATCTACGGCCTCGGCGATCCCGAGGATTATCTGAAGCTGCGCCTGATCCTGGCCCGCGGCGAACGCATCGAGCAGCGGGCGCTGATCCGCCACCTCACCGAGCTGCAGTACACCCGCAACGACACCGAGTTGCGACGCGGCAGCTATCGCGTGCGCGGCGAGATCATCGACGTGCACCCGGCCGAGTCCGACGAGGAGGCGCTGCGGATCGAACTGTTCGACGGTGAGATCGAGAACCTCAGCCTGTTCGATCCGCTCACCGGCGAGGTCCGCCAGAAGGTGCCGCGCTACACGGTCTATCCGAAGACCCACTACGCCAGCACCCGCGAGAGCGTGCTCGGTGCGATCGAGACGATCAAGGTCGAGTTGAAGGAGCGGCTGGAGCAGTTGTACGCGCAGAACAAGCTGGTCGAGGCGCAACGGCTCGCGCAGCGCACGCAGTTCGACATCGAGATGATGGCCGAGGTCGGCTTCTGCAACGGCATCGAGAACTACTCGCGCCACATGACCCGTCGCGCCGCCGGCGAGCCGCCGCCGACGCTGTTCGACTACTTGCCGCCGGATGCGTTGCTGGTGCTCGACGAGTCGCACGTGACCGTGCCGCAGATCGGCGGCATGTACAAGGGCGACCGCTCGCGCAAGGAAACGCTGGTGGAGTTCGGCTTCCGCCTGCCGTCCGCGCTGGACAACCGGCCGTTGCGTTTCGAGGAATGGGAGGAGCGCGCGCCGCGGATGATCTTCGTGTCCGCGACGCCCGGCAAGTACGAGCTCGAGAAGTCCGAGGGCGAGGTGGTCGAGCTGGTGGTGCGGCCGACCGGGCTGATCGATCCCGAGGTCGAGATCCGTCCGGTCGGCACCCAGGTCGACGATCTGCTGAGCGAGATCCACGAGCGCGTGGGCATGGGCGACCGCGTGCTGGTCACCACGTTGACCAAGCGCATGGCCGAGAACCTCACCGAGTATCTGGGCGAGCACGGCGTGCGTGTGCGCTACCTGCATTCGGACATCGACACCGTCGAGCGTGTGGAGATCATCCGCGACCTGCGCCTGGGCCGGTTCGACGTGCTGGTCGGCATCAACCTGCTGCGCGAGGGGCTGGACATGCCCGAGGTCTCGCTGGTGGCGATCCTGGATGCCGACAAGGAAGGATTCCTGCGTTCGGCCGGCTCCCTGATCCAGACCATCGGCCGTGCCGCACGCAATCTGCGCGGCAAGGCGATCCTGTACGCCGACTCGATCACCCGCTCGATGCAGGCCGCGCTGGACGAGACCGATCGCCGTCGTCAGAAGCAGGTCGACTACAACGCTGAACACGGCATCACGCCGAAGTCGGTCGAACGGGCCATCGTCGACATCATGGAGGGTGCGCGTCCCGAGCCCGGCGAGAAGAAGGGCCGTGGCCGCAGCCGTCGCGTGGCGGAGCCCGCCGAGGACTACGCCACGCTGGATGCCAACCAGGCGGCCGCCAAGCTGAAGGCGCTGGAGCAGAAGATGTACCAACACGCGCGCGATCTCGAGTTCGAGGAGGCGGGCCAGATCCGCGACGAGATCCGGCGGCTGAAGGACGCGACGCGGGGCTAGGGCGGCCGTCGGGCTCGCGGCATCCGAAGCGCGGGCCCGTCTCGCAGCAATCGGTGGCCACGCGTGGCTTGTGGGGCTCTGCCGGCTGGGATAGAATGCGCGGCCCGATCAGACGCGACAGCGCGATGATCGGATCGGTCGGGTCGAAGCCCGATCCACGGGCGGTTAGCTCAGCGGTAGAGCACTACCTTGACATGGTAGGGGTCACAGGTTCGAACCCTGTACCGCCCACCACTCGAAACCCGGTTTCAACGACGGTTTCGGTGGTCCCGGACCATCCCGGTCCGGTCGCATACGGACCGCGTATGTGCGCTTTCTTTCTTTTTTCGGCATCACGTGCGGTTCCCGCGCCCGCGCCTGTAACCGGTGGTCCTCCATCGAGATGGCGCCGATGAGTGCGTTGGCGGCACCGCTGCCCGCCTGCTCATCCCACCTGCATGCGGGTCGCCACCGGTGGGGGCTGTACGACGGCTGCCTCATCGCCCCACGTCTCGATCGACGTCGTCGCGTCGGCAGCGCTGCGGTCGCTCAACCGCGCGATGATCACTGCCGCCGCGATCGCGAGCAGCACGAAGAAGAAGAACCGCCATTGCCCGTTCGGATTGCCGCCAGACTTCATGTCGCCTCCGGATCCGCGCGCGGTGCGCGTAGGAGGTGCCAGTATCCTGTGGTCGGAAGCGATGCCCGGGTGAACGCCATCGGATGCGCACTCCCGACGCGCGAGAAGGTGCAAAGGCCCGGTGTTGCCGCCGCTGTGCCTTCCGGCAGCACGTACTGGCCGGTAAGACCGTGGCGTGCCGCCGCGTGCCCGGCGCAGTGCGTTGAGGCAGCATGGCGTCCGCCACCATGTCGCGCAGGGTGAGGGCGGTCGCGCTGAACCTGGCGCTTTCCTCGGGACGTCTCTCCTCGAGCCATTGGTGTGAGCGATCGTGGCCTCGGGATCGCTCGGCGCGGCAGTGGTGTGCTCGCGATTGGATGCCGGGGCGGTGTGCGCCCGTGTTCGTGCCGGCCTCGATGGCGAGACGCCGTTCGCGCGATCCGCTACCCGCGACAGCGGCTTCGGTCCGGGCGTAGGCTGGCGTGGTCCGGCGGCATGACGCGTCGTCGGTCGGCCGGCGGCGGAGCCGCCAGGTGCCGGTCATCCTTCTTCTGGCGGCATGGAGCTGAACATGAAGACGACAATGAAGCGTGGCGTGTTGGCCGGGGTGGTGTTGGCGCTGTCGTGCGCGGGACAGGCGATGGCGTACGTGCCGCCGTCCACGGCATGTCAGGTCGACGGTCAGGAGACGGTGACCCGGGAAGCCGATCGGACCGTGTACTGGATCTGCGACGGCACGGCCTGGCGCGCCTGGAGCGTGTACATCGACAACGGCCACTGCGAGTTGATCTTCGGCTGACGGCCGCCACGGCGCGTGGTCGGGCGCGGCCGCACGCCGTGGCGGTCGCGGTCCGCCCTCACTTCACTCGCCGCTTCTCCAGCTTGCGGGCCAGCGTGCGCCGGTGAAGCCCCAGGCGACGTGCGGCTTCGGAAATGTTGAAACCGGTCTCGGCCAGGGTTTCGTGGATGTGTTCCCACTCCAGCGTCTTGATCGAGGTCTTCCGCGCGGTCAGTTCGACGTCGACGCTGCCCTCGGCACGCTCGAAGGCGGCTTCGATGTCGTCGGTGTTCGACGGCTTGGCGAGGTAATGGCAGGCACCGAGCTTGATCGCCTCCACCGCGGTGGCGATGCTGGCGTAGCCGGTCAGGACCACGATCAGGGCCGCGGGCACCTGCTCGTGCACGATCTTCACGCAGGACAGGCCGGAGGCGCCGCCGGCGAGCTTCAGGTCCACCACGGCGTGGGTCGGGGTGTACTCGGACAGCAGCGTGTCGAGGGTCTCGTCGCTGACGGCCGTGCGCACGGTGTAGCCGCGGCGCTCGAACGAGCGGGTCAGGGTACGGGCGAAGGCGGCGTCGTCCTCGACGAGCAGCAGCCGGCGGTCAGTCGTCATCGTCGTGCTCCTCGGCAGGCAGCGCCAGCGACGACAGCGGCAGCACCACGGTCACCACGGCACCGCCCTCCGGGCGGTTGCGGGCGGACAGGCGTCCACCCAGTGTGCGGGCGACGTTGACCGACAGGAACAGGCCGAGGCCGCCGCCCGGGCGGTCCTTGCTCGAATTGTAGGGCGTGCCCAGGCGTCGCAGCACGTCGTCGATGAAGCCCGGTCCGGTGTCGGTCACCTCGATGACCAGATCGCTGTCGCGGCAGGACACATCGAGGGTCACATGGTCGGGCGAGGCCTCGAGCGCGTTGTCGAGCACGTTGAACACCATCTGCCGAAGGCCGGTGTCGGAGACGATCGCAGGGTTGGCGTCGCAACGGCTGCGGTAGGCGAATTCCGGTGTCGGGCGCGACGCGGCCCATTCGTCCGCGAGGTTGTCCAGGAACGCGTGGAGCGTGGTCTGGGCCGGGGCCTCGCCGCGGGTCTCGCCGGCGGAAAGCAGGATATTGGTGACGATCGCCTTGCAGCGCAGGACCTGGGTCTGCATCTCCTTCACGTCGGCCAGCAGTTCGGCGTCCGATCTGAACGCGGGCAGGTGCTGCCAGTCGCCCAGGATCACGGACAGCGTCGACAGCGGTGTTCCGAGCTCGTGGGCGGCGCCGGAGGCCAGCAGGCCCATGCGGACGACGTGTTCCTCCTCGGCCGCGCGCTGGCGCAGGGCGGCGAGGTGCATGGTCCGGTCACGCAGGATCCGGCCGATGCGGGCGATGAACACCACCAGCAGGGTGGCCATCAGCAGGAAGCAGATCAGCAGGCCCTGTACGTAGGGATCGGCGAGGCCACGGCCGGGATCGACCGGAATCGCCGTGGGGCCGGGAAAGACCACCAGGCCGACCACGCACAGCGCGGTGGCGGCGGCCAGCATCCAGTTGGCGGGCGAGCGCAGCAGGACCGCGCCCAGCGCGACCTGCAGCAGGTACAGGAACACGAACGGATTGGTGATGCCGCCGCTGAGATACAGCTGCGCGGTGAGCGAGCCGATGTCCACCAGCAACGCCAGCAACAGCGCACCGCCGGCGATCCGGCTGCGGCCGTGCCACCAGGCCAGGCTGATCAGGTTGAACACCACGAGCACGCCGAGCACGGCGAACATCGCCTGCAGCGGCAGGTCGATGCCGAGGCCGTAATGCACCACGAGGATGGCCGCGACCTGACCCACCACGGCGATCCAGCGCAACTGCACCAGCTGCTGCATGTTGCGCAGGCCGGCCCGGTCGCGGTGTGCGCTCAGGCCATCGGGGCGGGGCAGAACGTCCGCGATCACATCGGCGGCGATGCCGTCGTCGCCGGCGGCGGTGTCAGCGGGGTGGGGACGGTCCGGGGTCGGATGCGGCATGGGTCTCTCCGGGAGACCGACGATGGTGCCGCAAACGGCGGTCGAGCACGACCAGGCAGCCGCCGGCGACCACGGTCAGCAGGGCCATGGCGAACCAGGTCAGCGCGTACTGCAGGTGGTGGTCGCGGAACCGCACCACGGTCATGCCGCCGCGCGGCCACCCGCGCATGGCCGGGTCGCGTTCGGCGTCGACGAAATAGGGCGCCAGCGCGGCTGCGTCCAGCCCGCGCGCCTGACCGATGGCGGCGACGTCGCGCGAGTGCCAGCGGTCTTCGGCCGGGTCATTGCTGCGCAGGAAGCCGCCACCGGGCTCGGTGATGCGCAGCAGACCGGTGACCTCCACAGGCCCCGCAGGCGGCGGTGCGGCGTCCTCGCCCAGCGGCACGAAGCCGCGGTTGACCAGCACGATATCGCCGTCTTCGGTGCGCAACGGGGCGAGCAGCCACCAGCCGCCGTCGATCTCGGTCACCGCCTGGGTGCGCGCCTCGTCGACGGGCAGGTACTCGCCGCGCAGGTGCACGCGGCGGTAGGCGTCGTCTTCATCGAGCGCCGCCCAGGCCGAGCGTGGCGGGGGCGCCTCGGGCGCGGCGTGGATGCGGGCGTCCACACGTTCGATCAGGTCCTGCTTCCAGGCCAGCCGCTGCACCTGCCAGATCCCCAGCGCGACGAACCCCACGAAGGCCGCGGCCAGTGCCGCGGCGAACACGATACGCAGGACCGGCCGGCGCGGCCGTGCATCCACGGCGGGGGCGGCCGGTCCCGTCATCACTGCTGCTGCAGGTTGCGCAGCATCTCTTCCATGTCGTGCGCCTCGGGCATCATGTTGGTGTTGAGGTGGTGCATCACCCACAACGAGCCCGCCAGCACGATGACCACCAGTACCACGGTGAAGATCAGCGCGAGCAGGTTCCAGCCGCCCTCGGACTTCGCGTTCATGTGCAGGAAGTAGACCATGTGCACCACCACCTGCACGGCGGCGAAGCTCAGCAGCACCACCGCGGCGACGGTGGAGTTGGGCACCACGTCGGCCATGACCAGCCAGAACGGGATGACGGTGAGCACCACCGACAGAATAAAGCCGGCCATGTAGTCCTTGGCCGAGGCGTGCGGGATGCCGTCTTCGAGGTGGTCGTGGTGGTTCTCGGGCGGGTCCAGGGTGCCGTGGTCGCTTCCGCCGTGTCCGCTGTGCGCACTCATGGCAGGACTCCCATCAGGTAGACGAAGGTGAAGACGCCGATCCACACGACGTCGAGGAAGTGCCAGAACATCGACAGGCAGGCGATGCGGCGGGTATTGGCGCGGGTCAGGCCGTACTTGTTGACCTGCACGCACAACACCACCAGCCAGACGACACCGAACAGCACGTGCAGGCCGTGGGTGCCGACCAGGGCGAAGAACGCCGACAGGAACGCGCTGCGCTGCGGGCCCGCACCCAGGTGGATCAGGTGCATGAACTCGTAGATCTCGATGGCCAGGAAGCCCACGCCGAGCAGGCCGGTGAGCGCCAGCCAGCCGATCACCGCCTTCTTCCGGCGGTTCTGCATCGCGATCATCGCGAAGCCGTAGGTGATCGACGAGATCAGCAGCACCGCGGTGGCGACCGCGATCAGATTGAGATCGAACAGGTCCGCACCCGAGGGGCCGGCCGCGTAGTTGCGACCGAGCACGCCGTAGGTGGCGAACAGGCAGGCGAAGATCATCAGATCGCTGAGCAGGTACAGCCAGAAGCCCAGCAGCGTGGCGTTCTCGGGGTGGTGCTTGTTCTCGGTGTCCAGGAAGACGGGCGTGCCGTCCTCACGGGTCAGGGCGATGGGCTCAGACATGGGCTTTGCTCAGTTGCTCGGTGCGCGCTTGCTCGGTGGCGGCGACCTCTTCGACCGGGATGTAGTAGTCACGCTTGTAATCGAAGCTGTGCCAGATCGTGTAGCCCACGATCGCCACCAGCGCCACGCCCGCCAGCCACCACACGTGCCAGATCAGGGCGAAGCCGCAGATCGTGCTCAGCAGCGACAGCACCACGCCCGCCGGGGTGTTCTTGGGCATGTGGATCGGCTTGAACCCGCTGGTGGGCCGCTCGAACCCGCGCGCCTTCATGTCCGACCAGGCGTCGTTGTCGTGCACGACCGGAGTGAACGCGAAGTTGTAATCCGGCGGCGGCGACGAGGTGGACCATTCCAGCGTGCGGCCGTCCCACGGATCGCCGGTGTGGTCGCGCAGCTGCTCGCGACGGCGGAAGCTGATGTAGATGCAGAACAGGAACGCGGCGATGCCGATGGCGACCAGCACCGCGCCGAACGCGGCGATGACGAACCAGATCTGCAGCGACTGGTCCTCGAAGTGGCTCATGCGGCGGGTCACGCCCATCAGACCCAGCACGTAGAGCGGGGTGAAGGCGAACCAGTAGCCGGTGAGCCAGAACCAGAACGAGACCTTGCCCCAGAAGTCGTCGAGCTTGAAGCCGAACGCCTTCGGGAACCAGTGGGTCATGGCCGCGAACAGGCCGAACACCACGCCGCCGATGATCACGTTGTGGAAGTGCGCGACCAGGAACAGGCTGTTGTGCAGGACGAAATCGGCCGGCGGCACGGCGAGCAGCACGCCGGTCATGCCGCCGACGACGAACGTCACCATGAAGCCCAGCGTCCACAGCATCGGCACCTCGAAGCGGATGCGCCCGCGGTACATGGTGAACAGCCAGTTGAAGATCTTCGCGCCCGTCGGGATCGAGATGATCATCGTGGTGATGCCGAAGAACGAGTTGACGCTGGCGCCCGAGCCCATGGTGAAGAAGTGGTGCAGCCACACCAGGTAGGACAGGATGGTGATCACCACCGTCGCGTACACCATCGACGAGTAGCCGAACAGGCGCTTGCCGGAGTAGGTGGACACGATCTCGGAGAACACGCCGAACAGCGGCAGGATCAGGATGTAGACCTCCGGGTGGCCCCAGATCCAGATCAGATTGACGTACATCATGGCGTTGCCGCCAAGATCAGCGGTGAAGAAGTTGGTGCCCAGATAGCGATCGCAGGTCAGCAGCGCCAGCACCGCGGTCAGCACCGGGAACGACACCACGATCAGCACGTTGGTGCACAGCGAGGTCCAGGTGAACACCGGCATCTTCATCAGATCCATGCCCGGTGCGCGCATCTTGATGATGGTCACCAGCAGGTTGACGCCCGATAGCAATGTGCCGACACCGGCGATCTGTAGCGCCCATATGTAGTAATCGACACCCACACCCGGACTGAAGCCGATGCCCGACAGCGGCGGGTAGGCCAGCCAGCCGGTGGCGGCGAACTCGCCGAAGAACAGCGACACCATCACCAGCATCGCGCCGGCGGTGGTCATCCAGAAGCTGAAGTTGTTGAGGAACGGGAACGCGACGTCGCGCGCGCCGATCTGCAGCGGCACCAGGTAGTTCATCAGGCCGGTGACCAGCGGCATCGCCACGAAGAAGATCATGATCACGCCGTGGGCGGTGAAGATCTGATCGTAGTGGTGCGGCGGCAGGTAGCCCATGTTGTCGCCGAACGCCATCGCCTGCTGCAGGCGCATCATCAGCGCGTCGGCGAAGCCGCGCAGCAGCATCACCAGGCCCAGCACCATGTACATGATGCCGATCTTCTTGTGGTCGATGCTGGTGAACCAGTCCTTCCACAAGGTGCCCCACAGGCGGTACTTGGTGATCACCGCGAGCATGGCGACGCCGGCGATCACGGTGCCGACGAAGGCGGCCATGACGATGGGGTCGTGCAGCATGGGAATCGAATCCCAGCCGATGCGGCCCAGGACGGGGGAGTGGGGCAATGCGCCGTAATCAGAAGACATCGAGGAGTTCCGGGTAACGCTTAAGGGCGACGGGTGCGGGCGTCAGGGCGCCTGCAGACCGCCGACGACGGACGACAGCAGCGGGGCGACGGTTTCCACCGTGCACACGCCCGCGGTGATGTACGGGCCGGAGCGGGCATCGCCCTGGCTGGGCAGTGCGAGCGCGTCCAGGCCGCGCAGGCCGAGGCCGCCGGCGGCGTCGAGCGCCATGATCTGGTCCATGCACAGGCGGTCGATGTCGACGCAGCGGTTGACGATGGCATCGAACAGGCTGCTGTCCACGCTGGCGAAATGACGCGCGGCCTCGCGCTGGCTGGGCTTCTCGAGTTCCAGGTACTCGGTGCGGCCGAGGCTGGTGCCTTCTTCGCGCGCCTGCGCGACCCAGTTGTCGAAATCGCCCTCTTCCAGGCCGTGGAAGCGGAAGCGCATGTGCGAGAAGCCGGCGCCGCTGTAGTTGGCCGAGAAGCCTTCGTAGTCACCGGGCTTGTTCATCACCGCATGCAGGGTGGTCTGCATGCCCGGCATGCCGTAGATCATGCCGGCCAGGGCGGGCACGTAGAACGCGTTCATGACCGACGACGAGGTGATGCTGAACTTGATCGGGCGGTCGATCGGGGCCGCCGCCTCGTTCAGCGAGGCCACGCCGTATTCCGGATAGATGAACAGCCACTTCCAGTCCAGTGCCACCACCTGGATCTCCAGCGGCTCCATTTCCGCGGGCACCGGCCGGTTGGCGTCGATGCGGTCCAGCGGCCGGTAGGGGTCGAGCAGGTGGGTGCTGATCCAGGTCACCGCGCCCAGCGCGATGATGATCAGCAGCGGCACGCCCCAGATCACCAGCTCCAGCTGGGTGGAGTGGTCCCAGTCCGGGGTGTACTTGGCCTTGCGGTTGGAGGCCCGGTAACGCCAGGCGAACCAGAAGGTCAGGAAGATCACCGGCACGATGACGATGAGCATCAACACCGTGGACACGATGATCAGGTTGCCCTGTTGCGCGGCGATATCGCCGGGCGGGGACAAGACGAGGAGATTGCAGCCTGCCAGCAGCGCGGCCAGCCCGAGGGCGGAGACGATACGCAGGAGGGTCCTGGGAAGGGTCATGAGGGTCTAGCGGCCGGATGACACGAATCCCCGGGACTTTAGTGTCGAGCGGCCCCGGGGGCGATTGGACGTTTTGTCCCATCGCGCGCGCGCGCCGGGACTGCGACACTTGCCGACGCTGGCGGGACTGCACCCGCCGTCCTCCCGTTTTCCTGCAAGCCGAAACCGAGCCGATGTCCGTACATCCAGACGCCACCCTGTCCGACCACGACCACGGTACCAAGGCGGGCCACGACATCGCGCCCGGCGAGATCGCCGTGGGCGTGGTGATCGGCCGCGCCTCCGAGTACTTCGACTTCTTCGTCTACGGCATCGCCTCGGCGCTGATCTTCCCGGCGATCTTCTTCCCGTTCCTGGACCGCTTCGAGGCCACGCTGGCCTCGTTCGCGATCTTCGCGCTGGCGTTCCTGGCGCGGCCGCTGGGTACGGTGTTGTTCATGAAGATCCAGACGCGCTGGGGGCAGGGCGTCAAGCTGACCGTCGCGCTGTTCCTGCTGGGCACCGCCACGGCCGGCATCGCGTTCCTGCCGGGTTACGCGACGCTGGGCGCCACGGCCATCGTGCTGCTGGGCGTGTTCCGTTCGCTGCAGGGCGTGGCCCTGGGCGGTTCCTGGGACGGGCTGCCGTCGCTGCTCGCGCTGAATGCGCCGAAGGAGCGCCGGGGCTGGTATTCGATGCTGGGACAGCTCGGTGCGCCGGTCGGTTTCATCATCGCCGCATCGGTCTTCGCGTTCCTGTACGTGAGCCTGAACGAGGAAGACCTGCTCAACTGGGGCTGGCGTTATCCGTTCTTCGTGGCGTTCGCGATCAACGTGGTGGCGCTGTTCGCGCGGTTGCGGCTGGTGATGGCCGACGAGTACCAGAGCCAGATGGGCCAGCTCGAACTGGCGCCGACACCGGTGCGCGAGTTGTTCCGCGAAAAGGGCCGGCACGTCTTCATCGGTGCATTC
This sequence comes from Luteimonas abyssi, assembly GCF_001482195.1. Taxonomy (GTDB): domain Bacteria; phylum Pseudomonadota; class Gammaproteobacteria; order Xanthomonadales; family Xanthomonadaceae; genus Luteimonas; species Luteimonas abyssi. Next base: position 2,496,639 of record NZ_KQ759763.1, on the reverse strand, counting down.
GCCGCGCTGGCCAGCTACGCGCTGTTCCACATCGTGACGATCTTCCCACTGTCGTGGATCGTGATGTTCTCAGACCAGTCGATCTCGAGCTTCCTGATGGTGCAGATCGTCGGGGCGTTCCTGGCGGCCGGCGCGGTGATCGCTTCGGGCTACATCGCCGACAAGGTGGGCCGCGCGCGCACGCTGGGCGGTCTGGCGCTGGCCATCGCGATGTTCAGCGGCTTCGCGCCAACGCTGCTGGATGCGGGCAATGTGGGGCAGTCGGCGTTCGTGCTGATCGGTTTCGTGCTGCTGGGCCTGTCCTACGGTCAGGCGGCCGGTGCGGTGACGGCCAACTTCGGTCGCCGCTACCGCTACACGGGTGCGGCGCTGACCTCCGACCTGGCGTGGCTGATCGGCGCGGCCTTCGCCCCGCTGGTGGCGCTGTGGCTGTGCGTGAACTACGGGCTGGCATGGCTGGGCGCGTATCTGCTGTCGGGTGCGGTGTGCACCGCGATCGCGCTGGCGATCAACCGCAAGCAGAATTACCGGACCTGATCGCGCGCAGCGCCCGGTTGCGGAGAATGACGGCGGCCTCTGGGCCGCCGTTTTTTGTGCTTCTCCCGACGGGGTGGCGACGGCGAATGCCTGGATGTGTCGCTTCGTTTTTCTGCGTCGCGACCTGATGGGCCCCGTCGTAGCCGGCAGGCCCTTGCTGCGAATGTTCCCCGGTCACCGCCATCCGGCGATGGCCTCCTCCTTGATGTCGCGCAATGGCCCACCGGCCACGACGGGGGTGGGCTTGCGGATCCAGCGGGTACCGTCGCCGGGTCGCCCGCGCTTCGATTCTTGAACGTCTGGGAATCATGCGGGGTTGGGGAGTGGCAGTCGTCATGCCAGGCGACTCGACTCGCGCCGTACGTTCTTCGATATCGGCTGGCGCCTGAAAGCCGGTCACTTTCACGGTCGTCCAGGCCCCCCGCCGGAACACATTCCCGGCAGCGCATGAAACAGCGGTGTCCGCCTCGTTCCGCACGCCGAAGCTTCGTCGGAACCGGCGGCCTTCTCGGCGAAATCAAGGAGGAGGCCGTCGCCGCATGGCGGCGGCCGGGGGACATTCGCGCGAGGAGGCTGCCGGTTCCGGCGAGGCCCCTCAGGTCACGTCGTTGCGAAGCGCTGCGGGGAGCATGCCCCCCTGCAACGAGCGCGGTTCTCTCTTCCGTCGCCGGGCCAGCCAAAGGTCATGCTCCCGCCGAGGGCTGCCTTGGTGCAAACGCCCGATGCCGAATGAGCGAATCGCCAGAAGACCGACGCGCTGCGCCTGCGTGCCGCAATCACCCCGATGAAGCGCCCCCTCAGAACCGGTAGTTGAGCCCCAGCAGATAGGTCCGGCCCCATTTCAGGTACTCCAGCGGGCGGTCGCGGGTGCCGGCGTAGGTCTGGTAGGCCTCGTCGGTGAGATTGCTGACCTGCAGCAGCAGGCTCAGGCCGGACCACGCGCCTGTGTCGGCGAAGGTGTAGCCGATCTGCGCATCGGTGATGTTCTCGCCGACCACGTAGCGCAGCGTACGGTTGCCGTCGAAGTTGCCGATCTCGCCGATGAAGTCCGAGCGCCGGCGCTGGCTCACACGGGCCTCGAAGCCACCCCGCTCGTAATACGCGGTCAGGCTGTAGACCCGGTCGGACAGGCCGGGCAGGCTGATGTCGCCGTCGCCCACGCTCGACGCGCTTTCCGGATCGCGGATGCTGATGTCGGAATCGTTGAAACTCGCGCTGGCGACGATGCCGAAGCCGCGCACGCGTTCGCTGAACAGCTCGAACGGCAGCGACGCCGTCAGCTCCAGGCCTCGCAAGGTGCCGCCATTGCCGTTGTAGGGCGCGCTGAAATCGCCGATGGCCTGCACCGGGGCCGAGCCCGGCTGCGGCTCGAAGTCGGCGAGCAGATCGGAGAAGTCGTAGCCGTCGCGGGTCTGGGTGTAGATGTAGCTCTTCAGATCCTTGTAGAAGAATGCCGCCGCCACATACGCCTGGCCGTCGAAATACTTCTCGTAGGAAATGTCGAACGCATTCGCGCGCCACGGATCGAGCTGCGGGTTGCCGCCGGCGCCGCCGGGGCGACCGGTCGACGTGTCCACTCCGAACTCCAATGCCGCGCGCAACTGATCCACACGCGGACGGGCCACCTGCTGGGCGGCCGCCACACGCAAGGTCTGGTCGTGGGCGAACTGGAACGCCAGGTTCAGGCTGGGCAGCACCTCGGTGTACCGCTTGCCGTCCTCGAACGGCTGCACGTTGCTGCCCTCGGGCTGGGTGCCGTCCCAGTAGTTCGCACGTGAGGACTGATCCACGCGCTGGACCTGCACGCCGATGTTGCCGGTCACCGGCACCGTGCCCCACTGGGTGTCGATGTTGGCGCGCAGGAAGCCGGTGGCGATCTCCTCGTTCACGCGCCAGGCCTTGGGCACCAGATAGGACAGGTCGTCGACCGGATCGAAGAGCATGTAGCGGCCGACCGCGCCGGGTACGTTCCAGGCCGGGATCAGGCCGATGCCGGCGAAGCCGAGATCGACATGGCCGAGCTGCAGGTCCGGGCCGATGGTGGTGTCGCCCTGGGCACCGAGCAGGATGTTGCCCTCGGGCTGGCGCTTGGTCTTGCTGCGGTCGGCGTAGTTGATGCCGATATCGATGTCCGACAGCCAGCCCGTCGCCTGCGGCGCGGGCAGCGAGGCGGCCAGCCGCAGGCCGGCGAGTTCGTCCACCACGCTCGGTGTCTTGCCGTAGCCGGAGCCGTAGATCGTCTCGGTGAGGAACAGCGTGTCCGCGTTGGAGTAGTCCAGCCCGGGCCTGATCTGCGAGAAGCCGTCGCGGCGATAGTGCAGCCCGACCGTGTCGAGCTGCGGCATCGGCGCCAGCTGGGTGTTGTTCTCCAGGCCGAGTTCGTTGCGCCGCGCCTTGGACCAGCTCACGTCGGCCAGCAACCGCACCTGGCCGAGGTTGAATTCGTTGCCCCAGCCGAAGGCGTTGATCTCGTCCTTGCGCTCGTTGTACATGCCGCGCACCAACGGATAGACGCCGCTGGCCACGCCGCCGGTGAAACTGCCGTTGTCGTTGACCTCCGGATCGGTGATCTGCAGGCCGGGCGTGTAGCCGCCGTTGTAGTCGCCGAGATTCACTTCGAACTGATGGGCGGTGTCGGTCTGCTCGGCTTCGGAGTGGAACAGGTCGAGGGTGCTGGTCCAGGCGTTGGAGGGGCGGAACTGCAGCGTCGCCATCACACCGTCGCGGCGGATGTTGCCGACCCGCCGCAACGCCTTGATGCCGTCGGCGAAATAGGTGCCCTCGGCCACACCCGGGCGCTCGCCCGCGCCCACCGCCTGCCACGGCTCGTACAGGCCGACCTGCTCTTCGTGCAGGGGCATGTCGGAATGCGAATAGCCGATCGAGAATCCGAAGCGCCGGTCGGCGGACTGGTCGATGTAGCTGGCGTTGATGCGGTGGCCCATCGCATCGGTACCGGCGGCCGAGCCCAGCGAGTTGTGCTGCAGACGGCCGCTGACCGCGATCACGCGCTCGTCGAAACTCAGCGGACGTGCGGTCTGCATGTCCAGCGTGCCGGACAGGCCCTGGCCGATCAGGCCGGCGTCGGGCGTCTTGTAGACGGTGACGCCGCTGACCAGCTCGGACGGATACTGGTCGAACTCCACGCTGCGGTTGTCGCCGGTGCTGACCATCTCGCGGCCATTGAGCAGCGTGGTCGCGAAATCCGGCGACAGGCCGCGCACGCTGATCACCTGGGCACGGCCGGCCACGCGCTGCGCGGACAGGCCGGGCAGGCGGGCGATGGATTCGGCGATGCTCACGTCCGGCAGCTTGCCGATGTCCTCGGCCGAGACCGCCTCGACGATCGAGCTGCTGTCGCGCTTGACCGCGATGGCGTTCTCGATGCCGCGGCGGATGCCGGTCACCTGCACGCGGTCGAGCTCCTGCATGTCGGCGTCCGCTGCACTCGCGGGTCCGGCCGGAGGTAGTGCGTCGGACGTCGTGGGTGTTTCCTGGGCCTGTGCCGCGACCATCCACATGGCCGACGACAACGCCACGCACAGCAGCTTGCGATCGAGCTTGCGCATATCCCCCTCCCGAAGGTGATGTCCGAACGGCGGCGACCGCTTTGGTCTGGTGTGTCGGGCCTGCAGCCGATGGTGCGCGGCCATGGTAGAGCGGGGTGCGCGCATGCAGCGCGCGCTGCATACGTATTCATGGCATGCATGCGGTGCGGAGGGACCGGGCGCCGCCCCGGACGCGCTTCCGTCGGGGGGCGGCAGGGGTGCAGCCGTGCCCGGCGGGCGTAAGGGCCTCCGGGACGCACATGAAGGTATTTCACGCGCGTCGGAACCAGGGCATGCGAAGCGGTGTGCGCGAGTGTGGCGACGCCTCGGCGCCATGATCCGCGACCACGGCGCGCTAGCATGGGCCATGGGCTCCGGATCCGGACGTGGCGCCACTCCCTTCAGCGCCGCCGCGCGGGCCGCGGTGCTGCGCGTGTTCCCGCGCGGCCAGAGCGGCATCGACTACGACCGGCCGGGGGGCGATCCCGGCCTGTTCGGGCCGGACAGTGCGACCTGGCGCATCCACGGGGACTTCCCGGGCATGCTCGCCGGTGGGCTGTGCGCGCTGATGATGCAGACCCTGCACCCGCGCGCGCTGGCCGGTGTCTGGGACCATTCCGATTTCCGTCGCGACATGGTCGGTCGCCTGCGCCGCACCACTGCCTTCATCGCCGGCACCACGTATGCGGGACGCGCCGAGGCGGACCGCTTGATCGCGCGGGTCGCGGCGATCCACGCGCAGGTGCGCGGATGCACGGCCGACGGCGAGCCCTATGCCGCCGACGATCCCGATCTACTGACCTGGGTGCACACGACCGAGGCCTATGCGTTCCTGCACGGGTTCCGGGCCTACGGCGGCATCGAGGTGCCCGATGCGATGGCGGACCGCTATTACGACGAGGTGCGTCGCGTCGCCGAAGCGCTGGGTGCGCGCGATGTGCCCGGCGATCGCGCCGCGGTCGACGCGTATTTCGAGCAGGTGAGGCCGACGCTGCGCGTCGATGCGCGTTCGCGGGAGGTGCTGGCCGTGCTGCGGCGCATCCGGCTTCCGGTGCCGGGGGCGGTGGCGTTGCGTGGCCTGTTCATCGGAGCGGGTGCGGCGCTGTTGCCGCCGTGGGCGGAGGCGATGCTCGGGTTCGGGCCGATACGGCGTGGCCGGCATCGCCTCGGTGCCTGGTCGTTGGGGCGCCTGGCGCCGGTGTTCCGCGCGGCGCTGCCGGATGGCGCGTGCGCGCACGCGTGCCGTCGCGTCGGGGTCGCGCCTGCACGGATGCAGCGCTGGCCCATGGAGCCGGCGACGGTGACGGCGATATCACCCCCGATCAGCGCCGACCGCCGCTGCGACAGCAAAGGTCGTTCCGGCCGTTGACCGTCATCCGGTCGCCGCGAATCCGGCCCGGCCCGTGAGCGGCGAGCGCGCCCAGCGAATCCGGCTCAGCCCGGTTGCACCGAGCGCCGCGCGATGTACAGCCCGTGCGGTGGCAGACGCAGCGATGCGCCGTCGATGTCGCCCATCGGCAGGCCGTGACCGTCGACGGCCGCGAGACCCGCGATTTCCGTCGGCGCCCAGGCGACGGAGACGGGGGAGAGATTGAAGACGATCAGCCATGTGGCCTCATGCGTGCGGCGTTCGAACGCCAGCACAGGTTCCGGCGCATCGAGGAAGACGATGTCGCCCAGGCGCAGTGCCGGCTGTGTGCGCCGCCACTGCAGGAAGCGGCGCGTATGCGCGAGCACCGAATGCGGGTCCGCCTCCTGTGCGGCCACACTGCGCGCGCGGTGTGCCTCGGGGACCGGCAGCCACGGCGTGCCGCTGGAGAACCCGGCATCCGGGTCGCCCGTCCACGGCATCGGGGTGCGGCAGCCGTCGCGGCCCTTGAAGTTGGGCCAGAACGCCAGCCCGTACGGGTCGCGCAGCGCTTCGTAGGGCACGTCGGCTTCCGGCAGGCCCAACTCCTCGCCCTGGTACAGGCAGACCGAGCCACGCAACGTGCACACCAGCGCGACCATCTGCCGGGCGAAGGCGTCGTCGGCATCGGCGCCGCCCCAGCGCGTGACCGCGCGGACCACGTCGTGGTTGGAGATCGCCCAGCACGGCCAGCCGTCGCCCATGGCGTCTTCCAGCCGCTGCACGGTGTCGCGGATGTAGCCGGCGCTGAAGTCGTCGGTCAGCAGCTCGAAGCTGTAGCCCATGTGCAGACGGCCGGGCCGGGTGTATTCGGCGGTGGTCGCCAGCGAGTCCTCCGACGAGATCTCGCCCAGCGCGCAGCTGTCGCCATAAGCATCGAGCAGGGTGCGCAGGCGCTCCAGGAACGGCAGGTTCTCCGGCTGGGTGTTGTTGTACCAGTGGTACTGGAACGCGTAGGGGTTGTCGGCGCTGAAGCCGCGGCCGGTACGCAGCGCCGGGGGCTTGGGCGGGTTGTCGCGCAACTGCCGATCCTGGAAGCAGAAATTGATCGAATCCAGGCGGAAGCCGTCGACGCCGCGGTCGAGCCAGAAGCGCACGTAGTCGAGCGTGGCGTCCTGGACGGCGGGGTTGTGGAAATCCAGGTCGGGTTGGCTGGCGAGAAAGTTGTGCAGGTAGTACTGGCCGCGGCGCGGTTCCCACTGCCAGGCCGGGCCACCGAAGATCGACAGCCAGTTGTTGGGCGGGGTGCCGTCGTCGCGGGCGTCGGCCCACACGTACCAGTCGGCCTTGGGGTTGTCGCGCGAGGCGCGGCTTTCCAGGAACCAGGGATGCTCGGCGGCGGTGTGGCTGAAGACCTGGTCGATCATCACCTTCAGGCCGAGCGCGTGCGCCCTGGCCAGCAGCGCGTCGAAGTCGGCCAGGGTGCCGAACATCGGATCGACGTCGCGTTGGTCGGCGATGTCGTAGCCGAAGTCGTGCATCGGCGAACGGAAGAACGGCGAGACCCAGATCGCGTCCACCCCCAGCGAGGCGATGTGGTCGAGCCGCTCGACGATGCCCGGCAGGTCGCCCACGCCGTCGCCGTCGGTATCGCGGAAGCTGCGCGGGTAGATCTGGTAGATCACCGCGCCGCGCCACCAGGGTGTGGTCATCGTGTCCTCGGCCTGCTGCTGGGGCGTCGTGCCCGGATGTCGGGGGCGCCACTATTTCATGCGCGGCCTGCTGCTGACGACGCCCGCGGCGGTGCCGACGGCATGAATACGTATGCGGGTGCGGTGCTGCACCCGCACCGCCCACTAGGATGACGTGACCGCGGCGATCGGCTTCGTCGCCCCCATCCGTATCGCACCCGGAGTGCCCGACGCATGAGTCCGAAACCCCAGCTCACGTTCTGGCAGATCTGGAACATGTGCTTCGGTTTTCTCGGCATCCAGTTCGGCTTCGCGTTGCAGAACGCCAACGTCAGCCGGATCTTCCAGACCCTGGGCGCGGAGATCGAGCAGATTCCGCTGCTGTGGATCGCCGCGCCGCTGACCGGGCTGATCGTGCAGCCCATCGTCGGCTATCTCTCCGACCGCACCTGGACGCCGCTGGGCAGGCGCCGGCCGTACTTCCTGTTCGGTGCGATCTTCGCCTCGCTGGCATTGTTCGTGATGCCCAACTCGCCGGCGCTGTGGATCGCCGCCGGCACGCTGTGGATCCTGGATGCGTCGATCAACGTGTCGATGGAACCGTTCCGTGCCTTCGTCGGCGACCAGCTGCCGCCGCGGCAACGGCCGATGGGCTTCGCGATGCAGAGCTTCTTCATCGGGATCGGCTCGGTGATCGCCAGCATGCTGCCCTGGCTGCTGGCGCATGCCGGTGTCGCCAACACCGCCGCGGCGGGCGAGGTGCCCGACACGGTGAAGTACGCGTTCTATCTGGGCGGCGGGGTGATGTTCCTGGCGATCGGCTGGACCGTGCTGCGTACGCGCGAGTACCCGCCCGAGGTGTTGCGCGCGCACGACACCGCGCCGCCGTTGCGGCAGGCGCCGCTGGACCGTGTGCGCAGCCGCCGCAACGGCATGGCCTGGAGCGCGACCGGCACGCTGGCCGCGCTGGCGATCGCCGGCTTCTCGCTCGACCCGCAGCTGTACATCCTGGCCGGCGTGGCCGTCGCCTACGGGCTGGCGCTGCTGGTGTTCGCGCGTCCGGGCGCCGACGGCATGGTCACCACCATCCTCGGCGACCTGCAGGCGATGCCCGGCGCCATGCGACGGCTGGCGCTGGTGCAGTTCTTCTCGTGGTTCGCGCTGTTCGCGATGTGGATCTATGCCGGGCCGGCGGTGGCGGCCACCCACTTCGGCAGCAGCGATCCGCAGTCGGCCGCCTACAACGACGGCGCCAACTGGGTCGGCGTGCTGTTCGCCGCCTATAACGGATTCGCGGCGCTGGCGGCGATCGTCATCCCGTGGGTGGTGCGCCGGGTGGGCTTGCGCGTCGGTCACCTGGTCAACGTCTGGCTCGGTGCAGCCGGCCTGCTCTCGTTCCTCTTCATCCGCGATCCGCAGTGGCTGCTGCTGTCGATGGTCGGCGTGGGCTTCGCCTGGGCCTCGATCCTGTCGCTGCCGTACGCGCTGCTGTCCGACAGTCTTCCCGCCGAAAAAATGGGCATCTACATGGGCATCTTCAATTTCTTCATCGTGGTGCCGCAGTTGGTCGCGGCCAGCGTGCTGGGCGTGCTGCTGAAGCTGGCGTTCGGCAATCAGCCGATCATGGCGCTCGCGCTCGGTGCCGCGAGCCTCGTGCTCGCCGGTCTCTGCGTGCTGCGCGTGCCGGAGCCGAGCGCCGATGCGGAGGCGGCGGCATGACGCGTCGCGGACGGATGCGCGCGACACTGGGCCTGTGCGTGGCCCTCGCGCTGTCGGCCTGCGGCGGCGCGCCCGGCCAGGGGACGGGCGAAACGACGGAGACGGCGGCTGCGGCAGGTGCGCCGGGCGCCCCCGATGCGGGTTCGCTCTACGGCACTCTGGAGCCGTTCGCCGAGCACGCGATCTACTTCGTGGTCACCGACCGCTTCGTCAACGGCGATCCGGACAACGACCACCGCGACCAGGGCGGTGCGCACCCGACCTTCGACCTGCCGATCCGCTGCGAAGACGGCATCGACGGCAACGTCGGGTATCTCGGCGGCGACTTCCGCGGCCTGCTCGACAACGCCGGCTACATTCACGACATGGGCTTCGGCGCGGTCTGGATCACCCCGATCGTCGACAACCCGGACGAGGCCTTCACCGGCGGCGACCCGATCAGCTGCGGCAGCTCGCTGACCGACCGCGGCAAGACCGGCTACCACGGCTACTGGGGCACCAACTTCTATCGCGTCGACGAACACCTGCCCAGCGCCGATCTCGACTTCCGCGGCCTTACCGACGGCCTGCGCGCGGCCGGCCTGAAGACGGTGCTCGACATCGTCGGCAACCATGGCTCGCCATCGTGGACGATGCCGGTCGCGCAGCCGGGTTATGGCCAGGTGTTCGATGCCGACGGGGGATTGATCGCCGACCACCAGAACCTGGCGCCGCAGGACCTCGACCCCGCCGGCAATCCGCTGCATGCGTTCTACAACCCGACCGGCGTCGTCGACGCCGAGCAGGGCTCGATCTTCGACGGCAATCTGGCCCAGCTGTCGGATTTCGATGCGGCCAATCCCGAGGTGCTGGACTACCTCGCCGGCGCCTACGAGCAGTGGATCGACCAGGGGGCGGATGCCTTTCGCATCGACACCATCGCCTGGATGCCGCATGCGTTCTGGAAGGCCTTCGCCGATCGCATCCGTGCGCGCCGACCGGGCTTCTTCATGTTCGGCGAGGCATTCGATTTCGACGCCGCGCGTATCGCCGAGCACACGCTGCCGGAAAACGGTGGCATCAGCGTGCTGGACTTTCCGATGAAGGCGGCGATGGAGGCGGTGTTCGCCGAGGGCGAGGGCTTCGAACGTCTGGTCGAGCCGCTGTACCTCGACGAAGGCCCGTACGCCAATCCCTACGATCTGGCGACCTTCTACGACAACCACGACATGCCGCGCATGGACGCCAGCGATGCCGGATTCATCGATGCGCACCATTGGCTGTTCACCGCACGCGGTATCCCGGTGATCTACTACGGTTCGGAAACCGGCTTCATGCGCGGGCGCGCCGAGCATGCGGGCAATCGTGCCTACTTCGGTCAGGCACGCGTGGATGCCGCGCCGACCCATGCCATCCACCGCCAGCTCACCCGGATCGGCCAGCTGCGCCGCGACAGCATCGCCCTGCAGCGTGGGCTGCAGGCGAACGTGCGTCTGGCGGGAGACGACGCGGTGTTCTACCGCGTCTACGAGCATGACGGCGTGGCGCAGACCGCGCTGGTCGCGCTCAACAAGGGCGATACGCCGCGCCCGCTCGCCCTCGGGCAGGTCTTGCAGGCAGGCGCGTGGCGCGACGGACTCGACGCCGGCGATGTGGTGCTCGACGACGACGCGACCCTGGACGTCCCGGCGCACGGCGTGCGTGTGCTGTTGCTCGACACGCCGCTGGATGCAGACGGCCGGCGACGGCTGCGGAGCTTGCAGGCGGCCGCGAAGGGCAGCGCCAGTGCAACGCCCGCACCTGCAGCGGTGGACTGAGGGTCCGGCGCCTGCGCAGCGCCCGTCCCGCCGGGCGACTGCAGACACACGTTCCGTCCGGGGGCGGGCGCTCGCGGTCGCCTCAGCGGCGGTGCAGTACGGCGGACACCGTTGCGGTGCCCGCGGCGGGTCTCACCACTGGTAGCGGATGCTCGCGGTGACCCGGCGCGGGAAGCCGTAGTAACACCACGCGGCGCTGCTGCAGGCGCTCACGTACTCGCGATCGGTGAGGTTCTGCGCATTGAGCTGGAAGCGCCACGGGCCGGTGTCGTAATGCAGGGCCGCGTCATACAGGGTGTAGCTCGGCGTGCGCCATTCGTTGTACAGATCGCCGTAGTGGGCGCCGACGTAGCGTACGCCGCCGCCGAAGCCGAAGCCGGTCAGCGGCCCGCTGACGAAGGTGTAGTCGAAGCCGGCCGATGCGCTCGTTCGCGGCTGCAGCGGAATCTCGGCGCCGAGTGCGGCCGCCTCGTTGCTGCGGGTGATCTCGGAGTCGATGTAGGCGTAGGCGGCGTGCACGCTGAAGTTCGGCGCCACGTTCCAGCGGGTCTCCAGTTCGACGCCACGGACCCGTGTTTCGCCCTGCTGCACCTGGAAGAAGGTGTGGTCGGGATCGACGGTGAGGGTGTTCTCCTGGGTGATCTCGTACAGCGCCAGCGTCGCCAGCGCGCGGCCATGCGCCGGCTGGTACTTCAGCCCCGCCTCGACCTGGGCACCGGTGGTCGGTACGAAGGCGCGACCGCCGCGCTCGGGATGTTCGTTGCCGATGGTGGGCTGGAACGATTCGGAATAGCCCACGTAAGGCGCGAAGCCGTTGTCGAATACGTAGTTCACGCCGACACGGCCGGAGAAGCGGTCGTCGCTCTGGTGGGCGCGGCTGCCGGCACCGAGGCGCTCGGTGGTGTCGGTGCCGACCCAGTCGTGGCGTCCGCCGATGCTCAGCACCCAGCGGCCGGCGCGGATCTGGTCCTGCACGTAGAGGCCTGTCTGGCGCTGCACCTGGCGCACGTCGCTGGTGTAGTCGGGCACCACCACCGGGCTGCCGTACACAGGATCGAACAGGTCCAGCGGGGCGACGGCGGGGTTGCCGTCGGCATCGCTGATCACGAATGCCGAGGCGTAGGTATTGCGGGAGCGGCGGTGATCGAGGCCGGCCAGCACCGTGTGCTGGACGCGGTCGCCGAACGAGAACTCGATCTGGTTGTCAACGCCGAAGGTGCGCGAGGCCTCCGCGGTCGCCCACAGGTAACGCGACAGGCTGCGCTGGTCTTCGAGCAGGCCGAGCGCGCCGACGGTGGTCGACGGCGCCACCTCGCTGCTGCCGTAGCGGAGGTTCTGGCGCACGCGGGTGCCGTCGCCGAAGTGGTGCTCGAACGCGTAGCCGAACGAGGCGTCGGTGCGGTCGTAACGGTTCCAGCCGGGCTCGCCGGTGTAGCGATTGACCGGGATCGGCCCGTTAGGGTTGGGAAGCAGGGTGCCTTCGGCCGGCAGGAAGCCGCCGCCGGCCATGGTGTCGGCGTGCTGCCAGCGGCCCAGCAGGGTCAGCGAAGTGTCGGCGTCGGGCTGCCAGGTGAGCGCCGGGGCGATGTAGTAACGGTCGTCGTGGACGAAATCGACCACGTCGTCGCTGTTGCGGGCCAGGCCGGTCAGGCGGTAGCGCCAGACACCGTCGGCATCCAGTGGGCCGCCGAGATCGAGCGCGGCCTGGCGCATGTCGTGGCTGCCGCCCTGCAGTTCGACCTCGCCGAACGCATCCGCCGTCGGCCGCTTGCTGGTGTAGTTGAGCATGCCGCCCGGCGGCATCGCGCCGTAGTTCACCGACGCCGGGCCCTTGAGCACGTCGACCCGCTCCAGGCCGTAGGGTTCGATCCGGGTGATGCCGGTGCTGGAGCCGTCCGGCAGGGCCAGGCCGTCCAGGTAGCGTGCCGGCGCGAAGCCGCGCACCAGCAGCCAGTCGGTGCGCGGATCGGGACCGAAGGCGGCGCCCTGGGTGCCGGCGGTGTACCACACCGCCTCGTCGATGCCCTGCACGCCGCGGTCGCGCATCTGGCGCGCGTCGATCACCGAGATCGACTGCGGGATCTCCAGCAGCGGCGTGTCGGTCTTGGTGGCCGAGCCGGCCGCGCGCGCGATCGGTGCGGTGACCACCACGGCGTCCAGCGTGCGTGCGGGATCGGGGGCCTGGCCATGGACGGCGGCGGGGAGCGCGAGGCCGGCGGCGATGGCGAGCGGCAGCAGGCGGTGGCCGCGGAAGGCGGACGGCAACGGTGGATTCGGCATGGATGCCTCGATAACCAGACAGGCGCACGGACGCGCGCGCTGCGGACGCGATGTGGGCTGGCTATCCGAGGGCGCGCGTGGCGGCGCGCTGGGACGGAATGGCTGAGGGTTCCTGCAACGCGGCTGACGTTACAGAATGAGAATCAATTCTATTTCCGTGCGCCGCAGGGCGGCAAGCCCGGCCGCCTTCACGTCGTCGTCGAGCCGCGGGCGACCAGATGCACGGGCAGGCTGTGGTGGCCGCAGGCCTGTCCGCGGATGGCGTCGATCAGGGTGTCCACGAGCAGGCTGCCGGCGGCACGGGTGTCCTGCTGCACGGTGGTCAGCCCGGGGGCGACCATGGCGGCCATCGGAATATCGTCGAACCCGCCGACCGCCACGTCGGCCGGGATCTGCAGGCCCCGCGCCGCGAGCGCCCGCATGGCGCCGATCGCGATCAGGTCGCTGGCCGCGAACACCGCGTCGAAACCGACGCCGGCATCCAGCAGGGCGCGGACGGCATCGCCGCCTGCGGTCTCGGACGAGATCGCGTCCACCTGCAGGCCGGCGTCCGCGCCGAGGCCGGCGTCCTGCAGCGCCTGGACATGTCCCCGGTATCGCTCGCGGAATTCGGGATAGCGCGGCGATGCGTCGCCGAGGAAGGCGATGCGGCGTCGGCCGCCGTCCAGCAGGTGGCGGGTCATGGCGTGGCCGCCCTGGAAATTGTCGCAGCCGATCGCGATGCCCGGCTGGTCCGGCAGGGCCGCACCCCAGCGCACGAAGTGGGTGCCCTGGCGGACCAGTTGCTCGAGCCGCGTCCGTGCCTGCAGGTAATCGCCGTACCCCAGCAGGATCAGCCCGTCGGCCTTCTTGCTGTCCTCGTAATCGGCGTGCCAGTCGTCGGACAACTGCTGGAACGACACCAGCAGGTCGTAGCCACGGCGGGCGCAGGCACGGGTGATCGACCCCATCATCGAGTGGAAGAAGGGATTGATCAGCGAGTCGTCGGGTGCCGGATCCTCGAAGAACAGCAGTGCCAGCGTGCCGGACTGCTGGCAGCGCAGGTTGGAGGCGTTCTTGTCGACCTTGTAGTTGAGCTGGTCGGCGATGGCCAGGATCCGGCGGCGGGTGTCCGCATTGACCATCGGGTTGCCGCGCAATGCGCGGGAGACGGTGGGTTGCGAGACGCCGGCCAGATGGGCGATGTCGAGCGAGGTGGGGCGGCCTTTGACGGTCATGGGCGCCGGGCGACGGGATGACGCGGGCATCATGGCACCGGCTGCAGGGGCGGGCTTGACGCGCCGCAGCAGGACGAGCCCCGGGTGTCGGGGCCTGGTGGGGCCGGCGATGCGGAGGATCGGCCCGCGTGGGGCGGGGCATGGTTGGCGCGTCGTGCCGCGGCGGGGGCGGACTGACGCGGCAGGGACTGCTAGAATCGCGCCTTCCTCACGACAGTCAGGTGGCCCGCGGCGACGCCGGTCGAGTGTGCGACATGGAGACTACCCGCATCCCCCGCTGACGACCCCACCAGGCGATCCCGCGAAGGCGCCCGTGTGGCGCTTTTTTTGTGCCCGCCCTCCCGGCGGGCGGCCATGCCGCCCGCAGCCACCAATTCCGGCTATCCCATGATCACGATCACGCTTCCCGACGGCAGCCGCCGCGAATTCGATGCCCCCGTGTCCGTCCTGCAGGTCGCCCAGTCGATCGGCCCGGGCCTGGCCAAGGCCACCGTGGCCGGCAAGGTCGACGGCCGCCAGGTCGACGCCTCGGACCTCATCGACCACGATGCCAGCCTGCAGATCCTCACCCCGAAAGATGCCGAGGGCGTGGAGATCATCCGCCACTCCTGTGCGCACCTGGTCGGGCACGCGGTCAAGCAGCTCTATCCCGAGGCCAAGATGGTGATCGGCCCGGTGATCGAGGAGGGCTTCTACTACGACATCTGGCACGAGCGCCCGTTCACCCCGGACGACCTGGCCGCGATCGAGCAGCGCATGCGCGAGCTGATCGCGCTGGACTACGACGTGATCAAGCGGATGACCCCGCGCGCCGAGGTGATCCAGGTCTTCCGCGATCGCGGCGAGGATTACAAGCTGCGCCTGATCGAGGACATGCCCGAGGACATCCGGGCCATGGGGCTGTACTACCACCAGGAGTACGTGGACATGTGCCGCGGCCCGCATGTGCCGAACACGCGCTTCCTCAAGGCGTTCAAGCTGCTGCGCATCTCCGGTGCCTACTGGCGCGGCGACGCCGCCAACGAGCAACTGCAACGCATCTACGGCACCGCCTGGGCCGACGAGAAGCAACTCAAGGCCTACGTGCTGCGCATGGAGGAGGCGGAGAAGCGCGACCACCGCCGGATCGGCAAGGCCCAGCACCTGTTCCATCTGCAGGAGGAGGCGCCGGGTCTGGTGTTCTGGCATCCGAAGGGCTGGGCGCTGTGGCAGGTGGTGGAGCAGCACATGCGCCAGGTCTACCGCGACAGCGGCTACGGCGAGGTGCGCTGCCCGCAGATCCTCGACGTGACCTTGTGGAAGAAGTCCGGCCACTGGGACAACTACAAGGAGAACATGTTCTTCACCGAGTCCGAAAAGCGGACCTACGCGGTGAAGCCGATGAACTGTCCCGGCCACGTGCAGGTGTTCAACCAGGGGCTGCACAGCTATCGCGACCTGCCGATCCGTTACGGCGAGTTCGGCTCCTGCCACCGCAACGAGCCCTCGGGCGCGCTGCACGGCATCCTGCGCGTGCGCGGTTTCACCCAGGACGACGGCCACGTGTTCTGCACCGACGCCCAGGTCGAGGACGAGGTGCGGGCGTTCCACCAGCAGGCGCTGAAGGTCTACGCCGACTTCGGTTTCGACGACATCCAGATCAAGATCGCGCTGCGCCCGGAATCGCGCCTCGGCGACGATGCCACCTGGGACAAGGCTGAGGACGCATTGCGCTCGGCGCTGCGCGCATCCGGGGTCGACTGGCAGGAACTGCCGGGCGAAGGTGCCTTCTACGGCCCCAAGATCGAGTACCACCTCAAGGACGCCATCGGCCGGACCTGGCAGCTCGGCACGATGCAGGTCGATTTCATGATGCCCGAGCGCCTCGGCGCCGAGTACGTGGACGAGCACAGCCAGCGCCGACACCCGGTGATGCTGCACCGGGCCATCGTCGGCTCGATGGAGCGCTTCCTCGGCATCCTGATCGAGCACCACGCCGGCAGCTTCCCGGCCTGGCTGGCCCCGGTGCAGGCCGTGGTGATGAACATCACCGATGCCCAGGCCGATTATGTGGCCGAGGTCCGGAAAACCCTTATCAATCAAGGGGTCCGGGTGGAGGCGGATTTGCGGAACGAAAAAATCGGCCGTAAGATTCGCGAGCATACGTTGCAGCGCGTTCCGTACCTGCTCGTGGCGGGGGATCGCGAGCGGGAAAACGGCGCGGTGTCGGTGCGTACGCTGGCGGGGGAGGATCTGGGAAGCATGCCGCTTTCCGACTTCGTTTCACGCCTCGCTGGCGAGCGCGCGGTAGCATAGTTTCTGGCAGTTTGGCAGTACGCGGCAGGTCCGCGTGCCGGGTCCGGTGGCTGACGAGCCGCCGGTACCTGCGGCTCGATCCGCAGCCCCCGGCCTCGCGTGGCCTGACTTTCAATCTTTTGGAGATCGCAACATCAGTACCCCGGAAAAGCAGAATCGCAGGAACCAGGACATCCGTGTCCCGCGCGTACGCGTGATCGGCGCCGATGGCGAAATGGTCGGCGTGTTGTCGCGCGACGAAGCCCTGCAGTTGGCCGAAGACGAAGGCCTCGATCTGGTCGAGATCCAGCCCAACGCGGACCCGCCGGTCTGCAAGGTCATGGACTTCGGCAAGTTCCGTTTCGACCAGCAGAAAAAGGCCAACGAGGCCAAGAAGAAGTCGAAGCAGGTCGAGATCAAGGAAGTGAAGTTCCGGCCGGTCACCGACGAGGGCGATTACCAGATCAAGCTGCGCAAGATGCGCGGTTTCATCGAGGACGGCGACAAGATCAAGGTCAACATCCGCTTCCGAGGTCGCGAGATGAGCCATCAGGAGCTGGGCCGGCAGATGGCCGGCCGGATCGAGGCTGATCTGGGCGAGGACATCACCGTCGAATCGCGCCCGCGTCTGGAAGGGCGTCAGATGGTGATGATGATCGCCCCCAAGAAGAAGTAACCATCGCGCACTGCGCGACACCGACTCCCCCCTTTCCCGTGCACGGGAGAGGGCGAGGGGAAGGGCAGGGGCGCCGCGAGGCGCCCTTGTTTTTTTGCGGAGGACTGGAGAGAGGTTGGGGGCGTTGGAACGGACTGCGCGCCGTCACGTTCAGGCCCTCGCCCCCGGCCCTGTCCCGCAGGCGGGAGAGCGGCGAACGGCCTGGGTGGCGGGGTGCGTCGGTGCTCGCCGCCGCGATTGCATCCTGCTGATTTGCAAGCCGAACCCCGCGTCGGCATAATGTCCGGCCCGGTTCGCCCGGGGTCGGCCGCAAGGCCATCAGGACCGGCCAGGGATTCCTCGGGAATCAATGGCTTATCACCGGTTTTCGGCAGGATGGAAAGCGCGTCACGCTCGTTCGTGCGCCGCCGAGCCAGTCGCAACAGATCCTAAAAGGACATCGCAATGCCCAAGATCAAGACGCATCGGGGCGCGGCCAAGCGCTTCCGGAAGACCGCTTCCGGCAAGTACAAGGCGGGCCACGCCAACCGCAGCCACATCCTCACGAAGAAGGCCACCAAGCGGAAGCGCAATCTCCGTCAGACGAACCATATCCCGGCGTGCGACAGCGGTCGTCTCGACCGCATGCTGCCGTATCTCTGAGGAGGACTGAACAATGGCACGAGTCAAACGTGGTGTGCAGGCGCGCCGTCGTCACAAGAAGGTCCTGAAGCTCGCCAAGGGCTACTACAACGCGCGGCACAAGGTCTTCCGCGTCGCCAAGCAGGCGGTCATCAAGGCGCAGCAGTACGCCTACATCGGCCGCAAGCAGAAGAAGCGCAACTTCCGTTCGCTGTGGATCACCCGCATCAACGCGGCTGCCCGCATCAACGGCCTGAGCTACAGCCGTTTCATGAACGGCCTGCTGAAGGCCGGCATCACCCTGGACCGCAAGGTGCTGGCGGACATCGCCGTGCACGACGCGCCGGGTTTTGCGGCGCTGGCCGAGAAGGCGAAGGGCGCTCTGGCGGCATAACGCAGGCGCTTCGTCCGCGCGATCCGGTCTGACCGGACGCGCGCCGCGAAGCACCGGTGCATCATGCAGGGAAGGGCGCGAGCCCTTCCCTGTTTTTTTGTCCGGACTCCACCGCATCGGATCGGATGCGCGGGAACGGGTGTTCCGGGTCGAAGGATCCGGATTACCCTCCGGACCGGGTCATCCGGATGGCATGCCGGGCCCCGCAACACGGGTTTCGGCCAGGACAGGCAGGCGAATGAGCGAGATCGAGACGGCGACCGCACAGGCATTGGCGGATATCGAGGCAGCGACCGCCCCGGACGCGCTGGAGGCGTTGCGGGTCGCGCTGCTCGGCAAGAGCGGCAGCATCACCGCACGGCTGAAGGCGCTGGGCCAACTGGAGCCGGATGCGCGCAAGCAGGCCGGCGCCGAGATCAACCGCGCCCGCGACGCCATCGGCACGGCGCTGGCCGCGCGCAAGGCGACGCTCGAGGCGCAGGTGCTGGATGCCCGGCTGGGGGCCGAGCGGATCGACGTGACCCTGCCCGGACGCGATGCCGGCCACGGTGGGGTGCATCCGGTGAGCCGGACGCTGGAACGGATCGCCGACATCTTCGGCCGCCTCGGCTACGACCTCGCCGACGGTCCCGAGATCGAGGACGACTGGCACAACTTCGAAGCCCTGAACTTCCCGCCGCATCATCCGGCGCGGGCGATGCACGACACCTTCTACATGGCCAGTGACGGGCGCGGGAGCAGCGACGGCAGCGGTGTCGCGCGCCTGCTGCGCACCCACACTTCGGGCGTGCAGGTGCGCTACATGGCCGAGCACGTCGCATCGGGCCAGGGCGGGCCGTTGCGGATGATCGCGCTGGGCAAGGTGTACCGCAGCGATTCCGACCAGACCCACACGCCGATGTTCCACCAGTGCGAGGGCCTGCTGGTCGACGAGCACGCCAGCTTCGCCGACCTCAAGGGCACCCTGGCCGAGTTCGTCCGCGCGTTCTTCGAGCGCGATTTCGAGATGCGCTTCCGCCCGAGCTACTTTCCCTTCACCGAACCGTCGGCCGAAGTGGACATCGCCTGGCAGCAGGCCGACGGCAGCACGCGCTGGCTGGAGGTCCTGGGCTGCGGCATGGTGCATCCGAACGTGTTGAAGAATGTCGGCATCGACCCGGAGCGCTACACCGGCTTCGCCTTCGGCATGGGTGTGGAGCGTTTCGCGATGCTGCGCTACGGCGTGGACGACCTGCGCGCCTTCTTCGACAACGACGTGCGTTTCCTCAGGCAGTTCGCCTGAGGCGCACCACGCGCCGGCGCCCGCGCATGACTGCGCGAATGCGGGCTCGATCGGCGGGACCCGGCATCGGGCCGGGCCGCCACTCTCCGTCACGAACCACACGACACGGCCGCTTATGAAATTCAGCGAGAACTGGCTCCGCCAGCACGTGCAGACCGATGCCACCCGCGACGCGCTCGCCGAGACGCTGACCGCGATCGGGCTCGAGGTCGAAGAGACCACCGTCCTGGGCGAGGGGCTGGACGGCATCGTGGTCGCACGCATCGTCGCCTGCGAGAAGCACCCCGAGGCCGACCGGCTGCAGGTGTGCCGTGTCGATGCCGGGCAGGGCGAGCCGTTGCAGATCGTGTGCGGTGCGCCGAATGCGCGGGTGGGGCTGGTCGCACCGCTGGCGACGGTCGGTGCCCGGGTCGGCGAGCTGACCATCAAGGCGGCCAAGCTGCGCGGCGTCGCGTCCAACGGCATGTTGTGCTCGGCGAAGGAACTGGGCCTCGATACCGATGCGTCGGGTCTGCTCGAGCTGCCCGACGACGCCCCGGTCGGCGCCGCGATGGCCGATTACCTCGGCCTGCCCGATGCGACGTTCGAACTGAAGCTCACGCCCAACCGCGCGGACTGCTTCGGCGTGCGCGGCATCGCCTTCGACGTCGCGGCGGCCTTCGGCACGACCGTGCTTCCGTACGCGACCGAAGCCGTGCCGGCGCAGATCGACGCGCGCCTGGAGGTCGGCCTGCAGGCCGGTGCGGACGCGCCGCGCTACCTCGGCCGGGTGATCGACGGCGTCGACGCGTCGGTACGCACGCCGCTGTGGATGGCCGAGCGCCTGCGCCGCAGCGGCATCCGTCCGGTGAGCTTCCTGGTCGACGTGACCCAGTACGTGATGCTGGAACTCGGCCAGCCGATGCATGCCTTCGACCGCGCCCTGCTGACCGGCCCGGTCGGCGTGCGGCACGCCCGCGACGGCGAGACATTGATCCTGCTCGACGGGCGCGAAGTCGCGCTCGATCCGCAGTTCCTGGTGATCACCGATGCCGATCGCGCGGTCGCGCTGGCCGGAGTGATGGGCGGCCACGACACTCGGGTCACCGATACCACCCGCAGCGTGTTTCTGGAGGCGGCGCACTTCGCGCCGGCCGCGATCATCGGCCGTGCGCGCAAGCTGGGCATGCACACCGATGCCTCGCATCGCTTCGAGCGCGGTGTGGATCCGGAACTGCCGCGTCAGGCGATCGAACTGGCGACCCGGCTGATCCTGGACATCGCCGGTGGCATGCCCGGTGCGGTGGTCGAGGCGGTGTTGCCGGAGCATCTGCCGCAGCCGCAACCGATCGCGCTGCGCCGCGAGCGCCTGGCGCGCGTCCTGGGCTTGCGGGTCGACGATGCCGAGGTCGCGCGGATCCTGCGCGCGCTGGGTCTGGATGTGGCCGACAGTGATGCCGGCTGGGCGGTGACGCCGCCGGCGCGCCGGTTCGATCTCGCCATCGAGGAAGACCTGATCGAGGAGGTCGCGCGCATCCACGGCTACGACCGCGTGCCGACCACGTTGCCCGCGGGCTCCACGCGCCTGCGTGCGCCGGCCGAGGGCCAGCTCGGCGATGCGGAGCTGCGCCGCCAGCTGGTCGCGCGCGACTGGCAGGAGGCGGTGAATTACGCCTTCGTCGACGCCGCACTGCTGCAGGCCTGGCAGCTCGACGCCGACAGCGTGCCGCTGGCGAATCCGCTCAGCGCCGAACTCGGCGTCATGCGGACCGCCCTGTTGCCGGGGCTGGTGGATGCGCTGGCGCGCAACGCCGCGCGTCAGCAGCCGCGTGTGCGCCTGTTCGAGCTGGGGCGGGGGTTCCACGTCGCCGCACGGCCGGGCGATGCGCCCGTGGAGACGCCGCGCATCGCGGCCGCGGCGATCGGGCCGGTCCGTGCCGAACAGTGGGGTGAGGCCACCCGGGAGGTCGATTTCCACGATCTCAAGGGCGACCTGGAAAGCCTGGCCGGACTGGCGCGAACGCGCCTGACGTTCCAGCCGTCGCAGGCCCCGCACGGCCATCCCGGCCGTTCCGCGGACGTTTACCGCGACGGCGTGCGGATCGGCTGGATCGGCGAATTGCATCCCGCACTGCTCAAGCGGCTGGGCCTGGATCAGCGCGTGGTGGGTTTCGAGGTGGAGCTCGCGCCGCTGCGCGCACGCGCACTGCCGCGTGCGGGCGCGCTCACCCGGTTCCCGTCGGTTCGTCGCGATCTGGCCCTGCTGGCGGCCGAGGACGTGGCCTGGGGCGCGATCGAGCACGTCATCCGCGAGGCTGCCGGCCCGCTCCTGACCGAGGTGCGGTTGTTCGACCGCTACCAGGGCAAGGGGGTCGAAAGCGGGTTCAAGAGCCTCGCTACGGGATTGATTCTGCAGGACAAATCGCGCACTCTGACCGACCGCGACGTGGACGATGTGGTGGCGCGCGTGACCGCCGCCCTCGAAACCGCCCACGGCGTCCGTATCCGCAGCTGAGCGAGGCCCGGCAATGGCACTGACCAAGGCAGAGATGGCCGAACGCCTCTACGAGGAAGTGGGGCTGAACAAGCGCGAGGCGAAGGAATTCGTCGACGCCTTCTTCGACGCCCTGCGCGAGGCGCTGCAGGGCGGACGGCAGGTCAAGCTGTCGGGCTTCGGCAACTTCGACCTGCGGCGCAAGAACGAGCGGCCCGGCCGCAACCCCAAGACCGGCGAGGAGATTCCGATCTCCGCCCGCACGGTGGTCACGTTCCGGCCGGGGCAGAAGCTCAAGGAACGCGTCGAGGCCTATGGAGGCCGTCATGCTTGATCCCGGCAGCAATCGCGAACTTCCGCCGATCCCCGCCAAGCGCTACTTCACCATCGGTGAGGTCAGCGAGCTGTGCGACGTCAAGCCGCACGTGCTGCGCTACTGGGAGACCGAATTCCCCGGCCTGAGCCCGGTCAAGCGCCGTGGCAACCGCCGCTACTACCAGCGCCACGACGTGATGATGGTGCGGCAGATCCGCGGGCTGCTGTACGAGCAGGGCTATACCATCGGTGGCGCCCGCCTGCGACTGGAAGGCGAGACCGCCAAGCAGGAATCGGCGCTGACCGGGCAGGTCGTGCGCCAGGTACGGATGGAGCTGGAAGAGGTGCTGCAGGTGCTGAAGCGCTGACGGAGGCGGCCTTCCGCACGCCGCGTCCACAGCGCGACGCGCGCCTGCGAAATCGTTATAATGCCGGCCCGCTTCGGCGGGCGTTCCATCCGCTTCGGCGGCCCGCCTCGGCGGATGTTCCACCCCGCGTCGGGGTATAGCGCAGCCTGGTAGCGCACTTGTCTGGGGGACAAGTGGTCGTCGGTTCGAATCCGGCTACCCCGACCAACTCATTTCCGGAGCCAGCCGCCCGTTTCCGCGGCTTGTCCAGGTGTTCGCTGAGCGGCTTGCCGACATGTCCGGTGGCCGCTTTTTCGTTTGTGGCCATCGGCGGCGCCCGCTTCACATGGAAACCGGGAGGATGGGGGCGAACCCAGTCCGAGGAGCCGCCATGACCTCCCAGAGCGGACGCGGCGCACCGCCGCCGCACGAAGAGCCCGACGACGACAAGGCCCCCGTCCGGGAGCCGCACGACAACGCGCCCGATCCCAACGCGCCGGGGCGCGACCACGCGCCGGTGGATGAGCCGGGTCGCGACCACGACGACAGCGCACGCGACGACCGAGGCGGAGACGATGGCGCCCGGGACGAGACGCGCGAACGCGAGCGTGTCGAACTGGACGACAAGGATGCCGCTGCGGTGCGTGATCGCGCGGCTTCGAAAGGGCGCCAGTACGCACGCGATCAAAACCCCAGCGGCGAATCGAACGATCCCAGCCTGACCAGCGGGCCGACGCGCGAGCGCAAGATCTAGGCGTCGGCCCGGCGCGTCGAGCCCGACCGGGACGGCATTGGCGCGGGCTGTGGTCGCAGGAGGTCGTCGATCCATCTGCTCGCGGGATCGCTTCTGGTCGGCGCCGCTGTCCTCGCGCCGCTGTCGTTGGGCAATACTGCGGGCGTCCCGCCCTGGCCGGAAACCGATGCTCCGCTTGTCGTCGTGGCTCCTCGTGCTCGTGTCGTGTGTCGGCCAGGCCATGGCAGCACCGTCGTCGCTGGCACCTCCAGCGGGCGGCGGGTCGCTCACCGACGTGCCGTCCGCCCCGGCGGCCTCGACGGACATCGTCGATCTGGACACGCTGGTGGTGTCCGGCGATCAGCCGGGCCCGGGCTTGTGGCGGGTGGTGTCGGGCGGGCACACGCTGTGGATCGTCGGCACGCTGGAGCCCCTGCCGCGCCGGCTGCGCTGGATGTCGGCCGAGGTGGAGGGGCTGGTCGCCCGGTCGCAGGAAGTGGTGCTGCCGCCGGCCTACGTTCTGGATGCGGGCGTGGGGCGCCTGCGTGGGCTGACCATGGTCCCGGCGATGTTGCGGGCGCGCCGCAATCCCGACGGGCGCACGCTGGCCGAGCGGGTGCCACAGGACGAGTACGCACGCTGGCTGCCGCTGAAGGCGCGCTACCTGGGGCGGGACCGGGGTGTCGAACGCTGGCGTCCCATCTTCGCTGCACACGCCTTGTACGAGGCCGCGATCGAACAATCCGGCCTCGACGACGCGCGCGTGGTCGAGCCGGTGCTGCGGCGTGCGGCGAGGCGGCACCAGGTCCCGGTGACCGAGACGGTGGTGCGGATGGACATCGAGGACCCGCGCGGCGTGCTGCGCGAGTTCTCGCAGTCGGATCTCGACGACGGATCGTGTTTCAGCCTGACGCTGGATCGCATCGAGCAGGACCTGGAAAACATGCGCGCCCGCGCCAATGCGTGGGCGCTCGGCGATGTCGGTTACCTGCGCCGGACCGGATTCGAGAGCCAGTACCGGGCCTGCGTGCAGGCGATCACGTCGCACACGCTCGGGCAGCGGCTCGGTCTGGACGCGCTGAACGAACGGGCGTTGCAGGCGTGGTTGCAGGCGGCGGAGGCGGCGTTGGCGCGCAACGCGTCGACGGTGTCGGCCTTGCCGGTCTCGCTGCTGTGGGGCGGGACCGGTCTGCTGGCGCGGCTGCGCGAACGGGGATACGAGATCGTGGAGCCCGACGATGCGGCGACAGCGCCTCGGCCGTCACCGGATGCCCGCGACGCGGAGCCCGAGGCGTCGGCAGATGGCGGCGCCTCGGGGACGCGGCAGACCGCGCCGCGGTGACCCTGCGGGCTGCCGCTTCGGCGGTCTGGGTGACCGCCCTTTCCGATGCGCCGGTTTTGGAGCGATGGCACCACCCAGCCGTGTCACCCGGCCGGGTGTCTGTGCATCTTCAGCTGCCGGTGGCCGCCAGCGATGCGGACGGCGCGTCCAGGTCGGGCCAGCGGGCCAGCACCGCGGTGCGGATGCCGTCGGCGTCGAGACCGGCCTCGGCCAGCAGGTCCTCGCGGCTGGCGTGGTGCTGGAAGGCGTCGGGCAGACCCAGATGCAGGATCGGCAGGGCGATGTCCTCGGCGTTGAGCAGTTCGGCCACGCCCGATCCGGCGCCGCCCATCACCACGTTGTCCTCCAGGGTCACGAAGCCGTCGTGGTCGCGCGCCAGTTGCAGGATCAGGTCGCGGTCGAGCGGCTTGACGAAACGCATGTTGACCACGGTGACGTCGAGCGCCTCGCCCACTTCCTGCGCGGCCGGCACCAGCGCGCCGAACGCGAGCAGGGCGATCCGATGCCCACGCCGGCGCAGGTCGGCCTTGCCGATCGGCAGGGTGTCGAGATCGCGGCCGGCGGCCACACCGGTGCCGCTGCCGCGCGGGTAGCGCACGGCAGCCGGGCCTTCGAAACGGAGGCCGGTGGTGAGCATCTGCCGGCACTCGCGTTCGTCGGCCGGCGCCATCACCACCATGTGCGGCACGCAGCGCAGGAAGCTCAGGTCGAGATTGCCGGCATGGGTGGCGCCGTCGGGGCCGACGACGCCGGCACGGTCGATCGCGAACAGCACGTCGAGCTTCTGAATCGCGACGTCGTGGACCAACTGGTCGTAGCCGCGCTGCAGGAAGGTCGAGTAGATCGCGACCACGGGTTTCGCCCCTTCGACGGCCATGCCCGCAGCCAGCGTCACCGCATGCTGCTCGGCGATGGCGACGTCGAAGTAGCGCTCAGGGTATTCCTTCGAGAACCGCACCAGGCCGGAGCCCTCGCGCATCGCGGGGGTGATGCCGAGCAGGCGCGGTTCGTCGGCGGCGGCGTCGCACAGCCAGTCCGAGAACACGTCCGTGTAGGTGGGTTTCTTGGCGCCACCCTTGGCGACCACGCCTTGGACCGGATCGAACGGCGACACCGCGTGGTAGCCGATCTGGTCGCCCTCGGCGCGCTCGTAGCCCTTGCCCTTGGTGGTGATCACGTGCAGAAGCTGCGGACCCTTCAGGCCCTTGAGCGTCTTCAGCGCGCCGACCACCTCCTCGACGTCGTTGCCGTCGATGGGGCCGGTGTAGTGGAAGCCCATTTCCTCGAACAGGGTGGACGGGACGAACATGCCCTTCCAGTGTTCCTCCCAGCGCCGCACGAAGCGCGCCGGCGCGCTGCTGCGCTTGTCGCCGAGCAGCTTCTTGCCGCCCTCGCGCAGGGCGTTGAGGGTCTGGCTGCTGGTCATGCGGCCGAGCATGCGGGTCAGGCCACCCACCGCCTCGCTGATGGACATGCGGTTGTCGTTGAGGATCACCAGCAGGTCCGGCTCGGAGGCCATGCCGCCGGCATGGTTGAGCGCCTCGTAGGCCATGCCGGCGGTCATCGCGCCGTCGCCGATCACCGCCACCACCTTGCGGTCGTTGCCGGCATGCGCGTTGGCGATCGCCATGCCCAGCGCGGCGGAGATCGAGGTGCTGGAATGGCCGACGCCGAAGGTGTCGTACTCGGATTCCTCGCGCTTGGGGAACGGCGCCACGCCATCCTTCTGCTTGACGGTGTGGATGGCGTCGCGCCGGCCGGTGAGGATCTTGTGCGGATAGCACTGGTGGCCGACGTCCCAGACGATGCGGTCGTTCGGGGTGTCGTAGAGGTAGTGCAGGGCGGTGGTGAGTTCGATCACCCCCAGTCCGGCGCCGAAGTGTCCGCCGCTGCGGCCCACCGACTCGATCAGGTAGGCGCGCAGTTCGTCGGCGATGGCCGGCAACTCGGCTTCGTCGAAACGGCGCAGGTCAGCGGGAGAATCGATGCGGGACAACCGCGGATAGCGCGTGGAATCGGTCATTCCGGCATTTTCCTCCCCCCCGTCGCGGGGGGCAAGAAACCTGCATCGATGCGGGCGGGAATCGCTACTTGCGGATGAAGCGACTGAACAGGCCCTGCCGGGGTGGCGGCGCGGTTTCCGGGGCCGACTCCTCTCCGGCTTCGGCGAAGCCGGTCACCAGGCTGGCGTTCACGAAGTCGGCGACTTCGTCGGCGGACGTGCCGCTGGCCCGGGCGATATCGGCCAGGGTGGCCGGGCCTTTCATCATCGCCGTGGCGATGCGGAAATGGCGCGGGAACTCGCGCTCGGTCTGTGGCCACTTGAGCAACCGGTAGCGGGCGTCCGGGTCGTGACCCGGCAACAGCGTGCCGTTGCCGGCGAGCAGGCCCGAATACCAGGACAGCCGCACCAGCGGCTGCGGCGCGCTGCCCACGGTGCCGGCGTCCCAGGCGGCGGTGTCGACGGGTTCGAAGTCCGACGCCGCCAATGGTTCGCCGAAACAGGCGTCCAGCGCCTTCAGCTGGGCGGGACCGACGTAGGTCCGGGCGTCGGCATCGATCCACAGTGCCGGGCTGCCCTCACGCTGCAGCCGCACCCGGCCGTGCAGCGAGCCCGGCTGCAGCCAGTCGCCCAGAGGGCGTGGATCGGCAGGGGGCGGTGCGTCCGTGGAGGCGGCAGCGGTCTGGAGCGACGCTGCCGGCGAGAGGTCCGGCGCCGGCGCCTGTGCCGGGGCGATGGGGGTGGCATGAGCCTGGGGCGGTGTCGGTGCGGTGTCCGCGTCGACCGGTGCCGCGGCTGTGGTCGTGGGCGTTTCCAGCGCGGTGTCGACGGGCTGCGCATCCGAGGGCGGCGGTGCCGTGCGTGCGTGGGCGGCGAGCGCCTGCAGCAGATCCACGGTCGCAGCGGTGTCGAACGGACGTCCGAGGCGGAAGTCGGCCTGGGTGCGTGGCGCGGCCGTGAGGCCGATGACCTGCTTGCCGGCGGCGTGCAGGCGCAGCCAGCCCATCGGGCCGTACATGCTGTCCATATCGACGATCACGTAATCGGCGTCGTTCTCGGACGTGAGCCGGGTGTCGATGCCCAGAGACTGCTCGGCGGCCTGAAGCGCCGCGCGCAGCGCGGTCTCGGTCGCCTTGTCCATGCTGGTGAGGCCGATGGTCAATGCCATGGAAGAGGGACGTCCGCCGTGTCGTTGGAGGCCGGAGTGTAACGCGGCCCCGGCCGCCGCTTTCGGGGCTCGGGCCTGCATCCCGGCGCTCAGCGGTCGCGGGCGTGCTTTTTCGGCAGGTGGTGTTTCAGGAACGCCATCTGGTCCGCGAGAATGTTGCGGTTCGAAAGAATCAGGTGTTCGACCCAGCTCGGCCGGTAAGGCACTGCGATCAGCGGCATGCCGGCCTGGGTCGGCGTACGCCCGCCCTTGCGCGAATTGCATGGGAAGCAGGCACTGACCACGTTCTCCCAGCGGTCGCGGCCGCCCTGCGACAGCGGTTTGACATGGTCGCGGGTCAGCACCTGCCGGGAGAAGGTCTGGCCGCAGTACAGGCACAGGTGCTGGTCACGTGCGAACAGCGCGGTGTTGCTCAGCGCGGGCGTCGGGTCGAAACGCTTGGTGCGCACGTGCCCGCGTGCGGCCACGATCGGATGAAGGGCCAGCACGCTGCGCTCGCCACTGAAGCGGTTGACGCCGCCATGCACGTGCAGGCAAGGATCGCCCAGGGTCCAGGCGACCGCGCCGCGTGCGTACAGGCAGACGGCATCCTGCCAGCTCATCCAGTCGAGGACCCGGCCGTGGGCATCCAGGGAGAGCAGGCGGACGTGATCGAGACGAAGAGGCGATGGGCCATCGTCGGCGTGCGCGAAAGGACTCCCGGAGACCGGCGCCTGTCCGGAGCCGGTGCGGATCAAACGGAGCGGTGCTCTGTCGTCCCTCATCGGGAAAACAGCTTATACCGGAAGCGTGACGGTTTGCATATGCGCCCTGCCACAGGCGCCGGATCGCACTGCGCGGATCGCGTGGCGCCGCGTCAGGCGATCGCAACGACCCGCGCTCAGGCGCCGAACGCCTCCGCATCGAGCGTCATCAACGAGGCCGCGCCGCTCTGGATCGCGGCGCGGTGGGCGAGCGTGCGCGGCAGGATGCGGGCGTAGTAGAAGCGCGCCGTCTCGCGCTTCGCGGTCTTGAACGCTTCCGGATGCGTCGAGGCCTCGGCCGCGGCGACGCTGCGCGCCCACCAGTAGGCGAGGGCGACGTAGCCGGAATAGAACAGGTAGTCGACGCTGGCGGCGCCGGCTTCGTCGGGATCGCGTTGCGCTCGCTGGGCGATGTCCCCACTGAGCGTCTGCCACTCGGCGGCCGCCGCGGCCAGCGGGCCGACGAACTCGCGCAGGGTGTCGTCT
This sequence comes from Luteimonas abyssi, assembly GCF_001482195.1. Taxonomy (GTDB): domain Bacteria; phylum Pseudomonadota; class Gammaproteobacteria; order Xanthomonadales; family Xanthomonadaceae; genus Luteimonas; species Luteimonas abyssi. The sequence continues at coordinate 2,467,647 of NZ_KQ759763.1, read as the reverse complement.
TCGGCATGGGTCCGGCAGAACGTGTGCACCATGCCGAGGAAGACCTTGAGACCCGCGCCCTGCAGCTGCAGCAGCTTGCGGCCGACCAGGTCGAGCGCCTGGATGCCCGTGGTGCCTTCGTAGAGCGTGGTGATGCGCGCATCGCGTGCGAGCTGCTCCATGCCGTGCTCGTGGATGTAGCCGTGACCGCCGAAACACTGCAGCGCATGGTAGGTGCACTCCACACCCCACTCGGTCAGGCAGGCCTTGACGATCGGGGTCAGGAAACCGAGCAGCGCATCGGCATCGGCGCGCTCGTCCGTGTCCTGGGCGTGGCCGAGGACGTCGAGCAACGACGCGGCGTGGTAGCCGAGCAGGCGTCCACCCTCCACCAGCGCCTTGCAGGTGAGCAGCATGCGGCGGACATCGGGGTGGACGATGATCGGGTCGGCGACCTTGTCGGGAAACGCGGGGCCTGCCGGGGCACGCGACTGCAGGCGCTCGTTGGCGTAGCGGGCTGCGTTCTGCAGTGCGCGGTCGGACAGGCCCAGACCCTGCAGGCCGACCGCCAGGCGGGCGGAGTTCATCATGGTGAACATCGCCATCAGGCCCTTGTTCGGCGCGCCGACCAGAAAGCCTTCGGCGTCGTCGAAGTTCAGCACGCAGGTGGCGGAACCGTGGATGCCCATCTTGTGCTCGATCGCCCCGCAGTGCACCGCATTGACATCGCCGAGGCGGCCGTCGCGGGCGACGCGGCGTTTGGGCACCACGAACAGCGAGATGCCGCGGCTGCCGGCCGGTGCATCCGGCAGCTTGGCCAGCACGAGATGCACGATGTTCTCGGTCATGTCGTGCTCGCCAGCGGTGATGAAGATCTTGGTGCCGCTGATGGCGTAACTGCCGTCCTCGCGAGGCACTGCACGTGTGCGCAGCAGGCCGAGGTCGGTGCCGGCGTGCGGCTCGGTCAGGCACATGGTGCCGGTCCATCGCCCGTCCACCAGGGGTTTGAGGAACGCTTCGCGCTGCCAGTCCTCGCCATGGTGCAGCAACGCCTCGACCGCGCCGTGCGACAGCAGCGGGAAGTTGCCCCAGGCGAGGTTCGCGGCGTCGATCATTTCCTTGATCGTGGTGCCGAGCAGGTGCGGCAGGCCCTGGCCGCCGTAGGCAGGCTCGGCGGTCAGCCCGGACCAGCCGCCGTCCACGTACTGCGCGTAGGCGTCGCGAAACCCCGGCGGCGTGGTGACCGCGCCGGTGGCCTTGTCGTGCGCGCAGCCGATTTCGTCGCCGACGCGGTTGAGCGGAGCCAGCACCGTCTCGGCGAACCGCGCGCCTTCGTCGAGCACGGCATCGACGATGTCGCGGCTGGCGTCGTCCAACCCGAGGCGCGCGAACAAGGTGCCGGCGTCGAGCACGTCGTGCAGGGCGAAACGGATGTCGGTCAGGGGGACCCGGTACTGGCTCATGCGAGAGGCTCCGATGCGGTCGGCCCGGCCGGTGGCGGCGGTCGGGCGGTGGACGTTGTGTGGCGGCCGGCCTCGAGGGGCCGACGACGGTCGGGGGTGCGGCGGCCGGACTCAGCGCAGCACGCCGGGCAGTCCCGGCACCGGGCTCAGCACGCCGTTGCTGCGGCGGATCGCGTAGTCGCGCGCATTGCCGCGATCCGTCGGCGCGGCGGTGATCGTGCCCTCGAGCGCGTAGGCCACGGTACGGCCGGTCGCGAGGGCGTCGGCCATCTGCAGCCGTGCGTCCGCTGCGGGCACCAGGGTGACCGAGAGGATGTCGGGGCGCTCGCCGCCGATCTGCAGGGCGGGTGCGGCGTCGAGCGTACCGGCAGCGACCTCGCCGATGCGCAGGTCGAGGCGCAGGCGATCGAAGCGCATCGGGATGCTGCTGTAGTTCTGCAGGCGCAACTCGACGGTCCAGTTGCCATCCACGCCCACGCTGAGTTGCTGGATGCTCGCCGCCGGTTCGGAGATGCGGCGAACCGGGCCGCCGGAAGTACAGGCGGCGAGCACGAGCGCGCACAGGGTGGACAGGATCAGCCATCGCTTCATGCCGCAACTCCGAAGGTCGTTGATTCCGGGATGTTACGTGAAGCCGGGGGCGAGGCGTCAGTCCGCCTCGAACCTCAGGCGCAGCCCGAGCGCGTCGATGTCGCCGGCCTCGCCGTCGAGATCGGCGCGCAACAGCGGACGTGGCTCCAGCCAGCGTCGTTCGAGACGCAGGGTGAGGACATCGCCCTGCGCCTGCGCTTCGAGACGCGGGATCGTTTCGGTCTCGTGCGCACGATTGAGCAGCACCGCCAGTCGCAGCAGCAGGCTCAGCCGTCGGGCGGAGCCCAGCAGGCGATCGGGAAGCACATCGAAGGTGGACTTGCCGATCTTGCGCCGATGGCTGCGCACCATCGCGGCGAGGAACTGCTGCTCCTGGCGGGAGAAGCCGGCGATGTCGGAGTGCTCGATCACGTACGCGCCGTGCAGGTGGTAGCCGCTGTGCGCGATGGTCAGGCCGATCTCGTGCAGGCGCGCGGCCCAGCCGAGCATCAGCAGGTCGTCCGCAGACAGCTGCCATGCGCGTGCGACCTGATCGAACAGCCGCACCGCAGTCCGTTCCACGCGGCCGGCCTGTTCGGCGTCGATGCCGTAGCGCAGCATGAAGCCCGAGATCGCACCCTCGCGTGGGTCGTCCTCGCCGCCGCGGCCGAGCATGTCGTAGAGCACGCCTTCGCGCATGGCCGCCTTGCTGACCGCCATCCGCTCCAGGCCCAGACTGTTGAACGCCGCTTCGAGCACCAGCACGCCGCCGGCGATGATCGGGCGGCGGTCGCCCGACAGGCCCGGCAGATCGATGTCGTCGATGTGCGAGGCCTGCAGCAACCGGTCGCGCAGCGGCGGCAACGCTTCGGCGAGCACCGCGCCCTTGGTCAGTTTCATCGCCGCGCAGATTTCGCCGATGGCCTTGTTTGTCCCCGAGGCGCCGAGCGCCTCGTGCCAGCCCAGGCCGCGGAACGCGTTGGAGAACTGCTGGAACTCGGCTTCGATCTCGGTCAGCGCATCGCGCCAGCGTTTGCGCGACAGGCGGCCGTTGGGAAAGAAGCGCCGGGTGCTGGAGATGCAGCCGACCTGCAGGCTCTCGCGCTGCAGTGCTTCCATGCCGTGGCCGATGATGAATTCGGTCGAGCCGCCGCCGATGTCGATGACCAGACGACGCTGTTCGGGCTTGGGCGGTTGCGCATGCGCCACGCCCAGATAGATCAGGCGTGCCTCCTCGCGTCCGGAGATCACCTCGATGGCGTGTCCGAGTGCGGTTTCGGCCGGCACCAGGAACGCCTGCGGGGCGGCCAGCTGGCGCACCGCATTGGTCGCGAGCGCACGGACCCGGGTCGGCGGAATGTCGCGGATGCGCTGGCCGAACCGCGCCAGGCATTCGAGCGCGCGCTGGCGCACATCGGCGCGCAGGCCGCCCTTGCCGTCGAGTCCCTCGCCGAGGCGAACCGTCTCGCGCAGGCGGTCGACGATCCGCAACTGGTCCATCGTGTAACGGGCCACGACCATGTGAAAACTGTTGGAGCCGAGGTCGATCGCGGCGAGCATGTCCCCGTCGGCCAGCGGCGGGGTCATGGTTTCGGCGAGCGCGAGCGCTTCGTTCGGACTCATCGGCCTTTCGCTGGAGCGGCACCGGCCGCGACGGGGTCGCAGTGTAACCCGGGCCTCAACCCCCGATCCGCCCCAGCAGCCACGACTGTGCCGAATGCGGCATGGCGTCACCTTCCGGCTGCGCCTGCACGTAGGTGCCGTCGGGCTGCAGCAGCCAGGCCTGGGTGTTGTCGGCGAGGTAGTTGTCGATCACCTCTTCCTTCACCTGCGCGGCGATATCGGGATCGAGGAACGGGAAGCAGGTCTCGACGCGGTGCAGCAGGTTGCGCTCCAGCCAGTCCGCACTCGCACCGAACAGTTCCGGCGCGCCGTCGTTGGCGAACCAGTACACGCGGTGGTGCTCGAGGAAACGACCGACGATGGACCGTACGCGGATGGTCTCCGATACCCCTTCCACGCCCGGCCGCAGGGTGCAGGCGCTGCGGATGATCAGGTCGATCTGGACACCGGCCTGCGAGGCCCGATAGAGCGCGCGGATCACCTGCGGCTCGTTGATCGCGTTCATCTTGGCCACGATGCGTGCCGGCCGTCCGGCACGCGCGTGCGCGGCCTCGCGATCGATGCGGTCGATCACGCCGCGATGCAGGGTGAAGGGCGACTGCAGAAGATGCTGCAGGGCGACGGCCGGGGCCAGGCCCGACAACTGCTGGAAGATCTGGTGGACATCGGCACCGATGGCCGGGTTGGCGGTGATCAGGCCGACATCGGTATAGGCGCGTGCGGTCCCGGAGTGATAGTTGCCGGTGCCGAGGTGCGCGTAGCGGCGCAACTTGCGGCCCTCGCGGCGCACGATCAGCAGCATCTTGGCGTGGGTCTTGAAGCCGACCACGCCGTAGACGACCTGCACGCCGGCCTCCTGCAGGCGGTCGGCGACCCCCAGGTTGGCGTCCTCGTCGAAGCGCGCGCGCAGCTCGATCACCACGGTGACGTCCTTGCCGTTGCGCGCGGCCTGCACCAGGTGCTCGACGATCGCCGAATCCTTGCCGGTGCGATACAGGGTCTGCTTGATCGCCAGGACATTCGGGTCCTCGGCGGCCTGCTTGAGCAGCTCCAGTACCGGGGTGAAGGCGTCGAAGGGATGATGCAGCAGCACGTCGCGCTCGGCGACGCGTTCGAACAGGTCGTCGATGCCACGCAGCTGGCGGGGCTGGAACGGCGGAAACTTCAGGTCCGGCCGCTGCACGAGGTCGTAGACCTGGATGACCCGGTTGAGGTTGACCGGTCCGTCGATCCGGTAGACCGCGTTTTCGGGCAGGTCGAAGTTCTTCAGCAGCGTCGAGACGATGGCGCGCGGGCAGTTGGCCGCGATCTCGAGCCGCATCGCGCGCAGATAGCCGCGACCGGCGAGTTCGTCGCGCAGGGCCAGGGCCAGGTTCTCGACCTCGTCCTCGTCGACGATCACCTCGGAGTTGCGGGTCACCCGGAACTGATAGGCGCCCTTGACCGACATGCCGGGGAACAGCTCGTCGACGAACTCCGACAGCACCGACGACAGGAACACGAAGTCCGATTCGCCGCCGGACACCCGTTCGGGCAACTGGATGATGCGTGGCAGCGAGCGCGGCGCGCGCACGATCGCCAGGTGGCCGCTGCGGCCGAACGCGTCCTTGCCCTTGAGCACGACGACGATGTTGAGCGACTTGTTGAGGATCTTCGGGAACGGATGCGCGGGGTCCAGGCCCAGTGGCGACAGCACCGGCATGATCTCGTCGCGGAAGTACGCACGCAGCCAGCGCTTCTGGCGCGCGTTCCAGCGCTCGCGACCGATGATCCGCACGCCGGCATCGGCGAGCGCCGGACGCAGCACGTCGTTCCAGCACTGGTACTGCGCCGCCACCAGGGCGGCGGCACGATCGTGGATGCGGCGCAGGACGGTGCCGGGCGACAGGCCGTCGGGCGGCGTGACCAGCGGGAAGTCCTGCGCGTGGCGGACGGTCGCGGCGCGGATCTCGAAGAACTCGTCGAGATTCGTGCAGGAGATGCACAGGAAGCGCAGGCGCTCGAGCAGCGGGACGGATTCGTCCTGCGCCTGCGCGAGCACGCGGAAATTGAAGTCGAGCTGCGAAAGCTCGCGGTTGAAATACAGCCCGGGGTCGTTGAGCGGGTCGTCGCTGGCCACCGACTCCGGTGTCGGCAGGAGGGCGGCTGCCCGCGAACGCTCAGCCCGCGCGGCTGGCCGGGGGACGCGCTTGGTCACGCTTGGCTCCCTGTCTGGATTCGTGGTTGGGGTGGACGCGGTCGGGCGGGAAGTGACAGGAGAACACACTGCCGCGTCCGACTTCGCTTTCGATCTCCAGCCGCGCCTGGTGCAGCTGGAGCACATGTTTGACGATCGCCAGGCCCAGCCCAGTGCCGCCGAGTTCGCGCGAGCGGCTGGTGGAAACCCGGTAGAAGCGCTCGGTGATCCGCGGCAGATGCGCGGCCGGGATGCCGTAGCCGGTGTCGCGTACGGTCAGCACGGCGCCGCCGTCCGCGTCGCGCCGGAAGCCGACGTCGATGTGGCCGCCGGCGGGGGTGTAGCGGACCGCGTTGGCGACCAGGTTCGAGAACGCGCTGTGCAGCTCCTTGGTCGAGCCCCAGAGGTCGGCATCGTCGGATTGCTCCACGGTGACCGTATGCCGGCCCAGGCTCAGCGCTTCCGCTTCGCGACGCAAGGTGGCCAGCAGCGACGACATCGGCACCGCCTCGTCGGCGGTCGCCTCTTGCGCCTCCAGCCTGGACAGCGTCAGCAGGTCCTCGACCAACTGGGTCATGCGCTGGGACTGCAGGCGCATTTCCGACAGGATCGGTGCCCAGTCGGGCTGCTCCTCCGGGTCGAGCATGTCGAGGTAGCCGTGGATCACCGTCAGCGGCGTGCGCAGCTCGTGCGAAACGTTGGCGACGAAGTCGCGGCGGACCTGCTCCAGCCGCATCAGCTTGCTGACGTCGCGGGCGACCAGCAACCACAGGTTTTCGGAGTAGGGGATCAGCTTGAGGCTGAGCCGGACCGCGGGGTCCAGCGGCGAGGGCGCGTCGAGCAGCGGTTCGGCATGGCGACCGCTGGCGAGCCAGTGCGAGATCGGCAGCGGTTGCAGTCGGTCGCCGACAGAGGCCTCGAGATCGGCTGGATACTGCAGGCCGAGCAACCGCGTCGACGCTTCGTTGAACCACTGCACGCGCTGGCTGTTGCGGTCGAGCACCACGACCGCATCGGGCAGTGCCGCCGCGGCGGCGCGGTAGGCACGCAACATCTCCACCAGCCGGCGCTTGCGGCTGCGGGTGTCGTCCTGGCTCTGGTGCAGCAGGCGGTCGAGTTCGTTCCAGGCGCCGGTGCCGCGGGCGGGCGGCAGATGCCGGCGGGCCTGCAGGCGCAGCAGCAGGCGGCGCAGACGCCACTGCTGCCAGATCACGATGCACAGGGCCGCCAGGGCCAGGGCGGGCCAGGGGTGGCCCACCAGCAGGCCGAGCGCGAGTGCGCCGAGCAGGATCAGGCATTGGCGGCCGAGGGTGCGGCTCCAGCCCACGGCCAGACGCGGCGGCATGGCTCAGGCAGCCCGGTCCCGGGGCGCCCGGGACAGTGCGCGGCGTGTGGCGACGCGAGGGAATCCTGCGGGCATCGGGGCTTCGGATCCGGTCACATGGAGGCCGAGAAACGGTAGCCTGCGCCGCGTACCGTCTGCACCATGCCGTCCAGGCCGACGGGTTCGAGGGTCTTGCGCAACCGCCGGATGTGCACGTCCACGGTGCGTTCTTCGACGTAGACGCTGCCGCCCCAGACATGGTCGAGCAACTGGGTCCGGGAGTAGACCCGCTCGGGATGGGTCATGAAGAAATGCAGCAGGCGGTACTCGGTCGGCCCGATGCTCACCGGCGCGTCGCCGGCGAACACGCGATGGGCGGCGCCGTCGATGCGAAGGCTGCCGACCTGCACGCTGCCGTCTTCCTCGTCGTCGCGGGCGCGCCGCATGACGGCGCGGATGCGCGCCAGCAGTTCGCGGGCGGAGAACGGTTTGACGACGTAGTCGTCCACGCCGGCCTCGAGCCCACCGACGCGGTCGTTCTCCTCGCCGCGCGCGGTCAGCATGATGATCGGGATTTCGCGGGTCAGCGCATCGCGGCGCCAGCGCCGGGCCAGATCCAGGCCGCTGGTCCCGGGCAGCATCCAGTCGAGCAGGATCAGGTCCGGCACCCGGTCGGCGATGGCGTTCTGCGCCTCGCGGGCGTCGCCGGCGTGCGTCGGCTCGAAGTCACCCTTGCGCAGGGCGAAGGCGACCATCTCGCGGATGGCGGGTTCGTCGTCGACGATGAGGATGCGTTTCTGCATGGTCCGGACCCAGGCCAGTTGAACGCATTAGACGACAGATTCATGACACTTGCGTGACACGGATCGCCGCGCCGGACAGGCGCTCAGCGACGTCGCAGATCCTCGTCGCGCATGCCCTGTCGGCGAAGTTCCAGCACCATCGGGGTGATCGTCGCGATCCGGGCATCGATGCGGGCGCGGGCGTAGTAATCGAGATCGTCACGTCGCCGCAACGTGTTCAGCTGGACCAGGGCCTGTTCGGCGCGACCGCTGAGGAACGCGGCTTCGGCGTGCGCTTCGCCGGCGCGGACCGGGTCGCCGGCGATTTCGCTGACCCGGGCGAACGTACGCTGGAAGATGGGGTCGTCGGACGCGCTGCGCAGCAGCGGGCGCAGCAACTCCTGGGCGCGACGGCCGGCTTCGGCGGTGTTGCGTTCGGTCAGCAGGCCGGTATAGGTGAGCGCCACGGCGCGGTTGTTGGGGTAGCGCCGGATCAGATCCTCGAAGCGGGCATCGCCGGCCTCGGCACGGCCGCTGCGGGTCTGCGCCTCGGCCAGCGAGACGTCCAGCCACAGGTCCTCCGGATACGCCTGCAGCAGCTCTGCGAATGCGGTGGCCGCGGCGGCGTACTCGCTGTTGCGCATGCGCGCCAGGGCCAGGCCGTAGCGCTGGTCGTCGCGGAGGGGGGCGCTGCGCGCCATGGCCTCGTATTCGCGGATGGCCGAGGCGGCGGTGTTGGCACTGAGGACACGCATGCGTTCGCGGGTCCAGCCGAAGACGACCGGGTCGCCGCCGGTGCTGGCGCCGGCGCCGGCCGGCAGGCGCAGGTTGAGCGGCAGCAGCGGATTGCCGAAGCCCGTGCCGATGGGGCGCGGGCCGGGTGCCGCGACGATCTGTTCGCTGCGGCTGCCGCCTTCGGGCGTGGAGGTGGTGCCGACGATGGTGCCGCTCTCGCGGGCGATCTGCTCGGCGCGCTGGCGGGCTTCGCTGATGCGGGTGGTGGTGACCGGGTGGGTGCGCAGGTAGTCGGGCAGGCGCTCGCGCTCGCCGCCCTGGTTGGTGCGCGACAGCGCCTGCATGCGCTCGAACATGGTGGCCATGCCGTCGACGTTGTAGCCGGCGCGGGCGAGGGTCCGGATGCCGAGCCGGTCGGCTTCGGATTCGTTGGAGCGGGTGTAGTCGATCTGGCGCTGGATCGCCCAGCCCTGGGCGCCGGCGATGGCGGCCATCGCCGCGTCGCCCGACGAGTTGCTGTCGGTGCTGGCGGCCACCGCGATGGCGCCGAGCATGGCGAGCAGCATCGGCACGCTGTCGCGCTGGGCGCGCTCGACACCGCGCAGCACGTGGTTCTGGGTGACGTGGGCGACCTCGTGGGCGAGCACCGCGGCCACTTCGTCCTCGGTGTGCGCGGTGAGCACCAGCCCCACGTTGAGGCCGATGTAACCGCCCAGGGTCGCGAACGCGTTGACGCCGCGATCGCGCATGGTGAAGAACGTGTAGGACTGGCGCGGTTGATCGCTGGCCGCGGCCAGGCGGCTGCCGGTGGCGCGCAGCCACTCGTCGACCAGCGGGTCCTCGAGGACCATGTCGTAATGGCGCAACTGGGCCAGCAGCATCTGCCCGTACTCCTCCTGCCGCACCGGGCTGAGCAGGGTGCCCGCCGACGACCCGATGTCGGGCAGGCGTTCCTGGGCCGACAGGTGCGGTCCCGCCACACACAGGGCAAGCAGGCAGGCGATCAGGGCGTTGCGCATACGGGGCATCGTAACCGGCTCGACCGGAGCATGAGGCGCGCACGAGGCGCGGACGTGAATAGGCAGTTAATCCGTTGTGCGGTGCCGGTCCGGGCGCGATGCGCGACAGGACGCGGCGTTCCGCCGCAGCGGGCTGGAAAAGCAGGGCCCGCGTGCCCACACTTCGACCCGAGACCGTCCCCGAAGTTTCCGGAGTCACGATGTGAGCGTCCCAGAAATCACTCTCTACACCAGCGCGATGTGCGGCTACTGCGTCGCCGCCAAGACCTTCCTCAAGAGCAAGGGCCTGGACTGGACTGAAGTCCGCATCGATCTCGATGCCGAGGCGCGCCAGCGCATGGTGGCGACGACGAAGCGCACCTCGGTGCCGCAGATCTTCGTCGGCGACACCCATGTGGGCGGCTACGACGACATGATGGCGCTGCACCGCGCGGGCGGGTTCGAGCCGTTGCTGGGCGGCGGCGCCGCATGAGCGCGCCGGAGACCGGGCGCGATGCGGAATCGGAGGCCGATCGCGTCCGTGCCTTCACCGAGTTCCGCAAACGGATGAACGAGCGGATCCTGGCCGAGCCGAACCAGGTGGTCCGGCGCTTTTTCGCGCTCGACACCCAGACCTACCAGGCCGGCGCGCTGGACGTGAAGACCAAGGAACTGCTGGGCCTGGTGGCCTCGCTGGTGCTGCGTTGCGACGATTGCATCAGCTATCACGTCGCGCAGTGTCGCGACGCCGGTGTGACCCGCGAGGAAATGTTCGAGACGTTCTCGGTGGGACTGGTGGTGGGCGGCTCGATCGTCATTCCGCACATGCGTCGCGCCGTCGATTTCCTCGACCGGCTGGAGCAGGGCAGCGCCGGCAGCCCGGCCGAGCATTCGCACGACTGACGCGCGGCCCCGGTGCCCGGGGCGTCCGGTGCGGGGCGGCCCGCAGCCATCTGCGGCATAATAGCGAGCTCCCTTTCCCCATCGGCGCCGTGCACGCGCGGCGCCGACCTGCACGGACACCCCCTCATGACCCAGACGATCACGGTCATCCGCGGCGACGGCATCGGCCCGGAAATCATGGATGCGACCCTCCATGTCCTCGACAGCATGCAGCTCGGCCTGCAGTACGAAGATGCCGACGCCGGCGTGGTCGCGCTGGAGAAGCACGGCGAGTTGCTGCCCGAGGCGACGGTGGATTCGATCCGCCGCAACCGCATCGCACTCAAGAGCCCGTTGAGCACCCCGGTCGGCGGTGGCTTCAGCTCGATCAACGTGGAACTGCGCCGCAAGTTCGACCTCTACGCCAACGTGCGCCCGGCCAGCTCGTTCCCGAACACCCGCTCGCGCTTCGCCAGCGGCGTGGATCTGATCACCATCCGCGAGAACACCGAAGGCTCTTACATCAGCGAAGGCCAGGAAACCTCGGCCGACGGCGAGAGCGCGGTGTCGATCACCCGCATCACCCGCAAGGGCTCCGACCGCATCGTGCGCTACGCGTTCGAGCTGGCGCGCAGCACCGGGCGCAAGAAGGTCACCATCGTCCACAAGGCGAACATCCTCAAGAGCACCTCGGGCCTGTTCCTGAAGGTGGCGCGTGAAGTCGCCGCCGAGTATCCGGACATCGAGGCCAACGAGATGATCGTGGACAACACCTGCATGCAGCTGGTGATGCGTCCGGAGCAGTTCGACATCATCGTGACCACCAACCTGTTCGGCGACATCATTTCCGACCTGTGTGCGGGGCTGGTCGGCGGCCTGGGCCTGGCGCCCGGCGCCAACATCGGCAAGGACGCGGCGATCTTCGAGGCCGTGCACGGCACCGCGCCCGACATCGCCGGTCAGGGCAAGGCGAACCCCTGCGCGCTGCTGCTGGCCGCAGCGCAGATGCTCGACCACCTCGGCAAGCCGGACGACGCGAGCCGCCTGCGCAAGGCGATCGTCGCCACACTGGAAGCCGGCGACCAACTGACGCCCGATCTCGGCGGCAGCGGCAACACGATGAGTTTTGCCGAGGCCATCGCCAGCCGTATCTGATCCGATGGGCCGGCCGCCCTGCCAGCGCGGCCGGATCCGCGTGATACGAACGCCCGCCGCAAGGCGGGCGTTTTCGTTGGGCAGCGTCCCGTCGGTGCGATGCGACCGTCCCACAAGCGGACATGACGGGGGCCGATAGCCCGCAGCAGAATGGCCGGTCGCGCCCGAGCCCCGATGCCATGCCCACCGAAACCCCGCCCGCCGCCCGCCCCAGTGCGCTCGCGCTGCTGCCGCTGCTGCTCTTCCTCGCGCTGTTCTTCGGCGCAGGCCTGTATTTCACCCTGCAGGGCGAGGCGATGGGCTTCTACCAGTTGCGTGCGCCGGTCGCGATCCTGCCGGCGCTGGCACTCGGCGCCTGGCTGGTGCATCGGGCCGGGATGAAGCCTGGCGAGATCCTGCTGCGCGGCATGGGCGATCCGAACATCGTCCTGATGTGCCTGATCTTCCTGCTCGCCGGCGCGTTCGCGCACGTCTCCAGTGCGATCGGCGCGGTGGACGCGGTGGTGGCGATGGGCGTGGGGCACCTGCCCGCGGCGTTGATCCTGCCGGGCCTTTTCGTGCTGGCGTCGTTCATTTCGCTGGCGATCGGCAGCTCGATGGGCACCATTGCCGCGGTCGTGCCGATCGCGCTGGGCGTGGCCGATGCGGCCGGCCTGGATCGTGCGTTGGTGGTCGGGACGGTGATCGGCGGGGCGATGTTCGGCGACAACCTGTCGGTGATCTCGGACACGACGATCGCGTCCACGCGCACCCAGGGCGCGCAGATGCGCGACAAGTTCCGCGAGAACTTCAAGATCGCGATGCCGGCGGCGTTGGCGACCATCGGCCTGCTGCTGTGGCTGGGCGAATCCGCACCGGTGGCGACCGAGGAGTCCGCTTCGGCCTGGTTGGCGCTGCCGTACGTGATCGTGCTGGGGCTCGCGCTGGCGGGCCTGGATGTGCTGCTCGTGCTGGGCATCGGGCTGGCGCTGGCCGGGGGCTTCGGGCTCGCCTTCGGCGGCGACTACGACGTGGTGCAGTTGGCGGGCGATATCTGGATCGGGTTCGAGGGCATGACCGAGATCCTGCTGCTGTCGCTGCTGATCGGAGGCCTCGGCGCCATGATGAAGGCCAGTGGTGGGCTCGATTGGCTGGCGGGCGCGATCGCGCGCGTGGCCGGCGGGCGGCGTGGCCGGCGCAGCGGGGAATTCAGCATCGCGGCCCTGTCGGCGAGCGCGGATGCGTTCACCGCCAACAACACCGTCGCGATCCTGGTCAGTGGCAGTGTCGCCCGGGATATCGCGATCCGCCACGGCATCAGCCCGCGGCGTGCGGCCAGCGTGCTCGACATCTTCGCCTGTGTGGTGCAGGGCGTGATTCCCTACGGCGCGCAGATCCTGCTCGCGGCCTCGCTGGCTGCTGTGTCGCCGTTGGCGTTGGCCGGCAGCGTCTACTACTGCTGGCTGCTGGCGGCTGTGGCGATCGGCTTCATGTTATGGCCGGTGCGTGCGGAGGTGGCCGCGGGCGGCGCGTCGCCCGTGCGGGACTGATGGGTGACGGACCGTTTGCCGGGTGTCGGGCGGTCGACACGAATGCAACAGGGCGCCCGAAGGCGCCCTGTCCGGAGTTCCGAGAGCGGCAGGTGCCGCGGTCGGTTCAGTCGCGTCCCTGCAGCTTGGCCAGCAGGCGCAGGAATTCGATGTACAGCCACACCAGTGTGACCATCAGGCCGAACGCGCCGTACCACTCCATGTACTTCGGTGCGCCCTGTTCGACGCCGGTTTCGATGAAGTCGAAGTCCAGCACCAGATTCAGTGCGGCGATCACCAGCACGAACAGGCTGAAGCCGATGCCGATCAGGCCGCTTTCGTGGATCAACGGAATGCCGCTGCCGAACATGTTCAGCACGATCGACGCCAGATACACCAGCATGATGCCGCCCGTGGCCGCGACCACGCCGAGCTTGAAGTTCTCGGTAGCCTTGATCAGACCGCTGCGGTAGGCGAACAGCATCGCGAACAGGGTGCCGAAGGTGAGCATCACCGCCTGCATCACGATGCCTTCGTACATGGCGTTGAACATCGCCGAGATCGCGCCGAGGAAGAAGCCCTCGACCAGCGCGTAGAGCGGTGCGGTGACCGGGGCCCAGGCCTTTTTGAGGATGGTGATCACGGCGATGACGAGGCCGCCGATCAGCCCGCCCCACATGTAGAAGCCGGCGCTGCTCGTGGGCTGGCCATCCGCGCCGATGGTCTGGCTCCATGCGAATGCGGCGGTCAGGACCGACAGCAGCAACAGAAAGCCTGTCTTGTTGACGGTCCCGTTGAGGGTCATCGCCTCGTCACTTCGCGACACCACGGTGCCGCTGCCGAGATCGAGAAAGGTGGAATCCTTGAGGGCAGGATTGGCGCTGCGCATCATCCGGGTGTCCCCTGTAGTCGTTTCGAGTCTGTCCGCGAATATACCTTGCCCAATGTGGCGAGATGGCGTGGACGGGTCGGCGAGATGACGCCGGCATGAACGCGTCCGGCCAGCGTAGGCCCCTGTCGCGCGCGCGAAACGAGGTGTTCCCCGCAGCCGGGGCCCGCCCGCCCTGCGCTCGTCTTCGAGCGAGGGGAGATCTGTCGTCCCGATCCGGAAAATGAATTGACAGCAGCGCACCGGCTCCGGACAATGACCGCCCTTCGCGCTGAATGGCGGGGAGGCGAACCGTACGACGTCGGCGGGGTATAGCGCAGTCTGGTAGCGCGCCTGCTTTGGGAGCAGGATGTCGGGGGTTCGAATCCCTCTACCCCGACCATCCCGTTCCCTCGGGTCCGGCGTCGCGATTCGGTACCGAGCGCCCGTAGCTCAACCGGATAGAGCACCGGCCTTCTAAGCCGGTGGTTGCAGGTTCGAGTCCTGCCGGGCGCGCCAGCTCGGCAGGCGTCGAGTAAGGAAGCCGCGGAGCGGTTTCCCAAGTCCTTCGCAGGAGGCGAGGGCAGGGTGCAGTGAAACGTGCCCGGCGATATCGATCGATGGTGGCTGTAGCTCAGTTGGTTAGAGTTCTGGATTGTGATTCCAGTGGTCGGGGGTTCGAGTCCCCTCAGCCACCCCATCTTTCGCGGTGCGTCGTTTTGTTCCGCAGAACGATTGCCCGCAGCGCGCGGGTTCTGTACACTGCGCGCCCGCTTCATCGGGCCGTTAGCTCAGTTGGTAGAGCAGCTGACTCTTAATCAGTAGGTCCAAGGTTCGAATCCTTGACGGCCCACCATTTCGCGAACAACGCCCGGCTTGCCGGGCGTTGTTCGTTTCGGGCCCCGGGCGCTTTCGCGCGTGCCGGCCGCACGGCTCGTGCGTCGCCGGCGTGCATCCGGTGATGGGTGGCGTGTCCAGTGACATTGGCACCTGCGCGGCGACATCCGGTCGCAGGTTCCCTGGCTGGGCGTCGAGGCCGGCTGGAGCATGCTGCGCGCGGTGAGGTCGGCTCCCGAGTTCGGCCGGCAGTCCGGCCGGTCTCGCCTTTGGTCACGAACGAGGCGCCGATCGCTGCGGGATGGGCGGGTCGCAACCTCGCAGGCGCGGGCGCCGGAGCGCCGCGGCGGAGCCTGTCTGATCGGCCGGGCGAGCTCGCGAACGCCCGTTCGCGAAGGTCGGGGAGCGATTCCCTGCCCGGGTGGGCTGGTGCGGAAGGGGGGACTCGAACCCCCACGCCTCGCGGCGTCAGAACCTAAATCTGGTGCGTCTACCAATTCCGCCACTTCCGCCGGCAGCTCGCCATTCTAGTGCGAGTTCCGACCGGAGGGGCCGGTCGGGGCGGCTTGCGCGGCGGGCGGGGCGAGCAGGGCGTGCCGCCGCCGGACGAGGGCGCGCCCGGCTCGCGGTGTCGGCACGGGCCGCCACGCTGGCGGCACCGCACGGAATCCGCCAGAATATCCCGTTCTGCCGCCGGCGCGGCCGGTGCCAGGAGGGTGGCGGTCGATCGGCCGGTGCTCGCCCCAGCAACCCCTTTCAAAGAGAACATCGCTCGCGGCCAGGCCGCGACCGCAGGAGTGGATATGCAAGTTTCGGTCGAATCCGTTGGCAATCTCGAGCGTCGGATGACGTTCCGGCTCCCGGCCGAGCGCCTGGAAAGCGGCGTCGGCGGCCGTCTGCGCGAGATCGCGCGCACGGCCCGCATCAAGGGCTTCCGCCCCGGCAAGGTGCCGGCCAAGGTGATCGAGCAGCGCTTCGGCGAGCAGGTGCGTGCCGAGGTGCTCGATCGCCTGCTCCGCGAGGGGTTCGACCAGGCCGTGCGCGAGAACGAACTGCGCATCGCCGGTGCTCCGCGCATCGAGCCGGAGTCCGAAGGTGGCGAGGAATTCGCCTACGTCGCGACCTTCGAGGTCGTGCCCGAGTTCGGCGAGCTGGACATGTCCAAGCTGACCGTCGTGCGGCACACCGCCGAGGTCGCCGACGAGGACATCGATCGGATGATCGAGAACCTGCGCCTGCAGCGCCGCAGCTGGAGTGCGGTCACCCGCGCCGCCCAGCAGGGCGATGCGGTCGACCTCAAGACCTGGTCGCAGATCGGCGACGAGCGCGTGCCTGCCGAAGGCGCCGAGGACGGCACCGCCGTGCTCGGCAGCGGCGCGATGCTGCCGGCACTGGAGGCCGCACTGGACGGCATGTCCGCCGGTGACGAGAAGACCGTCGACGTCGAGTTTCCCGCCGACTGGCGCGTGACCCGCCTGGCCGGCCAGAAGGCGCAGGTGCACCTGGCGGTCGAGCGCGTGTCCGAGCAGGTTCTGCCTGAGGCCGATGCCGCCTTCATCAAGAGCTTCGGCGTGAAGGACGGCGACCCCGACACCTTCCGCAAGGAAATCCGCAGCAATCTGGAGCGCGAGCTCAAGGGCGCGCTGATGAACCGCCTGCGCCGTGAAGTCGGCGAGCAACTGACCACGACCTGGGCCGACGTCGAGCTGCCGCCCAAGCTGGTCGAGAACGAGGCCCGTGCCATGGTGGCCCAGACCGCCGAGCAGGCGCGCCGTCAGGGCCGCCAGATCGACGTGCCGGCCGATGCGCATCTCGGTTTCATGGACGGCGCGCGCAAGCGCGTGCTGATGGGCCTGCTGGTGGGCGAAGTCGCCCGGATCAACGCGCTGCAGCTCGACCCCAAGCGTCTGAACGAGACGCTGCGTCTCATCGCCTCCACCTACGAGGAGCCGGACCAGGTCATTGAGTTGTACCGCAACGATCCCCAGCTGATGTCGGGACTGCAGAACCGCGTGATGGAGGAGCAGGTGATCGACTGGATCGCCGAGCGCGCCCAGCACACCGAAAAGTCGGTGAGCTTCCAGGACGCCATCTCGCAGCAGCAGTGACGATTGCCGGTGTGAAGGGGAGTCTCCTTCGCGCCGGTTTGCCGGCCGGCGGGTGCCGAAGGTCCCCCGCGGTCGGCGTTACCCCCAGCACGATTCCATCCAAGCAGGAGATCCGCGCGTGGACCAAGTGACCAAAGCCCTGAACATGGTGCCGATGGTGGTCGAGCAGACCAGCCGCGGTGAGCGCGCGTACGACATCTACTCGCGTCTGCTCAAGGAGCGGATCATCTTCCTGGTCGGCCCCATCGACGACCATGTCGCGAATGTCGTGGTCGCGCAGATGCTGTTCCTCGAGGCGGAAAATCCCGAGAAGGACATCAGCCTGTACATCAATTCGCCCGGTGGCGTGGTGACCGCGGGCCTGGCGATCTACGACACGATGCAGTTCATCAAGCCCGACGTCAGCACGATGTGCATCGGCCAGGCGGCCAGTGCCGGCTCGATGCTGCTGATGGCCGGTGCCAAGGGCAAGCGCTACGCGCTGCCGAACTCGCGGGTGATGATCCATCAGCCGTCGGGCGGCGCCCAGGGCCAGGCCACCGACATCGAGATCCACGCGCGCGAGATCCTCTATCTGCGTCAGCGCCTGAACCAGCTCTACGCCGACCACACCGGTCAGCCGATCGAGCAGATCGAGCGCGACATGGAGCGCGACCGCTTCCTCAGCGCCGAGGGCGCCAAGGAGTACGGGCTGATCGACGATGTGCTCCAGCGCCGTCCGGAAGATTCCATCCAGCCCGCTTGATCATCCGATGAGGGGCTGAAAATCGGGGCAAGCGATTGAATCTGCTTGCCTTTTGACGTCGGCGACGGGTGCCATGGCACCCTGTCGCCGCTATGCTATTCTCGGGCCGTCCCACCGCTTTTGGCGGTCCGTTTCATCTGGTAACCGAAACACATGAGCAAAGACTCCCAGGGCCGTTCCGGTGACAGCAACAAGATCCTGTACTGCTCGTTCTGCGGAAAGAGCCAGCACGAGGTCCGCAAGCTGATCGCCGGCCCCAGCGTGTTCATCTGCGATGAATGCGTGGAGCTGTGCAACGACATCATCCGCGAGGAACTCGAGGAAAAGGCCCAGTCGGCACGCAGCTCGCTGCCCAAGCCGAAGGAGATCCTCGAGGTTCTCGACCAGTACGTGATCGGCCAGCCGCGCGCCAAGCGCACACTGGCGGTGGCGGTCTACAACCACTACAAGCGCATCGAGAGCCGGCAGAAGAGCGACGAGGTCGAGCTGGCGAAGTCGAACATCCTGCTGGTCGGACCGACCGGCTCTGGCAAGACGCTGCTGGCCGAAACGCTGGCGCGGCTGCTCAACGTGCCGTTCACCATGGCCGATGCGACGACCCTCACCGAAGCCGGCTATGTCGGCGAGGACGTCGAGAACATCATCCAGAAGCTGCTGCAGAAGTGCGACTACGACGTCGAGAAAGCGCAGCAGGGCATCGTCTACATCGACGAGATCGACAAGATCTCGCGCAAGAGCGAGAACCCGTCGATCACCCGCGACGTGTCCGGCGAGGGTGTGCAGCAGGCACTGCTGAAGCTCATCGAAGGCACGATGGCGAGCGTGCCACCGCAGGGCGGGCGCAAGCACCCGCAGCAGGAGTTCCTGCAGGTCGACACGCGCAACATTCTCTTCATCGTCGGCGGCGCGTTCGCCGGGTTGGACAAGATCATCCAGCAGCGCAGCGCGGATGCCGGCGGCATCGGCTTCGGCGCCAAGCTCAAGAGCACCGAACGCAAGGCCGAGACCGGCAAGGTACTGGCCGACGTCGAGCCGGAAGACCTGATCAAGTTCGGCCTGATCCCCGAGTTCGTCGGTCGCCTGCCGGTGGTCGCCACGCTGGAGGAACTCGACGAGGCCGCGCTGGTGAAGATCCTCACCGAGCCGAAGAACGCGATCACCAAGCAGTTCAAGCGCCTGTTCGAGATGGAAGAGGTCGAGCTGGAGTTCCGTGAGGACGCCCTGCTGGCGATCGCGCGCAAGGCGATCAAGCGCAAGACGGGTGCGCGCGGACTGCGCACCATCGTCGAATCGGTGCTGCTCGACACCATGTACGACCTGCCCTCGCAGGAGAACGTGAGCAAGGTGGTCGTCGACGAGTCGGTGATCGAGCACAAGTCCGAGCCGTATCTGATCTACCAGACGCCAGCGACGCCGAAGGTCGCCTCGGGCGAGTGACAAACAAGCGTCGCGCCATCAGGCGCGCACGGATGAATCAACGCTGCCCGCGACCTGACAGGTCGCGGGCAGTTTCGTTTCCAAGTCCCTGATTCCCGGTGCGCCTGAACCCGCTGCGCGGGCGGCACGCAGTGTCCGCTTGCAAGCACTGCGCGAGAGCCCCATAACGGAGCCATGTCTTCACGCGTCGCCGCCGGGCGGCGCATGCATCCGGAGTTCCGATGACCGCTTCCCCCGAGTCCGCCACGTTCGACCTGCCGGTATTGCCGCTGCGCGATGTCGTGGTGTTTCCGCATATGGTCATTCCACTGTTCGTCGGCCGCGAAAAATCCATTCGCGCACTCGATCAGGCGATGGAGGGCGACAAGCGGATCCTGCTGGTCGCGCAGAAGTCCGCCGAGACCGACGATCCCAAGGCCGACGATCTCTACCAGGTCGGCACCGTGGCGCAACTGCTGCAACTGCTGAAACTCCCCGACGGCACCATCAAGGTGCTGGTCGAGGGTGTGTCGCGCGCGCGCGTCGAAGCCGTGGAAGAGAAGGGCGACACCCTGAGCGCGCGCGGACACGAAATCGAATCGAGCGACGGTCGCGGCGAGCGCGAGATCGAGGCCGTGGCGCGTTCGCTGATGAGCCTGTTCGAGCAGTACGTCAAGACCAGCCGCAAGCTGCCGCCCGAACTGCTGCAGACGCTCGCCGGCATCGACGAGCCGGGGCGCCTGGGCGACACCATCGCCGCGCACCTGGGCGTGCGCCTGGCCGACAAGCAGAAACTGCTGGAAACCTTCGAGACCGGCGATCGGCTGGAGCTGCTGGTCGGCTTCGTCGACGGCGAGATCGACGTGCAGCAGATGGAGAAGCGCATCCGCGGTCGGGTCAAGTCGCAGATGGAGAAGTCGCAGCGCGAGTACTACCTCAACGAGCAGATGAAGGCGATCCAGAAAGAACTGGGCGAGATGGACGATGCGCCCAACGACATCGAGGAGGTCGCGCGCAAGATCGCCGAGGCCGGGATGCCCAAGCCGGTGGAGGCCAAGGCCAAGAGCGAGTTCAGCAAGCTCAAGCAGATGTCGCCGATGTCGGCCGAGGCCGCGGTCGTGCGCAATTATCTGGAGTGGATTCTCGGCGTGCCGTGGAAGAAGCGCAGCAAGGTGCGCAAGGATCTGAAGGTGGCCGAGGAAACACTGGACGCCGATCACTACGGCCTGGAGAAGGTCAAGGAACGCATCCTCGAGTACCTCGCGGTGCAGGCGCGGGTGAAGCAACTGCGCGGCCCGATCCTGTGTCTGGTCGGGCCGCCCGGCGTCGGCAAGACCTCGCTGGGGCAGTCGATCGCCAAGGCCACCAACCGCAAGTTCGTGCGCATGAGCCTGGGTGGCGTGCGCGACGAGGCCGAGATCCGGGGCCATCGCCGTACCTACGTCGGTTCGATGCCGGGGCGGATCGTGCAGAACCTCAACAAGGCCGGCACCAAGAATCCGCTGTTCGTGCTCGACGAGATCGACAAGATGTCGATGGATTTCCGCGGCGACCCGTCCTCGGCGTTGCTGGAGGTACTCGATCCGGAGCAGAACAACGCGTTCAACGATCACTATCTCGAGGTCGACCTCGACCTGTCCGAGGTGATGTTCGTGGCGACGTCCAACTCGCTCAACATCCCGGGGCCGCTGCTCGACCGGATGGAGGTCATCCGCATTCCCGGCTACACCGAGGAAGAGAAGCTCAACATCGCCACCCGTTACTTGGTGCCCAAGCAGCTCAAGGCCAACGGGCTCAAGCCCGAGGAACTGAAGATCGCCGAGGCCGCGATCCGTGACATCGTGCGCTTCTACACGCGCGAATCCGGCGTGCGCAACCTGGAGCGCGAGATCTCCAAGATCTGCCGCAAGGTGGTCAAGGAAATCGCGCTGGCCGGCCCGCAGGCCAAGAAGGCCAAGGCGGTGTCAGTGGGCGAGAAGAATCTCGACAAGTATCTGGGCGTGCGCCGTTACGACTTCGGTCGCGCCGAGGAGGACAACGAGATCGGTCTGGTCACCGGGCTGGCCTGGACCGAGGTCGGTGGCGACCTGCTGCAGATCGAATCCACCCTCGTGCCCGGCAAGGGCCAGCTGATCCTGACCGGCCAGCTCGGCGACGTGATGAAGGAGTCGGCGTCGGCGGCGCTGTCGGTGGTGCGCGCGCGCGCGGAGCGCCTCGGCATGGAGATCGACTTCCTGCAGAAGCACGACGTCCATGTCCACGTGCCCGATGGCGCCACGCCGAAAGACGGTCCGAGCGCCGGCATCGCGATGACCACGGCGCTGGTGTCGACGCTGACCAAGATCCCGGTGCGCGCCGATGTGGCGATGACCGGCGAGATCACCCTGCGCGGACGGGTCACCGCGATCGGCGGACTGAAGGAGAAGCTGCTGGCGGCGATGCGTGGCGGCATCCGCACGGTGATCATCCCGGAGGAGAACCGCAAGGACCTGACCGACATTCCGAAGACCGTGACCCAGCACATCAAGATCGTGCCGGTGAAGTGGGTCGACGAGGTTCTCGATCTCGCGCTCGAGCGTCCCCTGGCCCCGAAGGCGGCGAAGAAGGACGTCGGCGAGGTCGTTCCGAAGTCGCGCACGCGCAAGTCGGGCACGCAGGCCGGCGTCAAGCATTGACAGTCTCGCGGTCACTGCGTTAACGGCAGAAAAACCGCGCCCTTATGCGCTTTTTCTTGCGTGTGCAGGGCCGCGGCTGGTATAAAGCCCGCACTCGCGATGCGCGACCTCGGTCGCACATCGCGCCTTCCGGACCGGCTGGCAGAACATCAATTCGAGCGCTTGGCCGGCCGCCATTTTTTTCGCGACACATCCGTCGCCCAGGAGCGTCTCTCAATGAAGAAATCCGACATGATCTCCGTCGTCGCCGAGAAGTGCGACCTCACCAAGGCCCAGGCCACGTGCGCCGTCGACGCCGTGTTCGATGCCATCGCCGACGGTCTGCGTCAGGGCGAGGACGTCGCCATCGCCGGTTTCGGTACCTTCGAAGTCCGTGAGCGCGCCGCCCGTACCGGTCGCAACCCGCGCACCGGCGAAGAGATCCAGATTCCGGCCACCAAGAATCCTGCGTTCAAGGCTGGCAAAGCGCTCAAGGACGGTGTAAATTAAGCGGCTCCTTCGGGGGTGCTTAGCTCAGTGGTAGAGCGTCGCCCTTACAAGGCGAGGGTCGGGGGTTCGAAACCCTCAGCACCCACCAAGCCACAGGTTTGAAGAGTTGCACGTGGAGCGGTAGTTCAGTTGGTTAGAATGCTGGCCTGTCACGCCGGAGGTCGCGGGTTCGAGTCCCGTCCGCTCCGCCACGAACTCTGAAGGGCACCGGGAACGGTGCCCTTCTTTTCTGCAAAGGGTCGGGTCAGTTGTTCCGTGACCCAATCCGCCATGCGGCCAGGCTGCATGGGCAAGGACATTGGAGCGGTAGTTCAGTTGGTTAGAATGCTGGCCTGTCACGCCGGAGGTCGCGGGTTCGAGTCCCGTCCGCTCCGCCATCGTCCCGAAGAAGGCGCCCTCGTGGCGCCTTTTTCTTTGTCCGGGCCGGCCGCTGCCGCCGGGCCGCAATCCGGTTAAACTGCGCGGCTACGTCAAAACGTCGGTCGTCGCCATGCTGCAAGCCCTGAGAGAAAAAACGAGCGGTTGGATCGCGGTGGTCATCGTGGTCCTGCTGGCGATTCCGTTCGCGTTCTTCGGGAGTGAGCAGTTCCTGTTCCAGGGCGGCAGCCAGGTCGCACGGGTGGAGGCGCCGCCGTCGTGGTGGCGTGGTGCGCCGGACTGGTGGCTGGTGCGCAGATTC
>NZ_KQ759763.1:2359267-2444366 GCF_001482195.1 Luteimonas abyssi | reverse complement strand
GATGGACGATGCGCCCAACGACATCGAGGAGGTCGCGCGCAAGATCGCCGAGGCCGGGATGCCCAAGCCGGTGGAGGCCAAGGCCAAGAGCGAGTTCAGCAAGCTCAAGCAGATGTCGCCGATGTCGGCCGAGGCCGCGGTCGTGCGCAATTATCTGGAGTGGATTCTCGGCGTGCCGTGGAAGAAGCGCAGCAAGGTGCGCAAGGATCTGAAGGTGGCCGAGGAAACACTGGACGCCGATCACTACGGCCTGGAGAAGGTCAAGGAACGCATCCTCGAGTACCTCGCGGTGCAGGCGCGGGTGAAGCAACTGCGCGGCCCGATCCTGTGTCTGGTCGGGCCGCCCGGCGTCGGCAAGACCTCGCTGGGGCAGTCGATCGCCAAGGCCACCAACCGCAAGTTCGTGCGCATGAGCCTGGGTGGCGTGCGCGACGAGGCCGAGATCCGGGGCCATCGCCGTACCTACGTCGGTTCGATGCCGGGGCGGATCGTGCAGAACCTCAACAAGGCCGGCACCAAGAATCCGCTGTTCGTGCTCGACGAGATCGACAAGATGTCGATGGATTTCCGCGGCGACCCGTCCTCGGCGTTGCTGGAGGTACTCGATCCGGAGCAGAACAACGCGTTCAACGATCACTATCTCGAGGTCGACCTCGACCTGTCCGAGGTGATGTTCGTGGCGACGTCCAACTCGCTCAACATCCCGGGGCCGCTGCTCGACCGGATGGAGGTCATCCGCATTCCCGGCTACACCGAGGAAGAGAAGCTCAACATCGCCACCCGTTACTTGGTGCCCAAGCAGCTCAAGGCCAACGGGCTCAAGCCCGAGGAACTGAAGATCGCCGAGGCCGCGATCCGTGACATCGTGCGCTTCTACACGCGCGAATCCGGCGTGCGCAACCTGGAGCGCGAGATCTCCAAGATCTGCCGCAAGGTGGTCAAGGAAATCGCGCTGGCCGGCCCGCAGGCCAAGAAGGCCAAGGCGGTGTCAGTGGGCGAGAAGAATCTCGACAAGTATCTGGGCGTGCGCCGTTACGACTTCGGTCGCGCCGAGGAGGACAACGAGATCGGTCTGGTCACCGGGCTGGCCTGGACCGAGGTCGGTGGCGACCTGCTGCAGATCGAATCCACCCTCGTGCCCGGCAAGGGCCAGCTGATCCTGACCGGCCAGCTCGGCGACGTGATGAAGGAGTCGGCGTCGGCGGCGCTGTCGGTGGTGCGCGCGCGCGCGGAGCGCCTCGGCATGGAGATCGACTTCCTGCAGAAGCACGACGTCCATGTCCACGTGCCCGATGGCGCCACGCCGAAAGACGGTCCGAGCGCCGGCATCGCGATGACCACGGCGCTGGTGTCGACGCTGACCAAGATCCCGGTGCGCGCCGATGTGGCGATGACCGGCGAGATCACCCTGCGCGGACGGGTCACCGCGATCGGCGGACTGAAGGAGAAGCTGCTGGCGGCGATGCGTGGCGGCATCCGCACGGTGATCATCCCGGAGGAGAACCGCAAGGACCTGACCGACATTCCGAAGACCGTGACCCAGCACATCAAGATCGTGCCGGTGAAGTGGGTCGACGAGGTTCTCGATCTCGCGCTCGAGCGTCCCCTGGCCCCGAAGGCGGCGAAGAAGGACGTCGGCGAGGTCGTTCCGAAGTCGCGCACGCGCAAGTCGGGCACGCAGGCCGGCGTCAAGCATTGACAGTCTCGCGGTCACTGCGTTAACGGCAGAAAAACCGCGCCCTTATGCGCTTTTTCTTGCGTGTGCAGGGCCGCGGCTGGTATAAAGCCCGCACTCGCGATGCGCGACCTCGGTCGCACATCGCGCCTTCCGGACCGGCTGGCAGAACATCAATTCGAGCGCTTGGCCGGCCGCCATTTTTTTCGCGACACATCCGTCGCCCAGGAGCGTCTCTCAATGAAGAAATCCGACATGATCTCCGTCGTCGCCGAGAAGTGCGACCTCACCAAGGCCCAGGCCACGTGCGCCGTCGACGCCGTGTTCGATGCCATCGCCGACGGTCTGCGTCAGGGCGAGGACGTCGCCATCGCCGGTTTCGGTACCTTCGAAGTCCGTGAGCGCGCCGCCCGTACCGGTCGCAACCCGCGCACCGGCGAAGAGATCCAGATTCCGGCCACCAAGAATCCTGCGTTCAAGGCTGGCAAAGCGCTCAAGGACGGTGTAAATTAAGCGGCTCCTTCGGGGGTGCTTAGCTCAGTGGTAGAGCGTCGCCCTTACAAGGCGAGGGTCGGGGGTTCGAAACCCTCAGCACCCACCAAGCCACAGGTTTGAAGAGTTGCACGTGGAGCGGTAGTTCAGTTGGTTAGAATGCTGGCCTGTCACGCCGGAGGTCGCGGGTTCGAGTCCCGTCCGCTCCGCCACGAACTCTGAAGGGCACCGGGAACGGTGCCCTTCTTTTCTGCAAAGGGTCGGGTCAGTTGTTCCGTGACCCAATCCGCCATGCGGCCAGGCTGCATGGGCAAGGACATTGGAGCGGTAGTTCAGTTGGTTAGAATGCTGGCCTGTCACGCCGGAGGTCGCGGGTTCGAGTCCCGTCCGCTCCGCCATCGTCCCGAAGAAGGCGCCCTCGTGGCGCCTTTTTCTTTGTCCGGGCCGGCCGCTGCCGCCGGGCCGCAATCCGGTTAAACTGCGCGGCTACGTCAAAACGTCGGTCGTCGCCATGCTGCAAGCCCTGAGAGAAAAAACGAGCGGTTGGATCGCGGTGGTCATCGTGGTCCTGCTGGCGATTCCGTTCGCGTTCTTCGGGAGTGAGCAGTTCCTGTTCCAGGGCGGCAGCCAGGTCGCACGGGTGGAGGCGCCGCCGTCGTGGTGGCGTGGTGCGCCGGACTGGTGGCTGGTGCGCAGATTCGCCTGGACGCACGAGGACGTCACGCCCGACGATTTCCGCCGTGCGTTCGAGCAGGAGCGCCAGGCGCGCCGCGACGCCGATGGCGAGGCCTTCGACGGCATCGCGTTCGAGTCGCCGGACAACCGCCGCCAGGTCCTGGAGCAGCTGGTGGATCAGGCGGTCCTGCGTTTGGCTGCGCGCAATCGCGGCGTCGCGGTGGGCGATGCCCAGGTGCGTGAGCAGATCCAGCAGATTCCGGCGTTCCAGGTCGACGGGCGCTTCGATTCGCAGCGTTACCAGCTCGCGTTGCAGTCGCAGGTGCCGCCGCAGTCGCCGGCGCAGTTCCAGGAACTGATCCGCGAGAGCCTGCAGCAGTCGCTGTTGCCGACGCACGTGGCGCAGTCGGCTTTCGTGACCCCGGATCAGGTCGAGCGCCTGCTGGTGTTGCTGGGCGAGCGGCGCGATGTGTCGTTCGCGGTGCTGCCGCCCGCCATCGACGACACCGACGTGAGCGACGAGGAGGTGCAGGCCTGGTATCAGGCGCATCAGGCCGACTACCGGGCGCCGGAGTCGGTCTCGGTCGAGTACATCGTCGTCGAGACCAGCGGTGCGCAGCAGGCGGACGCGGTCGACGAAGAGGCCTTGCGTGCGCATTACGAGCAGGAGATCGCGCGTTACTCCGAGCCGGACCAATGGCAGGTCTCGCACATCCTGGTCGAGGCGCCGGCCGGCGACGCGCAGGCGCGCCAGGCCGCACGCGAGCAGGCGGAGGCGATGACGGCGGAAATCGAAGGCGGTGCCGACTTCGCCGCGTTGGCCCGCGAACGCTCCGGGGATCCCGGTTCCCGCGATGCCGGCGGCGACCTGGGGTGGCTGGAGCCCGGGATGATGGGCGAAGGGTTCGATGCCGCGCTGGCGCAGATGCAGCCCGGCGACGTGGCACCGGTGGAAACAGAATTCGGCTGGCATGTCCTGCAGCTGCGCGACCGCCGCGAAGGCCGGCAGACGCCGTTCGAGGAGGTGCGCGGCCAGATCGAACAGGAGCTCGTGTCCGGCGACAGCGAGCGGGAGTTCAGCGAACTCGTCAATCGGGTCGTGGATCGCGCTTACCGCAATCCGACCTCGCTGACCGCCGCGGCCGAGGAGGCCGGCGTGAGCGTGCAGCGCGCCGGCCCGTTCCCGCGTGGCGGTGCGCAGGGCGTACTCGCCAATCCGGCCGTGCAGCGGATGGCGTTCAACCCGACCCTGATCGAGGACGGGACCGTCAGCGATCCGGTCGAAACCGGTCCCAACCAGGCGGTGATGCTGCGGGTGGATGCGCACGAGCCCGAGCGCGTGGAACCGCTCGAGTCGGTCCGTGACCGGGTGGTCGCGGCCATCCATGCCGACCGTGCGCGCACGGCGAATCTGGCCACGGCCGATGCGATGGTCGAGCGCATCGGCGAAGGTGCGTCGTTGGCGGACGTGGTGGCGGACCGGGACGGTCTTTCGGTACAGGACGTGCCCGGTGTGCCGCGTGGCACGCCGGTGCCGCACCCGGCGGCGGTGGATGCGTACTTCCGCGCCGCGGTGCCGGAGGACGGAGCGGTTTCTCCCGGCCGTGTGGCGCTGGACGACGGCAGCGTGGTCGTCTACGCGGTCACTGCGGTGACGCCGGGCGATCCGGGCGAGGCCAGCGACCAGGAGCGGCAGATGCTGCGTCAGCAGCTCGCGGCACTGATGGGCAACGAAGCGGCCACCACGCTGCTGCGCCAGCTGCGTGCCGGCATGAAGGTGGAGGTCTACGAGCAGCGCCTCTGATCCGGCGTCAGGCCGGGCGAAATCCCGAAAGGGCGCGGAGGTGATCTCCGCGCCCTTTTTCGTGGGACGTCGGCACAGGTGGGGCCGAAACGGCGTGCGGCGGGAAACGGCTCGCACGGTGGTGGACGCTGTGCTGGACGAGCCCCGCGCGTGACGGGCGTGCGGCGTCTCACCTGGCCGCGAGCGCGATGGCTGTCACGTCGCGGGTGCTGCAGCCCCCTGCCGGCTCGTCGTCCGCCTTCAGGTCAGATCAGGTCGGCGAATACGTGGCGGCTTCGAGCCGCGGGTCTCTCGTCGGGCGCTCGGGTGTGGCCTCGAAGCGCTCCCGCCAGCGTCAGCGGCTGCCGTCGCTTCTGTCGGCGCTGGCGGCGCTCAGTGCGCCCGGCAGGACGTCGTCGATCAGCAGAATCGTGCCCGGACGCAGCACGCTGTCGCGGGTGAGCCCGTTACGGGCCAGCAGTTGCGCCACGCCGACACCGTAGCGGCGGGCGATGCGCCAGATCGAATCGCCACGTGCGACCACGTGGGAACGCGGTGGCTCGATCGCCTCGGCGTAGTGGACCACCGCAGTGGGCGCGCTCGCCGTCACGGCGGCCGCGGGTGCCGCAGCGCTGTCGCGCGGCTCGGTGGCGGCCAGGACGGTGTCGGGGGCCGTGTCGGACACGGCCACCGCGGGCGCCAGTACGCGCAGTTCGCGGTCGGCGCTGGCGACGCGCCCTTCAGGAAAGGCGGGATTCATGCGGCGGATCAGGTCCGGGTCGTGCCCCTGGCGCGATGCCCAGCTGTCCAGGTTGCCGGCGGTGCGCGGCAGCGGTGCGGGTGCCAGGACGGGAACCGTATGGTCGATCGCCTGCAGCCATTCTTCGCGTTCGCCGGCTTCCACGAGCAGGCAGGACAACGCCTGCAGCTTGCTCACGTAGGCCTTGGTGGTCTGCGGCATCGGCAGGTCCTCGGGCCGTGCGTCGGCCGCCCGCTGGCCGGCCTGCTTGAGTGCGCCGAACACCCGGTACTCACCGGCGTTGTAGCCCATCACCGCGAGCCGCCAGTCGCCGGCGAACATGCCGTGGAGGGTCTTGAGGTAGCGCACTGCCGCCTGGGTCGAGTCCACCGGCGACAGGCGACCGTCGTAGCCCGGGCGGATCGCCACATTGTGGTTGCGCGCGGTCCGCGCAATGAACTGCCACAGTCCGGCCGGTCCGGCATTGCTGCGTGCGCCGGGCCGATAGCCGCTTTCCACGAACGGGATCAGTGCGTATTCGGTGGGC
This sequence comes from Luteimonas abyssi, assembly GCF_001482195.1. Classification (GTDB taxonomy): domain Bacteria; phylum Pseudomonadota; class Gammaproteobacteria; order Xanthomonadales; family Xanthomonadaceae; genus Luteimonas; species Luteimonas abyssi. The sequence continues at coordinate 2,438,455 of NZ_KQ759763.1, read as the reverse complement.
AGGTGATGGGCCTGCAGCTGATCGATGACGTAACCGAACAGCGGCAGCAGCTTGTCGGGCTGATTGGCGAGATCGCGGGGCACATGGCCGAAATGGCGTCGCCAGCGGTCGCTGGTGTCGGCGCTGCAATCGCGGTCGGACAGGCCGTCGACGAAGCGCTGGTAGATCTCGCTGCCTTGGACGCTGGGGGCGGCAGGTGGCGCATCGGGCGCGGTGGCGGAGGGCGGGACGGCGGCGCCGGCCACCGCGGCGGTCCAGGGCGCCAGCAGGCAGAGCATCAGCCCCGCCACCAACCGCCGTCGGGCCGGTGTGCGGCACCGCCTCATGCGGGGAAGTCGTCTTTCCAGGCGCGCAGGGCACCGAAATAGGCATCGCGATCGGCGTCGGCGGCGAGTGCGGCATGCGCTCGCACCGCCGCACGCACACCCGGTGCGTCGATGCGCAGGAAGGGGTTGCAGGCCGTTTCGATGTCCAGCCGGCTGGGCAGGCTGGGATGTCCGCGTTCTCGCATGTCGTCCACTTCCTCGCTGCGGCGCATCAGCGCCGCGTTGTCCGGCTCGACCGTCCGGGCGAACCGGGCGTTGGCTCGGGTGTATTCATGGCCGCAGCAGACTAGGGTCTTGCCGGGCAGGGCGGCCAGCCGGTCGAGCGAGGCCAGCATCCGGGCGGGCGTACCCTCGAACATGCGCCCGCAACCGAGACTGAACAGGGTATCACCACAGAACAGGAGGCCATGCCCGTGGAATGCGACGTGGGTCTCGGTATGGCCGGGGACGGCCAGGGTTTCGAAGCGCCAGGGGCCGATGTCCACGCGGTCGCCGTCGGCCACCCGGCGGCTGGCGTGGACGATGCGCGGGTCGTCCGGGGCGATCACCGTCAGACCGGGCCAGCGTGCCTGCAGGGCGGGGATGCCGTCGATATGGTCGTGGTGGTGATGGGTCAACAGCACCGCCAGGGGCGGGGCCTGCAGCGCCGCGAGCACCGGGGCCGCCTCGCCCGGGTCGACGATGATCGCGTTGCTGCCGGCGTCGTCGCGCAGCCACCAGATGTAATTGTCCGACAGGGCCGGGATCGGCTGCAGCCGCATCGGCGGGCGCTCCTGGGTCTGTAGAATGCGCGACCATGCCCGTCACCTCACTGCCCGGTCAACCTCCGCGGACCGCCTGGTTCGCGACCCCTGCCGGCCAGGCGCTGGTCGACGGCGAGACCACCATGCTCGAACGTGCCTTGGCCGACCGGCCGGCGCCGCCCTGGCTCTGGCTCGCGCCTTCGGCCGCATCCGGGCCGGTGGCCGCCGCCTGCGGCCGCGGCATCCGGCTGTGGGCCGATGGCGAGCGCTGGCAGGGTGAGGTGCGCTGCGACGCGCCGTTGCCGTTCCCGAGCGGGTCGATGGGCACGGTGGTCCTGCAACATGTGGTCCGGGCTGGCGGCAACGACGATCTGCTGCTGGACGAGGCGGCCCGCCTGCTCGAGGCCGGTGGACGGCTCTGGCTGCTGGCGCTCAATCCGCTGTCGCCGTATCGCTGGCGCTGGCGCGGGCAGGGCCTGCGTGCCAGCGAACCGCTCGGTTGGCGACGTCGACTGCGGCGGGCGGGCCTGGAGCCCGAGCCGGTGTCGCAGGGGATCGGACCGAGCTGGACGCCGCGTGTCGACGACGCCCTGCGTTCCGGCCCCGGCCTGTGCGCGGCGTACGCGCTGCGGGCGGAGAAGCGGGTGGCCGCACTGACGCCGCTGCCGCGGCGCAAGCTGGTCTTGCCGCGTGGCGTGTCGGCGGCCTGATGCGCAAGTCGATCGAGATCCACACCGATGGCGCCTGCCTGGGCAATCCGGGGCCGGGCGGTTGGGCGGCGTTGCTGCGCTATCGCGGCAAGGAAAAGGAACTGGTCGGCGGCGAGCCGCTGACGACCAACAACCGCATGGAGTTGATGGCGGCGATCGCCGGGCTCGAAGCCTTGACCGAGCCCTGTGAGGTCATGCTGCAGACCGATTCGCAATACGTGCGCAAGGGCATCACCGAATGGATGCCCAATTGGGTGCGACGCAACTGGCGTACCGCCGCCGGCGAGCCGGTGAAGAACCAGGAGCTGTGGCAGCGCCTGCACGCGGCGGCGCGTCAGCACCAGGTCGAATGGCGTTGGGTGAAGGGCCACAACGGCGATCCCGACAACGAACGCGTCGACGCGCTCGCCCGCGATCAGGCCGTCCGCCAGCGCGCCGGTGCCGCCGTCGGCTAAGCTCTTCCCGCTTCTTCCGTCACCGCAGGACCGCATGCGCCAGATCGTTCTCGACACCGAAACCACCGGCCTGGAGTGGAAGAAGGGCAATCGCGTGGTCGAGATCGGCTGCGTGGAGATGGTGGAGCGCCGCCCGACCGGCCGGACCTTCCACCGTTACATGAATCCGCAGCGCGAGTTCGAGCAGGGCGCGCAGGAAGTCACCGGCCTGACGCTGGAGTTCCTGGCCGACAAGCCGCTGTTCGAGGACGTCGTGGAGGAATTCCTGGCGTTCGTCGACGGCGCCGAACTGGTGATCCACAACGCGGCCTTCGACATGGGGTTCCTGGAGGCCGAACTGGCGAGGTTCGACGGCCGCTACGGCCTCCTGGCCGAGCGGGTGAGCGTGCTCGATTCGCTGGCGGTCGCACGCAAGCGATATCCGGGTCAGCGCAACTCGCTCGATGCGCTGTGCAAGCGTCTGGGCGTGGACAACGCCCACCGCCAGTTGCACGGCGCACTGCTCGATGCCCAGTTGCTGGCCGAGGTGTACCTGGCGCTGACGTCGGGGCAGGGCGAGATCGGGTTCGGCGCGATGGAGGATGCGACGTCCCGGGTCTCGGCGGCTGCGGCGCTGGGGCACATGGCGGCCGGGCCGCGCCCGCAGATCGTGGTACCGGAAGCCGATCTGGCCGCGCACGCCGCGCGGATGGAGGCCATCCGCAAGCGGGCGGGCGGTCAGGCCGTCTGGGACGCCGGCTGAAGAACGCGCCGGACAGCGGCAGGGACGACCGATCGCGAGGCTGCAGGCCGCTGCGGCACGATCGCCCTATGCGGCAGGAGGCCGGGAAGAGCACGCGCGCGCGTCCGCCGGCGGCTGTGCGGCCGTCAGGCCAGGCTGCGGATCAGCACCACGGTGATGTTGTCCGAGCCGCCGTTGTCCAGCGCGGCGGCGACCAGTCCGTCGACGCATTCCTGCGCGCTGCATTCGTGGTGGGCCAGTACCCGGGCGATGCCGCGGTCGTCGACCTCCTCGGTCAGCCCGTCGCTGCACAGCAACAGTTGCATGCCGGGGCTCAGCTCGCCCGAAAGTGTCTCGACCTTCAGCGCGTCCGGATCGGTGACGCCGAGGGCCTGGGTGACCACGTTGCGATGCGGGTGATGGCGGGCCTGGTCGATGCTGATCGTGCCCTGGGAAATCAGTTCCTGCACGTAGCTGTGGTCCTGCGAAAGCTGCACCAGGCGTCCGTCGCGCCACAGGTAGACGCGGCTGTCGCCGACCCAGGCGACCTGGAACCGGCGGCCCTCGATGCGCGCGGCGACGATCGTGGTGCCCATGGGCAGCGTGTCGTGGCGTTGCCGCGACGCGCGGATGATGTCCTCGTCGGCGATCTGGATCGCACGCGGCAACTCGGTGCCGCGCCGGACCTCGCGCACCACGGCCTCTCGCGCCAGCGCACTGGCGACCTCGCCGTACTCGTGGCCGCCCATGCCGTCGGCGACCAGCCACAGGCCGAGCTCGGCATCGCCGTAGTAGGTATCTTCGTTCAGTTCCCGCCGCAGGCCGGCATGGGTGAGGTGCCCGAATTCGATCATGCGCGTCGCGACTGCGGCGAAGGCGCCGGCCAAGGGCTGGCGATGCGGGGCGGGCGCGGACGTCTCGGGCGGAGGGGGCGCATGGCGCTAAACCTAGCAGAGATGACGCGCGGAAAAGAGAAACGCCCCTGACGGGGCGTTTCGCGACTCTGGCGGAGAGGGGGGGATTCGAACCCCCGAGGCGCTATAAACGCCTGCCTGATTTCGAGTCAGGTACATTCAACCACTCTGCCACCTCTCCGGTGGCCCCGCAGCCTCAGACCACGGGGCCGCACATGATACGGGGGCGCCCGGCGCCGGACAAGCGGGCAAAGCGCCGCGCTACACTGACCTTCTTTGCCCAGGTTGCGCGTCCATGTCCGAAATCCTCGTCCCCGTGTCCTTCGGCGAACTGCTCGACAAGATCGCCATCCTGCAGATCAAGTCCGAGCGGATCGCCGATCCGGCCAAGCTCGCCAATGTGCGCAACGAGCTGTCGGCGCTGGAGAAGACCTGGATGGCGCATCCGGCCGCCGGTCACGACATCGCCCGCCTGCGCGCGGAGCTCAAGGCCGTCAACGAGCGGTTGTGGGTGATCGAGGACGACATCCGGATCAAGGAGAAGGCGCAGGCCTTCGACGACGAGTTCGTGCGTCTGGCACGCAGCGTCTACTTCGAAAACGACGAGCGGGCCCGGGTGAAGAAGGAGATCAATCTCGCGCTCGGATCCAGCTACGTCGAGGAGAAGTCCTACGAGGATTACCGCGGCGGCGCGGAGCCACCGGCGTCGCGCTGATCCCGATCGCCGCGCGCCCGGCGCGCGGCCTCCGCACTGCGCCGCGCGTCGGCCAGACGGATGCCCTGGACCACCGCCATCGCGCACCACAGCACCAGGGCCGCCGGAATCAACCACACCGGCAACGCGACCAGCAGCAGTCCGTCCTGCGCATCCTGCGGGAACCAGCGCACGCGTACGCGGGCGGCGAGGTCGAGCGCCGCCATTGCCAGGCCGGCGAGTACCGCCACCCAGGCCGGTCCGGTGCGGGCGGCCAGTACGAGGATGGCGTACGGCAGGAAGCCGGCCACGATCAGGCCGGCCATGAACAGCCATTGGCCGGCATCGGCGCCGGGCTGGCGCATGTCGGCGATCGCCAGCGTCGCCAGCGCGACCAGTACGCCGGCTCCCAGCAGCAGTGGGCGAGCCAGGCGCGCGAGTGCGGTCGGACGGGGCGAGGGCGGTGTGGTCGGGTGCGGCATGGGGCTCATCCTGTGGACAGGCGACCGTGATCGCGGTCTTCGACATACCGTTCGAAGGCATCGATGGCGTCGGTCACGGTGACGAGATCCATGACGCCCTCGCGTTCGATCTTTGCACCCCACTTCAGGTCGTCGGCTGAACGGCCGAGATAGCGGCGGGCGGCATCGTCGTAACGGTCCACGCAGTAACGCAGATCGGAGTAAGGCCCGCTGCGGGCAGGATTGCTGGCCGCATGCAGGCCGAGCACCTTGGCGCCCATGGCGTTGGCGATGTGCATGGGGCCGGCGTCGGGCGTCATCACCAGCGCGGCGCGCGCGAGCAAGGCGGGCAACTGCTTGAGGGTGTCCTTGCCGACCAGGTCCAAAGCCTCACCCTGCATGGCGGCGAGGATGGCATCGGCGGTGTCGCGCTCCAGTGCGCTGCGCCCGCCGCACAGCACCACCCGCCAGCCACGTGACAACGCGTGGTCGGCGACTGCGGCATAGCGATCGGCGCGCCAGTTGCGCAGCACGTGGCTGGAGCAGGGCGAGATCAGCAGCGCCGGGCGGTCGTCGTCGGGCCACTGGGCCGCGGCCCACGTCCAGGCATCGGCCGGGACGGGAAGGTCCCACACGACCTCGCGTTGCCGCAGGCCGAGCGGCTCGCAGAAGCTGCCGATCGCGTCGAGCACATGGATCCCGGGACGGTCGGGGATCCGTTCGTTGATAAACAGGCCGTGGAGGTCCTTCGCGCGCGACCGGTCGTAGCCCACACGGCGGCGTGCGGGCACGAAGGCCGACAGCAGGTTCGCCCGTGCGGCCACCTGCATCTGCAGCAGGGCCCCGAAACGCCGTCCGCCGAAACCACGGCGGACCGCGCGCATGCCGGCGATGCCGGTCTTCTTGTCGTAGACCACGAAGTCGACGCCGGGCAGGCCATCGAGCAGTTTCTGCTCGCCGCGCCCGACGATCCAGGTCAGTGCGGTCTCCGGCCAGGCGGTACGCAGGGTGCGGACCAGCGGCACAACGTGGGTCACGTCGCCCAGCGCGGACAGGCGCAGCAGGCAGATCGAGTCGGGCGCTGGGGGGGCGGGCGATGGCGGCATGGGCTGGGGTCGTGGTGGGAAGGAATGCGACGGTGCGTTTCGCGAACGGCAGTGTAAGCGGTGGCGGCGCAGACGCCGCGCGGCGGGCCGGCACCGCTAAACTGCATGGATGGTGCGATTCGACGCGACCGAGAGCCTGATTCCCTTCCAGGGTGCCCAGCTTGTCCAGGGCGCGGGGCGCGAGCGTGCGTCCGAAGGGCAGGGCGCGATCCTGTGCGACGCCGCGCTGGCGCGCGAGGCGCGTGCGGACTGGTTCCAGCCCGAGGCCTGGGGCGATCGCGCACGGCCGGTCGACAGCGGCGGGCGTGGCGGGGCCTGGTTCGTCCAGGGACCGTTCGGCGACGCGGTGCTGCGGCAGTACCGGCGCGGCGGCATGGCGGCACGCGTGAGCCGGGACCGGTATGGCTGGCGCGGTGCGGACCGGACACGCAGCTTCGCCGAGTTCCGTCTGACCCGGGATCTGCACCGCGATGGCCTGCCGGTCCCCGAGCCGATCGCCGCGTGCTATCTGCGACGCGGCATGGGCTATCGCGCCGCGATCCTGGTCCGCCGCCTGGATGGCGTCCTCACGCTGGCCGAGCGGGTCGCCGCGCAGGGACGCGACGGCCCGTGGGAGGCCACCGGCCTGCTGGTGGCGCGGTTCCATCGCGCCGGCCTCGATCACGCGGATCTCAATGCGCACAACATCCTGTTCGACGCGGCCGACGCGGGCTGGTTGATCGATTTCGACCGCGGCCGCCGCCGCTTGCCGGAAACCGGCTGGCGGGCGCGCAACCTCACCCGGCTCGAGCGTTCGCTGGTGAAGCTGCGGGGGGCGCGGCCCGAGGCCGAGGTCCGCGCCGACTTCGCGCGGCTGCGAGCCGCCTACGACGCCCGCTGGGCGAAGGGCTACTGACGTGTCCTGGGCACTGCGGTTCCATGGGGTGGGCAATGCCTCGGCGGTCGAGCTGGGTTCGCCGATGGCGACCATCGAGCGCGACGATGCGCCGTGGCTGACCATCGATTGCGGCGGCGAGGGCCTGACCGCGCTGCTGGCCGAGTACGGCGCGCCGCCGCGCGCGCTGTTCGTGACCCACACCCATCTCGATCATGTGGCGGGGTTCGAGCGGCTGTTCGTGTCGGAGTATTTCGACGCCGCGCGCCGTGGCCGCATGCCGGTGTACGTGCCGGCGCCGCTGGTGCCGCTGCTGCATCGGCGCATCGGCGACTACCCGAACGTGCTGGCCGAGGGCGGCGCGAACTTCTGGGAGGCGTTCAGGCTGATTCCGGTGGGCGACGCGTTCTGGCACGACGGAGTGCGTCTGGAAGTCTTTCCGGTCCGCCACCACTGGCCCGACACAGCATTCGGGCTGCGTTTGCCGGGCAGTCTGGTGTGGAGCGGCGACACGCGGCCGATTCCCGAGATGCTCGCGCGTCATGCCGATCGCGACGAACTCGTCGCCCACGACTGCGCACTGCATGGCAACCCGTCGCACAGCGGCATCGACGATCTCGAGCGCGAGTATCCGGCCGACTTGCTGGCGCGTTGCGTGCTGTATCACCACGCCTCGCGCGCCGACGCCCGGGCGCTGCGCGCGCGCGGCCACCGGGTGGCCGATGCGGGCGAGGTGCTGGCGTTGGCGGATCCGGCTGCGGAGGCGATGGCATGAGCCGGCCCGACCCCCTGCCGTCGCCGGTGCTGCCGCTGGATCGCCTGGGTCGGCCGCTGCACGACCTGCGCCTGTCGGTGATCGAAGCCTGCAACTTCCGTTGCGGCTACTGCATGCCGGCCGACCGCGTCCCCGACGATTACGGCTTCGATGCCGCCGGCCGGATGTCGTTCGACGAGATCGAGACCCTGGTGCGCGGGTTCGCCCGGGTCGGCGTGCGCAAGCTGCGGTTGACCGGCGGCGAGCCGTTGCTGCGGCGCGGGTTGCCGGAGCTGGTCGCGCGATTGTCCGCGGTGCCTGGGCTCGACGACCTGGCCATGACCACCAACGCCAGCCTGCTCGCACGGCATGCGCAGGCCCTGCGCGATGCCGGGTTGCGGCGGCTCACGATCAGCCTGGACGCGCTCGCGCCCGATCGTTTCCGCACGCTGTCGGGGGGGCGCGGCGAGGTCGACGACGTACTCGCCGGCATCGCCGCGGCAGAGGCTGCCGGTTTCGGTGCGCTCAAGATCAACTGCGTGGTCCAGCGCGGCGTCAACGAGGATCAGGTGCTGCCGCTGGTGGAGCATTTCCGCCACAGCGGGCACGTGCTGCGTTTCATCGAGTACATGGACGTCGGCAACGTCAATGGCTGGGCGGCGGAGCGGGTGGTGCCGTCGGCCGAGTTGCGCGCGCGGATCGCCGCGCACTGGCCGTTGAGCGTGCTGGATCCGCACTACCGGGGCGAGGTGGCCGTGCGTCACGGCTTCGTCGACGGCGGCGGCGAGATCGGCTTCGTCAGCTCGGTCAGCACGCCGTTCTGCGGCGATTGCCACCGTGCCCGCGTGGCCGCCGACGGCAGCCTGTACACCTGCCTGTTCGCAGCGTCCGGACAGCCGTTACGGCCGCTCCTCGCGCTGGGCGAGGACGCCCTGGTCGATCGCCTCGCCCAGGTGTGGACGCGCCGCGCCGACCGTTACAGCGAACTGCGCGATGCCGAGCGCCGACGCGGGCGCCGCCGGGTCGAGATGTTCCTGGTCGGCGGATGAGCATCCGCGGCCTCAGCCATCTCACCTTCGTGGTCCGCGACCTGGACCGGATGAGTCTGTTCCTGTGCAAGGGGCTGGGCGCCGAGCAGATCTACGACAGCGGCGAAGCCACCCATTCCCTGTCGCCGGAGCGGTTCTATCTGCTCGGTGGTCTCTGGATCGCGGCGATGGCGGGCGAGCCGCCGGCCACGCGCAGCTACCGGCATGTGGCCTTCGCCGTCGGCGCGCAGGATCTTCCGGATTGCGAGGCGAGGTTGCGGCGCATCGGTGCCGAGATCCTGCCGTCGCGGTCGCGCGATCCGGCGGAAGGGCAGTCGCTGTACGTTTACGATTTCGACAACCACCTGTTCGAATTGCACACCGGCGATCTCGCAACGCGACTGGCGCACTATGCGGCCACCGCCGGTCGGGCCGAGGGTCCGGCAGGGTGAGCGGTGACGAGATCGTCGCGATGCTGATCGCGCAGGAGCGCGAGCTGCTGCGGCCGGCCACACGTGCGGATCAGGCGCGCGTGGCCGCTCTGATCGCCGACGATTTCATGGAAATCGGCGCACGTGGCGCAGTCTTCGGCAAGACCGAGGTGCTGGGGTCGCTGCCGGTGGAGCAGGGGATCGCGTTCGAGGCCGGACCGATGCGTGTGGTGTTTCTGACGGCCGATGTCGCACGCCTGCATTACCTGGCAACGCGTCTCGCCGGCGGCGCGCATGCGCGCTCGCTGCGGACCTCGTTGTGGCGCCGCGAGGCCGACGGGCGCTGGCGGATGGCGTTCCATCAAGGCACGCCGGACACCGGTGCGGGTACCATCTGAGGCGTTTTCCGCCCTGCCCATCCGTATGTCCGCTGCCAGTTCCCGTTCGAGTTCCCGCCGTGCCGCCGCGCCCCGGTTGACCCATATCGATCCCGAGGGGCGGCCGACGATGGTCGACGTTTCCGCCAAGGCGGTCACCGCGCGCAGCGCGACCGCGCGCTGTGCGGTGCGTTTTCCCGCCGCGGTGGCGGAGCAGTTGCGCGCCAGTGGATTGCGCAGCGCCAAGGGCGGCATCGTCGATACCGCGATCATCGCCGGCACTATGGCGGTCAAGCGGACCCACGAATTGATCCCGTTCTGCCATCCGCTGCCCATCGACGGCGCGCGTCTGACCATCGACTGGGACGGCGAGCGCGTCCTGCTGATCGAATGCACCGTGCGCACCACCCATCGCACCGGTGTGGAAATGGAGGCGCTGACCGGCGCCACGGTGGCCGCGCTGACCGTGTACGACATGTGCAAGGCGCTGTCCCACGCGATCGTGATCGGACCGGCGAAGCTGGTGGCGAAGCGCGGCGGCAAGCGCGACGTGGGAGCGGCGGCATGACCCGGGTGCAGGTGCTGTACTTCGCCAGCCTGCGCGATGCCGCCGGAATCGCGCAGGAAGCGGTGGATACCGATGCCGAAAACCTGGCTGCCCTCTACGAAGATCTGCGCGCCCGTCATGGGTTCGTACTGCCGCGCGAGCGCCTGCGGGTCGCGGTGGACGGCGCGTTCGCGACCTGGGGCGACCCGCCCCGCGCGGAGACCGAGATCGCCTTCATTCCCCCCGTGAGCGGAGGTTGAGCATGTCCGACGAGTTCGCGTTCCGTCTTGCCGACACTCCGATCGACACGGCAGCCCTGCACGCCGGTCTGCGCCATCCGGCCGCCGGCGCCTGCGCGGTCTTCGAAGGCTGGGTGCGCGACCACCATCAGGGACGCGGCGTGCACGGGCTGCGTTACGAAGCCTACGCCGCGCTGGCCGAGGCCGAAGGCGCGCGCATCGTCGGGCGCCTGCGCGCCGAACATGGTCTGCACGCCGCCGTGTGCGTCCACCGCGTCGGCGATCTGGCGATCGGCGATCTGGCGGTCTGGGTCGGGGTGTCCGCATCGCACCGCGGCGCCGCGTTCGACGCGTGCCGGGCGATCATCGATGCGATCAAGCAGGACGTGCCGATCTGGAAGCACGAGCGCTATGCCGACGGCGACGCGGGCTGGCTGCATCCGGACGAGGGCACGGGCGAGGGTCGGCCATGACGCCGAACACGCACGCGATGCACATCAAGAACGGGGTGATGCGCGCCATCTTGTCTCCCGGTCCGATGGCGATGCTGCTGGCCGCGGCGCTGTTCGCCGTGCCGGCGATGGCCGGCGACCTGCTGGTCGGCAACAAGGCGGCGGACACGGTGTGGCGCCTCTCGCTCGAAGACGGCACGCGTCGCGCGGAAATCGTCACCGGTGCCGCCCCGCACGAGATCGCCGTATCGCCCGACGGGCGGACAGCGGTGGTGACCGAATACGGCCACGATCAGGCGGGGCGCAGCCTGGGCATCATGGGCCTGGGCGGGGCGATCGAAGAACGCGGTGCCGTGCGCAGCCTCGACCTCTCGCCGCATGGGCGGCCGCATGGCGTGCGCTGGTTGCCGGACGGCAAGCGGATGCTGGTCACCACCGAGGCCACGGGAACGCTGGTGCTCGTCGACCCGGCGGCAGGTGTGGAGCGCACCTTCGACGTGGGCGATGGCGTCGGCCACATGGTGGCCTTGTCCGCCGACGGTGCGACGGCCTATGTCAGCAAGATCCGCGCCGGCAGCGTGGTGCGGGTGGACCTGGTGGGCGGCACCGTGCTGGAGCGACCCGCCGGTGGGGGTGCCGAGGGGATCGAGGTGGGCCCGGACGGCCGCGTGTGGGTGACCAATCGCGCCGACGATACGGTCACCCTGCACGACCCGGAGACGCTGGACATCGTGGCCACGCTCGACAGTCCCGGCTTCCCGATCCGGGTCGTGTTCACCCCGGACGGGCGCCACGCGCTGGTGACCAATGCGCGCGCCGCCACGCTGGCGGTGTTCGATGCGGCATCGCATGCCCTGGTGGCGAGCGTGCCGCTGGCCGAGGCCGGGCGCGACTACCGCGACACCCTGCTCGGTCAGGCGGCGCTGCCGATCGGCGTGGTCGCCGATCCGCGCCGGCCGCGGGTCTACGTGGCGGTCAGCGGCGGCAACGAGATCGCCGTGGTCTCGACCCGCGACTGGACCGTGGTCGAGCGCTGGCCGACCGGTGACGAGCCCGATGCGCTGGCGATCGTGCCTGCGCCCGACGACCGGCAAGACTGACCCGGTTCGTGGCACCGGCCATTGTCGTTCGCCGCGCCCAGGTGCGGGCGAACGGCAGCTTCGTCCAGCCTGGCGAGGCGGTGCGCGCGGCGCCTGCGCTGCGCGGCACCGGTGCCGGAAAAGGCGGTGGCCCCGCCGACTGACCTCGTCGCCCGCATCGACCGATACCGTTGCTGCCTTCCGGCCCTGGCGGGATTTTCGATCTAGCGTCGCGAGGGGCCGACGGGGCCACCATGGAAGACCGATCGCGGCACGGGGCCTGCGATGGATGTTGGCGGAGAGAGCGGGATTCGAACCCGCGAAGCGGGGTTTAGCCGCTTACACACTTTCCAGGCGTGCTCCTTCAACCACTCGGACACCTCTCCTCTCGGGCCTGCGGCTGCCGTTCGTGGCGGCGCGCAGGGTCGAGCATTCTAGCCCCAGGACCGGCTGCCGACAAGGAACGCCGGACCGGCGCGGAAGCCGGGGACGGGCATGGCAGAATGACGCCATGTCGTACCTCGTCCTCGCCCGCAAGTGGCGTCCCAAGCGTTTCGCCGAGTTGGTCGGGCAGGAGCACGTGGTCCGCGCGCTCACCAACGCGTTGTCGTCGGGCCGCGTTCATCATGCGTTTCTGTTCACCGGCACCCGCGGAGTCGGCAAGACCACCATCGCGCGCATTTTCGCCAAGAGCCTGAATTGCGAATCGGGTACCTCCGCCGACCCGTGCGGCGAATGCGAGACCTGCCGTTCGATCGACGCGGGGCGTTTCATCGACCTGCTCGAGATCGACGCGGCCAGCAACACCGGTGTCGACGATGTGCGCGAGCTGATCGACAACGCGCAGTACATGCCGTCGCGTGGACGGGTGAAGGTGTACCTCATCGACGAGGTGCACATGCTGTCGAAGTCGGCCTTCAACGCGCTGCTCAAGACGCTGGAAGAACCGCCGGAACACGTGAAATTCCTGCTGGCGACGACCGATCCCCAGAAACTTCCGGTCACCGTGCTGTCGCGCTGCCTGCAGTTCAACCTCAAGCGGCTGGACCTGGACCAGATCGAAGGTCAGATCGGCCGCATCCTGGCGGCGGAAGCGATCGCGTTCGAACCCGGCGCGGTGCGCCAGATCGCACGTGCGGCCGATGGCAGCCTGCGCGACGGCCTGTCGTTGCTCGACCAGGCCATCGCCTACACCGGCGGACAACTGGAAGACGCGGGCGTCGCCACGATGCTGGGCACCGTGGACCGGACCCGGGTCGGTGCGCTGCTCGACGCGCTGGCCGCCGGCGACGGCGAGCGCCTGCTGGCGGAAGTGGCGACCCTGGCCGAATTCTCGCCCGACTGGGGCGCGGTGCTCGACGCGCTGGCCGATGCCCTGCACCGCGTCCAGATCCGGCAACTGGTGCCCGGCGCCGCCCTCGAGCCCGAAGGGCTCGATCTCGATGCGCTCGCCGATGCGTTGCGGCCCGAGGTGGTCCAGTTGTGGTACCAGATGGCGCTGGACGGTCGTCGCGAGATGCCGCTGGCGCCGGCGCCGCGGACCGGTTTCGAGATGAGCCTGTTGCGGATGCTCGCGTTCCGGCCGCTGGAGGGTGCGCCCAGCGGGGCGTCGGCGTCGAGCGCTCCGGCCGCCGTCGGTGCGCCGACCGGGCCGAGTGGCGCTGCACGGGGCGTGCGTGCCGCACCGTCGGCGCGCGGCCTGGATGCCGCCGCCGCCGCGCGTGCGGCACTGGAGGCCGATGGCGCCCTGTCGGCGCCCTCGAGGCGGACACCGGATGCCGCGCCACCGCCCGCGGCATCGCCGCGACGCAGGGAGCCGCCGGCCACGCCTGCAGGCTCGATTGCGCCGGTGGTCCCCGCACAGGCCCGCGCCGTACCGACGCCGATGCGGGATCGGGATGCGGACCACGACGCCCCGCCATGGTCCGACGACGTGGCGCGTGGGCACGAGGCCCGGGCGCCGCACCCTCCGCCGCCGGTCTCGCCGCCGCCTGCGCAGCCCCGGCCCGTCGCGGAAATGTCGGCGCCGGCCCCGAGCGCGGCGGGCGTACCGGCGATCGCAGCGGCACCCATGCCGGCGCCGCTGCCGCCCGCTCCACCTGAGGTGGCGGCGACCCCGGCGCCGTCCGTCGCGTCGCCCATGCAGGCTGCGGATGTCCGCACCGCGATCCCGCAGGCGGCCGAAACGCCCGAGGTGCGGTTGCAGGCCGACGAGTGGCCCGACCTCGTGGTGCGCCTGAGCCTACGCGGTCCGGTCCGTGAACTGGCTGCGCACACCGCGTTCGTCGGCTACGAGGGCGGAGTGCTGCGGTTGGCCTTGCCGGCCAGCGACGATCACCTCAAGACGCCGTTGCTGGTGAACCAGTTCGCGGATGCGCTCGCACCGCACCTGGGCGCGCCGCCGTCGATCCGGTTCGAAAGCGCCGCTGCGGGCGGGCAGACCCTGCACGCCCGCAATGCCCACGCTCGAGATGCCCGCCAGCAGGACGCCGAGCGCGCCTTTCTCGAGGATCCGGACGTGCAACGGTTGATGACCCAGCACGGCGCGCGTCTGGTGCCCGATTCCATCCGGCCGGTCGACGACCGCTGAACGAACCACGGCCGTCCCCTCGGGCGGCCTCTGCCAGGAGATTCCGATATGCGTGGAAACATTGCCCAGCTGATGCAGCAGGCGCAGAAGATGCAGGAGAACATGCAGCGTGCGCAGGAAGAGCTCGCCTCGCTCGAAGTCACCGGCAGTGCCGGTGGCGGCATGGTCAGCGTCACCCTCAGCGGCCGCATGGAGTGTCGCAAGGTGCGCATCGATCCGAGCGTGCTGTCCGATGCCGAGATGACCGAAGACCTCGTCGCCGCGGCGATCAACGATGCCGTCAACAAGGTCAACACCGAGTCGCAGGCGCGGATGGGCGCGGCCACCGCCGGCATGCAGATGCCGCCGGGCATGAAGATGCCGTTCTGAGGCCGAAGCGTGCCCAACGGACGCCCCGGGGATCATCCTGTGACCGATGCGCTGCGCGGTGACCCGTCGGGGTTCGGCGATGCCTTCGACGCCTTGGTGCGCGAACTGTGGCCCATCGAAGCGGCACGAAACGAAGTCGACGCGATCGGCAACGGCCTCGGCAGCATCGCGGATCCACTCGACCACGCGTCACGCGTCGCGACAGCCGTCGGTCGGCTGCAGGCCTTGAAGGCCCGTGTCGGCGGAGGCGGGGCATGACCGCACCCCTGCTCGAGCAACTGATCGACGCCCTGCGCGTGTTGCCCGGCGTCGGCCAGAAATCCGCGCAACGCATGGCCTACCACCTGCTGGAACGCCAGCGCGATGGCGGGCGCCGGCTGGCGGGCGCGCTCGAGGCGGCGATGGAGCGGATCGGCAACTGCGAGCGTTGCCGGGATTTCAGCGAGACGCCGGTCTGCCCGGTCTGCGCCAGCAGTGCGCGTGACCCGCAACTGCTGTGCGTGGTGGAGTCGCCGGCCGACCGGTTGGCGATCGAGCAGGCCACCGACTACCGCGGGCTGTATTTCGTGCTGCACGGACGGCTGAGCCCGCTCGACGGCATCGGCCCACGCGAGCTGGGCCTGGATCGTCTCGGCGACCGTCTGGCCGACGGCCAGACCCGCGAACTGATCCTGGCCACCAACCCGACCGTGGAAGGCGAGGCCACCGCGCACTATCTGGCCCAGCTGGCGCGCCAGCACGGTGTGCGGCCGAGTCGTCCGGCGCACGGGCTGCCCTTGGGCGGGGAGCTGGAGTACGTCGACCGCGGCACGTTGTCGCACGCCTTCGGCAGTCGCAGCGAAGTCGCCTGAGCGGCGGTGGTCGCGGCGGAGTAGGATGCCGCCATCCCCCGAACCTCCGCGCGCACACGCCATGGCCGACGACACCCTGTTCCACAAGATCATTCGCCGCGAAATTCCGGCCGATGTGGTCTACGAAGACGATCACATGATCGCCTTCCGCGACATCGCGCCGCAGGCGCCGGTGCACGTGCTGTTCGTTCCCAAGGACACGATCCCGACCCTGGACGCCGCCCAGCCGTCGCAGGCCGAGCTCATCGGGCGGCTCGCCCTGGCCGCCGCGGAGTACGCACGCCAGCAGGGGCTGGCCGAGGACGGCTACCGGGTGGTCATGAACTGCAACGACCACGGCGGGCAGACGGTGTATCAAATGCACCTGCATTTGCTGGCCGGTGCACCGCTGGGACGGTTCGGTGCCGCCTGAGCGCCTGTGGCCCGGTGATCGCCCGAAGAAAAAGGACCGCCTGTCAGCGGTCCTTTTTCAATGCGGGTTGCGGTCGTCGCGCGACGCGCGTGGTGCTCAGTACCACCACCAGCGCGGACCCCAGCCCCAGGGGTAGGGATCATGGTGGATCACCTGCACGTCGACGCGTTCGGGCCAGAGATAGACCACGTCTGCGTCCAGGCGCGGCAGCGTGTAGTCGTACTCGCCGATGCGGACCTGGTCGTGCCCGGCCACGCGGCCGGTGAAGGTGACCTCGCGGTCGCTGGTGAACAACGCGGGATCGTAGAACCCGCTGCGGCAAGCGAGAAAGCGACCGCTGGTCTGGTTGCCGCCGCTGACCGGCCGCCCGCTGGTATCGAGCGGCATCGACAGCATCTGGAAGCAGGTACGGTCCGGGCCGGGGTTGACCTCCACGACGCGGCCGCCCCAGCGGACCTGGACCTGGGGATTCGCGCCGGGGCCGACCTGATCGGGCGACACCGGTGCATAGGCGCCCTGCAGCGGCGCGGGTGCGGTGACGCAGCCGGCAAGCAGCAGCGTGGTCGCTGCCAGGGCGATCGGAAGAGCGAGGGTCCGGGGGGTCATCGGGAAGTCTCCGCAGGGCGGTGCCGGGTCAGGTCGCGGATCAGTTGCCGTCCCGCGGCCGGATCCGTCTGGATGGAAGCGTAGCGCCAACGTTCGAAACGCGCGCTGAGCATGGCCAGGGCGGTCTCTCCGGGACGCGCCGCCAGCACGCGCGCGGTCCAGGTCGTGGCGGGCTCGTGCGGGAGTGGCGCCAGATCGTGGCGCGCGTAACGCGCGCCCAGCGCGTGCCAGGCGCGCAGCACCGGGTCGCGCTCGCGCTCGCCGCGCGCCACCAGCCAGAGCATCCACGCCAGCGCCAGTCCGCCGAGCGCGGCGAACAACACGATCAACTGGTGCATTTCGAGGTCGCCCGCGCCCAGCGGTCGCAGCAACTGCCGTTGGCGGGCGGCGTTGAAGCCGAGGACGAAATCGTTCCAGCCGCGACGCATCCAGTCGCCGATGTCCCACATCTGCGAAAACGGCAGGAGCGGATTGGCGCCTCCGGCCGGCAGGTCGGCCAGCGTGTCGAGGATGCGTTCGGGCGCGACCGCGGCGGTCGGGTCGACACGTGTCCAGCCTCGCCCGTCGAGCCAGACTTCGACCCAGGCATGGGCATCGTTGCGGCGCACCAGCCAGTAATCGCCGAAGCGGTTGTAGTAGCCGCCGGCGTAGCCGGTCACCACCCGCGCAGGGATGCCGGCCGCGCGCATGAAGACCGCGAAGGCGGCGCTGTAGTGCTCGCAGAATCCCGCCTGCTGGTCGAACAGGAACTCGTCCACGCCGTGCCGGCCCGGCAGCGGCGTGGCGAGGGTGTAGGTGAAGTCGCGCCGCACCCAGGTCAGCATCCGGTCGATCAGTACGCCGTCGGCATCGGGGCCGTCGCCGGCCTCGGCGCGCCAGCTCCGGGCCAGCGCGAGGGTGCGCGGATTGAAGCCGTCGGGCAGGCGCAGCGCGAGCGCCCGTGCGACGGGTTCCAGGTCCGCGTCGAACGTGGAGGGGGCGGCGGAGCGCAGCCGCCAGCGTTGCAGCGAGGTCTGTGGCCTCCACGCCAGCAGGCTGTAGTCGGCGGTGAGGCGTGCGTCGGCCGGCGCGGCCAGCGGCAGGTCGAGCGCGACCAGGAACGGGCGCTCGGTGGGCTCGAGCTCCAGTTCGTACTCCCAGACCGGGCCATCTCGGCGCGTCGGCGCAGGCGGCGCGATCGCCATCGACTCCGAGCGCGTCCAGCGGCGGCCGTCGAAATCCAGCAGAACCGGGCCGCGCCAGTACATCTGGCCGCGTTCCGGGGTCGCGTCGACGAAGCGTGCGCGCAGGGCAGGGGTGTCGTCGGCCATCAGGTCCAGCCACTCGCCCGGGGCCATCTCGCCGGACAGGCCCGGGCGGGCCACGGCGCGTTCGGGGACGCCCCACAGGGGCGAGGCCAGGCGCGGAAACAGCCAGAATGCCGACAGCGCGAGCGGCAGGCCGATCAGCACGAGCTTGCCGACCTGCCAGAGACGCCCGCCGAGCGCGCGCGCCGGCGGCGTGTCGGCGGGGTCGGGCACGACGGACTCCAGCTCCGACAGCCGCCACAGTGCCGCCAGCGCAACCAATGCGCCGGCGAGGCCGAGCAGCAGCGACAGCGGCCCCTGGTCGAGCAGGAATGTCGCGAACGGTGCGAAGAAGGCGAAGCCCAGCAGGCTGCGGGCATCGCGCCATGTGAACAGTTCGACCGGCTTGATCGCCAACATCGCGGCGAGCAGGGCGCAGCCGGTGTCGCGCCCGAAGCTCATGCCGCCGGCGGCCAGCACCAGCCCGATCGCGGCCAGCGCCAGCGCCAGTCGGGCCAGGGCCGGCAGGCGGCGGCGCCACGACAGCGCGGCCACGGCCACGGCGAGTCCGCCGATCGCCGCCCCCTGCAGGCCCGGCAATTGCAGCAACAGCGGTAACTGGCATGCGAACGACGCCGCAAGCGCCCACAGACGTGCGGTGGCGGGGAGCGGCGCGCGTCCGGCGGGCGTCGTGGCCTCAGCCATGTCCGCGTTCCGGCATCAGCGCCAGCGCCCGCAGACAGGCGTGGCGGTGCGTGGTACCACGCGCGGGGCCAAGATCGGCTTGGGCGGGCAGCCGCAGCAGGTAGCGCCGTTGCTCGCGTTCTGCGTCGTCGATCCAGCGCGCCAATCGACGGATCCGGTCCTCGTAGCCGAGTTCGCCGGTGGCGTCCCAGGCGAGGACCACATCGGCGCCGCGCGGTTGTTCGTATTCGCGTACCAGCAATTGCCCGCGCCGGGCTGTGGCTTTCCAGGCAATCGCCCGGCGCTGGTCGCCGCGGCGCCAGTTGCGCAGATGATGCACATCGTCGCCTGCCGGATGCAGGCGCGCCTGTGCGTTGTCACCGTCGCCCAGCGGCAGTCCGGGGCCGTGGGGTTCCGGCGCCGGGTAGACAAGTAACGGAGTGTCCGACCAGACCCATGCCCAGGCCCGCGCGAGCCCGAGCGGACGCGTGGTGGCGATGCGCAGGCGGCCCGGGTCTAGCCGGCCGCGGCGGGCTGTGGGCAACGCCAAAGCCGCCTCGCCGGCACCGTCGTGGAGATGCAGTGCGGCGGTGGCCGCCTCCGCGCGTGCTTCCAGCCCGCGTCGGGCGCGGCGTGGATCGGCGCGCACATGTAGCCGCACGATGAGCGGGCGGCCCGCCGGGACCGGTTCGGCACCGATCGCCTGCACCGTCAGTCCGCTCAGCTGCAGGTGGGCGTGGAGCAGGCTGGCCAGGGTGGCGCCGGCCAGCAGCAGGCACAGCAGCAGGGCGGGGTTGTTGTTGTAGTTGAGGGCGCCGATGCCCATCGTCAGCAGCAGCGCGAAGAAGAACCACCCGAATGCGGTCGGCAGCACATAGACGCGGCGCCGATCCAGCCGTGCCGGCAGCGATTCGGGCACGCGCGGCCGGGCGAGGCGTCGCATGCGCTCGCGAAGCGCGAGCGGCGGTGAAGCGGCCATGGCGGCTCAGTCCACCGACACCGCGTGCAGGATGCCCTTGGCCAGCGCGGCGGGGTCGCCGTCCCCTTCGGCGACGAGCCGGTGCGCGGCCACCGCCGCGAACAGCGTCTGCACGTCCTCGGGGATCACGTGGCCGCGCCCGAGCAGCAACGCGTGGGCGCGCGCCGCGCGCAGCAGGGCGATGCCGGCGCGGGGCGACAGGCCGATTCGTACGCCGCCGTGATGGCGGCTGCGGGCGATCAGCGCCTGCACGTAGTCGATCAGGGCATCGCTGGCATGGATACGCTGCACGGCGCCGCGCAGGGCGAGGACCTCGTCGGGTCCGAGGATCGGCAGCGCCTGCGCGATCAGCTCGCGGCGGTCGGTGCCCGACAGCAACGCGCGCTCGGCATCGCGGCCGGGGTAGCCCAGACTCAGGCGCAGCAGGAAGCGATCGAGCTGCGAGTCGGGCAGCGGGTAGGTGCCGGCGAGATCGAGCGGATTCTGGGTGGCGATGACGAAGAACGGCTCGGGAAGGATGTGCGTGGCGCCATCCAGGCTGACCTGGCGCTCGGCCATCGCCTCGAGCAGGGCGCTCTGGGTGCGTGGCGGCGCGCGGTTGATTTCGTCGGCCAGCAGCACTTGCGTAAAGACCGGCCCCTGGTGGAACTCGAACTGCCGCGACGACGCGTCGTAGACCGACACGCCGACGATGTCCGAGGGCAACAGATCGGACGTGAACTGCACGCGCTGGAACTCCAGCCCCAGCGTGGCGGCGAGCGCGTGCGCCAGTGTGGTCTTGCCCAGGCCCGGCAGGTCTTCGATCAGCACATGTCCTCCGGACAGCAACGCGACGAAGGCCAGGCGCACTTCATAGGCCTTGCCGAGCACGAGGCCGTTCACCTGATCCTGTGCCGCACCGAGCGAAGCTGCGAGGGCGTCGGTTAGCATGTCGGCGTGTGCGGTCGATCCGGTCATTCGTCGTCTCCATCCGATGGGGCGGCGAATCCGGCGGGCGCACCCCTGCCGTCGCCCGCGTCCCCCACCGCCGCAGGCATCAACATCGTCCATTGGAGTGTAACGAGGTCGCATGAGGATGCCGACTGACATCAGCCGGAGTTTCGACGTGCGTCTCTGGTCGGCACGCGAGATCTTCATCGCGCTGTGGGCCACGGTGACCGTGCTCAAGATCGTGTTCGCCACACGGCTGCCGTTGTTCGTGGACGAGGCGTTCTATTGGCAGGAGGGCCAGCATCTGGCCTGGGCCTACTCCGATCTGCCGGGGCTGACCGCCTGGTTGATCCGCCTGGGGACCGAGATCGGCGGCGATCACCTGCTGGCGGTGCGCGGGCCATTCCTGCTGATCGCGGCGGTGCTGCCGTGGTGGATGGCAGGCCTGGTTTCGCGTGAGTTCGACGCGCGCACCGGCTGGCTGGCCGGCATCGCGGTGGTGCTGCTGCCGCTGACCGGCACCCTCGGCCTGCTGGCCTTGCCCGACGTGCCGATGACGCTGGCGACGCTGATGTGCATGGATGCGGCCGCACGGCTCATCCGACGGGTCGATGCCGGCAGTGCCCTGCTGCTCGCCGCGGGGTTGGCGATCGGAGCCCTGAGCCACTACCGTTTCATCGCGGTGATCGGCGTGGGCATCGTGGCCTTGCTGGTCCTGCCGGAAGGACGGCGCGCGCTGCGCGATCCACGAATCTGGATCGCGATCGCCTTCGGCGCCGCGGCCTGGGCGCCGCTGCTGGCCTGGAATCTCGACAACGCCGAGGCCGGTCTGCGCTTCCAGCTGGTCGACCGGCATCCCTGGGCGCTGCATCCGGAAGGCATCGAGTTCCTGCCCGTGCAGGCCGCGGTGGCGACGCCGGTGTTGTTCGTCGCGTTGCTGGCAGCGGCCTGGCAGGCACGCCGGGGCAATGCGGCGTCGCGTTTGTTCGCACTGCTCGGTGGGCTGCTGATCGGCGGCTTCTTCACACTGGGCTTCTTCGCCGATACCGAGCGGGTCAGTTTCCACTGGCCGTTGCCGGGCTATCTCGCGTTGATCCCGTTGCTGCCCGCGCTGCTGACCGCGTGGCCGCGACCGGCGCGCGTCGCAACCTGGGCCACGGCCGCGCTGGGCCTGGTGCTCTTTCTCGGTTACTACGCGACGGTGTCGACGCCGACCGTGCGCGAGCGCACCGCCGCCACCAAGTGGTATCCGTCCAATTTCGCCGGCTGGACCACACTCGCGGCTGCGGTGGCCGAAGCCAAGGCGGACATGCCGCCGGGCACCCGCATCGTCGCCGACAACTTCAAGGTGGGTGCGGAGCTCGGGTTCGCACTCGGCGATCCACGCATCCTGGTGCTCGATCATCCGCTCAACCGCGCTCACGGCCGCGCGCCGCAGCTGCGCCTGTGGGGCCTGGAGACGCGCGGCGTGCCGGAACTGGCCGGTACGCCGGTGTTGCTCGTGGTCGGCACAGACGACGTCAAATTCAGCGAGTTGCTCGACCGCTACCACGTCCTGTGCCGGCGTTTCGGTCCGTTGACGGCGCCGGAGACGGTCAATGTCGATCACGGCGGGCGACGCTTCTTGCTGTTGCGGTTCGAGCCGGTCCCCGACAGCGCCGATGCCGATTGCGCGACGCCGGTCGTCGCGCACATGGACACCCCGGGCACCGGGGAACGTGTCGAGCGACGCTTTCGCGCAACCGGCTGGGCGATCAAGGACGGCGTCGGCGTCGCGGCGGTACGGATCACGCTCGACGGCGAGGTGGTGGCCGAGGCCGAATATGGGCAGAGCAACCCGTGGGTGGCCAGATTCCTGCGCGATCGCTCGACCGATGGGGCGCATCCTCACGTCGGCTTCACTGCGAATGTGGCCGCGACTACAATGCCCGCGGGGATGTACTGGCTGGGTATGGAAATCGAGGGCACGGATGGAAGCGTGGAGATCTGGGGGCAGCGGAGAATCGAGCTGGAGTGATGCGTCACGGCGGCGGGTATGAGCGCCGCCCGTCCGATTCCGACCTGGCTCCGACAGCGCGACCTGAGCCGCCTCGCGCCCTGGCGGGCCCCCGTTGCGCTCGCGGTGCTCCTGCTCGGGATTGGCCTCGCCTGGCGAGTGCCGATGATGCTATGGGACCACCTCGATCTGGTGCCTATTTATGAGGCTTGGCGTGCGGGCGACCTGCGCCTCGGCCAACTGCTCGAAGTCCATCACGGCAGTCATTTCCATGCCACCGCCTACGCGGTACTGCTCCTGACGACGAGTCTCTCCTCGGGCGACCCATGGCTGGACTGCCTGCTCAGTTGGGGATTCCTGCTCGTGTTCGCATTCGTCGTGCTGAAGCAGGCGCAGCAGGACATGGGCGAGGGCGCCTCGAAGCAGTGGTATGCGTTGGCCCTGCTGGCGCTCTACCCGGGGCATCTGGCCAACTTGCAGTGGGGGTGGCAGATCGCGGTCTTCGTCTGCCTCGCCTCTGCGGCGCTGTGTCTTCGCGCATTGACCCGGGGGACGCTGGGGCCTCGGCAGAACGGCATGGCTCTGGTGTGTGCCATCGTGGCGTCGGTGAGTTTCAGTACGGGGCTGGCTCTGTTTCCCGTGGCCTGCGCGCTGATCGTGCTGCGCCAGCCCTCTTCTCGGCGCCTCCTGTGGCTGTTGCTTCCATGGACCATCGCGGCTGCGGGTGTCGCTCACCTGTTATCGCGTGGCGGAGGCACGGGGATTCCGGATCCGACGATGGCGGTGCTCTACGTCTTGAACTTCATTGGGGGCGGAGTCGCACGGTATGCCACCGGTGTGGCGCCATGGATCGCAGCCGCCGCCATTGCGTACGGTGTCGGGTTGGGCTGGTGGATGCGTGGGCAGCGAGAGGCCTGGTTCTGGATCGGTTGGATGCTGTTCGCACTGGGGGCGGCGGGCCTGACCGCGCTAGGGCGTGCCAGTGCCTTCGGCGCCGACCATGCGTTCGTGACACGTTACGTCTCGTTTTCCTCGACGTTCTGGCTGGGTTGGTTCGGCCTGATATTTCTGGCGGCCCGGCGCGATGGCTTGCTCCGGCATTCGAGATGGGTCAAGCGGGCTGCGGTCTTCGTATTCGCATTGAGTGCGCTCAATGGCATGCACCTGGCGAAGAAGGCGTACGTCGTCGGTGTCAAGGCAACCGGGACATCCGATGCGATTCGGGCGAGCTGGCCGGACGTAGACGATGCCTTGCTGCGCGAAATCTATTTCGAGCGCAGCGACGATGCCAGGAGGCGGCTCGAAGCGCTGCATGCCCGTCGTTACGCGCCCTTCGATACGCTCTGACCTGCGCGTGGATCAGGGCAGGGCGAGCCCCGCCTCGCGAAGCAGCTTCGCGGTCGCGATGAGGGGCAGGCCGATCAGGGCGGTGGGATCGCGGGTGTCGATGGCGTCGAACAGCGCGATGCCCAGGCCTTCGCTCTTGAATCCGCCTGCGCAATCGTAGGGGCGTTCCGCGTCGACGTAGCGGGCGATCTCCTGATCGGACAGCGGACGGAAATGCACGCGGGTCAGATCGAGGGAGGCGGCCCGGCAGTCGCCGGCGTGCGCGAGCGCCACGCCGGTGTGGAAATGGACCTGGCGGCCCGCCATCGCGCGCAATTGGGCGACGGTGGCTGCGTGGGTGCCCGGTTTGCCCAGTGGCTGACCGTCGAGGTCGGCGACCTGGTCGGAGCCGATCACCCAGGCGTCTGGGCGCTGCAGCGAGACCGCCCGTGCCTTGGCGCGGGCCAGGCGCCCGGCGAGCGAGGCTGGCGTTTCCCCCGGTCGGGGCGTTTCGTCGACATCCGGACGCGCTGTTTCGAACGGCCGCCCGAGGCGTTCGAGCAGTTCGCGACGGTAGGCGGACGTGGAGGCGAGTACCAGCAGGAAAGAGGTCGTCATGGCGTGTGTGCGCGCGCGCGCTCGATCCGGTCGAGTTGCTGCTCGATGCGCGCGCGGGCCTCGTCGATGGCCGCGCGCACCTCGTCGAGGCGCGCGGCGCTGGCGGTGGCGCCATGTTGCTGCAGCCACAGTCGCTGCCGCAGCATCTCCTGCATCGCCTCGCGGACCGGATTGTCTTCGTTGCCGGTGATCGCCTCGAGTTCGGCGCGCGCGGTGCGCAGCCGGTCCTCGAACGCGTCGGCGGCATCGAGAACCCCGGTGAATGCGCGCTGCTTGCGCTGCCCGCCACGGCGCAAGGCCCAGGCGAGGGCCGTCACGCACGCAGCCACGGCGATCAGACTTGCGATGATGGTCACGCCGCCCCCCGGGAAATACGAAGCGCAGTCTGCCCCCGTGTCGGGGTGCGGGCAAATCTCCCCACGGGACAAGGGGTTGCAGCCCAGTTCCGGCGGCGTGCGTATTTGACACGCTGGCTCGGCAGGCTCTAACATTCCGCCTCTTATGTCCACCGATCTGCCCGAAGTCGTCGATGCCTGGCGCATGATCGCCGCGCAGCGGGTGTTCGAAGGACGCCTGCCGCTGTCGGCGATGCCTCGTCTGGGCGAAGCACTGCAGTCGGTGGACGGCGACGCCGTCTTCGCCATGGAGTTCGGCCGTGACGCGTTCCAGGTGCCGTTCGTGGCGATCCGGGCCGAAGCCGGGCTGCCGCTGCAGTGCCAGCGCACCCTGCAGACGTTCGTGCAGCCGGTGCAGGTGGAACAGCGCTTCGGCCTGATCCGCGACGAAGCCGACGAAGCCGCGCTCCCACCCGGGTACGAGGCGTTGTTGCTGGCGGAGGACGGCATGCTGCGGCCGGCCGACGTGGTCGAGGACGAGCTTCTCCTCGCCGTGCCGCTGGTGCCGACGGCGCCCGGGTCGGAAGCCGTCGAGCGCGACTGGCCGGTGGCGGCGGACGAGGAGGCGCGAGCCAATCCGTTCTCGGCGCTGGCAGCGTTGAAGAAGAATCCCTGAGGGGCCTCCGGGCGCCTCGTTCCTGAAAAACCAGATCCGTTCAAGATCCATTGCTGGAGCAATCCCATGGCTGTGCAGAAATCCCGCGTCACCCCCTCCCGCCGTGGCATGCGCCGCGCGCACGACAAGCTGCAGGCCAAGCAGTTGTCCACCGATCCGACCACCGGCGAGACGCATGTGCGTCATCACATCACCGCCGACGGTTACTACCGCGGCAAGCAGGTGATCCAGCCGAAGGTCCGGATCGTCGACGAAGACTGATCCCACCCGCCGCCGTCGCAGCGACGGCGGCTTCCGGCGCTCCGCGACCGCAGTCGGGTCCCGCCAGGTTCCGCACGTCGCGTCGCGCCTCTGGCAGCTGCCCCCCGGCAGCGGAAG
Organism: Luteimonas abyssi; assembly: GCF_001482195.1. Lineage (GTDB taxonomy): Bacteria > Pseudomonadota > Gammaproteobacteria > Xanthomonadales > Xanthomonadaceae > Luteimonas > Luteimonas abyssi. Next base: position 2,412,508 of record NZ_KQ759763.1, on the reverse strand, counting down.
GACAGCGGTCAACGATGAGCGAAACGGGTCAGACGATTCCCCGCGTGTATGCGCGGATTGCCGGGACCGGCAGCTATCTGCCGGCCAATGTGGTCAGCAACGACGAGCTCGCCAAGCGCGTCGATACCAGTGACGAATGGATCGCCTCGCGTACGGGCATCCGCCAGCGTCACATGGCCGCCGAAGGCGAGACCACGTGCGACCTGGCGTATCACGCCTCGGTCCGAGCGCTCGAGGCGGCCGGTGTCGAGGCGTCCGAGCTCGACCTGATCGTGCTCGGGACCACGACGCCCGATCTGATCTTCCCCTCCACCGCCTGTCTGCTCCAGCATCGTCTGGGTGTGGCCGGCTGCGGTGCGTTCGACGTCAACGCCGCCTGCTCGGGCTTCGTGTACGCGCTGTCTGTGGCCGAGAAGTTCATCCGCGCGGGTGCGGCGCGCACGGTGCTCGTGGTCGGTGCCGAGACCCTCACCCGCATGATCGACTGGAACGACCGCGCCACCTGCGTGCTGTTCGGCGACGGTGCCGGCGCGGTGGTGCTCAAGGCCGACAGCGAGACCGGCATCCTCAGTACCCACCTGCACGCCGATGGCGGCAAGAAGGAGCTGCTGTGGAACCCGGTCGGGGTGTCGGTGGGTTTCAAGGACGACGAGCCCAACGCCGGTGTGCGTATCAACATGACCGGCAACGAAGTCTTCAAGCACGCCGTCAAGGCGCTCGACTCCGTGGTCGAGGAAACGTTGGCGGCGAACGGCCTGGATCGTCACGACATCGACTGGCTGATTCCGCATCAGGCCAACCTGCGCATCATCGAGGCCACCGCGAAGCGGTTGGAGATGCCGATGGAGCGGGTGGTGGTGACCGTCGACCAGCACGGCAACACGTCCTCGGGCTCGGTCCCGTTGGCGCTGGATGCTGCGGTCCGGTCGGGACGGGTGCAGCGGGGCCAGTTGCTGCTTCTGGAGGCCTTCGGGGGCGGCTTCACCTGGGGTTCGGCCCTGCTGCGTTATTAAAGACCGGTTAAGGCCGGTCCTGTCGACCGGGCAGAGGCGTCCGGCATGATCGAGCCGATCCAGATTGCAGGCGAGGCCGCCTGGCTCAAGCATTACGACAACGGCAGCGGACGGCGTTATCGCCTCGCCGCGCTGGACCTGCTCGCCCGCAAACTCGGTCTGGGGCCATTGCGCCCGCCGCCGCATCATGCCGGTCGGGATGCGCGCGATGTCGAACAACGGCGGATTCTGGAACTGCAGGATGCCGGGGTCCGGGTGCCGCAGATTCTCGGGGTCGGCGACGGGGCGCTGGTGCTCAGCGACATCGGCCCGACCCTGGCGTCACGCATGCGCGAGGTCGCTGGCGAGCCGGCGCGTCTCGATGCGCTCACCGAAGAGGCGATCGCGGCGATCGGCGACGGTCATGCGCGCGGCGCCCATTTCGGTCAGCCCTGGCCGCGCAACCTCACCGTCGACGAGCGGGGCGTCGGTTTCATCGACTTCGAGGAAGATCCGCTCGAGGTGATGCCGCTCGACGACGCCCAGGCCCGCGACTGGGTGCTGTTCGCCTACGGCACCGCGCGGTATTACGGCGGCCGTCAGGACGTGCTGTCGGGCATGATCGGCGATGCGCTGGCCCAGGCGCCTACCGAAGTGGCGGAAGCCGCCGGTCGCGTCGGCGCCAGGCTGGCGCCGCTGGGCCGTTTCGCGCGGCAACTGCGGCATCGCGATACGCGGACCGTGGCACGTGCGATTTCGGTGCTGCGTGCGGCTGCGCCGCTGCTGCTGGCGATCGCCGTGTTGCTGGGGATCGATCTGATCCACGATGGCGAGATCGATTTCTTCGCCGACCTGTTGTTCTGAGCAGGCGGTCGGGCGGGCCGGAATGGCTCGAGACGCAGCCGGCTCCGGGTTCGAGCGGCGGCGGCCGGCCGGAAACGGGCGCTGGATCGGCGACAACGCGTGATGGGCGCCAACATCGGCGAACAGGTAGACATACGCCCTCGTACAGACAGGGTGGCGTCCATGCCCGTATCATTTCGCGCTTCGCTTTCTGAAGCCGGATGTCCTGCGTGACCGACCCCCAGCTCGCTTTCGTTTTCCCTGGCCAGGGCTCGCAGTCGCTGGGCATGCTCGGTGCGCTCGCCGAGCGTCATCCGTCGATCCGCAACGATTTCGCGGAAGCGTCCGAGGGTGCCGATGTGGACCTCTGGTCGCTGGCCCAGTCGGGTCCGGAAGCGCGTCTCAACACCACCGAATTCACCCAGCCCGCGTTGCTGGCCGCCAGTGTGGCGCTGTGGCGTCTCTGGCGTGCCGAAGGTGGCGCACAGCCGGCGTCCCTGGCCGGGCACAGCCTGGGCGAGTACAGCGCCCTGGTGGCTGCCGATGCATTGTCTCTGGCCGATGCCGCACGGCTGGTGCGCTTGCGCGGCCAGTTGATGCAGGCCGCGGTGCCGGCCGGGACCGGCGCGATGGCGGCGGTGCTCGGTGCCGAGGACGCGCTGGTCGAGCAGGTCTGCACGGACGTGTCCGATGGTCTGGTCGTGGTGCCCGCGAACTACAACTCGCCCGGCCAGATCGTGATCGGCGGGCATGCCGAAGCGGTCGATCGTGCGCTCGGCGCGCTGTCCGAGCAGGGGGTGCGCAAGGCGGTCAAGCTGGCTGTCAGCGTGCCGTCGCACACGCCGCTGATGCGCGATGCGGCCGGTCGGCTCGGCGAGGCGATGGCCGATCTCGACTGGCGCACGCCGTCGCTGCCGGTGGTACAGAACGTCGACGGTGCCGTCCATGACGGCGTCGAGGCGATCCGGGATGCGCTGGTGAAGCAGCTTTACCAGCCCGTGCGCTGGACCGATTGCATGCGCGCGCTGGGCGCGCGCGGCGCGGTCCGTTTCGCCGAATGCGGACCGGGCAAGGTCCTGGCCGGTCTGGCGAAACGGATCGACAAAGGCTTCGAGGCCCGCGCGCTGGGCACGCCCGACGACTTCGACGCAGCCCTGGCCGAATGGCGCGCCCGATGACGGGCCCGGTTCTGAAACGGCCCCCGGGCGCGACACCGCAGGGATAAGACGGCGTCGTCGCCGGCCCGCGTGGGCCCCCTCCGTGTCCGTCCGCGAACATCCGCGGCAGGCACCAACCCCGTCTGGAGCAGACCATGACCCAACCCCTTTCCGGCGAGATCGCACTCGTCACCGGCGCCAGCCGCGGTATCGGCGCGGCCATCGCCGACACGCTGGCCGCGCAGGGCGCGACCGTGATCGGCACCGCCACCAGTGAAGCGGGCGCGCAGGCCATCGGCGCCCGTCTCGAGGCGGCCGGCGGTCACGGTCGCGTGCTCGACGTGAGCGATCCGGCTTCGGTCGAGGCGCTGGTCGATGAGGTCGCGAAGGCGTTCGGCACGCCGTCGATCCTGGTCAACAACGCCGGCATCACCCGGGACAATCTGCTGATGCGGATGAAGGACGAGGACTGGCAGGCCATCCTCGATACCAATCTCTCCAGCGTCTACCGGATGTCCAAGGCGGTGATGCGCGGGATGATGAAGGCGCGCAAGGGCCGCATCGTCAACATCGCCTCGGTGATCGGCGTGACCGGCAATGCCGGCCAGGCCAACTACGCCGCGGCCAAGGCGGGCATCATCGGTTTCAGCAAGTCGCTGGCCAAGGAGATCGGTTCGCGGGGGATCACGGTGAACGTCGTGGCGCCCGGCTTCATCGACACCGACATGACCCGGGCCCTCCCCGAGGAGGCCAAGACCGGGCTGATCGGCCAGATCGCACTGGGCCGCCTCGGCGAGCCGGCCGACATCGCCAATGCGGTGGCATTCCTGGCCGGCCCGCACGCGGCCTACATCACCGGCGAGACCCTGCACGTCAACGGCGGCATGTACATGCCGTGACCCGGGCGCGCCGTCGCCAGAATCGGGGGGCGTGAGCCCCCGACCCGAACGGTTGCCGGCGCGCGTCGCCGCCCGGCAGCCTTTCCCTTACACTATCGGCCGATCAGAGGCCCCCAGCGGAGCACACCCCTATGAGCACCATCGAAGAGCGCGTCAAGAAGATCGTCGTCGAGCAACTCGGCGTGAAGGAAGAGGAAGTCAATCCGAGTGCGTCGTTCGTCGACGACCTGGGCGCGGACTCGCTCGACACCGTCGAGCTGGTGATGGCGCTGGAAGAAGAGTTCGAGTGCGAGATCCCGGACGAAGAGGCGGAGAAGATCACCTCGGTCCAGCAGGCGATCGACTACGTCAAGGCGCACGTCAAGAGCTGACCTGCCGCGGCCGGGGCCGTGAGTGCCCGGCCGGAACCGTGACGATGCCCGGGGCCGCTGATGCGGCCTCGTGCGTTTCAGGCGTGCGTACGCTGCCGTACGCCCATGACAGACGATTGAGGAGTACTTCATGTCCAAGCGACGCGTGGTCATCACCGGGATGGGCATCCTGTCCCCGGTCGGCAACGATCTCGCCTCGAACTGGGAGGCGATCACCGCCGGCCGTTCGGGCATCGGGCCGATCACCCACTTCGACGTCTCCGCCTTTCCGACCCGGATCGCCGGCGAGGTGAAGGACTTCGACGCCAGCCGCTGGATCGCGCCGAAGGACATCAAGAAGATGGACACCTTCGTCCACTACGGGGTCGCCGCGTCGATGATGGCGATCGAGGATGCCGGCCTGGACGTGGCCGGATCCGATCCCGAGCGCATCGGTGTGGCCATCGGCGCCGGCATCGGTGGCCTGAAGGGCATCGAGGACACCACGATCAAGTATCACGAGGGCGGCCCGCGCAAGGTGTCGCCGTTCTATGTGCCCAGCACGATCATCAACATGATCGCCGGCCAGGTCTCGATCATGACCGGCGCCAAGGGGCCGAACATCGCCGCGGTCACCGCGTGCACCACGGCCACCCACAACATCGGCCTGGCGATGCGGATGATCCAGTACGGCGATGCCGACGCGATGATCGCCGGTGGCGCCGAGTACGCGACCACGCCGACCTCGCTCGGCGGGTTCTCGGCGATGAAGGCGCTGTCGACCCGCAACGACGCGCCCGAGCAGGCCTCGCGTCCGTGGGACGCCGGCCGCGACGGCTTCGTCATGGGCGACGGCGCCGGCATCCTGGTGCTGGAGGAATACGAGCGCGCGAAGGCGCGTGGTGCGCGGATCTACGCCGAGGTGGTCGGCTTCGGCATGAGCGGCGACGCGTTCCACATGACCGCGCCGAGCGAGAGCGGCGAGGGTGCGGCGCGCTGCATGCGGGCCGCCATCGCGGACGCGGGCATCGACCTGGCGCGGATCGGCTACATCAACGCGCACGGTACCTCGACCCCGGCCGGCGACCTGGCCGAGACGATGGCGGTCAAGAGCGTGCTGGGCGCGCGTGCGGCGGAGATCGCGGTGAGTTCGACCAAGTCGATGACCGGGCATCTGCTGGGCGCGGCCGGCGGCATCGAGGCGGTGTACTCGGCGATGGCCGTGCACACCGGCGTGCTGCCGCCGACGATCAACCTCGACAATCCGTCCGAGGGTTGCGATCTGGATTACGTGCCGCACACCGCGCGCGAGGTGCAGGTGGACGTGGCGCTGTCGAACTCGTTCGGCTTCGGCGGGACCAACGGCACCCTGGTGTTCGCGAAGGTCTGACCGGCGACGCTGCATCGGCGATTGCGGGACTGGAGAAGGGACGCCAGCGGACTGCTGGCGTCCTTTTTTGATCATTTCTCGCCAGGGCGACGCATGGTCCGGGCCAGGGCGACCTCGATCGGCCCGGCGCGATGGCGGCGGCGATGGCGTCGAGCATGGCCGGCACGCCGGGCCATGCGAGCCCACCGCATCGCGCCCGGGCGGCGGCTCCCTTAGAATCGCCCTCCCGTCGCGCCGCCCGCCCTGGTCCCCGTGCTGATCACCCGCCCGCTCGCGCCCGACACCGATCTGCTCGCCCTGCATCGGCGCGATCCCGCACGTTATCCCGTGCTGCTCGAATCGGTCGCGCACGGCACCGGGCAGGCGCGCTGGGACATGCTGTTGATGAGCAATGGCGAGCGATTGACGCTGGCCGGCGACGGCGATGTGCGCGATGCCCACGGCACGTTGCGCGCCGGCGGTTTCCTGCAGGCGCTCGACGCGTGGTGGCAGGCGCTTCGCCTTCCTCGAGAGGAACCGCGCTGGCCGTTTCGTGGCGGCTGGGCGCTGTTGCTGGCATACGAACTCGGTGCCGAGATCGAACCGGTCCTGCGGCTTCCAGCCGCAGCCGGCGCGCTGCCGGTTGCGCTGGCGCTGCGCTGCCCGGCGGGGATCCTGCGCGACCCCGCCACCGGGGAGTGCGTGGCGGTGGCGGAGCAGGGCGAGGCGGCGCTGCTCGATCGGCTCGAAACCGATCTCCAGGCCCCTGCGCCTGCGGTGTGGCCCGCATGGCGCGGTCCGGCCGCACTGGATGAAGCGCCCGATGCCCGCTTCACCGACGGTGTGCGTCGGATCCTCGACTACCTCGCGGCCGGCGACGTATTCCAGGTGAATCTTTCGCGCGGCTGGGAGGCGCGTTTCGATGCGCCGCTCGATCCGGCTCGGCTGTATGCGCGGCTGCGCGACATCAGTCCTGCGCCGTTCGCGGGGCTGTTCGCCGCCGACGAGGCCGCGGTGGTCAGCGCGTCGCCCGAGCGGCTGGTGTCGGTGCGCGGCGAGCAGGTCGAGACCCGGCCGATCGCCGGTACCCGGCCGCGCCTGCCCGGCGACGACGATGCGGCACGGGTGCGCGAGCTGATCGGCCATCCCAAGGAGCGCGCCGAACACGTGATGCTGGTGGACCTGGAGCGCAACGATCTGGGGCGGATCAGCCAGCCGGGGACGGTCGAGGTCGACGAACTGATGACGGTGGAAAGCTACGCGCAGGTCCACCACATCGTCAGCAACGTGCGCGGGCGGCTGCGCGCCGGCACCACGCCGGGCGAGGTGATCGCCGCGGTGCATCCGGGCGGGACGATCACCGGTTGCCCGAAAGTGCGCTGCATGCAGATCGTCGCCGAACTCGAGGGGGGCGGGCGCGGTGCGTACACCGGTGCCATGGGTTGGCTCAACCGCGATGGCGACCTGGATCTCAACATCCTGATCCGCAGCGCCGAGGTGGCGGGCGACCGCGTACGCTTCCGCACCGGTGCCGGCATCGTCGCCGACTCCGATCCGGAGCGCGAGCTCGACGAGACCCGGACCAAGGCGCGCGGCATGCTGCGCGCGCTGGCGGCGGATGCGGATGCATCGGACGGCGTGCGCGACGCGAAGGCCTCGGGCGCGGACGACCCGGGTGAGGGCGGCGCAGGCGGCGCGCAGGTATCCTTGCGCGGATGATCGTGTCCTTCTGCATTCCCCGCGGGGGCCTGTAATGGCCGCCCCACGTCGCCGCTCCGGGTTGGTGTTGGTTCTCGCCCTGCTGGCGCTGCTCGCCGGTGGCGTCGCGTACTGGGCCTGGGATCGCTGGCAGGGGTTCCAGCAGGATCCGCTGCCCGGCCTCCAGGCCGGCGACGGTTACGTCGTCGCGCAGGGCGATTCCTTTCTGCGCGTGCTGGGCAAACTGCGCGAGGCCGGCGTCCACACCGGCACGGATCTCGAATGGCAGGTCCTGGCCCGGCAACTGGGAGCCGCCGGCCGTCTGCACGTGGGCGAGTACGCACTGGCGCCGGGGATGAGCGCGCGCGACGTGCTGACGAACATGCGCGACGGCCGCGTGGTGCGGCACCGCTTCACCCTGGTCGAAGGCTGGAACATCCGTGAGCTGCGTGCCGCGCTGGCCCGCGAGCCGCTGTTGCAGCACGACAGCGCCGAACTCGACGATGCCGCGCTGATGGCGACGCTCGAACAGCCCGGCGTGCATCCGGAAGGCCGCTTCCTGCCCGAAACCTATCTGTTCACCCGCGGCGACAGCGATCTCGACATCCTGCGCCGCGCCAGCAGCGCGCTCGAGCGCGCGCTCGACGAAGCCTGGTCCACCCGTGCCGACGATCTGCCGCTGCAGACCCGCGAGGACGCACTGGTGCTGGCCTCGATCGTGGAGAAGGAAACCGGAATTCCCGAGGAGCGTCCGGCGATCGCCGGCGTGTTCGTGCGCCGCCTCCAGTTGGGGATGCGCCTGCAGACCGATCCCACGGTGATCTACGGCATGGGCGAAGCCTTCGACGGCAACATCCGCCGCCGCGACCTGCAGACCGACACGCCGTACAACACCTACACCCGCGACGGCCTGCCGCCGACGCCGATCGCGATGGTCGGCGCCGATGCGCTCCGCGCGGCGACGCGTCCGGCGGATGGCGACGCGCTGTTCTTCGTCGCGGTCGGCGACGGCAGCGGACGCCATGTCTTCTCCCGGACCTATGCCGAGCACAACGTGGCGGTTCGCGAGTACGTGCGCCGTTACCGCGAACGGTTCGGGCCGCGGTGACCATGATCGACGACCGCATCGACATCGTGCGCCATCCGCGTTTCGTGACCCTCGAAGGCGGCGAGGGGGCCGGCAAGACCACCGTCCTGAACGCGCTGCGGGAGGCCTTCGGCGCCGACGGCGCCGACGTCGTCTGCACGCGCGAGCCCGGCGGGACGCCGCTGTCGGAGCGCATCCGAGAACTGGTGCTCGATCCCGGGCAGGCGCCGGCGACGGACGAGACCGAGCTGTTGCTGGTGTTCGCCGCTCGGGTGCAGCACGTGCAGGAACGGATCCGCCCGGCGCTGGCGCGCGGGGCCTGGGTGCTGTGCGACCGCTTCACCGATTCCAGCTATGCCTACCAGGGCGGTGGTCGCGGCCTCGACCCCGCGAGGATCGAGGCCCTGGAACGCGACTTCGTCGGCCTGCGCCCCGGGTTGACCCTGCTGCTCGACGTGGACGTCGCCGAAGGCAGGGCGCGGGCACGCGGCCGGGACGCCGCGCCGGACCGCATCGAGCGCGAGCGCGATGAGTTCTTCGAACGGGTGCGCCGGACCTACCTCGCGCGCGCGGCCGCGGAGCCGGCACGATTCCGGGTGATCGATGCCGCACCCTCGGCCGAGGCCGTGGCGGCCGCGGCGGTCGCCGCCTGGCGCGCATGGAAGACGGCATGAGCGCCGTGCCGATGTCGCCCTGGCAGGAGCGTGCGTATCTGCGTGCGGTGACCGCGCTCGACGAGGGTCGCATGGGTCATGCGATGGTGCTGTGCGGACCTGCGCTGCTCGGCAAGCGCGCGGTCGCCGATCGGCTCGCCGCACACGTGCTCCGAGCCGACCGCGACACCCGCGCGGCGTCGCTGATCGCTGCGGGCACCCATCCCGACCTGTTGACGGTCGGTCTGGAGCCGAACCGCGACGGCACCCGGCTGCGCACCGAGATCGTCATCGAGCAGATCCGTACGCTCACCGAGAAGCTGTCGCTCACCGCCCAGTACGGCGGTGCGCGCGTGGCCATCCTGGACCCCGCCGACGCGATCAACCACGCGGCCGCGAACGCATTGCTGAAAACGCTCGAGGAGCCACAACCGGGCCGCTATCTCTGGCTGGTGGCCGCCGAGCCGATGCGCTTGCCCGCCACCATCCGCAGCCGTTGCCAGCGCCTGGAGTTCCGCCTGCCGCCTGCCGACGAAGCGCTGGCCTGGCTGGAAGCCCAGGGCGTGCCGGCACGCGATGCCGAGGCCGCCCTGCAGGCTGCACGTGGTCATCCCGGCCTGGCCGCGCAGTGGCTGAGCAGCGGCGGGATGGCCCTGCGGGCGGCCGTCGCCGATGACCTGGCCGCGCTGGCCGACGGCCGGCGCGCGCCATCCGAGGTGGCCAAGGCCTGGACGACGGACGAACACGCCGGCATGCGGTTGCGGCATGCGTCGGATCTGGCGGCTGCACGCGCCGCCGGGGCGACCGACCCTCATCAGATGCGTGGGCTCACCGCCTGGTTCGCGGAGGCCAACCGGACCCGCGACCTGTTGCGCACCACCGTACGCGCGGACCTCGCGGTCACGGCATTGCTGTTAGCTTGGCGTACCACCGTCGGCGTCCGCGAGGGGCAGCCGCACGGGCGAGGCACCGGAACCGGAACGACGAGGAGATAACGCGATGGCGGCAACCGGCAGTGGCGCGCGGCAGGGCATCCTGTCGCTGGCGGTCAAGGACAAGGCGCAGCTCTACAGCGCCTACATGCCCTATTTGAAGTACGGCGGCATCTTCGTGCCGACGCCCAAGCGTTACTTCATCGGCGACGAGGTGTTCCTGCTCCTGATCCTGCCGGAGTCCAGCGAGCGCCTGCCCGTGGCCGGGAAGGTGATCTGGGTGACGCCGCCGGGCGCGCAGGGCAACCGGATGGCCGGCATCGGGGTGCAGTTCGCGGACACCCACGAGGGCGAGAACGTGAAAGGGAAGATCGAGACCTTGCTCGCGGGCACGCTGAACGCGGAAAAGTCCACCCACACCATGTGACGCCTGACAGGCCGGCCTCGACCGGTGCGTGGCTCAGCCGATGGCGTCGTCCACCATCGCCCGGAGGGCCGGGTGACGGATGTGCATGATGTCGAACAAGCCGGCGGCGCGCAGCCATTTGGCGCGACGGAGCAGTTCGTCTTCGTACTGCCGGCGCAGTTCCTCGTCGTCCTCCTCCTCGATCGCATGGCGTGCGAGGTTCGAGAATTCCTCGATCCAGGCCAGCGTCTGGATCGCATCCGTTTGTGGTGCGCGGTAGACGGACTGGAACGTCGTCGTGGGGAGGTCGATGAGCACAGTGGTATCCTTCCGGCTGACTTTACCGTCTGGATGGTACAGTTTTTGGAGCTGAATGATGTTTGAATGTGCCGGGAAGGGCGGATGAGCGGCCGTTCCGATACCCGAAAGCGGATCCTGGAAGCGGCGGAGAGCCTGTCGCAGCGCATGGGTGCCGCCCATCTCACCCTCGACGCGGTCGCTGCAGAAGCGGGCGTGAGCAAGGGCGGTCTGCTCTATCACTTCCCCAGCAAGGAAGCGCTGTTGGGCGGCATGGTCGAGCATCACATGGAGCAGCACCGGCGCAGCCTGGAGGCGGCGCGTGCGCGTCACCCGGATTCACCGGCGGGCTACATGTGCGCGTATCTCGAAGCACAGATGGACGAGCAGCACCATCGTCTGCACGAACCTCACGCGGTACGCTCGTTCATCGCCGCAGCAGTGAATACGCCCAGCCTGCTCGAGCAGCCACGACAGCTCGAGCTCGAACACCTGACCCGACTGCGCGCAGCCGGCCCACGCTTCATCGATGCCCTGCTGATCTCGTTGGTCCTCGATGGATTGTTCTTCGGCGAGGCCTTCGAATTGCTGGATCTCGATCCCGCCGAGCGGAAGGCGTTGCTGGAGGCGCTGCAGGCGCGTGCGAGCGCGCTCTAGATCGCGTGAGCCGTCGGCCCCGCCGCCATGGTGGCGACGGGGTGCCGGTCATCAGCCCCTCAGTGCGGGGTTGTCCCAGCCCGGGCGTGCCGCGAAACGATCGCCATGGCGCGCCTGCAGGGCGCTCAGACGCGCGAGCAGGGCGTCGACACCGGTCGTGCGGACGTATTGGATCGGGCCACCGCGGAACGGGGCGAAGCCGGTTCCGAAGATCACGCCGGCATCGAGGAGGTCGGCGTCAGCCACCACGCCCTCGTGCAGGGCGGCCACCGCCTCGTTGACCATCGGCAGGACCAGTCGGTCCTCCAGATCGTCCGGCGTCTGGTAGTCCTTGGGCACCTCGGGCTTCTTCGGCTTGCCGTCTTCCCAGGTGTAGAGGCCCTGGCCGTCCTTCTTGCCGCGCCGCCCCGTCTCGGGAGGCGTCGCCAGCGCTGCGGGGATGCTCAAGCCGAGGAAGGGCGCCAGCTCCTGGCCCACGCCCGACGCCACATCCAGGCCGACCGTGTCGATGAGCTCGATCGGCCCCATCGGCATGCCGAACTTCACCGCCGCCTTGTCGATCACCGGGCCCGGTATGCCTTCCGAGTAGGCGGTGGCCGCCTCCAGCATGTACGGGAACAGCAGGCGGTTCACCAGGAAACCGGGACTGCCGGCCACCGGCACCGGCAGCTTGCCGATCGCCTTGCAGAACGCGGCCAAGCGCGCCTGGGTCGCTTCGTCCATGCCCTCGTGGCGCACGATTTCGACCAGCGGCATCAGGGCGACCGGATTGAAGTAGTGCAGGCCTGCGAATTGCGCGGGTCGGCGTAGGTCGCGGGTGAGTTCGTCGAGCGGGATCGACGAGGTGTTGGACGTCAGCAGCGCGTCCCCCTGAAGACGAGGCTCGACCTGCGCGTACAGGCCGCGCTTGGCCTCGGCATTCTCGACGATCGCCTCGATGACCAGATCGGCCGATGCCACCCCTTCACCCGACAGATCGGACCGGAGGCGCGCGGACACGGCGGGACGCTTGGCATCGTCCTTGACCTTCTTCTGGAACAGCTCCTGCGCGCGCGCCAGCGCCTTGTCGATGAAGGGTTGTTCGCGGTCCTGCAGCGTCACCTCGAAGCCCTTGTAGGCCGACCAGGCCGCGATGTCGCCGCCCATCACGCCGGCGCCGACCACGTGGACGCGGGTGATGCCGTGGTCCTTGCCGCCCAGGCCCTTGAGGCGCTCCTGCAGGAAGAACACCCGGGTCAGGTTGCGCGCGGTCGGCGTGCCCGCCAGCTTGACCACCGACGTGCGCTCGGCGGCCAGCCGCTGCTGGATGCCGCCGCCGGTGCGGCGCCAGGTCTCGATCAACGCGTACGGGGCCGGGTAGTGATCCTTGCGCGCCTTGCGCGAGACCTGCTTGACCATCTGCGGCGCCAGCACCTGCCGCGCGGGCCACGTATTGGTGAGCCAGCCCAGCGCGCGCTGCTTGAACGGACGCTGGGTTCCCTTCAACGCGAGCGCCGCGGCAGCGTCGATCAGCAACGGAGGCTGCACCACCTTGTCGACCAGACCGATATTGCGCGCGGCCTTGGCCGACAGCGCGCGCCCGGTGAGCATCATGTCGAACGCCGCCGGTGCGCCGACCAGCCGGGGCAGGCGCACGCTGCCGCCCCAGCCCGGGTAGATGCCCAGCTTCACCTCCGGCAGGCCGATGCGGGTCGAGTCGTCGTCGCTGGCGACGCGATAGTCGCAGGCCAGCGCGATCTCGGTGCCGCCCCCCATGCAGAAGCCGTGGATGGCCGCGACCGTGGGGCAGGGCAGTTCCGCCAGGCGCTGGAACACCTGCTGGCCGCGGCGGATCGAATCGCCGATCGTGCCCTTGGCATCGAACTCCGCGAACTCGCGGATATCCGCGCCGGCCACGAAGCCCTTGTCCTTGGCCGAGCGGATCACCACCGCCTTGGGCGGCTCCAGCGCCAGTCGCTCGAGCAGGGTGTCGAGTTCGATCAGCACGTCCTGCGCGAACGTGTTGACCGATTCGTCTGCGCGGTCGAAGGCCAGCACCAGCACGCCGTCATCGCGTTGCTCGGCTTTCCAGTGGCTGAAGCGCAGTCCGTCGAGACCTGCAACCATGCGGCACCATCCGATAGGGTACGGGAGAACCCCTTATGATCCAGAGGTTGTTTTGCCGGCGTCAAATGGTCCGTGCGACCGGCGCCGGTCCCGACCGGGCGACCGCGCATTCGGCCGGGCCTTGTGGCGGGTGCCCGCGGCCCCACGTTGCATTCAGCATGGCGGGAACTTTCCGCCGTTTCGCGGGTCACAACGCCCAGCCGCAGGCCGGGCCACATGGAGTTCCCGGCCGATGGCCGATATCGAGACCGAACAACTGGACCAGGAGCTGGTCCGTCGCGTGCAGAAGGGCGACACCGCCGCGTTCGACCTGCTGGTGCGCAAGTACCAGCACCGCATCGCGGCGCTGATCGGCCGTTACGTGTCGGACTGGAGCGAGTGCCAGGACATCGCCCAGGAGACCTTCATCCGGGCGTATCGGGCGATCGGCAGCTTCCGCGGCGACGCCCAGTTCTATACATGGTTGCACCGGATCGCCGTGAACACCGCCAAGAACCATCTCATCGCGCACAATCGCCGCCCGCCGGGCGACGACATCGACGTCGCCGACGCCGAGCAGTTCGATTCCGGAATCCGCCTGCGCGACAGCGATACGCCGGAACGTGAACTGATGCGCCAGCAGATGGAACAAACGGTGATGCGCGCGGTCGAAGCATTGCCCGAAGAGCTTCGGGTCGCGATCACGCTGCGCGAGGTCGACGGCCTGAGCTACGAGGACATCGCCCAGCGCATGGGCTGCCCGATCGGCACGGTCCGGTCGCGCATCTTCCGTGCCCGCGAGGCGATCGACGAGGAACTCAAGCCGTTGATGGATACCGACACACCTGCCAAGCGTGCGACCCGATGATGCCTTCCCACCCAGATGACGGCGACGCGCTGCAGTTGCAGCCCGATCCCGACAAGCTCTTCCGCTACCACCGCCAGCAGTTGTCGGCGATGCTCGACGGCGAGCTGTCGCCGGACCAGGCGCGCTTCATGCTGCGGCGGCTGGATCACGATACCGAACTGGCCGACTGCTGGGCACGCTGGCAGGTCTGCGGCGATGTGCTGCGTGGCCGCCACCATGCGTTGCTGCCGGCGGATTTCGCTGCGGGCGTGGCGCGTGCGGTGGCGGACGGCGCGCGATTGCCGGACGACGCGGCGGCTGCGGCACCGTCCGCAGATCGTCGCAGCGTGGGGCGGCGCGCCGGCATCCTGCGCTGGGGCGGTGGCGCGGCCCTGGTCGCATCCGTGGCGATGGTTGCCCTGCTGGTCGGTCGTCAGACATCGACGCTCCAGGGTGTCGAGCCCGGGGCCGGGCAGGTGGCGGTGACCGGCGCGGCGACCGCGCCGCCGGCTTCTTCGACGCCGGCGGCGAACGGGTCCGGCGAGGCGCCATCCGGCGCCATCGACGCCGGGGTCGTGGCCCTGGCCGGTGCCAGTGCGCTCGCCATCGCCGAAGTTCCGCGTCGCGACGAGCGGCGCTCGCGCGGGCAGAGCCAGCGGGCCGCGGCCACTCGCGAGCAGCGACACGCCGAGCCGACCCGGATCGCGGCCAGCGCCCCCGTGCGCGTTTCCCCCAGTGCGCCAGCGGAAGAAGCGGTCGCCTTCGCGTTGCCGGCGCTGGCGTCGGAATCATCCGTCGCGTCGCCCCGCCCATGGCCGCGGGCCGGCCTCGGCAGCACCAATCCGTTCGCAGCCAGCTACGGTGCGGCCGGTGGCGCTGCCAACGAAGGCGCGATGTCGTTCCATCCCTTCGAGCCCAGGATCGAGGACGCGTCGTCCCGAACTTTGCAGGTTGCCGGCGCACCGGGCGTGTCGGAGACCGCCATCGGGCCCCTGCGGTTCGAGGCGCCACCTCCCGCCGCGCCGTCTTCCGCAGACGTGTCGGCCGGACCGTTCGCGCCCGCCACCGAATGACCCCGCGCGCCTGGCATGTTCCGGGCGCGCCTTCCCTTCAGCCTTCGAATCGATCGAGGAGCCGTCCCCGATGAAGAACGTCCTGCCTGCCGCCGTCCTGGTGGTCGTCACCGCGGCTGCCACGGCATCCGTGATCCTGCCCTCGGCGACCGCCGAGCCCCAGTCGTCCACTGCGGGCGCGCAGGCCGCGCCGACGACGTCGCCGCAACAACTGGTCACCGGCCTGCCGGATTTCACCGGTCTGGTCGAGCAGGTCGCCCCCGGCGTTGTCAGCATCGAGGTCGCGGTGAACGCACCGCGCACCGCGCAGCGCGGGCCGCGCAGCCGCGGCCCGGCGCCGGGCGACGACATGATGCCGGAGATCTTCCGGCGCTTCTTCGACATGCCCTTCCCGGGTGCGCCCGGAATGCCCGACGCGCCGGATGGCGGCGGCATGCCGGGGGCGACTTCGATGGGTACGGGGTTCGTGATTTCCAGCGACGGCTACGTGCTGACCAATCACCACGTGGTCGACAATGCGCAGACGGTCACCGTGCGCCTGCAGGATCGCCGCCAGTTCGAGGCCGAGGTGGTCGGCAGCGACCAGGAGTCCGACGTGGCCGTGCTCAAGATCGACGCCAGCGGCCTGACTGCGCTGCGCGCCGGCGACGCACGCCAGATCAAGCCCGGCCAGTGGGCGGTGGCGATCGGTTCGCCGTTCGGCCTCGAGCAATCGGTCACTGCCGGCATCGTCAGCGCCACCGGCCGCTCCAATCCGTACGCCAACCAGCAGTACGTGCCCTTCATCCAGACCGACGTGGCGATCAACCGCGGCAACTCCGGCGGCCCGCTGCTCAACACGCGCGGCGAGGTCATCGGCATCAATTCGCAGATCTTCAGCAACACCGGCGGCTTCCAGGGCGTGAGCTTCGCGATCCCGATCGACATGGCGATGAACGTCGCCGAGCAGATCAAGGACACCGGCTCGGTGCAGCGCGGGCAGGTCGGCGTGCAGTTCAACGCGCGTCCGCTGACCCGCGAGGAAGCGCAGGGCTTCGGCCTGCCGGACACGCTGGGCGCGCTGGTCAACGAGGTCGTGCCAGGCAGCCCGGCGCAGAAGGCCGGGATCGAGCCGGGCGACGTGATCCGCGCGGTGGACGGCAGCCGCATCCATCAGCCCAGCGACCTGCCGCCGCTGATCGGCAACAAGGCGCCCGGTACCCGGGTGCAGCTGACCGTGTTCCGCGAGGGACGCGAGCGCAACTTCGATGTGACCCTGGCGCCGCTCGATCGCGATGCGATGGCCGCGGCACGGGGCGGTGCCTCGCCGGCCCAGCCCGAGGCGGCGCCGTCGTCGGCGTCCAACCCACTGGGCCTGGTCGGCCAGGCGCTCGGTGCCGATCAGCGGCGCCAACTGGGCGTCGAGGACGGCAAGGGCGTGCGCATCGCCCGGGTCGAGGGGCTGGCGGCGCGCCGTGCCGGGATCCAGCCGGGCGACGTGGTGATGCGGGTCGGGCGCGACGAGGTCAATGCACCGGCCGAACTCGACCGCGCGCTGCGCGGGGTGAGTCCGGGCGACACCGTGATGCTGCTGGTGCGCAATGCCCGCGGCAGCCAGTTCGTCGCGGTCACGCCCCGGGAGGCCGACGCCGAGTGATCGCATTCCGTGGGGCCGGCGTCGCGCCGGCTTCCGCGGCCGCGCGACGCCCGCTCCGGACGCCGGGGCGGGCGTCGCCTTGTGCGACAATGTCGCGTTCGATTGCCCTCACCCGTGCCCGCGCAGCTCCTCATGACCGATCCAATGCGGAACATCCGCAACTTCTCCATCATCGCCCACGTCGACCACGGCAAGTCGACGCTCGCCGATCGCATCATCCAGCTGTGCGGCGGCCTGTCCGAGCGCGAGATGGAAGCGCAGGTGCTCGACAACAATCCGATCGAGCGCGAGCGCGGGATCACCATCAAGGCGCAGTCGGTGTCGCTGCCGTACACCGCGAAGGACGGGCAGGTCTACCACCTGAACTTCATCGACACCCCCGGCCACGTCGACTTCTCCTACGAGGTCAGCCGTTCGCTGGCCGCCTGCGAGGGCGCGCTGCTGGTGGTCGACGCCGCACAGGGTGTCGAGGCGCAGTCGGTCGCCAACTGCTACACCGCGGTGGAGCAGGGCCTGGAAGTGGTGCCTGTGCTCAACAAGATCGATCTGCCCACCGCCGACATCGATCGCGCCAAGGGCGAGATCGAGGCGGTGATCGGCATCGATGCCGCGGATGCGATCCCGGTCAGCGCCAAGACCGGACTCAATGTGCAGGATGTGCTGGAAGCCATCGTCCATCGCATCCCGGCGCCGGTGCCACGCGACACCGACAAGCTGCAGGCGCTGATCATCGACTCCTGGTTCGACAACTACCTCGGCGTGGTGTCGCTGGTGCGCGTCATGCAGGGCGAAATCAAGCCCAGGAGCAAGATCCTGGTGATGTCGACCGGGCGCGCCCACGATGTGGACAAGGTCGGCGTGTTCACCCCCAAGCGCAAGGAGCTGCCGGCGCTCAAGGCCGGCGAGGTGGGCTGGATCACCGCCAGCATCAAGGACGTCCACGGCGCGCCGGTCGGCGACACGTTGACCCTGGCCGGCGATCCCGCCGCCAAGCCGCTGCCGGGCTTCCAGGAGATGCAGCCGCGCGTGTTCGCGGGTCTGTTCCCGGTGGACGCCGAGGACTATCCGGACCTGCGCGAGGCGCTCGACAAGCTGCGGCTCAACGACGCCGCGCTGCGCTTCGAGCCCGAGAGCTCGGAAGCGATGGGTTTCGGTTTCCGCTGCGGCTTCCTGGGCATGCTGCACATGGAAATCGTGCAGGAGCGGCTGGAGCGCGAGTACAACCTCAACCTGATCTCCACCGCGCCGACGGTGATCTACGAGATCCTGCGCACCGACGGCGCCACCGTGCCGCTGGACAACCCGGCCCAACTGCCGCCGGTCAACCAGATCGACGAGATCCGCGAGCCGATCATCCGCGCCAACATCCTGACTCCGCCCGACTACGTCGGCGCGGTGATCACCTTGTGCGAGGAGAAGCGCGGCTCGCAGATCGGCATCCAGTATCTCGGTGGCCAGGTGCAGGTGAGCTACGAGTTGCCGATGGCCGAAGTGGTGCTGGACTTCTTCGACAAGCTGAAGTCGGTCAGCCGCGGCTACGCCTCGCTGGACTACCACTTCCTCCGCTTCGACGCCGGCCCGTTCGTGCGCGTTGACGTGCTGATCAACGGCGACAAGGTCGATGCGCTGTCGCTGATCGTGCACCGCAGCCACGCCGACCGGCGCGGCCGCGAGCTGACCGAGAAGATGAAGGAGTTGATCCCCCGGCAGCAGTTCGACGTGGCCATCCAGGCCGCGATCGGCTCGCAGATCATCGCCCGCACCACGGTCAAGGCGCTGCGCAAGAACGTGTTGGCCAAGTGCTATGGTGGCGACATTTCGCGCAAGAAGAAGCTGCTGGAGAAGCAGAAGGAAGGCAAGAAGCGGATGAAGCAGGTCGGACGTGTGGAGATTCCGCAGGAGGCCTTCCTCGCCGTGTTGAGTACGAGCCGGGACTAACTGGAGCCGGGGCGCACGACCGGTGCGGCAGGCGACATGCGGCGACGACGATCGCGCGTGTGTCCGCTCGCCGGCACGGGCGGCCCATCGCGGCGTGAGGAGCTTCGATGAAGTGGTTTGAAATCATTCTGGTGGCGCTGACCCTGCTCAGCGGGTTCATCTGGCTGCTCGACCGGCTGTTCCTGGCCCGGCAGCGCGCCGAGCGCGGTGGGCTGCTGGAGGAGAAGGAACCGGTCGCCGTCGATTACGCGCGGACGTTCTTCCCGGTGCTGGCCGCAGTGCTGATCCTGCGCAGCTTCATCGCCGAGCCTTTCCGCATTCCGTCCAGCTCGATGATGCCGACCCTGCTGATCGGCGACTTCATCCTGGTCAACAAGTTCTCCTGCGGGTTGCGTCTACCGATCAACAACCACAAGGTCATCGCCATCGGCGAGCCCGAGCGCGGCGACGTGGTCGTGTTCCGGCCCCCGCACCATCCCGACCAGGACTGGATCAAGCGTGTGATCGGCCTGCCGGGCGACACCATCGCCTACCGCGACAACCAGGTCTTCGTGAACGGCGAGCCGCTCGGCTACCAGGACATCGGCCCCTACGAGGGCCGCGGTCGCGGTGCGGAGATGACCGGTGCGAGCCTGCTGCGCGAGGAGATGCCCGGCCGAGGTCACGAAGTGCTGGAGATCACCGGTCTTCCGTTCCGCGATCCGGGCGAGGGCGAGTGGGTGGTGCGTCCGGGTCACTACTTCGTCATGGGCGACAACCGCGACCGCAGCGACGATTCGCGGTTCTGGGGCGAACTGCCGGAGACGCAGCTGCGCGGCAAGGCCTTCCTGATCTGGATGAACTGGGACGGCGCCGCCGGCGGTGTCGGCTTCGACCGGATCGGCCGCAGCATCCGCTGACGATGTGACGCAGGCCGCGCTGTGGAGCGGCGCGCGGTCCCGGACTACCTGCGCGGCCGCGGCAGGCTCTAAGATCGCGGCCGGACCATGCACCTTTCGGGGAGAAGGGCAATGAGGCACAAGCAAGAGGGGATGACCCTGCTGGGGTTCGTCATCGTGCTGGCGGTGGTGGGGTTCTTCGCCTACTGCGCGATGCGGCTGTTTCCGATGTACTCCGAGTACTACAGCGTGCGCTCGGCGCTGAAGGGGTTGTCGCAGGAACCGGGCATCGCCGACCAGACACCGGCGCGCATCCAGGATCTGTTCTTCCGCCGGCTGTACATCAGCTACTCGGAGAACGTGAAGAAGGAGCATGTGAAGCTCCGCCGTGTCGACGACGGCTACGAGATGGACGTGAGCTACGAGGTGCGGCGGCCGCTGGTCGGGAACATCGACGTGGTCGGCCGGTTCGACACCACGCAGCGTCTGACCCGGGGCAGGGCCGCGAACTGATGGGCGGTGGTTGCGCCTGCGGGCGGCCGCGCTGATGGCGTCCGCCGGACCGTTCGGGCATCGCTTCGCCGACCCGGGCCTGCTGGCGCAGGCCTTGACCCACCGCAGTGCCGGGGCGCCGCACAACGAGCGGCTGGAGTTCCTGGGCGATGCGCTGCTCGACCTGATCGCCGCCGAAGCGCTCTATCAACGCTTTCCGCGGGCCGACGAAGGCGCGCTGACCCGTGCGCGCGCCGAACTCGTGCGCGAATCGACGCTGGCGCGGATCGCACGCCGGCTGGATGTGGGGCCGAAGCTGATGCTCGGCCCGGGAGAAATGAAATCCGGCGGGCACCGTCGCGATTCGATCCTGTCGGATGCGGTGGAAGCGGTGATCGCCGCGATCTACCTCGATGCCGGCTTCGATGCCTGCCGGGCTGCGGTGTTGGCCTGGCTCGAACCCGAGTTCGAGGGCTTCCGCGTCGACAAGGTCGGCAAGGATGCCAAGACCCGCCTGCAGGAATGGCTGCAGGGCCGGCAGCGCGCCCTGCCGCAGTACAGCCTGCTGGCCGAGACCGGCGACGAACACGCCCGAGTGTTCCGGGTCGAATGCCGGATCGCCGAGCCGGCACTGGTCTGCGAAGGCGAGGGCGGCTCCCGCCGTGCCGCCGAGCAGGCCGCGGCGGCAGCGGTGCTCGAGCAACTGGAACCTGCAGCCCGCTGAGGCCGCAGGCGGTTCGCTGCGCGTGGGGGCGGGCCGAGCCGGATGGCGGTCTACCCGTTCGTGACCCTGTTCCCGCGGTCGATCCGCAACCTTCGCGTTCAGCCACGGCGGGAAAACGGCGCCCGGCGACGTGGCGGTGCGGCTTACAATGCCGGCATGACTGAAAACGCCTCCTTCCGCGCCGGCCATGTCGCCGTGATCGGCCGCCCCAACGTGGGCAAATCGACCCTGATCAACGCACTCGTGGGTGCCAAGGTCAGCATCGTGTCCAACCGCCCGCAGACCACCCGGCATCGCCTGCTGGGCGTGGCGAGCTGGCCGGAAGGGCAGATCGTGCTGGTCGATACGCCCGGGTTGCACCGGGAGCAGGGCAAGGCCACCGCGAGCGCGATGCATCGCTGGATGAACCGGTCCGCGCGCGGTGCGGTGGAAGGCGTGGATGCCGCGTTGCTGGTGGTGGAAGCCGGGCGCTGGGACGACGAGGATGGCGCGGCCTACGAGCTGCTGCATGCCAGCGGTGTGCCGGTGGTGCTGGTGGTCAATCAGGTCGATCGCATCAAGGACAAGGCGGCGCTGCTGCCGTACCTCGCCAAGGTGGCCGAGGGACGCACGTTCGCCAGCGTGCATCCGGTTTCCGCGCTCAAGCGCAAGGGGCTGGACGGTCTGGTCGCGGCGGTGCTGCCCCTGCTGCCGACGCAGCCGGCGCTCTACGACGAGGACACCATCACCGATCGCAGCGAACGCTTTCTCGCCGCCGAATTGCTGCGCGAACAGTTGATGCGTCAGCTCGGCGCGGAGTTGCCGTACGCGACCACGGTCGAGATCGAGGGCTTCGTCGACGATGGCGGCATGTCGCGGATCGCGGCGGTCATCTGGGTCGAGCGCGACGGCCAGAAGGCCATCGTGATCGGCAAGGGCGGGGCACGGCTGAAGGAGATCGGCGCCAAGGCCCGCCTGCAGATGGAGCGCCTGTTCGACCGCAAGGTGTTCCTGGAGACCTGGGTGCGGGTGCGTGAGGGCTGGTCGGACGACGAAGCAGCGCTGCGCGCGTTCGGCTACGACGAATCGCGTTCGCCGTAACGTCCAGGCCGGGCCGGCTTGCTCAGCGCCCGGAGTGGTGCGGTCGGCAGGACTTTTCCGGATCGCCCATGCGCCTCGAAGCCGAACCCGCCTACGTCCTGCACGCGCGCCGCTGGCGCGAGACCAGCCTGCTGGTGGACGTGTTGAGCGAATCCCACGGGCGGATGGGACTGGTCGTGCGCGGCGCGCAGGGGCCGCGGCGCCAGGTGCTGCGCGCGGCGCTGCTGCCGTTGCAGCACATCCGCTTCAGCGCGGTGCAGCGGGGGGAATTGGCGACGCTGTCGACGGCCGAGGCGGTAGACGTGGCGCCGCTGCTGACCGGCGACGCGATGCTGGCCGGTTTCTACGTCAACGAACTGGTGCTGCGGCTGGTGCCGCGACAGGACCCGCACCCCGAGTTGTTCGACCTGTACGGCGCCGTTCGTGGCCGTCTGGCGGGCGACGGTCTGGCCTGGACGTTGCGGCGCTTCGAACGCGACCTGCTGGACGCGCTGGGATTCGGGCTGGGCTTCGATACCGATGGCGACGGGGCGGCGATCGATCCGGCGATGCGCTACACCCTCGATCCGGAACACGGGCCGCGCCGGGTGCTGAGCGAGCGGAGCGGCGAACGTGCGCAGGCGGCGACCGGCCGGGCGCTGCTGGCGCTGGCGGCCGACCGCATGCCGGTCGCGGAGGACATGCCGGGTCTGCGCCGGGTGCTGCGCACGGTGCTGGCCCATCACCTGGGCCCGCGTGGTCTGAAGTCGTGGGAAATGATGAGCGCGCTCGGGCGGATCGGCGTGGCCGGGGCGCCGCGCGAGGAGACGGATGGCTAGGCGGTCGCGGTGTCCGCCGGAGACGGCCCCTCGCGGCGCAGGCTTCGGCGCGACGAGAGCGACGCGATGGCGCCGGCGTGTCGCGTGGAGCGCCCGGATGCCGGGGTGAGGATGCCGGGGTGATCGGCTGCCGGTCGCGGTCAGCGCGACGGTGCGGCCGCGAAGGTCTGGTCCGTGGCTTCGACGAAGTGGCGCAGGGCCAGGGAGTCGTCGGGCTCGCCCTGCAGGGCCCGCACGGCGAGATCGAGCCGCGCCGCGCCGACGAAGCCGGCGCTCGCGCGCAGTTTGTGCAGGGCTGCGCGCAAGGCGTCGAGATTGCCGTCGCGGGCGGCCGCCATCACCTGCTCGCGCGCGGTCGGCAACTCGGCCAGAAACAGGTCGCGCAACGCGCCGACGTGGGTGGGGTTGCCTCCGAGTGCGCGGGTCGCGGCGAGGTCGTCCCAGACCGGAGTGTCGGGGGTGGAGGGGGCCGGGGCGCGCTCACGATCCGCAGATGCGACCGGCGCCGCCGTTCCGGTCGGGTTGCCGCGCACGAGCGCCGCACGGATCGCGGCCTGCCAGTCCGCAGCGCTCAGCGGCTTGACCGCCACGTCGACGAAGCCGTGGCCGAGCAGTCGCTTGCGCTCGGCCGCGTCGCAGGCGGCGGTGTGCGCGATCGCGGGCGTGCTCAGCCCCTGGTCGCGCAACTGGCGCAGCAGGGTGCCGCCATCGCCGTCGGGGAGATTGGCGTCGACCAGCCACAGGGCGTAGTCGTGTCGGGTCGCGAGGGCATAGGCATCGGACAGGCGCTCGGCGATATCGACCTCGGCCGGCAGCGCCGCGGCCGCGGCCTGGAGGAACAGGCGGCTGGTGGGTTCGTCCTCGACCAGCAGCAACCGGGGGACGACGGTTCCGTTACGGTCCATGGGTATCCTTCCTGGATGATCCGGTTCCCGGCCATCGTACTCCTCACGGCGCTGGCGTCGACCCCCTTCCCGGGTGCGGCGGCCCGGGTCGGTGACATGCGGATCGAACGGATCGAGACCGCCGTCGCAGTCCTGCACGATGTCCAGGTGCGGCTGGAGTGGCCGCAGGGGGCCGAGACGGGTGCGCTGAGACTGCACAGCGCACAGGCGGAGGCGCCGGCGCTCGGCTATCGGTTCCGGGATCTGCTCTGGACATGCCCCTTGCGGCGTCCCGAGATCGGGGCGTGGCGATGCGATGGCGAGGTCCGCTCCGGGCGGCAGGCGCCGATGGCGTTGACCCTGGATCTCACCGAAGCCCTGACCCGAGTCGATCTGCAGGGCGGAGATGCACGGCTGGCGCTGCTGCGCGATGCCGCCGATCCGGAGCTGACCCGGGTTCTGCTCGAACGCGTCCCGCTGCTCTGGGCGGATGCGCTGGTCCGGCAGGCCATGCCGGCGCTGCAGATGCAGCAGGGTGGGTTGGACGGCGAGGTGCGGATCGACACCCGGGACCCGGATGCGCTGCGCGTCCGCGCCGACTTGCGCGGACGCGGACTCGCGTTCGACTCCAGCGACGGCAGCCTCGCCGGCGAGGGAATCGGTCTCGATGTCGACCTCGATTACCGCCTGCCCGGCGAAGCGCAGCAGGTGGGGCTGCAGGCGACGCTGCACGGCGCACGTCTCCTGTTCGACACCGCGTATCTGGATCTGCCCGAGACGCCGATCGCCGTCTCGCTCGACGCCGTGCGCGACGCCCCGGCTGTCGGCTGGCGTTTCGACCGTCTGCATTGGAACGACGGCGACACATTGCGTGCCGACGGCGCGCTCGCGCTCGATGCCGGCGCCGCGGTGCGCGCGCTCGACCTGCGTCTGCACAGTGAGGACACGGCGTCGTTGCCGGCGCGTTACCTGTCGGGCTGGCTGGGCGTGGCGGGGCTGTCGGGCATGACCCTGACCGGCACGCTCGATGCGCACCTGCGCATGGCGGGCGGCGCGCCCAGCGGCATGGATCTCGGGTTGCGCGATGTCGAGATCACCGACGGCCGGAAGCGCTTCCGGTTCGAGGGACTCGACGGCGACCTGAGGATTTCCGAGGGCGCCTCGGTGGACAGCGAGCTGCGCTGGCGTGGCGGCGGCCTGCAGACGATCGGGTTCGGCCCGGCGCGGTTGCCGTTCCGCAGTACCACGGGCCGGCTCGACCTGCGCGAGGACGTGGCGGTCGATCTGCTCGGCGGCCAGCTGCGTTTCAGCGGTTTCTCGTTGCATTTGCCGCAGGCCGGGCAGGGCATGCGGATCGAATCCGCGCTGGCGGTGGATGGGCTGCGGCTGGGCGAACTCGCCAGCGCGTTCGACTGGCCCGCGTTCGGTGGCAGCCTGAGCGGGGAGATTCCGCGGATGCGCTACGCCGATCAGCGGCTCGATTTCGACGGCGGCCTGCAGATGCACGCCTTCGATGGCGAGATCCGCGTGGCCTCCCTGGCCCTGGAGCGCCCGTTCGGCGTGGCGCCGTCGCTGTCGGCCGACATCGCGCTGGAAGGCCTCGACCTGACCACGCTCACCGAGGTCTTCGACCTGGGGCAGATCAGCGGGCGCCTGTACGGCGGCTTCCGCGATCTGCGCCTGGTCGACTGGCAACTGGCGGCTTTCGACGCCGAGCTGCATACCGAGCGCCGACGCGGCACCCGCCAGCGGATCAGTCAGCGCGCGGTGCAGGACATCTCGAGCGTCGGCGACGCGTCGTTCGCGGGCACGTTGCAGGCGCAACTGATCGGTTTCTTCGACGATTTCGGCTATCGCCGCATCGGCATCAGCTGTCGCCTGCGCAATGCGGTGTGCGAGATGGGGGGACTGCGTTCAGCGGGTAACGCCTTTACTATCGTCGAAGGTTCGGGTCTGCCGCGGCTGGACGTCGTCGGCCACAATCGCAGTGTCGACTGGCCGACCCTGGTCGAGCGGATCGGGGCGGCGGTGGAGGGCGATGTGTCGCCGGTCGTCGAATGAGCGCCATTACCCGCTTCACGTATCCCAGGAGACTGTCCATGACCCGCTGGTTCGCCTCGATCGCCGCCGCGCTCGTCCTGACCGCCTGCGTCACCATCAACGTGTACTTCCCGGCCGCGGAGGCCCGCGAGGCCGCGCGCGAGTTCGTCGACGACGTGATCGGGCCCGACGACGCGGGGTTGCTGCCGCCGGCCGACGGCGGCATGGCGCGGCAGGGCGGCTTCCATCCGCTGATGCTGCTCGGCATCGGCAGCGCGCACGCGCAGAGCCCGGACATCACCATCCGCACCCCGGCCATCGAGGCCATCCGTTCGCGGATGATCGAGCGCTTCCGCGGCACCCTGGCCCCGCACTTCGAGTCCGGCGCGTTGGGATTCACCAACGCGGGCGAGGTCAGCGTGCGCGACGCGGGCAGCATTCCGATGCCGCAACGCGCCCAGGTCAACCAGGCGGTGGCCGACCAGAACCGCGATGCGCGTGCGGTCTACCGCGAGATCGCGGTCGCCAACGGGCGTCCGGAGTGGGAAGGCCAGATCCGCGACGTGTTCGCGCAGCAATGGCAGCAGCGCGCGCGCAGCGGCTGGTGGTACCAGGACCGGGCCGGCAACTGGCAGCAGAAGTAAGCCGGCGCCGGGGGGCTTGCGCGGCGGAAGTCTGAGACAATAGCCGGCTTTCCGCCCGCAGCCTGACGCCACGTGGCCCGCATCGACCAAACTCCGTTTCTGCTCGACATCCTCGACCTCAGCCACGACGGCCGAGGCGTGGCCCGCCGCGAAGGCGGCAAGACCGCCCGCGAAAGCGGTAAAACAGTGTTCGTGGCCGGTGCGCTGCCCGGCGAGCGGGTGCTGGTCAAGCAGACCGGGCGCTCGCGCAGTTTCGACGAGGCGGTGACGCTGGACGTCGAACGTGCCTCGCCGGATCGCGTCGAGCCACGCTGCCCCCATTTCGGCACCTGCGGTGGCTGCGCGCTGCAGCACCTCGAGGAATCGAAGCAGATCCTCGCCAAGCAGCGCGTGCTGCTGGAGAACTTCGAGCGTATCGGCCATGTCACGCCGGAGTCGGTGCTGCCGGCGCTGACCGATCGCCAATGGGGCTACCGCCGCAAGGGCCGGTTCTCGGTGCGGCGGGTCGAGAAGAAGGACAAGACGCTGGTGGGCTTCCGCGAGCGCGATCCGCGTTTCGTCGCCGACCTGCAGATCTGCCACACCGTGATCCCCGAGATCGGCGAGCGGGTCGAGGCGCTGTCGCAGCTGGTCGACGGCATGGACGCGCGCCGCGAGATCCCGCAGATCGAATTCATCGCCGGCGACGACACCATCGCGTTGGTGTTCCGTCACCTGGCGCCGCTGTCGGAGACCGACCGCGAGCGCCTGGTCGCCTTCGCGCAGACGCACGGGTTCGCGATCTTCCTGCAGCCCGGCGGCCTGGATACGGTGCATGCGTTGTGGCCGCAGGCGCCGTCCTTGGCGTTCCGCCTGGCGCCTTGGGACGTGGAGCTGACGTTCCGGCCGCTGGACTTCATCCAGGTCAACCAGGGTCTCAACGAGAAGATGATCGCGCGCGCGCTGGAACTGCTCGACGCGCAGGCCGGCGAGCGCGTGCTCGACCTGTTCTGCGGGCTGGGCAACTTCACCCTGCCGCTGGCGCGCGGCAGCGCGCACGTGGTCGGCGTGGAAGGCGATGCCGGGCTGGTCGCGCGGGCACGCGAGAACGCGGTGCACAACGGACTGACCAACGCCGAGTTCCACGCCGCCGACCTGGCGCAGCCGCTGGCCGGCCAGCCGTGGGCGCGGCAGGGCTTCGACCGCCTGTTGCTCGACCCGCCGCGCTCCGGCGCCGATGCGGTGCTCAAGCAACTGCCGCTCAAGGGGCTCAAGCGCATCGTCTACGTCAGCTGCCATCCGGGCTCGCTCGCCCGGGACGCGGGCTATCTGGTCAACGAACTGGGCTGGAAACTGCGCGCGGCCGGGGTGATGGACATGTTTCCGCACACCGCCCACGTGGAATCGATCGCGCTGTTCGAACCCTGATCTCGACGTCCATCCACCGATACGAGGCCGCCGCCATGGGCGTGGAGATCGAACGCAAATTCCTGCTGCGGTCCGATGCGTGGCGTGCGCAGATCGAACGCACGGTACTGATGGCACAGGGCTACCTCAATGGTCATGCGGAGGTCGCTTCCGGTGCGCAGCTGACGTCGGTGCGGGTGCGGCTGGAAGGCGACGTCGCCGCGCTCAACATCAAGTCGCGCGAGGCCGGCCCGTCGCGGCAGGAGTTCGAGTACGCGATTCCAGTGGACGAGGCGCGTGCGCTGCTGGCGTTGTGCGTCGGGGGGCGCATCGAGAAGCTGCGCCACCTGGTTCGGCATGGCGCGCACCTGTGGGAGATCGACGAATTCGCCGACGACAACGCCGGCCTGGTCGTGGCCGAGGTCGAACTGGAGACGGTCGGTCAGGCGTTCGAGCGCCCGGACTGGCTCGGCGCGGAGGTCACCCATCTGACCCGCTACTACAACCTCGCCCTGGCCGCACATCCCTATGCGGCGTGGACCGTGGCCGAGCGGGATGTCCCCGCCGCGGGCTGACCGCTCGGGTCGCGGACGCCGACCGAGGTAGCAGGATCGTCTGGCCGGGATCGACACCGCGGGCGGGCGATGGGGCCGGAGCTCGCACATCGACCGATGCGGAGGCCGGATATGGCCGTGTTCATCGGCGTGGTGCCGACGCAACATTCGCGTCCCGGCCATCTGCGACAATGCCCGGTCGGCGCATCCGCGCCACCGCGATGAAGGAGTGATCCGCATGCTCGTGATCGGCGTCGCCGGCACCGAACTCAATGCCCAGGAACGCGACTGGCTGCAGCACGACGCCTGCGCCGGCGTGATCCTGTTCAAGCGCAATTTCGCCTCGCGCGATCAGGTGCTCGAACTGTCCACGGCGATCCGTGAGGCCGCCCCGCGGCCGCAGCTGATCTGTGTCGACCAGGAGGGCGGGCGCGTGCAGCGCTTCCGCGAAGGCTACAGCGAACTGCCGCCGCTGGAGGTGTTCGGACGCCGCTATCGTGAAGAGCCCGATGCCGCGTTGAATGCCGCGCGCGAGCACGCCTGGCTGATGGCGAGCGAGGTGCTCGCCAGCGGCGTGGATCTCAGCTTCGCGCCGGTGGTCGACCTGCATCGCGGCAATCTCGCCATCGGCGACCGCGCGTTCGACGCCGATCCCGACATCGTCGCGGCATTCACCCGCGCCTATGTCGAGGGCATGCACAGCGCCGGCATGGGGGCCACGCTCAAGCACTTCCCGGGCCATGGCTCGGTGCGCGAGGACACTCATTTCGATACGGCGGTCGACGACCGCTCGCTGGAGACGATCCGCGCCGAGGATCTGGTCCCGTTCGCCGCCGGCATCGAAGCAGGTGCCGATGCGGTGATGCTGGCCCACATCACCTATCCGCAGGTCGCGCCGGAGCCGGCCGGCTATTCGTCCCGCTGGATCGGCGAGATCCTGCGCGGCGATGTCGCCAGCGGCGGCATGGGTTTCCGTGGCGTGGTGTTCTCCGACGATATCGGCATGGCGGCCGCGCATTCGGCGGGTGGTGTGAAGGCGCGGGTCGACGCGCATCTGGATGCGGGCTGCGATGTGGTGCTGGTCTGCCATCCGGAGCTCGTGCAGGAGTCGCTCGACGCGGTAAAGGGCCGCACGCTCAACACCATGGCGTTGACCGGGCTGATCGGCCGCGGCGCGCTCGGCTGGGACGGCCTGCTCGCCGACACCCGGTATCACACCGCACGCGGCGACATGCCCGGAGGTTTCATCGCATGACCCCAACACTCGCCGACGCGCTGCGCAGCGCAGAGCTGATCCACGATCGCGACGTGCTCGATACCGCGATCGCCCGCATGGCCGATGCGATCGTGGCCGATTTCGACCCGGAGGGTCCGCCCCCGTTGTTCGTGACGATCATGCACGGCGGTCTGCCGTTCGCGGCGTCGCTGGCCTTCGCGCTCGGCGAGCGTGGGCTGGATCTCGAATTCGATTATCTGCACGCCACGCGCTACCGCGGCCAGACCAGTGGCTCGGGCCTGGCGTGGCTGCACCGTCCCGCGACGCCGATGCGCGGTCGTCGTGTGCTGCTGGTGGACGACATTCTCGACGAGGGCCACACGCTGTTGGCGGTGAAGCGCTGGTGTGACGACCAGAGTGCGGCCGACGTGCGTATCGCGGTGCTGGCGGTCAAGCGTCACGACCGCTGCGTCGACGGCATCGCGGCCGACTACGTCGGCGTCGACGTGCCGGATCGGTACGTGTTCGGCTACGGCATGGACTACCACGAACAGGGGCGCAACCTGCCCGCGATCTATGCGCTCGGAGCATGACCCGATGAGCACTGCGCCTGCGATCGTGGCGGCCGACCCGATCGATCTCGCCGTCATCGGCGGCACCGGCCTGTACCGGATCGCCGAGCTGGAGAACGTGGAAACGCACCAGCCGCCGACGCGCTACGGCGCGTTGTCGGGCCCGATCCGCGTGGGCATGCTGGCCGGGCGCCGTGTCGCGTTTCTGGCGCGGCATGGCGAAGGGCATTCGGTGCCGCCGCACAAGGTCAATTACCGCGCCAACCTCTCGGCGTTGCAGGCGCTCGGCGCACGGCGGGTGATCGCGCTCAACACCGTGGGCGGCATCACCGAGCGCTTCGGTCCGCGGGTGCTGGCGTGTCCGGACCAGTTGATCGATTACACCTGGGGCCGGATCTCGACGTTCTGCGAGGAAGAGGGCACCGAGGTCCTGCACGTGGACTTCAGCGATCCCTACACGCCATCCCTGCGCACTGCGTTGTTGGCGGCGGCGCGTGCCGCCGATGTGCCCGTGGTCGCGGAGGGGTGCTACGGCGCCACGCAGGGACCGCGGCTGGAAACCCGCGCCGAGATCGCGCGGTTGCGGCGCGACGGTTGCGATCTGGTCGGCATGACCGGCATGCCGGAAGCCGGCCTGGCGCGGGAACTCGGGCTGGAGTACGCCAGCCTGGCCATCGTCGCCAACTGGGCGGCGGGATGCGGAGATGAGAGCGAGATCACGCTTCAGGAGGTACTGGACAACGTCGCGGCGGTTTCGGCGTCAATTCCGGCCATTCTGCGGCGATTCCTGACACCCTGACGATTGCAAGTGTCCAGTTTTGCTTCGATACTCGGCGCCGTGCGTCGGGTATCCGGCACACGCTATCGCATCCAGACAAGGTGGAAGGTTATGCAATACGGCACAGTGAAGTGGTTCAACGACGCCAAGGGGTTCGGGTTCATCGCACCCGAGGACGGCGGTTCGGACGTATTCGTCCACTATTCGGCCATCGATTCGAAGGGCTTTCGCAGCCTGCAGGAAGGCCAGCGTGTGAGCTACGAGGTGACCCAGGGCCCCAAGGGCGCGCAGGCGTCGGGTGTGGCCCCGGTCGTCTGATCGCCACCACCCTGTGTAATCGGAAAGCCCCGCGTCTGCGGGGCTTTTTCTTGGGTGTTCTCCGCCGGGCGAGCGCGCGGCGGCCCGTGCGCTCCATGCGCGAAGCTCCCGTCTGGTCACGGTACGAAGCGAGGCGGGATCGCGATTTTCATTTTGTTCCGGTTTTCGTTCCGGTCAGCGGCTGCGGCGACGAAACCCCTCTCGATGCGCATGCCGGCCATCACCGCCACGCCGGCTTTTGGCAAAGTGGACACTTTCCAGAGCGATCGGGGGTTCGATGTCCACTGCGGGGCGTCTGGATATCGCCATCGTCGGCTATGGCACGGGTGGGCAGGCCGCCGCGGTGTTTCTGTCGCGCGACGGACACAACGTGCAGGTCTTCGAGCGCGCCCCGTCGCCGCGTCCGATCGGTGCGGGATTCCTGCTGCAACCCACCGGGCTGGAAGCGCTGTGGTCGCTGGGCCTGCTCGAGCGGGCGCTCGCCTACGGCGCGCCGGTGGAGCGTCTGTACGGAGAAACCATCGGCGGCCGCCCGGTCATGGACATGCGGTATCGCGAGCTCGACCCGCGCCTGTTCGGGCTCGGGCTGCAGCGCGGCACACTGTTCAGCCTGCTCGATCGCGCATGGACGCCGGCCGTCCAGGCCGGTTGCAGCGTGGCCGCCGTCGACACGGATCGGGGCACGTTGACGGATGCGCGTGGGCGACGGTACGGACCGTTCGATCTGGTCGTCGTCGCCGATGGCGCGGCGTCGCAACTGCGCGGACAGGTGGCGCCCGCGCACCTGGACCGTCCGTATCCATGGGGCGCGCAATGGTGTCTGGTCGAGGCCGGTGCCTGGGCGTGGCCGGCCGAGTTGCGCCAGCGTTACCGGCAGGCACGTGCGATGGCCGGGATGCTTCCGGTGGGCACGCATCCGGACGATCCGACCCCGCGTGCCAGCTTTTTCTGGAGCGTGCCGACGGCCGAACTCGAGCCGTCAGCCTGGTGCGGCGAGCCGGCCTGGCGCGCCGGGCTCGATGCCGTCTGGCCGGAGGCCGCGCAGGCGCTGGGCGCGACCTGCGTGCCGGAAGGGCTCGCCGCAGCCCGTTATCGCGATGCCGTCCACAGCCGTTGGCATGCCGGGCGCGCGGTCCTGCTCGGAGATGCCGCGCATGCCATGAGTCCGCAGTTGGGACAGGGCGTCAACATGGCGCTGCTGGATGCGCGCGCGTTGCGCGACGCGCTGCGTGAGGCGCCGCCGGCGCAGGCGTTGCCGCGGTACGTCCAGCGACGTCGCGCGCATGTGCGTGCCTATCAGGCGTGGAGCCGCTGGCTGACGCCGTTGTTCCAGTCGGAACGGGACCTCGTCGCGCACGTACGCGACTGGGGCTTCCATCCGCTCACCCGCATTCCCGGCCTGCGCAACCAGAGCCTGCGTGTGCTGACGGGCACCCGGTACGGCTGGTTCGGCGCGTTGCAGCCGGACGCGGCGTTTCTCGAGGCGCTCGACGCGGCGCGGACACGTGGCCAGGGGTGGCGCCCGGCGCGGTCGGCGGCCGCCCTGGCGGAGACGCCGCCAGGATGAGCCGCCGCAACCTGGCTGCCGGTATGGCGGCGGCTTCGGGCTAGAACCAGTCCTGCAGCGAGATGCCGAGACCGATGTAGGTCGCCTTGTGGTTGTAGTCGATCATGCTCTCGCCGTAGCCGTGGAACATCTGCAGATGGCCGCGGAAGTTGCGCAGGCTGGGGTGGATCGGAAACCCCCAGTCGAACTGCAGCGCGCCGTGCGAGCGGTCGCCACCGCGCAGCGAATGGCGCCCGGTGAACGTGAGCCGGTGGTCGCCGCGCACATGCATGAGCGAGAGGTCGCCGCGGCCCATGTAATCGGCGATGTCGGGGTTGTCGCTGTCGCTGCCGTCGTCGATGTGGATCCACGGGCGGGCGACCAGTGCCCAGTTCTCGCGGTCGAAGCCGAAATTGAACATCACTCGGTTCCAGCTGCGCGACAGCGGGTCGCCGCGACCGTTGGACTGGTGATTGATGCCGATCGCACTCATCCGCCCGCGCCAGCCGAAGGGCAGGCTGTAACCGTTGCGGAACACCAGCAGGATCTCGGGCTCGTAGTTGGTCTCGCGGAACGGACGCGAGTCCTCGCCGTTGTAGACCTGCCAGCGCGAGCTCTGGGTGTAGCCCATCCAGATGTCGCCGTTGTCGCCGAACAGGTTCTCGACCGCCTTGGTCTTGAAGCTCAGCTGGAACTTGGCTTCCAGGCTGTCGAGATTCTGCGGTGTGGTCACCACGTTGTTGGGGTTGGGCGACGACGGTGTGGGATTGGTCTTGCTGGTCCAGAACGCCGGCAGCAGGTAAAGCGGCTTGTACACGCGGAAGTTGAACAGGCCGAGCTTGGAGTCGCGGGCCAGTTCCCAGCGGGTGTCGAGCAACGAGCCCCGGCCGACGTTGGCCAGGGCGTCCCCATGTTGGCGGTCGTCCTGCGCCTGGAAGACGTCGCCTCGCGGCGACATGCCGTCGAGTTCCTGGGCGTCGCGCGGACGGTCGCGCTCGGCGGCGCGCGCCTGTGCGGCGGCGGCATCGGCGTCCTGCGGACTGCCGATGCTGCGGCCCGCCGCCTGGTCGTAGCACTGCAGGCGAAGGGCATCGCTCTCCAGGCTGGCACAGGCGGCGACGGTGGAAGGCGAGGAGACCTCCTGTGCCAGCACCGCGGAACTGACGAGCGAGGCGGCGAGGGCGCAGGCGAGCGGAAGATGGGGATGTCGCATCGGGAGGTCGGGTCGGGGAATGGAGGGAAGGGTGCTGGACAGGAACGTGCGCGCGAAGTGAAAACTCAGCGCGTGGTCCACCAGGACAGCGCGAACGTACCGATCATGGCGAAGGCCAGCATCAGCTTCAACGCGATCGCCACCACCACGCCGAGCCAGGTGCCGACGCCGACCCGGGCGGCGGCACCGAGATCGTCGGTGCCCAGGCGGCGCCGATGCCAGAGTTCGCCAGCCACCGCACCCACGAACGGGCCGACGAAGATGCCGGGAATGCCGAAGAAGATGCCGACGAACGTGCCGATCACCGCGCCGACCAACGCCGTCCGGCTGGCCCCGACCCGGCGCGCGCCCATCGCCGTGGCCCAGAAATCGACCACGAACGACAGCGCTGTGAGCAGCGCCAGCAGACCAAGCGTCAGGCCGCCGACGTGGGTGAAGCCGTCGGCCCAGGCCGCCAGCAACATGCCGCCGAAGATGAGGGGAATGCCGGGGATCGCGGGCAGGATCGTGCCCAGCAGGCCGACCACCACCAGCAGTGCGGCGATCACGTAGAACAGGGTTTCGGCCTGCATGGCGGCTCCAGTGAGGTCGGGCGGGGCTGAGATCAGCAAGGGCGGAAACTAGATTGCATTCTTCCTGAACCCGCGTTAAGTTCCGTTCGCTGTGTTTGTCAAGGTCACCGTGAACCGTGGCCGGAGATCGGCTGGACCCTCGGGCGAATCCGCAGGTCGGGCCGGTGCCGAAGGACCTGCGCTTCCTCCCTTGCGACCAGCCGCCGGCGACGGTGTATCACCCTATCTCAAGGCAGTTACAGGCCAGTCCGTACGAGGGAGCAAGGCGATGTCTGATCGTGAAATCGGTACCGTGAAGTGGTTCAACGATGCGAAGGGATTCGGATTCATCAGTCGCGAGAGCGGCGAGGATGTCTTCGTTCACTTCCGCGCCATTCAGATGCAGGGATTCAAGAGTCTCCAGGAAGGGCAGAAGGTGAGCTTCACCGTGGTCGAGGGGCAGAAGGGCCTCCAGGCCGACGCGGTCCAGCCCGCCTAGCGCGTACCGACTGTTCCGGACAACAAGAAACCCGGCCTCGCGGCCGGGTTTCTTCGTCTTGCGTGCGCTGTCCGTCGTCTGTGCGCTGTGCCGCCGGACGGCCGGGCGCTCGGGTCAGAGCGCCCAGGCGCGACCCTCGCGGACCTGCACCGACGAACCTTCGCGCAAGCCGCCCACATCCTGCTGCACCATCACCACCGTGCGGCCGTCGTTGAGACGCACGTGCACGTCGTACATGCCGCCACTGCCGGTCCTGTTCTGGACGGCGTTGCCGGCCACGGCGCCGGCGACCGCGCCCGCACCCGTGGCCACGTTGCGACGGCCATCGCTGTCGGTGTTGCGCCGGGCGATCTCGCGACCGGCGGCCGCGCCGACGATGCCGCCGATCAACGGGCCGGCCACGTTCGGATTGCTGTCGGGGCGACGTTCGATGCGTGTGACCACGCCGCAGTCGCGGCAGTTGGGTGCGTTGTAACCGCCGGTGCCGTAGCCGGAGCCATAACCCGAGCTGTAGCCGCCGGGGGAGGTCGCGCAGCCTGCCAGTGCGATCATCGCGGCCGCAGCCGTGGTTGCGAGCAACGGGGTCTTCATGGTGGTGTCTCCCTCTACGCTTGGGGTGGTGCCGTGCCCGGTGGCGCGGCTGCGATCAGACCGTAGGACGAAACCCGTGAACGGGTCGACAACCCGGACGTGCCGGCCCGAACGGGCACGGACACCGTTCACGAGCGTGGTGGGCACGTCACGGCACGTCGCTCAGCCCCGGAAATCCTGATGACAGGCGCGACAGCCGTTGGCGATGTCGGTCACGGCGGTGCCCAGTCCGGCGCAATTGAGCGGTGGCGAGCCGAGTTGCGCATCGAGCGTACGGCGCATCTGGCTGGCCGCCTGGGCGAAACGCCTGTCGTCGCGCAGGCGCGGAAATGCCGGTTCCAGGTCGTCGGCCAGCGTCCGCAGCGTACGCAGATGCGGCAGCGCATCGGTTGCCGCGCAGCGATTGCCGTCCAGCTTCGTGCGCAACTGCTCGAGATGCCATTGCTGCACGTGCATGACGCTGGAGGGGAAGTGATCGGCGCGGGCCTGTAGGGCGCGCACCAGCATCACCGTGGCGACGATGCCGATGACCAGGCCGACGATCAACACGAACAGATAGCGCTGGGCGGCCGAGGGCGCGCGCGACGTCTTGGACGGCAGGGAGGACGGTGTGGACATCGGGTGTTCCGGTCTGGACGCTGGCGCGAACATAGCACCGTGGATCGCATGGCGGTACGTCGGCCCCGGTCGCGCATGTGCCGACGGGTCCGCGCAGCGCAACGCCTGCCTTGAGGATCCCGCCAGCCCTTAAAATGCCGCATGGATGCCATCTGGACAGATCGATTCGCCGGTATCGACCGGCTCTACGGCCGCGGCGCTCTGCAGGCGTTTTCGCGCATGCATGTCGCCGTGGTGGGACTGGGCGGCGTCGGCTCGTGGTCGGCGGAGGCCCTCGCTCGCAGCGGTGTGGGCCGGTTGACCCTGATCGATGCCGACGACCTTTGCGTCTCCAACACCAATCGACAGCTGCCGGCGATCCAGGGCCAATACGGCAGGAGCAAGGCCGAAGCGATGGCCGAGCGCTGCCGGGCGATCAATCCGGCGATCGAGGTCGCCGCGGTCGCGAGTTATCTGACGCCCGGCAACCTCGACACGTTGCTCGGTCCCGGGTACGACCTCGTGCTCGATGCGTTCGACAGTTTCCGCGCCAAGCTCGAGGCCATCGCCTGGTGTCGTCGGCACAAGCAGCCGGTGCTCACGGTCGGCTCGGCCGGGGGGCGCATCGATCCCACCCTGGTCCGTGTACGCGATCTCTCGCGCACCGAGCATGACGCCATGCTGGCGCTGGTGCGCAAGAAACTGCGCGCGGACTTCAATTTCCCACGCGGCGCGCAGCGCTACTTCGGCGTGCCCGCGGTGTATTCGCTGGAGAATGTGCGCTATCCGCAGGGCGACGGCTCGGTCTGCGGCGTGCGGCCGAAGCTCGATGCCGATGCCGCGTTGAAGCTCGATTGCGGCGCCGGGCTGGGCGCCGCCACCCACATCACCGGCGCGTTCGCGTTCGTCGCGGCCGGCAAGGCGCTGCAGATGCTGCTCAAGCGCGCCGGGCACGCCTGACGCGAGAGACGGATGCGTCGAGGGCAGTCGGTCGGACGACGCAGGCACCGTCCGTTCGTCGGCCGTGTCGGATCGTGGGGGAGCGTGATCGAGCGCCGACGGCGCGACGGCTATCCTGTCGCCGCATGCATCAGGACGTCTGTCAGGCCGTTCCGAACAAGGCGTGCGCGTTGCGGGTGGTGGCGTCGGCGACGGCGTCGGGCGCCATGCCGCGCAGGCGTGCGACCGCATCCCGTACGCCCACGATGCGCCCCGGCTCGTTGCGCTGGCCGCGATGCGTGCTGTCGGGTTGGTCCGGTGCATCGGTTTCGAGCAACAACTGCTCGAGCGGGACCTCGGTCACGACGCGGTGCATGCGGCGGGCACGCTCATAGGTCACCGGTCCGCCGATGCCGATCAGAAAGCCGAGATCCCACAGCTGCGCGGCCTGCTCCTTGCTGCCGGCATAGCTGTGCACCACGCCGCGCAGGCGGCCGACGCGCCGGATGCTCTGGATCACGGCGTCCACCGCACGCCGCGCGTGCACGATCACCGGC
Source organism: Luteimonas abyssi (assembly GCF_001482195.1). GTDB lineage: Bacteria > Pseudomonadota > Gammaproteobacteria > Xanthomonadales > Xanthomonadaceae > Luteimonas > Luteimonas abyssi. Next base: position 2,374,712 of record NZ_KQ759763.1, on the reverse strand, counting down.
AGGTCGTGGTCGCGGGCCAGCTCGAGCTGGCCGTCGAAGTAATGCTGCTGGGCGTCGCGGTCCAGATCCTCCAGATAGAAATCGAGGCCGCATTCGCCGACCGCGACCGGGCGCTCGCGCTCGATCCACCGGGCGAGATCGTCGAGATGGTCGGGCAGGTGATGGCGCAGGAATGTGGGGTGCAGGCCGTAGGCCGGGAACAGCCCCGCATCCAGGCCCGCTGCCGCGCGCAGACCCGGCCAACCCTCGGCGTGGGTGGCCGGCAGCACCTGCCAACCGACGCCGGCCCGGCGGGCGCGGGCGACGATTTCGCCGCGGTCGGCATCGAATGCCTCGGCATCCAGGTGGCAGTGGGTGTCGAACAGCATCGGATCAGCGCCGGCGCCCGGCCTCGCCGTCGAGGGGCGGACGCGGGTCGGCGTCGCTCTCCTTCGGGCGCTTCAACCGTGCGAGCAGGAGCGTGCCGAGGCCGAGCAGCAGTTCGTCGATCAACGGGATCGGATCGGGCACGATCAACGACAGCACGAACAGGGCTGCGGTCACCGCGAAGAGGCGGGGGTAGCTCAGGCGACCCAGCCAGCGCAGGGCGGGGCCGAGCATCAGATGGCGTGTCCGGATCATCTCGGGTCTCCAAGGGACGCTTGCGAACGACGGCGGCCCGGCGTCGGTGCCGACGGCGACGATGTCGCGCACGTCGGCGATTGGATCAGAGGGCGATCCACGCTAGCACGGGTCGAATGCGTGCCCGATTCACATTTTTTGTAGCCGTAAACGTTTTCTTAATGGGGGCGTTCAGGTACACCGTGTTGGAATCCGTCCCGAGCCCTGACGCAATGCGTCACCCACGGACCCAAAGTGTCCTAGAACACGGAGAGCATGTCGATGAAGAACAACACCTTGGCGATCGCACTGGCGTCCCTTCTGGTGGGCGGTGTTGCCGTGGCGGCGTTCCAGAGCAACCGCGATGCGCCGGCGACGCCGGAGCGCGCAGCCGGCGAAGCGACCGCGCCGGGCATGTTCGAGGATGTGGCGAACGAAGATGCGATCCCGGTCGGCGGCCGACTCGAGTACGCCGATGTGCTGCGCGTCGATCCGGTGACCGAGCGTCAGGATCTGTTCGCCACCGTCATCGGCAGCGAGCCGGTGCGCGAGACCACCACCCAGACCACGCCGCGGCAGGTCTGCGAAGACGTGGTGGTGCAGGAGCGTCTGCCCGAGCGCGACGGCAACGTCGGCGGGACCGTCGTCGGTGCCGTGGTCGGCGGCCTGGTGGGCAACCAGATCGGCAGCGGCAATGGCCGCAAACTGGCCACCGCCGCGGGCGCCACCGCGGGCGGCTTCATCGGCAACCGGGTCGACCGCAATCATGTCGGCGGACGCGTGGTCGAACGGGTTGACCGCCAGTGCCACACCGTCCAGGATTCGTCGCAGTCCTCGCGCGTGGTCGCCTACAACGTGACCTACCGCAACCCGGACGGCACCACCGGCACCATGCGGACGGACAGCAGCCCGGGTGAGCGCATTCGCCTCGGGACGGAAGATGTGCCGGTGGCGTACGACGTGACCTACCGTTTCGACGGCAACGAGCGCACCGTGCGCATGGACCAGCGCCCCGCCGCCGACCGTCTGCCGGTCCTCGATGGTCAGGTGGTCACCCAGACCGCATCCATGCACACCGGCGATCGCCAGTAAGCGCCGGTAGGCGATGGTCCGGTCGCCGCCACCTGGCACGGCGGCGACACGCGACCACCCGCAGGGCCGGCATTGCCGGCCCTGCTTCGTATTCGCCCCACGGCGGAGGGCGAGGCGGGTACGCGCATGCTGTCCTGCGGCATGGCGGGTCCGGGCGCGACGCTACAATCGGCGCTTTCATCGCGTCGGCCGCCCATGTCCTTGCATCCGTACGATCTTTTCGATGTCCGTGCCCTGCTCAGCGACGAGGAGCGGGCGGTCCAGGACTCGGTGGCGCGGTTCACCGACGAGCGCGTGCTGCCCATCATCGGGGAATGCTTCGACCAGGGGCGTTTCCCCGATGAGTTGATCCCCGAGATCGCCGCGCTCGGCGTACTCGGCGCGACCCTGCCGGAAGCGTACGGCTGCGCCGGCCTCAACGGCGTCAGCTACGGGTTGATCTGCCAGGAGCTCGAACGCGGCGACTCCGGTCTGCGCAGTTTCGCCAGCGTGCAATCCTCGCTGTGCATGTATCCGATCCACGCGTACGGCAGCGAGGAGCAGAAGCGCCGCTGGCTGCCGGAGATGGCCGCCGGCCGCGCGATCGGCTGCTTCGGCCTGACCGAGGCGCATGGCGGCTCCGATCCCGCCAACATGAAGACCCATGCCCGGCGCGACGGCGACGACTGGATCCTCGATGGCTCGAAGATGTGGATCACCAATGGCAACCTGGCCCACATCGCCATCGTCTGGGCGCAAACCGACGACGGCATCCAGGGCTTTCTGGTGGAAAAGGACTTCGCCGGCTTCACCGCGCAGGTCATCAAGCACAAGATGAGCCTGCGCGCCTCGGTGACCAGCGCGCTGTTCTTCGACGGCGTGCGCGTGCCCGAGGCGAACAGGCTGCCGAACGTGAAGGGCCTGAAGGGACCGCTGGGCTGCCTGACCCAGGCCCGTTACGGCATCACCTGGGGGCCGATCGGCGCGGCCGTCGCCTGCCTGGACGAGGCGCTGCGCTATTCGAAGGAGCGCATGCTGTTCGGGCGCCCGGTGGCGGCCACGCAGAGCGCGCAGATCAAGATGGCCGACTGGGCGCGCCGCATCACCGCCGCGCAGTTGCTGTCGCTGCAGCTCGGCCGACTGAAGGACGCCGGCAGCATGCAGCCGACCCAGGTGTCGCTGGCCAAGTGGAACAACTGCCGCATGGCGATCGACATCGCGCGCGAGGCGCGCGACCTGCTCGGCGGCGCCGGCATCACCACCGAGCACTGCCCGATCCGGCATGCGCTGAACCTGGAATCGGTGATCACCTACGAGGGCACCGAGACCGTGCATCAACTGGTGGTGGGCCGCGAGCTCACCGGCATCAACGCCTTCTGATCCCGAACCCCGCCGCAGCGAAGGAGCCCTGCGCATGACCCGTCACGACGCGACCTGGCCGGAGCTGCGGACCGAGCGGCTGCTGCTGCGGGTGCCACGGATGGAGGACTTCGAGCGCTACGCCGAGGTCATCGGCAATCCCGACGCCGCTCGCTACATCGGCGGTCACCAACCGCGCGCCGCCGCCTGGCGCCGGTTCCTGCAGATGCCCGGCGCGTGGATGGTGCAGGGGTTCGGCATGTTCTCGGTCATCGAGGCCGCGAGCGGGCGGTGGCTCGGGCAGGCCGGCCCATGGCAACCCGACGGCTGGCCCGGTGCCGAGGTGGGCTACACGTTCCACCCGGACGCCTGGGGCCAGGGCTATGCGTCCGAGGCCGCCACGGCCGCGATCGACTGGGCGTTCGACCACCTGGGCTGGGACGAGGTGATCCACTGCATCGACCCGGACAACGCCGCGTCGCAGGCGCTGGCGCACCGGCTCGGTTCGCGCCGGCTGCGCAGGGCGCGATTGCCGGCTCCGTTCGAGGACGACGAGGTCGAGGTATGGGGACAGACCCGCGCGCAGTGGCGGGCGCGCGACGCGACGGACGCTTGAGCGCCGGCCGGTGACGGCGGACACGCCCGATCGCATCGACACCGGATGCGTGCGCGGAGCCGCGTGCGTGCGCACTCGGGCGTCCAGGCGCGTGCCATCGGCGATCGCCGCGCCGCGGTGGCGCGTATTCGCTCCACGTTCCACACCAATGTGGGACGTCATCGACTGAGGAGACCGCATGTTCGCATCCGTGCCCGATCCGATCCCCGCCCGCATGAAGGGTCTCAACCGCGCGGAGATCTGCGACGTCAATTTCCAGGAGTTCGTGCACGGGTGGCCGGACACGGCCGGTGCGCCTGCCGCCGCGGACGCGCAGGCCCTGGACGGGAGCGTACTGGAGGGGAGCACACTGGATGCGCGCGGGTTTCTCGAACTGTTCGAGTCGCAACTGATCAGCCGCCACCTCGACCTGATGGCGCGCGTGCTGCGCGTGCAGAACAAGGTCTTCTACACCATCGGCTCCAGCGGCCACGAAGGCAACGCGATGGTGGCGCGTCTGACGAGGCACACCGATCCCGCGTTCCTGCATTACCGCAGTGGTGCCTTCATGGCCGAACGGTTCCGTCAGCTGCCCGCTGACGACGGTGCGGCGCGCGACCCGGTGATGGATTCGGCGCTGAGTTTCGCCGCCAGCCAGGACGACCCCGCCAGCGGCGGCCGCCACAAGGTCTGGGGAAGCAAGCCGTTGTGGGTATTGCCGCAGACCTCGACGATCGCTTCGCACCTGCCCAAGGCGCTGGGCACGGCGATCGCGATCGCCCATGCACCGCGCATCGGCCACGCGTTGCCGGTGCCGGACGACAGCATCGTGGTGTGTTCGTTCGGCGATGCATCGAGCAATCACGCCACCGCGCAGACCGCGTTCAACGCCGCGGCGTGGACGGCCTACCAGGGCTTGCCGGCACCGGTGCTGTTCGTGTGCGAGGACAACGGTATCGGCATCTCGGTGAAGACGCCCGAGGGCTGGGTTGCACGCAATTTCGCGCAGCGTGCCGGGCTGGATTACTTCGCGGCCGACGGGCTCGACCTCGCCGCCGGCTACGGCGATGTGCAGCGTGCGGTGGCGCATTGCCGGCGTACCCGGCGCCCGACCTTCCTGCACCTGCGCACGACGCGGCTCATGGGACATGCCGGTACCGACTTCGAGATCGAGTGGCGCGATCTCGCCGAGCTGTGCGCGGTGGAGGCCGGCGACCCGCTGCTGCGCAGTGCGGCGATCGCGCTGTCGTCGGGGTTGATGACGAAGGCGGGCGTGCTGGCGCTGTACGAGGCGGTGCGCGCGCGCTGTTTCGCCGCCGCGGAGGCGGCCGACGCGCGTCCGCGGCTGGCCTCGCTGGATGCGGTGATGGCGCCGCTGGCGCCGTACTCGCCCGATGCGGTGCGGCGCGAGGCCGCGCGTGGCGCCGATCACGCGACGCGCGTGGCGGCCTTCGGCGGCGAGGCGCGCCTGCCCGAGCGGCAGCCGCCGCGGCACATGGCGGTACAGATCAACGCCGCCCTGCACGATCTGTTGCTGGCCCATCCGCAGGCCCTGCTGTTCGGCGAGGACGTGGCCCGGAAGGGCGGTGTCTACACCGTGACCAAGGGGCTGGAGAAAGCCTTCGGCGGGCGGCGCGTGTTCAACACGCTGCTCGACGAGACGATGATCCTGGGCCTGGCGCAGGGGTGCGCCAATATGGGCCTGCTGCCGTTGCCCGAGATCCAGTACCTGGCGTACTTCCACAACGCCTGCGACCAGATCCGCGGCGAGGCGGCCAGCCTGCAGTTCTTCAGCAACGGCCAGTACCGCAACCCGATGGTGATGCGCATCGCCTCGCTGGGATATCAGCGAGGGTTCGGCGGGCATTTCCACAACGACAATTCGATCACCGCGTTGCGCGACATCCCCGGGCTGGTGGTCGGCTGCCCGTCGCGCGGCGACGACGCGGCGATGATGCTGCGCACGCTGATGGCGCTGGCGGCGGTGGACGGACGCGTGTGCGCGTTCCTTGAGCCGATCGCGCTGTACATGACCAAGGACCTGTACCCGGGCGACGGCGGCTGGTCGACCGAGTACCCGGCGCCCGGCCGCGCGCTGACGCTCGGCGAGGCGCGGGTCTACGACACGGACGCCCGCGATCTGGTGATCCTCACCTTCGGCAACGGCGTGCCGATGAGCCTGCGCGCCGCGCGCGAGATCCAGGCCGAACACGGCTGGTCGGTGCGGGTGGTGGACCTGCGCTGGCTGGTGCCGCTCAACACCGATGCGATCGCGCACCACGTGGGCGAATGCGCGCGGGTGCTGGTGGTCGACGAGGGGCGACGCAGTGCCGGCGTGGGCGAGGGCATCATCACCGCGATCGTCGAGGCCGGATTCGGCGCGCGGCCGTTGCGGCGGGTGGTCGGCGCGGACACGTTCACGCCGCTGGCCGGTGCGGCGCTGCTGGTGCTGCCGTCCGAGGCGGAGATCGTGGCGGCCGCGGCGGATCTGGTGACGGGTGACGGGTGACGGGTGACGGGTGACGGAGGCTGCGTCCGGTAGTGGCGGGGAGGCGGACATTCGGCTGCCCGCTTCGTTCTTCTCGCACCGCGACCTGATGGGCCCCAACGCGGCCGGCAGCCTGCTCGCGCGAATGTCCCCGGCCGCCGTAAGCGCGGCGGCGGCCTCCGAATGCGAAATCGAGGAGGACGAAGCCGTCGTAGATGGGGTGGGGCGTTCGAAGCCGGGGGCGGGACCCCACGCGTCACCGTCGCGCCAGTCGGCTCGCCGCGGCGTTTGGACGTCGATTGCCGGTCGCGTTCCCGCTCATCGTCGCCCGGCTGAAGAAGGACTCAAGAAAACGCGCCGGACGACAAGCGTCCGGCGCGTTTCGTGCGGGTACCGTCGGGCGCGGATCAGTCGGCGAACTGGACCCGCACCTCGACCCGGCGGTTCGGCGCGAGGCAATCCTGCAGGGCAGCGCCGCGCAGGCTGTCGCACTCGACCACCGGCTCGACACTGCCGCGACCCACAGCGGTGATGGCATCGGCCGGGACGCCACGTTCGATCAGGTACTCGCGAACCGCGTCGGCACGCTGTTCGGACAGGCGCAGGTTCGCGCGGTCGTTGCCGATGCGGTCGCTGTGGCCGATGACGTGGACGATTTCGAGCTGCCGCGCGCTCAGCCGCGTGGCGAGGTCGTCGAGCGCCTGACGACCGGCCGGGCTGAAGTCGTCGATGCTGGCGCGACCGAAGGCGAACAGGCCGTCGGCGGACAGCCGCTCCAGGAACGACGAGGGCAACTGGGGGACTTCCTGCTCCGCCGGCGGCGGGGGCGGCGGAGAGGCGGGCTGGGGGGCGCAGGCGGCGAGCAGGGCTGCGGACAGCACCGCGGAAGCAGCGGGGAGCGTGAAGCGCATGATGTCTTTCCTTCCTCTGGATACGGCGTCGGTCAAGCGAATGCACGCAACCGGGCTGGCATCCCTGGCCATTGATGTCGACGGCACGGGCCCGATCCCCCTGCGGATTCGTCCGAAGCGTGAATATGGGCTGTCTACAGGGTCGGAATCAAGCGTTTCCGGGCCGCAGCAGGCTCGGAAACGCTCAGCGGAGCAGGCCGTCACAGAGCGGCAGGATGGCCGCGTCCCGATCGTTCACACGCAGTGTCGCGTCGGGCGTCGGCAGCGGCAGCACCGCCAGGGCCTCGGGCCCGACGGCCGCGACCACGCGTCCACTGACGCCTTCGCCGCCGACCTCGTCGCCCGCAGCAACGGCAGCGGCGATGCGCAATCGCGCCAGGCCACGCTTGGCCTGCCCGAGGAAATGCGTGCGGGCGACGATCTCCTGGCCCGGGTAGCAGCCCTTGCGCACGCTGTAGGCGCGCAGGCGGTCGAGCGAGAGTTGTTGCGGGGTCCACTGCTCGACCTGCGACGGTTCCAGCCGCGGCAGACCGTGGGCGAGGTCGAAGGCGCGCCAGGCCGCCAATCTCGTGTCGTCCTCCGGCGCCGAAGCACTGGATGCGGCGTCGAACACCAGTCGGCGCGCGCCTCCGGCACCGGACAGGTCGAGTTCGAAGCCGCCCTCGGAGAGTTCGGCGACAACGGCGCCCTGAGCCGAGCGGGGCGATGCGAACGCACCGACAGGCGCCGAACCCACGCCGACGACCACCTTGCTCCGGAACACGAATCCGCGCAGTCGTGCGGCGAAGGCCTCGGGGTCGGCGTCCATCAACACCAGCCGCAGCCGTTCCGCATCCAGGCGCACCAGCGCGAACAGTGCCAGCACGCGACCTTTGGGCGTCAGCCAGGCGCTCCAATGCCAGTGTCCATCGGGCAGGGCGGCCATGTCATTGGTGAACTGGGCCTGCGCGAAGGCGACCGCATCGCGGCCGTCCAGGCCGACGATGCGGATGTCGGCCAGCGCGAACAGGGCGTCTGCAGAAGCGTCCGACTTGTCGTGCATGAACGTGGGATTTAGAATTCGGTGGTGATTACTCCGCCCATGATAGGCGAAAGCGCTCCCGACCCGGATCGCGGGCAGGACGCCGGAACCACGCCAGACCCACCCCCGGCGCAGCCGCAGCCAGAGGAGTTCGGAGGCCGCGACGGCCCGGATCCGACCCGCTACGGCGACTGGGAAAAGAACGGCCGCTGCATCGATTTCTGACCGGTCGCATCCGCCTCACGGCAGTCCAGCCACTGTTACAGCCACGCGGCGCCACGCCGCCCAGCGAGGAGTCCTGCCAGCGATGGCGAACCGCGAACGCCCCCTGTCCCCATTCATGCTCGGGCAGGCCTACCGATTCCAGATCACCTCCCTCCTCTCGATCCTGTTCCGCATTGCCGGCATCGGGCTGTCCGTCGGCGCGTTCGTGCTGGTGTGGTGGCTGCTGGCCGTGGCCGAAGGCGGTGACGCCTACGCCCGCGCCGCGGCCTGCCTCGCCTCGCCGGTGGGCCGGATCGCCCTGTTCCTGTTCTCGCTGGGCCTGGTCTATCACCTGCTCAACGGCATCCGCCACCTGCTGTGGGACGCCGGCTGGGGCTTCGAGATTCCCGAGGTCTACCGCTCCGGCTACGCCGTGGTCGGCCTGACCCTGGTGCTGACCGCGGCGATCTGGTTCGTCGCCCTGTGGGGTGCGGCATGAGCGAGACCAAGTCCGTGAGCGAGACGTCCGCGCGGCGCGACCTGCGCTCCCCGATCGCGCGTGCGCGCGGCCTGGGCTCGGCGAAGTCCGGCACCGGCCACTTCTGGTGGCAGCGCATGACCGCGGTGCTGCTGGCGCTGCTGGTGCCGTGGCTGGTCGGCCTGCTGGTGTCGATGGTCGGTGCCGATCTCGTCACCGTGCGCGAGACCATCGCGCGGCCGTGGAACGCGATCATCCTGGCGCTGTTCCTGATCGCCATGTTCTGGCACGCCAAGCTGGGGCTTCAGGTGGTGATCGAGGACTACATCCACCAGCGTGCGCTCGAACTCGCGCTGCAGTTCCTGATCACCGTGGCCTGCGCGTTGGGCGCGCTGGCGTCGCTGTACGCGATCGGGCGCATCGCGCTCCTATGAGTTCCGTCGCCTCCGGAGCCGGCGCAACGTGCCTGCGACGCTGCGACCGGCGGCGGCTCCCGCCGACGCGATCGCCCCTCTCCCGCTTGCGGGAGAGGGGATGGGCTGAGGGCCGGTTCGTCGCGACAGAGCGCCCTCATCCGGCGCTGCGCGCCACCTTCTCCCGCTCTGCGGGAGAAGGGTTGATGTCGACGTCCGTACCTTTCGATTCGTCTCCTCCTCCCGCGGGAGAGGGGATGGGGTGAGGGCAGCAAGCGACACGCTCGCTCCGCCCTCCCCACGCACAACCCAGAGAGTCCCCATGACCTCCACCTACAAGATCACCGAACACAAGTACGACATGATCGTCGTCGGCGCCGGCGGCGCCGGCCTGCGCGCCACCTTCGGCCTCGCGGCCAAGGGGCTGCAGACGGCGTGCCTGACCAAGGTGTTCCCGACCCGCTCGCACACCGTGGCCGCGCAGGGCGGCATTTCCGCCGCGCTCGGCAACATGGGCGAGGACGACTGGCGCTACCACTTCTACGACACCATCAAGGGCTCCGACTGGCTGGGCGACCAGGACGCCATCCAGTACATGTGCCGCGAGGCGATCCCGGCGATCGTCGAGCTCGAGCACCAGGGCGTGCCGTTCTCGCGTACCGAGGAAGGCAAGATCTACCAGCGCCCGTTCGGCGGCATGACCACGCACTACGGCAAGGGCATCGCCCAGCGCACCTGCGCCGCGGCCGACCGCACCGGCCACGCCATCCTGCACACGCTCTACCAGCAGTCGCTGGCGCACGACGCGCGCTTCTTCATCGAGTACTTCGCGCTCGACCTGATCATGGACGCCGACGGCGCCTGCCGCGGCGTGCTCGCGCTGGACATGGCCGAGGGCACCCTGCACCTGTTCCGCGCCCATGGCGTGGTGCTGGCCACCGGCGGCTACGGCCGCGCGTACTTCTCCGCCACCTCGGCCCACACCTGCACCGGCGACGGCGGCGGCATGGCGCTGCGCGCCGGCCTCGGCCTGCAGGACATGGAGTTCGTGCAGTTCCACCCGACCGGCATCTACGGCGCGGGCTGCCTGATCACCGAGGGCGTGCGTGGCGAAGGCGGCATCCTGCGCAACAGCAACGGCGAGCGCTTCATGGAGCGCTACGCGCCCAACGCCAAGGACCTCGCCTCGCGCGACGTGGTCAGCCGTTCGATGACCATCGAGATCCGCGAAGGCCGCGGCGTGGGCGAGCACAAGGACCACATCCACCTCGACCTCACCCACCTCGACCCGAAGGACATCCACGAGAAGCTGCCCGGCATCGCCGAGAGCGCGCGGATCTTCGCCGGCGTCGACGTGGAGAAGCAGCCGATCCCGGTGATCCCGACCGTGCACTACAACATGGGCGGCATCCCCACCAACTACCACGGCGAAGTGGTGCAGCTGAAGGACGGCAACCCGGATGCGGTGGTCCCCGGCCTGTACGCGATCGGCGAGGCCGCCTGCGTGTCGGTGCACGGCGCCAACCGCCTGGGCTCCAATTCGCTGCTCGACCTGGTCGTCTTCGGCCGTGCGGTGGCCAACCGCTGTGCCGAGACCATCAAGCCGGGCCAGTCGCACAAGCGCCTGGCCGACGACGCCTGCGACAAGGCGCTCGCCAATCTCGACCGCGCGCGCAACGCCAACGGCAGCACGCCCACGTCCGAGATCCGCGACAACATGCAGCGCACCATGCAGCAGGACGCTGCGGTGTTCCGCACCGGCGAGACGCTGGCCGAAGGCGTGAAGAAGATCCGCGAGATCCACGCCTCGTTCGCCGACGTTAAGGTCAGCGACCGGTCGCTGGTGTGGAACTCCGACCTGATCGAGACCCTGGAACTGCAGAACCTGCTGGGCCAGGCGCTGACCACGATCGTCTCGGCCGAGAACCGGACCGAATCGCGTGGCGCCCACGCCCGCGAGGACTTCAGCGAGCGCGACGACGAGAACTGGCACAAGCACACCCTGTGCTGGGTGGGCGAGAACGGCGAGACCGCGATCGACTACCGCCCGGTGCACATGTACACGCTCGACGACGAAGTCGAGGTCGTGCCGCCGAAGGCGCGCGTGTACTGAGTCGGGACCCCATCGCACCGGTCGGGCTCCGCCCGAGCGCCGCCTGAGCCAACGAGAACAGCCATGGCCGAATTTTCCCTCCCCAAGAACTCGAAGATCCAGCCGGGTCGCCACTTCCCGGCCACCGGTGCCACGCGCACCCGGACCTTCAAGGTCTACCGCTGGAACCCGGACGACGGGCGCAACCCGAGCACCGACACCTACGAGATCGATCTCGACAAGTGCGGGCCGATGGTTCTGGACGCGCTGATCAAGATCAAGAACGAGATCGATCCGACGCTCACCTTCCGTCGTTCCTGCCGCGAAGGCATCTGCGGTTCGTGCGCGATGAACATCGACGGCACCAACACGCTGGCGTGCACCAAGGCGATCGACGACTGCGGCAAGGCCGACAAGGACGTGCCGGTCTATCCGCTGCCGCATATGTCCGTCATCAAGGACTTGGTGCCGGACCTGACCCACTTCTACGCCCAGTACGCGTCGATCAAGCCGTGGCTGCGGACCCAGAGTGCGGCGCCGCCGGACCGCGAGCGTCTGCAATCGAAGGAAGACCGCGCCAAGCTCGATGGTCTCTACGAATGCATCCTGTGCGCATGCTGTACGACCTCGTGCCCGAGCTACTGGTGGAACGGCGACCGTTACCTGGGGCCGGCGATCCTGCTGCAGGCCTACCGCTGGATCATCGACAGCCGCGACGAGGACACCGGCGCGCGCCTGGACGACCTCGAGGATCCGTTCAAGCTCTACCGCTGCCACACCATCATGAACTGCGCGCGGACATGCCCGAAGGGCTTGAACCCCGCCAAGGCCATCGGCCAGATCAAGCAGCTGATGCTGGCGCGCCACGGCTGATCCCGTGGCGATGCCTGCGCCATCGACGATGGCGGTGCTGGCGCCGGGCTTCGCCCTGGTCGCGCTGACCTTCGCGGTGATGGCCGTCATGTACGCGCGCCGCTTCGCGCAGATGCGGCGCGACGCGATCGCCCCGCAGGCGGTCGCCACTTCGGCGCAGTCCGCGCGCCTGCTCACAGACAGCGCCGCTGCCGACAACTTCCGCAACCTGCTGGAACTGCCGCTGCTGTTCTACGTCGCCCTGCTGACCGCAGTGGCGGCGGGGCAGGGCGGTACGGCCGTGGTGGCGCTCGCCTGGGCGTTCGTCGCCACGCGCGTGCTGCACAGCGGGTTTCAGTGCCTGGGCAACCGGGTGGTGCCGCGGTTCCTGTCTTTCATCGCCGGCGCGGCCGTGTTGCTGTCGTTGTGGGGCCGGCTTGCCTGGGGTGTGTGGCTGCATGGTTGACGACGCCATCGAACTCAAGCGCCTGCGCTGGCGCTGTCGCCGTGGCATGCGCGAACTGGACGTGCTGTTCAACGCCTGGCTCGACCGCGTGTGGCCTACTGCTTCCGAGGCCGAGCGGGCGGTTTTCCTACAGCTGCTCGATTGCGAAGACGATAAGGTCTGGCGCTGGTGCATGGGCTACGAGGACCTGCCCGATGGCGCACTCGGCGCGCTCGTCGAACGGATGCGGCAGTTGCAGTCGGACATCGTCCGCGGCTGAGTGCGCGCGCGGCGTTTCGCCGCCGGGCAGCGGAGCCGGTCGGCATGCGCTGCGGGCTCGTGCGGGTACGCCGACATGAAGGCCTCCGCGGCATCTGTCGCTGCTTCGCGGGTGCGACCCGGACGCGAAGTCGATGCCGTGTCGCCCGGCGTCATCCACTGGCGCCCGTCGCGTTGGCTGCTGGTCTGCTTGCTCGGCATGGCCGCGTCGGCGCCGGTCGCGGTGCTGGTGTCGGAAATGCCGCGCATCGCCGCCTGGCCGCTGGCCGGCGGCGCGCTGGCCTACGGCCTGATCGCGGCCTGGTGGGAGATGCGCCGTCCGTCGCTGGCGCTGCGCATCCACGGCGAGCGCGTCGAGGTGGACGGTGTGCCCGTCGCCGGCTTCCGTTTGGTCTGGCGCGGTCCGCTGGCCTTCGCCCGCTGGCGCGACGGGGCGGGGCGCTGCGTGCGCCGCGTCTGGTGGCCGGACACGCTGCCGTCGGTGGCACGGCGTGAACTGCGACTGGCCGCGCCGGCCCCGCGCGCTGCGCGGCGGGGCTCTTCGGTGGCACCATAGGCGCCTCGGCCGGCGCCCGGTGCCGGCGTCCCAGCGCGAGCCGCATGTTCAAACCCCTGTCCGCCGCCATCGGCCTGCGCTACCTGCGCGCCAAACGCCGCAACGGCTTCATCTCCTTCATCTCGCTCGCCTCGATCCTCGGCATCGCCATCGGCGTGGCCGCGCTGATCACCACCCTCGCGGTGATGACCGGTTTCCAGCGCGAGATCCGCGACCGCCTGCTGCAGATGTCCGCGCACGCCACGGTGAGCGCCGACAGCGGCACCATGGACGACTGGCGCCACGCCGTGGACATCGCCGAGCGCGACCCGCGCGTGGCCGGCGCCGCGCCCTACGTGCAGAGCGAGGCGCTCATCGCCGGCCCCAACCGCCAGCCCGCGCTGTTGCAGGGCGTGCTGCCCGAGCAGGAGCAGCACGTCTCGGTGATCGCGGACCGCATGGTGGAAGGCGAGTTCGACTCGCTCGAGGCCGGCGCCTTCAACATCATCCTCGGCCGCGAACTCGCGCTGTGGCTGGGCGTGCGCGTGGGCGATCGCGTGGTGGTGACCACCGACTTCCAGTCCACGCCCATGGGCGCGGTGCCGCAGCTCAAGCGCTACACCGTGAGCGGCCTGTTCGAAGCCGGCCACCAGCAGTTCGACCGCAACCTCGCCCTGGTCAACATGCAGGACCTGCAGCGCGTGCAGCGCATCGGCGAGGGCGTGACCGGCGTACGCCTGCGCCTGCACGACATGAACCGCTCGTGGGAGGTCGCGCGCGACCTCGCCATCGCGCTGCAGGGCCCGTACCGCGTCAGCGACTGGAGCCAGGAGAACGCCAACATGTTCCGGGCGCTGCGCCTGGAGAAGACCATGATCGCGATCCTGCTGTCGCTGATCATCGCCATGGGTGCGTTCAACCTGGTCTCGTCGCAAGTCATGCTGGTGACCGACAAGCAGGCCGACATCGCCATCATGCGCACGCTGGGCATGCCGCCGGGCGGCATCCTGCGGGTGTTCATGGTGCAGGGCACGCTGATCGGCGTGATCGGCACGGTGATCGGCGTGGTGGCCGGCATCACCCTCACCCTCAACCTCGAACACATCCTGCGCGCCATCGAGACCACCTTCAACGTGGTGCTGATCCCGCCGGACGTCTACTACATCACCGGCCTGCCCACCGAGCTGCGCGCCGACGACATCACCCTGATCGCCTTCGTCGCCCTGGTGATGGCCTTCCTCGCCACCATCTACCCGGCCTGGCGCGCCTCGCGCACCGCACCGGCGGAGGCCCTGCGTTATGAGTGACCCGATGCCGACCGTCACCCCCCGGCCCGATACCGGGGTCACCGCCGCCAAGGCGGCCGACAGCGTCATCCGCGCCGAGGGCCTCGGCAAGACCTATCGCGAAGGCAAGCTCAACACCCCCGTCTTCGCCGGCCTCGACCTGGACGTGTACCCGGGCGAGACCGTCGCGATCATCGGCGCCTCCGGCGCGGGCAAGAGCACCCTCCTGCACCTGCTGGGCGGCCTGGACGTGCCCACCAGTGGCGAGGTGTACGTCGACGGTCACCGCATGAGCGCGCTCTCCGACCGCGCCCGCGGCGCCCTGCGCAACCGCGCGCTCGGCTTCGTCTACCAGTTCCACCACCTGCTGCCTGAGTTCACCGCGCTGGAGAACGTGATGCTGCCCGCCCTGCTGGCCGGCCAGCCCGTGGGCGGCGGCAGCCACGCCAAGGCCCCCACCGTGGCCGAGGTGGAACCCAAGGCCCGCGCCCTGTTGGAATCGGTCGGGCTGGGCCACCGCCTGCAGCACAAGCCCGGCGAACTCTCCGGCGGCGAACGCCAGCGCGCCGCCGTCGCCCGCGCCCTGGTCAACCAGCCCGCCTGCGTGCTGGGCGACGAACCCACCGGCAACCTCGACGACCGCACCGCCGGCACCGTCTTCGACCTCATGCTCGACCTCAACCGCGCCCAGCGCACCAGCCTCGTGCTGGTGACCCACGACCGCGACCTCGCCCGTCGGCTGGACCGGGTGCTGGAGCTGCACGAGGGGAAGTTGCGGGAAATGGCGCCTTCGGCGGTTTGAGGGAGCTTGAGGTC
>NZ_KQ759763.1:2278284-2359257 GCF_001482195.1 Luteimonas abyssi | reverse complement strand
GGGGGGGCTGGGGGCCGCCTGCCAGTGGCGGGGGCCGACCCTGGCGATGTGCCAAGCGGGTCGTGGGGTCGCGACCGGGTGGTGGGGGGCGGATCGCCGATCATGCGTGGGTGTTGCACTTAACTTTGTTCACCCGCGAGGCCTAACAAGTCATTCGAACCGACGCCGCTTCGCGGCGCGACTTCACTTCGGCGTTAGCTCGCTCGAAGCAAAGCCAATAGGTCTCCAGGATGATTGACAGAATTCGCTCCCTCCTCAGGGCTCAGGCGCCGCTCGTGGAAAGATCGTTGCTTCCTGCCGCGAGTGCTGCGCAGTTGGAGGAATTGGAGGCGGTGGTCGGAGAGCCACTGCCGTTCGATCTTCTTCAGCTCTATCGGGCGACGGCTGGAAACGATCCCGAGGGCATCGCGAACTTCGCCTATGGACTCGTCTTCACAGATATCGACACTCTCTTGGCGAGACTCAGCGCCCTCCCCCGAGAGGGTGACGGTCATCCGATGGTATTTGCCGATCACGGGATCGCCGAGGGGTACAGTTTCGGGCGGCGGCGTCTGGAGATCGGCCATGACAGCGGGCGTTGCAAGATCCTCGTCGACTTGAGCCCGGTGGACGGGGGTGACGTTGGCCAGATCATTTTCGTGGACAGTGAGTCGGGCGTGGCCCTTAAACTGGCGGACTCCGTCTCGGACTATCTTCAGAACTTCGGAGACGACCTTTTCGCGGGTCGCTACTCGCTCCAAGAAGACGCGCTCGAAGAAGGCGTCGAATGGCTTCAGCCAGCTCGTGATATCGACGTCGAGAACTGGTACAACTCCCCGACGTGGCAATACGCTGCCCAAGTGGCGAAAAGCTGACGCATCCTGGGCGGCAGGTCGATAACTCCGTGGGGAGCTCAAGGCGGTGGGCATGCTGTATCCGCATAGTGCCGCTCAGGCAATCCTCGACGCGCGTGGCGGAAATCTGCTTTTTTGAAGCGGTGATCCAAACGGAGCTCCAGATTTCGCAGGCCAGGCAGTTCATCGGCCGGGAAAAATGGATCAATCGAGCGACAAGCGCTTCGGGCTGCGGGGGAACTCGAAGGGCAGGCCTCTTCTCAACGTGAGCCCGGAGTATCTGTCGCATACCGAACTCCACGATGAGCTGCACGTCGTCGCGGAACGAACCTGACCGCCCTCCTGAGCGGTGTGGCGTGGCGTGCCTCTCCAGCCGGCGCCAGGTCGAACAACGTGATGTGCCGGCCCGTTCGGATGCGGTCATCGCCGTTGGACCCGCCTGACAGCTCCGCCGACGCCGCTTTCGGCGGCAGGGCTCGCATGCGTGCGGGGCGTTCGGCCTTCTGGTGACCCACGATCGCAGCATCGGCGTGGGCGCCGCTGCGGTCGCGGCGGCGAGGGAGGCATCGATGCGATGGCGGCGCGGGCACCGGAATGTGTACCGTGGCCGCTGGAGTGTCGAGGCAGGAAGGTGTCCGCGTGCCCAGCTACGGAGCGAAGGATTCTGCACGGTATCGCGAGTCCCCGGCGCGGAGGCGCGCGGTGGCTGCCATCGTCCCGTTGCTGCTGGCGACCGGCGCGGCCCATGCCGTAGACGGGGCGACATCGTACTTCCCTGTCCACGACGTGCCCCGGTTCCTGTTCGACCACCTCGATGTCGCCACCTTTCGCAGTTCGCTGGGGCCGAAACGCAGCCTGGAACAGCGCACATTCGCCCAGATCTCGCCACCGCCCACTGAGGTGACCGACGACGCTTTCGAGGTGCGCGAGCCCGACTGGCTCCGCCGCCTGACGATCGTCGGCCGGGGCGACTTCAACCGCGACGGCATCGAGGATCTCGTCATCTGCCTGGAAGACCGCGCGTTGCGCGGAACGTACCTCGCCAGCCAACGATTGCTGGTCACCCGCTACGATGCCGCTTCGCTGGCGGTCGCCGTGCACTACGAGCCGCCCACGCTCGATGCCGGGGCCGGGTGTCTCGGCGCGGTGCCCGGGTAAGCCGGCGTCGGGCTGGAACCTGAGCCGGTCGCCGCCCGGAGAGAACGCGACGCACGTGCCAAGTGACGCTCGACAGGTGCAGGTGTCGGGAGATCCAGGCCTGAGGCGCGACCGCCTGGACAGGTGGTCCGTATCACCTGCAGTGCAGAGCATCGTCTATGTTCGCCGCGGATGTGCCGACGCCCCACACCAGGCTCGCCGAGGCGAATGGTCGTCGCGCCCGGGCGACATGATCGTGGAGAGTGGGGCGATGCTTGCGCAGCTCCGCCGGATGAGGGTTCGTGCCCGGCACTCGTCGAGCTCGCTGTGCGTTGAAATGCGTTGCTCGCGTTGCACATGTCGGGCCGATTGCTCGCGCAGGTGACGTTTCCCCGTGCGCAGGTTGCGCTCTGTCGTTCGCTGATTGCCCATCCCGCGGCCTTGCGGGGATGTGAGGGTTTCCGGGCGGCATCTAACGCATAGGATCAGGCAAGTCAGGGTGCGGCTGTTTCGAAAAACGGCCCTCCGGGTCGCCTTGGGCGGGGCGGCACGCCTTCGCGCAAACAGAGGGAGAGACGGTTTGAACTTCGTGATCAACCAGAAAGAGGTGTCGGTGGAATGCGAGCCCAGAACGTCCCTGCTGGATCTGCTGCGCGAGCATGTCGGGCTGACCGGGACCAAGAAGGGGTGCAATCAAGGTGCGTGCGGTGCCTGCACCGTGCTCGCCGACGGCAAGCGGATCAATGCCTGTCTGGCACTCGCGGTCCAGTACGAGGGCGTCGCCATCACCACGATCGAAGGGATCGGCACGGCCGACGCACCCCATCCGCTTCAAGCCGCTTTCATGGCCCACGACGGTTTCCAGTGCGGGTACTGCACGCCGGGGCAGATCTGCTCGGCGATCGGCATGGCGGCCGAGGCGGGCGAGGGGTTGCCGAGCTTCGAGAGCCAGGACATGCGCGCGAGTGCGGCGCCGCTGTCGAAGCTCGAGATCCGCGAACGGATGAGCGGCAACCTGTGCCGGTGCGGTGCCCATAACGGCATCGTCGACGCCATCGCTGAGGTGTACGGAGGTGCGCTGTGATCGATTTTTCCTACACGAGGGCGACGAGCGTCGCTGATGCGTTACGCGCGCAAGCTGCGACGCCAGCGGCGAAGTATCTCGGCGGTGGTACCAATCTCGTCGACCTCATGCGCGAGAACGTCGAACGCGCGCCCGCGCTCATCGACGTGCGCGCGCTGCCGGACAGCATCGATGCGCGGGAGGACGGCACCGTCTTGATCGGCGCCGGCGCAAGCAATACGACGGTCGCCGGCTCCGCGGTCATCCGCCAGCATTATCCGGTGCTGGCACAGGCGATCCTGTCTGGCGCGTCGGCCCAGATAAGGAATATGGCCACCGTGGGTGGAAATATTCTGCAACGCACGCGCTGCGCCTATTTCTACGACAGCTCGAGACGGTGCAACAAGCGCACGCCCGACAGCGGATGCGACGCGATCGAGGGGCTCAACCGCGCCCACGCCATTCTTGGGGCTTCCTCGTCCTGCATCGCCACGCATCCATCCGACATGTGTGTCGCGCTGGCCGCGCTCGATGCACGCGTGCATTTGCGGTCGGTTGCAGGATCGCGCGTCATCGGGCTCCGTGACTTGCACCGTCTGCCCGGGGCGACGCCGGACGTCGAGACGAATCTCAGGCCGGGCGAGCTGATCGAAGCGGTCGAGCTTCCGGCCGCGCCGGCCGGGTCGGCGTCGTTGTATCGAAAGGTTCGCGACCGGGCGAGCTATGCGTTCGCGCTGGTGTCGGTCGCGGCGATCATGCGCGTGGAGCGCGGCACGATCCTGGAGGTGCGGCTCGCTCTTGGCGGCGTTGCCCATCGCCCGTGGCGTTGTGAGGCTGCCGAAGCGGCGTTGTCCGGTCGTGCACCCACACGCGAGGCTTTCGAGGCGGCGGCCGCTGCCGAGCTCGAGCAGGCCCAGGCGCAGACGCAGAATGGATTCAAAATCGAGCTGGCGAAGCGCACCCTCGTCGCCACGCTCGAGGATGTGGCCGGGAGGTCGGCATGAGCGGTGTCCCGGTCGTCGAACGATGGGAACCCGGCAAAACGCCGGATGGCCTGCGAACGCGTCAGGGTGCGTTGGGCGCGCCGATGTCCAGGTTGGATGGGCCGCTTAAGACATCCGGTACCGCCGTTTTCACTGCCGAGACCCGGCCCGAGGGCATGTGCTACGCCTTCCTGGCGACGTCCACGATCGCCGCCGGACGGATCGTGGCACTGGATGTCGACGCAGCCAGGCGCGCACCGGGCGTGCTGCTGGTGATGACGCATGAGAATGCGCCCACCCTCGGCCGACCGGACCTGTTCGTGGAGAATCCCGTCGACGGGGCGGCCTTCAACCCGGTCCCGCCGTTGCAGGGCGACCGGATCGACTGGAATGGTCAGCCGATCGCGATGGTGGTGGCCGAGACGCTCGAGCAGGCGGAGTACGCCAGCCGCTTGGTGGTCGCCGAATACGCGATCGAAGACGGCCGGACCGATCTCGACGCGCTGCTGCACGAAGCCGAGCCGCCCGACAGTGTGCTGGGCGAGCCGGCGTGCCTTGCGCAGGGCGATGCCGAGGCGATGCTCGACGCATCGGCCTATTCGATCGATGCCGATTACCGATCGCCGCGAATGGCGCACTCGGCGATCGAGATCCATGCGTGCACCGTAGTCTGGCGGGGTACGCAGATGGTGTTGCATGACGCGAGCCAGCTGATCGGCGCGAGCCGGAAGGCGCTGGTCAAGATGTTCGATCTCGAGGACGACGCGCTGCATGTGGTGTCACCGTTCGTCGGCGGCGCCTTCGGCGGCAAGGTGCTCTGGGACCATCAGATCCTGGCCATCGCGGGTGCGCGCGCGTTGCAGCGACCGCTTCGCATGCTGCTGAGCCGGGAGGATGTGTCCCGCTTTACCGGGGGGCGTACCGAGACGCGACAGCGCGTGGCGCTGGGCGCCGACGAGGAGGGGAGGCTCACCGCACTCATCCACACCGGGACCGTCGCCAATGCCATGCATTCGACCTGGCCCGAGCAGTTCAGCTTTCCCGCGCGACATCTCTACGCATCGGAGACGGTGAAGATCGAGCAGCGGGTCGTGCCGCTCCACATGATGCCACCCGCCCCGATGCGCGCGCCCGGTGAGGCTACCGGGACGTTCGCACTGGAAAGCGCGCTCGACGAGCTGGCCGCAAAGATCGGTATCGATCCGATCGCGTTGCGCAAGCGCAACGAACCGCCACGAGACCCCTCCAGCGGGTTGGCATTCTCTTCGCGGCGCCTGGTCGAGATGTACGACAGGGGCGCGGAGCGTTTCGGCTGGTCGCAGCGCTCGGCCGAGCCGGGTCGTCATCGCGACGGCCGGTGGCGGATCGGCCACGGCATGGCGACGGCCTACTATCCGTATATCAGGGCGCCCGGTGCGCAGGTCGGCGTGGTGCTCGGTGTCGACGGATGCCTGACGCTGCGGTCGTCCGCGCACGAAATGGGGATGGGCACGGTGACGGTCCAGGTCCAGCATGCGGCGGAACGCTTCGGTCTGCCGGTGTCGGCCGTCGCCTTCGAATACGGAGATTCGCGGCTTCCAGCCGGGCCGGCGGCAGGCGGCTCGGCGCAGACGGTGTCGCTGCTGGCCGCGGTGATGGATGCCGCCGGAAAACTGAAAGATGCGCTGCTGCGCCTCGCCGGCGATGCCTCGCCACTGGCCGGACTGCAGGCGGACGACGCCGAGTTCCGGGCCGCGGGGCTGGGTCGGGTCGGCGACGACACCCGGTTCGAGACGTTCGCGGCGATCCTGGCGAGAGCCGGTATGGACCAGATCGCGGTCGAAGGTGTCGGCGCTGCGCCGGGAGAACTCGAAGCCCGTTCGATGCATTCATACGGCGCGCAGTTCTGCGAAGTCTGTGTCCACGAAGGCACGGGCGAGACGCGGGTGACGCGGTTCGTGGGCGCCTTCGATTGCGGCCGCATCCTCAACGCCAGGACCGCGGCCAGCCAGTTCCGCGGCGGCATCATCATGGGGCTCGGGCTGGCGCTGATGGAGGAGGTGCAGTTCGATCCGCGTTACGGCCGGATCATGAACCCCTCGCTCGGCGAATATCACATCCCGGTGCACCTCGACGTGCCCGAGATCGACGTGATCTGGAGCGATGTGCCCGACGCGTTCGCGCCGCTCGGCGCGCGAGGGATCGGCGAAATCTCGATCACCGGCGTCGGCGCCGCCGTGGCGAACGCGATCTACAACGCCACCGGGCGGCGAATCCGCGATCTGCCGCTCACGCTCGACAAGATCATGCGTTGACGGGCCCTGTGCGGAACCGACTATCCTCGGTGGCGATGCCGTGCATGCAAACTGACTGATGGTTCGCTACGAAATCGACAAAGAGACCTACCAGTGCGCGGATGCCTTGCCGCAGCCATTGGATCTCTCGAGCCGCGACGCGGGCTGGACATCGCTTCTCCTGGACCAGCACCGGGGCGGCGGCGTGCAGGAGGCGTTCACCACCCGATCGACCCCCGACCGGAAGCTGATCGTCTCGCTCGAGAGCTGCTTCGAGCTCGACATCAAGGTCGACGGGCGGTGGCGTCGGACGCTGCACGAGCCGGGAGTCGTGCGCCTGGCGCCTGACGGGTCGGGGGGCGCCGTGAGGCTCTGGCGCGCGTCCGGCGGCCGGGTGTTCCGCAGCGTCCATCTCTACCTTCCCGAGCAGCTCGTGCACGAAGCGGCCGATGAGTTGCGCAGAGCGGGGCGTCCGGCGTGTCTTCCCGACGCGCCCGTCATGAGGCCCGAAGTCGCCGTCACCGCGATGGTGCGTTCGCTGGTGAGCCAGCTCGGCCACGGCGCGCCGGACCTGTACGCCCAGGCGGCGGCGCACTGGCTCGCCCTCCATCTGGTCATGGACTTCGCGCCGCATCCGGCGCGCAGCACGTCGTCGCTGCTGCCGGGACCGCTCGGGGACCGGCGCGTGGCGCGGGTGATCGAGTTCATGACCGCTGGGCTGGACAGGCCGCTGACGTTGGACGATCTGGCCGCGGAAGCATGCGTCAGCCCGTTCCACTTCATCCGCCTGTTCAAACACAAGACCGGGCGGACGCCGGTCGCCTATCTGACCCGGCTGCGCATGGAGCATGCGCGTCACCTGCTCACCGCGACCGATCATGCCGTCGCCGAAGTCGCGCGCCTGTGCGGGTATGCGTCGCCTTCGCGCTTCACGGCCGCCTTCGTCGCGCATTGCGGCGCGACGCCCACCGATCTGCGCAGGGCGGCGTTCGGCGCGTCGGTGGATGTGGTCCGCGCCCCGTCCTCCACTCGCAAGCGCCGCGACACGTCGTGCGCCTCCACATCGTAGCGCGAGGCGTCGTACCAGGCCGCGTCGGTAGGGCTGGAGGCATCACAACGGAGTGCATCGGCTGGCGTCGCGGCCGGTCCGGCGACAGGATCACGCCGGCCGGGGATCTGTGCCTGCGGCGACGGCATGCCACGAATCGGTGCCGGTGATGCCAGAATAGCGGCACGGCGCAGGCCGGATCCGTACACAACATGCCGTCGTCCGCGGAGACGATGGCCCGTCCAGGAAGGATGCATGCAGACATTTCGCATCTATCGGCACGACACCCGTCCGGACGAGGCGGTCAAGGTCGGGCCGTCCTGGCCGGCGTTCTTCTTCGGGTTCTTCTGGTTGCTGTTCAAGCGGCTGTGGACGCCATTGCTGGTCGTGCTCGCCGTGGTGGTGACGGTGTCGCTCCTCGAATGGCTGCTGGCGACGGCGTTCCCCCGCGCGGAGTCGACGCTGACGTACGTGGTGACCGCGCTGTGCCTGGTGGGGTGGATGGTGGTCGCGATGCGCGGCAACCGCCTGAGGGCGTGGGTGCTGCGCTCGAAGGGCTACTGGCAGGCCGCGGAGGTCACGGCCATGGATGCCCAGCACGCACTGGCGCTGGCCACCGAAGGCGCGCCGGCGGCGACGGTCGCGGCCGGGCGACTCCCGCTGGTGGTGGCGGCGCTGATGGGCGGCGGAGGGCTGTGCGCATTCGTGGCGGCATTCTTCGCGTTCCGACAGAACGGCCAGGCGGGGCTGGTGTTCGCGGTCTTCGCCGGGGTCTTGATGGTGGCGGGCGCCGTCGTCCAGGCGATCGTCATGCGGCATGGGAAGGCGCCACGCGCGTGGCAGGCGGGGGACGCCGGTCATCGCCTCGACCGCTTCGAGCGTCCGGCATCGCCGGACGACGGCGCACGCCGCGAGGCACGGCGCTGGCGCTACGGCGCGCTCGGCGTGCTGGCGGTGACGCTGGGCCTGATGCTGTTCGCTCCCCTGGGCCTGTTCGACGCGGACAGCGGGCCCCGCATCCATCCCAGCGTGGCGCTGCATCTGGCCGCCCCCCCGGCCGGGCCGGATGCGCTCGTCCTGCCCTTGCGGACATCTCACGCCGATATGCCGTCCTGGCACTCGCCCGGTGAGACGACCGTGTCGCTACGACCGGAGCCGGTCGTTTCCGCGGACCACATCCGCCAGGTGCGGGCCACGTACGGGGAGGGCGGACCGGTCCTGGTGATGACGCTGAGCCGCGACGGCGCGCAGCGCCTGGCCGATGCCACGGCGGCGAACCTCGGAGGCGAGATGGCGCTGGTGGCGAACGGCGAGGTCATCAGCCTCGCGACGATCCAGTCCGAAATCGCGGGCGGCGAATTGATGGTGGCCGGTATCGGCACGGCAGGCGAGGTGCAGGCGCTCGTCGTGTCCATGCACGAGTGAGCGTGGCGGGCCGGCTGACTCCCGGACGCGTGCGTGCGGGCAGGTCGAAGAACGCCGGGGTCTCATTCGAATCACAGCCAGGAGGTCGCTCATGCAACAGGAAGCATTCGAGTACGTCGGGTTCTGGGCGCGTGTCGGCGCAGCCGCCATCGACACGATCATCGCCATGATCGTCACCACGCCATTGCTGTTGTGGATCTACGGCACCGGCTACTTCACCGACATCGAAGGCCCGCTCGTCGCAGGCCCGGCCGATGTATTGATCACCTGGGTCTTGCCCACGGTGGCGGTGATCCTGTTCTGGCTTCGCAAGCAGGCGACCCCCGGCAAGATGGTGATCGCCGCACGGGTCGTCGATGCGAAGACCGGCGGACCGATCTCGGTCGGCCAGGCGATCGGCCGCTATCTGGCCTACATCCCGGCGATGCTGCCGCTGTGCCTGGGGCTTATCTGGGTGGCGTTCGACCCGCGCAAGCAGGGCTGGCACGACAAGATGGCCGGCACCCTGGTCGTCCGCCCGCAGCGGGAAGGTGCGGCGCCGGTGAGGTTCGGGTCATGACGGTCCGTATCAGCGCGATGTCTCGTGACGGGCAGCGTGTGCGCGTTGGAGAGATCGCATGATGCCGACGGTCTCGCTGGTCGCGGGTGTTCTGTCCGCAGTGATGCTGTGCCTCACCTTGCTCGGGATGGGGTCGGTCTTCTCCGCGGAAATGCTGGCGGTCGTTGCCGTGGTGACCGGCATTCTCGACCGGAAGCGCCCACGTGCGCAGGCCGGGCTCGTGCTCGGGGTGCTGGTTCTCCTGCTGTTGCTGGTCATGTTCGCCGCGGCGACGTCGCTGATAGGGACAGGCGGTGACTGGAGTCGCTGGGACTCGAGCAGTGAGGATGTCTGGCTCGGGCGTACGTTCGAGCGTGTGGTGTGAGCAGGTGACTGGGATTGGTGAATGGTCACGCGATGAGCGCCGTCATCTCGGGCGATGGATCCGAGTGCTCAGTCTGCCGTCAACAATCCCCGCAATGCCTCGTGTGATACCACCTCATAGCGAGTGATGATCCCCTCCGGCCGCGGCAGCGCGGCCGGGTTGTACCAGCAGGTATCGAAGCCCATCGCGTGCGCGCCCGCGATGTCGGAATGCGGGTTGTCGCCGACCATCAGCACGCGGGCGGGCGCCGGTTCGCCCATCTCGCGCAGGGCGTGTTTGAAGATGTCGGGGTGGGGCTTGGCCTTGCCGACCTGTTCGGAGATCACCAGCACGTCGAAGCGGTCGCGCAGGCCGGTGTGTTGCAGGCGGGCTTCCTGCAGGTCGACGAAACCATTGGTGATGATGCCCAACCGCGCTCGGCCGCGCAGGGCGTCGAGCAGGGCGGGCACGCCGTCGAGCGGCGGGCAGGCCGCCACCATGCTGGCGAGGAAGTGCGCGTTGAGCTCGTCCGGGTGGATGCCGATGCGCGCGGCCCAGTCGTGGAAGCGTCGGCGCTTGAGTTCGGTGGCGGTGATGCGGCCGTGCTGGTAATCCACCCACAGCGGGCGATTGATGGCCTGGTAGGCGGCGTACTCGGCCTCGCCGAAGTCGATGCCGTGGCGGGCGAAGGTGGTGCGCAGGCCGAGCGGGGCATCGAAGTGGAACAGGGTGTCGTCGGCGTCGAACAACACCCAGTCGTAGGCGAAAGACATTGGGTCAGCTCTGTCCCAGCGTCGCCAGCAGCCCACGTGCGGCGTTGAAACGGTCCGCGCCTTCCGGCAGCGGCAGTTTCACCCGCAGCTTGTCGGGGCCGTCCATCGCGTACAGCTTCGGCTGCTTCTGGATCAGCTGGATCAGCGCCATCGGGTCGATGCGCGGCTTGGCCTCGAACAGCACGCGGCCGCCGTTCTCGCCCAGGTCGATTTTGCGGATGCCCAGGGCGGTGGCCTGCAGTTTGAGCTCGGCCACGGCGAACAGGTGCTTGGCGGGGTCGGGCAGCAAGCCGAAGCGGTCGATCATCTCCACCTGCAGTTCGCGCAGGGTGGCGCTGTCGGCGGCGCCGCTGACGCGCTTGTACAGGGTCAGGCGGGTGTGGACGTCGGGCAGGTAGTCCTCGGGGATCAGCGCGGGCACGTGCAGTTCCACCTCGGCGCCGCGCGATTCGGGTTCGTCGGCATCGGGCAGGTGGCCGTGGCGGATCGAGCGCACCGCGCGCTCCAGCAGTTCGGTGTACAGGCTGAAGCCGACCTCGGCCATCTGCCCGCTCTGGTCCTCGCCGAGCAGTTCGCCGGCGCCGCGGATCTCGAGATCATGGGTGGCCAGGGTGAAGCCGGCGCCGAGCTCGTCCATCGAGGCGATCGCCTCCAGCCGCTTCTGCGCGTCGCTGGTGATCGCACGCTTGTCCGGCACCAGCAGGTAGGCGTAGGCGCGGTGGTGCGAGCGGCCGACGCGGCCGCGCAACTGATGCAACTGGGCCAGGCCGAAGCGGTCGGCGCGGTTGATGACGATGGTGTTGGCGTTGGGGATGTCGATGCCGGATTCGATGATCGTGGTCGACAGCAGCACGTTGAAGCGTTGCTTGTGGAAATCCACCATCACCTTTTCCAGCTCGCGTTCGGGCATCTGCCCGTGGGCGATGCCGATGCGCGCCTCGGGCACCAGTTCCTGCAGCTCGCGCTGCATGCGGCCGATGCTCTCCACGTCGTTGTGCAGGAAGTACAACTGGCCGCCGCGGGCGAGCTCGCGCTGGAAGGCCTCGCGCAGCAGCGCGCCGTCCCACTGGGTGACGAAGGTCTGCACCGCGAGGCGATGCGCGGGCGGGGTGGCGATGATGGAGAGGTCGCGGATGCCGGCCATCGCCATGTTGAGCGTGCGCGGGATCGGGGTGGCGGTGAGGGTGAGCAGGTGCACGTTGGCGCGCAGCGCCTTCAACGCCTCCTTCTGGCGCACGCCGAAACGCTGCTCCTCGTCCACGATCACCAGGCCGAGGTCGCGGAACTTCACGTCCGGCTGCAGCAGGCGGTGGGTGCCGACGATCACGTCGATCTCGCCGCGCGCGACCTTCTCCAGTTCCGCCTTGATCTCCTTGGTGGACTTGAAGCGCGACAGCACCTCCACCTTGATCGGCCAGTCGGCGAAGCGGTCGCGGAAGTTGCGGAAGTGCTGCTCGGCCAGCAGGGTGGTCGGCACCAGCACCGCGACCTGCTTGCCGGCGGTGGCGGCGACGAACGCCGCGCGCACGGCGACTTCGGTCTTGCCGAAGCCGACGTCGCCGCAGACCACGCGGTCCATCGGCTGGCTGGAGGCGAGATCGCGGATGACGGCCTCGATGGATGCGTGCTGGTCCGGGGTTTCCTCGAACGGGAACGCGGCGGCGAACGGCTCGTACATCGCGCGGTCCACGTCGAGCGCGAGGCCGGCGCGTGCGGCGCGCTTGGCTTGGATCTCCAGCAGCTCGGCGGCCACGTCGCGGACCTTCTCGGCGGCCTTCTTCTTGGCTTTGGTCCAGGCCTCGCCGCCCAGCGAGTGCAGCGGCGCGGTTTCCGGCGAGGCGCCGGAGTAGCGGTTGATCAAGTGCAACTGCGCGACCGGCACGTACAGGCGGTCGCCCTTGGCGTACTCGATCTCCAGGTATTCGGCCGGCTGGCCGCCGGCCTCCAGCACCACGAGCCCGCGGTAGCGACCCACGCCGTGGTCCTCGTGAACGATCGGCGCGCCCTCGGAGAGTTCGCCGAGGTCGCGAATGATCGCTTCGGGTTCACGCCCGGCACGGCGCGCACGGCGCGGCTGGGTGGCGCGCTCGGGGAACAACTGGCGCTCGGTGAGCAGGGCGACCTGCGGGGCGTCCAGGGCGAAGCCGTTGTCCAGCGGCGCCACCGCCACGGCGAAGCGCGCATCGCCGTCGAAGAAGGCGCCGACGTCGGCCAGCGTCTCGGGTTGCAGGCCGGCCGGCGCCAGCATGTCGATCAGCGCCTCGCGGCGACCGGCGCTGTCGGCGGCCAGCAGCACGCGGCCGGCGTAGCTGGCGAGGAAGGATTTCAGTGCGGCGGCGCCGTCGGCCTCGCGGGTGGACATCGGCACGTCGGGGGCGGGCTGGTCGCCCAGCGGCGCGGCCTGCTCGTACTGGGCGTGGGCGCTGTCGGCCAGCACCTCGATGCGTTCGCCCTGGTTGAGGCGCTCGCGCAGCGCGTCCGGCGGCAGCCACAGTTCGGCCGGCGGCAGCAGCGGGCGCTCGATATCGTGGCGGCGCTGCTCGTGGCGGTCGGCGATCTGCGCCCAGAACGTCTCGGCGGCCTGGCCGGCCCCCGGGGCGAGCACCGGCAGCGCGGTGTCGGGGAGATAGTCGAACAGCGTCGCGGTGGCGGCGCTGGCGTCGCGCTCGCCGAAGCGCTCGCGCGGCGGCTCGAAGAACAGCGGCAGGTAGTACTCCACGCCGGCCGGCGACAAACCGGATTTCAGGTCCTGGAACAGCGCGCTGTGGCGCTGGTCGATGTCGAAGCGCTCGCCCAGGGCGTCCATCGCGCGTTCGCGGGCGGCCTCGTCCAGCGGCACTTCGCGGCCGGGCAGCATGCGGATGGCGTCGACCTTGTCCAGCGAGCGCTGCGATTCGGGGTCGAAGCTGCGGATGGTCTCGATGTCCTGGTCGAACAGCTCGATCCGGTACGGCGCCTCGGCGCCCATCGGGAACACGTCGAGCAGGCCGCCGCGGACGGCGAAGTCGCCCGGGTCCAGCACCTGCGGCACGTGCCGGTAGCCGGCGGCTTCCAGGCGGCGCTTCTCGGCGTCCAGGTCCAGGCGCTGGCCGACGCGCATGTCGAAGGTCTGGCCGGCGATGTAGGACACCGGCGGCAGGCGCTGCATGAGCGTCTGCACCGGCACCACCACCAGGCCGCGGTCGAGCTGCGGCAGGCGGTTGAGCGTGGCCAGGCGCTGGGAGACGATCTCCGGGTGCGGGCTGAACTGGTCGTAGGGCAGGGTTTCCCAATCCGGGAATACCAGCACCGGCACGTCCAGATGCGCGCCCAGCGTGTGCAGGTCGGCCTCGAGCTGGTGCGCGTGCGGGTTGTCGCGGGCGACCACCAGCAACGGCCGACCATGGGTGTCGGCGGCGCGCAACAGCGCCCAGGCGAGTGCGGAGGTGGCCGCGGGGGCGCGCCAGAACGCGCGCTGCTGTCCTCGCCGCGGCAGCGGCGGAATGGAGGCGTCGGAGGCTTTCATCGAACCGCCCATTCTACCGGGTCGGCTCGCAGGCGATGAGAACGCGGGCCGGTGCAGACGCGAGTGCGCCGGCGTTTCGATGTGCCGACGGCGAGGGGCAGGCGGTGTCGCGAATGCCCTCATCCGCCCTGCGGACACCTTCTCCCGCGAGCGGGAGACGGGAGGCAGAGGCGATCTGCACACGGCTCGTGGTTCCAGGGCGCGTGCGGCGCGGGGTCAGCCCCCAAGACGGCAGAGAACGCGGAACTGGCCTCAGAGTTCGAGGATCAGCCGGATGGTGCCGGGCGTCTCGGAGGGTTCGCGACGGAAACCGAGCGATTCGGCCAGTGCCAGCATCGGCTGGTTGCTCTCCTGTACTTCGCCGACCATCCGCTGCAGCTTCTTGCCCTTTGCCCAGCGCACCAGGCGGCGCATCAGCTGGCGGCCCGCGCCCAGGCCGGCGATATAGCGGCTCACCAGGATGGTGAACTGACCATCGCGGGTGCCGGGGATCACCGCCACGCGCGCCACGCCACCCACCACCGCCTCGCCGGGTGGCAGCGGTTCGGCTGCGACCAGCGCGAATTCGCTTTTCGGGTCCGGCCGGGTCAGGCGGTCGGCCATTTCGGCGGTGAGCTCGGGCAGCGGCTCGACGAAGCGCTGGCGGATCTCTTCGGGACCGAGCAACGCGAAGCCCGCTCGCAGCGGTTCGGCGTCGTCGGGGCGGACGGGGCGGATCAGAAGTTCGCGGCCATTGGCCAGTCGGATCTGATCGTGCCAGGGCGGGAGTCGGTTGCGAGCGGCCATGCGACGGATGCTGACACTAGTCGGGTGAATACGCCTTCTAGAAGCTGAATAGGGTGTCAGCGCGCAGGACGGAGCCATTCGAGCCGGGCGGGCGGCGGGCTCGGACCAGGCTCGGCCAGCAGGGGCACGAGGGCGTCGAGCGTCGGCTCGAGCGTCGTGTCGAGCCGCCAGGGCGGATTGACCAGCAGCATGCCGCTGCCGTTCATCCGCAGGGGCGAGTCGTCCGGCCGGACCAGGAGCTCGCAGACCAGCACGCCGCCCGGCGCCTCGAGCGCGGCCGCCGCACGCAGTGTGCGTTGCAGGCTGCGCCGCTGTTTGATCGGGTACCACAAGGCATAAGTCGCCTGCGGCCAGCGTTGCAGACCCTCGCGGATCGCCGCCAGCGCCGGGGTGAATTCCTCCAGCTGTTGCTCGTAGGGCGGATCGATCAGCACCAGGCCGCGGTGGATCCGCGTGGCGCCGTCGCGTGGCGGCAGCAAGGCGCGCACCGCGGCGTACCCGTCGCGTGCGTGCACGGCGATGCGCGGATCGCCGCCGACGGCCGCCTTCAACGCCGCCGCCTCTTCTGGCTGCAGCTCGCAACAGGCGATGCGGTCCTGCGCGCGCAGGGCGTGCGCGAGCAGCCACGGCGAGCCGGGATAGGCATCGTCGCTGTGGGTGCCGCGGCAGACGTTGACCGCGCGCAGGTAGCGCTGCAGCAACGGGTCGCTGTCGCGCGCGTTGCGCAGGCGCAGGATGCCGCCCTCGGCCTCGCCGGTCCTGCGCGCCGCATCGCCGTGCAGGCGGTAGACGCCCTGGCCGGCGTGGGTGTCGAGGGCGAAGCAGGCGGCGGGCTTGGCGGTCAGCGCATCGCACAGCGCGAGCAGGACGACGTGCTTGAGGACATCGGCATGGTTGCCGGCATGGAAGGCGTGGCGGTAGTTCATCGCGCGCAGTGTACGCGGGCCCGCGGCGCGCCATACTGCGCGCCATGTCCGCTGCACGCATTCTCGTCGTCGAGGACGAACAGGCCATCGCCGACACCCTGGTCTATGCGCTGGGGCGCGACGGGCACCGCGTGCGGCACTGCCTGCTCGGGCGCGAGGCGCTGGCCGTGCTCGGCGAGGGCGCCGCGGACCTGGTGGTGCTGGACGTCGGCCTGCCGGACATCGACGGGTTCGAGGTCTGCCGGCGACTGCGTCGTTTCAGCGAGGTGCCGGTGATCTTCCTGACCGCGCGCGACGACGAGTTCGACCGCGTGCTGGGCCTGGAACTCGGTGCGGACGACTATGTGGCCAAACCTTTTTCGCCGCGCGAGCTCGCCGCGCGCGTGCGCGCCCGTTTGCGCCGCATGCCTGGGAGCGTGGAAGCGGGGCGCATGGGGGCGGGGACTGCAGCCGATGGCTGGCGCGTGCAAGGACGCTTCGCCATCGATGCGCAGGGGCTGCGGATCCGCTACCGCGACGTGGCGCTGCCGCTCACCCGCTACGAGTACGCGCTGCTGGCGGCGTTGTTGCAGCGTCCGGGGGCGATCCTCAGCCGTGCGCAGTTGATGGACCGCGGCTGGGATGGGACCAGCGACAGCGGCGACCGCACCGTGGATACCCACATCAAGACCCTGCGCGCGAAATTGCGCGCGGCCGGCGCCGAACGCGATCCGATCCGGACGCACCGCGGACTCGGTTACGCGATCGACGAGGACGCGGGCTGAGATGCGCATCGGCTTGCGGCTGTTCCTGGCGTTCTTCCTGATCGTGGGCGTCGCCGCGTTCTTCGTGATGCGCGTGTTCGTCAGCGAGGTGAAGCCGGGCGTGCGCCAGGCGCTGGAAGCCACACTGGTGGATTCGGCCAACCTGCTGGCCGGACTGGCGGCCGACGACTTGCAGGCCGGTCGCATCGGCGACGGCCGTTTCGCCCGCCAGCTGACGCTTGCCCAGCAACGCGATCCGGGCGCCGACGTGTGGGGATTTCCGAAACAGGGCGTGGACCAGACGGTGACCGTCACCGACGCGACGGGCAGGGTGGTGTTCTCCTCCGACGGCCGCGACCTCGGGCGCGACAATTCGCGCTGGAACGATGTCTACCGCACCCTGCGCGGCGAATACGGCGCCCGTTCCAGCCCGCAGGGCGACGGTGCCGACGACACGGTGATGCACGTCGCCGCGCCGATCTATGCGCCCGACGCGCCCGAGCGACTGATCGGCGTGCTGACCCTGTCCCAGCCCAACCGCAGCGTCGAGCCGTTCATCGTCGCCAGTCAGCGCAACATCCTGCAGCGCGGGTTGTGGCTGATCGGTTTCGCGGCGCTGGTCGGTGTGCTGATGACGTGGTGGCTGGTGCGCGGCCTCGGCGGGCTCAACCGCTATGCGCAGGCGGTGAGCCGCGGCGAACCGGTAGCGCCGCCCGCGCCGCGTCGCGACGAGATCGGCGATCTCGGCAACGCGCTGGAGGCGATGCGTCGCAAGCTCGAGGGCAAGGCCTACGTCGAGCAGTACGTACAGTCGCTGACGCACGAGATGAAGAGCCCGCTGGCGGCGATTCGCGGCGCCGCGGAGCTGCTGCAGGACCCGTTGCCGGAGCCCGAGCGCGCCCGTTTCGCAGGCAATATCCTGCTGCAGCAGCAGCGGTTGACCGAGACCATCGACAACTTGCTCGCGCTGGCCGAAGTCGAGCAGCACGGCTGGCTGCAGCAACGGCGGCCGGTCGAGGTGGGCGTGCTGTTGACGCAGGCGATGGATGCCGTTGCGCCTGTATTCCGCCGGGCCGCCGTGGCCCTGCGACGCGAAGGCGAGGGGGCCACGGCGGGGTGCCGGATCGAAGGCGACCCGTTCCTCCTGCGCCAGGCGTTGTGCAATCTGCTGGAAAACGCCGCCGCCTTCTCGCCCAGGGACGGCGAGGTGGTGCTGGCCGCGGCTGTGGCCGGTGGCGATCTGCGGGTCGTCGTGGAGGACCGCGGAACCGGCGTGCCCGACTACGCGCACGCGCGCGTGTTCGAGCGGTTCTACTCGCTGCCGCGTCCGGACGGCGGCGGCCGCAGTTCCGGGCTGGGTCTGCCGTTCGTGCGCGAGGTGGCGCGTCTGCACGGTGGGCAGGTGCGGCTGGAGAACCGCGAGGGTGGGGGCGCTCGCGCCACGCTGTCGTTGCCATTGGGGTAGCGGTTCCGATGCGGGTGCGGTCGCCGGCCTGCGCAGCCAGTGCTGCGTCGTACCGACGGGATCGGGAACGGATCGCCGGACGTGCAGCGTCCATCGAAACGCGCGACGGGCAGTCGCCGGCCGGAGATCGCCTGCCGAAGATCGCCGGCGATGGATGCGAACCGGGTCCTGCAATCGACTTCACACTCGCTTCAAACGGACTTCGACGAGCGCTCACCGAGGACGCGCAGAGTGGCGCACGGATTCCCGGATGAGGCGTTGCTGGATGAAATCGATTCGACTGGTCCTGCGGTTCGGCGTGATCGGTGCGCTGGTGCTGGCGTTGCTGGTGCCGCTGACGTTGATTCGCAGCGTGGTGCACGAGCGTGAACGGTACCGCGCCGAAGCGGTGCAGCGGGTGGCCGACAGCAAGGCCGGACCGCAGCGTCTGCTGGGGCCGGTCCGGGTGTTGCCATGGACGGAGGTGCGGCAGGTGCGCGAGGTCGACGCCGACGGGGTGCCGCGGCTGGCGACGCGGACGGTGCGCGGTCGTCAGCTGCAGATGCCGGCACAACTGGAGGTGGGCGGGGCGCTGCGGCCTGCGGAGCGGCGTATCGGGCTGTTCCGGGTCCAGGTCTACAGTTGGGACGCCGAGGTCGAGGCGAGCTTCGCGCCGCTGACGTACGCGGCCGTGCCCGGGCGGACGTACGAAGCGCCGTATCTCGCTTTCGGGCTGCAGGACGTGCGCGGCCTGGTCGGAACGCCCGAGGCGTCGCTCGACGGACGCGCGCTGAGGTTGCAGGCGGGGCTCCGCGCGCTGGAGGAACGGAGTCGTGGCGTCAGTGCGGATCTCGCGCCGCTGGCCGACGACGGGCAGGGCACCTTGCCGACGTTGGCGCGGGTCCGCTTCGCGGGCACGATCGACGGCACCCGCTCGCTGGAGATCGTGCCGCTGGGCGATGCCAATCGCATCGAGCTCTCGTCGGCCTGGCCGCATCCGCTGTTCGGCGGTCGCTTCCTGCCCAATGCGCGCGAAATCGGTGCCGAGGGCTTTCGGGCCGACTGGTCGCTGAGTGCCCTGGCGACCGCCGCGCAGACCCAGTTCGAGAGCGGCGAGACCCCCGATGCGGTGAAGGTGAGCCTGGTGGAGCCGGTGGATGTCTACACACAGGTCGACCGGGCGACGAAGTACGGGTTGCTGTTCGTGCTGTTGACGTTCCTCGCCTTCGGCTTGTTCGAGCTGATCCGCCGCTGGCCCATCCATCCGCTGCAGTATCTGCTGGTCGGGCTCGCGCTGGCGATGTTCTTCCTGGTGTTGCTGGGGTTGTCCGAGCACCTGCCGTTCGCCGCGGCCTATGCGGTGGCGGCGCTGGCCTGCATCGGGCTGCAGTGGATCTATCTGGCCGGGGTGCTGCGAAGCCGTCTGCGTGCCGGGGGGTTCGCGGGACTGCTGACCGCGCTGTACGGCACGCTCTACGGATTGCTGGTATCCGAGGATGCGGCGCTGCTGCTGGGTGCGTTGCTGCTGTTCGGCGTGCTGGCGGCGGTGATGTGGATCACCCGCGGAGTGGATTGGTATGCGATGGGTGCAGATCAGGCCGATCCCGCCGGGCGGGAGCGGGACGCGACCGTCTGATGCCACCGATGCCCCGGCGTGCCGCGACTGCGGCGCGCCGGGGTAGGGCCGCGCAAGACGAGCGGTGCCTCGGCCCGAGAGCCTTCTGCATCCGCAGCGCGTGCCGCGTGCGTGCGCCGCGTCGTCATCGACGGTCGCATGACACGCGGTCGATACAATCGTCCGATGCATTCACCTTCAAGCCCCATCGCGCCATCTCTCGACGTACGTTGCGTCGAGGGTGCGGATCTGCAGGCGCGGC
This sequence comes from Luteimonas abyssi, assembly GCF_001482195.1. GTDB lineage: Bacteria > Pseudomonadota > Gammaproteobacteria > Xanthomonadales > Xanthomonadaceae > Luteimonas > Luteimonas abyssi. The sequence goes on along the minus strand of NZ_KQ759763.1, from coordinate 2,339,539 downwards.
TCGACGATGTCGCCCGCCTGCGCATCGCGGTCTTTCGCGATTGGCCGTATCTCTACGCCGGCGACATGGACTACGAGCGCAGGTACCTCGCCGCCTACGCGGCGTCGCCGGACAGCGTGTTCGTGCTGGCGTTCGACGGGGCGCAGGTGGTCGGGGCGTCGACGGGGCTCCCACTGGCCGACGACGACGACGCGTTCCAGCAACCGTTCCGCGCCTGCGGCGAAGACGTGGCGCGGGTCTTCTACTTCGGGGAATCCGTGCTGTTGCCGGGCTATCGCGGGTGCGGCGTCGGCCATGCCTTCTTCGACCGGCGCGAGGCACATGCACGTGGCCTCGGGCGGTTCGCATCGACGGCCTTCGCCGCGGTCGAACGCGAGCCTGCCGATCCGCGCCGGCCGGCGGGGCATCGCGGGCACGACGCGTTCTGGTCGGGGCGCGGCTACGTCCGCCGGCCCGAACTGCGGATGCGGCTCGGCTGGGACGAGATCGGTCAGGGCGCCTGCGACCACACGCTCACGTTCTGGACGCGGCCGGTGAACGGGGCGTCGGCGTCGGACGAGGCGCCGCGATGAAGGTCGCGGTGGCGCGGTATCCGATCGGCAAGCCGTCCGATTTCGCGGCGTTCGCCGAAACGCAGCGCGGCTGGCTGCGCGACGCCGCCGACCGCGGCGCCGAGATCGCGGTACTGCCCGAGTTCCTGTCGCTGGAGCTCGCGAGTGTGTTTCCGGTCGAGGTGAGCGCCGATGTACCGGCCTCGCTCGCGGCCATCCAGGCGTTGCGCACGGCATGGATCGCGCTGTACCGCGCGCTCGCCGTGGAGACCGGCATGCTGGTGCTGCCGGGAACGTTCCTGCTCGACCGGGGAGGCGGACGCTACCGTAACCGGGCCGATGTCTTCACGCCCGACGGCATGCACGGCTGGCAGGACAAGCTGCAACTGACCGGCTTCGAGAAGCAGGTGGGCACGATCGAGGGTGGTGACGCATTGCGCGTGTTCGAGTACCGCGGCCTGCGTTTCGGCGTCGCCATCTGCTACGACATCGAGTTTCCGCTGACGGTCCGCGCGCAGATGGAAGCCGGCGCGCGGCTGATCCTGACGCCCAGTTGCACCGATACCGTCGCGGGCGCGGGCCGGGTGAGGATCGGCTGCCTCGCCAGGGCGCTGGAGAATCGCTGCTTCGTGGCCCAGGCGGTGACCGCCGGCGACGCACCGTGGAGTCCTGCGCTGGACGTCAATACCGGCGATGCCACGGTGTACGCCCCGATGGATGTCGGCCTGCCGGACGACGGCATCGTCGCCACCAGCGCAGGCCGGGATGGCTGGACGCTGGTGGATGTGGACGTGGATGCGCTCGACGCGAGCCGTGCCCGCGCCCAGGTCGCCAACGATCGCGACTGGGCGCGTCAGCGTGCTCCCGACCTGCTCACCGCGCGGGTCGAGCGCCTGATCTGACCCCGGCGGTCCGCGCCCGATTGCGGGCGCGGTGGATCAGGCCAGTCCCAGCGCCATCGCGACGGCCGGGCCGAGCAGGATGGAGATCGTCGCCAGCAGTCCGCCGATGGCGATGGCCGCCAGCACGTCGCTGGGGTAGTGCAGGCCGAGGATCACGCGGGATGCGGCCACTGCGGTGGCGAACGGCAGCAGCCACCAGGTCAGCGCGGGTTGGTGCCAGATCGCCACGCCGCTGAAGGCGACCGCGTGCAGGGTGTGTCCGGACGGGAAGCTGAACTCGTCGAGCGGCGCCACCCAGGCGCGGATCCGGGTGTCGGCGGCGCACGGGCGCGGACGGCGCGTCCAGCGCTTGAGCCCCTTGTACAGGGTGAGCGCGACCACCCCGGTCGCGGCGAGGTGGGCGCTGGCGCGCAGGCCTTCCCAGCCGTCCGTCAGGATCAGGCCGGCCATCAGCAGATACCAGAACACGCCGTCGCCCAGGCGACTGACGCAGGCGAACAGGGCGAAGACCGGGCCGCGCTCGCACCAGCGGTTGGTGCGCAGGCACCAGCCTGCGTCGCGAGCGGTCCAGTCAGGCGGCGGCGAGGGTGGCGGATGCATCGGGGCGTCCCAGTCCGGCGAGAAGGCGGTCGAGATCGGCGCACACGGTGGCCGGCGACAGCGCCAGGGTCGCCTGGCGTGCCGCGAGGCCCATATCGCGGCAGGTCTCAGGTGCGCCGGCGAGCGCGAGCGAGGCGGCGACGAAGCCGGCGTCGTCTTCGACGCTGTGGCCGTGCGCGCCGTCGACGAGATGCTCGCGCGCCGCGCCGGTGTCGAACGCGACCACCGGCACCCCGCTGGCCATCGCCTCGAGCACGACGTTGCCGAAGGTCTCCGTGCGGCTGGGAAACAGGAACAGATCCCCTGAGGCGAGATGCTGCGCGAGCGCTCGTCCTTTCTGCATGCCGCAGAACACGATGTCGGGATTGTCCTGCTGGAGGCCTGCGCGCGAGGGGCCGTCGCCGACGACGACCATGCGCGCCGTGGGATGCCGCTGCTGGATCGCGCGGAATGCGGCGATCGCCAGCGGCAGGTTCTTCTCGGCGGCGAGCCGGCCGACATGGATCACCGCCAGGTCGCCGGAACCGAGCCCCCATGCATCGCGCAGCGCCCGGCTGCGCATGTGCGGCGAGAAGCGTTTCGTATCGACCGCACGCGGCAGCCGGCGCAGCGTGCGGAAGCCCTGCGCGCGCAGTTCGTCGGCCAGCGCCATCGTTGGGACAAGGGTGGCGGCCGCGGCATTGTGGAAGCGGCGCATCCAGCCCAGCGCGACCGGCGCCAGCGGCGCGATCCCGTAGTCGTGCATGTAGAGATCGAAGCGGGTGTGCAGACCGGTCGCCACCGGAATGCCCAACCGGCGCGCCGCGCGCAACGCCGACCAGCCCAGCGGCCCTTCGGTGGCGATGTAGACCGCATCCGGGCGCCGCGCGCGCCAGCGGCGCGTCAATGCGCCGCCCGAGGGATAGCCGAAACGCAGGCCGGGATAGCCCGGCAGGCTACCGCTGCGCACGAGCATGTCGGCCGACCCGGGGTGGCCCGTCGCATCGGCGACCTGGCGCGGACGGACGACATCCACCGCATGGCCGCGTGTGTGCAGCCCCTTGGCGAAATCGCGCACGGTCAACGCGACGCCATTGATTTCGGGGGGCCACGTCTCGGTCACCAGCGTGTAGTGCATGGCGTTCTCCTGAGTACGGCGGCAGCTTGCGACCGGAATGTGCCGCGATCGTGTCGCCGGGATGACGGTTGTGTGGCGTGCCGGAGCCCGTCACCGCGTGCGCACCGCTCTCGTCCGGGGCGCTGCGCGTCATATTTGAGTCACAAAAAGAACATGTCCCGGTCAGATTCCGGACCCACTCTTTGCACCGCGAATTCACGCGGTCGCCAATGCCGGTGGCCGACATCCCATATCCGAATCTGGAGCCTCACCATGCGTTCTTCCCTGCTTGCGCTTTCCGTCGCCGTTGCGCTCGGCGGCATTGCGCTTCCCGCGGCCGCGCAGGACGCCCGCGACCGCGAAGTCGCCGAGCTTCGGGCCCAGTTGCAGGCGCTTCAGGCCCGCATGGCCGAGCTCGAAGACCGCAGCGACGCGCAGTCCGAGATCAACATCGCCCAGCAGCAGGCGGCTGCGTCGGCGTCCAGCGCGCAGGTCAAGGTGGAGCCGCGCAACGGCGGTCTGCGGGTCACCTCGGCCGATGGCAACTCCGAGTTCTCGCTGGGCGGGCGCATCCATTTCGATGCCTACGCGTTCGACCGCGACCAGGCCGACGTCACCGGCACCAGCGAGTTCCGCCGCGCCCGCCTGACCCTGGCCGGCAAGGCCGCGGGCTGGGAGTACAAGATGGAGCAGGACTTCGCCGCCGGTAGCACCACCGACGGTTTCCGCGACGTGTTCATCGCCCGCGAGATGCTCGGCGGCAAGCTCACCATCGGTCACTTCAAGCCCTACCGCTCGATGGAGGAGATGACCAGCTCCAACGAGATCCTGATGATGGAGCGTCCGTTCGCCAGCGCCACCGGCGTCTACGCCGGTCGCCAGTTCCAGCAGGGTCTGGGCTATCAGACCAGCGGCGACAACTACAGCTTCGGCACCGCCCTGTTCAACCTGCGCAGCGCCTCCGGCCCGCGCAACGAGGGCATGGGCGCTTCGGCGCGCGCGACCTGGGCGCCGATCAACGACGACGCCAGCACGCTGCACTTCGGCGCGTCGTACAGCCACGAGAACCTCAACAAGGGGTCGGCCGATTTCTCGGCTTCGGCGGTCTACGCCGGCCGCCGCGGTCCGTCGCAGACCATCGCCACCACCACCGGCGCCAGCGGCGAATCGATCGACACCATCGGCCTGGAAGCGGCCGGTTCGTTCGGTCCGCTGTTCTTCCAGTCCGAGTACGCGCGTGCCACCTACGGTCAGGAGCTCGGTGGCGACCAGGATGTCGACACCTGGTATCTGATGGGCGCCTGGACGATCACCGGCGAACACCGCCCCTACCGCGTCGGCACCGGCGTGTTCAACTCGCCGCGTCCGAACGGTCCGGGTGGCGCGTGGCAGCTGACCGCGCGCTACGACACCATCGAGAACAAGGACGTGGCCGGCATGGAGGCCAGCAGCACCACCTTCGGCGTCAACTGGTTCATGAATTCCAACGTCCGCATGATGTTCAACTACACCCGCGGCGACAACGAGTTCCTCGGCGACAAGACCAATCAGTTCGCCGTGCGTACGCAGCTGAGCTTCTGATCCACCGCGCGATCGCCGATGCCGCCTCGACCCGGTCCTCTCCCCGGGGTGCAGGCGGCATCGGCGTGTCTGGCCCCGGTAAAACGAAGGCCGCCCTGTCGGAGAAAGCAGCGCGCCGGATCGCTGAGGCGAGGTCCGCATTCCCGGTAGCGCCGTGGTGGAACAGGTGCATCGAAGCGCGGTCGCTGCGAGGACAGCGCCCAGCGAGGCCGGCCGTGCTGGCCAGTCGCCGTCAGTCTCCGGCAGGCGTCTTGTCGCGATACCGGCACAGATCGCGGATCACGCAGGTGGGACATTCCGGTTTGCGCGCCTTGCACACGTAGCGCCCGTGCAGGATCAGCCAATGGTGCGCATCGAGCAGGAAATCGGGCGGCACCCGCTTCAGCAGCGCGTCTTCCACCGCGCGCACGTTGCGCCCCGGCGCCAGACCGGTGCGGTTCGAGACGCGGAAGATATGCGTATCCACCGCCATCGTGGGTTCGCCGAAGGCGGTGTTGAGCACGACGTTGGCGGTCTTGCGACCGACGCCGGGCAGGGCTTCGAGCGACGCGCGGTCGCGCGGGACCTCACCGCCGTGCTGTTCGACCAGCATGCGGCAGGCGGCGATCACGTTGCGGGCCTTGGCGTTGAACAGGCCGATGGTGGCGATGTAGCGCTTCAGGCCGTCCTCGCCCAGGGCCAGGATCGCCTCAGGCGTATTGGCGACCGGGAACAACCGCCGGGTGGCCTTGTTGACGCCGACGTCGGTGGCCTGCGCCGAGAGCGTGACCGCGACCAGCAGCTCGAACGGCGAACTGTATTCGAGTTCGGTGACGGGTTTCGGATTGAGTTCGGCGAGGCGGGTGAACAGCTCGCGGATCTCGGCCCGGGTGAGCGTGGGGCCACGGCGGCGGGCGGGTGAAGAGGTCGGCATGTCGAGGTCGGAACGTCTGCGTGGGCGGGCGACGGTCGTGGCCGCCGCGTGGCCTGCGTGGATGGGGACGGATGGGTGATGGGTGACCGTGCGGATCCGGTTGCGATTGCCGTAGGGGAGCGTCTGCCGACAGGGGCGACCGGTCAGCGCCCCTTGGCACGCGCCGTCGCCCGGGCCAGGGCCGCCGCTGCCGCCGGGGGCAGTGCCGGCCGGCCGGCCGAAGGCGCGGCTGCGGCCGTGCGTGCCTGTCGTTTCGCCTCGCGGTCGGCGGCCAGGCGTGCGTGCCTGTCGTCGCGCGCCTGGTGGCGCGCGCGGGCCGCCCATGCGATCAGCAGGCGGTCGCGCGCGTCGCGGAGGGTGGCCGCCTCGTCGGGCGCCATACGTGCCAGCGCCTCGTCGCCGAGCGACGCCAGGCCGGCGTCGATGGCGGCATCGACATCGTCGTCGGCGAGCAGTGCGAGCAGGCGGCGCGGGTCGGGCAGGCCGGATGTCGGCAACGCGGCGGGGCAGGAGGCCGGCATGGCGGGACGCCGAAGCCGCTCAGCGACCCGCGAAGGCGGGCTTGCGACGGTCCAGAAACGCGCGAGTGCCTTCGCGCATGTCGTCGGTCGCGAACATCAGGCCGAACTGCGCGGTCTCGTAGGCCAGTCCTTCCTCCATCGCGCATTCGCCGCCGACATGGATGCAGTCGAGGATGCCGCGCAGCGCAAGCGGCGCGGCCTGGGCGAGCTGGTCGGCGAGGGCATCGATGGCTTCGTCCAGCGCATCGGCCGCCGCCACCTTGTTGACGATCCCCAGGGCGAGGGCGCGGTCGGCGACGACCGGGCTGCCGGTCAGACACAGTTCCAGCGTGGCGGCGCGTCCGGCCAGGCGCAGCAGACGCTGGGTGCCGCCGAAGCCGGGAATCAGGCCGAGGTTGATTTCCGGCTGGCCGATCTTGGCCGTGTCGGCGGCGACGCGCAGGTGGCAGGCCATCGCCAGTTCGAGGCCGCCGCCGAGGGCGAAGCCGTTGATCCGGGCGATCACCGGCTTGGGAAAGGTTTCGATCCGCCGCATCAGGCGCTGGCCGCGCTGGGAGAAGTCCCGGCCGGCCACGGGCGGCAGGTCGGTCATCTCGGCGATGTCGGCACCCGCCACGAACGCCTTGGGGCCGGCGCCGGTGAGCACGATCACCCGGACCGTCTCGTCTGCCGCGGCCGCATCGAATGCCGCAAGCAGGGCGTCGAGGGTGGCGGCGTTGAGCGCGTTGAGCTTGTCGGGCCGGTTGACGGTGATGGTCCGGACGGCGCCGCGGTCGGCAGTCAGCAGCAGGGATTCGGTCATGATTTGTTCGGGTTTTGTTAAATGAAAGACGACATCGATGAACGCCGGGGCAGGTCGAGGGAACTCGGCGCGTTCCGGCCTGTCAGATCGGGCGCTGTCGTTGGCAGTTGAGCCCGGCCGCCGCTATGCTAACGCGTTCGTTCGTGGCGCTCCTGTGCGGATTTCCCGTGCGGTCACGGCGACGTAATCCCAACCGAAATTTCGGAGATCCACCGCATGAAGTTGCGTTTGCTTGCCGTCTCCCTGGCGGCCCTGACCCTCGGCGCCGGCAGTGCCATGGCGCAGAACACCTCGACCGAGCAGGGTCAGCTGAGCTACGCGCTCGGATACGACCTGGGTCGCAACCTCGTCGAAAGCGGCGAGCAGATCGACGTCGACACCGTGATCCAGGCCGTTCGCGACGGTTATGCGCGGCGCGATCCCACGGTGCCGGTCGAGCAGCTGCGCGGCGCGGTCGAGAACATGCAGCAGCGCCAGCTCGCCCAGGCGCGCCAGGAGTTCGAGCGTGTCTCCACCGAGAACAAGACCCGCAGCGACCAGTACCTGGCGCAGAACCGCTCGAAGTCGGGCGTGCAGGCGCTCGATGGCGGCGTGCAGTACCGGGTGATCGAGGCTGGCAGCGGCGCGCGCCCGAACCCGAACAGCGAAGTCACCATCAACTACAAGGGCAGCCTGACCACCGGCCAGACCTTCGTCGACACCACCGCTGCGCAGGAAGGCCAGCAGGCCGGTCCGGTGAGCGTGCGGATCGACCAGATCCCGCTGGAGGGCCTGCGCGAGGCGCTGGCGCAGATGCAGACCGGTGCCCGCTGGGAAGTGGTGCTGCCGCCGGACAAGGCCTACGGCAACACGCCGCAGTCGCCGGTCGGGCCGAACCAGGCCGTGGTGTTCGAGGTGCAGCTGGTCAGCGTCAACTGACGATCGCCCTGGCCGACGTCCGATCCGCAGAAACGCCGCCTCCGGGCGGCGTTTCTGCGTCCGGGGTGCGCGCGGTCGGAGTGGACCGCCGACGCGGCGTTTTGCCCGCAGCCGGGTCGGTCACACGGGCACGAACTAGAATGAGGCGATGAGCGTCCCACCTTCCGCCCCCATGCTCACGCCCTGCATCGGGGTCTGCATGCTCGATCCCTCCGGCCTGTGCGATGGCTGTTACCGCACCGGCGACGAGATCGCACGCTGGTCCCGTATGAGCGATGCCGAACGTGCCCACGTCATGGACGTGGTCTTGCCGGAGCGCGAGGCGGCTAGGACATGACCGCGCCGTCGCTCTCGTTCGATACGCTGGCGCGCGCGCTGCATCCGTTGCAGCGACCGCCGCAGGGCGAGGGCTGGAATCTCGACGAAGTCCACGACCTGCTGCCGGCCGCACGCCGGCATGCCGACGCCGGCGTGCTGGTCGGGGTGGTGCCGCGCGAAGACGGGCCGCGGGTGGTGTTGACGCTGCGCAACGACAGCCTGCGCCATCACGCAGGGCAGGTCAGTTTTCCCGGCGGCCGCTGCGAGCCCGACGATCGCGATGCGCTCGACGCCGCCCTGCGCGAGGCGCACGAAGAGATCGGCCTGCCGGGCACCCAGGTCCAGGCCCTTGGATTCCTCGATCCGTTGCTGACGGTGAGCGGATTCCGGGTGCTGCCGACGGTGGCGCGGATCGCGCCCGAGTTCGCGCCGCGGCCGGATCCGTCCGAGGTCGCCGAGGTGTTCGAGGTGCCGCTCGCGTTCCTGCTCGCCGACACCAACCTCGAGCGCATCGGCATCGACTACAACGGCCGGCGACGCCAGGTCCTGCAGTTCCGGAGCGACCCCCTGGTCACCACGCACCGGATCTGGGGCGTGACCGCATCGATCCTGTTCAACTTGCGCCAGCGCCTGGCCGCGATGTCGGAGGCGGCGGCATGAGCGCGCACTCCGCTTCGAGCTGGCGGACGCTGGTCGCCTGCGAGGAGGTGCATGCCGCGCTCGATGCATCGCGGCAGCGGGCGACGGCGGAGGGTTCAGCGGCGAGGGCCGGCGCGACGACGGGCCGGGCGCCGGCGGAGCTGGTGGTGGTGGACTGCAGGTTCTCGCTGTCCGCGCCTGCGGCGGGTGCGGGGGCCGTCGAGGCGACGGGCGAGGCGGCATGGCGAACCGCGCGCATCCCGGGCGCGCGCTATGCGCATCTCGACCGCGACCTGTCCGGGCCGCATCGGCCCGGTGCCGGTCGCCATCCCTGGCCGGATCCCGTCGCGTTCGCGACGACCATCGCCGGCTGGGGTATCGGACCGGATACGCGCGTCGCGCTGTACGACGATGGGGACGGCGCGATGGCCGCGCGCCTGTGGTGCCTGTTGAGAGCCTCCGGCCATCGCGAGGTCGCGGTGGTGGACGGTGGCTGGGCGCGCTGGCGCGAACTGGGCCTGCCGCAGGAGACAGGCGCGCCGGCAGCCGTCGCGGTACCGGCCATCCGTCCGGCGACATCGCATTGGCGCGCACCGCCCTTGGATGCGGACGATGTTCGCGCCCACCTGAAGGCCGGCCTGCCGCTGATAGATGCGCGTGCCGCAGCGCGCTTCCGCGGCGAGACCGAACCGCTCGACCGGGTGGCCGGCCATGTGCCGGGTGCGCTGAACCGGCCGTATGCCGAGAACCTCGAGGAAGGGCGTTTCAAGTCGGCGACCGTGTTGCGTGCGGAGTTCCTGGCGCTGCTCGGCGAGCACGAGCCCGGACAGGCCGTGCTGATGTGCGGTTCCGGCGTGACCGCCTGCCATCACCTGCTGGCGATGGCGCACGCCGGTCTCGATGGCGCTCGGCTGTATGCCGGATCGTGGAGCGGCTGGATCGAGAACCCCACGCGCCCGGTCGCGACCGGATCCGCCTGAGGCCTGCGTCAGGATGCAGGCCGGGGCATGACCTAGCGTTTGCCCAACCGCGCCACCAGGGCCTGCAGCGCCGCCTGGGCATCCGGTGCGAACCAGCTTTCGAGCATACGCGGCAGGTCGATGGCCTCGGGTGCCAGTGCGTCGACCAGATCGGCGCGCGCCAGGGCCCGGGTGGCCAGCATCGGCGCGCGCGGCAGCGCGGCCAACGTCTGCAGATGCGCCAACGCGCGCGTCAGCACTTCGTCGACGCCGGCGACTTCGTCGACCAGCCCGCAGGCCAGGGCCTGGTCGGCGTCGAGCATCATTCCGCCGACGCCCATACGCTCGGCCTGGCGCAGGCCGACGGTCCGTTGCAGCAGGCGCAGGATGCCGGGGGGCAGGGCCAGACCCACTTCGGTCTCGTTGAGGCCGATGCGGAAGCTGCCGGCGGCCATGATGCGCAGGTCGCAGCACAGCGCGAGCACGCAGCCGCCGGCCGGCGCGTGGCCGCCGATGGCCGCGACCACCGGCACCGGGCAGCCGGCAAGGGCGCGAGCGGCGTCGAAGAACGAGGTCCAGGCCGCTTGCAGGGCCGCACGGTCGCGCTGGACCGACAACAGGTGGGGAACATCGAGACCGCCGGAAAACACCTTCGGCCCGCCGGACAGCACCAGGCCGTCGGCCCCGGCGTCCACGGCCCCGGCGATGGCCGCGCACAGGGACTCGCACAGCGCGGGGTCGAGGGCGTTCACCGGCGGGCGCGCGAGGCGGAGTTCGTGGATGCGTTCGTGGACGGCGGTCTCGATCAGGGCCATGGGGCGGCTCGACAGGAAGGGACGCCACATCATAGATGCGCCGGCGTATGGATGCGGCAACAAGGCAGACCGCGGCAGGCATACTGCGCCCGCGCCCGCGTCGGCACGCTCCGCGCGGACTCGGCTCTAAACCTTTCGGCCCTCCGCCGCATCCAACCCGGCATGTCACAACAGACCGCATCGTCGGCCACGGCCTCCAGCGCACCCCTCGACCCCGCCGAGGACGTGGCGCTGGCGCGTGCCGCTGCGGCGGGCGACGCGGCGGCGTACGCGTCCATCTACCAGCGTCATGCGCCGAGGCTGTATGCCGTCGTGTGGCGCATCTGCGGCCGCCATGCCGCACGTGCCGAGGATGTGCTGCAGGAAACCTTCCTCAAGGCTTGGCGCGCGCTGCCGGGGTTCCGCTTCGAAAGCGCGCTCGGCACCTGGCTGCAGCGGCTGGCGGTCAACACCGCGCTGATGGAACTGCGCGGTCGCGGCGATGTCGACCGCCTGGCCGACGGCGAAGACGCGCTCGAGGACCTGGCCGCCCGTCCGCGCTGCACCGGCACCGCCCTCGATCTGGAACGCCTGATCGCGGGGCTTCCGCCCAGGGCACGTGCGGTCCTGGTGCTGTACGACATCGAAGGCTGGACCCATCCTGAAATCGCCGAGGCGCTGGACATGGCCGTCGGCAGTTCCAAGGCACAGTTGCATCGCGCCCGCAGCTTGTTGCGTGAGCGCCTGGGAGAACCCGCATGACCCATCCGAACGTCCCGAGCGACGACGACCTGCAGCGCAGGCTGCGCGACCTGCCGCGTGCGATGACGCCACCGGACCGGGTCTGGGAGGCGGTGGCGCAGGGCATCGCCGTCGAACCGCGAGCTGCAGGTGCGCACACGGGCATGCACACCGGTGCACCGTCCCTCTCCGAAGCCGCGACGGCCCGGCAGCGCCGCCGCCGGCGGTGGGGCGGTGTCGGCATGGCGATGGCTGCGGTTCTGGCGGTGGTGGCCGTCCTGCCGATGCTGCACACGCCCGGTGCCGATCCCGTGCTCACCCCCGCCGAGGCGCAGGCCGAGGCGATCGCCGCGGAATACGGCAACGCGATCGCCGCCTTGCCCGACGCGCGCGCATCGGACGAATTGCGCCCCGCGCTGGACGAGCTCGACCGCAGTGTCGAAGCCATCCACGCCGCCATCGCCGAAAGCCCGGATGCCGGTTTCCTGGTCGGGCAACTGCGTCGCGCCTACGACCAGCGGCTCGAATTGACCCGTCTCGCGTCGCTCGACGGCGCCTTCAACATCGCACCGAGGACTTCCCCATGAGTATCCGTCTCCGACTCCACCAGGTTTCCAGGGACGTGGTCCCGCGCAACCGCGTCCACGCGACGTGGCCGGTGCTGCTCGCGCTGCTTTGCCTGCTGGCGATGCCGGCGCTGGGCTGGGCGCAGTCGCGCGTGGATGAGCGCCATCCGCTCGCGAGCGGCGGACGTATCGAGGTCGAGAACGTGGCCGGCAGCGTGCGGGTACGGGGCTGGGATCGCGACGAGGTGGCCATCACCGGCAGCCTTGGCCGGGATCTCGAGTTGGAGGTGGACGCCAGCCGCAACCGGATTCACGTCAAGGTCGCCCAGCCGCGCAGTGGGCGGGGGGCGCCTGCCGAGATCGAGCTGCGGGTGCCGAAGGGGGCCGAGCTGCAGGTCACGACGGTCAGCGCGTCGATCGAGATGGCCGATGCGGACCTGCGTCGCCTGCAGGCCCGCTCGGTGAGCGGCCGGCTGGATGCCTCCGGTCGCGCGCAGGAGGCGTCGCTGTCGACCGTCAGCGGTGCCATCGAGTCGCGCCTGACGACGGGCCGGCTGTCGGTGGACACCGTCAGCGGCCGAGTGCGTGCAGGCGGCGGCATCACGGGCGAGATCGAGGCGAAGACGGTGTCGGGTTCGATCGCGCTGGAACTGGAGCGCGTGGAGCGGCTGCGTGCCGAGACGGTGTCCGGCAGCCTGGAGGTCGGCGCGCGCGCGCTGGCGCCGGGCGGTCGCGTGGCGATGGAAAGCGTCAGCGGCCGCGCCGCGCTGACGCTGCCGGCGAACGCTTCCGCGCGGCTCGATATCCAGTCCTTCAGCGGCGGCATCCAGTCCGATGCCGGCGAGGTCGAGCGGCCGCGGTACGGTCCTGGGCGCAGCGTGCGGACCCAGCTCGGCAGCGGCAACGGCGACGTGTCGATCAAGTCGCACTCGGGTAGCGTGCGGCTGTCTCTGGGGCGCTGAGGCGGCGGTCCTCGTCGTGTCCGGGAAGAGGTGTGTCTCTCCGTTGCGGATTGCTGGCAACGGTTACGGTGACGGTGAAGAGCGTCGGTGTTCTCGCTTCGCTTCTTCTCGTCTCGACCTGAGGGGCCCCGCCGTAGCCGGCAGGCCCTTGCGGCGAATGTCCCCCGGCCACCGCCATGCGGCGGCGGCCTCCTCCTTGATTTCGCGCAACGGCCTACCGGCCACGACGGGGATCGGCTTGCGGATCGCGCGGAGCGTCGTCACCGGGTCGCTCGCCTTTTACGTTTTGGACGACCGTGAATCCCCATCGTCGGGGCGAAGACTCTGGACGCCCACACGCCCGGCAGCCGCCTCAAGCTCTACCGCGTCGGGCTGTGCTCGCAAGTCGGGGGGTGAACGATCGTTCGATCGTGTCGCTTTCGTCCGCTGCCCTCATCGGTGATGAATCCGCCAGAAGACATCGATAAAAAAGCCCACCGCAGGGCATTCCGACGGCTGCGCACCGCACGCTCCGCAAGCCGAAGCCCCGTCGGGACCGGTGGCCTTCTCGGCGAAATCAAGGAGGAGGCCGCCGCCGCATGGCGGTGGCCGGGGGACATTCGCGCGAGGAGGCTGCCGGTTCCGGCGGGGCCCATCAGCTCGCCGCGTCGCGGAACGAAGCGGGGCATCTCGCGCCTTTCGCCGTGGGCCAGGATGCCTTGGCGACATCGCGTCGCCCGCGGAGTGCAACGCACGCATCCCTGACGACTTACGCTCTCCCGACGACACGCGCGTCGCCGTCCAGGCTCATCCCCCGGCGGCGCGGCGCACGGCGTCGGGGAGCGGAGTGGGGCGGCCGCTGGTGCGGTCGATCCAGACCATGACCACGTGGCCGTCGGCGTACAGCGGCGTGCCGTCCTCGCCGACGATGCGATGCGACACCGTCACGCTGGTGGTGCCCAGCCGCTCGCAGGCGAGTTCGACCACCACGTTGGCGGGATAGGGAATCGGCACCTTGTAGTTCATCTGCACCGCGGCCAGCAGCGGCGCGGTGGTTTCGGTGACCCAGTCCTCGTCGAGCGACTCGAACCAGCGGATCCGCGCCTCTTCGAGATAGGTCATGAAGTTCGAGTTGTTGACGTGATTGAACGCGTCGAGGTCGCGCCAGCGCAGCGCGATCGGCATGCGGAACAGGGGTTTGGGGGCGTCGCTCATCGGCTTGGTCGGGGCTCGGGTCGGGGGTGGGACGGTGGGCACCCTGGGCTTCATCGGCTGCGGCGGGTGGCGGTCTTCTTCGCGGTTTTCCGGGTGGCCGTCTTCTTGGCTGCGGCCTTGGCCGGCCTGGCGGCGGGTGGTGTCGCTGACCGGGCGCGGGTCGCCGAGGCGTCGGCAGCCGGCGCGGTCTCGCTGTGCGCGTCGGCGCCGGTTGCGGGCAGCATCCGCGCCAGGAACTGGCCGGTGTAGGAGCCCGGTATCGCCGCCACCTGCTCGGGCGTGCCTTCCGCGATGATCCGGCCGCCGCGATGGCCGCCTTCGGGGCCCAGGTCGACGATCCAGTCCGCGGTCTTGATCACATCGAGGTTGTGCTCGATCACCACCACGGTGTTGCCGTCGTCGCGCAGCTTGTGCAGCACCGCCAGCAGGTGCTCGATGTCGTGGAAGTGCAGGCCGGTGGTGGGTTCGTCGAGGATGTACAGGGTGCGCCCGGTGTCGCGGCGCGAGAGCTCCTTCGACAGTTTGACGCGTTGCGCCTCGCCGCCCGACAGCGTGGTCGCCGGCTGGCCGAGGCGGATGTAGCCCAGGCCCACGTCGACCAGGGTCTCGAGCTTGCGCGCGATCGCCGGCACCGGCTGGAACAGCTCCAGCGCGTCCTCGACGGTCATGTCGAGCACGTCGTGCACGCTGTGGCCCTTGTAGAGGATCTCCAGCGTCTCGCGGTTGTAGCGCTTGCCGGCACAGACGTCGCAGGGCACGTAGACGTCGGGCAGGAAGTGCATCTCCACCTTGATCAGGCCGTCGCCCTGGCAGGCCTCGCAGCGGCCGCCGCGCACGTTGAAGCTGAAGCGCCCGGGCGAGTAACCGCGCGCACGCGCCTCCGGCACCTGTGCGAACAGTTCGCGCAGCGGGGTGAACAGGCCGGTGTAGGTGGCCGGGTTCGAGCGTGGGGTGCGGCCGATCGGCGACTGGTCGATGTCGACCACCTTGTCGAACAGGTCCAGCCCCTCGATCTCGCGATGCGGAGCGGGCGTGTGCGAGGCGCCGTTGATCTCGTTCGCGGCCAGCGCGTACAAGGTGTCGTTGATCAGCGTCGACTTGCCCGAGCCGGACACGCCGGTGATCGCGGTGAACAGCCCGGACGGGATCTTCAGGTCAACGTCGTGCAGGTTGTTGCCCGAGGCGCCCTTGAGCTTGAGCACCATCTTGGCGTTGGCCTTGTGGCGCTGGGCGGGAATCTCGATCTTCTTCCTGCCGGACAGGTACTGGCCGGTCAGCGAGCGCGGCGCGGCGATCACGTCGTCGTAGCTGCCTTCGGCGACCACTTCGCCGCCGTGCACGCCGGCACCGGGGCCGATGTCGACGATGTGGTCGGCCAGGCGGATCGCGTCCTCGTCGTGCTCGACCACGATCACCGTGTTGCCGAGGTCGCGCAGGCGGGTCAGCGTCTCCAGCAGGCGCTCGTTGTCGCGCTGGTGCAGGCCGATCGACGGCTCGTCGAGCACGTACATCACGCCCACCAGGCCGGCGCCGATCTGCGAGGCCAGGCGGATGCGCTGCGCCTCGCCGCCGGACAGGCTGTCGGCCTTGCGCTCCAGGGTGAGGTAGTCGAGGCCCACGTCGACCAGGAAGCTCAGCCGCTCTCGGATCTCCTTGACGATCTTCGCCGCGATCTCGCCGCGCCAGCCGGGCAGGGTCATCTGGCCGAAGAACGCCAGCGCATCGCCGATCGGCAGGACCACGATGTCGGGCAGCGGACGGTCGGCGACGAACACGTTGCGCGCCGAGCGGTTCAGACGCGCGCCGTCGCAGTCGGTGCAGGGACGGTCGCTGATGTACTTGGCCAGTTCCTCGCGCACCGCGCCGGACTCGGTCTCGCGGTAGCGGCGCTCGAGATTGGGAATGATCCCCTCGAAGCGGTGCTTGCGCTGGCTGCGGCTGCCTGACTCGGTGTAGTACGTGAAGCTGATGACCTCGTCGCCGCTGCCGTACAGCACCGCCTGGCGGGCCTTCTCGCCGAGGTCCTGCCACGGGGTGTCGACGTCGAAGCGATAGTGCTTGGCGAGCGAGGCGATGAGCTGGAAGTAGTAATGGTTGCGGCGGTCCCAGCCGCGCACCGCGCCGGCGGCCAGCGACAGTTCGGGATGCACGACCACACGCGCCGGGTCGAAATACTGGCTCACGCCCAGGCCGTCGCAGGTCGGGCAGGCGCCGACCGGCGAGTTGAACGAGAACAGGCGCGGTTCGAGCTCGGGCAGCGAGTAGTCGCACACCGGGCAGCTGTAGCGCGAAGAGAACAGCACCGGATCGGCGTCGGGCGCGTCGAGCGAGCGCACCGCGGCCATGCCGTCGCCGAGCTTGAGCGCGGTCTCGAAGGATTCGGCCAGGCGCTGTTTGATGTCGTCGCGCACCTTGAAGCGGTCGATCACCGCCTCGATGGTGTGCTTCTGCCGCAGCGCCAACGTCGGCACCGCGTCGATCTCGTAGACCTCGCCGTCGACGCGCACGCGCACGTAACCCTGCGCGCGGAGTTGTTCGAAGATCTGGGCGTGCTCGCCCTTGCGCTCGCGCACCACCGGCGCCAGCAGCATCCAGCGCTGGTCGCGGCCTTCATCGGTGGCGCCAAGGGTCAGCACGTGGTCCACCATCTGGCTCACCGTCTGCGCTTCCAGCGGGTAACCGTGGTCCGGGCAGCGCGGGATGCCGACGCGCGCGTAGAGCAGGCGCAGGTAGTCGTAGATCTCGGTGATGGTGCCGACGGTCGAGCGCGGATTGTGCGAGGTCGACTTCTGTTCGATCGAGATCGCCGGGCTCAACCCCTCGATGTGATCGATGTCGGGCTTCTCCATCACGCTGAGGAACTGCCGGGCGTAGGCCGACAGCGACTCCACGTAGCGGCGCTGGCCCTCGGCGTAGATGGTGTCGAACGCCAGCGACGACTTGCCGGAGCCGGACAGGCCGGTGATCACGATCAGCTTGTCGCGCGGCAGGTCGAGATCGATGTTCTTGAGGTTGTGGGTACGGGCACCGCGGATGCGGATGTAGTCCATCGCCATCGGGTCGGGAATCCGGGGTCGTCCGGCTGGCCGGGCCGGGAAGGTGGGGGGTCGTACGGCCGGGGCGGAAAGCCAATCGGGCAGCCTACCGAAGCCCCCGTGATGGGGGCAAACGCCGGAATCTCCAGCGCCGGGGGGATGCTGACCGGGGGCCGTCTCGCGGATTGAGACAGGTCCGGGGGCGACTTGACCGTAACTGACTGAAAGGCCTAGAATTCCGCTTCTGTCCGGCCTCGATGCCGACAGCGACCACAATAACTACCAAAGGAAGCATTGGTCATGTACGCAGTTATCGTCACTGGCGGTAAGCAATACCGCGTGATGTCGGGCGAGACGCTCCGCGTCGAGAAGCTCGACATCGAAGCCGGCAACGAGGTCACGTTCGACAACGTGCTCATGCTCGGCGACGGCGAAGGTGTGACCCTCGGCGACGCCCTCAAGGGTGCCACCGTCGCGGCCACCGTCAAGGCCCACGGCCGCGCCGACAAGATCCGCATCATCAAGTTCCGCCGCCGCAAGCACCACATGAAGCGCCAGGGTCACCGGCAGCATTACACCGAAATCGAGATCACCGGCATCAACGCCGGCGACAAGAAGTAAGGAGCAGCAGTCATGGCACACAAGAAGGGCGTAGGTTCCTCGCGCAACGGCCGCGACTCCAACCCGAAGTACCTCGGCGTCAAGATCTTCGGCGGCCAGGCCATCGAGGCCGGCAACATCATCGTCCGCCAGCGCGGCACCCAGTTCCATCCGGGTCCGGGCGTGGGCCTGGGCCGCGACCACACGCTGTTCGCGTTGGTCGACGGCAAGGTCGAGTTCGCGGTCAAGGGTCCGAAGAAGCGTCGCACCGTGAGCGTCGTCGACGCGGCCTGATCCGCGCGATGCAGTTCCGGAAAAGCCCCGCTCCGGCGGGGCTTTTCTTTGGTCCTTCGCCGGGTCGTTCGGCCCGCGGGCGGCGCGGGTTGCGTCGGTTTCTTTGGGACGCCGCGCCCAGGCGGCCGGGCATCGCTCTTCCCTCGACAGGGCATCCTGCCCTGACTCGGGCGCGCGCCGTCCATGGCGCGCTGGACGCGATACCCGGCCGCCTGGACGCGGCTCACCTCGACGTCCATGGCGACGCTTCGGTCGTCAGCGGCAACAGAGACCGCGCCAGTGATTGGCCGACGCGGCGTCGGGGCCGGGGTATGCGGAGAGCAGGCTATGGATGGTCTGCGGCGGCGAGTCAGCCATGGATGGCCGACCGAGACGAGGAGCATGCCCCGGTCTCGGCGCCGTACCTGCCGAAGCCCACGCGCTCACCTGCTGTCATCCCGAGCGTCCGCGTTTGAGGGAAGCACCTTTTCTTTTTCGTGTTCAGCCACGGAGCCCGATCCGAAATCGGGCACCGGTTTGTCGCGACACATATGCCGGCGGCCGCATGCGCGGGCCGGTTAGACTGGCCGCCGCGCGCGGGACCATTCGCGCTCCATCCGTTTCACGCGCCACCCCACCGTCCATTACACATCGAGCACCCAGGTCATGAAACTCGTCGACGAAGCCGAAATCACCGTCACCGCCGGCCGGGGTGGCAACGGCTGCATCGGATTCCGGCGCGAGAAGTTCATCCCGCTCGGCGGCCCGGACGGCGGCGATGGCGGCAACGGTGGCAGCGTCTGGCTGCAGGCCGACGAGAACCTCAACACCCTGGTCGACTTCCGCCACGAGACGCGCTTCCACGCGCAGCGCGGCGAGAACGGCATGGGCCGGCAGATGTACGGCAAGGGCGGCGAGGACCTCGTCGTCACCGTGCCGGTCGGCACCGTGGTGATCAACGTCGGCACCGACGAGACCATCGGCGATCTCACCGCGCACGGTCAGCGCCTGTTGGTGGCGCAGGGCGGCCGCGGCGGACTGGGCAACATGCACTTCAAGAGCTCGGTCAACCGTGCGCCGCGCAAGGCGACCCCGGGCGAGGAGGGCGAGGAGCGCCTGCTGCGGCTGGAGCTGAAGCTGCTGGCCGATGTCGGCCTGCTGGGCTTCCCCAACGCCGGCAAGAGCACCCTGATCCGCGCGGTGTCGGCGGCGACGCCGAAGGTCGCGGACTATCCGTTCACCACGCTCTATCCGAACCTCGGCGTGGTCAGCACCGAGCCGCATCGCAGTTTCGTGGTGGCCGACATCCCGGGGTTGATCGAGGGTGCGGCCGACGGTGCCGGCCTGGGGGCGTTGTTCCTGCGTCATATCCAGCGCACGCGCCTGCTGCTGCATCTCACCGAGATCCAGCCGCTCGATGGCAGCGACCCGGTCGACCAGGTGCGTGCGATCGAGCGCGAACTGGGCAAGTTCGATGCCGGCCTGCTCGACAAGCCGCGCTGGCTGCTGATCAACAAGGCCGACCTGATGCCGGCCGACGATGCGCAGGCCGAGGCGCGGCGCATCGTCGAGGCGCTGGGCTGGCAGGCGCCGTGGTTCCTGATTTCGGGTCTGGCCCACGAGGGCACCCGTGACGTGATGCGCCGGGTGCAGGCGGAGATCGACGAGCAGGCGCGCCTGGCGGCGGAAGCGGCGGATGCCGAGGGCGTCTGAGGCGCGGGAGAGGCGCATCTTGCTTCTCCCGAACGCGGGAGCAGGTGCCTGCAAGGCGGATGAGGTGCTGTTCGCGCCGTGCCGCGCGTCGGGGCCCTCACCCCAACCCCTCTCCCGCAGGCAGGAGAGGGGCGATGGTGCTGGATCGCTTCCCTTCTCCCGCTCGCGGGAGAAGGTGCCCGCAGGGCGGATGAGGGCGCTGTTCGAGCGACGCCGCACGCCGCGGCCCTCACCCCAACTCCTCTCCCGCGGGCGGCAGGGGGGCAAGCGTGCCGCGCAGGCGCTGGCAGGATTGCAGGTGCCGGCGCTGTGCGGGCGCGGGGTGTCTTGGGTCGGTTGTCCGGGCACAAAAAACCCGGCCGGAGCCGGGTTTCTCGCGACACCTGGGCGACCGACCTCAGGCAGCCTTGAGCGCCTTGATGCGGGCGGTCAGGCGGCTCTTGTGACGGGCGGCCTTGTTCTTGTGGATCAGGCCACGGGCACTGAAACGGTCGAGGATCGGCTGGGCGGCGTTGAACGCCTCCTGTGCGGCCGATGCGTCGTTGGCGTCGAGGGCCTTGATGACCTTCTTGACGTAGGTGCGCAGCATGGAACGCTGGCTGGCGTTGCGCTGGTTGCGCACGACGGTTTGCTTGGCGCGCTTCTTTGCGGACTTGATGTTGGCCACGATGGAATCCTGGAAACTGGGAGTGACGGAGGCTGGGGTGTCGGCGCCCGGAAGCGTCCGGCGCTCTTGACAAACGAGCCGGAAATTATGGGGGGTCAACGCGTGCGGGTCAACCTGGGGCGACGTCAAGGGCGCGAGAACGCGAGCGATGGCGCCGCTACCCGTTCAGGTTGCAGCCTCGCGGTATGGGGGCAGCACGCATGAGCACGCCCGAACCCGGCGCCGACTCGACGCCATCCACACGGACTGGTGCGTCCTCCGGCCGGCGCGGCCTGCTGCGTTCGACCGCGGTCTTCAGCGGCATGACCTTGCTGTCCCGGATCGCAGGCTTCGCCCGCGACATGCTGCAGGCGACCCTGTTCGGCACCGGTGGTGCGATGAGCGCCTTCATCGTCGCCTACCGTGTGCCGAATTTCCTGCGCCGGGTGTTCGCGGAGGGCTCGATGGCGATGGCGTTCGTGCCCGTGCTCAACGAGATCAAGGAGCGCGGCGATCGCGCGGCGCTGAAATCCTTCGTCGACCACATGGCCGGTGCGCTGTGCGCGGTGGTGTTGATGGTCTGTGCGCTCGGCATGCTGGCCGCGCCGTGGATCGCGCGCCTGTTCGCACCCGGCTGGGCGGAGCAGCCGGAGTTGCTGGCGCAGACCGCGCAGATGTTGCGAATCACATTCCCCTATCTGCTGTTCATCTCGATGATGTCGTTGGCGGCGTCGATCCTGAACAGTCATGGCCGGTTCGGGCTGCCGGCGTTCACTCCGGTCCTGCACAACCTCACCATGATCGCCGCGATGGTGTGGCTGGCGCCGCGCTTCGACGTGCCGCCGGAAGGCCTGGCCTGGGGTGTGCTGATCGCCGGAGTGCTGCAGCTGGCGCTGCTGTGGCCGTCGCTGGGGCGGTTGGGGCTGCGACCCCGGTTGCGCCCGGGGTTCTCGCATCCGGAAGTGCGCAAGGTCGGGCGGCTGATGCTGCCGACGCTGTTTTCGTCCTCGGTGGCGCAGATCAACCTGATCGTCGGGACCGCGTTCGCCTCGATGCTGGCGGCCGGCAGTGTGGACTGGCTGTACTACTCGGACCGCCTGATCGAATTTCCGCTGGGCCTGTTCGGCGTCGCCCTGGGCACGGTGATCCTGCCGCATCTGTCGCGCCGGCATGCCGCCGAAGATGTCGCCGGTTACAACGCCTCGCTCGACTGGGGGTTGCGCATGGCCTTGCTGGCCGGTGTGCCGGCCGGTCTGGGCCTGCTGCTGCTGGCGGAACCGATCACCGCGACCGTCTTCAACTACGGCCAGTTCACCGCGTTCGATACCCGCATGGCGGCGGTCAGCCTGAGCGCCATGAGCCTCGGCGTACCGGCCTTCATGCTGACCAAGGTGCTGGCGCCGGCCTTCTTCGCCCGCCAGGACACGAAGACCCCGATGCGCGCGGCGATATGGACGGTGGTCGCCAACATCGTGCTGACGGTCGCGATCACCACGCCGCTGTGGCTGGGCGCCGTGGACGGCGCCCACGGCGGCATCGCGCTGGCGACCGCGCTGGCCGGGATGCTCAATGCGGTCCTGTTGTGGCGCGCGCTGCGGCGTTCCGGCCTGTACCGCCCGGAGGCGGGCTGGGCGCGGTTCCTGCTGCAGATGGGCGCGGCGAGCCTGGTCATGAGTGCGGTGGTGCTGGCGGTGCGGTACGGCATCGGGGCGTGGACGGCGATCGATGGGCCGCTGGCACGCATCGGCTGGCTGGGTGTGTCGATCGCGGCAGGGGCGGTCTGCTATCTGCTGACGCTGGCGCTGTTCGGGCTTCGGCCCCGGCACCTGCGGCATTGAGCGGTCGGCGCCTGTGGAGGGTGCGCGCCCGATCTCCAGGGTGCGTCCGGCGCAGGAAGGCGGCGCGCCGCCTCGGGACCGCGGGCAGGCCTTATACTGCCGGGCTCTTATGAGCAGGCTATTTCGCGACGTCGACGGCGGCCCGGTGTGTCCGGGCGGCAGCGTGGTCTGCATCGGCGCTTTCGACGGCCTGCACCCGGGTCATCGCGCGCTGGTGCGGCAGGCCGTCGCGCGTGCCCGCGATTTCGGCGTGGCGCCGGTCGCATTGAGTTTCGAGCCGTTGCCGCGCGAGTTCTTCGGCGCCGACCTGCCGCCGCCGCGATTGATGTTGCCGCGGGCGAGGGCCGAGGGACTGCTGGCGCTGGGCGCGTCCACCGTGGGACTGCTGCGCTTCGACGCCGCGATGGCGGCGATGAGCGCGGAGGATTTCGTGCGCGAGGTCCTGGTCGGCCGGCTCGGCGCGCGCGAGGTCTGGGTGGGTCCAGGTTTCCGCTTCGGTCACCGTCGTGGCGGCGATCTCGCCCTGTTGCAGGACATGGGCCGCACGCTGGGCTTCGGTGCCGGCGAGATCGCACCGCTGCTGCACGAGGGCGAGCGGGTGTCGAGCACGGCGATCCGGCAGGCCCTGAGGGCGGGCGACTTCGCTCATGCCGCGCGGCTGCTCGGACGCCCGTATTCGATTTCCGGGCGTGTGGTGCACGGGCGCCAGCTGGGGCGTACGCTCGGCTATCCCACCGCCAACCTGCGCTTCGGCGGCAAGGTGCCGGCGTTGCGCGGCATCTATGCGACCTGGGTCCACGGCGTCGGGAATGCGCCGCGTGCGTCGGTGTCGAGTTTCGGCACCCGGCCCACGGTCGATGGCGTCGAACCGTTGCTCGAGGCGCACCTGTTCGACTTCGACGGCGACCTCTACGGGCGCCGGATCGAGGTCGAGTTCGTCGCCCGACTGCGCGACGAGGAAAAGTTTCCCGATCTGGACAGTCTGGTCGTGCAGATGGATCGCGATGCCGCACAGGCGCGCGCGCTGCTGACCCGTCCCCCGCTGGCCCGACCCCTGATGTCCGCCGACGATGTCGCGGGCGGCCCCTCCCACACCGAAACGCCATGAAGGTCACTGCGTGAGCGCCGACGCCAACCGCTACAAAGCCACCATCCATCTGCCTGCGACGGAGTTTCCGATGCGTGGCGACCTGCCCAAGCGCGAGCCGAAGATGCTGGCGCGCTGGGAAGAGGAGGGGCTGTACCAGCGCATTCGCGAGGCGGCACGCGGTCGCCCGCAATGGGTGCTGCACGATGGTCCGCCTTACGCCAACGGCGCGATCCACATCGGGCACGCGGTGAACAAGGTGCTCAAGGACATGGTGGTGAAGTCGAAGCTGCTGTCCGGCTTCGATGCTCCCTACGTGCCGGGCTGGGACTGCCATGGCCTGCCGATCGAACACGCGGTGGAGAAGAAGCACGGCAAAGTGGGCGAGAAACTCGACGCCGAGGCGTTCCGTGCGAAGTGCCGCGAGTACGCGGCCGAGCAGATCGATCTGCAGCGCGCCGGCTTCCGGCGCCTGGGCGTGACCGGCGACTGGGACAATCCCTACCGCACGATGACCTTCCGCTATGAAGCCGACATGCTGCGTGCGCTCGCGAAGATCGTCGAGCGCGGACACGTCGCGCGCGGGTTCAAGCCGGTGCACTGGTGTTTCGATTGCCAGTCGGCGCTGGCCGAGGCCGAGATCGAGTATCAGGACAAGCAGTCGCCCGCGGTCGACGTGGCCTATCTGGCGGTGGACTCCGCGGGTCTGGCCGGTCGTTTCGGTGCCGCGCTGCCCGATGGGGCCCTGGTGGCGGTGCCGATCTGGACGACCACGCCGTGGACGCTGCCGGCGTCGCTGGCCGTATCGTTGGGCGCGGAGATCGATTACGTGCTGGTGGAAGGCCCGCAGCGCGATGGCCGTCCGCAGTGGCTGGTGATCGCCGAAGCGCTGGCCGAGCGGACCCTGGCGCGCTACGGCGTGGAGGCGACGACGGTGCTCGGTCGCGAGCGCGGCGCCGCGCTCGAAGGGCTGACCCTCCGGCACCCGTTCTACGACGACCGCGAGATCCCCCTGCTGCTCGGCGAACACGTCTCCGACGAGGACGGCACCGGCGCCGTGCACACCGCGCCGGGCCACGGCCAGGAAGATTTCGTGGTGTCGCAACGCTACGGCCTGGTCGAGAAGACGCCGGCGAACGTGCTCAATCCGGTCGATGGTCGCGGCCTGTATCTGCCGTCCACGCCGCCGATCGACGACACCACGCTGGCCGGCGTGCACCTGTGGAAGGCCAACCCGTTGATCGTCGAAGGCCTGCGCGCGCGGGGCGCGCTGCTTGCGCACGCGACCATCACCCACAGCTACCCGCATTGCTGGCGCCACAAGACGCCGGTGGTGTTCCGCGCCACGCCGCAGTGGTTCATCTCGATGACGCAGGCGCACCTGCGCCGCGATGCGCTCAAGGCGATCCAAGGCGTGCGTTGGGTGCCCGAATGGGGGCAGGCGCGCATCGCCGGCATGGTGGACGGACGTCCCGATTGGACGATCTCGCGGCAACGCTTCTGGGGCGTGCCGATCGCACTGTTCATCGATCGCGAGACGCACGAGCCCCACCCGCGTTCCGCCGAGCTGATGCGTCAGGTCGCCGAGCGTGTGGAGCGCGACGGCGTCGACGCGTGGTACGCGCTGGATGTCGCCGAACTGCTCGGCGACGAGGCCGGCCGCTACCAGAAGGTCAACGACATCCTCGATGTCTGGTTCGATTCCGGCGTCAGCCACGAGTGCGTGCTCGCGCAGCGGCCCGAAGACGGCCTGCGCAAGCCGGCCGACCTGTATCTGGAAGGCTCCGACCAGCATCGCGGCTGGTTCCAGTCCTCGCTGCTGTCGGGGGTGGCGATGGACGGCGTGGCGCCGTACCGGCAGGTGCTGACCCACGGCTTCACCGTCGATGCCGACGGACGCAAGATGTCGAAATCGCTGGGCAACGTGATCGCCCCGCAGCAGGTGATGGATGCCATGGGCGCGGATGTCCTGCGTCTGTGGATCGCGGCCGCGGACTACCGCAACGAGATGTCGGTGTCCGACGAGATCCTCAAGCGCAGCGCCGACGCCTACCGTCGCATCCGCAATACCGCGCGCTTCCTGCTCGGCAATCTGCATGGGTTCGAGCCGGCCACCCACCTGCGTCCGCTCGAGGACATGGTCGCGCTGGACCGCTGGATCGTGCATCGCGCCCACCAGTTGCAGGCGCGCATCGTGGATGCGTACGCGCGCTACGACTTCCCGGAAATCGTGCAGGCGTTGTCGAACTTCTGCAGCGTCGACCTCGGCTCGCTGTACCTCGACGTCACCAAGGACCGGCTGTACACCATGCCCGAGGATTCGCGCGGACGCCGCAGCGCGCAGAGCGCGATGTACCGCATCGCCGAGGCTTTCGTGCGCTGGATCGCGCCGATCCTGACCTTCACCGCCGATGAGATGTGGCGCCACCTGCCGGCGCAGACCGTCGATGGCGTGAGACCCGACCATGTGCTGTTCGGCACCTGGTACGAGGGATTGGCGCCGTTGCCGGCCGACGCGCCGTTGTCCGAAGCCGATTTCGAGCGACTGCTGGCGCTGCGCGAGCACGTCGCCAAGGTGCTCGAGCCGATGCGTGCCAGCGGCGAGATCGGTGCCGCACTTGAAGCCGAGATCGAGCTGCGCGCCGGCGTGTCGGACCAGATCCGGGTTGCGCCGTTCATCGACGAACTGCGTTTCTTCCTCATCAGCGGCGACGTGACCGTGGTCGACGCGGACGAGGAAACCGACGGCCTGCGCGTGGTGGCGCGTGCGACGGAGAAGAAGAAGTGCGTGCGCTGCTGGCAACACCGCGCCGACGTGGGTGCGCATGTCGCGCATCCGGAGCTGTGTGGGCGCTGCATCGACAACATCGACGGCGCGGGCGAAGACCGGCACTGGTTCTGAAGCCCCATCGCGGCGCCGGTGACGCCGGCGTCGCGGCCGCCCTGCGGGCGGATCGCCCAGAATAGACACGTGACGACGGCGCTCCAGGGCCGTCCAGCCCGGCCGACCGGCCACCAGCCCACCGCGGATCCCTTCGATGACATCCCTGCGCCCCAAACCGAACGCCCTGATCTGGTTGCTGCTGTCGGCGCTCGTGATCGGTCTCGACCAGCTCACCAAGTGGTGGGTGCTGACCAGCCTGCCCGAGTACACCGCGATCCCGGTGATCGAGGGCTTCTGGAACTGGTACCGCACCTACAACACCGGCGCGGCGTTCAGCTTCCTCGCCAACGCGGGCGGCTGGCAGAAATGGTTCTTCACCGTGCTGGCGATCGGCATCAGCGGCCTGCTGGCGTTCTGGCTGTCGCGCACGCCCCGTGCGGACTGGAGGACCGCGTTGCCGTTCGCGCTGGTGGTGGGCGGTGCGCTGGGCAACGTGATCGACCGGCAGATCCACGGCCATGTGGTGGACTTCATCCAGTGGCACTGGCGCGTTTACTACTGGCCGGCGTTCAACATCGCCGACATGGCGGTGGTGGGGGGCGCGATCGGGATCGCGGTGTTCGGGATTTTCCAGGGCGAGAAGAAGGCCGGGTGAGGCGTTTCTCCTCCTCCCGTTGCCGGAGGAGGCGCCCCAGGCAGGTCGTGACCAGGCGCCTTCTCCTGTGTGCGGGAGAAAGGGGCCCCGGGCATGTCGTGACCAAACCCCTTCTCCCTCAGGCGGGAGAAGGTGCCCCGCAGGGGCGGATGAGGGCGTTTTTCTAAGCACCGCCTCGCGTCGCTTCCCTCACCCCAACCCCTCTCCCGTGAACGGGAGAGGGGCGATCGTGCCGGGCGGGCGCCGACACCCTGCCTGCGCTTCAGCCTGAAAGGTCGCGGCTTCGTTAGAATCCGGGGGTCATGAACATCATTCTCGCCAATCCCCGCGGCTTCTGCGCCGGTGTCGACCGCGCCATCGAGATCGTCAACCGCGCCATCGAGGTGCTCGGCGCGCCGATCTACGTCCGTCACGAAGTGGTGCACAACCGTTACGTGGTCGACGACCTGCGCGCGCGCGGTGCGATCTTCGTCGAAGAACTCGACGAGGTGCCCGACGGCAACACGGTGATCTTCAGTGCGCACGGCGTCTCCCAGGCGGTGCGTGCCGAGGCCGGACGCCGTGGCCTGAACGTGTTCGATGCGACCTGTCCGTTGGTGACCAAGGTGCATTTCGAGGTCGCGCGCCACTGCCGCGCCGGGCGCGACGTGGTGCTGATCGGCCACGCCGGTCATCCGGAGGTCGAAGGCACGATGGGGCAGTGGCGGGATGCCGGCGCCGGCGAAATCTACCTGGTCGAGGACGAAGCGGACGTGGCCGCGCTGGACGTGGGGCAACCGGAAAACCTGGCCTACACCACGCAGACCACGCTGTCGGTCGACGATACGCAGGCGGTGATCGCCGCGCTGCGGGCCAAGTTCCCGGCCATCCAGGGGCCGAAGAACGACGACATTTGCTACGCCACCCAGAATCGCCAGGATGCGGTACGCGATCTGGCGCAGCAGTGCGACTTGGTGCTGGTGGTGGGCTCGCCGAACAGTTCCAATTCCAACCGTCTGCGCGAACTGGCCGAGCGCGACGGCGTGGAGGCGCATCTGATCGACGGTGCCGACGAGATCGACCCGGCCTGGGTCGTCGGGCGGACCCGTGTGGGCGTGACCGCGGGCGCTTCGGCGCCGGACATCCTGATCGAGGGGGTGGTCGCGCGTCTGCGCGCGCTGGGGGGCGGCGATGTCCGCGAGCTCGACGGCCAGCCCGAGAACATGGTGTTCGCGTTGCCCAAGGAGCTTCGGGTCCAACTGGTCGATTGACGCGGCTCCGGGCGAAATCTAGAATCCGTTCCCTTGGCGCACCGTGGTGCGTGTCTTCCGTGCCGGAATAGCTCAGTTGGTAGAGCGGCGCATTCGTAATGCGTAGGTCGTAGGTTCGATTCCTATTTCCGGCACCATTTTCCCCGCATCGCATCGCATCGCATCGCCGCTCCGCGCGCGCGGGACATCCGCGGCATACTCGCGTGCATGGATCTATCCGTGTCGCCCCCCGTTGAGAATCATGGGCCGCTCGCATCCCGCGACGATCTCGTCGAGCTTCGGCGACGCTTCGCCGAGACCGGACGGGTGGTCGTCGGCAACATCCTCGCCGACGCCTATGCGCAGGCGCTGCGCGCCGAACTCCTGGCCTGGCCGCGCTGGGCGCTGGTCGCCCGCATCGACGGACGTCACTACGACTTCGATGTCGCCGAATTCGAGCGGTTGCCGGTGGCGCGGCGTGCGGAACTGGACGCATTGATCCTCGCCGAAGCGGGTCGGGGGATGCAGTACCGATACGAGCGTCACCCCCTGTACGACCTCGACTACGACGCCGGTCCCTTGCCCCCCGCCCTGGCCGGATTCCGGGAGCTGCTGCAGCGCGGCGCTTTCCTCGCGCTGGCGCGAGCGATCACAGGACAGGCCGCGATCGCGTTCGGCGACGGGCAGATGACCCGTTATCGCCGCGGCCACTTCCTGACCCGTCACGACGACGCCCATCCGACCAAGCGCCGGGTCGCGGCCTACGTGCTCGGCCTGACCCCCGACTGGGGTGCGGACCAAGGCGGACAGCTGCAGTTCCTCGACGAGGCGGGGCGGGTCGAAGATACGGTGGTGCCTGGCTTCAACACGCTGACGCTGTTCCGCGTGCCGCGTCCGCACCTCGTCGGCGCGGTGGCGCCGTTCGTCGAGACCAGCCGGTTGTCGGTGACGGGCTGGTTACGCGAGGCCTGACCGTCATCGATCGGCCATCCGGCTTTCACCATTTCTAAGCAGGCCGCTCGGCAAAGTGTCGCCTCCTTCGGAGGACGTGGCATGGACCAGAACAGCATCGACATCTTCATCACTCGCAACGTGGACGGCTACATCGTGGCCCCCGCGGGGACGCGACTTCCGGAGGATGCGATGGATGCGCTCGGCGGTGTGGTCCACGGCTGGACCCAGCAGGTGGGCGAGGCGATCCACCTGCCGGGCTGGCGGGGCGTGCGCAGCGATCTCGACGCCTGCGGTTACAGCGTACTGTCCGATGAGGATTTCGCCGCATTGCTGTTGCCGCCGAGGGAGCTGGCACCGCCCCCGGTGCCGGTCTACTTCGGCCCCGGTCCGGCCGCCGTCGCGGCCTGACGCGGCAGGCATCCCGTTCACCAGCCCAGGACGACGTCCCGAATTCACAGCGCAGGCGAAGCCGGCGGGGCGGTGCCGAGAGATCCTCGGCAGGCGCGCTGCGATACAGCCGGCGACCTGCTCGAACGCGTCGCACCCCGGGTTCAGCCGCGATACCTTCGGCTCCGGTGATTTCCACCGCGTCGACGCAGCCATCGGCGCCGAAGGCGAACACGCAGACGAAATGCCCGACGTCGTCCATAGGCGTCGTCTCGCACGTTGCGACCCGGGGCGGCTACCCTGTGCGCCTGCTCACCGCCGCCGTCCGCCATGACCCGTCCCGCTGCCGCGCCCAAGGCCGGTCGACCACGCACCGCGTATGTCTGCACCGAGTGCGGCGCCGACCACAACAAGTGGCAGGGGCAATGCGCCGGATGCGGCGCCTGGAACACACTCGCGGAGTTCGTCGTCGAGCCGGCCACGAAGGGGGCGGCCGGTCCCGCCACGCGCCGCGCCGGGTGGGCCGGCAAAGCCGAGGCGCCGAAGATCACCGCGCTCAAGGAGGTCCGCCATATCGAGGACGCGCGGGTGTCCACCGGCATCGGCGAGCTCGATCGGGTGTTGGGTGGCGGCCTGGTGGAGGGTGCGGTGGTGCTGGTGGGCGGCGATCCCGGCATCGGCAAGTCGACCTTGCTGCTGCAGGCGGTGGCGAAGATGTCGGCCACGTTCCCGGCACTGTATGTGACCGGCGAGGAATCGCTGGGCCAGGTCGCCGGGCGCGCCGCGCGTCTCGATCTGCCGCTCGACGGCCTGCAGGGTCTGGCCGAAACCGGCGTGGAGACCATCCTGCAACATGCCGCCGGCATGCGCCCGAAGCTGATCGTGGCCGATTCCGTGCAGACCCTGTGGACCGAGACCCTGACCGCGGCACCGGGTTCGGTCAGCCAGGTGCGCGAGAGCGCGGCGCGGCTGGTGCGCTATGCGAAGGAAACCGGCACCGCGGTGTTTCTGGTCGGCCACGTCACCAAGGAAGGCGGCATCGCCGGTCCGCGGGTGCTCGAACACATGGTCGACGCGGTGCTGTACTTCGAGGGCGAGAGCGGCAGCCGCTTCCGGGTGCTGCGCGCGTTCAAGAACCGCTTCGGCGCGGTCAACGAGCTCGGTGTCTTCGCGATGGGGGACAAGGGCCTGAAGGAAGTGCCGAATCCATCGGCGATTTTCCTGTCGGGCGGCAGCACGCGGCAACCGGGCAGCTGCGTGATGGTGACCCGCGAGGGCACGCGTCCGTTGCTGGTGGAAGTGCAGGCGCTGGTCGACAGTTCACCCCTGTCGAATCCGCGCCGGGTCGCGGTTGGTCTGGAGGGCAATCGCCTGGCGATGCTGCTGGCGGTCCTGCACCGGCACGGCGGCATCGCCGTCGGCGACCAGGACGTGTTCGTGAACGTGGTGGGCGGCATCCGCGTGCAGGAGACCGCGGCGGATCTGCCGGTGCTGCTGGCGGTGCTGTCGTCCCTGCAGGACCGGCCGCTGGCCGAGAAGACGATCGCATTCGGCGAGGTCGGCCTGTCCGGCGAAATCCGGCCGGTGCCCAACGGCGAGGAACGCCTGCGCGAGGCGGCCACGCACGGGTTCAAGCGCGCGATCGTGCCCAAGGCCAACGCACCGAAGGCCGGTACCTTGAAGGGTCTGGACGTCATCGCGGTGGAACGTCTGGCCGACGCGCTCGAAGCCTGCATCTGACCGCTGCGAGCACCGTGGCGTGGCTCCCGTCGCGGGCGGGTGGTGGCGTGGTGACGCATCCCACGTATCGCAGTCGTTGGCTCAATGTCCGCCCGAGGCGGCCCCGCCCATCTTGGCCGCGAACGGCGGACGCGTCACCCAGACGAAGGCGATCACCACCAGGAACAGGATGCCGATCAGGTGGAAGATCTCGTTGAAGCCGATCTGCGCGGCCTGCTGCGCGATCATCCGGTCGAGCATCATCGCGCCGCGCTGCAGGTCGCCATTGCCCAGCGCGGTCACGGTCTGCTGCATGGCGGGATCGTGCGCGGGGATATGCTCGGTCAGTTGCGCATGGTGGATGGTGCTGCGCTGGTTCCAGGCCCAGGTCGTGAGCGACGCCGCGAAGCTGCCGCCCAGCGTACGGACGAACGTGGCCAGGCCGGAGCCTGCGGCGATCTCGTGCGGCTCCAGATCCGAGAGCAGGATGGTCAGCACCGGCATGAAGAACAGCGCCACGCCGAGGCCCTGCCAGAGTTGGATCATCGCGATGTGCTGGAAGTCGACCTCCAGGTTGAAGCCCGAGCGGATGAAGCTGGTGAACGCCATCACCACGAAGGCGAAGCTGGCGAGGATGCGCAGGTCGAAGCGGGTGGCGTACTTGCCCACCAGCGGGGTCAGCAGCACCGGCAGGATGCCGATCGGCGCGGTGGCGAAGCCCGCCCAGATCGGCGTGTAGCCGAGGTTGCGTTGCAGCCACAGCGGCACCAGCAGGCCGACGGCGAAGAACGCCGAGTAGCCCAGCACCATCGCGATGGTGCCGAACGCGAAGTTGCGATGCCGGAACAGCCGCAGGTTGACGATGGGGTCCTTCTCGGTGAGCTCCCAGATCAGGAATACGGCCAAGCCCAGGACCGAGGCGATCGCCAACCACACGATCTTCGTGGAGTTGAACCAGTCCTCGTCGTTGCCGAGGTCGAGCAGGGTCTGCAGCGCGCCCACGCCGATGATCAGGGTGATCAGGCCGACGTAGTCCATCTTCGGCCGTTCGAGTTTCTCCGGGCGCCCGCGCAGTTGGTTGGCGACCACGACGCTCGCGAAGATGCCGATCGGCACGTTGATGAAGAAAATCCATTCCCAGCTGTAGTTGTCGGTGATCCAGCCGCCCAGGATCGGGCCGCAGATCGGCGCGACCACGGTCACCATCGCCAGCAGCGCGATCGCCTGGCCGCGCTTGTGCGGGGGATAGATCGAGATCAACAGCGCCTGGGTGACCGGGTACATCGGTCCGGCGACGAAACCCTGCAGTGCGCGGGCGGCCACCAGCGAACCCATGCTGGTCGCCAGCCCGCACAGCAGCGACGCGACGACGAAGGCGAACGTCGCCCAGATGAACAACTTGCGCTCGCCGAACCGGCGGACCATGAAGCCGGTCAGCGGCAGCGCGATGGCGTTGCTGACCGCGAACGACGTGATCACCCAGGTCGCCTGATTCGCGCTCGCGCCGAGGTTGCCGGCGATGGTGGGCAGCGAGACGTTGGCGATGGTGATGTCGAGCACCTGCATGAACGATGCCAGCGCGAGGCCGATCGTCGTCAACGCCAGGTTGGGCGGACGGAACGCGGTGGGCGCGGCCGGCGGGGACGCATCCGACGGGGCAGCGGTGGTCGTGGACATCGTGGCCTCGGGTCCGGCGGGCGGCTCAGCGGCGGGCGGTGGCGTCGGTGGCGGGCGGCAGGTTGTGCTCGATGGTGCGTGCGATCAGCGCGTCGGCCTGGGCGAGTTGCCGGGCGTAGGCGTCGGTGGACAGCAGCGGGGCGGCCCGCGCCGGCTCGGCCAGGGCCAGCACCGGGCCGTCCTGGTCGCGCACGGACACGTCCACGTGCATGCTCAGGCCCAGCCGCAGCGGATGCTCGGCCAACTGCGCGGGATCGAGTTCGATCCGCACCGGCACGCGCTGCACGATCTTGATCCAGTTGCCGCTGGCGTTCTGTGCCGGCAGCAGCGAGAACGCGCTGCCGGTGCCCATGCCCAGGCTGGCCACGGTGCCGGTGTAGCGGACCCGGCCGCCGTACAGGTCCGCGCGCACCTCGACCGGCTGGCCGATGCGCATGTCGGTGAGCTGGGTTTCCTTGAAGTTGGCTTCCACCCACACCTGTTCCAGCGGCACGATCGTCATCAGCGTGGTGCCCGGCTGCACGCGCTGGCCCAACTGCACCTCGCGGCGGGCGACGTGGCCCGACACCGGCGCGACGATCGCCATGCGCTGCAGCTCGAGCCAGGCCTGGCGCACCTGCGCCGCTGCGGCCTGCACCTGCGGCTGGCCGGCGATCTCGGTCGCGTCCACCAGCGCACGGCTGCGCGACAGCTCGCCCTGCGACGCCGAGAGCGCCGCTTCGGCGCCGGCGAGCATGTCGCGCGCGTGCGCCAGTTCCTCGCCCGACACCGCGCCGCCGGCCACCAGGCCCTCGCGGCGGCGTACGTCCTCGCGCGCCTGGCGCACCGCGACGCGACGCGCGGCCAGTTCGGCCTGGCCGGCGTCCACGCTGCTGTACAGACCACGCACCTGGCGCACGGTGCCGGCGAGGTTCGCGACCGCCTGGTCGTAGGCCACCTGGGCATCGTTGGGATCCAGGTGAGCCAGGGCCTGGCCGGCCTCCACGCGCATGCCTTCGTCGGCGTCGATCGAGACCACCGTGCCCATCGCCTGCGGCACGATGCTCACCACGTTGCCCTGCACGTAGGCGTCGTCGGTGTCCTGGTGCCAGCGCGCGACCAGCAGGTACCACGCGGCCCAGCCGATGCCGGCCGCCAGTGCGACGGTGGCGAGGATGGTGAGCGCGCGGCGGCGCCTGCCGTTGCCGGCGGGTGCGGTCGGCGATGCGCCTGCCGCGGCGGTGGCATCCGGACTGGGCGTGGCGGTGGCGGCGGACGCGGCGCGGTCGTCGCGGGAGGGCGTGGTGTCGGGTCCGGTTTCGGAGGTCATGGCGTGGTCGCCCCGGCGAGGTCGTGCGTGGAAGGAGGAGGTGCGGGCAGTGCGAGGCCGCCGCCGAGCGCGCGGTCGAGATCGACCGACGCGCCCAGCCGCTGCGCGCGCAGCGATGCCAGCTGTTGCTCGAGTTCGAACAGCGGTCGTTGCGCGGCCAGCACGTCGAGCTGGGTGCCGAGGCCGGCGCGGTAGCGGGTCTCGGCCAGGCCGAAGGCCTGGCGTGCGGCGTCGGCCGCATCGGTGACGGTGTCGATGCGGGCATCGAACGCGCGCGTGGCCTGCAGCGCATCGGCGACCTCACGCAGGGCGTCGACCAGAGTCTGGTCGTAGGCGGCCACGGCCAGGTCGTACTCGGCATCGCGCTGGGCGAGGCCTGCGCGCAGGCGGCCGCCGTCGAAGATCGGCAGGCTGATCGCAGGGCCGCCGAAAGCGAGCGCGGCATCGCTGCCGAACAGGTCGGCGAGGCTGCCGGCGGCCAGGCCCGCCAGCGCGGCGAGATTCACGCTGGGCTTGAACGCGGCCTGCGCCGCGTCCACGCCGCGTGCGGCCGCCTCCACCCGCCAGCGTGCGGCGACGACGTCGGCGCGGCGGCCGAGCAGTTCGCTGGGCAGCACGGCGGGGATTGCAGGCGCCGGCGCGTTCAACACCCGGGGGCGGGCGATGTCGAGGCCGCGGTCGGGTCCCTGACCGAGCAATGCCGCCAACGCGTTGCGCAAGGCGTCGATCTGCTGCCGGGCGGCCTGTGCCTGTTGGCGGGCGATGCCGATCGTGGTCTCGGCGTTGCGCACCTGCAGCTGGTTGTCGAGGCCGGCCTGCACGCGCTGCAGGCCGAGGTCGCGCAGTGCGGTGGCGCGCGCCTGTTCGCGTTCGGCGACGTCCTGCGCGTCGAAGGCCTCGGCCAGGGCGATGTAGGTGCGGGTGACGTTCGCCGACAGGGCCAGCCGCGCCGCCTGCGCGTCCACCTCGGCGGCACGCGCCTCGCCGGCGGCGGCCTCGAACGCCGCGCGTCGGCCGCCCCACAGGTCGGGCGCCCAGGCGAACTGGAGGGTGAGGATGCCGCTGGCGTTGAAGTCGCCGCCGATCGGTTCCGGTGCCAGGGTCGCGGGCAGGCGCACGCCGCTGAGCCGGGCGCTGGCGTCCAGGGTGGGGCGGCGTGCGGCATCGGCCAGACCGGCCTGGGCACGGGCGTTGCGCGTGCGCGCATCGGCGGCGGCCAGGGTCGGGCTCTCGCGCAGCGCCTCGGCGACGAGGGCATCGAGCTGCGGGTCGCCGAAGGCGGTCCAGCCGGCGCCGCGCGGGAAGTCCGCGGCGCTGAACGCCGGCACGCCGAGGCTGCGTGCGCTGGCGAGGCCGTCGGCGTCGGCCGGTGCCAGCTGCGGCGTCAGCCCGCCGGTGCTGGCGCAGCCGGCCAGCGACAGGGCCGCCGCGAGCAGCGTGGCGATCGGCAACGCGGTCGCGCGCGCCCGGCGCGGGGCGCGTGTCTGCGGGTAGGACATGGTCATCGTCCGGGAAAGGAGAGGTTGTCGCGTGCCTGTTCGAGCAGACGGATCAGCTGCTGGCGCTCGGCATCGTCCATGCCGGCCATCGCGCGCTCGCGCACGCGGTTGCCGCACTGGTCGATGTCGCGCCAGATGGCCTGGCCGGCGTCGGTGAGGTCGATCCGCACGGCGCGACGGTCGCCGGGGTCAGCGTGGCGGGCGACCAGCCCGCGGGCGACCAGCTTGTCGATCAGCCGGGTCATCGCGCCGGGGTTGAGTTCCGCGGCACGGGCGAGATCGGTGGCGCTGGTGGTGCCCAGGGCGAGCTTCTTCAGGGTGACGTACTGACTGAAGCTGAGTTCGTGTCCGGCCTGGCTCAGTTCGTCGGCCATCCGCGCCCACATCGCGTCGCGCACCTGCCGGAACAGCAGGCCGAGGGTGGAGCCGCTGGAAGACGCGCAGGGGCGGGAGCTGTCCATGGCGGCGCATCTTCCTCGCCTCCGCAATTGTTGTCAAGGCAAGTATTTGCGCGGCAAGCATGCGTTCAGGCGCCGGCGCCGTGTCGCGCCGGTCACTGCCGGTCAGGTGCGCTGGAGGACGAGTTCGAGTACGAACTTGCTGCCGAAGAAGGCCAGCACCAGCAGGGCCATCGCGGTCAGGGTCCAGCCGACCGCGGAGGTGCCGCGCCAGCCGTAGCGCCAGCGGCCGAACAGCAGCGCGCCGAACACCAGCCACGACAGCACGCTCAGCACGCTCTTGTGGATGAGGTGCTGGGCGAAGAAGTCGTGCACGAACAGGACGCCGGTGAGCAGGGTGGCGGTCAGCAGGACGAAGCCGACGGCGATGCTGCGGAACACCAGGGCTTCGAGTTCGGTCAACGGCGGCAGGGCGCGCAGCCAGCGGTGGTATTCGCGCCGGCGCAGGGCGCGTTCCTGCATCCACAGCAGCACCGCCAGCAGCGCGGCGATGGCGAGGGTGGCGTAGGCGAGCAGGGCGAACCATGCGTGCAGTTGCAGGCGCCAGTCGAGCCCTTCGGCGCTGCGGTGGCCGGTGCCGGCGTAGGCGAGCAGCGAGACGGCGGCGAGCGGGAACACCAGTACACCGAGCGCGGCCATGCGTCCGCGGATGCCGAACAGCAGGGTGAGCAGGGACATGCCCAGGCCGACCAGGGAGAGGGCGGCGAAGAAGTGCAGGTCGGCGCCGCCGATGTCGCGCCAGGCGAGGAGGTGGTGGATGCCGTGGGCGAACGCCGCGCCCATCGCCGGCAGTGCCCAGGTCGCGCCGGCGGTCGGCGCGTCGCGGGCGACGGTGCGCACCAGCAGGCCGGCCGCCGCGACGTAGAGCAGGGAGGCGATGAGAACGATTGTCATCGATGCAGTGTCGCACAGCTTCGGCGCGGCTCGTGCCTGGTTGGACGGTGAGCGCGACGGCGAAAGCGAAGGCGAGGGCTTCGCCGGGTGTCGCAGCGACCTGACGGGCGCCGCCGTAACCGGTGGTTTCCTCGCACGATGTTCCCGGGCACGGTCATATGACGCTTCGCTTCAACGCGCAGCGACCTGACGGGCCCCGCCGGGACCGGTGGCCTCCTCGCGCGAATGTCCCCCGGCCACCGCCATGCGGCGGCGGCCTCCTCGTTGATTTCGCCGAGAAGGCCACCGGTCCCGACGGGGCGTCGGCTTGCGGAACGTTCGGAAAAGCGGTGCTCCGATCCCCTTGCGGCGCTCGTGTCTCCGAAAGACCGCGAGCCTCGGAAGCGCCGGGGCCCGCCCCCGGATGAGACATCCGGGGAGGTGGTGGCCGGATGGCGGTCGCCTGGGGACATCCGCATTCGGGGGCAGGCGCCCCGACGCCACCGCGTCTTACGGCGCGGTGTGCGCGAACGGGGCCGAGAGGGACTGAAAGGGACCGAAGGTATACTGGTGGCCCGCTTTTCCTCCCGCAGATCCCGCATGTTCGAATCCCTGACCCAGCGTCTGTCCGGCACCATGGAGCGCCTGCGCGGGCGCGGCCGCCTCACCGAGGAGAACATCCGCGAGGCCACCCGCGAGGTGCGCATCGCGCTGCTGGAGGCCGATGTCGCGCTGCCGGTGGTGCAGGCGCTGATCGAGCGCATCAAGGTGCGTGCGGTCGGCCAGGAAGTGCTGAAGTCGCTGACCCCGGGCCAGGCGCTGATCAAGGTCGTGCGCGACGAGCTCACCGCGGTGATGGGCGCGCAGGCCGCCGAACTCAATCTCAACGTGCCGGCGCCGGCGGTGATCCTGATGGCCGGCCTGCAGGGTGCGGGCAAGACCACCACGGTCGGCAAGCTGGCGAAGCTGCTCAAGGACAAGCGCAAGAAGAAGGTCATGGTGGTCAGTGCCGACGTCTATCGACCGGCGGCCATCGAACAGCTCGAAACCCTGGCCGGGCAGGTCGGGGTGACGTTCTTCCCGTCGGAGGCGTCGCAGCAGCCGGTCGACATCGTCCGCGCGGCGATCGCCGATGCGCGCAAGTCGTACGTGGACGTGCTGCTGGTCGACACCGCCGGCCGCCTCGCCATCGACGAGGCGATGATGACCGAGATCAAGGCGCTGCACGCCGCGATCGATCCGGTCGAGACCTTGTTCGTGGTCGACGCGATGACCGGCCAGGACGCGGCCAACACCGCCAAGGCCTTCAGCGAGGCGCTGCCGCTGACCGGCGTGGTGCTGACCAAGACCGACGGCGACGCCCGCGGCGGCGCGGCGCTTTCGGTGCGTTACATCACCGGCAAGCCGATCAAGTTCATCGGCACCGGCGAGAAGACCGACGGCCTGGACGTCTTCCACCCCGACCGCGTCGCCAGCCGCATCCTCGACATGGGCGACGTGCTGTCGCTGGTCGAGCAGGTCGAGCAGCAGGTCGACCGCAGCAAGGCCGAGGCGCTCGCGAAGAAGGTCGCCAAGGGCAAGAAGTTCGACCTCAACGACATGCGCGATCAGCTCGAGCAGATGCAGGGCATGGGCGGTATCGGCGGCCTGATGGACAAGCTGCCCGGCATCGGCCAGGTACCCGAACATCTCAAGCAGCAGGTCACCGGCAAGGAAGTGCCGCGGATGATCGCGATCATCAATTCGATGACCAAGAAGGAGCGCCGCAATCCGACCCTGCTCAACGGTTCGCGTCGCGCGCGCATCGCCGCCGGTTCCGGCACCCATCCCTCCGACGTCAACAAGCTGATGAAGCAGTACCAGCAGATGGAGAAGATGATGGGCAAGATGGCCCGCGGCGGCATGAAGGGCATGATGCGCGGCCTGCAGGGCATGATGGGTGGCCGCGGCGGCATGCCGCCGTTCCGCTGAGGCATGCGTTCCGCGCCCGTCGCTGCGGTGCGCTCGTTTTCGCGGATGGTTCGCGTTTCGTCCGGGAGTAGTCGATGAGCATGCATCCGCGCTGGAAGGAATTCGTCGACCGGCACGCCCTGCGCGCCCCGATCCTGCAGGCGCCGATGGCCGGCGTGCCGGCGGTGCCCCTGGCGCGCGCGGTGGTCGAGGCGGGCGGGATGGCGGCGTTCGGCGGTGTGTTGTCCTCGCCTGCGGAGATCGCCGCGTGGATGGATGCTTTCCGCGACGCCGGTGGCGGTCCGGCACAGATCAATCTCTGGGTGCCCGATCCGCCGCCCGCCCGCGATGCCGGGGCTGAGGCGCGGACGCGGGCCTTCCTGGGCGAATGGGGGCCGCCGGTGCCGGTGGCTGCGGGCGACGCCGTGCCGGCGGATTTCGATGCGCAATTCGACGTTCTGCTGGCAGCGCGTCCGGCGGTGGCGTCTTCGATCATGGGACTGTTCCGGCCCGACCAGGTCGAGCGTCTCCGCGCGGCCGGTATCGCCTGGTTCGCCTGTGCGACGACGGCGGAGGAGGCGTTGGCCGCGCAGGCGGCGGGCGCCGATGCCGTGGTCGCGCAGGGTGCGGAAGCGGGCGGCCATCGCGGCAGTTTCGATGCGGCCAAGGCCGAATCGCAGGCGGTCGGGCTCTTCGCCCTGTTGCCGCGTCTGGTCGATGTGCTGGAGGTGCCGGTGATCGCGGCTGGCGGGATCGGCGACGGCCGCGGCATTGCGGCGGCGCTCGCGCTCGGCGCCAGCGCAGTCCAGATCGGCACGGCGCTGCTGCGTTCGCCTGAAGCCGCTATTCCTGCCGCCTGGCAGGAGGCGCTGGCGGATGCCGGGCCGGAGCGGACGATGCTCACGCGCGCCTTCTCCGGGCGTGCGGGTCGCGCGCTGGACACCGCCTACGTACGTGCCGCGGCTTCGGAAGCGGCGCCGCCTCCGCGGCCATACCCCGTCCAGCGCGCGTTGACCGGGCCGATGCGCACCGCGGCCGCGCGCGAGGGCCGCATCGACGCCATGCAGGCGTGGGCGGGGCAGGGCGCATGGCTGGCCCGGTCGGCATCGGCGCAAGGCCTGGTCGAAGCCTGGTGGCGCGAGGCGCGCGCATTGCTGGCATGACCCCCTGGCGCCTGGTCCATTGCGACGGACGGGCTGCGAGCGCGGGGGATCTGGCGACCCCCGCGCTGCTCAACGACGGTCACTTCACCACGCTGCAGGTGCGCGATGGCGCGGTCCAGGGATTGGATCTCCATGTCGAGCGCCTGCGCGACGCCAGCCGCCAGCTGTTCGGCACGGACGAGGCGCCTGCGCGGATCTTCGCGGCGATGCGGGCCGCGCTGGACGCGCTGGGCCAGGCGGACGCCACGCTCCGGATCACGATTTTCCCCGAGGCCGCGTCATCTCCCGCGGATGCGCCGACGCGCATCCTGGTCGCGGCCGGCCTGCCGTGGGCGCCCGAGACGCAACCGCTCAGGTTGCGCGGCTATCGCTACATGCGTCATCTGCCCGAAATCAAACATGTCGGGACGTTCCCCCTGTTCAATCATCGACGCCTTGCACGCGCGGAAGGCTTCGACGACGCGTTGTTCGTCGACGATGGGGGGCGTGTCTGCGAAGGCTCGGTCTGGAATCTGGCGCTCTGGGACGGCGTGCGGGTGCTGTGGCCGCGAGCGTCGGCACTGCGCGGCACGCGCGAACGCCTGCTGCAGGCCGCGTTCGCCGCGATGGGGGTGCCGCAGGCCGAGGCGGTCGTGCCGCTGGAGCGGCTGCCGTCGCTGGCGGGACTGGCCTGCAATGCGCGTGGGGTTCAGCCGCTGGCGGCCATCGACGGGCGGCCGATGCAGGACCCCGGGCCGTTGCAGGCGCTGGCGGCGGAGGCGGATACCCGTACTCCCTGGACGCCCATTCCGGGCGCCGAAGAGGTGTCCCCTACCGTTGGCGTGACAGGGCCGCTATAATCGCCGGCTTACCTCGCCATCCTGGCGACTGGGCAACACCGAGAAACCACCATGGTCAAGATCCGTCTCACCCGCGGCGGCGCCAAGAAGCGCCCGTTCTACCACATCATCGTCACCGACTCGCGCAGCGCGCGCGACGGTCGCAACATCGAGCGCCTGGGTTACTACAACCCGGTGGCGGCGGGCAACGAGCAGCGCGTCGTGCTCGATACCGCGCGCGTCGACCATTGGGTGGGTCAGGGCGCCCAGCTGACCGACAAGGTCCGCGCCCTGTACAAGGAAGCGGGCAAGGCCGCCCAGCCGGCCGCCTGAGGCCGCTCGGCCTGACGGGCCGCGCCCAGCGCGGCCCGAGCCGATCTCATCATGAGCGAACCCGTCCGGCGCGTCCTCATGGGCAGGATCCACGGCGCCTTCGGCGTGCGTGGCGAACTGCGCCTGGAATCCTTCAGCGATCCCGACACCGAGATCTTCCGCTACCAGCCGTGGACGCTGCGCGACCCGCAAGGGCGTGAGCGCACGCTGCAGGGCGCGCGCGGCCGTCCGTCGCCCAAGGGCATCGTGATGACGATGCCGGATGTGGCCGACCGCGACGCCGCCGACGCGATGCGCGGGACCGAAATCTGGGTGTCGCGCGATGCATTGCCGCCGCCTGCGCCGGGCGAATTCTATTGGGTCGATCTGGAAGGCCTGCGCGTCTCCAACCTCGACGGCGTGGTCTTCGGCCGGGTCGCGTTCGTATTCTCCACCGGCGCCAACGACGTGCTGGTGGTCCGCGACGACACCCGCGAGCGGATGATCCCGTTCGCGAGGCCCGATTACGTGCGTGAGATCGACCTCGACGCCGGCACCCTACTGGTGGATTGGGATCCGGAGTTCTGATCCCATGCGCATCGACGTCGTCAGCCTGTTCCCCGAGTTCGTGGCGACCTGTGCCGGGTTCGGTGTGGTCGGGCGCGCGCAGGAGCGTGGGCTGCTGGCGCTGCACGGCTGGAATCCGCGCGACCATGCGGAAGGCAACTATCGTCGGGTCGACGACCGTCCTTTCGGCGGCGGGCCCGGCATGGTGATGCTGATCGAGCCGCTGCGTGCCACGCTCGCCGCGGCTCGCGCCGCCGATCCGCAGCCGGCGCACGTGGTCTATCTCAGCCCGCAGGGGCGTCCGCTGACGCAAGCCCGGGTGCGCGCCCTCGCGGATCTGCCGCGTCTGATCCTGCTGTGCGGCCGCTACGAAGGCGTCGACGAACGTCTGCTGGCGGCCGAGGTCGACGAAGAACTGTCGATCGGCGATTACGTGCTCTCGGGTGGCGAACTTCCCGCCGCCGTGCTGATCGACGCGGTGACCCGTCTGCGCGACGGTGTCCTGAACGATGCCGACTCGGCCGCGCAGGACAGCTTCGAGCCCGATCCGGCCCTGGGCGGTGCCCTGCTGCTCGACTGCCCGCACTACACCCGGCCGCCGCAGCATGCGCTGGGCGACGTGCCCGAAGTGCTGCTGGGCGGCAACCATGCCGAAATCGCGCGCTGGCGCCGGACGCAGGCGCTCGGCCGGACCTGGGAGCGGCGCCCGGATCTGCTCGACGAGGCGGCGCTGTCGCCGGCGGACCGACGCCTGCTGGACGCCTACCGGGCTTCGCGCGACGACGACGGCCGGGCAGGCGACTGACCCTCTGGCGCCGACAGCCGGAAACCGGCTAGAATAGGCGGCTAGCTGTACCCGTAGTACCTGCCGCCCCGTGCGGCCCGCCAAGAGCGTGCGTCCACGTGCACCACGCCGAACAACGACACCAACAGGCCAAGACCATGACCACCAAGCCGTCCCTGAATACCCTGCTGCAGGACTTCGAGAAAGAGCAGTCGCAGCGCGTCCTTCCCGATTTCACCCCGGGCGACACCGTCGTCGTCAACGTGAAGGTGAAGGAAGGCAACCGCGAGCGCGTGCAGGCCTATGAGGGCGTGGTCATCGGCACCAAGAATGCCGGCCTGAACTCCTCGTTCACCGTGCGCAAGATCTCCCATGGCTTCGGCGTGGAGCGTGTGTTCCAGGTCCACAGCCCGTCGATCGACTCGGTCGAGGTCAAGCGCCGCGGCAAGGTCCGCGCCGGCAAGCTGTACTACCTGCGTGGCCTGGAAGGCAAGAAGGCGCGCATCAAGGAAGATCTGGCCGCGCACGCCAAGGCGAAGGCCAAGGCCGCTGCTGCCGCCGAGGCCGCTGCGGAGTAATTCCGGGCGCCGCGTGC
Organism: Luteimonas abyssi; assembly: GCF_001482195.1. Lineage (GTDB taxonomy): Bacteria > Pseudomonadota > Gammaproteobacteria > Xanthomonadales > Xanthomonadaceae > Luteimonas > Luteimonas abyssi. The sequence goes on along the minus strand of NZ_KQ759763.1, from coordinate 2,296,457 downwards.
CCCGCCGAACGGCCGCCTCCGGGTGGCCGTTCGCGTTTCCGGACAGGGTGCGGCGCCCGGGAGGCGTGAGCCGGTCACCTTGACTGGATCACCTCCGCCGGAATCGCTGCATGGCGTCGATTCGGCCACCGCGCAGGGCGGGGCGGCTGCCGGGGACAGTGCGGTTCCGGAGTAGGATGCGGATGCGCGGCGTGCGATGCGCGCCCATGGTTCGTACAGGAGAGCGACCGTGCATCAGATTCGAGGATCGATGTGGGTGGTGTCCGCCCTGCTCGCTGCAGGTCTGGCCGCGTGCACCACTTCCGGCGACCGGCTGTCCGACATGGACGTACGCACGACCGACCGTGCCGACTGTCGGAACCTGCGCGGCAACTCGGCCGAAGTACGGGCCGATCCTTCGGTGACGGAGAACGCACGCCGCGCCTGCGAAGAGGCGGCCGTGCTCTGGCGCAGCCAGGCGGCGTCGCGCGAAAGCGCACCCGTCGACTTCCGGCGCGACCGCGGAGATTGAGGCTGTGGTGTCGTCGTGCCCGTCGACGGGCATGGCGCGTCCGGCCGGGAACGGTATGACCAGCAACGACAAGGCAATCCCATCAGGGGAGCAGGCGCAGAGCGTGCGCCTGGATCTGTGGCTGTGGGCGGCGCGGTTCTTCAGGACGCGCAGTCTGGCGAAGCAGGCGGTCGATGGCGGCAAGGTGGCGGTCGGCGGACAGCGTCCGAAGCCGTCGCGGATGCTGCGTATCGGCGACGGACTGCGGGTGGAGCGGGGCGAGGAGATCTTCGAGATCGAGGTCGTCGCGCTGTCGGACACGCGTGGGCCGGCCAGCGCGGCGCGCATGCTCTACACGGAGTCCGATGCCTCGCGACAGGCGCGCGAGGAGCGGGTGGCGCAGCTGCGTGCGGGTCGGGCCGGCTACCGGCCGCCGGAGACCCGGCCCGACAAGCGGGCCAGGCGTCTGATCCGCGCCTTGGGCGACATCGACGCGAATTGAATCCGGATCGTCCGGAGCAGCGGGGAGCCGCGGCGGCGATATCACCCAGCGCGTCCTGAGTGAGGTGCCGAGGGGTGCGACGGCGTGGACCCGGCGCCGCGGTGGGCGTCCGTGGACGACCCAGGGGGCCGACGAGTGCGGCCTTCTCCGCTTTCGGGTCGTTTCCCGGCGAGTCGCGTCCTGGGAGCGACCCATGCATGCCTCAGGGCGTCGGTTCGGGCAGCGGCTGCGCGGTGGTCGGGGGTGCGCCTTCCGGCTGCGGCTGCGAGGGCAGGATGAGCTCCGGGTTCGCCTGCTGTGCCTGCAGGCTCTCGATCCGCTGGTTCAGGGTGTCGAGCTGCTGATGCGAGGCGCGCAGGTCGGTGCTGAGCGAGGCGGCCTGCTGGCGCGCCTGTTGCAGGGCGGCGTTGACCTGCACCGACTGTTGGCGCTGTGCGTCCATCTCGCGCTGGAGACTCTGCAGGCGCTGCTCGTTGAGCGACACCAGTTGCTCGGTGTACTGCTTGCCCGCCTCGAGCCGAACGGTGTCGATATAGACCTGGGCCAGCTCCTCGGTCTGGTCGACGAAGGTGCGGTACAGGCGCTCCGCCTCTTCGACGGAACTGGTCTTGATCACCCGCCAGAAGTCGCGATCGCGAAACAGCGCGATGTAGTAGTTCAGCGTGTCCGGGTAGAACAGCAGACTCGCGCCGTAGTTGCCGTTGTAGGTGGTGCGCAACTCGGTCAGCCGCTCCGCCTCCATCAGCAGCCGCAACTCCTCCATGTTGCTGCCGGCCACGGTGCCGGCGCTGGCGCCGGTGGCTTCGGGGGTCGGCGTGGTGCGCATGCCGCCGCGTGCGGCGAGCGCCGACGAGGCGAAGGTCAGCAGAAGCAGGAGCGAGAGCGTCTGGACGACGCGATCGCGTCCCGGCCTGCACGAAGCGAACGGATTCCATGTTGCGAACATATGCGGCCTTTCCCCTGGCGGCAGGTGCGACGTGTGTCGGCGGCAGTCTAGCATCGGATCGAGGTCCTTCTGACAAGGCCAGCAGCCGCAGACATCCCGGGCTACTGCACCAGCCGGGCCGGTGTGCACTGCAGGGATTGCAGGTGGACATCGGTCCTGCCCAGTTCCAGGCCCAGCAGGTCGGCGAGGGCGGACGAGAGCAGCGCGCCGATGCCGTTGAGGACCGGGCGAAGCAGGTCGATCACCGGGCCCAGAAGCCTGCACAGCAGTCCGCCACACGCGAGGGGGGCTGTACCGGGTTGTGTGGTCATGTCGGCGGCCGCAGCGTCGAGCACGCCCTCGGGGGCCGTCTGCAGATAGGAGGCCAGGTTGTTGGTAACGCAGCCGTTGTAGTTGAGGATGTTGCCGATGAGCGAATCGCAGCGGTTGATGACGAGTCCCCCCAGGATCGTGCCCAGCAGACCATCGAGCACCCCCAGGCCCTGGCCGGTCACCGCCGCGCGGTAGCCCTCCCAGACCGAGCCGTCGCGCCAGCATGTAAAGAGTAGGCCGCACGAACGTGGGACACCCCTGCTCACCTGCCAGTCACCGATCGGCGCCAGGCCGAGTTCTGGCGAGCCGTTCCGAGCCAGCGCGATGATGTTGTCCGCGCTGTAGCGCCCCCCATTGCGCGGTGCGGCCTCGGCGTATTGCCGGGCAAGGTCGTTTGCGACATCGCCGGCTGTGGCTGTTTGCGGTGCCAGCATATTCGACAGTACGCGTAGCAATTCCCGGGTCAATCGCTGGACCGCATCCCCGAGTGCGAGCGAATTGACCCGGGTCGAGCCGGTCTCGCCCGCAGCCAGGGTCAGGCTGTCCTGGTGATGGAGCGCCGGCAGCTCGATGCGGTTGCGGACCAGCGGTGCGCCCAGCAATCGCAGCAGCGTTTCGTCCTGAAGCGTGGTTCCGCACACGTCGGCGGTCGAGTAACGCGCAGCTGGGTCCACCCGGCCCACGCAGGCGCGCAGGATCGAGGACTCGATGTCGATGGTCGCCGTGTCGGGTGCGTCGTCGCCCGCGTTGCAGTGGATCTCCGTGAGCGTGCCCATGGCATTGGTGACGTCCACATGCAGGGGCAGCCGCAGCCGCGTATCCAGCAGCCGCAGCAGCGTCGGGACCAGGGGCACGCTGATGTTGTCGGTATCGATGTCGACGTAGACGCGGATCTGCGCGTTGTAGGCCCGGGTGCCGACGCCGCCCATTCCCAGCGAGGGCGGCTCGACGATACCGCCGTCGATCCTGACCCCGGCGATGTCCAGGCTCCGGATGGCGACGGCGCGGCCCTGCCCGGCGATCATGATCGATGTGTTGAGCAGGTCGAGCACCGACAGTTCCGTCTCCAGGGCGCCCGCGGCGAGACCGTCAGCGGACGCGATGCTGGCGAACAGGGCACCGGCACGGCCACCGAGCTGGATCGACGGCGCGTCGAGGTCGAGGGCGGCGCCCAGCGCATTGTGCAGGGCGTGCAGATTGATCGACACGCCGGTGTCCTGCGCCACCAGACGGGCGCTGGCATCGAGCACCTGCGCCAGCGAGACGCGTCGTGCCGCGAGCAGCGCTTCCAGTTCGCCTACGCCGATGCTGGTGTCGAGCGGGAGGCCCAGTGCCTCGAGCAGCCCGCCCGCCGTGACCTTCACCTGCGCCAGACCGTCGTAGCCCAGCACGGACGTGTTGTCGAGATCCGCGCCGACCAGCTTCAGCACGCTTCCCAGCGGCGTATTGCCGTTGAGTCGCAGCAGCTGCGCACCCACCGAGAACGCCGTGGTCGGCGGCGTCGCAAGCGCCACCGCCCGGGCTTCGACGATCACGAGTTCGCCGAGGAAGAACGACGTCAGGCCACTGCGCCGTGCGACGACCTGGACGGCATTGACGGTGGCGTCGTCGGATTCGATGAAGCGGCGCTCAAGCGGCTGCGTCGGAGACCAGTGTCCGCAGGCGATCTCGAGTTCGCCCGTGAATCCGTGATCGTCGACGGCATTGACGCGTGCGGCGGCGTTGTCCGATGCCACGCATTGGTCCATCCGTTGCACACCGGCGATGGCGGCGAGGTCGGCGACCTTCTGCGCGTCGCGCTTGGCCCAATAGAGGTAGCCGACTTCCACCAGGCCGAGCAGGGCGCTCAGCCCGACCAGCAGCCACAGCATGGTCACGGCCATGCTGCCGCGTTGGACGGCGGCCCGGTTGCGGCGTGGCTGCGGCGTGGGCATGACGCGTTCAGCGCCCGCGCGCCGGTTGTTCGGCGACGTTGATGTCGAACATCTCCGGGATGTCGTGTTCGAAGCTGCGCAGATAGCGACGGTACGCCGCGCTGGCCTGTTCGCCGGTCACGGGGCGCTGGACGCCGGGTCGGTGCGGGTCGGCCTGCAGCGCGAACAGAGACCGGGTCGCATCGCCGAAATCGCTTCCGGAGCGGCCGGGTGCGATGGTCGGCCACGGCGTCTGCGGGGGACGGGCGGCATCGGGGACATCCACCACGGGCAGCGTGTCGGGTTGCGGTACCGGGGTGGACAGCATGCGACCGGTCAAGGGCTTCTGCTGCGCAGCGAGCGGCGCTGCGATCAACAGCGCGACGAGCATGCATAGGCCGGTCGCGACGACGCGGCGGGAAGGCGCAATGGCGCGGGGGGATGTCATCGTGAAACCTCCTGGAGATCGTCGGCGCCGCCGAAGCGCTGCAACATCGTGCGCGGCGGCGAGAACGCGCCGGAGGCGGTCTGCTGGCTTCCGCCCGATGCGGCGGGTGGCATGCGCGCCTGTGGCGCACTGCGCAGTGCCTGCGACAGGCGGTGGACCTCGTCGCGGGTCCCGGGGGGCAGGCCGGCTTCGTCCATCAGCCGCGCCGCGCCGGCGACATCGCCACCGACCATCAGCCAGGTCGCGAGATTGGCGATCGCGCGCGGGTCGGCCGGTGCCAGTTCCGCCGCCTGGGCCAAGGGCTCCCGTGCCGCGGCATGCTGGCCGGCCTGCATGCGGGCGAAGCCGAGATCGCTCACGTAGACGGCGTTGAGCGGATCCAGACGTACGGCACGCTCCAGGTGCGTGCTGGCGGTGGCCGGGTCGCCGCGCCGGGCCGTCACCAGTCCGAGTCCGTGCCAGGCTGCGGCGGCCTCGCGTCCCTGGGTCAGCCCACGATATGCGGCGTCGGCGTCGTCGAGGCGGCCGGTTTCGCGCAGGGCGTCCGCGCGCAACACCTGCAACGCAGCGCTGTTGCCGTGCCGGGCGCGATGCGCGTCGATGTGCGCCAGCGAGGCGTACCAGGCCCCTTCGTGCTGCATCCGCGCGATCAGCGCGAGATGCATGGCACGGTCGTCGGTCGCGTCCGTCCTCTCGACGGCGGGCGCGAGGGCGGCGGGCGGGAGCCGTGGCGTGCTGCCACATGCGGTCAGCGCACACAGTGCGAGCAGTGCGAGCAGTGCGAGTGATGGAACCGGTCGCGACGCCTTCATCCCCATCTCCTCAGTTCATCCGGCTCATCGCACTGGAGAGCGCGATGATGGCGGGACCGCCCAGCACCAGCATCAGTGCCGGGAGCAGGGTCAGCATCATCACCACGGTCATCTTCACCGACAGCTTGCCGACGCGTTCCTTGAGCGAGGCGCGACGCTGTTCGCGCAGGCGCTCGGCGAACTGGCGCAGGGGCTCCTGCACGGAGCCGCCGTGCTGGGAGACCTGCACGATCACCTGCACCAGGCTGCGCAGATCGTCGCTGCCGAACGACTCACCGAGCCGGCGCAAGGATTGCGGACGGCTGCGTCCGCGCGCATAGGCGGTGTTGGCCTCGCGCAGTTCGCGACCCAATACGGGCAGTGCGCCGCCGAGCTGCTCACCGAGCATCTGCAGACTCTGATCCATGCTGAAGCCGACGCCCTGCAGCAGGCGCAGCAGGTCGACGAGCAGCGGCAATTCCTCCGCCGCGCGCTTGCGGATCCGCGCCGCCCAGCTGCGCAGCACGATCTTGGGCAGCAACACGCCCGCGGCCAGCGCGCCGACGATCGCCACTGCGGCGGTCGGGCCGCGGGGGGCCGCGAGGACCACCGCCAGCAGTGCGAAGAACAGCGCGAGCGTGACCCGCGCACCCAGATAGAGCGCGGTGCCCGTGCGGTCGTTCCAGCCGGCCTGATCGAGCAGCAGGCGATCCTCGCCGGCCAACAGCAGCGCACCGAGGCGTCCGTCCGACAGGCGACGTCCCAGGATCTCGAGTCCGGACCACCAATGCGCCGGTGGCGTTTGCTCCTGTCGTTCCGAGGCACCGGCGCGCGCTTGCAGGGCACCCTGCAGATGGCGGGCGACCCGCTGCTGACGAAGATCGCGCACGAACATCGCGACGCCTCCGCCGGCCATCAGCACGCAGAGCGCGACCACGGCCGCGGCGAGCCAGGCCGCGCCGCTCATGGCGACGTCTCCGCGAGGACCGGCATCGACGTCTCCGCGTTCATAGCGAACGCGCCAGACGATAGAGGAACACCGCGCCGATGCCTTCGAACACCAGCGCTGCCAGCAGCAGGCGATGCCCGGTCGATGTCTCGATCATGGGCATGAAGAAATCGGGCGACAACATCGCCATCGCCAGCGCGCAGACCGGCGGCAGCAACCCCAGCACCCACGCCGAGGCCCGGGTTTCGGACGTCGTCGCGCGCAGGTCGCGCTGCGCCTGTTCCTGATCGCGGATGAAGTCGCTCATGCGCTGCAGCACCTGGTCGGCGCGTCCACCGACGCGGATCGCGGTGCCCAGCACGATGGCGAGTACGTCGAACACCGGAATGCGGTACGGGCGTGCCGCGGCCTGCAGCGCACGATCCAGATCCTGGCCGCTGCGGACCTGGCTCAGGGTGGCGTCGAGCAATGCACGCAGCGGGGGCGGCGCGTGTTGCGTCGCGGCCTGAAAGGCCATGGGCAGGCTGTTGCCGATGCCTGCCATGCGGACCATGTCGTCGAGCACGTCGGGCATCTGCCGCAGCAGTTTCTGTCGCAGTGCATCGATGCGCCGGTGCAGCCAGAACCCGAGCCCGAGCAGATAGACGATCAGCATCGGCAGCGCCGCCCACGCGGTCCCCAGCCGCATCGCGGCGACGACGGCCAGCGCCATTCCCGGCGACAGGGCCAGGATGAAGCCGCCTTCGCTCAGCGCTGCGCGATGCAGCAGGTCGCGCAGATACAGCACCGGCGCCGGTTGTGCGCGGTGCGACCCGGTCCGGCCCGCCGCGCCGGCAGCCTGGCGTGTCGCGATGCCCGCGGTCGCGGTCGTGCCGAGGTTGCGCTCGGTATGCGCCAGCGCCGCCCGCTGGCGGGCCTGGGCAGTCGATTGCCACCACAGCTCCATCGCGCCGGCCAGCACCAGCGCCGAGACCGCCAGCAAGGCGAGCACGCCGGTCACGGCAGCGGCTCGGCCTGGGACGCATCGCGGAGGAATTGCCGGAACGGTTCCAGCTTCGGGGTGTGGGGATGGAAGCCGAGCCCGTTCCAGCGGTCGCGCTCGACGCCGTCCTCGCCGATGCGCGCTTCGTGGCGGAACAATTCCTGCGTGGTGACCACGCGGTCGCTCACGCCGACGATCTCGGTGATCGACAGCACCACCCGGCGGCCGTTGCCCAACCGCCCGATCTGGACGATGAAATCGATCGCGCTGGCGACCTGCTGTCGCAGGCTGTCGCCGTTGCCCTGGAAACCGGCGAATCCGGCGAGCATCTCGATCCGGTGCAGGCAGTCGCGTGGGGAGTTCGCGTGGATGGTCGCCATCGAGCCGTCGTGTCCGGTGTTCATGGCCTGCAGCATCTCCATGACTTCGGGACCGCGGACCTCGCCGACGACGATCCGGTCCGGCCGCATGCGCAGGCTGTTGCGGACCAGTTCGCGCAACCCGATCTCGCCGCTGCCGTCGAGCCCGCCCATGCGGCTTTCCAGCCGGACCACATGCGGATGCTTGAGCGACAGTTCCGCGGTGTCCTCGATCGTGATGACACGCTCGGATTCGGGGATGATCCCGGCCAGTGCATTCAGCAGCGAGGTCTTTCCGGAACTGGTGCCGCCGGAGATCAGGATGTTGCAGCGGCCGAGCACCAGCGCCTGCAGCATCGCCAGCATCGGTCGGTCGAAGCTTCCCTTCGCCAGCAGTTCCTCGGGCGAGAACGGGTCCTGACGAAACTTCCGGATCGACACCATCGGCCCATCGACCGCGAGCGGCGAGATGATCGCGTTGAGGCGTCCGCCGTTGGGCAGGCGCGCGTCGACCATCGGACTGGAGTCGTCGAGGCGCCGGCCGAGCGGGGCCAGAATGCGGCGCAGGATCCGCAGCAGGTGGCGATCGTCGCTGAAGCGGGCCGGCACCCGGCGCATCATGCCGCCCTGCGAGACATGGATCTCGCCAGGGCCGTTGATCAGGATGTCCTCGATGCTCGGATCGTGCAGGAGATCGTCGATCGGGCCGAATCCGTTGAGTTCCTTGCACAGGGCCTGGACGACGAGATCCATCTCGCCCTCGTTGATCGGGATCCGCCACTCCTCGATGAAGGCGACGGTCTGCCCGCGCACGTAGCGTTCGGTGGTATCCGGTGCCCAGGCATCGACATCCAGGCGTTCGTCCTCGATGCGGTTGAGCAGATGCTCGTGGGCCGCGGACAGGACGCCCTGGAACTGCTCGCTGTGCTCGAACGTCGGGCTGGGATCGCTGCCCTCGCTGGACGTGCGTCGGTTCATGATCGGCCCCAGCCGGCTGGTGATCGGCGTTACCTTCTTGTCCATGCGTGCAGCCTCGCGAGCAGGCGGGAGAGGCGCCCGCTCCCGGTGTTTCCGGGAGGGGCGATGAAAGGATGGAGATGCGGCAGCAGAAGGCGCAGCGCCGCCAGGTATGGATCGCGCGGATAGGCGTCCTGCAGCAGCTGACCAAGGTTCGAGGCGGCGCGCAGAGTGCGTAGGCGTTCGGGGATGACCCCCAGCAGCGGCAAGCCAAAGCGTGCTGCGATCTGTGGTGGAGGAAGCCCCGCATCCTGGTCGTGACGTGCGATCACCAGCCCCACGCCGGTGTCCCCGCCCCGGGTCGCGCGCAGGGCGGCGAGCGCGGCATCCAGGGCCACTAGGGAGCCGACCGCGGGGTCGGCGAGCAACCAGACCGCATCGGCCTCGCGCAGCAGGCCGGTGGGCCAGTGCCGGTGGCTGGGGCCTGCGAGATCCACCAGGGTCAGCGGATACAGCGCACGGAGTTTGACCAGCAGGGGGAGCGGGTCGAGGCCCTCGGCCGATGCCTGCGCCGGCGCGAGCAGACCGGCGCCGCTGGCGTGCCGAGGCATCGCGCTGCGTACCAGCGTGGCGTCCAGGCGCTCGGGTCCGCGCAGCGCCTGTTCGAGACCGAAGTCGCCGCGCAGGTCCAGATACAGGCCGAGATCGCCGACAGGCTGGCCCAGGTCGATCAGCAGGGCCGTCAGGTCGCCGGACGGGGATGGCCGCGTGTGCAGTGCCGATGCGGCCAGCGCACCGAGATGCGCGACCAGCGTGCTGGTGCCGAGGCCGGCGCGCACGCCGAGCACCACCACGACCCGCCCGCGGGGTGGCGTCATGGCCACGGACCGCACGTGCGGAGAGGCGATATCGGCGTGCAGCCGGCGCAGTTGCAGGGCGATGTCGGCGGCGCTCGCGTCCAGGTCGATGAAGTCGCGTACGCCGGCACGCAACGCCGCGATCACGCCTTGCGCGTTTTCGCCCGACGTCGTGCCCACCGCCACCAAGGCCCGACCGGAAAGATCCCTGGCGAGACGGGCGGCCTCGGCGGCCCCGGGATGCGAGAAGTCGAGCAGGATCAGCGTGTCCTCGGGCAGCGTCTCGGCCGGATGGCCGCGGCTGTCGAGCCATCGGACCTCGAGGCCCGCGCGCGTACGCAGACGTTGCGCCGGTAGCTCGTCCGGGCCGTAAAGGATCGGAACGGGCGTCGGCGCGGTCATCGGGGTGGGCGAGCGGAGTGCGGACATGATCGACAGAGGCCTCCGGTCACCTGGAAAAACCCGGGAGCGGATCCGAGCCGGCCGGATGCAGGAGCCAGGAAGCCCATGGCGAATGCCGGGGCTGCGTTTCCCGGTCGCCGGGCAGGGTGAGTTCGGTGCCGCGCGCCAGCGGGCGCACCAGGCGCGGCGTGACCACGATGACCAGTTCGCGTTCCTGGCGGCGATAGTCGAGATTGCGGAAGAAGCTGCCGATGATCGGGAGGTCGCCCAGCAAGGGAATCTTGTCGACGGTGGAACTCAGGGTGCTGCTGACCAGCCCACCGATGACGAAGCTCTCGCCGTCGCCGAGCTCCACCGTGGTATCGGCACGGCGCGTGGTGATGGCGGGGATCTGCACGCCGTCGAGGGTCACGCCGTTGGCGTAGTCGAGATCGCTGGCTTCCGGCGCGACCTTGAGTGCGATCCGGTCCGGCGACAGCACCGTCGGCGTGACGGTCAGCCCGATGCCGAACGGTTTGAACGCCACTGTCGTGGTGCCCAGGCCCTGCGGCTCCAGGATCGGCAGTTCGCCGCCGGCGAGGAAACTCGCGCTCTGTCCGGACAGGGCGACCAGGGTGGGCTCGGCGAGGATCCGCGCCATGCCGTTGCTCTGCAGCAGGTCGAGGCTGGCGCTCCAGCTGTTGCGGTCGGACCCGAGGGCGATCCGGAATGCCGACGACAGCAGGTCGCCCTCGCCGCCGTCGGCGCGTCCCACGCCGGGACTGGTGAACCCGTAGCGGAAGCCGCCGTTGCGGTTCTGGAAGTTCAGGCCGAGCTGGCGCAGGACGTTGCGGTTGAACTCGACCACCCGCACCTCGACCTGCACGACGCCGGCGGAGACGCTGGACTGGTCGATGACCGCTTCCTGGCCCGAGGCGATCGCCGCGGCCTGGCGATAGCGTTCGTGTTCGAGCATGTCCGGGAAGCTGCCCGACAGCAGCGCATGCCCGCCGTCGGCCTGCACGCGTGCGGGATCGGTCGCGAGCGCGGCCTGCAGTGGCGCGCGCACTTCCAGCCGGGTGCGCGTCGGTTCGCCCTGGCCGCGGCGCCAGACCAGCAGGGTGGTCTGACCCGGAGAGCGGCCCAGCAGCAGGGCGTTGCGGCGACCGTCCAGGAGCAGGACGTCGGCCACCTCGGGATTGGCCACCGCGATGCGCTCCAGGTCGGCGGGCAGCGCCCAGGGGCGTTGCTCGTGGGTCTCCAGGACCACCGGCGTCTGTGCGACGGCCGGGATCAACAGGGCGAGCCACAACGCCGGCAGCAAGGACCAGGCGACGAGCGAGCCGGCGAGCAGGCGCGTCGGTGGCAGTAGCGCGCGGCGCATCATCGGGTGCCCCCGGACTGCCGGCCATCGCCGCGGATGATTTCGATGCTTGCCGTACGCGGCCGCTCGGCCGGACGCGGCGGTGGGGGCGCGGCCGCGGCGCTGCCGGCGAGCGCATCCAGATCGGTGCCGGCATAGGCGATGTTCTCGGGCCGGGCGAGCGCGTCGCGATCGTCCGGCTGGAGGTCGCGGCGGGCACTCAACACACGGCGGGGCTGCGGAAACAGGTCCGCATCGGCGACCGCGGTGTCCGCGGGGTGGCGCAGGGCCAGCGACAACGCCCCCTGTTGCGAGGCCAGCAGCAGCCGCTGCACCTGATCCACCGGAATGGCGAGGATGGCGCTGCGTGCGGCGGTCGTCTCGCGGCGACGGCTGGTTGCGCTCGCGCCTGCACTCGCGGCGATGGTCGCTGCGCGAGGGTCGTCGTCGAAGGCGGTCTCGTCTTCTCGGGCCGGGGCGGGAGCGAGGTCGTCGCCACCATAGCCCAGCACGCGCAGGCGCGACAGCAGCAATCGTGTCTGGCGTCGCTCCTCGCCGCGTTCGCCGAGTCGGAGATGGACGAACACGTCGACCAGGTCGCCGGGCGCGATGCGATGGCCGACGCCGCTGAGTTCGTCTACCGGTACCGCGACGGCGCGCTCGCCGACGCGCAGGCTGGCGGCGATTCCGCGGGCGAGATCGTCGACCGCCAGCGGTGTGCCGGCGGCGACGTCGCGCAGCAACACCTTGCCCACCGCCGCATCCTCGCTGGGCAGCGCGCCAGCCGGGCGATCGCCTGCGCGCGTGGTGGTGACGTCCTCGGCGCCAATGGGGTGCCCCGCGTGCAGATCGCGCGCCGCCACGATCACCGTGACCGCGGGTGTGCGCTCGGTCCGTCCCACGTCCGTCAGGACCGGGATGGGAGCGGCCGCCGATGGTTTGCGCGCCAGGCCGATCGCGGTCGCGGCGAGCACGATCGACACGACGACCAGGGCGAGGGCGGCGATACGCGTCATCCGGTGCATCGATGGGCTTCCAGGGTCGCAGGGGCGAGGGGGCGGAGCATGTCGTGAGCCCTCAGTCGAGATCGCCGAGGCGGACGATGGCCACCGACTGGACGGGGCCGTCGAACGCTGCCGTGTAGAGGCGTCCGGTTCCCGGCAGCAGCGGGTGGCGTCCGTATTCGAAGCGCGTACGGACCCGCATGCAGTCGCCCGGCAGGTCGCTGGTGCCGCATGTGACCGACTCCACCCGGATGGCGCCGCTGGTGCAGGCATCGTCGTCGTCGGAGAACTCCAGCAGCCACGCCATCGCCGACGCGGCGGTCGCGCAGGCCAGGGCCTTTCGCTGGCTCGGTGTGCCGTCGCCGAGCGATGCGCGCGCGCCCTCGGCGGCGGCCAGGGTCACGGCCTGATGGGCGGCCATCACCAGCACCCCGGTGCCCGTGGCCAGGACGAGCGGCATCACGCCGAAGATCAGGATGAAGACGAACTCGAGGGTCGCCACGCCACGTGCGCGGCGCCGGTTGTGCAGGTGCCTAGCCATGGAGGCCTCCCAGGTGCACGACGATCCATGCGAAGACGCCGACCGACAGGTAGGCGGCGTAAGGAATGCCGCGGGTGCGCACCCGTCCCGGTCTGTGCGATGCGGCGCTCAGTGGCGTTTCGGCGTCGGTGCGCAGGGGATGCAGCCACCGCAGGACACGCAGCCGTCCGGCCAGCAGCAGGGCCGCATGCCCGCCGGCGATCAGGCTGGCGACAACCCAGACCGCCGGCAGCGCCTGCGGCCCGAGCAGCAGGCCGATCACGCCGAAGTACTTGACGTCCCCCGCGCCCATCCAGCCCAGGAGGTGGAAGGGCAGCAGGACCGCGACGCCGATCGCCAGTCCCAGCAACGCACGACCGGCAGCGCCGGTGTCACCGGCGACGGCCGCAGCCAGGTGGCACGCGAGGCCTCCCAGCAGCGCGGCCAGCAACCAGCGGTTGGGGATGCGTCGTTCGAACAGGTCGCCGGCCACGATCCGGCAGCCCAGGACGATCGCGATCAGCAGGGTCGCGGTCACTGCGGCGGCTCAGGGGTCGCCGGCCGAGCCAGCTTCTCCCACGGCGTTGCTCACCGCGTTGCCGAGTGCAGTAAACAGCTCTTCGAAGAAGCCGCCGATCGCAGGCCCTGCCGCGACGACCAGCACCCCCGCGATCACCGCCGCGAGCAGACCGTACTCCAGCGCGGTCACCCCGTCCTCTTCCTTCAGAAACGCCTTGAACCTTTCCATGTCACTCCTCCTCGCTTCGCCGGCCGAGATGGCCGGGATCCCCGGTGAGGCGGCGGACGTTGGTCAGGGAAGCCTGGGCGGATACCCGATGTCGAAGCTGCGGTCTGCGAGCGTCGGCTCCGGACAGTGCGCTTCCCCCGTGTCGCGCACCTCACGCGCTCCACGGCGCGTTGAACACATCCTCGTCACGATGGATGCGTGTTCGCTGCACAAATTCGGCAACCGACGTGAAAATTCCGTGTGAAGAAAATGAACGCAAACGGAAAACACCCGATCCATCGTGCGGGGGCCGTTGAGCAGGCGCCGCAGACTGCCGAAAATGTGCATTGTCCGGACGGGTGGACTGATTAGATCAACGTCGAAGTTGGGTCGGGGGGCCCCAAACGCTGCTTCGCCTTGCCGGTCGACCGACCGGCGGTAGGAACCGGAGCCTCAAACGCGCCGCAGGATGCGGGCGGACAACAGGATGCGATCGGATCCGGACCGTTGGCGATGCTGCGGATGGTGCTCTCCCAGGAAGAATGGGGGGCTGCTTGGATGGCGACCGACATCGAATCGACCGAAGGAATGCGATCCACGGATCTGGCCACGCTGACCGGCGTGTTGCGGGTCTGCGATCTGGAACTGACGCTGCTCGATGGCGGCAATCCACGCGTGGCTCTCGAATCGCGCGTCCACGACGGTGCACTGTTTCTTTCGGCGAGGACCGGTTTCCGGTTCCGGGGGCGCTTCATGCTGCCGCTGGACTGGTGCATGGTCGGCTTCGTGCAGTCCACCGACCCGGCGAAGAGCTGGTGCCATGGCACGCCGTTGTCGTCCGGCCTCGCGCTGACCGTGCTGGCCGAGGGCATCAGCGAGTTCGTGCTGTCCGAGAACTCGCACGTCCTGCTCGTGTTGATGCCTGTACGCCGCCTGCAGCGCCGTTTCACCGAGCTCAGCCTGCGGGAGGGGTTGCCGCCGTCGCGGGCGCTCTCGTTGTTCCGCACCGAAGGCGGGGGCTGGGGCGAGCGCCTGCGGATGCATTGCGAGGGGCTGGCGCGTCGCGTGGTCGACGGTCGCCTGCTCGACGACGAAGTCGAGGCCTTGCTCGAACAGCACATCCAGGCAGCGTTGGCGGCCAGTACGCGCGAACGTCCGGTCTGCCCGCGCGCGCACCACTCGCACTACTTGATCGTGCAGCGTGCCGAAGCCTTCATGCGCCAACACATGCGTCGCGACATCTATCTGCAGGAGTTGTGCACGGCGGCGGGCGTCAGCGAGCGCGCGCTGCGCTACGCGTTCGAGCACATGCTGGGGCTGTCGCCCACGCGATACCTGTCGATGCTGCGGTTGTGCGCGGCCTGCCGCAGCCTGTCGATGGCCGACGGCGCGCGCAGGACGGTCAAGGCGATCGCGCTCGCCTGCGGCCTCTGGGATCTGTCGCGATTCGCCGACAATTACCGACGCGTGTTCGGCGAGCTGCCCAGCGAAACGTTGATGCGCCACCCACCACACGATGAAGGCGCCTCGTTGAACTGACGAGGCGGCCAGGACGACGTTTGCCGATTACGCTCATCGTCCTGCCGCTTTCGCTGAAGCGCCTGCCGGAAAGGCGGCACGATGTGCCGTTGCAGCGCAAGCGGCGCGCAGTCCCGACGCTGTAATCCCCCCACGAGGCACGCACAGAGCGCCCTCGTCCACGTCATCAACGCCTGGGGGGCGCCATGAACCGCATCTATCGTCTGATCTGGAACCGCGAGCGCCGGATGCTCGTGGTGTGCTCCGAACTCGCGTCCGCACGCCGCGGACTCGCGGGTCCCGTCGGCCGTGAACGCGAATTGCGTTGCGTGCTGGCCGCGCTGTTCATCGGTCTTTCGTTCGCATTGCACGTCGACACGGCCAGCGCCACGGTCGATACGCGGATGTCGGACATGCTCGCGTTGGCGGACAAGTATGCGCCGCAACCGGTCGCGGTCGCCGCATCCGCCGCGGGAAGGGTCGACGCAGGCGCTGCGGGTTCGGCAGGCGTCAGTCTTGCGGCGGCCGCATCCGCTCCGGTCCATGCTCCCCCCAGCATGAAGGCGGATGCGGCCGTCGCTTCTCGTGTTCCGCCGAGCGTCGTGCCGGCGGCCCGTGAAGCCTTGGTCGCCATCGCGCAGACACCGCGCGCCGTCGTCCGGCAGGCGTCGGCCGCGACGCCGCGGGTGCAGGCCGCGGTGGAGACGCGCGTCGACACCGGAGCCGCGTTGGCCCGCGTGCTGCCCGAGGCCGCCACGTCGGTGACCGCGCGTCTCGCGGCCGGCACGGCGGTCGCCATGAACGAGGCACCGCGCGCGCCGGCGCCCTTGCCGGTCCACGCGGCGCCGGTCGCGTTGCTCGCGCGCGAAGAAGGTCTCGGCCTGGAGCTGGATATCGCACTCGACGTCGACGCAGGGCTCGATGTGCGTACCGGCGATCATGCGCTGACGCTCGGGACGGCCGCCGAGGCGACCGCCGCGATCGGCAGCGGAGACCCGGATGCACCGGAGGACGGCGCCGAAGTGGACCTGGCGGTGTTCGCACAGCGCGAGACGGCGCATGGACGCGGTCTGATCGGTGGCGTGGTCGGGGGTATCGGCGGTGTCGTCGACAACGTGGTCGGGCCCGTGGTGGGCGGCGTCGGCAATGTCGTCGGCGGCGTGGTGAATGGCGTGGTCGCTCCGGTCGTGGGCGGCGTCGCGGGCGGTGTCGGCAACGTGGTCGGCGGCATCTTCGATCCGGTCGAACCGCAGGCGATTCCACCCTCGAACCCGAAGTTCCCGCGTCCCTACGAGCCCAACACCGGCCTTGTCATCGGCACCGGCGGCCTGGTGGGCGGGGTCGGCCAGCTCGTCGGGCCGACCGGTGCCAGCCTGTTCGGCGGCGACGGCTTCGTGCGCAACGGCAACCTCGCGGTCAACAGCGCCAACGTGATGCAGGCGTACGCGGTGACCAATGTGCTCGGCCTTCCGGTGGCCAACGTCACGCCGGTCGGCACGCTGCTGGGCTCGCTGGGCAACGCCAGCACCGGCGGCAGCTCGCATCTCACGCTCATCGGCGGGGTCACCTCCGACAGCTACATCCAGAACATCAACAACGGTGCCGCCGGCGGCCTGCTCGGCCTGGTCCTGCCCGACCGGGCGCCCGGCTGGGCGTCGCGGTGCGCCAACCTGCTGGGCCTGGTGAGCACCGATTGCTGGGCGGTCAACCCCGCCCAGGACTTCCAGGTCCTGGTCGGTGACGGCGCCTACGCGAACGGCTCCAAGGAAGTCGTGATCGGCGCCAATGCCCGCCACGAGCTGCCGCGGGTGGATGCCTCGATCGCCTTTCCCGGCAATGGCCTGAACGATCCTCTCGACCCGACCGGTGTGCCGACGTCCGACTACAACGCGCGACTGGGCCACTCGGTGGTGGTCGGCGACAGCGCGCTGGGCACCGCGCATGCGCAGACCATCCTGGGGTCCGAGGCGACGTCGAGCCAGGTCAACAGCGTGGCGCTCGGCTATCGCTCCGCGGCCGATCGCGGCCCGCAGACCGGATACACGGCATACGGCTTGACCGCCGCGCAGAACGCCGCCGGCGAGGTGTCCATCGGACGTGCCGGGCAGGAGCGTCAGCTCACCCATCTCGCCGCGGGCAGCGCCGATACCGATGCGGTCAACGTCGCCCAGTTGCGGGGCGCCATCGAACTGATCGACACCGTCGAGGTGTTCGCGGTGCGCTACGACGAAATCGGTGGCGTGCCGGACTTCACCCGGGTGACCTTCGGCAACGGTACCGGCCCGACGACGCTGGCCAACGTCGCGGCCGGCGCCGTGGCGGCCGGCAGCAGCGAGGCCGTGACCGGTGCGCAGTTGCATGGCGCCAACCTCGCGCTGGCCGGCTATCTGGGTGCCGGCGCCGGGCTGGATGCCGCGGGGAACGTGACCGCACCCGACTATGCGCTCACCGAAGTCGGCCCGGGCGGCACGCTCGGCAGTGGCAACTACGCCGACGTGGGCGGGGCGTTCGGCTCGGTCAGCAGTTCGCTGGCCAACGTCGCCCAGGTGGCCGGCGAGCTCGACCGGTTGGCGGTGCGTTACGACGTGGATGTCGACGGCAACCTGGTCAACCGGGTCACCCTGACCGGGACGGGCAGCGGCGCACCGGTCGGCCTGGGCAATGTGGCCGCGGGTGCGGTGACCGCGGTCAGTGCCGATGCGGTCAACGGCGCCCAGTTGTACGGCGCCAATCTCGCGCTGGCCGGCTATCTCGGCGCGGGCGCGGGGCTCGATGCCGCCGGGAACGTCACCGCCCCCGATTACCTGCTCAATGAAGTGGGCGCCGACGGGACGCTGGGCAGCGGCAACTACAGCGACGTGGGGAGCGCGTTCGGTTCGGTCAGCACGTCGCTGGCCAACGTCACCCAGATCGCCGGCGAACTGGACCGCCTGGCGGTGCGCTACGACGTCGATGTCGACGGCAACCTGATCAACCGGGTCACGCTGACCGGCGACGGCAGCGGTGCGCCGGTCGGCCTGGGTAATGTGGCCGCGGGTGCGGTGACCGCGGTCAGTGCCGATGCGGTCACCGGTGCGCAGCTGTACGGCGCGAACCTCGCGCTGGCCGGCTATCTCGGTGCAGGCGCCGGCCTGGATGCGGCCGGGAACGTCAC
>NZ_KQ759763.1:2216950-2278274 GCF_001482195.1 Luteimonas abyssi | reverse complement strand
CCGCACCCGACTATGCGCTCACCGAAGTCGGCCCGGGCGGCACGCTCGGCAGTGGCAACTACGCCGACGTGGGCGGGGCGTTCGGCTCGGTCAGCAGTTCGCTGGCCAACGTCGCCCAGGTGGCCGGCGAGCTCGACCGGTTGGCGGTGCGTTACGACGTGGATGTCGACGGCAACCTGGTCAACCGGGTCACCCTGACCGGGACGGGCAGCGGCGCACCGGTCGGCCTGGGCAATGTGGCCGCGGGTGCG
The DNA here is from genome assembly GCF_001482195.1 of Luteimonas abyssi. Taxonomy (GTDB): domain Bacteria; phylum Pseudomonadota; class Gammaproteobacteria; order Xanthomonadales; family Xanthomonadaceae; genus Luteimonas; species Luteimonas abyssi. Next base: position 2,278,023 of record NZ_KQ759763.1, on the reverse strand, counting down.
GTGACCGCGGTCAGTGCCGATGCGGTCACCGGTGCGCAGCTGTACGGCGCGAACCTCGCGCTGGCCGGCTATCTCGGTGCAGGCGCCGGCCTGGATGCGGCCGGGAACGTCACCGCGCCCGACTACGTGCTCAACGAGGTCGGCGTCGACGGCACGCTCGGAAGCGGCAACTACGCCGATGTCGGAGGCGCGTTCGGCTCGGTCAGCACGTCGCTGGCCAACGTCACCCAGATCACCGGCGAACTGGATCGCCTGGCGGTGCGCTACGACGTGGACGCCGACGGCGAGCTGGTCAACCGGGTCACGCTGACCGGCGACGGCAGCGGGGCGCCGGTGGCGCTGGACAACGTGGCGGCGGGCGCGCTCACCGCGATCAGCGCTGAGGCGGTGACCGGCGCCCAGCTCTACGGCGCCAACCTCGCCCTGGCCGGGTATCTGGGTGGGGGCGCCGGGCTCGACGCCGCCGGCAACGTGACCGCGCCGACTTATGTCCTCAACGAGGTCGCCGCCGATGGCAGCCTCGGCTCCGGCAGCTATGCGGATGTGGGTGGCGCCTTCGATTCCGTCAGCGCGTCGCTGGCGAACGTGACCCAGGCGGCCGGCGAGCTCGACCGGTTGGCGGTGCGCTACGACGTGGACGCCGACGGCGAGATCCTCAACCGCGTCACCCTCGTCGGCGACAACACCGGTACCCCGGTGGTCGTGGACAACGTGGCGGCCGCTGCGGTCACCGCGACCAGTGCCGAGGCGGTGACCGGTGCGCAGCTGTACGGCGCCAACGTCGCCCTGGCGGGATACCTGGGCGGCGGCGCTTCGCTCGACGCGGACGGCAACGTGACCGCGCCGACCTACGTTCTCAACGAGGTCGCGGTCGACGGCAGTCTCGGGTCGGGCAGCTACGTCGACGTGGGCAGCGCGTTCGGTTCCGTCAGCGCGTCGCTGGCGAACGTGACCCAGACGGCCGGCGAGCTCGACCGGCGCGCCGTGCGCTACGACATCGATGCCGACGGCGAGATCGTCAACCGGGTCACCCTGACCGGCGACGGCAGCGGGGCGCCGGTGGCGCTGGACAACGTGGCGGCGGGCGCGCTCACCGCGATCAGCGCCGAGGCGGTGACCGGCGCGCAACTGTACGGCGCCAATCTCGTTCTGGCCGGCTATCTGGGCGGCGGCGCCAGCCTGGATGCCGACGGCAACGTGACCATGCCGACCTACGTCCTCAACGAGATCACCTCGACCGGCGGCACCACCACCGGCAGCTACACCGACGTCGGCGGTGCGCTCGACTCGCTGAGCCAGTCGCTGATCAACATCGACGGACGTACCGATGCCGTGGGCCGGCTTGCGGTGCGTTACGACGCCGATGCCGACGGCAATCCGCTCAACCAGGTGACGCTGCTGGGCGACGGGACCGGCGCGCCGGTGCGGCTCACCCAGCTCGCCGACGGTGCGATCACCGCGATCAGCACCGATGCTGTCAGCGGCGGCCAGTTGTTCGCCACCCACACCACGCTGGCGGGCTTCTTCGGCGGCACCACCGGTTTCGACGGCGATACCGGGCAATGGTCGGCGCCGGTGTTCAGCATCACCTCGGTGGCGCTCGACGGAGGCGTCAGCGCGACCGACTACGCGAATGTCACCGACGCGTTCGCCGCCGTGGATGCGTCGCTGGTGAACCTCAACCAGCGCATCGACCAGGGCGGCGGCCCCGGCACCGGCAGCCCGTACGTGCAGGTCAATTCCACCCAGGGTGCGGCGAGTGCCGTCGGCGCGGAAAGCGTGGCGATCGGACCGCAGGCGCGGGCTGAAGGCGACGGCAGCGTCGCGCTCGGCGACGGCGCGGTGGCCGTGGCCGACAACAGCATCGCGCTGGGCGCCGGGTCGCGGGCGGAGACCGGCGCGCAACAGGGCTACGACGGTGCATTCGTGGAGGCGGGAAGCAGCAACTCGGTCGGTGAGGTGTCGGTGGGATCGACCGGCGCGGAGCGCAAGATCACCAATGTGGCCGACGGCTCCGGCCGCTACGACGCGGTCAATGTCGGACAGCTGCAGGGTGGGGTGGACTACGCCATCGACCAGTCCCGCCAGTACACCGACCAGCAGATCAACAACATCAACAACGGCGGGTCGGGCATGTTCCGGGTCAACGACACGCTGGATCGCGGTAATCCGAGCGCGTCCGGCGACGACAGCGTGGCCGGCGGCGCGGGGGCGGTGGCCAGCGGTGGCAGTAGCACCGCACTGGGCAACGGCGCGCGTGCGGAGGGGGCCAACTCGGTCGCGCTGGGGGCCGGATCGGTGGCGACGCGGGACAACACGGTCTCGGTCGGCAGTGCCGGCAACGAGCGCCAGATCACCCACGTCGCCGATGCCAGCGATGCGCACGATGCGGTGAACCTGCGCCAGCTGCAGGCCTCCGAGCAGGGCTCGCTGCGCTACGACACCCGCTCGGACGGCAGTTCGGATTTCTCGAGCGTGACCCTGGGCGCGCCCGGCGGCAGTGCGCCGGTGCGGGTGCGCAACGTCGCCGCGGGCGTGGCCGGCACCGATGCGGTCAACCTCAACCAGCTCAACCAGGCCATGGATTGGTCGCGTCAGTACACCGACGACCGCTTCGATGCGGTGCAGGGCGATATCCGGCGTATCGACAACCGCGCTTCGGCCGGTGTGGCGGCGGCGATGGCGATGGCGAGCCTGCCGCAGCCCTACCTGCCCGGTCGCAGCATGATCTCGGTGGCCGGCGGCAGCTTCAACGGCGAGTCGAGCATGGCGGTGGGCATCGCCGGTGTCTCCGAGGGCGGACGCTGGATCTACCGCCTCAACGGGTCGGCGAACAGCCGTGGCGACGGCGGCGTGTCGGTCGGTGCCGGCTTCCAGTGGTGACAGGGGGCGGGGCAGGGTCGCGAGGCCCTGTCCCGTATCACGACGATTCGGGGGACATGACATGAGACAGGATCCGAAACAAGGGAAACTCTCGCGGCTGGGTGGTGCGTGCCTGCTCCTGGCCGCTTGCGTGCTGGCGGGTTGCGCATCCACATCCGGAACTGGCGGGTTTCCCGAGCAGGGTCGGGCGACGCCACGGGGCGGCACGTTCGTCGACGTGGACGATCTGCGCCAGCTGGGGCCTGGCATGAACAAGGGGCAGCTGCAGGCGCTGTTCGGTCCACCGCACTTCGGCGAGGGCATGTGGGGCGTGCGTCGCTGGGACTATCTGTTCAACCTGCGCCGCAATGGAGGCGAACCGCTGGTCTGCCAACTGGCCGTCGACTTCGATCGCGACCGCGCGACCGCGTACACCTGGTCGTCGCAGGCCTGCAGCGACTTGCTCGGACCGTCGGCGCCGCCTGCGCCGCCAGCGCCCGCACCGGTGCCGCTGGCCGAGCCCATCCGGTTGTCGGCGGACGCCTTGTTCGCCTTCGACAGTGCGGACCTGAGCGCGTCCGGGACGTCCGCGGTCGACGGGCTCCTGGCCCAGGTGCGATCCGCCAGCGATGTGCAGGACATCCTGGTGGTCGGTCACGCCGACCGTATCGGCGATGCCGACTACAACATGGCGCTGTCGCTACGGCGCGCGCAGGCGGTGGTGTCGCGGCTGGTGGCGGGTGGGGTACCGCATACCGCGATCGGCGCCGAAGGCCGCGGCCAACGCGAGCCGGTGGCGAACTGCGACCAGCGTGATCGACGTGCGTTGATCGAGTGCCTGGCCCCCGACCGGCGGGTGGAGATCTCGGGCACGGCGCGTCGTTGAGGGTCGGCTTCGAGTCGAGGCCGATCGCACGGCGCATCGAGGCGGGACGCCATCGCGGGTGGCACGGTCGAGGGGATCGGGCACGTGTAGCGCAGGTGTCCGGTGTGGAGCGGAGCGGGGGTCTTCCGGATGAGGCGGCATCCGGAACGTCGTGGGGCAGGCCCTCGGGCCTGCCCCATGTCGTTGATGCCCGGCGTGATGTCGCTCAGGCAAGGTCGAAGCGGTCCAGCTCCATCACCTTGTGCCATGCGGCGACGAAGTCGCGCACGAACTTCTCCTGGGCATCCGCACTCGCGTAGACCTCCGACAGTGCGCGCAGCACCGCATTCGCACCGAATACCAGATCGACACGGGTCGCGGTCCAGCGCGCCGCACCGGTGGCGCGGTCCCGGCCTTCGAACGCGTCGCGCGCGTCCGAGACCGGCGTCCACGCCGTCGCCATGTCGAGCAAATTGACGAAGAAGTCGTTGCTCAGCACACCGGGGCGATCGGTGAACGCGCCGTGCGCCGAACCGTCGTGGTTGGCGCCGAGCACGCGCAGGCCGCCGACGAGCACGGTCATCTCCGGTGCGGTCAGCGTGAGCAGCTGCGCGCGATCGACCAGCAGGTGTTCGGACGGAACCACCGAACGCGCCTTCTGATAGTTGCGGAAGCCGTCGGCGAACGGCTCCAGCGCGGCGAAGGACTCGACATCGGTCTGCTCCAGCGACGCGTCGGTCCGGCCCGGTGAGAACGGCACTTCGATGTCCACGCCCGCCTCGCGCGCGGCCTGCTCCACGGCCGCGCCGCCGGCCAGGACGATCAGGTCGGCCAGCGAGATCCTCTTGCCGCCGTGCTGCGCGCCATTGAAGTCGCCCTGGATGCGCTCGAGCGTGGCGAGCACGTCGCCCAGCTGCGCGGGCGCATTGACCGCCCAGTCCTTCTGCGGCGCCAGGCGGATACGCGCGCCGTTGGCGCCGCCGCGCTTGTCGGAGCCGCGGAAGGTCGAAGCCGACGCCCACGCCGTGGCCACCAGCTGCGACACCGCGAGGCCCGACGCCAGCACGCGCTTCTTCAGCGCCGCGACGTCGCCTGCATCCACCAGCGGGTGATCGACCTCGGGCAGCGGGTCCTGCCAGATCAGCACTTCTTCGGGCACTTCCGGGCCGAGGTAGCGTGCGCGCGGACCCATGTCGCGATGCGTCAGCTTGAACCACGCACGCGCGAAGGCGTCGGCGAACTGATCGGGGTGCTCGAGGAAGCGACGGGAGATCTTCTCGTAGGCCGGGTCGACGCGCAGCGACAGATCGGTGGTGAGCATGGTCGGACGACGCTTCTTCGACGCGTCGTGCGCATCGGGAATGATGGCGTCCGCGCCCTTGGCGACCCACTGGTGCGCGCCGGCGGGGCTCTTCTCCAGCTCCCATTCGAAGCCGAAGAGGTTTTCGAAGAAGTTGTTGCCCCACCGGGTCGGGGTGGTGGTCCAGGTCACTTCCAGGCCGCTGGTGATGGTGTCGGCGCCCTTGCCGGTGCCGAAGCGGTTGGCCCAGCCGAACCCCTGCGATTCGAGGTCGGCGCCTTCGGGTTCGGCGCCGACGTTGTCGGCCGGACCGGCCCCGTGGGTCTTGCCGAAGGTGTGGCCGCCGGCGATCAGGGCCACGGTCTCCTCGTCGTCCATCGCCATGCGGCCGAAGGTGTCGCGGATGTCGCGGGCGGCGAGCAGTGGATCCGGGTTGCCGTCCGGACCCTCGGGGTTCACGTAGATCAGGCCCATCTGCACCGCCGCCAGCGGGTTCTCCAGGCGTCGCGAATGCACATCGCCGTCGGCGTCGTCCTCCGATACCAGCACGCCGTGATCGGCGGGGGCGGGCACGCCTTCCGAGCCGTGGGCGTATCGCACGTCGCCGCCGAGCCAGGTGGTTTCCTTGCCCCAGTACACGTCGTTGTCCGGCTCCCAGGTGTCCGGCCGGCCGCCTGCGAAGCCGAAGGTCTTGAAGCCCATGGTTTCCAGCGCGACGTTGCCGGTGAGGATCATCAGGTCGGCCCAGGAGATGCTGCGGCCGTACTTCTGCTTGATCGGCCACAGCAGTCGGCGGGCCTTGTCCAGGCTGACGTTGTCGGGCCAGCTGTTGAGCGGCGCGAAGCGCTGCTGGCCGCGTCCGCCACCGCCGCGTCCGTCGCCGATGCGGTAGGTGCCCGCGCTGTGCCACGCCATGCGGATGAACAACGGGCCGTAATGACCGAAATCGGCCGGCCACCAGGGCTGCGAATCGGTCATCAGCGCCGCCAGGTCGCGCTTGACCGCGGCCAGGTCGAGGCGCCCGAAGGCGTCGGCGTAATCGAAGTCCTCGCCCATGGGATCGGAGCGGTTCGAATGCTGGTTCAGCAGGTCGAGCCGCAGTTGCTCCGGCCACCAGTCGCGGTTCGTGGTGCCGCCGCCGGCAGCGTGCTTGAAGGGACACTTGGCTTCGTTGGACATGTGCGGTCTGCCTTTTGGAATCAGGAGAAGGTCGGAAACCGGTCGCCGCGAACAGGCCGTCGAAGGCGACGTCGCGTGACGGAGAACCCGTGGTGGGGCGGGGAAAACGCGCGGAGAGCGGACGCTGCTCGCGCTCCGAGACTCGCCTCAGAGGCGCACTGCGGGAAGACGGGGTGGGCCGGCCGGCTCGTTTCCGCGGTGGGCCTCGACGGTGGCGACCGTCGGCGTCTCGAGCTGCTTGCACATGGCTGGCGTCCTTCCCGGGTGGTGTCGATTCAGGTTAGGCGGGGTGGATGAAGAAAAGGAAATCGATTGTTCTCTTCTATTTGATAGTTTTTGACTATCGTCAAATTCAGCCGCGGGCTCGGCGCGTCGGCGTAGGTTGGACACCATGTCGCCTGTCCGTCTTCCCGCTCGTCGATTCCGCGACCGGTCCTCCGCGTCGCCGTCCGGCCCACGTATCCGGTCGTCCGTGCCCATGTCGGCGCTGTTGCTGTCGTCCGTCGTCGTGCTGGCATCCGGGTCCGCGGCCCATGCGCAGGTGCACACCCCGGAGCCGATGCCGCGACAGGCCGAACAGGCGCAATGGCGGGATCCCCGGCCGACCGATCCGCCACCCGCGGTGCGACCGCGTGGCACCGATATCCGCGTGGACAACGCGCAGCGCAGACTCGATGCCCAGCGCGCCACGATGACGCGTGACCGCCAGCATGCCGATCGCCTGCGCGCGCTCGGCGCGCCGACGCCGGATCGACTGTCCGAGCTCGCGACCCAGCGGCAACAGCAGGCCGAGGCCCGGCAACGCGCGGGCCTGCAGCAGGAACGGGACGCCGCCGCCCGTGACGCCCGTCTGCGCGAGGGTCGTCAACCCGCGCGTCAGGCGACGCCCCGGCCCTGATCGTCCTGTGGGCGCCCGGCGCCTCGCGTCCCGCTCGAGGGCCCGGGCGTCGATGCGCGGCAGGCCCCCGGCGGCATCGAATGAGCGGAGGGCCTCACCGCGACCGGATGCACCGGCACCGGGTCAGGCGAGCGATTTCAGCCGGTACAGCGCCTCCAGCGCCTGCTTCGGCGTGAGGTCGTCCGGATCGAGCGCGGTCAGGGCTTCCAGGGCGGCCGATGGCGCCGCGGCGAACAACCCGTACTGGCGCGGCGAGTCCAGCGCGGGCGCCGACATCGTCGCGGACTGGCTTTCGCCGCCGCGTCGTTCGAGCTCGGCGAGACGTCGGCGCGCCTGCTCAAGCGTGGCGCGCGGCAAACCTGCCAGTGCGGCCACCTGCAGGCCGAAGCTGCGGTTGGCCGCACCCTCGCGCACCGCGTGCATGAACACCAGGCGGTCGTCGTGCTCCACGGCATCGAGATGCACGTTGGCGATGCCGCTGGCGCCGCCTTCGAACGATTCGTCGGCGAGCGCGGTCAATTCGAAGTAATGGGTGGCGAACAAGGTGTAGCTGCGGTTGCGGCCGGCCAGGTGCCGGGCCACCGCATCGGCCAGCGCCAGGCCGTCGTAGGTCGAGGTGCCGCGCCCGATCTCGTCCATCAGGACCAGCGATTGCGCCGTGGCGTGGTGGAGGATGTAGCTGGTCTCGGCCATCTCGACCATGAAGGTCGACTGCCCGCGGGCGAGGTCGTCGCCGGCGCCGATGCGGGTGAGGATGCGGTCGATCGGGCCGATGACCGCGCGCAGGGCGGGCACGAAGCTGCCGATGTGCGCGAGCAGCACGATCAGCGCGTTCTGCCGCATGTAGGTGCTCTTGCCGCCCATGTTGGGGCCGGTGATGACCAGCATGCGCCGGTCCGCATGCAGATCCAGGTCGTTGGGTTCGAACGGATCCTTGCGCACCGCCTCCACCACCGGATGGCGGCCGCGTTCGATACGCAGGCAGGGCGCCTGCTCGAGCTCCGGACGCGACCAGTCCAGCGCCTGCGCGCGTTCGGCGAAGCACGCCAGCACGTCGAGTTCGGCGAGGGCCGCCGCGCAGCGCTTGAGCGGTTCGAGCCGGGCGTTGAGGGCATCGAGCAACTGCTCGTACAGCAGCCGCTCGCGGGCGAGGGCCCGTTCGCGCGCCGACAGCACCTTGTCCTCGAACGCCTTGAGTTCCTCGGTGATGTAGCGCTCGGCGTTGGTCAGGGTCTGGCGGCGGGTGTAATGCACCGGCGCCTTCGCCGCCTGCGCCTTGCTGATCTCGATGTAGTAGCCGTGGACGCGGTTGTAGCCGAGTTTCAGCGTGGGAATGCCGCTGGCCTCGCGCTCGCGGGTTTCCAGGTCGACCAGGAACTGGTCGGCATTGGCCGACAACGCACGCAACTCGTCGAGCTCGGCGTCGTGGCCGCCGCCGAACACGCCGCCGTCGCGGGCCAGCACCGGTGGTTGTTCGACCAGTGCGGACGCGAGCAGGTGCGCTTCGGCATCGTGTTCGCCGAGGGCGTCGGCCAGCGCCTGCAGCCGGGGCGCGTCCAGCGTCCCGAGCAGGCCGCGCAGGTCCGGCAGCATGCCCAGGCCGTCGCGCAGGGTGGACAGGTCGCGCGGACGCGCCGAGCGTAGGGCGATCCGCGACAGGATCCGCTCCAGATCGCCGACCGCACGGAAACGTTCGCGCAGGTCGGTGTCCGCGCCGCGATCGATCAGCGTCGCCACCGCCTGGTGGCGGTGTCCGAGGACCGCATGGTCGCGCAGCGGTCGGTGCAGCCAGCGGCGCAGCAGGCGGCCGCCCATCGGGGTCACCGTGCTGTCGAGCACGCCCAGCATGGTGTGGCGCTGTTCGCCGTCCACGCGTGTATCCAGTTCCAGGTGGCGGCGTGTGGCGGCGTTCATCGCGATCGCGCCGTCGCCGGTCTCCACCGCGATCGACGTCAGATGCGGCAAGCGCTGCTTCTGGGTTTCCTCCACGTAGCCCAGCAGGGCGCCGGCCGCGGCAGTGGCCAGCGGACGGTCCTCCAGGCCGAAGCCGGTGAGGTCGTGCAGGCCGAAGAACTGCAACAGCTGGCGTCGGCCGCTGTCGGCATCGAACAGCCACGGCGCGCGGCGGCGCAGGCCCCGCCGTTCGCCGAGAAAGACCGGCCAGCCGTCCTCGTCGGGCATCAGGAGTTCGGCCGGCTCCAGTCGCGCGAGTTCGGCTTCCAGCTGATCCTCGCTGGCGACCTCGTTGACCAGAAAGCGGCCGCCGGCCAGGTCGGCCCAGGCCAGGCCGTAGCCGTTGCGCCCGCGCGCGACCGCCAACAGCAGGGTGTCGCGGCGTTCGTCGAGCAGCGCCTCGTCGGTGACCGTGCCCGGGGTGACGATGCGCACCACCTTGCGCTCCACCAGCCCCTTGCTGGCGGCGGGGTCGCCGATCTGCTCGCAGATCGCCACCGATTCGCCCAGCGCGACCAGCCGGGCCAGGTAGCCCTCGGCCGCATGGTGCGGCACGCCGGCCATCGGGATCGGCGCGCCGCCCGAGCTGCCGCGCTGGGTCAGGGTGATGTCGAGCAGGCGCGCGGCCTTGCGCGCGTCGTCGTAGAACAGCTCGTAGAAGTCGCCCATCCGGAAGAACAGCAGCACATCGGGGTGCTCCGCCTTGGCGGCGAAGAACTGTTTCATCAGGGGGGTGTGTTCCGGAGCTCCCTTGCCGGGCGTTGCGTTTTTCGTCGAATCGGTAGCTTGCAAGGGTTCGGTCCTCATTGCGGTGGCGAGCGATGCCGGAGGCGGCGGCATGTCGGTGGGGGGCCGGGGAAGCGTCACGCGGCACGGATGCGCCGTGTCGCAGCCGAAGTGGTCGGACCCACATCGCCGCGCCAGGGGCGTCCGGACAAGTCTAGTGGGTCTCGCCGCCGACCGGCCCCCTTTCGATGGCCGGTCGCCCGGCGGAGCAGGAGAACCGTGGTGCGGGTCCGGTGCCGGTGGCGGTCCGGCCGTCCATGGCGGCGCGGATCGTCCGAGCCCGTCTCCGCGTTCATCGCGAGGCCGGTGTGCCTGGTGCCGGTCGTGCTCGCCTCGACGCCGGTGGGTGGACGGGCGATGTAGACCTAGGCTGCAGGCGCCTGTCGCCGGGCGTGCGGCATCGCCGACACATCCCAGAGGCCCATCACCTGCGTGATGGCCGCCTCCATCGCCTGGAGGCCGACGCCGTCGCGGGCCAGGGTGGACAGGCCGATCAGGAAACTGTCGAAGACGGTGCTCAGGGCCCGTGGATCGACATCCTGCCGGAGTTCGCCGCGCTCGATGGCCCGCTCGATGCAGGCCCTGATGCCGGCGCGGGTGCGCGACCGCGAACGGGTCAGCGGTGTCGTCACGGCGGAGAACTCGGGGGAGGGCGCGCTCATCACGCCGAGGCCGACCATGCAGCCTTTGGGGTGCCCGCGTTCGCACTGCATCCGGGCCGAGCGACGCAACGCCAGTTCGAGCGCCTGACGCGGGGCGAGTGCCGTATCCCTCAGGCACTCGGTGACTTTCGCGTAGGTGCTCAGGTAGAGCGTCATGCACTCGCGATAGAGCGCTTCCTTCGAGCCGAAGGCCGCGTAGAAGCTGGGCGCAGAAATGCCGCCGCCGATGGCGGCCTTCAACTGGCTGAGCGATGTGGATTCGTAGCCCTGTTCCCAGAACAGATGCAGGGCCTGCGCGACCGCGGCGTCGCGGTCGAACGTGCGAGGTCTGCCCATCTGCTTCATGACGTACTCCCGAGGCCACATAAAGACTAGTCGATACAAATGTGGTTGACAATCTCCGCGGCCGGACGATAATTTTGTATCGTTCGGTATGTATATTGAAAGCAGAGGGCGCGGGCCTCTCTGCCCGGCACGGTCCGACGCGTCGTCTGGAGTGCGCGGCGGGCGGCAGGTCGGTTGCGCTGTTCCCCCTCATTTCCCTCTGTCTCCCGGCTATTGGAAGGCATCGGACTCGTTCCCGAAAATATGTACCTATCGGTACATATTGAGGGGCCGGCGGCTCCCAGCTGAACTTTCCCCTCTACCAGGAACCATCGACCTTGAAAGCCAGACACTCTTCGAGCCCGGCGATGACGGCGCAGCAGGCCACCGCCGGGCACATGCCGCATGCGGCCCTGCTGGCACTGGCCATGACCGGATTCATCTGCATCGTCACCGAAACCCTGCCGGCAGGACTGCTGCCGCAACTGTCCGAAGGGCTCGCCGTGAGCCCCGCGCTGGCGGGACAGACGATCACCGCCTATGCGCTCGGGTCGGTGCTGGCGGCCATCCCGTTGACCATCGCCACCCGTGGCTGGCGGCGGCGCACTGTGCTGCTGCTCACCATCGTCGGATTCCTGCTGTTCAATTCGATCACCGCGCTGTCGTCGAGCTACTGGCTCACCTTGGGCGCGCGCTTCTTCGCCGGTGTCGCGGCGGGGCTGGCCTGGAGTCTGCTGGCGGGTTACGCGAGACGCATGGTGCAGCCGCATCAGCAGGGACGGGCGATGGCGATCGCGATGATCGGCACGCCCGTCGCGTTGTCGCTGGGCGTGCCGCTGGGGACCTGGCTGGGCGGTGCGCTGGGTTGGCGAAGCGCGTTCGGCCTCATGTCGGTGCTGACCCTGGCATTGATCGTCTGGGTGCTGGCCAAGGTGCCCGATTATCCCGGGCAGGCCGGACGCGAACGCCACGGTGCTGGCCTGCCTGGCCGCGTTCTTCGCCGTGTCCCTGCTGTTCGCCTGGCTGGCGACCGTGCCCGCCGCCGTCTACATCGGCGTCGCGGTGTGGGGCGCGAGTTTCGGCGGTGCCGCGACCCTGCTGCAGACCGCGCTGGCCGATACCGCCGGCGACGGCGCCGACGTCGCACTGTCGATGAACGTGGTGGCGTGGAACAGCGTGATCGCCGCCGGCGGGGTGCTGGGTGGCGTGCTGCTCGAGCGCTGGGGCGCCCAGACTTTTCCGTGGGCGTCGACCGTGCTGCTGGCGATCGGACTTCTCATCGTGCGCTCAGCCCGAACGCACGGTTTCCCGCCAGGTCCGCGGAGGTATGCCGCCGGTGCCTGAGCGCATGCCGCATCGATCCGGATGCGGTGTTTTCCCTCCCCCTAAAGGACGCCAACGTCATGTTTCGAACGTGTTTCCATGCCTTCCTTCTCGGTGCCGTGTTGATTCCGGGTGCGTGCGCGTTCGCCGCCGACGAGTTCCCGTTGCCCGAGGGGTTCACCAGCGGCTACCGGACCATCGACGGCGTCGATCTCCACTACGTCAAGGGCGGCTCCGGACCCCTGGTCTACCTGGTGCATGGCTTCGGACAGACCTGGTACGAGTGGCACCAATTGATGCCTGCACTCGCCGAGCGCTTCACCGTGGTCGCGCCGGATCTACCCGGGCTCGGGCAGTCGTCTGTGCCGCCGTCGTATCGCGCCACCGACATCGCCCCGCTGCTGCACGCACTTGCGTTGCAGTTCAGCGGGGGCGAACGGTTCGATCTGGTCGCGCACGATATCGGCATCTGGAACACCTATCCGATGCTCGTGCAGCATCAGGGCGACATTCGCCGCGTGATCTACATGGAGGCGCCGATCCCGGACGAGAGCATCTACACGTTCCCGGCGTTCACCGCGCAGGGCGAATCTCTGGTGTGGCACTTCAGCTTCTTCGCCGCGGAAGGGCGGCTGGCCGAGACGCTGGTGGCCGGCAACGAGCGGATGTTCTTCGAGCACTTCATCAAGGAGCACGCCACCAACAAGGATGTGTTCACGCCCGAACTGCTCGATCTCTACGCCGCGTCCTACGCCAAGCCGCACAGTCTCAATGCCGCGTTCGAGTATTACCGGGTGCTCAACCAGGGCGTGCAGGACAACCTGGTGCTCGCGCAGACCCGCGTCACGATCCCGGCGCTGGCCATCGGCGGCGGCGGACACGGGGGCATGGGGCAGTTCCAGGTCGACCAGATGCGGCGCTATGCGAGCGACGTCACCGGTCTCGTGCTGCCAGGGTGCGGTCACTGGTTGCCCGAGGAGTGCGTCGAGCCGCTGAATGCCGCCGTCCTGGAGTTCCTGGGCGCTGCCGAGTCCTCCGCCCGCTAGCGGCGCCGCGTGCGAATCCCCCGGGCGGGCGTGCACGAGCCACGGTATGCACGGCGGTGCCCGGGTACGTCGCATGCAGGGCCGGAGGTCTCGAGACCGGCGGCGGGCGCGGCCGGGGCTGCTGCGGCGCAGCAGCGGAGGCGCCGCCGATTCTGCGCATACGCAACCGTTCGGAGTTGTGCTAGCGTCCGCCGCAGGGCACGCCGCGCGTGCCGGATCGTGTCCCCCACGCCGATCCGGCCCGTGCATCCGACAGGGGAGCTGTCGTCGGAGCACGTGGGGCGTCCCGGCACGGCCGCGTCGCGGCCGTCGCATCCAATTCAGAAGGGTCAGGGGGACGCCATGCATTCGATTTGCCCGCAACGCAAGCTGTTGACGGCCGCCGTGGTGGCGGCGCTCGCGTCGTTCCATCCGCTGCAGGCTCTCGCCGAGGATGTCCTCGACGACACTGCCGCCGTCTCGGCGCCTGCCGCGGTGGTCGCGGGCGGCCAGGCCGCCGCGGCCGCTTCGCGCGACGAGCCCACCACGCTGTCGGGGCTGGTGGTGACCGCGCAGAAGCGCGAGGAGGCGTTGCAGGACGTGCCGATCGTCATCAACGTGCTGCCCGAGCAACTGCTGCAGGATGCCGGCGTGCGCGACATCAAGGACATGCAGGTCCTGGTGCCCGGCCTGACCGTGACCAGCACGCAGTCCGCGGCGCAGACCACTGCGCGCATCCGCGGCATCGGTACCGTCGGTGACAACCCCGGTCTCGAGTCCTCGGTCGGCATCGTGATCGACGGCGTCTACCGGGCGCGCAACAGCGTCGGGTTCGGCGATCTCGGCGAGATGGAGCGCATCGAAGTGCTCAAGGGCCCGCAGGGCACGGTGTTCGGCAAGAACACCTCGGCCGGCGTGATCAACGTGGTCACCCGGCGGCCGAGCTTCACCCAGGCAGTGGAAGGCGAGGTGACCGTGGGCAACTACGGCCTCGTCGGCGTGTCCGGCTCGTACAACGATGCCTTGGGTGAGAACGCCGCGTTCCGCATCTTCGCGACCAAGCGCAAGCGCGACGGCGTGGACGATGTGTTCACCGCCAACGGCCCGCGCCGGGAGACCGACGATGGCGACCAGAACTATCACGGCCTGCGCGGCCAGTTGCTGTTCGAGCCGACCTCCAACCTCGAGATCAACTTCATTGCCGACTACACCAGCCGCGAGGAGAACTGCTGCGTCACCGTGACGACCCATCGTGGCCCGACCGCGGCGATCATCGATGCGCTCACGCCCGGGGGCGTCGGTGTGATTCCGGTGCCGGACCCGGACCGCCGGCTGGCCTACGCCAACCGCACCACCGAGCAGGACATCAAGGACAAGGGCGTGTCCATGGAGGTCAACTGGACCACGCCCTGGGCCAACGACGCGGTGCTGACCTCGATCACCGCCTTCCGCGAATGGGATGCGATCACCAGCATCGACTTCGACTACACCGCAGCCGACATCCTCTACCGCCCGCCGCAGGAAGACGCCTCGCTGGCGGCGTTCGAGACCTTCAGCCAGGAACTGCGCTTCACCGGCTCCACGGACCGACTGGACTGGATGGTCGGCATGTTCTATTCCGATGAAGACCTCAGCCGCAACGATTCCTATTACTTCGGTTCGGCCTACGAGCCGTACCTGTCGACCCTGGTCGGCAGCCAGGTGCTCGGCGGCCTGTCGGCCGCGGTCGGGCAGTTGCCGCCCGAGCTGGGCCTGAGCGTGAACACCGCCAACCCGGCGACGTTCCTGTCCGAGGCCACCGGGCGGCCGTTCGGGACCAATTTCACCGGCGTGGGCGCACTCGACCGCTATGCGCAGAACGCCAAGAGCGCGGCGCTGTTCACCAACAACACGTTCCACGCCACCGACGATCTCGCGATCACCCTCGGCCTGCGCTACACCCGCGAGAAGAAGACGCTGGATTCGCGCTTCACCAATCCCAACGGCAGTGTCGCCTGCGGTACGGCGCTCGCCGATCCGCTGGCCAGCATCGGCGGGGCGATGATCGGGCGCGTGGACGGCTTCGCCAATCTGCCGCCGGCGCTGCAGCAACAGTTGCTGGCCCAGGTGCTGCCGCAGCTGCAGCCCGCGATCCAGCAGGTCGCCGGTTTCATGTGCCTGCCCTGGGCCAACGCCCTGCACAACGGCCGCGAGACCCGGCAGGAGCGGACCGAGCGCGAGTGGTCGGGCACCCTGAAGGTGGCCTACGACTGGTCGGACGACGTGATGGGCTACGTCTCGGCGGCGCGCGGCTACAAGGCGGGCGGCTTCAACCTCGATCGCGTGCAGTCGTCCAACGGCCAGTCGAGCGGTGTGGACGGTATCCTCCCGGTGGACGACACCGCGTTCTCCGGCGAGTTCGTGGACAGCTACGAAATCGGCCTCAAGACCACCTGGGCGGGCGGCAACCTGCTGTTCAACAGTGCGCTGTTCTACCAGGAGTACGAGGACTTCCAGCTCAACAGCTTCCTCGGCACCGCGTTCGTGGTGCGCTCCATTCCCAAGGTCACCTCGCGCGGCATCGACGCCGAGGTGCTTTGGCAGACCGGCCTGCCCGGGCTGATGGTGCAGGGCGGCCTCACCTACGCCGAGACCGAATACGGCAACGATCCGTTGCCCGACCGCGATCTGATCCTGCTGCCCGGCAACCAGATGAGCTTCGCGCCGAAGTGGTCGGGCAATGCCTCGGTCACCTACGACTGGGACATCGGCAGCAACCTGCTGGGCCGTTTCAACGTCGGCGCCAAGTACATGTCCGAGTACAACACCGGCTCCGATCTCGATCCGGAAAAGCTGCAGGACGGCTACACCCTGGTCAACGCGCGCGTCGGATTCGGTCGCCAGGACCAACGCTGGATGCTGGAGTTCTGGGGCCAGAACCTCACCGACGAGACCTACCGGCAGGTCGGCATCGACGCGCCGATCCAGGCCGGCTCGTGGAATGCCTTCCTGGGTGCGCCGCGTACCTACGGCATGACCCTGCGCATGCGGTACTGAGAGAACGATCGCCTTCGGACCGGGGAGGGGAGCCGCGATCCGGCTCCCCGCATGCACGATCCGCACGCACACAGACTTGTCCATCCGGATCGGCTACAAAATAGGGCCTCGTCCCCGCCGATCCTGTCCGCATGTCCTCCACGCCCGACGACACCGCGCTCGAAGCGCTCGCCACCGCCACCGGCCGGCATCTGCTGGCCGCGCGCGACATGCTGGTGACGGCCGAGAGCTGCACCGGCGGCTGGATCGCCAAGGTCATGACCGATGTCGCGGGCTCGTCGGCCTGGTTCGACTGCGGGCTGGCGGTCTACAGCTACGAAGCCAAGCAGGCACTGCTGGGCGTGCGTCCGCAGACCCTGGAGGCGGAAGGCGCCGTCAGCCGCGATACCGCGATCGAGATGGTCGCCGGCGCGCTGGTGCGCTCCGGGGCCAGCGTGGCGGTTGCGGTGACCGGCATTGCCGGGCCCGGCGGTGGGACCGACGACAAGCCTGTCGGCACGGTGTGGATCGCCTGGAAACGACGCGGCGGCTACCCGCGTGCCGAACTGTTCCATTTCGAGGGCGATCGCGATGCGGTGCGGCGACAGACCGTCGCCGCCGCGCTGCGCGGCCTGGAGGTCCTGTGAGTCCGGCGACGGGGAGGGCGGGCTGATGTGGGAGACCCTCGGCACGGTCCGCGATCTCGGGCGCCTGCAGGAGATCGCCTCGGTCCTGATCCGCTACGGCTTCGGCGATCTGGTCCAGCGCATCGGTCTGGCCGGCGCGCTGGAGCGGGCCGGGCGCCTGCTGCACTGGCACCGTGCCGAGGAGAAGGTGCGGATGGCGCCGCCCGAGCGGCTGCGTCATGCGTTCGAGGACCTGGGGCCGACCTTCGTCAAACTCGGCCAGGTGCTGGCGACGCGGGTGGATCTGCTGCCGCCGGACTGGATCCGGGAACTGGGCCTGCTGCAGAACGCGGTGCCCGCACTACCGTTCGAGGCGATCCGCGGCCAGCTGGCCGAAGACCTCGGCGCCGAGCCGGAGACCGTGTTTCATCGCCTGGAAACCCGGCCGCTGGCGGCGGCGTCGCTGGCGCAGACCCACCGGGCCTGGCTGGAAGACGGCACGGCGGTGGTGCTGAAGGTGCGGCGGCCGGGGATCCGCGAGACGGTGGAGGCGGACCTGCGCCTGCTGGCGCGGCTGGCCGAGATCGTCGAGGCGAACGCGCCCGACCTGCGGCGCTACCGGCCGACGGGCATCGTCCAGCAGTTCGCCGCGTCGCTCCGGGCCGAGCTGGATTTCGCCGCCGAATGCCGCAATGCGCAGCGCATCGCCGCCAACTTCGCCGGTCGCGACGATGTCGTCGTACCCGAGGTCCACTGGCGCTGGACCTCGGAGCGACTCAACGTGCAGGGGTTGATGGACGGTATTCCGGGCTGCGACCTGGTCGCGGTGGATGCCGCGGGTCTCGACCGTCATGCGCTGGCCCGCAAGGGCGCGGCGATCGTCCTCAAGATGGTGCTCGAGGACGGCCTGTTCCACGCCGATCCGCACCCGGGCAACATCTTCTACCTGCGCGACGGTGGCATCGGCCTCATCGATTTCGGCATGGTCGGACGGGTCTCCGAGCAACGTCGCCTGCAGATCGCGCAACTGCTGCATGGGCTGATCGATCAGGATGCCGAAGCGGTCACCGACATCCTGCTGGAGTGGACCGAAGGCGAGGCCGACGTGGAGGAGGGCCGCCTGCAGGTCGAGATCGGCTCGTTGATCGACCAGTACCGCGGCGTGCCGCTCAAGGAGCTGCGCATGGGCGCGATGCTCGCCGACGTCGCCGCGCTGCTGCGTCGGCATGCGCTCACCCTGCCGCCGGATCTGGCGTTGATGATCAAGGCCTTCCTGACCCTGGAGGGCCTGGGCCGGCAGTTGGATCCGGATTTCGACATGGCCAGCGAGGCGCGGCCGTTCGTCGAGCGGGCGATGCTGCAACGGTACTCGCCCAAGGTGCTGGCACGTCGCGGCCGGCGTACGGCGTCGGGGGTGATCGACCTGCTCGGCGCGCTCCCGCGGGACTTGCGCCGTCTGCTGCAGGCCGCGCGCCACGGCCGGCTGCGCGCACAGATCGAGGTCACTTCGCTCAAGGCCTTCGGCGACCAGCTCAACAGCGCCGCCAACCGGCTGACCATCGGCGTGATCACGGCAGCGCTGATCATCGGTTCGTCGATCGTGATGAACAGCGTCGGCGGTGGCGTGTCCAATTCGTGGCTGATGGCGATGGGCGTTCTCGGATTCGTCGGCGCCGCGTTGACCGGGGTGTGGATCGTGCTCTCGATCTGGCGCAGCGGTCGCCGTTGACGAGGCGAGGCGTTAGTAGTATTACTACTAACCATGGAGATCACCCCCACCCAGCAGGCTGTCCTGACCCTGATCGCCGAGCGTGTCGAGGCCGAGGGCGTTCCCCCGTCGCAGACGGAGATCGCGCGCGCGCTGGGCTTCAGCAGCGTGCGTGCCGCGCAATACCATCTGGAGGCGCTGGAGAACGCCGGCGCCATCGAGCGTGTGCCGGGGCGCGCGCGCGGCATCCGGTTGCTGGTGCCGCCACCGGGGCCCCGGCAGGAAGCACTCGCGCTGGCGGCGTCGGCCAATGACGACGCGCTGCGGCTGCCGGTCCTGGGGCAGGTGGCCGCTGGCCTGCCAATCGGTGCGGGCGCGCCTGAGCATCTGACCGGTGCGGAAGACTATCTCGTGCTCGACAGGGTGCTGTTCTCGCCCTCGCCGGATTACCTGTTGCGGGTGAAAGGCGATTCGATGCGCGACGAGGGCATCTTCGACGGCGACCTGATCGGCGTGCACCGCACCGCGGAGGCCCGCTCGGGCCAGATCGTGGTCGCCCGGGTGGACGACGAGATCACCGTCAAGCTGTTGCGCATCGGCAAGGAGCGCATCCGGTTGATGCCGCGCAATCCCGACTTCGCGCCGATCGACGTGCTGCCGGGCCAGGACTTCGCCATCGAGGGGCTCTACTGCGGCCTGGTCCGGCCGAACCGATGAGTCGCCGGATGCCTGTATGGCCTGGTCCGGAACGGCCTGTTTCCCTCGATTGTCCGCGTGGTTTTCCGACCCCGGCGAGGCCGGGCGGCGGATCGATCCATGCCGTCGCCCGCTCCACACTGATGTCGTGCGGGACGGTCGCAGCCCGTGCGACCCCCGCCGCCTAACCTGATCCCAACACTTCAAACGCACCCGGAGACTTCCCTGATGGACGAGAACAAGAAGCGCGCGCTGTCGGCCGCCCTGAGCCAGATCGAGAAACAGTTCGGCAAAGGCTCGGTCATGCGCATGGGCGACCGCGCGGTGGAAGTCACCGAGGTCATCGGCACCGGCTCGCTGATGCTCGACATCGCGCTCGGCATCGGCGGCCTGCCGAAGGGTCGCGTGGTCGAGATCTACGGGCCCGAGTCCTCCGGCAAGACCACCCTGACCCTGCAGGCGATCGCACAGTGCCAGAAGGCCGGCGGCACCGCGGCGTTCATCGATGCCGAGCACGCGCTCGACCCGGTGTATGCGGCCAAGCTCGGCGTCAACGTCGAGGATCTGCTGCTCAGCCAGCCGGATACCGGCGAGCAGGCGCTGGAGATCGCCGACATGCTGGTGCGTTCCAACGCCGTCGACATGGTGGTGGTCGACTCGGTCGCCGCGCTCACGCCCAAGGCGGAAATCGAGGGCGAAATGGGCGACCAGTTGCCCGGGCTGCAGGCGCGCCTGATGAGTCAGGCACTGCGCAAGCTCACCGGCAACATCAAGCGTTCCAACTGTCTGGTGATCTTCATCAACCAGCTGCGCATGAAGATCGGCGTGATGATGCCGGGCCAGAGCCCCGAGGTCACCACCGGCGGCAACGCGCTCAAGTTCTACGCCTCGGTGCGTCTCGACATCCGCCGCATCGGCGCGATCAAGAAGGGCGACGAGATCATCGGCAACCAGACCCGCATCAAGGTGGTCAAGAACAAGATGGCGCCGCCGTTCAAGCAGGTCATCACCGAGATCCTGTACGGCGAGGGCATCAGCCGCGAGGGCGAGCTGATCGAGATGGGTGTGGACGCCAAGCTGGTCGACAAGGCGGGTGCCTGGTACAGCCACGATGGCGAGCGCATCGGCCAGGGCAAGGAAAATGCCCGCCAGTACCTGAAGGACAACCCGCAGATCGCCAGTCGCCTGGAAACCGCGTTGCGTGCCCAGTTCGTCCCGGCCGAGATGCAGCGCGGCGAAGGCGACGACGCGGAGGACGATTGACGCCCCGGTTGCCACGGTGAACAAGGCCGGAGCGGTCCCGCCGCCGGAGGCGGCGGCTGAGGCGGGCGCGGCGCCTGCGGCCAGGCGCACGAGGTCGAAGCGGTGAATCCGCCCGGGGGCGGTACGGACGACGACCGCCCTGGCGAAGCCGATGCGGCGGCGAGTCGTGAGCGCCCGCGACGCCGCCGCCCCGAGCCAAGCCCGGAGCAGCGCGCTCTGGGTCTTCTGGTCCGTCGCGAGCATTCGCGGCGGGAGCTCGAACGCAAGCTCACCGCACGCGGTGTGGAGCCGGACGCGGCCCGGAGCGCCGTCGCGCGGATGACCGAGGCCGGCTGGCAGGACGATCACCGGTTCGCCGCATCGTTGGCGAGGTCCCGGGCGATCGGGGGCTATGGTCCGCTGCGGATCCGGGTGGAGCTGGAAACCCATGGCTTGGATGCCGCGGCGGTCGAGGCGGCGTTCGCGGCACTGGCGGACGATGGCGAGGACGATTGGGTCGCCTGCGCGCGGGATCTGGTCGCGCGCCGTTTCCGCGCACCCGACGACGAAGCCGACGACGCGGCCTGGCGGCGTCAGCGCAAGGCTGCGGAGTTCCTGTTGCGGCGCGGCTTCAGCGTGGATGTGGCCAGGCGGGCTAGCGGCTTCGACGGCGAGGATTGAGGCCGCCGGTAGAAGGGCTCGGGGCCGCGAAGCAGGAGGTGTCGCGCTTCCGGCGCCATGCGAAAGGCGGTGCGCCGCTCAGAGCGAGAACTTCGGAGCGCCTCCAGCCCGGCACAGGTGCGGGTCTGCACGCTCCGGGCCACCCCTGATACCCTTGTCGCTTCCTTTCGGGCGCCCCTCGCTCGTCGTGGCCGCCTCGGGTGGACGACGTCGGAACGGCGCCGTTCACGCAGCCTCCGCCACGCATGAAAACCACCGCAGATATCCGTGCCGAGTTCCTGGACTTCTTCCGGAACAAGGGCCACACCATCGTTCCGTCGGCGCCGCTGGTGCCGGGGAACGATCCGACCCTGTTGTTCACCAACTCCGGCATGGTCCAGTTCAAGGACGTGTTTCTCGGCGCGGAGAAGCGCAGTTACGTGCGTGCGGTCGACGTGCAGCGCTGCTTGCGTGCCGGCGGCAAGCACAACGACCTCGACGCGGTCGGCTATACCGCACGCCACCACACCTTCTTCGAGATGCTGGGCAACTGGTCGTTCGGCGACTATTTCAAGAAGGAAGCCATCGCCTGGGCATGGGAACTGCTGACCGAAGTCTGGAAGCTGCCGCCCGAGCGTCTGCTGGCGACGGTCTACCACACCGACGACGAAGCCTACGCGCTGTGGCGCGACATGATCGGCCTGCCCGAAGAGCGGATCATCCGCATCGGCGACAACAAGGGTGCGCCCTATGCGTCGGACAACTTCTGGCAGATGGCCGACACCGGCCCCTGCGGCCCGTGCAGCGAGATCTTCTACGACCACGGCGCGCACGTGCCCGGCGGGCCGCCCGGCTCGCCGGACGAGGACGGCGACCGTTTCATCGAAATCTGGAATCTGGTGTTCATGCAGTTCGACCGCCAGGCCGACGGCAGCCTGCAGCCCTTGCCCGCGCCCTGCGTGGACACCGGCATGGGCCTGGAGCGCCTGGCTGCGATCCTGCAGCACGTCCACAGCAACTACGAGATCGACCTCTTCCAGGCCCTGATCGGTGAGGCCGGCGAGCTCACCGGTACCGCCGATCTCGAGAACAAGTCGTTGCGGGTGATCGCGGATCACATCCGCGCCTGCGCATTCCTGATCGTCGACGGCGTACTCCCGTCCAACGAGGGACGCGGCTATGTGTTGCGCCGGATCATCCGTCGCGCCCTGCGCCATGGCTGGATGCTCGGGGTCCGCGAGCCGTTCTTCCATCGCATGGTGGGCACCGTCGATGCGCTGATGGGCGAGGCCTACCCGGAACTGCGCGCCAAGCGCGACCTGGTCGAACGCAGCCTGCGCGCCGAAGAGGAGCGCTTCGCCGAGACCCTCGACGCCGGCATGCGCATCTTCGACGACGTGGCCGCACGCAGCGGTGCGACGATCCCCGGCGAGGACGCGTTCCGGCTCTACGACACCTACGGTTTTCCGCTCGACCTCACCGCCGACATCGCCCGCGAACGCGGCCTGCAGGTGGACACCGCAGGATTCGATGCGGCGATGGCCCGACAGCGCGAGACTGCGCGTGCGGCGGGCAAGTTCGCCGCGACGACCAGTCTGCCGGCCGAACTGATCGCGCAGATGCCGGCGACCGCGTTCGTCGGTTACGACACGGTGGAGGCGGGCGAGCTCGGGGTCGTGGCGCTGTTGCGCGACGGCCGTCCGGTCGACCGGATCGAGGCCGGCGACGACGCCGTGGTCATCCTCGACCGTACGCCGTTCTACGCCGAGTCGGGCGGCCAGGTCGGCGATACCGGCGCCCTGACGGCGGACCGCGTCCGCTTCGACGTCGACGACACACGCAAGTTCGCCGGCCAGTTCCACGGTCACATCGGACGGCTTGCCGACGGCACACTGGCGGTCGGCGACCGCCTGTCCGGTCAGGTGGACGGCGCGCGCCGCGGCGCGACGGTGCTCAACCACAGTGCGACCCATCTGTTGCACGGTGCGCTGCGCGACCTGCTGGGCACGCATGTCGCTCAGAAGGGCTCGCTGGTCGCGCCCGACCGCCTGCGTTTCGACTTCTCGCATTTCGAGCCGGTCGACCCGCAGCAGCTCATCGAGATCGAGCGCCGGGTCAACGCCGAGGTCCGGCGCGATCATCCCGTCGGCATCCGCGAGATGGGCATGGACGAAGCCATCGATGCCGGTGCGATCGCGTTGTTCGGCGAGAAGTACGGCGAGCGTGTGCGCGTGGTGACCATGGGCGATTCGGTCGAGCTGTGTGGCGGCACGCATGTCGGCCGCACCGGTGAGATCGGGCTGTTCAAGCTGGTGTCCGAAGGAGGCGTGTCGGCGGGCGTGCGCCGTGTCGAGGCGTTGACCGGGCAGGCCGCTCTGGACCTCATCGCGGCCGAGCAGCGGCAATTGCAGCAGGCTGCGGGACTGCTCGGCGGCACGCCAGGCGAGGTCGTGGACAAATTGCGGGTTTTGCTCGACCGGCAGAAGAAGCTCGAGCGCGAGCTCGACGCGCTCAAGGCCAAGGCGGCCAGTGGCGCGACCGCCGACCTGGCGGGGGGCGCGGTCGATGTCGCGGGCATCAAGGTGCTGGCCGCACGACTGGAGGGCTTCGACGCCAAGGCGCTGCGCGAGGCCGTGGACAGGCTCAAGCAGCAGCTCGGCGATGCGGTGGTCGTCCTGGCAGGTGCGGGCGAGGGCAAGGCCGCCCTGGTCGCGGGCGTGGCCGGCGCGGCCAGTGGCCGGGTCAAGGCGGGGGAACTCCTGGCCCACGTGGCCGGTCAGATCGGCGGCAAGGGCGGTGGGCGCCCGGACATGGCTCAAGGCGGCGGCAGCGATGGGCCGGCGCTGGTGGCGGCGCTCGATGACGTCAAGAACTGGGTCGCCACCCGGATCCCGCCTGCCGGATCGTGACTTCTGACCTAGTCTCCCTTCAGCGAGCGGCCGGTATCATGGTCGTTTGTCGTTAACCCACAAGCGCGAGGCCGGGCGGGATTGCCCGGATCGCGGCTGGCGGTCACGCCGCCAGTTCATGGAGAAGTACTCATGTTGATTCTGACCAGGCGCGTCGGCGAAACCCTGATGATCGGCGATTCCGTCACCGTGACCGTCCTGGGCGTGAAGGGCAACCAGGTGCGCGTGGGCATCACCGCACCCAAGGATGTCGCCGTCCATCGCGAAGAGATTTACCAGCGTATCCGCCGCGGCGAAGGTGCCGAGGGCGGCGACGACGAAAGCTGAGGTTTGCCGCTTCGAGGCTGAACCGGTATCCTTCGCTGCCCGGATCGCGCGGACCGCGCGGGCCGGACTCGACGGAGAGTTGCCCGAGTGGCTGAAGGGGCTCCCCTGCTAAGGGAGTATGGGGCTAAAAACTCCATCGAGGGTTCGAATCCCTCACTCTCCGCCAATTCCTCCCAAGCAGATATCTGCCGGAGGAAAACGTTCCAGACAGCGCATCGCCAGCGTGATGCGCTGTTCCGGAAAGCCCTCCCAGGAGCGGTTTTCCGGGTGCGTGGAACGAGGTTCGAATACATCGTCGCGAACATGCAGAAATGCGTTGACGCGACGAACATCGGGCCTCATAATTCCGCGCCTCGACGCGCCCGTAGCTCAGTTGGATAGAGCACCAGGCTACGAACTTGGGGGTCGGAGGTTCGAATCCTTCCGGGCGCGCCACTCGATACGACGAACAGGGCCGGCAGCAATGCCGGCCCTGTTTGTTTCTGGATGCATGCATGGCGTCGCGCACGTATCCAGCGCTTTCGGAGAGTGCGGTGACATCCGGATGGTCGTGATCGCAGCGCAATGCTCGCTTGGCCGCTGCTCACACAGGCCGACGCCGTGCGCGCTAAGGTGGCGCGATGAACGCTCTCGTGCCCACGCTCTCGCCGCGCGACCTCGCCGAACTGCGCGAGGCGCGCGCCCTGCTCGAAAGTCCGGGCGTCGCCGCGCAGCTGGCCAATCTGGTCGGTGCGCCGGTCGAATACCTGCTCGCCTATCGCCTGCCGCGCGCGGCCACCCGGCTGGTACACGGCGGCGTGCAGCTGGCGCTGCGGCAGTCGCTGCGTCTGGCGACGCGCACGCTCGGTCAGGCGCCCTCCGTCGCGCGTGCGCCACGGACGCGCCTGCACACCGCGGCCGTGGCCTGCACCGGCGCGGCCGGCGGCGCATTCGGTATGGCCGGCCTGATCGCGGAACTGCCGGTCACCACGACCCTGATCCTGCGCTCCGTGGCCGAGGTCGCCCGCAGCGAAGGCGAGCGACTGGACGATCCCGAGGCCCTGCTGGCGTGTTACGAGGTCCTGACCATGGGCGGCAAGAGCGCCCGCGACGACGGGGCCGAGTCCGGCTACTTCGCCGCGCGTGCGGTGCTGGCGCAGCAGATCACCGTGGCGGCGGAGTACGTGGCCGCGCACGGTCTGATGAGCAGCGGCGCGCCCGCGCTGGTCCAGGTGATGAGTTCGGTGGCGTCCAAGTTCTCGGTCAAGATCGGACACAAGATGGCCGCGCAGAGTGTGCCGGTGATCGGGGCCGCGAGCGGAGCCACGCTCAACACATTGTTCATGCGGCACTTCCAGCGCACCGCGCGCGGTCACTTCGTGGTGCGTCGCCTGGAGCGCCTGCACGGCCGCGAGGTCATCCGCAACGCTTACGAGGCGGCAGGGGCCCCGGCCGGTCGCTGAGCGTCTGGGGCAACCGAGAGCGAGAGGCGCCTCGTGCGCTGGAGGCGCGGGCGTGGCTCGGGCAGATCGTCGCGGGGCGGCGGATCTTGGCGCAAGTGCACAGCGGCGACATGGCGGATGCCGGAGCGAGCCGTGCGCTCGGCCCAGTCGACGGCACGCGATGCATCGTGCGGACATCGCGACCGCTCCACGGCGGCATCCGACTCAGCCGGGCGCCGTGCCCAGGATATCGGCGATGCGACCGGGCGAACGCATCCATGCGAAGTGGTCGGCCCGCGCACCCAATGCCGTGCTGTCGACGGTGGCGATGCGGGCGTCCGCACCGCTGCCGAGCTTGTCCAGCAGGACGCGCAGGGACGAGGCCGGCCCCAGCCGGTCCTCGGACAGCACCACCGCCATCACCGGCGCCCGTACGCTGCGCAGGCGGGCTTCGAGGTCGATGTTCCAGCCGTGCGCGGCGTAACGGCCGCTCAGGCCGCATGCGGCCCAGTCGCGGATCACCCCGCGCGCCTCGTTGCCGCCGAAGCCGATCGTGCGGCCCGGCAGCGCGCCGCGGCGGTTGGCCAGCCAGGGCATGAATCTGTAGAACGCCGGCATCGTATAGCGCAGCGGCGCCGGGAAGCCGCGCCACCAGGGTGCGCCGCTGGCGACCAACCAGAGCCCGACGGGCCCTGGTGCGTCCGACAAGCCCGCGTGGCAGCTCGCCAGCTGGCCGCCCAGGCTGTGTCCGCCGAACACCGTCGGCAGGCCGCCGACGGCGCGACGCAGCGCGTCGTCCGCCGCAGGCAGATCATGTTGGAGCAGGCTCCGGTAATTCCAGTCGCAGGCATGTCCGGCGCGCAGGTTGCTGCTGCCGTGGCCGCGCCATTCGTGCAGGCACACGGTGATGCCGTGCGCGGCCAGGGCGTCGGCGAACGGCAGGTAATGCCGCGCGGCGACGCCGAGCGCCGGCAGCCACAGCAGCGCCGCGCGTGGCTGGACGGCGTGACGGACGATCAATTCGAAGCGATGCCCATCCGCGGCCTCGACGGCGACGGTGTCGGCATCGTCGCCCGCGCTCACGCTCATGGGCGTGCCATGGCGCCGAAATGGTCGAGCACGCGCACGTCGCCGCGTCCCGGACGGTATCCGCCCAGCAGCGCGCGGTGCACATAGTCGGTCGCATCGGCTGCGGCGTCGGGCAGGGGCGCGCCCTGGCTCAGGCGCGCGGCCACCGCGGAGGCCAGCGTGCAGCCGGTGCCGTGCGCGGCTTCGGGCAGGCGCGGGTGGCGAAGGACGCGTTCGCCACCGGGGCCGATGTACAGATCGACCACGTCGTCGCCGTCGTCGTCGAGATGCCCGCCCTTGAGCAGCACCGCTTGCGGCCCGAGCGCGAGCAAGGCTCGTGCGGCGCCTTCCATGGCGCTGCGCGAGGCGATCCGGTGGCCGAGCAGCAGTTCGGCCTCGGGCAGATTCGGCGTCAGCACGGTGGCGCGCGGCAACAAACGCTCGCGCAGTGCCTGCAGCGCGTCGGTTTCGAGCAGGCGCGCACCGGAGGTGGCGACCATCACCGGATCGACCACGACGTGCGCAGGTGCGTGCGTATCGATCGCGTCGGCCACGGCGCGGATGAGTTCGGCATTCGCCAGCATGCCGAGCTTGAGCGCGCCGATGGCGAAATCCTCGAAGCAGGCGTCGATCTGCGCGCGCAGGAAGCCGGGCGGCGGCGCGTGCACCGCGGTCACCGCGCGGGTGTGCTGCGCGGTCAGTGCGGCGATGGCGGACAGGCCGTGCACCCCATGCGCGGCGAAGGTCTTGAGATCGGCCTGGATGCCGGCGCCGCCGCCGGAATCGGAGCCGGCGACGGTCAGGGCGGAGACGATGGCGGGCGTTCGCATGCGCGCATTGTGCTACGGATCGCGCTGGCTCCGCGCGTCGCCGGTGGCGAGCGTGTGTGCGAGCGTCATGGCGGCCGCATCGTTGGCGGTGAAATGCACGTCTCGGGCATGTGCGGCGAAGGCCATGTCGTCCAGCACGCGTCGCGGCTGCGGCTGCAGCCCGGACACGATCAGGGCGATGCCCTGACGCTGGCAACGTGCGGCGAGGTTTTCCAGCGCGTGCTCGCCGCTCGCGTCGATCATCGGCACGCGGCGCATGTGCAGGATGAACACCTTCGGCGGCGCGAGGAACGGGTCGAGCAGGGTGTCGAGGCGGTTGCTGGCGCCGAAGAACAGCGGGCCGCTGATGCGCAAGGTCTCGACGCCGGGCGGCAGCAGCGCGCGTTGTCGCCAGGCCTCATCCTGCTCCCGCGATCGGTCCGGGTCGAACCCCCCCGATTGCGCCATCCGGTGCATGAAGACGAAGGCCGCGGCGACGACCCCGAACTGGATGGCAACGGTGAGATCGAGGAAGACGGTGAGCCCGAACGTCAGCAGCAGGACGATGCGGTCGCCCCAGGGCGCCAACATCGTGTGCCGGAAGTGATCGACCTCGCTCATGTTCCAGGCCACCACGAGCAGTACCGCCGCCAGCGCCGCGAGAGGGACATGACGCATCAGCGGTGCGAGCAGGAGCATGAATGCCAGCAGGAACCCGGCGTGCAGGATTCCCGACACCGGCGACCGCGCGCCGGCGCGGACATTGGTCGCGGTACGGGCGAGTGCACCGGTCGCGGGCAGGCCGCCGAACAGGGCGGCCCCGACGTTGGCGACGCCCTGGGCGACCAGTTCGCCGTTGGAGCGATGGCGTCCGCCGATCATGCCGTCGGCGACGACGGCCGACAGCAAGGACTCCACGCCGGCCAGGAATGCGATGGTGAACGCGCTGGGCAGGAGTTGGAACGTGCGATCGAGCGGGATATGCGGGACCGCGAATGTCGGTAGCGACGAGGGCAGGGTGCCGAAGCGGCTACCGATCGTCTCCGCCGGTAGTGCGAAGATCATGGCGGCGAACGTGCACGCCAGCAGTGCGAGCAGGAAGCCGGGCCACTTCGGTCGCCAGCGACGCAGCCCGACGATGACCGCGAGCCCGAGCACGGTCAGGACCACGGCCGCCGGCTGGGTGGTGGCGATGTGCTGGCCGTAGGCGGTCCAGCGGCTCACGAACTCCGCCGGCATGTGATCCATCCGCAGGCCCAGTGCATCCTTCACCTGGCTGGAAAAGATGGTCACGGCGATGCCCGCCGTGAAGCCGGTGATCACCGGCTGCGGCATGTAGCGCATCAGCGCGCCGAGCCGAAGCAATCCTGCGGCGATCAGCATCAGTCCGGCCAGCAGCGTGCACAGGATCAGACCGCCGTAACCGAAGCGCTCGATCACCACGAACACGACCGGGATGAAGGCGGCGGTCGGACCGCCGATCTGTACCCGCGAGCCGCCGAGTGCTGAAATCAAGAAGCCGGCGACGATGGCTGTGTGCAGACCCTTGTCGGGCGTGGTGCCGCTGGCGATCGCCAGGGCCATTGCGAGCGGCAGGGCGACGATGGCGACAGTGAGTCCGGCCAACGCGTCGGCGCGAAGATCCGCCAGGTGGTAGCCGCCGCGCAGGGTCGTCCAGAGTTTTGGGGTGAGCGCCGCGAAGTCGGTGCGCGGCGCGCTCACGCGCGCTCTTTCAAGCGGACACCGCGTCCGCGCGCCTGGCTGGGCTGATCGTTGCCGATCAATTCGATGCCTGCGGCTTCCAGCGCTTCGACCACACGGGTGAGCGTGCCGACCACGCCGCGCACGGTGCCGTCGCTGGCCTCCATGCGCTGGATCGTCGGCAGTGAGATGCCGGCCATGCGGGCCAACGTGCGCTGGTCGATGCCAAGCAGCGCGCGGGCCGCGCGCATCTGGGCGGAACTGATCATGGACTGGCCTCCGGTGGGTTGGCGCCGATGATCGAGATGATACGCCTCAGATCGTCATATGCAATTTCTACATATTATTCTTGATGTTCTATGCATCATTCGTCGAGCAGTTCCAGGACGCGCTCCGGCGGCCTGCCGATCACCGCCCGCGGGCCCCGGACCAGGATCGGGCGCTCGATCAGGCTGGGGTGTTCGGCCATCGCGGCGAGGAGGGCATCGTCGTCCAGGGACGGGTCGGCGAGGCCGAGTTCGCGGTACGCGGTCTCCCCGCGTCGCAGCAGCTCCCGTGGCGCGATGCCGAGCGCATCGACCAGACGACGCAGTGTGGCGACATCGGGTGGGGTGTCGAGATAGCGCACGACGGTCGGTGCGACGCCGTGCTGCTGCAGCAGCTCGAGTGCGCCACGCGATTTCGAACAGCGCGGGTTGTGGTACAGCACGGGGTCGCTCATGGAGGTCCTCGGCGAGTGCGGGTCTGGAAGCGGGCGATCATGACGCGTTTTGCGCCCGGTGCACCTGCAGTCGCGGGTGCGTCCCGGCCGGCACGCGGGCGCCGCCTGGGGGGCGATGCGGGCGGCCCGCTCGCCGCCGTGTCGCGCCGCCACGCTGCGCGGCCATGCGGACCGGCGCGGATGAGGCGTGTGCTGCCGAACGCGCGTTACGCGCCGGGAACGCGCGGCAGGTCCCAGGCGTCGCGCAGCCGCGAGTACTCGGCCTGCGGCAACAGGACGAAAACCGGCTTGAGCTGCGGATCCAGCCAGCCCAGCAGCGCCTGCATGCGCGAAGGCGCCATCGCGGTGCATCCCGCGGTGGGCACGTCGGAGGCCTGCCACAGGTGGGCGAAGATGCAACTGCCGGCATCGGGTGTGCCGTCGGCGTTGTGCTCGATCACGAACCCGAGCCGATAGCGCTCGTCGCCGTCGCGGTGGATGTCGCGGCGCATCGGTTCGGTAGAGCCGACCACGGCGTCTTCGCCCACGTCGCGCGTGTCGACGATCCGGTTGTACAGCGGCGAGCCCGACACGTCGACGCAGTAATCCGACGCCTGCATCGCGTGATAGTCGAGCGCGGTGCGGACCTGGTCCGGGTAGCCGAATGCGATGCCGATCGGGAACGCACCCGCAGGTGCGCGCCCGTCGCCTTCGCGTTTGGCATCGCCCGGTTGCTGCGGATGCAGGCCGCGTCCCCATGCGGTGCCGCTGCGGCCCACGGTGACGTCGGCGGCGTCGTCCACTTCGCGCCAGCCGCCGTCGGCGAGCCGCTCGTAGCTGCGCAGCGTGCCGGCAGGCGCGTCCCAGTCCGGGGTGGTCACCAGGATCAGCTGGTAGGCGTTGGCGAGGGGAGCGGCGGGCGGTTCGACACTCCGGCCGCCGCAGGCTGCCAGCGACAGAGCGCCGACGATCGACAGCAGGGCTGTCGGGAGCAAGACCGACGGGCGCGGGATCGACAGCGTGGGGCGGTACGGCATGGGGAGCGTCCGGATCGGTGCAGCCGCCACTGTCGCATCCCGGCACGTCGCGGTCGAGCGGGTCCGGCTCGCCGGCATGGCGACCCCTCGTGGCGGCGGCTCTCGTGCGTTGGGAAGGTGGGAAGTCGGAACACGCCCGGGGGCGCGGAAAGCCCGGGCGGATGGCCGCGTTGCGCCCATCGTGGGGCGCATAGCCGGCTCGATGAATCCTTCAGTTCTCCAGCGGCTGCAGGCCGCGGATCTCGCCGATGCCGAGACCGGGCCCGTCGCCCAGGACGATGCGCGGGCCATCGAAGACGGTGCCGCCCTCGACCGGGTCGTACTGCGCCAGGGCCGGCGAATCCAGATCTACAAGACTGATCGCGTCGGGCCGCGCCGCAGCCAGATGGGCCGCGGCGGCGACGCTGATGCTGGATTCGATCATGCAACCGATCATGCACGGCACCCCGTGCAGCATGGCGAGATCGGCGATACGCACGGCATGCGAGAGGCCGCCGGCCTTCATCAGTTTGATGTTGACGATATCGGCGGCCCGTCGGCGCAGCAGTTCGAGCACCTCGGTCGGGCCGAATGCGCTTTCGTCGGCCATGACCGGCGTATCGACGTGCGCGGTGACGTGCTGCAGGCCATCCAGATCGCGTGCGGGCACCGGTTGTTCGACCAGTTCGAGCGCGATGCCGGCATCTTCCACCGTCCGGATCGCGCGCACGGCCTGCTTCGCGGTCCAGCCCTGGTTGGCGTCGAGCCTGAGCCGGGCACGCGTGCCGACGGCCGAATGGATCGCCCGGACGCGCTCGAGATCGGTCGCGATATCCTGGCCGACCTTGATCTTCAGCGCATCGTAACCGCGGTCGAGTGCGCTCAGGGCGGCCGCGACCATGGCCTCCACGTCGTCGACGCTGATGGTGATGTCGGTGCGCAGCGCCGGATCGCCGCCTCCCAGTATCCGGTACAGCGGCGCGCCGTGGTGCTGGGCCCACAGGTCGTAGAGCGCGATCTCGACCGCGGCCTTCGCGCTGGTGTTGCGCTGGATCGCGCCGTGCACCGCCTGCAGCGTGCGGTTGAGGTCTCGCGCATCCAGCCCGACCAGCCGCGGGGCGATCGATTGCCGGATCGCGCCGACGATCGAGGCGCGGGTGTCGCCGGTGATCACCGCGGTAGGGGCTGCGGCACCATGGCCGACATGGCCGTCGTCGGTGCGGATGCGGACCACGACGTCTTCCGTCGTGTCGACGCAGCGCAGGGCGGTACGGAAAGGCGTGTGCAACGGCACCTGCAGCAGGGCCATTTCGATCCGTTCGATCTTCATCGCGACGAGGGCCCGATGCAGGTGTGAGGCGCCGGGCTCAACGCAGGCGCACGATGCTGGTGATGCGGTCGATGGTGGACGTGCCGGCATCGGACATCAGCGGCTCCAGCGGCGTGACCGCGACGCCGTAGACGGGCACGCGCACGTAGTCGCCGTCAGCACCTGTGTAGCCGAAGCCGGCGGTGTCGTGAATCACGTAGGTCATCCCGTCCTCGTGGCCGATCACCATCATCACGTGGCCGGGAATGTAGACCAGGTCGCCGATCTGGAGCGCGGCGACGGCAGCCTCGCGGGCGGCGGAGTCGGTACCGGCGTCGAACAGCGTCTTGTCGAAGGCCGGGCTCACGCTCTGGTCGCTGGTGTTGCGCGGCATGTCCAGGCCCATGCTGCGGTAGATCTCGGCGACGAAGCCGCTGCAGTCGCGGGCGTTGAAGTCGTGCCCCCAACCGTAGCGTTCGCCGAGGAACTTGAACGACTGGCGGATCAGGTTGGCCGGCGTCAGCGGCAGCGGCGCGTCGGCGACATCGGCGGTGCGCGGCAGCAGGGCGGGTACGAACGCGAGCGTGCCGTCCTCGCGCCGTGCAGGCAGCTCGATCGCATGGCCGAACGCCGGGTGCTGGCCGTGGACCAGCGCGTCCCGCGGCAGCACCGCCCGCGGCACGCGCACGCCCATGTCCAGTTGCAGGTCGGACACGTCGGGGCGCTCGGGATTGAACACGGTACGCGCCGTGGCGCCGGTGACGAACAGCGCCGGCGTGCGTGTGCGCCAGGCGTCGATTTCGGCCGCGGTGCCGGTGGCGAGCTTGTCGCGCTCCATCCAGGCCAGATACCGGTCGCTGGCGACGAAGGCCCAGGCGCCGTCGGCACTGGTGTGCAGCACGGCGACCGCATCGCCGGGGAACAGCGCGCTTTCCTGGAACCGGTCGATATCGAGGTCGCCGGGGCGAGAGAACACCCGTTCGCGGGTCGGGAACGCACGCAGCGCGGCGCGCTCGACCACGAGGCCCGGTTGTGGCGTCGCTTCGGCGGGAATCGCCTCCAGCGCGAGAGAGCGTTCGAGTGCGGCGAAATCGGCCGCGTCCAGCCGTCGGCCCGCGGCGTCGTAGCGATCGGCGGAAGGCCGGGCGGACGCTTTTTCGATCCAGGCGCGGATGGCCGCCCCTTCCAGCGTGCGCGGAAATCCGGCCATGTCGCGCACGCTGTCGTCCTCGGCGACCAGGCGCGCATTGAGGGCGGCGATGGCGGTCGGGTCGAGATAAGGGATATCGGCGTCCGCGCCGAGGCGGGCGACCCAGTGGGCGGGGTCGAGGTGTCGCGTCTGCAGCCCGACGATGCCGAGTTCGGACCGTGCCGCCGGTGCCGGGTGTGACGTCGCCTGCACGTGGCCGGTGGCGACGGCCAGCAGTACGAGGGATGCCAGCGCGAGCATGCGCGAGGTGCGACGTGGGCGGCCGCTGTGATACGGAACGGGCGGGCTGCCGACGCTTGCGGCTGCGGCGGACGCTCGGGACTGGGAGGAAATGCGTGGCATGCGGAAGCCTGCTGTCGGCGGGACATCGTCGATGTCCCGCCATGGTACAGAGCGGCTCCGGATGCGTACGAAAGACCCGCCGGGCCTCCGGGGGGTCAGTCGTGAAGGCCGACCAGCGTCGCGCCGCCGTGCAGGGTATGGATGGCGACGCCGGTGGGTTGTCCGGTCGCACGATGTCGTTCCATCGCCAGGCGGCTGGCACGTTCTATGGCGACCACTTTTTCGAGATTGCGCTCGAGCAGGCAGACGCCCACACGGATTTTCCAGCCAGGCGAGTCAGGCTCCACATCGATCAGGGTGCGCTTCAATGTGCGATGCCTCCAGGTGAGGAAACGGCCGGGGGGCAGTGGGCGATGCGCACACGATGCAGCCGATGCGCAGGCAGTCCATTGCCGTGGAATCGCGACATCATGGAAGGCGAGTGGGTGGTGCACAGTCAGTGCGTCGAGTGTCGCGATGTAGGAAAAGTCCGATGGGCCGTCAGGCGAGCATGGATGCGCCCCGACGGGGCAGGCAGCCGCGGCACGCGAAGCCGCGACGCGAAAAGGCCATTTCGAGAATGGCCTCCGGTATGTCGATGGGTGGCGCGGCCGATGCGGAGGGTGGGGGCGCCCGCGTCTGGTCCGACAGGACGCCAGCGGCCTGCCTTCCATGGCGGGACACGCGCGGGAGGTGTTCCGGCGCCGGAGGCGATGAGTCTTCCCGAGGGGATGGGGAGGGAGGCCCTGATCGCCGCTTCGCCGTCATCCGTCCGCGCGTTGCTGGCTATCCAGCTTGGGCTTCGCGCCGGCTCCCAGGTATCGGTGTCCCGCCCGCACGAGTGTCGGACTTTTCCGACGGCCACGAAAAAACCGCCTTTCGGCGGTTTCGTCGTACGTTCTGGTGTGTCGCTGGTGGGCGGTGCAGGGATCGAACCTGCGACCCTTGCCGTGTGAAGGCAATGCTCTACCGCTGAGCTAACCGCCCGGAAGCGATGGTGGCCGGGGAGGGAATCGAACCCCCGACACGGGGATTTTCAATCCCCTGCTCTACCAACTGAGCTACCCGGCCACGTCTCGCAACGCGGCGCTGCCGTGTTGCGAGCCCGGCATGATACGGATCGCGGGGGCGGGCGGCAAGCGTTCCGACACCTGAATCGTACGACGGCCTGCGGTTGCGGGGATCGGGGGCAGGGCGCATGGTGCCGAAGGTCGTCGCCACGTCGGTGACGGGAGCAAGCGCATGATCGCCTCGTCCTGTTCGCGCCGCCTCGCAGGGCTGTCGACGGGCATCCTGATGCTCGTGCTGACGGCGTGTGCCGGCCAGCGCATCTCCGACACGGACCGGCTGGCGCTGTATCGGGCCCATGCCGGCGAACCGGTGTCCAGTTTCCGTCTGCTCGGTACGCCGACCCAGTGGGTCGCGCTGGGCAGCGGGGCGGTGGCGGTCTGGCCGCGCCAGTCGGAGGCCTTCCTGCTCACGTTCAGCGGTCCCTGCCCGGATATCGAGTTCGCCCAGGCGATTTCGCTGACCAGTACTCAAGGACGCGTGCATGCGCGTTTCGACCGGGTGATGGCGCTCAACCGGCAGTCGATCCAGATCCCGTGCCACATCGCCGAAATCCAGCCGCTGGATGTGGCCGCGTTGCGTGCCGCCGAGCGCGCTCTGCGCGACGGCGGCGAGGCGTCCGGTCAGGCGTCGGACGGTTCCGGCACGTAGCCGGCGGGCTTGTCGGCCCCGCCGGCGAACAGGAACTTCTGCATCTCGTCCTCGAGAAAGGCGCGATGCTTGGGGTCGAGCGGCGACAACCGGTTCTCGTTGATCAGCATGGTCTGGTGCGCGAGCCACGCGGCCCAGCCGGCCTTGCCGATGTCGGCATAGATGCGCTTGCCGAGTTCGCCCGGCCAGGGCACGAAGTCGAGGCCTTCGGTTTCCTTCTGTTCGTACTGGCAGAACACCTGGCGGCTCATCGTGGGTCTCCGGATTCGAAAAAAGTCAGGGGGCGCGTGCGGAGCGGTCGTCAGGCGAGCGCGTCGAGCAACAGGCGCCGTATCGGCGCGGGCAGGCCCAATGCAGCCAGTGCATCGGAGGCGACCCATTGCAGTGCGTCATTGTCGCCCACGCGCGCGGCCGGCGTGACGCCTCGCCAGCGCCATGGGCGGATCGTCAGGCGATAGTGACTGAAGCCGTGGCGCACTTCCGGCAAGGCGTCGCCTTCGCCGTCGATGCCGGCCAAGGTGGCGGCCAGGACACGTGCCGACGCGGCGTCGTCGGCCTCGGGCAGGGACCACAGGGCGGCCCATACGCCGGTCCCGGGGCGGCGCTGCAGGAGGACGCGTCCGTCGCCGTCCTGCAACAGCACCATGTGCGCCTCGCGTTCGGGGAGGGTCTTGCCGGGCTTGGGCGTGGGCAGGTCCCCGGTGAGGCCGTCGCGGCGGGCGATGCAGCCCTCGGCCACCGGGCACAGCAGGCAATGCGGTGCGTGGCGCGTGCACAGCGTGGCGCCCAGGTCCATCTGCGCCTGGGTGTAGTCGGCCAGGCGGGTGTCGGGAAGGTGGCTGCGCGCGTGGTCCCACAGCACCCGCTCGACCGCGGGCTGGCCTGGCCAGCCGGTCACGCCGTGCCAGCGGGCGAGTACGCGCTTGACGTTGCCGTCGAGGATGGCGAAACGGTCGCCCCAGGCCTGCGAGAGGATCGCGCCGGCGGTGCTGCGGCCGATGCCGGGCAAGGCGACCAGGGCGTCGAAATCGCGCGGCAGATCGCCGCCATGCCGCTCGACGCAGGCGCGTGCCGCGGCATGCAGGTTGCGGGCGCGGGCGTAGTAGCCGAGGCCGGACCACAGCGCGAGCACGCGGTCCTGCGGCGCGGCAGCCAGTGCGGCCACGTCCGGCAAGGCCTCGACGAAGCGCTGGAAATACGGAATCACCACTGCGACCTGGGTCTGCTGCAGCATGATTTCCGACAGCCAGACCCGATACGGTGCGCGCGGATGCTGCCAAGGCAGGTCGTGACGGCCGTTGCGGTCGAACCAGGCCAGCAGGCGGGTGGCGAAGGCGTCGTCGTGGTTCACGGCGGATCGTCGCCTGAGCGCTGGTCGTCCTGGAGATCGCCCTCTCGCAGATGGCCCTTCTGGAGATGGTCGCCCTGGATGGGTTCGTCCTGGATATGGATTTCCACGCCGTGCAGGGTGGCGCCGGCGATCTCCAGCCGCGGCATGCGCAGAGTGCCGACCACCGGGGGCAGCGGCGTACCGCGATCGAGCTGCTCGAGCCAGTCGCCGATCGCACCGATACGCAGGCGGCCTTCGAACCGTGCGCAGTCGCGCTCCAGCCGCAGGGCGAGCGGTGCGGACAGGTCGGGCGCGCCGTTGTAGCCCAGCGCGAAGGGAACCGGCACATCGCGCCGCTCCAGCGGCGCGGGCAACGTGGGCCAGCCCTCCGGCCAGTGTGCGATCTCGCCGGCCAGGGCGAGCGCGAAATCGTCCTGCAGCGCCAGCAGGCCGCGCGAGCGCAGGCGCGGCAGCACGCCTTCGCCGCGCAACACCAGGGCCAGCGGTTCCACGCGGACGCCGCCGCCGGCGATCAGCATCTCGCCGGCGGCGCCGGCGACCAAGGGATGCGCCGCGCTGTCGAGATGCAGGCGGCCGCGCAGGGCCAGCGCGGCGCGCTCCAGGGCGATGCGGCCCTCGCCGGCATGCAGGCGTCCGGACAACTGCAACCATGCGGGCAGGCGCCAGCCGTCGGTGGACGGGGTCGCGTTGCCGACGACGCCGATACCGGAGCGTGCGGAGGCCC
This sequence comes from Luteimonas abyssi, assembly GCF_001482195.1. GTDB lineage: Bacteria > Pseudomonadota > Gammaproteobacteria > Xanthomonadales > Xanthomonadaceae > Luteimonas > Luteimonas abyssi. The sequence continues at coordinate 2,240,314 of NZ_KQ759763.1, read as the reverse complement.
GGACCATCGCCACGCGCACATCGAACGGTGCCTGCAGCGCCGAGGCGACGTAGCGTCCGCGCACGTGCGCGCGCAGCGGTGCCTCCACGGCGAAGCGGGGCAGTGCGATGTCGAGGTCGTCGAGTCGCCAGCCGTCGGCGTCGATACGTCCGCGCACGATCGCGATGCCGTCGATGAAACGCGGCGCGACGCCGTCGCCCGGTGGACGTGTCGCCCACCAGCGCTGGAATGCCGGCAGATCCAGCACCGGGGCATCGAGTTCCAAACGCTGGATGTCGAGCACCGCGCCGCGGGCGCGGATGGTCGACCACGGCACCGAAAGCAAGACGCGCTCGGCATGCAGCAACGGCGTGGATGCGCCGGGCACCCGCGCCTGTACGCCACGGGCGATCACTTCGGGGGTGCCGCGCAGGCGGTATTCGAAGGATTCGGCGCTGATCTCGAGGCCGAGTGCCGCGCCGGCACGGTCCAGCAACAGGCGCCCCACGGTGTCCGGATGGGCGACCCAGCGCAGTGCGGCCAGCGCCACCAGCAGCAGCGCCACGATCACGGCCAGCGCGATCGCGCGCCGGCGGTTCACTGCGTCGCCGCGCCTTGTGCGGATGCGTCGTCGCGTCCCAGGGCGGCGGGCAGCAGCGCATCGACGAAGGCCTCGGCGTCGAACACCCGCAGGTCTTCGGGACGCTCGCCGATGCCCGCGTAGCGGATCGGGATGCCGAACTCGCGTGCCAGCGCGAACACCACGCCGCCCTTGGCGGTGCCATCGAGCTTGGTCACCACCAGGCCGGTGACGTTCACCGCGGCATGGAACTGCCGCACCTGCGAGATCGCGTTCTGGCCGGTGGTGCCGTCGACCACCATGAGCACTTCGTGCGGTGCGCGGGTGTCGATCTTGCCGAGCACGCGGCGGATCTTGCCGAGTTCGGCCATCAGGCCCTGCTGGGTATGCAGGCGACCGGCGGTGTCGGCGATGAGCACCTCGGTGCCGCGGGCCTTGGCGGCCTGCAGCGCGTCGAAGGCGACCGAGGCGGGGTCGGCGTCCTGGCCCTGGGCGATCACGTGCACGCCGTTGCGCTCGCCCCAGGCCTGCAGCTGCGAGACGGCGGCGGCGCGGAAGGTGTCGCCGGCGGCCAGCATCAGGCCGCGGCCCTCATCCTTGTAACGGCGCGCCAGCTTTCCGATGGTGGTGGTCTTGCCGACGCCGTTGACGCCGACGGTCAGGACGACGAAGGGTCTGGCGTCGCGGTCGATCTCCAGCGGGCGGGCCACCGGCTGCAGCAGGGCGATCAACTCCGCACGCAGGGCGGCGAGCAGGGCGCCGGCATCGGCGAACTCTCGCGCGTTCATTCGCTTGCGCATCGATTCGACCAGCGCGGTACTGGCGGCGACGCCGACATCGGCGGTCAGCAGGGCGGTTTCGATCTCGTCGAGCAGGTCGTCGTCGAGCTTCGGGTTGCGCGAGAACAGGCCGCCGAGGCTGCGCGCGAATGCGCTGCCGCGCAGGCGGTCGCGCCAGCCGGTCTTGCCGGGTGCAGCGGGCGCGGGAACGGCTGCCGAGGCGGTTGCGACCTGCTCCGGGGCGGATGCCGCGGGGACCGGGGATGTCGTGGCCGCGGTCTCGCGCGGCTGCGGAAGCGCGGGCGCGTAGGCGAGCGCGGGGTCGGCGGGTCGCGGTGCCGCGAAGGCGCGCGCATCCATCTCCGGGGCGGCGTCCGCGGTCCCGACCGTGGACGGCCCGGCGCGGGAGGGCGTCGGCGCACGTGCAGCCGGGTTTACGTCAGTCGTGTCCGCGGGCGCCGCGGTATTCGATGTCGCGGGGGCGTGCGGTCCGTCGACATCGTTCGCCACGTCGACGGGCGCATCGCCGATGGCGCCGGTGTCGACCGGCGCGGCATCGGCGGGCGGCATGCCCGGAGCAGGGGCAGGCGGGGGCGGTGCGGACGGTGCCGGGACGGCCTCGTCGCGCGGTGCGGCATCCGCGGGCGCGCTGGGAAACGCGGCGGCCAGTTCTTCGGCGGTGAAGCCGCGGCGGACGGGCTGCTCGCGTTGATCTTCGGGCTTCTTGCGGCGGAAGAAACTGACCATGCGGGAGGCTCTTCGGGGGGGCGTCATGCTACCACCGGCGACTCGTTCGCCTGTGCAGGCAAGGATTCGCGGGGCGGCGGGATTCATGCTCGCTGCGGGCGCCGACGGCGTCTCCGCGAACACGGCGAGACCCGCTGCGCCGCGCAGATGCCTGCGCGCACGTCGACATCCCGAGGCGCTGCCACACGCCGTCGCGACGCGCTTTCGCACTACCCTGTCCGACGTCTTTGCCAATGCCGTCGCCATGACCGAGCGCGATCTCGCCACCGTCTACCGCGCCTACATCGATTGCCTCAATCGACGCGACTGGGCATCGCTTGGGCAGTTCGTGCACGAGGCCGTGCACCGCAACGGCGAGCACCTGGGCCTTGCCGGTTATCGCGCCATGCTTGAAGGCGACGTCCGGGCGATTCCCGACCTGCAGTTCCGGGTCGATCTGCTGGTGTGCGAGCCGCCGCGGGTGGCCAGCCGCCTGCTGTTCGACTGCACGCCGAGCGGAGAACTGTTCGGGTTGCCGGTGAACGGCCGCCGCGTCCGGTTCTCGGAAAACGTCTTCTACACCTTCGAGGACGGCCGGATCCTGGAGGTGCGGTCGATCATCGACCGGGCGGCGATCGCGGACCAGCTCGAGCGCGCCGCATAACCGGTGCGGCAGGACCGTCCGGGGACGGCGCCGACGGTGCGGTGTCGCGTCGAGGGAAGGCGTCGACGATGTGGCGCCAGAGTGTGCGCGCCGGTGGCGCCGGGCCACCGGCGCCGGGTCGGGCATGCGGTCAGGGGCGCGGCCAGAGATGCGGGCGGTCGATGGCCGCCACGCATCCGGACCCGGTCAGGCCGACAGTTCCAGCAGCAGCTTGTTGAGCCGCTTCACGTAGGCGGCCGGGTCCTTGATGCCGTCGCCGGCGGCCAGTGCGGCCTGGTCGAACAGCACCCGCGACAGGTCGCTGAAACGCTGCGGATCCTGTTCGGCATCGAGCTTGGCGATCAGCGGATGGTCGGGATTGAACTCGAACACCGGCTTGGTCTCCGGCACCTGCTGGCCGCTGGCTTCGAGCAGCTGGCGCATCTGCAGGCCCAGGTCGCCCTGGCCCAGCGCGAGGATCGCCGGCGAGTCGGTCAGCCGGTGGGACACGCGCACCTCGGTCACATCGTCGGCGAGAATCGCCTTGAGCCGGCCGGCGAGTGCCTCCTTCGCCTTGGCGGAGGTTTCCTGAGCCTGCTTCTCCTCCTCGCTGTCGAGCTTGCCGAGATCGAGGTCGCCGCGGGCGACGTCGGCCAGCGATTTGCCGTCGAACTCGGTGAGATAGCCCATCAGCCATTCGTCGATGCGGTCGGTGAGCAGCAGCACCTCGATGCCCTTCTTGCGGAACACCTCCAGGTGCGGGCTGTCCTTGATCTGCGCGTGCGAATCGCCGGTGAGGTAGTAGATGCGGTCCTGGCCGTCGCGCATCCGGCCGATGTAGTCGGTCAGCGACACGGTCTGCTCGCCCGAGGCGTCGTGGGTGGAGGCGAAGCGCAGCAGGCCGGCGATCTTCTCGCGGTTGCCGAAATCCTCGGCGGGGCCTTCCTTCAGGACCTGGCCGAACTCCTTCCAGAAGCCTGCGTACTGCTCGGGCTTGTCGCGCGCCAGCTTGTCCAGCATGTCCAGGCTGCGCTTGGTCAACGCGGCCTTCATCGAATCCACGACGGGGCCCGATTGCAGGATCTCGCGCGAGACGTTGAGCGAGAGGTCGGCCGAGTCCACCACGCCGCGCACGAAACGCAGGTACAGCGGCAGGAACTGCTCGGCCTGATCCATGATGAAGACACGCTGCACGTAGAGCTTCAGGCCCTTGGCGCCGTCGCGGTGGTAGAGGTCGAACGGCGCGCGGCCGGGCACGTACAGCAGCGAGGTGTACTCCAGCTTGCCCTCGACCTTGTTGTGGCTCCAGGTCAGCGGGTCGCTGAAGTCGTGGGCGATGTGCTTGTAGAACGCCTGGTAGTCGCTGTCCTGCAACTCGGTCTTGGGCCGCGTCCACAGGGCGCTGGCCTGGTTGACCGGCTCCCAGGCGGGGGGCGCTGCGTCGGTGGCGGTGTCGCCGTCCTCGCCGTCGACCGCGGGGGCGTCCTGGCGCGCCTGCATTTCGATCGGCAGCCCGATATGGTCGGAGTACTTCTTGACGATGCCGCGCAGAGTCCAGTCTTCGGCGAAGTTCTCCTCGCCTTCCTTGAGATGCAGCACGATGCGGGTGCCGCGCTCGGGCTTGTCGATGGTGGCGACGTCGAACTCGCCTTCGCCGGCCGAGGCCCAGTGCACGCCTTCGGATGCGGGCAGGCCGGCGCGGCGGCTGTAGACGTCGACCCGGTCGGCGACGATGAACGCGCTGTAGAAACCGACGCCGAACTGGCCGATCAGGTTGGCGTCCTTCTTCTGGTCGCCGGACAGGGCCTTGAGGAAGTCGCCGGTACCGGACTTGGCGATCGTGCCCAGGTGGGCCACGGCCTCGTCGCGGCTCATGCCGATGCCGTTGTCGTCGATGGTGACCGTGCGCGCCTCGGCATCGAATCCGATGCGGATGCGCAGGTTCGGGTCCGCCTCCAGCAGATCGGGCTTCGCGATCGACTCGAAACGCAGCTTGTCGGCGGCGTCGGCCGCGTTGGAGACCAGCTCGCGGAGGAAGATTTCCTTGTTCGAGTACAGCGAATGGATCATCAGGTGCAGCAGTTGCTTCACCTCGGTCTGGAAGCCGAGGGTTTCCTTCTGGGTATCCGTGCTTTGGGTGTCCGTGCTCATCGGGGTCCGTTCGTCGTTGCGCAATGTCGAAAGAATGCCGGGCGCGCGGCGCCGCGGGCGGTAGAGGGCAGATGAGGGCCGGGCGCGCGGTTTCAACCCGGGGCGGCCGTCTCGCTCCAGCGGCGGGGCGCGATGCCGCCGGGAGACGCTGCCATGAGAAGGCGCAACCGCGTCGACAGCACGGCGATGCCTGGCATGCCCCGCCCTGCGGGCGCCGGCGAAACCAGGCCGGTCGGGCCTCATGGGCCGGGGCGGCGGCGCTGTCTTATGATCGTCGCCCCGTTCCCTGCCTGGATCGCGATGACCCGCAGCACACTCGCCGAGCCCGTGGTGATCCGGAGCCGCAAGCCGACGCCGGAACCGCTGCAATGCCGATGAAGGGACGCGGCGCCGGACGCGCCGGTGCCGGGGCGGTGCGTATCGTCGGCGGGCGCTGGCGCGGCACCCGGCTTCCGGTGGCGGATGCGCCCGGCTTGCGCCCGACCTCGGACCGGGCGCGCGAGACCCTGTTCAACTGGCTGCAGCCGTCGCTGCCGGGCGCGCGGGTGCTGGACCTGTTCGCGGGCACCGGCGCGCTGGGGCTGGAGGCGGTCTCGCGCGGGGCGGCGCAGGCCGTGCTGGTGGAGCGGGATCCGGCACTGGCGACGGCGATCGAGGCGACCGCCGGGCGCCTGCAGGCCGGCGAGGCGATCCGTGTGGTGCGCGCCGATGCCCTGACGTTGCTGCGCGCCCCGGTCCTGGGCACGTTCGACGGGGTGTTCTGCGACCCGCCGTTCGACGCGGATCTCTGGGACGGCGTGCTGGCGCTGCTCGCACCCTGGCTCGCGGCCGATGCCTGGCTGTATGTGGAAAGCCCCGCCACGCGCGATATCCGGCCCGGCGCGGACTGGCACCTGCACCGGGAGGGCGGCAGCCGCGATGCGCGCCACGCGCTGTACCGCCGCACGGCGGCGCAGGGCGGCTGACGAGCGGGCCGGACTGATACACTGGCCGTCCGATCCCGGCAGCCGAGTCACAGCCCGTCCATGAGCGCGAACCGCAGCCGCATCGCGGTCTATCCCGGCACCTTCGATCCGATCACCAACGGTCACATCGATCTGGTCGGCCGGGCGGCCTCGCTGTTCGAGACGATCGTCGTCGGCGTGGCCGAGAGTCCGGCCAAGGGGCCGACCCTGCCGCTCGAGTTGCGAGTGGACCTGGCTCGCCGCGGCTTGGCCGCGTTTCCCAACGTCGAGGTGCGCGGCTTCAATTCGCTGCTGGCGCACTTCGTGCGCGACCTGGGGGCCGGCGTGCTGTTGCGCGGCCTGCGCGCGGTCTCGGATTTCGAGTACGAGTTCCAGCTGGCGAGCATGAACCGCCACCTGATTCCCGAGGTCGAGACCCTGTTCCTGACCCCGGCCGAGCAGTACGGGTTCATTTCCTCGTCGCTGGTGCGCGAGATCTCCCGCCTCGGCGGGGATGTCTCGGGGTTCGTGCCGGCGGCGGTGGCCGAGGCGCTGCAGGCCGAATGGCGGCGCAAACACGACTGATGACATTCCGATCAACGATTCACTGGGGAGGACCCGTATGAAGACCGTCAACCGCCTGCTGCTCGCCGCCTGTCTCGCCGTGCCGCTCGCCGCCTGCCAGAAGGACGAGGCGCCGCAGCAGGTCGAGCGCGCCGCCGTGCCCGCACCGACCGGCAGCAGCAGCGCCGAATGGCGCGCCTATCTGCAGGACCTGGTGCCGCGCCACATGGACGGCATCGTCAACACCCCGTACATCTACCTGGTGCCGGCGGCCGAGGCCGACGAGGCGCCGGTGGTCGAGCCCGCCGAAGGCGGCGAGGCGGCCGAAGGCATGGAGGCGACCGCGCCGACCCTGGCCGACGACGGCGGCGCTTACCAGCGTCAGCTCGACAAGGCCCGTTCGGACCTCGCGCGCGGCATCGTGCGCGGCAACCTGCTGGCCTATGCCGGTGCCGATCCGGCCCGCGTGGCGGGCTTCGTCGAGGCCGCGTTCGAGGGCGTGCCGGAGGGCAGCATGCAGGGCGTTCGCGTGCTCTACATCGGGTCCGCGGCGGAGAGCCCGCGCGCCGAGGCGGCGGTGGCCCCGGCCGGCGTCGAGTACGTCTTCGTCGACACGCAGTGATCGCACGACGAGACCTGTTCCACACCCCGACCTCTCCGGCATGTGCCGGGGAGGTCGTTCGTCGGATGGCCCGTCGCGGCCGTGCCGGCGGCGGCGTCCGCGCGCGGTACGCCGCGGAGGCGGCACCGTGTCGCTGAAGATCAACGAGCTCTGCGTCAACTGCGACGTCTGCGAGCCGGCCTGCCCGAACAAGGCCATTTCCATGGGCGAGACGATCTATGTGATCGATCCGGCCCTGTGCACCGAGTGCGTCGGCCATTACGACGAGCCGCAATGCGTGATGGTGTGCCCGGTCGAGTGCATCGATCCCGACCCGGCCTTCCCCGAAACCCACGAAGAACTGCTGGCCAAGATGCGCCGGCTCGAGGATGCCGCATGACCCGGATCCGCCGCGGGCTGGCGATGGTGTGGCTGTTGGCGCTGTGCCTGCTGCCGGTGTCGGGCTGCGCCGCCGACGGAGCAGGCATCAGGCCGGCGGACAGGCCGCCGGGGATCGCGGTGGCCTCGGCGCACACGCTGGCCACGCAGGCCGGCATCGACACCCTGCACGCCGGCGGCAACGCCTTCGATGCGGCCATCGCCGTGTCGGCGACGCTGTCGGTGGTCGAGCCGATCAGCTCGGGCCTCGGCGGCGGCGGGTTCTTCCTGCTGCACGATGCCGCCAGCGGCCGCGACGTCTTCGTCGACGCCCGCGAGACCGCGCCGGCCGCGGCGACGCCGGCACGCTATCTCGACGCCGATGGCGCGTTCGATCGCGATCGCGCCGAGAACGGTCCCTGGGCCGCGGGCATTCCGGGCCTGCCGGCGGCCTTCGTGCATCTGGCCGAGCGCTACGGCGCGCTGCCGCTGGCGCAATCGCTGGCCCCGGCGATCCGCGCCGCGCGCGACGGCTTCCCGGCCTACGAGCGCATGGTCCGCGGCTACGAGCGCCGTCGCGAGGTGATGGAGCGCTACCCGGGCACGCGCGAGGTGTTCCTGGCGTCGGGCCGGCCGCTGCAGGTGGGCGACACGTTCCGGCAGCCGGATCTCGCCCGCACGCTCGAACGCCTGGCCGCCGAGGGCTTCGACGGGTTCTACCGGGGCGAGACCGGCCGCCTGCTGCTGGCCGGCGTCCACGCCGAAGGCGGCGAGTGGACCGCCGACGAACTGGCCGGCTACCGCGTGGTCGAACGCGAGCCGATCCGGTTCGGCTATCGCGGCTGGGAGATCGTCACCGCGCCGCCGCCGTCGTCGGGCGGCGTGGCGCTGGCGCAGATGCTGCAGATCCTGGCGCCGTGGGAGCTGGACACGCTGGAGCCGGCCATGCGCGCGCACCTGACCATCGAGTCGATGCGCCGCGCCTTCCGCGACCGCACCTTCTATCTGGGCGATCCCGACTTCGTCGAGATCCCCCTGCGCACGTTGACCAGCCGCGACTATGCCGCCGGCCTGCGCGCGACGATCCATCCCTCCCGGGCCACGCCCAGTGACCTGCTCTCCGGCGAACCCACGCCCCTCGAGGACGAGGAGACCACCCACTTCTCGATCATCGACGAACAGGGCAACCGCGTCGCCGGCACGCAGACGGTCAATCTGCTGTACGGCTCGGGGCTGATCCCGCCGGGGACCGGCGTGCTGCTCAACAACGAGATGGACGATTTCGCGCTCAAGCCCGGCACGCCGAACGCGTTCGGGGTGATGGGCTTCGATGCCAACGCGCCGGCGCCCGGCAAGCGCATGCTCAGCTCGATGACGCCGACCTTCATGGTGTCGCCGGAGCGCGTCGCGGTGCTGGGCACGCCCGGCGGCTCGCGGATCATCACCATGGTGCTGCTGGGCATCCTCGGCTACGACGCCGGGCTGGATGCGCAGGCCGTGGCGGCGCTGCCGCGCTTCCATCACCAGTGGATGCCCGACGTGGTGTCCGCCGAGCGCGGGATGTTCGATGCCGGCACCGCCGAGCGGCTGGAGGCGATGGGGCATGCATTGAACCTGCCACCCGACGATGCCGCCGACGGCCGCGGCTCCAGCCATGTCTGGGGCAACCTGCAGACGGTGATGTGGAACCGCGCCGACGGCACGCTCGAGGGTGGCAGCGATCCGCGCAACGATGTCGGTGCGGCCGTGGTCGACAGCAACGTGCCGCGATAGCAGGCTGCAGTCTGCAGGCGCCGTACGCCGGCTCGTCCCGCAGCATGGCAGGGGGGCGCGGCGGTGCCGTGGTGCCCACACGACGTCCGTCCCGCGGCGAACGATGCATGCGAGGCGTCCATGCGCCGCGACCGCGCGGTGCTTCCGACATCCTCCGTGCCCCCACGGCGTCGCGACTCCCGGCGCGTTACGCTTGCGTTCGCCCCACGTGCTCGCGCACCGCGTGTCTCCCGTTTCAGGATCGATGCCTATGAAACTCTGGTCGCTGCTCGGCAATTCCCAACGCCTCGACGGCGGCGCGATGTTCGGCAATGCGCCGCGCGCGCTGTGGACGCGCTGGGCGGAGCCCGATGCGCTCAATCGCATTCCGCTGGCCACCCGTGCGTTGCTGGCGAGCCCGTTGAACGGCCGCACGGTGTTGTTCGAGACCGGTATCGGTGCGTTCTTCGATCCGGCATCGCGCGACCGTTACGGGGTGGTCGAGGCGCGCCATGTGCTGCTCGATTCGCTGGCCGATGCGGGCTTCTCGCACGAGGACATCGACGTGGTGGTGCTTTCGCACCTGCACTTCGATCACGCCGGCGGCCTGCTGGCGGCCTGGCACGAGGGGCGGACGCCCGAGTTGCTGTTTCCCAATGCGACCTTTCTCACCAGCCGCCCGCACTGGGCGCGGGCCACGGCGCCGCACGCGCGCGACCGGGCGAGTTTCATCCCGGAGCTGCCGGGCCTGCTCGAAGCCAGTGGCCGGCTGCAGTTCGTGGACGGCGAGCGGTCACCGCTGCTGGGCGATGCGGTGCGCTTCCGCTACAGCGACGGTCACACGCCGGGCATGATGCTGGCCGAAATCCTCGGTGCCGATCGCGGCGACGGCACGCCGCACGGCGGCATCGTGTTCTGCGCCGACCTGGTGCCGGCCAGGCCCTGGGTGCATGTGCCGATCACGATGGGCTACGACCGCTATCCGGAACTGCTGATCGACGAGAAGGACGCGCTGCTCGCCGACGCGCTCGCTCGCGATGTGCGGCTGTTCTTCACCCACGATCCCGGAATCGCGCTCGCGCGGGTGGTGCGCGATGCGCGCGGCCGCTACGCCACCGATCACGAGGTCGAGGTGCTGAGCGCGCGCGCGCTGGGGGACGCATGAGCCCGCGCCTCGTCGCACGTGTCGCGATGATGGGCGTACTGGTGTGCGCCGCGTGGTTGCCGGGCGGCGTGCTGAAGGCGCAGGAGGGCGAGCGGCCCGTTCCCGCGGAGGTCTTGCGCGACCCGGAGTTCGGCGTCGAGACCCGGCAGGGCTTCGCGTTGCGGCGTGAGGTGCAGATGCTGCAGTGGGTGCCGCGCACGGGCGGCGGCGGGGACCGTCTCGAATGGCGCGACGCGGCCGTGGCCGGCGACGGGCTCGCCGCCGGTCACCAGAATCCGGCGGCGCTTCCGGTGGCGGCCATGCTGTGGCGGACGGACGCGCGCATGCCCGACGGTCGCGAACTCGCGCCGGCGCAACTGCTGGCCAGCGGCGAGTGGCGGCTGCTGTCGCCCGACGCGGCAGCGTTGCCGCCGAATCTGGCGGCGACCTTCCAGTCCAGCGGCGAGGTACTGACCACGGCCGCGGATCCCGATCATCCCGAAGCCGGCGATCTGCGTCTGCGCTGGTCGGCGCTGGTCCTGCCGCCGCACGCGGCGTTCGTGCCGGGCGCCGACGGCTGGGCGCCCGCCCGCCCGGACGCGGGAGCGGGCGCGGCGTCGTCCGGCGACTCGATGCAGCGAAGCGCGCGCTGGCCCTACTGGCTGGCCGCGATCCTCCTGCTGGCGCTGGTGGCCGTGCTGGCGGCGCGCAGGCGCGCCTCCTGAGCCTGGCGACGGCGGTCGTACGCGCTCAGAAGCGCGTATGCACCGTCAGCATCACGTTGCGCGGATCGGCGTAGTAGGTGCCGAAGCCGGTCGGCGCGATCTTCCGGTAGTAGCTCTTGTCGAAGAGGTTGTTGACGTTGAGCTGCAGGCGCACCGCATCGTTGAGCTGGTAACTGCCCATCAGGTTGTAGACCGCATAGCCGCCCTGGCGGGCGACCAGCCCGCCGCTGCGCACGTAGGTGTCGCTCTGGGCCTGCACGCCGCCGCCGACGCGCAGCGCCTGCAAGGCGCCGGGCAGGCGGTAGGTGGTGAACACGCGCAGCAGGTGGCGCGGGTCGGCGCTCCGGACCGGCTGGCCGACATTGGCCGGGCTGTTGTCGCGCAGGTTCTCGGTGCGGGTATTGGTGTAGCCGGCCATGATCTGCCAGTCCGGCGTCAGGTCGCCGGCCAGCTCCAGCTCCCAGCCCTGGCTGCGGGTCTTGCCGTCGGCGATCCTGCAGTATCCGGTCGGGTAGTGCGGCAGGCACGGGTCCGGCGAAGTCACGTCGTCGACGGCGCGGCCGACGTTGTTGATGCGGAACAGCGACAGCGCGGCGTTGAGGCGCCCGCGGAAGAATTCGCCCTTGATGCCGGCCTCGTAGTCCTCGCCGGTGATCGGCGCGATCAGGTTGCCGTCGCGGCCGTAGGCGCTCTGCGGCACGAAGATCTCGCTGTAGCTGGCGTAGGCGCTGAAGCGCCCGCCGAAATCGTAGACCAGGCCCGCGTAGGGCGTGATCTCGCGGTCCACCGAGTAGCCGCTGGCGGGATTGCTGGGCACCGAGTACGTCCACCAGTTCGCGCGCGCGCCGACCAGGGCGGTGAGCGGATCGGCCAGCGAGAGTTTGGCGACCGCGAACACGCCTTCCTGGCGGGTGGCGTTGTCGATGCCCTCGAAATAATTGGCCGTGCCGGTGTCGAACGGTTCGGGATAGCTCGTCCACGGGTTCCACTCGCGCACATCCACCCCGGTCATCGGCGCGATGTTCCAGTAGCCCGAGGAGTTCGCGGTCTTCACATTGCGGCCCTCGGCGCCGGCGGTGAGATGGTGCATGCGGCCGAACAGCTGGAACGGGCCGTCGACGACCAGCCCGATCGCGTTCTGGTGGCTGCCGGCGTCGCCGTAGATCGCCGTCGACACGTCGACCAGGTGGGGATCGGTGGCCGAGGCTGGACGCGAGAACGAGGTCTGCTTGAAGTCGTTGATGTAGCCGAAGCGGGTGTGCGCGGCGTTCAGGCGGACGTTCCAGTCGTTGTCGAAGCGATGCTCCAGGCCGAGGAAGACCTGCTGGTTGTAGCGGTCCCAGGTGTTCCAGTCCGCGCCGAGGTAGGTGCTGCGCGGCAGGTGCAGCGGGCTGCCGTCGAGGTCCGACGGCAGTCCGCCCCATGAGCCCGTCGCATAGAGGTCGGCGTGCTGCAGGCTCAAGGTGAGCAACGTGCTGTCGGTGACGTCGGCTTCGAGCACGCCGTAGACGGTGCGCCGTTGCTCCGTCCGCGCGTCCTGGAAGAAATCCTTGTCGTCGTAGGCGGCGACGATCCGCCCGCGCACGCTGCCGCTGGCGTTGAGCGGCGCGGACAGGTCGGCTTCCACGCGGCGGCGGTCCCACGAGCCGAGGGTGAGCCCGGCCGAGGCCTGCAGCTCGCGGGTCGGCCGCTTGCGTACCAGGTTCACCGTCGCCGACGGGTTGCCGGCGCCGCGCAGCAGACCGGCCGCGCCGCGCAGGATCTCGAGCCGGTCGAGCACGACGGTGTCGGGCTGGATGAAGACCGAGCCCGCCTGGTCGATCGACAGGCCGTCGATCTGCAGCGAGTCGATGGCGAAGCCGCGCGCGAAGTAATTGACGCGTTCGCTGTCGGTGTAATCGACGGTGACGCCCGGGGTGTTCTGCAGCACTTCGTGCAGATCCGGCAGGACGCGGTCGTCGAGCAACTGACGCGAGATGACGGTGACCGGCTGCGGGGTCTCGCGGATGCTGCGAATGCCCTTGAAGAGAGTGGTCTCACGGCCACCGTAGGTACGCGAGCCCTCGGTCGATGCATCGCGCTGCGCCTGCACGACGACGGTATCGAGGGTCCTCGCGGCAGATGTCCCCTCGGTGGATTGCGCCCACGCCGGACCCGCGGGGCTGGTCAACGCCACCATGAGCGCCAGGGCCAGCGGCCGGCGTGGGGCCGGGGCGTGCGGACGCCTCCCGGGCAGGATGACGGGGCGATTGCGCGGCATGGGAGAACTCCAGAAGACGGTGACCGGAACAGCACCGCAGGCCCACGGCATTGCGATGGGCGAGACGGCATACGTGGCCGAGAACAAGACTGATAATGCGAACGATTCGCGTTAATCGCTATTGTGAGCGATACCGCCGAATCGGTGCAAGCGGTGGCCTCGGCGTCCAGACGGGTCTGGACGCGATGCGCGCCTCGTCAGGCCGCGGGGTCAGCCATCGAGCCGATCGCGGCGGTGCGTCCGGCGGCGTCCGGTCGGTCTACGTTCCGTCGCCCGAGACAGAGCGGACGCGGCCGGTGCGATGGTGCGCCGTCCGGCGACCAGGGCATCGTGGATATGCGGCGCCGGGCATCGCAGGACGGCTCGTTCCGCCGCGGCCGATGGCCGTGCGGGATTCGGTGCCGCCACGAATCCGGGGCCGCTACGGAATCCGGGTGCCGAAGATCCGGTCGCCGGCATCGCCCAGGCCGGGCAGGATGTAACCCTTCTCGTTGAGGCGCTGGTCGATCGCGGCGGTGTAGACCTCGACGTCGGGATGCGCAGCCTCGAGAGCCCGCAGGCCTTCCGGCGCCGCCACCAGGAAGATGCCCTTGATCCGGCGCGCGCCGGCGCGCTTGAGCATGTCGACGGTGGCGATCAGGGTGCCGCCGGTGGCCAGCATCGGGTCGAGGATCAGCGCATCGCGCTCGTCGAGGCGGCCTGTCAGGCGTTCGAAGTACGTCGCCGGCTGCAGGGTTTCTTCGTCGCGTTGCAGGCCCACCACGCTGACCTTGGCGGCCGGGATCAGCGACAGCACGCCGTCGAGCATGCCCAGTCCCGCGCGCAGGATGGGCACCACGGTGATCTTGGCTCCGGCGATGCGGCGCACGGCGACCTCGCCGGCCCAGCCGGGCTGCACGGCGGCTTCGGTCTCCAGGTCGGCGGTGGCCTCGTAGGCCAGCAGGGTGCCGAGTTCGGTGACCAGTTCGCGAAATCCTTTGGTGGACAACCCGGCATCGCGCAGCAGGCCGATCTTGTGCTGGACCAGGGGGTGGCGGACTTCGACGATCTTCATGGCGGCTCCCGAGACGGAGCCGCCAGTGTGCCGCAGTCGGCACCGGCGACGCACGCGGCCGGCGGCCGCGTGCGCGATGTGCGGATCAGTACTCGAAGCGCACGCCGGCCAGCCAGGAGCGGCCGAAGTTCTCCATTTCCAGCACCCGGGCGCGTTCGCCCTGGAAGCGGACCTGGTCGGTATCGGTGATGTTGTTGACCTCGCCGAACAGGCGCCACTGCGGGGTCAATGCGTAACCGACCGAGAAATCCAGGCTCTCGCGATCGTCCCAGTACACATTGAGTTCCGGCGAGGTCACGTCGAACGCCTGGATGAACCTGGAACGGTAGTTGTAGGCCAGACGCGCGGTGAAGCCGTGCTTGTCGTAGCTCAGGGCGACGTTGTAGTTGTTGCGCGACGTCCCGGGCAGCTCGGTGCTGCCGCCGTCGAACGGCAGGTCCGCACGCGAGTTGGCATAGGTGTAGTTGGTGTAGACGCCCAGGCCGTCGAACGGCGCCGGCAGGAAGTCGAAGGTCTGCTGCCAGGCCAGCTCCGCGCCGTAGATGCGGCCGCTGTCGCCGTTCTCCGGGCGGGTGGTGCGGACGCGGCTGCCGTCCGGCTGGACCTCGGTCGAGGTGGCGACGAACAGCGGATGCTCGATGCGCTTGTAGAACACCGCCGCCGACACCAGGCCCAGCGGGCGCAGGTAGCGTTCCAGCGACAGGTCGAGGTTGTGCGCGTAGGCCGCCTCGACGTCCGGATTGCCTGCCTCGACCTCGATGATCGCATTGTCCCCATCCGAATCGTCGGCGAAGACCCGGAACGGGGCGGTGCGGTGGAAGTCGGGCCGGTTCAGGCCGGTCGAGTAGGACGCGCGCCAGATGGTGTCGGCGTCGATCTCGTAACGCAGGTGGACGCTCGGCAGCAGGTGGCCGTAATCGCGGCTCGAACGCATCGGGACGATGACCTCCTCGTCCTCGTCGAACTGGATCGCCGCGCCCTCCAGTCGGGTGCGCTCGTAGCGCAGGCCGGTGACCAGGGTCAGTTGCTCCCATTCCGCGTCCAGGCGGACGTAGGCGCCGTGCACGTCCTCCTCGGCGGTGTAGTCGCCGATCAGGGAGTCGGGGATCAGACGCCCGTGGTTCTCGCTGTCGCGCAGAGGGCCGGCATGGCGGTCGAAGATGTCGCGGCAGAAGCGGCGGCCGGCGAGGAAGTAGCCGAAATTGTTGGAGACGCCGTCGCACAGCATGTCCGACATGGTGATGCCGAGCGCCGCGAAGTCGTCCGCATCGCTATTGCGGTAACGCTCGTCGTCGAACGACTTTTCGCGCATGCGCGAGCGCAGGCCGAACTTCATCGTGCCGCTGTCGCCGAGCAAGGCCTGCTGCCGCTCGAAATCGAGCCGCAGCGCGTCTTCGGTTTCGCGGTTGTACTCGTAACGGTCGTTGAGGCGACGGAAGCCGAACCAGGATTCGGGCAGGTCGACGCCGGTGGCCGGTGCGTCGGGCTGGCCGATGATGGTCCAGGTCGGGAAGTCGTGGTTGGTGTAGTCGTAGGCCAGTTCCGGGCGCACGGTGGAGCGGAAGACGTACTGCATGCGCGGCTGGGTTTCCTTGGTCGCGCGGCTGCGCGAGGCCTGCCAGTCGATCTTCCATTGGTCGCCGACGAAGTGCTCGCCGCCCAGGTTGAAGGTGCGGATGTTCTTGTCGTAGGTGCGCTCGCGCAGCTCCTTGTCGAAGGTGGCGCGCCCGGCGGTGCCGGTGGTCTGGCCGGAATCGTCGGTATGGCGCTCGAGTTCCATGATCAGGTTGTCGCGGAACTCGCGATCCTCGAACGTGGAGTCGGAAGCGACGAAGTACAGCAGGTTGCCCGGGTCGATCCGGAAATCGAAGCGGCCGGTCACGCCCGTGCGCGTGCGCACGCCTTCGTAATCCTTGATCTCGACCGCTGCCGGCACGATGCGGCCGTCGCCGAGATCCTGGTACAGCGTCTCGACGTTGTCGGTGAAGCGCCCCTGCCGGCTGTGCGATGCCGACAGCAGCACGCCGACGTTGCGGTCGGCACCGAAGCGGTTGCCGAGGGTCGCGTTGTAGCGCTCGTTGTCGCCGTTGCCCAGCTCGTAACGCCCCATGCCGGCCGAAGCGCGCAGGGTCATGCCGTCGCGGTCCAGCGCACTCTGGGTACGGATGTTGATGTTGCCCGCGATGGCGTCGCCGTCCATGTCCGGGGTCAGCGCCTTGGTGACTTCCAGTGCGGAGATGACGTCGGCCGGGATGGTGTCGAGCTCCACGCCGCGGCTGGCGGAGTCGGGGTTGGCCAACTGCACGCCGTCGATCGAGACGGTGGTGAACTCCTTCGGCGCGCCGCGCACGGTGACGTAGCGGCCTTCGCCCTGGTCGCGCTCGATCGACACGCCGGGAATGCGCTGGGTGGATTCGGCGATGTTGTTGTCGGGGAACTGGCCGAGCAGGTCGGCGGACACCACGTTGGTGTAGTTGATCGCGGTGCGCTGCTGGTTGAGCGCGAGCGCCTGCGCGTCGCGGGTGCCGCGCACCTGGATGCGATCGAGCTCCATCGCCGCGGTGCTCTGCAGGGTGACGTCGAGGCGCACGCCGGCATCGGCGCCGACGTCGATTTCCACTTCCCGGCCCTGATAGCCCAGGTAGTCGATACGCAACGTATAGCGTCCGGGGGCGACACCGCTGATCCGGAAGCCACCGTCGCGGCCGGTGGTGACCTGGTAACCGTTGAGGATCACCACGGCACCGTCGAGCGATACACCGCGCACGCCCTCCTTGACGCGCCCGTTCACGATCCCGGGCGCGCCGCTGGCGGAGACCTCCGGTTGGGGCAGGGACTGCGCGCCGGCGTGCGAGGGGAGGAGAAGCGCGAGCGCGGAAGCGACCGCGAGCGTCATCGCGGAACGGGTCGGATTCATCGTGTGCCCTGGACTGACTGGGAAAGAAGAAAACGACAGCGTCGCGATGCGAGGGCTGTCGTTGGCGCCGCACTCTGTGCGTGGAACGTTTCAGCCCGGTTAAAAGGCGATGAAGTTTTCGCGCCGACCCGCCGCCGTCACGGCACTGCAGCAATGGCGACGTAGGCTGCAGCCCCCGCTGGTTTCGCCGAGTCAGATGGCATCCGTTTCGATCCTTTCCCAGCCTGCTCTCTCCTTGTTCGTCGTCGCCGCCCGCAGTCCCGGCGATGTTCCATCGGCATGTACCGATGGCATCGCGCTGGACCAGCGCGCCACCGGAGGGTTTTCGCAGCGCGCCGTGTACGCCGTTCGCGACGACCAGGAATTGGTGGCGTTCGACTGGCGCGACATGGCCTCCACGCTCAATTCGTCCCCTCGCGAGACCCACGCATGAATCTCCGTCGTCACTTCAAGCGCGCGGTTGTCGCCGCCGCGATCGCCGCCGTCCTGTCCACCCCGCTGTCCGCGCAGGACATCCGGCGTACGCAGCCGGATCCGAACACGCTGGTGCCCGCGGGCGTGATGCACTACGCCGCGAACGCGTTGCCGGACCGCATCGTCGCCACCCCGCTGGAAGACGCCGCGCGCGGCTTTTCCGTCGCCTGGCGCACCGGTGCCGGCGTCGAGGCACCCGTGGTCGAAATCGCGGAGGCCGGCGATTCGCCCGATCCGGGCGAAGTGCGCCGGGTGCGTGCGGCGACCACGCCGATGGCAACCGAGAACGGTCCCGCGCATGCCCATCGCGCACGCATCGACGGTCTGGAACCGGACACGCTGTATGCCTGGCGCGTGCAGGGCGATGGCACTTGGGGGCCCTGGCGGCAGATGCGGACCGCGCCGGCGCCGGAGCAGCCGATGACGGTGCTGTACTTCGGCGACACCCAGAACCAGAACGCCAGTCTGGTGTCGCGGGTGATGCTGGAGTCGTTGCGGCACGCACCGGATGCGCGGCTCGCGCTGTTCGCCGGCGACCTGGTCAGCGGCGGCGACGGCGAGGACGACAACGAATGGGGCGAGTGGTTCGACGCCGTCGCGCCCGTCGCCGCGACCATGACCATCGCGCCTGCGATGGGCAACCACGAGTACGACGAAGAGTTCGAGGATACGCCGCAGGAGCGGCGCATCATGGGCACGCACTGGCCGCACACCTTCGCGCTGCCGGGTAATGGTGCGACCGGCGCGGACATCAGTACGTACTGGTTCGATGCGCAGGATGTCCGCTTCGTCGTGCTGGATGGCACGTCGGCGCTGGATCTGGGCACCGCCCAGGCGCAGGCGCGATGGCTGGACGGCGTGCTCACCGACAGCCCGCGTCGCTGGACGGTGGTGTTGATCCACCAGCCGATGTTCTCGCCACGCCAGGATCGCGACAACGTGGTGTTGCGCGAGCAGGTGCTGCCGGTGCTGGAGCGCCACGCCGTGGATCTGGTCCTGCAGGGCCACGACCATGTCTACGGCCGGCGCGGTGGCGAGCGGGCGCGGCCGACGCCGCAGTACGTGGTCTCGGTGGCGGGTGCCAAGCAGTACCGGCTCTCGGCGCAGGCGCGCCAGGACATGTCGCCGGTCGCGGAAGACACCCAGCTGTTCCAGGTGCTGCGCATCGACGGCGACCGGCTCGCCTACGAATCGCGCACCGTGACCGGGCGTCTCTACGACGCGTTCGAGCTGCAGCGCCGGGGGGATTCGGTGGCGCTGGTCGAGCGGACGGAAGGGCGCATCCAGCAGCGCGACTGCCCGCGCGAGGCGACGCTGAAGGGACGGGCGGACCGGTGCTGGGAGTGACCGGGCCGCGTCGGCCAGCCGGGCTGGGCGCCGCGCTGGCGCTCATGCTGCTGGTGCCGTTGACAGTGGGTCTGGCGGGGCCGGCTGCTCCGACCGCACGTGCGTCGGAGCGGCCGGCGCATCCGTTGCGGGTGGCGCAACCCGCGACGGCACCGGCAGAGGTTCTGCTGGCGGTGGAGATTCCCGCCGGCGGGCAGGTCAAGTACGAGCTGGGCGAGGACGGGCTGCTGTACGCGGACCGCCTCATGGCGATGGCGGTGGCCTATCCGGCCAACTACGGCGCGCTGCCGTCCACGCTCGGTGGCGATGGCGATCCCCTGGACGGCCTGGTACTCACCCGGATGCCGGTGATGCCGGGCGCGCTGATCAAGGTGCGTCCGGTCGGCGTACTGCGGATGCGCGACGGTGGCGAGGACGACGAGAAAATCGTCGCCGTGCCCGCCGACGACGTGGACCCGACCTACACGGCGGTCCGGGGCCTCGACGACCTGCCGGCGCTCGAACGCCAGCGGATCGAGGCCTTCTTCCGCGTATACAAGGATCTGCCCGAGGGCACCAACCGCATCGAACTGCAGGGGTGGGGCGACGCCGCCGAGGCCCGGCGGCTCGTGGTCGAGGCCATGGCGCGCTTCGCGGAGGCCGGCGACGACTGACGCATCGTGGCCCGCCGGGCATCCGGATCGGGGCGGCGCGGGAGGGTCGACACACAAGGGGCCAAGCGATGTCTGCCAGCTGCGTACGGCCGTTTCACCGGGGCGCGTTGCAGGCGCGTACGAGCGCATGCGGACGACCCGCGGAGCTTTCGCCGCGGCGTCTATGCCCGGGGGGGCCGCTGTGTGGTCCAAGCATTCCCGGGCGAGGCGCACGGGCGTCGACCGACCACCGGGACGTCGTTGCTGAACGCGGCAGGGGGTGCGTGACCGGGGTCGAGCCCACTAGAATGCCGGCCCTGGAAACGTTTTCTCAGAGGCTGCATGGCTGCTTCCGCCCGGATCGAGTCCCTGATCGCCCGCATGACCGTCGAGGAGAAGGTCGGCCAGCTCGGGGTCTTCGCCGATATGGTGCGGCCGTTCGCGCCCGACGTGAATCCCGAAGCCAATGTGCGCAATGCCGACGAGGTGCTGGCGCAGGTCCGGGCCGGCCGCGTCGGCTCGCTGTTCAACGGCGTGGGCGCCGAGCTGGGCCGGCGGATCCAGCAGGTCGCGGTTGAGGAGAGCCGGCTGGGCATCCCGGTCGCGCTGGCGGCCGACGTGATCCACGGCATGCGTACGGTGTTCCCCATTCCGCTGGGCGAGGCGGCGAGCTTCGAGCCCGCGCTGGCCGAGCGCACGGCGCGGGCGACCGCGGTGGAGGCGACCGCGGCCGGTCTGCACTGGACCTATGCGCCCGCGGTCGATATCGCCCGCGACCAGCGCTGGGGCCGGGGGGCCGAGGGCGCCGGCGAGGATGTGGTGCTCGGCTGCGCGTTCGCCGCCGCCCGTGTGCGCGGCTTCCAGGGCGACGACCTGACCGCGCACGACGCGCTGCTGGCCACGCCCAAGCATTTCGCCGCCTATGGCGCCGTGGCCGCCGGCATGGAATACGCCAGTGTCGACATCGCCCCGCAGACCCTGCGCGACGTGCACCTGCCGCCGTTCCAGGCGGCGTTCGCGGCCGGCGCGATCAGCGTGATGTCGGCCTTCAACGACATCAACGGGGTGCCCGCCAGCGCCAATCGCGGGCTGCTGACCGGCATCCTGCGCGAGGAATGGGGCTTCGACGGTGTGGTGATCTCGGACTACACCGCCGACATGGAACTGGTCGCCCACGGCTATGCGGAAGATGACCGCGACGCGACGAAGAAGGCGTTTCTCGCCGGTCTCGATCTCAGCATGCAGAGCGGCTTCTATGCCGCGCACCTGCCCGCGCTGGTGGAAAGCGGCGAGGTGCCGATGGCGGCGCTGGACGAAGGCGTGCGGCGGATGCTGGTGCTCAAGGAACGCATCGGTTTGCTCGACGACCCCTATCGTTCGCTGGATCCGGAGCGCGAGGCGGACACGGGGCATCTGGCCGATCACGAGGCCCTGGCACGGGATGCGGCGCGGCGTTCGATCGTCCTGTTGAAGAACGACGATGCGGTGCTGCCGCTGAAGAAGCGGGAGCAGCGCATCGCGCTGGTCGGCCCGTTCGCGCGCGACCGCGAGAACATCGAGGGTTGCTGGACGCTGTTCGGCGACAGGAGCCGCTACGAGCCGCTCGAGGACGGGGTGCGCGCCGCGCTCGGCGAGGCCGCGGCCTCGCTGGTGGTGGTCCCGGGCTGCGATCTGGAGGCGCCGGTGGAAGGCGGGATCGAAGCCGCGGTGGCCGCCGCGCGCGATGCGGACGTGGTGGTGCTGGCCCTGGGTGAGCCGCAGCGCTACAGCGGCGAGGCGCAGTCGCGCATCGACATCGGTCTGCCGCCGGCGCAGGAGGCGCTGGCCGAAGCGGTGGCGGCGACCGGTACGCCGGTGGTCGTCGTGCTGCGCAACGGTCGCGCGCTGGCGCTGACCGGCGCCGTCCGCGATGCGCAGGCGATCCTGGTGACGTGGTACCTCGGCACCCGCACCGGTTCGGCGGTGGCCGACGTGCTGTTCGGCGATTACAACCCGTCCGCACGGTTGCCGGTGAGCTTTCCGCAGGCGACTGGGCAGCAGCCTTACTTCTACAACCATCCGCGAACGGGGCGGCCGGAGTTGCCGACGATGTCGGAGTTCAAGGCGCGCTGGCGGGAAATTCCGAACGAGCCGCTGTATCCGTTCGGGTACGGCCTGAGCTACACGCGGTTCGAGTACGACGCGCCACGTCTCGGCACGACGCGGCTGGGGTGGGACGACACGCTGGAGATCGTGACCACGGTGCGCAACGTGGGCGATGTGGACGGCGAGGAGGTTGTGCAGCTCTATATCCACGACCGTGTCGCCAGCCGGGTGCGGCCGGTGCGCGAGCTGAAGGCGTTCGAGAAGGTGGCGATCGCGGCGGGCGGCGAGGTGGAGGTGCGGTTCGCGTTGCATCGGGATGCGCTTGCGTTCACCGATGCGGACGGCGTGCGTCGTGCCGAGCCGGGGTTGTTCGATCTGTGGGTGTGCGCGAATGCGAAGAGCGGCGAGCCGGTGTCGTTCGAGTTGCTGGCGTCTGGGGTGTCGGCAGCGCCTTAGGTGTTGTTTGTCCGGCTATCGGGCTGTCGCTGGAAACTAGGTGGTAGACGTCGTGTCGCTTGGTCTCGTTGCGACCTGACGGCCTTTGCCGGAATGGGCAGCTTCCTCCTTGCGCGACGTCTCCGGCCACCGGCCGCGTGGAAGCCGTTTGCGCGGGGTTCGTTAGGACGCCGCGCCCAGGCGGCCGGGAATCGCTCTTCCCTCGGTCAAGGCATCCTGCCTTGACTCGGGCGCGCGCCATCCATGGCGCGCTTGACGCGACACCCGACCGCCTGGGCACGGCTCGTCTCGGCGTCGAGATGGGCGCCTCGCCTAAAAGAAGCTGCGTCAGCGAATGGCCGACGCGGCGTCGCGGCCGGGGTATGCGGAGAGCAGGCCATGGATGGCCTGCGGCGGCGAGTCAGACAGGGATGTCTGACCGAGCCGAGGAGCATGCCCCGGTTGCGGCGCCGCTCCCGCCGAAGCCGACACGCTCACCTGCTCTCTTCTCCGACTACCCCGAGCATTCGGGAGAGCCGTTTTCCATACATTCTCACGAGGAGGTTTGTGAACATCCGCCCACGGCAGCGGGGGGGCTCGGTGGCACATTGTCGTATCCCCGGCGTGATCCAAGCCGGTGATACGACGCCGCGGAACGTCAGGCCGCGGCGGCCTGGGTCTTGCGCGGGCCTTCGCGCAGGGCGCGGCCGACCATCGAGACCAGCAGGTCGAGTTCCGCGTCGGTGATGGCGAAGTGCGGGGTGAAGCGCAGCGAGTTGGCGCCGCCGTGGATCACGCCGACGCCCTGTTCGCGCAGCCACTCCTCGGTGGAGCCGGCGCCGTAGCACTTGAACTCGGGCGCGAGCTCGCAGGAGAACAGCAGGCCGGTGCCCTGCACCTTGGTGATCAGGCCGCCCAGCTCGCCCTTGAGCGTCTCCAGCTTCGCCACGGCGGCCTTTCCAGCGTCGCGGATGTTGGTGCGCAGGGCGGGGGTGAGCTGACCCAGCGTGGTGCTGGCGACATCGAGTGCGCGCGGGTTGGCGGTCATGGTGTTGCCGTAGACGCCGCTGCGGTACAGGCCGGCGGCGTGTGCGGTCACCGCCAGCACCGACAGCGGGTACTGGCCGGCGTTGAGGGCCTTGGAGTAGGTCTCCATGTCCGGGGCATCGGCGTCCTGGAAGCCGGGGTAGTCGA
>NZ_KQ759763.1:2185110-2216940 GCF_001482195.1 Luteimonas abyssi | reverse complement strand
AGACGCCGCTGCGGTACAGGCCGGCGGCGTGTGCGGTCACCGCCAGCACCGACAGCGGGTACTGGCCGGCGTTGAGGGCCTTGGAGTAGGTCTCCATGTCCGGGGCATCGGCGTCCTGGCGACCGACAGCACGCCGTGCGCGCGCAGGCCGGCCTGGATCGAATCGACCAGCAGCAGGGCGCCGTGTTCGCGGGTCAGCCGGCGGGCGGCGTCGTAGAACGCGCGGGGCAGGGCGCGGCCGGGGTCGCCTTCGCCCATCACCGGCTCCAGGAACACCGCCTCGACGAACCAGCCGTTGGCCGCGGCGTCGGCGAACGCCTGCTCCAGCGCGGCGACATCGTAGGGCGGTACCGCGATCAGCGAATCCTCGTCGCGGTAGCTGGCCAGGTGCTGGCGGTAGGTCTTGCGCGTGGAATCCGAATACAGCGCCGGGCGCTCGGTGCGACCGTGGAAGCTGCCCTTGACCACGATGCGCTTCACGGTGGCACCGGCGTGGCGCGCGCCCGGGTCGGTCTGCAGTTTGGTGTTGATGTCGGCGATGCGTGCGGCCAGGCCGACCGACTCCGAGCCGGAATTCAGGCACAGGAAGCTGGCGAACGGGTTGCCGTCGCCTGCGGAAGAACGGGTGTGGCCGATTTCCTTGCGGATCGCGCGCTCGAAGCGCAGTTGCGACAGGCTCGGCGTCATGATGTTGGCCATCGGCTGCGGCTTCGCCATCGCCTCGATCACGGCGGCTGGCGCATGACCGAGGCCGAGCATGCCGTAGCCGCCGGAGTCGTGCAGCACGGCGCCCTTGAGGGTGACGATCCATGGGCCGCTGGCGGTCAGGGCGACATAGGGGTTCACGCCATCGGTGGGGTAGAAGTTCACGAAGCCGGCCTGGACCGCCTCGATCTGCGCGGCCTCGTCGAGATCGAGCAGCTCGGCGAACTCGTCGCGCAGATGCGCGTGCGCCTGCGCGGCCGCGGCGATCGCGGCGTTGAGGTCGGCATCGTCGGCGAAGCGCGCCAGGGTGGTGTCGTCCAGGCCGACGGTGCGGCGCGCACCGGCATGGGCGCGGAGGGGGGCGAGGGGGGCGGTCACGGCCATCGTGGAACTCCGGTACGTTGCGTCGATTCCCTATTATTTCGGACAGGATCGTCGATCGACAGTCGCGATTTGGACGAAAAATGGCATTATTTCGTCGAATCGACGAAATTCGGGGGTGCGCATGAAGCTGTCCGATGCCGACCAGCGTCTGCTGTCCGTGCTGCGCGAGGACGCGCGCGCGTCCACGGCCGAGATCGCGCGCCGTCTGGGGGTGTCGCGCACCACGGTGCACAGTCGCATCGAGCGTCTGGAGCGCGAGGGGGTGATCGCGGGTTATACGGTGCGCGTGGGCGAGGGCGTCGAAAGTGGCCACATCCGCGCGCACATCACGATCACCGCGGTGCCCAAGCAGGCGCCTGCGGTGGTCGACGCGCTGCACGCCATGCCGGAGATCCGCACGCTGCATTCGGTCAGCGGGCCGTTCGATCTGGTCGCGCTGGGGGTGGCGCCGACGGTGGGCGAGATCGATGCCCTGACCGACCGGATCGGTGCCCTCGACGGCGTGGAGCGCACCACCTCGGCGATCGTGCTGTCGGTGAAGTTCGAGCGCTGAGTGCCGGGCACGTCCCGTACGTTCCGCGAGCACAGCCCCGTCGGGACCGGCGGCCTCCTCGGCGAAATCAAGGAGGAGGCAGCCGCGCACGCGGCTGCCGGGGGACATTCGCGCGAGGAGGCCACCGGTTTCGACGGGGCCCATCAGGTCGCGACGATGCAAGGCGACGCGGCCCGTCCGGCGCGCGAATGCGTTCTGCTCCCGACGACGACCGGCCTCGACAGTCGGCCGGATCGCGATGGCGACGAGGCGGGGCGGGGCGGGGCGCGCGATGCGCCGGGGTGTCCGCTCGAAAGCGCATGCTGTCGAGCAAGGCCCGGGCCGCCGGCGATGCGGGGCTGTTGCCGGAGGCATGACCCCGCGCCCGGGAGAAATACCTAAAATGCACGGTTCCGCCACCCGCCGCCCGTTCTCTTGAAGAAGTCCGATTTCCACTTCGACCTGCCGCCGGAGCTGATCGCCCAGGCCCCCCTGGCCGAGCGTTCCGCCAGCCGCCTGCTGGTCGTGCCGGCCGGACAGGGCGCATTCGACGACCGCCACGTCGCGGACCTGCCGGACCTGCTGCAGCCCGGCGATCTTCTGATCTTCAACGACACCCGGGTGATTCCCGCGCGCCTGTTCGGGCGGAAGGCCACCGGTGGGCGCGTCGAGATCCTCATCGAGCGCCTGCTGTCCGACGACGAGGCGCGCGTGCAACTGGGTGCCAGCAAGCCCAGTCGCCCCGGCACGCGCATCGCGCTCGAGGCCGGCGGCGAGGCCGAGGTGCTCGGACGCGACGACGAGTTCTACCGCCTGCGCTTCACTGTCGGCGAGGCGCTGGAGTCCTGGCTGTACCGGGCGGGGCGCATGCCGTTGCCGCCCTACATCGAGCGCGCACCCGACGCCGACGACGACGCGCGTTACCAGACCGTGTTCGCACGCCGCGTCGGCGCGGTGGCCGCGCCCACGGCCGGACTGCATTTCGACGAGCCGTTGCTCGAACGCCTGCGCACGCGTGGCATCGGGTTCGGCCACGTCACCCTGCACGTCGGGGCGGGCACGTTCCAGTCGATGCGCGTCGACGACATCCGCGACCACCGCATGCACGCCGAGTGGCTGGAGGTCGGTGCCGAACTGATCGCACGCATCCACGCCACGCGCGCGGCGGGCGGGCGTGTGGTCGCGGTGGGGACCACCGTGGTGCGCGCACTGGAGAGTGCGATGGTCGACGGCGCGCTGCAGCCGTTCTCCGGCGAGACCCGCATCTTCATCTACCCGGGCTACCGGATCCGCAGCGTCGATGCGCTGGTGACCAATTTCCATCTGCCCGAGTCCACGTTGCTGATGCTGGTCTCGGCGTTCGCCGGCCGCGCGCGCGTGGCCGACGCCTATGCGCACGCGGTGCGCGAGCGCTATCGCTTCTTTTCCTACGGCGACGCGATGCTGTTGTCGCCGCAACCCGACGACGCCCCGGGCCCGGCCGCGGCGTCCGCGCGCGACGCCCCCTAAAATGCACCGTCCCGGCGCCCTGATGCCGGCACCGTACCCGCCATTCGCCATCCGATGCCTTTTCTGGAGATGCCCATGCGCACGCCTTCGTCCACCGCCCGCCCGCGGGGGTTCGCCCGGATCGTCTCGCCGCTCGCCGCGTGTGCGGCCCTGCTGTTGGCGGCCTGCTCGCAGGAGCCCGCCGCACCTGCCGCGGCCGGCGCCGAAGGCGTTGCCGGCGCGGGTGAGGTGAACCTGTACACCACGCGCGAGCCGGGTCTGATCCAGCCGCTGCTCGACGCGTTCACCGCCGACACCGGCGTCCGCGTCAACACCGTGCTGCTCAAGGACGGCCTGGCCGAGCGCCTGCAGGCCGAAGGCGCGCGTTCGGCCGCCGACGTACTGATGACAGTGGACACCGGGCGCCTGCTCGACGTGGTCGAGGCCGGGCATGCGCAGCCCGTCGATTCCGAGGTGCTGGAGGCGGCGATTCCCGAGTACCTGCGTGGCGACGACGGCCAGTGGTTCGCGCTGTCGCTGCGCGACCGCGTGCTGTACGCCGACAAGGATCTCGACCTGGCCGGCTTCACCTACGAGCGTTTGGCCGACCCGGAATGGAAGGGACGGATATGCATCCGCTCCGGGCAGCATCCGTACAACACCAGCCTGTTCGCGGCGATGATCGCCCACCACGGTGCCGAGGCGGCCGAGACCTGGCTGCGCGGCGTCCACGCCAACCTCGCGCGGCGTGCCACCGGCGGCGACCGCGATGTCGCCCGCGACATCCTCGCCGGCATCTGCGACATCGGCATCGCCAACGCCTATTACGTCGGCCGGATGAAGAACGCCGAGCCGGGCTCCGAGCAGCACCAGTGGGGCGAGGCGATCCAGGTCGTGCGCCCGGTGTTCGACGTCGCCGGCGGCGGCACCCACGTCAACATCAGCGGTGCGGCGGTCGCGCGCCACGCGCCCAACCGCGACAACGCGGTGCGGCTGCTGGAGTACCTGGTGTCGGACGATGCGCAGAGCCTGTATGCGCGGGCGAACTACGAGGTGCCGGTGCGCGCGGGCGTCGAGCTGGACCCGGTGGTGGCGAGTTTCGGCGAGATGGTCGTCGATCCGTTGCCGCTGACCGAGATCGCCGCGCATCGCCGCGAGGCCAGCCAACTGGTGGACAAGGTCGGCTTCGATCGCTGATCGCGAGCGCGTGCCGGTGAGGGCGACGGCGCCCCGGGTTCTCCGTGCGGCTCTGCCGGTATCGGCGTGGCCGCTCGCGTGCAGGCCAGGCATGCGGGCGTCGTCGGCGGTGTATCCGCCGCACGCGTGGATGCCGTCGCCTGCGCTGCCGTTGCGGCGGGAGGATCGCGTACCTGCACGGTGGATGCCGATGAGCATCGCGTCGCCCGCTCACGTCGACCGGTGCCCGCTTCGCTGCCGGCCAGCGCGGGCGGGACGGTGAGCGCCGCCCGCGCCCAAGGCGCGCCGCATGCCGCGTCCGCGCGACACGTCGCCGGGCGCTGGCCCGATGGCTGGTTGCTGGGATCGCTCGCGGCTGCGCTCGCCGTCCTGCTGCCGATTATCGCCCTGGGCTGGGTGGCGGTGCAGGGCAGCGCGGGCCTTTGGACGCACATCGGCACCACCGTGCTGCCGCATGCGGCGTGGAACACGCTGCTGCTGTTGGCCGGCGTCGGGGTGCTGGCGGGAATGCTGGGCGTGGGCAGCGCCTGGCTGGTGACCGCGTACGACTTTCCCGGCCGCCGGGTGCTGTCCTGGGCATTGCTGCTGCCGCTGGCGGTGCCGACCTACATCGTCGCCTTCGCCTATCTCGATCTGCTGCATCCGCTCGGGCCGGTACAGGGCGCGATCCGCGGCCTGCTCGGCTACGCCAGCCCGCGCGATTTCCGCCTCCCCGATATCCGCAATCTGGCGGGCTGTATCGTGCTGCTGGCGTTCGTGCTGTACCCCTATGTGTATCTGACCACGCGCGCCTTGTTCATGACCCAGGCCGCCAGCCTGCTGGAGGCGGGGCGCACGCTCGGCGCCAGCCGCGCGGGCGTGTTCTGGCGGGTGGCGCTGCCGCTGGCGCGTCCGGCCATCGCGATTGGATTGGCGCTGGCGCTGCTGGAGACGCTCAACGACATCGGCGCGTCGGAGTTCCTCGGCGTGCAGACGCTGACGGTGGCCGTCTACACGACCTGGGTCAGTCGCGGCGATCTGCCCGGCGCCGCGCAGATCGCGCTGGCGATGCTGGCGTTGACGGCGCTGCTGATCGTGCTGGAGCGCTACGGGCGGCGGCGGCAGCGCTATGCGGCCGTGCAGCGCCTGCGTCCGATGCGGCCGTACCGGCTGGAAGGGGGCGCGGCGGCCGTCGCGTTCGCGCTCGGAGCGGTGCCGGTCACGGTCGGCTTCGTCGCGCCCGCCGGTCATCTGCTGTGGGAGAGCACCGGGCGTATGCGCCTGCACGGCGTCTCGTCGCAGTTATGGGCGGCGACCTGGAACACGCTGTCGATCGCGCTGGCCGCCACGGCGCTCGCGGTGCTGGTCGGGTTGGTGGTGGCGTGGGCGGTGCGCCTGTCTCAGGCGCGGCGTCGCCCCCGCCTGGCCGCGGCCAGCCTGCGCATCGCCAGCCTGGGCTACGCCGTGCCCGGCACCGTGCTGGCGATCGGCCTGCTGCTGCCGATCGCGTGGTTCGACGATCTCGCCAATGTCGCCGTGACCCTCGCCGGCGGAGCGCCGCGCATGATCCTGATGGGCAGCGTCGCCGCACTGGTGATCGCCTGCACGCTGCGTTTCCTGGCGGTCTCGATCGGCAGCATCGAGGCCGGGCTGACCCGGATCCCGGCCTCACTCGACCAGGCCGCGGCCACACTCGGCGAGCGGCCCGGCGGCGCATTGCGGCGCGTGCACCTGCCGTTGCTGCGGCCGGCGGTGGCGGCCGGTGCCTTGCTGGTGTTCGTCGATACCATGAAGGAATTGCCGGCGACGCTGGTGCTGCGGCCGATGAACTTCGAAACCCTGGCCACCTGGTTGTACGCCGAAGCCGCACGCGGCACGTACGAAGAAGGTGCCGTGGCCGCGCTGCTGATCGTGGCCGTGGGCCTGCTGCCGGTGATCGTGCTGGCCCGTGCCGGCACGCGCGATGGAGACCGACCTTGAACGATGCTGCTTCCACCGTGCCGGCGCTGTTGCGGCTCGACACGCTCCGCGTCGGCTATGCGGCCGTGGGCGGCCTGCACATTGCCGTCGACGGGGTGTCGCTGACGTTGGCGCGCGGCGAGATCGGCAGTCTGCTGGGGCCCTCGGGTTGCGGAAAGACCACGGTGCTGCGCGCGATCGCGGGCTTCGAGCCATTGCAGGCCGGCCGTGTCGAGCTGGACGGCGTCGTGCTCGCGGACGCGCGCAGCGCGCTGCCGCCGGAGCGTCGGCGCGTCGGCATGATGTTCCAGGACTATGCGCTGTTTCCCCATCTCGACGTCGCCGGCAACGTGGGCTTCGGCGTGCGCGCGCCGTCGCGCGCGGCGCGCCAGGCCCGCGTGCGCGAGGCGCTGGAACGGGTCGGCCTGGCCGATCATGCGGCGCGCTATCCGCACGAGCTGTCGGGCGGCCAGCAGCAGCGCGTGGCGCTGGCCCGCGCGCTGGCGCCGGATCCGGCCCTGCTGTTGCTCGACGAACCCTTTTCCAACCTCGACATCGACACCCGCCAGCGGCTCGCCGGGGAGTTGCGCGCGCTGCTCAAGGCGGCCGGCACCACGGTGCTGATGGTCACCCACGACCAGGCCGAGGCCTTCGCCATGGCCGACCGGATCGGAGTGATGCACGCGGGCAGGCTGCTGCAGTGGGACGACGCGGAGACGCTGTACCGGCATCCGGTCGACCGCTTCGTCGCCGGCTTCGTGGGCCGGGGCGCGCTGGTGCACGGTGCGCCGCTCGGTCTCGGCGAGGATGTCGACGTGTTGCTGCGGCCGGAATCCGTCGTCGTGGAGGCGGGCGGTCCGATCCGGGCGCACGTGGTCGATACGGCGTTCCGAGGCCCCGGCTTCGTCGCTCGGGCCCGGCTGGCCGACGACAGCGTGATCGAGCTGGAACTGCCGCCCGGATGCGCCGTGCGGCCGGGAGACACACTCGGCCTGCGTTTGATCGACGACGATCCGGTCGGCTTTCCGCGCTGAGCGCGCGGCTGTTCAGGGGACCAGATCCGTCGCGGCCAGGCTGCTGCCGTCCATGCGCATCGGGAACGAACCGTGCTCGTGCACGATGCGCCAGCGCCCGTCGCGGCGGGCAAGGACGGTCGTGCTGCGCGTCCAGACGTCCACCGGCCCTTCGCCACGCTTGATGCCGCGGATACGCAGCAGGCCATGGACGACGGCGAGGTCG
Source organism: Luteimonas abyssi (assembly GCF_001482195.1). Lineage (GTDB taxonomy): Bacteria > Pseudomonadota > Gammaproteobacteria > Xanthomonadales > Xanthomonadaceae > Luteimonas > Luteimonas abyssi. The sequence continues at coordinate 2,209,457 of NZ_KQ759763.1, read as the reverse complement.
CCGTCGGAGCGCACGCTGGGTGCATCGTCCAACTCCGCGCGGACGGGCCCGTCCCAGGTGTCGAGCCAGGCCTGCAACGCATGCGGATCGCGGGCCGCGTCTCCCGACACCGCCAGCGGGGGTGCGATGGCGTAGTCGACCATGTCGGCGTCCATGTCGGCGACGGCGCCCGGTGCGTCGCCCGCGTGGATGGCGCGTTCGCGCCGGCGCAGGGTGTCGAGGATGGCGTTGCGGGTCGGGTCGGACATGGTGGGCTCCTGTACGGGCCGGAAGGGCTCGCTGTCTGGGGCGACGACCGGGAGCGGCGCGTTTCGACAATGCGTCGGTGTTCCGGTTGCCGGCGCCGTAGCCGCCGGCGCCCGTCGTGCCGGGTCGATGGCGGTCGACCCGTGCCCGGCGTTTCCGTCCGCGCCGGCGATCCGCGACAATGGCCGGCCCTCGTCCAGCCGCGACGCGACCGCGTCGCCTGCCATGTCCCGACTCCGTTTCGACCTGCTCACCCGCGACGGCGCCGCCCGTCGCGGCCGCCTCACGTTCCCCCGCGGCACCGTGGAGACCCCGGCCTTCATGCCGGTGGGCACCTACGGCACGGTCAAGGGCATGCTGCCCGGGCAGATCCGCGACATCGGTGCGGAGATCATCCTCGGCAACACCTTCCACCTGTTTCTCCGTCCCGGGCTCGAGGTCATCGAGGCCCATGGCGGCCTGCACGGCTTCGCCCGCTGGGACGGCCCGATCCTCACCGATTCCGGCGGGTTCCAGGTGTTCTCGCTCGCGCACAAGCGCAAGATCACCGAGCAGGGGGTGACCTTCGCCGCGCCGACCGACGGCTCGAAGGTGTTCCTCGGGCCGGAAGAGAGCATGCGGATCCAGAAAGTGCTGGACTCGGACATCGTGATGATCTTCGACGAATGCCCGCCGGTGCACATCGACGGCAAGCCGGTCGACGTGCGGGTGATCGAGCGCTCGATGGAGCTGTCGCTGCGCTGGGCCGAGCGCTCGAAGCGCGCCCACGAAGGCAATGACGCCGCGCTGTTCGGCATCGTCCAGGGCGGGGTGCACCACGACCTGCGCACGCGCTCGGCCGACGGGCTCAAGGCGATCGGCTTCGACGGCTACGCCATCGGCGGTCTGGCGGTGGGCGAGACCGAGGCCGAGCGCAACGCGATGCTCGACCACACTGCGCCGCAACTGCCCGAGGATCGCCCGCGCTATCTGATGGGCGTGGGCCGGCCGGAAGATCTGGTGGAAGCCGTGGCCCGCGGCGTGGACATGTTCGATTGCGTCATGCCGACGCGGAACGCGCGCAACGGCCACTACTTCACGTCCGACGGGGCGATCCGGATCCGCAACGCCAAGTACGAGCGCGATCTGCGACCGATCGAGGAAGGCTGCGGCTGCCCGACCTGTACGGGCGGCTACAGCCGGGCCTACCTGCGCCACCTCGACCGCTGCAACGAGATGCTCGGCCCGATCCTGGGCACCCTGCACAACCTCTGGCACTACCAGAAGCTGATGGCGGACATGCGCGAGGCGATCGCCTCGGGAACCTTCCAGGCCTTCCGCGAGTCCTTCTACGCACGCCGCGGCGCCTGAGCGTCCGGCCAGGGGTTCCTGGCGCCGGCACCGGCCCGTGACGGCCCGGCAACCGGGGGCGGGGTGGTTCCCCGCCAGATCCGGACCGTGCCCAGGCCTGCGCACGCCCGGCGGCCAGACCCCACGCGTGGCATAATCGCCCGCTGTTTTGCTCAAATCTCAACGGACCTCAAGAATGAACCTGCTGGATTTCGTGATCGCTCCTGCCTACGCGGCCCCGGCACCGGCCGGCCCGAGCCTGCTGTCGACGCTGATGTTCCCGATCATCCTGATCGCGATCATGTACTTCCTGATGATCCGTCCGCAGATGAAGCGCGCCAAGGAACACCGCGGCATGCTGGAGAAGCTGTCGGTGGGCGACGAGGTCATCACCGGCGGCGGCATCGCCGGCACCGTGCGCACCATCGGCGAGAGCTTCGTCACCGTCGAGGTCGCCAACGGCGTCGAGATCCGTGTGCAGAAGGGCTCGATCGGCAACGTGCTGCCCAAGGGCACCCTGAAATCGGCCTGACCCGCGCCGCAGGCCCTTGACGGCCCGCGACCGCCCCGGACGCGCTTCCCGCCCGGCACCGACTCCCCCTCTCCCGCCCGCGGGAGAGGGCAAGGGGTGAGGGCCGCCTCGAAGGCCCCGTCCCCATTCCCGCTACACACGGCATCCCGCAATGCTCGAATTTCCCCGCTGGAAGTACGCCATCATCCTGCTCGTGGTGTTCCTGTCGGCGCTCTACGCGCTGCCCAACATCTATCCGCAGGACCCCTCCGTGCAGGTCACCGCGTCGCGCGGCGTCGAAGTCGACGAGGCGCTGCGCACGCGCGTCGGCGAGGTGCTGCAGACCGCAGGCGTCGCACCCAAGTCCGTCGATCTCGACGAGGACGCGGGCAATCTGCTGGTGCGCCTGCATGATCTCGACGAGCAGACCCAGGCGTCCGAGGCCCTGCGCACCGGGCTGGGCGAGAACTACACGGTCGCGCTGAATCTCGCACCCACCGTGCCGGACTGGCTCACCCGCTTCGGTGCCAAGCCGATGCTGCTGGGCCTGGACCTGCAGGGCGGCGTGCACTTCGTGATGCAGGTCGACCAGCAGGCCGCGCTGGAGCGCCGCCTCGACGCTTACGCCGAAGAGGCCCGGGCGATCCTGCGCGACAACCGCATCCGTTACGAGTCGGTCGAGCGCCGTGCCGACGGCTCGATCCTCGCCGTGCTCGATCCCGCCGCCGACGTGTCGCGCGCCAATTCGCTGCTCGCCGCCGACCAGCCGGTGCTGATCCGCAACGTCAGCGGCCAGCGTATCGCCATGCGCGTGCCGGATTCCGAGCTGCAGCAGATTTCGGCCGATGCCATCGACCAGAACATCACCACGCTGCGCAACCGCATCGACGAGATCGGCGTGGCCGAGCCGGTGATCCAGCGTCAGGGCAACAACCGCGTGGTGGTGCAGTTGCCGGGCGTGCAGGACACCGCCGAGGCCAAGCGCATGATCGGCGCGACCGCGACGCTGGCCTATCACTCGGTGGTCGAAGGCGACGCCTTCGAGGCCCAGCGCACCGGTATCGTCCCGCCCGGTGCGCGCCTGTACACCGACCGCCGTACCGGCGGCCCGGTGCTGCTCAACCGCCGCGTCATCGCCACCGGCGAGGAAATGGTGACCGCGCAGTCGACCTACGACGAGAACGGCCTGCCCGCGGTCAGCGTGACCCTCAACGCCGCCGCCGGCAGCCGCATGTTCGACTTCACCAGCGCCAATGTCGGCCGCCCGATGGGCGTGGTCTACATCGAGCGCATTCCGCAGGTGCGGATGGTCAACGGCGAAGAGGAGCGCACCTTCCGCGTCAGCGAGGAGGTGATCTCGGTCGCCAACGTCAACGCGGTGTTCGGGCGCAACTTCATCACCACCGGCCTGGACAAGGCGGAGGCGGACGATCTCGCCCGCCTGCTGCGTTCGGGTTCGCTGGCCGCGCCGATGGACTTCGTCGAAGAGCGCATCGTCGGCCCCAGCCTGGGCCGCGAGAACGTGGAGCGCGGCGTGACCGCGGTCGGATTCGCGTTCATCTTCACCCTGATCTTCTTCATGCTGTACTACCGGATGTTCGGCCTCATCACCACGGCGGCACTGCTGATCAACCTGGTGATCGTGACCGCGGTGATGTCGATCTTCGGCGCCACGATGACCTTGCCCGGTTTCGCCGGTCTGGCGTTGTCGATCGGCCTGTCGGTGGACGCCAACGTGCTGATCAACGAACGCATCCGCGAGGAATTGCGCAACGGGGTACCGCCCAAGGCGGCGATCGCGATCGGCTACGACAAGGCGTCGACGTCGATCTTCGACGCCAACGTCACCGGCATCCTCGCAGGCGTCGCCCTGTACGCCTTCGGCACCGGCCCGCTGCGCGGGTTCGCGATGACCCTGGTCGTGGGCATCATCGCCTCGATGTTCACCGCGCTCACCGTGACCCGCGGGATCGCCACGCTGATGTACGCACGCCGCAAGAAGCTGAAGTCGCTGGCGATCTGAGGACGCACACGAAATGAAGATTTTCCCGCTGACGCTGATCCCCAGCGACACCAAGATCGACTTCATGCGTGCCCGCACGCCTGCGGTGCTGCTGGGTCTGCTGCTGTTCCTGGGTGCGATCGGTACGATCCTGTTGAACGGCTACAACTTCGCGCTCGACTTCACCGGCGGCACCGCGGTGACGCTGCGCTTCGACCAGCCGGCCGATGTCGAGATGGTGCGTTCGCGCCTGGCCGATACCGGGCACGAGAACGCCCAGGTGCAGGCTTTCGGCGCCGGCAACGACATGCTGGTCCGGCTGCAGGCCGAAGGCGACCAGATGACCGTCGACGAGAACACCGCGCTGGTGGCCGAGGTGGTCGAGGCGGTCAGCACGGCGGAGAATCCCGCAACCGTGCTGACCAGTGAGTCGATCGGTTCGCAGGTCTCGGCCGAACTGACCGAGCGCGCCATCGAGGCGGCGATCTTCGTGCTGGTCGGCTTCCTGATCTACATCGGCTTCCGTTTCGAATGGAAGTTCGCGATCGTGGCCAGCGTCACCACGTTGTTCGACGTGATCATCGTGGCGGCGTTCTTCTCGCTGAGCGGTCGCGAGTTCGACCTCACCGTGCTGGCCGGTCTGCTGTCGGTGATGGGCTTCTCGATCAACGACACCATCGTGGTCTTCGACCGCGTGCGCGAGAACTTCCGCACGGTGCGCGCCGATCCGCTGGAGATCTTCAACCGCTCGATCAACCAGACCCTGTCGCGCACGATCATCACCTCGGTGGTGTTCTTCCTGTCGGTCAGCGCGCTGTACATCTACGGCGGCGGATCGCTGGAGAGCCTGGCGCTGACCCAGATGGTGGGCGCGGTGGTCGCGACGCTGTCGTCGATCTTCCTGGCCTGCCCGCTGCTGACCTACGGCTTCCTCAAGGTCACCAAGCAGGACCTGCTGCCCAAGGCCAAGGACGAGGCGGCGCTGGCGCGTCGCCCCTGAGGCCGGTTCACGGGACCGACGCGCCCGGCACCGGTGCCGGGCAAAAAAAGACCGCGCCTCGGCGCGGTCTTTTCGTGTTCCCCGGGCGGTGCCCTCTATCGCGCCGTCGTCGCCATCGGCGTCGGCGTTCCCGACGTGCCGGGCCGCCGCGCGACGCCGACGGCTCAGCCGAAGCTGGCGGCGTAGCCCGACGAGACCAGGGTCTTCTGCAGCGGCTCGATCAGGCGCACGTTGGTCGCCACGATCTGCCGGCTGATGCTGTTGTCGCGGCCGTCCAGCGGCGCGATGCCCGCGCCCTTGAAGTCGGCCACGCGGCCGCCGGCCTCGCGCACCAGCAGCACGCCGGCGGCGATGTCCCAGGGCTTCACCCCGGCTTCGAAGTAGGCATCCAGACGTCCGCACGCGGTATAGGCGAGGTCGAGCGCGGCCGAGCCGCTGCGGCGGATGTCTTCGGCGTCGCGCAGCAGTTCGCGCACGCACTCCAGTTGCGCGCCCACGCGCACGCGCTCGCGCGGCGGGAAGCCGGTGCCCAGGGTGGCGCCGGCCAGTTCGCGGCGCTCGCCGATGCGGAAGCGACGCTCGTTGAGCTGCGCGCCCGCACCGCGGGTGGCGGTGAACAGCTCGTTGCGCAGCGGGTCGAAGATCACCGCGTGCAGCGGTTCGCCGTTCTCCACCAGCGCGATGGACACGCACCAGTGCGGATAGCCGCGCAGATAGTTGCTGGTGCCGTCGAGCGGGTCGATCACCCAGGTGAAGCGGCTGGGGCCGCGGTTGCCCTTCTGCTTGCCGCCTTCCTCGCCGAGGATCGCGTAGTCCGGATGGGCGCGGCGCAGGTCCTTGACGATGGCTTCTTCGGCGAGGCCGTCGACTTCGCTGGCGTAATCCAGTCGCTCTTTCTCCACGACATTGAGGGCATCGAGCCGGTGCATGTGGCGCAACAGCACGTTGCCGCCGGCGCGAGCCGCCTTGACCATGACATTGACGGCGGGTTGTAGCATCGCGGAGGACTCCGGGCGCGGAAGCGGCTTGCGTGAAGCCGGATGACAGGGAAAAAGAACGAACCGGCGTCGAGGCCGGCCGCGCAGTTTACCATTCGCGCCATGGACTCCGCCGCTCCCACCGCTGAACGCATCCGCATCGTCCTCGTCGGGACCCAGCACCCCGGCAACATCGGCTCCGCAGCGCGGGCGATGAAGACCATGGGCCTGCATCGCCTCGCCCTGGTCGCGCCGCAGCGCTTCCCGCATGCCGACGCCGAGGCGATGGCCGCCGGTGCCGGCGACGTGCTCGCCGACGCGTCCGTGCATGACACCCTGGCCGAGGCGGTCGCCGATTGTCGCTGGGTGGTGGGCTGCACCGCCCGCGATCGCCGCATCGCGCTCGAACAGCTCGCGCCGCGCGACGCCGCGCCCCGGCTGCTGGCCGAGGCGGGCGAAGGCGTGGTGGCGGTCGTGTTCGGCCGCGAGCGCACCGGTCTGGAGAATCACGAGCTGCAGCTGTGCCACGCCGCGGTCCACATCCCCGCCAATCCCGACTACAGCTCGCTCAATCTCGCCCAGGCGGTGCAGGTGCTGGCCTACGAACTGCGGCTGTGCCTGCTCGCCGCGGACGGTGGACGGACGCCGGTCGCGGTCCCGGTGCCGACGCGTACCGAGCGCCGCGAACCGCCGGCCAGCCATGCCGAACTGGAAGGCTTCTTCGGCCAACTGGCCGACACGCTGGACGCGATCGACTTCCACAAGGGACGCACGCCGGAAGCGGCGATGCACAAGCTGCGCCGCGTGTTCCTGCGCGCGCAACCCGATGCCCGCGAAGTAAGGCTGCTGCGCGGCGTGCTGGCCGATGCGCAGCGGATGGCCCGTTTGGCAGGCGAGCGCGACCCCGGGACCTGAGAGACGGAAACCTGAGCGAAGCGCGCATTGTGGCGGCTGGAGCCTTGGGCTAGTCTGCCTGAATCTGATCGCCGTCCCGGATCCCGCTTGTCCGCAGCCGCCTGCATCCCTTGTCGATGGTTCTGCGGGCTCGCGCTCTTCATGGCCCTGGTCGCGGGTGCCCGCGCCGACGATCACGTCCTGGTCCTGGGCCGCATGAGCGACGACCCCAAGGCGCACTACGAGCAGTTGCGGCCGTTGCTGGACTACGTCGTGCCACGCATGCGCAGTGTGGGCATCACCGAGGGGCAGATCCTGATGGCGCGCGACGCCGCGCAGATGACCAGTTATCTCCGGCGCGGGCGCGTCGACTGGGTGACCGAAACCGCGGCGAGCGCGATGTTGTTCGAGCGCAGGGCCGCCGCCCGAGCCCTGCTGCTGACCGAGCGCAGCGGCGTCAGCCGTTACCGGACCCTGTTCTTCGTGCGCGACGACAGCCCGATCCGCAGTCTCGACGACATGCGCGGTCGCAGCGTCGCGTTCCAGCGTCGCGCTTCCACCAGCGCCTACTTCGTGCCGGCCCACGAGTTGCTGGCGCGCGGCCTGCGGTTGGAAGTGCTGTTGTCGCCGAAGGACGTGCCGCCCGCCGACAGCGTCGGCTATCTGTTCGGGCGTTCGGAGAACAACCTCTCGCACTGGGTCCACAAGCGGCTGGTCGATGCCGCGGCGATGAGCAACCTGGACTGGGCACGTCCCGACGCGGTGCCCGACAGCCTGCGCGACGATCTGCGGATCGTGCATGAAACCCCGGCGTTTCCGCGCGCGCTCGAGATGGTCCGTGGCGATCTCGACCCCGCCGTGGCCGCCCGGCTGCGCGAGGTGTTGCTGGAGGCCTCGGCCGATCCCGGCGCACGGACGGCGCTGCAGCACTTCTTCGGCACGACGCGCTTCATCGAGCTCGGCGCCGACGACGAAGCCGGCCTCGACTTCATGCGCGACGTGGTCGAGCGTGTGAGCCAGGACGTCGAATGATGCGCTACGGCCTGCATGCCCGCCTGCTGACCGTGATCGTGGGGGCCACGCTGGTCTCGCTGCTCCTGGTGACGTTGATCATGCAGCGCTACGGGTCGATGAGCGAGGAAGTGCTCGATCGCAGCCGCAGCTCGATGCAGACGCTCGTGCACGACCGGCTGGTCGCGCAGGGGCGGGCGACGGTGGAGCGCGTGGCCGAGGCCATGGTCAATCCGCTGTACTACTTCGACCTCGACGCCATGGGCCAGGTGCTCGCCACCGTGCGCGAGCAGCCGGACGTGGATTACGTGCTGGTGTACTCGCCCGAGGGCGAGATCCTGCACGACGGGTCTTCCGACATCCTGGTCTACGGCAAGACCATGGACGATCCGTTCGCAACGGCGGCCATCGGGGCGGAGGCCGTCCACGTGCAGGCCAATGCGCGCATCCTCGATGTCGCCGCGCCGATCCGGCTCGGCGGGGAGCGGCTCGGCGGGCTGCGCATCGGGTACTCGCTGGCGACCCTGCAGGCCGACGAGAGCGCCGCCAGCACCGGCCTGAAGCACTCCGTGGACGAGATCAGTCGCCGGCACCTGGACTGGGTGATGCTGCAGCTGGTCACGTTGGCCATCCTGGTGATGGTGGTGAGCTTCCTGGGGCACCGGGCGCTGGTCCTGCCGATCCGCCAGCTGGCCGACGCCGCGCGCGAAATCGAACGCGGCAACTTCGATGTCGACATTCCCGAGACCGGCCGCAGCGACGAGGTCGGCGACCTGATGCGCGGGTTCCGGCGCATGGGCGAAAGCATCCGTCGACACGACCGCGAAGTCCGCACGATCGCCTACTCGGACGCCCTGACCGGGTTGTCCAACCGGCTCGCGTTCCGCGAGGTCCTCGACGATCGCATGATCGAATCGCACGGCGGCGAGCGCTCGCTGGCGCTGCTGTTCGCCGATATCGACGATTTCAAGCGGGTCAACGACACCCTCGGTCACGACGCCGGCGACGAGGTGCTGGTGCAGTGCGCCGAACGCGTGCAGCAGGCACTGGATCGATCCGGGAGCAACGCCATCCTGGCGCGCTTCGGCGGCGACGAGTTCGTGATCCTGCTCGAGGGCGACGCGGCCGGCGGGGACCTGCGCGAGGCTGCGGCCGCGCTGGCCGGCGTGATCGTCAGGGAACTGGCGAGCCCGGTGACGGTGCAGGAGCGCCAGGTCTTCCTCGGCATCTCCGTGGGCATCACCCTGTATCCCGACGACGCCAGCGGCGCGACCGCGCTGATGAAGAACGCCGACATCGCGATGTACCAGGCCAAGGTCGCCGGCAAGAACTGCTATCGCTTCTACAGCCGAGCCATGGACCTGGCGGTGGAGCAGCGCATCCATCTGGAACAGGACCTGCGTGGCGCCTGGGAACGCGGCGAGCTGTCGCTGGTCTACCAGCCGGTGTTCGAGATCGCCGGCAACCGACTGGTGGGCGCCGAGGCGCTGCTGCGCTGGCAGCATCCGCGGCAAGGCATGGTGGCCCCGTCGGTCTTCATCGATGTGGCCGAGCAGAGCGGCCTGATCGAAACCCTGGGCCCGCAGGTGCTGCGCGCCGCCTGCGCGGATGCGGTGCGCTGGATCAGCGCACACGGCTGCTACCGCGATTGCTTCGTGTCGGTCAACGTGTCGCCCCGGCAACTGCGCACCGGCGATCTCGACCTCCAGGTCGAGGAGGCCCTGCAGGCGAGCGGCCTGCAACCGCACCAGTTGCATCTGGAACTGACCGAGACCGCGGTCATCGCCGACGAGCTGCGCGTGGGCAGCGTGCTCGGCCGGCTCCGCGCGCAGGGCGTGAAGATCTGGCTCGACGACTTCGGGACCGGCTTCTCTGGGCTGAGTCACCTGCGCCGTGTGCCGGTGGACGGGGTCAAGATCGACCGCAGTTTCGTCGCCGACGTGCTGCGCGATCCGGACGATCTCGCGCTGACCACGGCGATCATCGCCATGGGCCATTCGCTGGGCATGACCGTGGTGGCCGAGGGCGTGGAGAGCGAAGGCCAGTTCGACCTGCTGCGCGAACGCGGCTGCGACTACGCGCAGGGTTATTGGCTGGGTGCGCCGATGCCACTGGACGCGCTGATCGCGCTGTCGGTGACCTGAGGCCGGCACACGCATCTGCAGCGTGCGTCCAGGCACGCGGCTCACGCCCCGCGTGGCGAACGGGGCGGGTGCGCGAGGCGGTGCAGGACCGCACGAGCCGCAGTGTGGGCGGAGGGCGCTACTGCCGGGGACTTGCGTCAGGTCGCCGCGCCGGCCCCCAGCCAGTCGGCCGCGGCCGCGGCGAGCGCGCCCGACAGCACGCCGAACACCGCGATGGCGACGAGGCCCACGGCCCAGCACAGCAACATGAACGCGCCGTCGCGTTCGATCAGCGCCAGCGCGTAGGCCAGCAGGAGCGCGCCGAACAGGAAATTGGTGAACGGGATCGGCAAGGCCAGCAGCAGGCCCAGCACGACCAGCAGCAGGCCGGTGAACATCGCGCCGGGGCGCCTGTCGAGCACGCCGGTCATGCGCGGCCGCACCACCCGTTCCAGGCGCTGCAGCCAGGGCGCGATGCGGCGTTCGAAGCGGATCAGGCTGTCCCGGCGCGGTCCGCGCTCGGCGAGGAAGCGCGGCAGCCAGGGCTTGCGCAGACCGATCAGCAATTGCGCGCCGACCAGCATGGTCAGCGGCCCGCTGAGCGCGCCGGCCACCCCCGGGATCGGGATGAACGCCGGCAGCGCGGCGACGAACAGCAGCATGCCGAACACGCGCTTGCCCAGCCCGGCCAGCAGGTCGCGCAACTTGAGGGTGTCGTGCGGATCGCCGACCGCGTAGGCGGCGAGCAGGGCCCGGATGCCGGCCTCCTCGTCGTCGCCCGGCTCGCGCTGGGGCTCAGGCGCCATGCGCGCCGCCTTCCGTCCCCGGCAGGCGCTGCATCAGCAGCTTGTCCACGCGCGGACCGTCGAGGTCGACGACCTCGATCCGCCAGCCGGCCCACTCGAACGATTCCCCGACACGCGGAATCCGCCCGAACCAGGCGATCGTCATGCCGGCGGCGGTGTGATAGTCGTGGCGATCGGCGTGGGGCAGGGCGCCGCCGAGCAGTTCGCGCACGTGATCGACGGTCAGTGCGCCATCCACCAGCAGCGAGCCGTCGTCGCGGGTCACCACCAGCGGCGTGGCGTCCGCACCGTCGCGGGTCTGGGCGCGGCCGATGACGGCCTCGAGCAGGTCGTTGATGGTGATCAGACCGGTGATGTCGCCGTACTCGTCGACCACCAGGGCCAGCGACTGCTGCTCCTCGCGGAAGATCTCCAGCAGCTTCATCGTCGGCGTCGACTCGGACACGAACAACGGCTCGCGCAGGTACTTGAACAGGTCGAAGCTGCGCTCGTCGAGGCGGTCGATCAGCGACTTCACCTCCAGCACGCCGACCACGTCGGCATCGCTGCCGCGCAGCACCGGATAACGCGAGAACGGCGTGGCGCGCATGGTCGCCAGGTTGTCCTCGAAGCCGTCGTCGGCGTCGAGCCAGGCGATGCGCACGCGCGGCGTCATCAGACTTTCGGCATCGCGATCGCCGAGGCTGAGCACGCGATGCATCATGTTGCGCTCGTCGTCGTCGATCACGCCCTGCTCGTGGCTTTCGCTCACCAGCATGCGGATTTCCTCTTCGCTGACCGACGCGGCCTCGGTGTTGTCGAGACGCAGCAGCCGCAGCAGGCCGCGCACGCTGGAACTGAGCAGCCAGACGGCCGGTGCGGCGACCCGCGAGATGCCGATCATCGGCACCGCGATGACCGACGCCAGACGTTCCGGCGCCAGCAGCGCCAGTCGCTTGGGCAGCAGTTCGCCGAAGACGATGGTCAGGAAGGTGATCAGCCCCACCGCGAGGACCAGGCCCACGGTGTGCGCGTAGGCGCCCAGCGCCGGTGCGGTGCTTTCCAGCCAGGTGCCGATGGAACGTCCGATCGCCTCGCCGCCGAACATGCCGGTCAGGATGCCGATCAGGGTGATGCCGACCTGGACGGTGGACAGGAACCGTTCCGGGTGTTCGGCGAGATCCAGTGCATGGCGCGCGGTGCGGTGGGTCCGCGCCAGCTGCTTGAGGCGCGGCTTGCGGGAGGTGACCACCGACATCTCCGACAGCGCGAAAAACGCGTTGCAGGCGATGAGGAGCAGGACGATCAGAAGTTCCAGCATGGGCGTCGGTCCAGGGTGGACAACGGGCCGGGAGACCGGCTGGAAGAGCGGCTCGAGCACCGGTTCGAGCGGGGGAGGCCACCGGGTGAGGCCGGCGGCGGACTGGCGTCTTCGTCCATGGGCTTCGGTCTGCGCATCAGCGCGGGAGCGCATGATATCAGCGGGCGTGAGGGCGACGTGGAGGCCGCCGGGGGCGCGGGCGGCGGGGCGGTCGTGGCGCGCGGGGCGCCGTCCCCGAGGGCGTCGTTGCGCGCCGTCGCGAGGCCACGTGGTGGCGTGCGGAACCCGGTCGCATGCGGGAACCGGGGTCGGGGGTTGCGCACGACTGCAACAAAAACGTCATAATTCGCGCCCTGATGCGCCCGGGATCCGCCGGGCCCGAGGGACCCAAGCGCATGTTCTCCCTGCAAACCATGTTCGGCCGCGGCAACCAGTTCTACACATTGCTGGAAGAAGCCGCGGTGGCCGCCCACGATTCCGCCAGCGCCCTGCACCGGATGCTGCGCGAAAGCGACCGCCAGCCGGCGCTGGACGCCTTCAAGCTGGCCCGCCTGCGCGAACGCGAGGTGTCCAACCAGATCAGCCAGGAACTGGTGGACAGCTTCATCACGCCGATCGAGCGCGAGGACATCGAGGCGCTGGGCTCGGCGCTGTACAAGATTCCCAAGCAGATCGAGAAGTTCGCCGACCGCTACGCGCTGGCGCTGCAGCAGCTCGAGCACATCGATTTCGCTCCGCGCGCGGCCATGCTGGAACAGGCTTCGGGCGTGGTGGTGAAGATGGTCCGCGCGTTGCCGAAGATGAAACTCGAGCCGATGAAGCAGCTCAACGACGAGTTGCGCGCGCTGGAGAACGAGGCCGACCGGCTGATGCTGGAACTGTACCGGGACATCTATTCCGGCCGGCTGGATGCCGTGCAGATGTTCCTGCTCAAGGAGTTCTTCGAGATTCTCGAGAAGGCCATCGACCGCTGCCGCGAGGCCGGCGTCGTCGCCTTCGAGATCGTCCTCAAGAACTCCTGATCCGGACGTTACCGCCATGAATTTCCGCCTGATCGCCCTGGCGCGCGCGGCCTCGTCCGCCTCGCGCCGTGTCCGGAGGAGCCCGGCGTGCTGACCCTCGTGCTGATCGTCGTGTTCACCGCGCTGGTGTTCGAGTACATCAACGGCTTCCACGACACCGCCAACTCCATCGCCACCGTGGTCGCGACCAAAGTGCTCACGCCGATGCAGGCGGTGGGCATGGCCGCCTTCATGAACCTGCTCGGCGCGCTGATGGGCACCGCGGTGGCCAAGACGATCTCGTCGGGCCTGATCGACGCCGGGGTGATCGACGTCGGTTCGCAGCTGATCCTGTGCGCGCTGCTGGGCGGGATCGTGTGGAACCTGATCACCTGGTGGCTGGGGCTGCCGTCGTCGTCGTCGCACGCGTTGATCGGCGGCCTGATAGGCGCCGCGCTGGCGGCGTCGTACAACGATCTCGGCGTGATCATCTGGTCCGAGCCGACCGACCCCGCCTGGCGCAGCGAGGGTGTGCTGTGGAAGGTGATCGTGCCGATGGTGAGTTCACCGGTGCTCGGGTTCGCGGTCGGCTTCATGATGATGGGCGTGCTGTTCGCCGGCATCGCGGCGATGGCCGGGGCCGGGGGCTGGCTGAAGCGCCTCGCCCGGCCGCGCTGGGTCAACGGATTCTTCGGCAAGGCGCAGATCGTCAGCGCCGCCGGCATGGGCTTCGCCCACGGCATGAACGACGCGCAGAAGACGATGGGCATCGTCTCGCTGACCCTGATCAGCGCGCAGGTGGCGGGTACGCTCGACAGCCTGCCGTGGTTTCTCGACTTCCTGCACCCGTCCGACGCCGCCCTGGCCGAGGGCGACATCGACACCTGGATCAAGATCACCTGCGCCCTGGTGATGGCGGCCGGCACCGCCGCCGGCGGCTGGCGCATCATCAAGACGCTGGGCCACAAGCTGGTCAAGCTGCACCCGATCCACGGCTTCGCGGCCGAGACCAGTGCGGCTTCGGTGATCCTGGGCGCCTCGTCGCTGGGCATCCCGCTGTCGACCACCCACAACATCTCCGCCGCGATCATGGGCGTGGGCACGGCCAAGCGCTTCAACGCGATCAAGTGGAGCGTGGTCAACAAGATGGTCTGGGCGTGGATCCTGACCATCCCGATGTCGGGCGGTATCGCCTACGGCCTGTTCCGGCTGCTGCAGTCGATGGGCTGGGACTGAGCGCGGCGGATTCTCGACACGATCGCCGGCGTCCGGGGTGTCGGGCGTCCTGCTCGACGCCGGTCCGGTTCGAAGCAAGTGAGCGGCCCGGGCATGGCCGAGGGCTGAAGTCGCATGCGCCGCGTTCGCCCGTGTCCGGGTCGGCCGGTTTCCGGCTCGGCGAGCGTCCCGTGCGCGGGTAGAGCGGAGGGCATGCGGCCGATGAGCGCGCGTGACAGTCGTCGTCGGGGCGCGCACGCGGCCGGACCGGGGATGTTACCGTCCGCCCATCCGCGACCGGGGAAGGGCGCCATGGCGACGCATCTGGACGATCCGGCGGCACGCGACGCTGCCATCCGCGCCGCGGTGCGCGCGATTCCGCACGGGCAGGTGGCGGGCTATGGCGAAGTCGCGCGGCGTGCGGGTCTCCCTGGCCGCGCGCGGCTGGTGGCGCGCGTGCTCGCGACCAACCCCGATCCCGGTCTGCCGTGGCATCGCGTGTTGCGCAGCGACGGGCGGATCGCCTTTCCACCGGGCAGCCGCGGCTGGCGCGAACAGACCGCGCGCCTGCGGGCCGAAGGCGTCCGCGTGGAAGCGGGGCGCGTCCGGGGGCAGCCGGCTGCCGCCACCCTGGACGCGCGGCTGTGGGGGCCGGAAGCTTGAGCGCGTGAGTCCGGTGCGTGCCCGGTTATCATGAGCCCACTCATCAGAGAGCGCGGATGTTCTACAACCCACCTCCCGTCACCAAGGCCCTGTTGATCCTCAACGGTGTGCTGTTCCTCGCGCAGGCCGCGATCGGCAACCTGCTGGCGCCGTTGATGCTGTGGCCGCTGGGCGGAGCCGATGCGGGCGGCCTGGGCTTCATGCCCTGGCAACTGCTGACCTACGGCTTCCTGCACGGCAACCTGCCGCACCTGCTGTTCAACATGCTCGCGTTGTTCATGTTCGGCGCGCAGCTGGAGTACACCTGGGGCCAGCGGCGGTTCCTGACCTACTTCCTGGTCTGCGTCGTGGGCGCCGGCCTGTGCCAGTTGGTGGTGGTGAGCTGGTCGCTGGCGCAAGGCGGCGGCGCGTATCCGACCGTGGGCGCCTCGGGCGGCGTGTTCGGCCTGCTGCTGGCCTACGGCATGCTGTTCCCGAACCAGCGGGTGATGCTGCTGATCCCGCCGATCCCGATGAAGGCGCGCACGCTGGTCATCGTCTACGGCGCGATCGAACTGCTGCTCGGCATCAGCGGCACGCAGTCCGGCGTGGCGCACTTCGCGCACCTGGGCGGCATGCTGTTCGGCTGGCTGCTGATCCAGCAGTGGCGGGGCCGTCCGCCGTTCGGCCGGCGGCGCCCTCCGAGCGGCAACGTCCGCAGGTTCTAGCCCGAATCGACATCGCTCCCTTCTCCCGCTTGCGGGGGAAGGTGCCCGAAGGGCGGATGGGGGCGCGCCGAAGGCGCGTCGGCACCTCGCGCGAGCCTCTCATCTGGCGGAGTGCGCCACCTTGTTCGAGAGATGGCTCCCTTCTTCTGCGAGCGGGGGGAGATGCCAGAGAGGCGGACGGGGCGCCGGAGGCGCGCTGGCGACCGGGTAAGAGCCCCTCATCCGGCGCTTCGCCCGGCCCTTCTCCCGCAAGCGGGAGAAGGGCCGGGCGAAGATCCACGCGGCCGCGCCCGGAGGCATGAGCACTGCGGGTGCGGGTACGCAACCCCGTAACCCTGCGTTCCATGCATGCCCGTGCCGGGTGGGTGCGGCGCCCCCATTCTCATGACCTGTCCATTCACGGAGCCCACCATGAGCACCCTCGATCCCACCCGCTACGCCCGCGTCGCCGGACGCCTGCGCGGCCAGCCGGCGTCCGATGGCGCCGGCGTGCGCCTGACCCGGGTGATCGGCAGCCAGCAGCTGCCCGATCTCGATCCGTTCCTGCTGCTCGACGAATTCGGCACCGACAAGCCCGAGGAGTATCTCGCCGGCTTCCCCGAGCATCCGCACCGCGGCTTCGAGACCGTGACCTACATGCTCGACGGCCGCATCCGCCACCGCGACAACAAGGGCAACGAGGGTGTGCTCGTACCGGGCGGCGTGCAGTGGATGACCGCGGGCAGCGGCCTGGTGCATTCGGAGATGCCCGAGCAGGAGGAGGGCCGCATGCGCGGCTTCCAGCTGTGGGTCAACCTGCCCGCGCGGGACAAGATGACTGCGCCGCGCTACCAGGAGTTCGGGCCCGAGCGCATCCCCACGGCCACGCCGGCCGACGGCGTGAGCGTGAAGGTGATCGCCGGGCGCGTCGGCGAGGTGGAAGGACCGGTGGCCCAGCCGGCGACCGATCCGGTGTACCTCGATGTCGTGCTCGACGCGGGCCGCGACTGGACCCACGCGCTGCCCGAGGGGCACAACGCCTTCGTCTACGTGTACGAGGGCGGGCTGTCGATCGGCGAGGGCGAGGACGCGCGCGAGGTGGAGACCCAGCATCTGGCCGTGCTCGGCGGCGGCGACGTGCTGCGCCTGCGGGCGGGCGATGCCGCCACGCGCGCCATCGTGGTCGCGGGCCGGCCCCTGCGCGAGCCCGTCGCACGCCACGGTCCGTTCGTGATGAACACGCGCGAAGAGCTGATGCAGGCGTTCGTGGACTTCCAGGAAGGGCGGTTCTGAGTCCGCTCGCCGGCCCTGCGGGGCCGGCGGACGAGGCGACGGCGGGCGCTCACCGGCACCGCCGTCCTGTCGTGAGCGCGGGAACGACCGCGCTCACGGGCGCCACGCGCGTCATGCAGGGCGTGGCGGCCACGCCGAGGTCGCCACCGCGGACGGCGCGTGGCCGTCGAATCCGCCGATGGTGCGTCCGTCGCCGATGGGCCCGTTGCTGGTAGAGCCGTGGCCGGAGGTCAGTTGCTGGTGAAGCGCGGCTCGTCGAAGCGCAGCGATTCGAGCAACTGCTGGTTGCGCGCCAGCTGGGCCGGATCGCGCGCATGCAGCCAGACGTGCATCAACTGGCCATTGCCCAGCGACACGAGGGTCTCGCGGACCAGCGTGTCGGGTTCGGAGGCGACTTCGCCGCGGTACCAGCGGACCTCCTGGCCGGCGAGCATGCCGCGGCCTTCGCGATTGCCGCGGCGCGGCTCGAACGGCGAGCGCTCGGCCAGGTACAGGCCGAAGGCCTCGCGCCCGGTCTCATCGATCGCACGGCATACCAGGAACGACGCGTTGCCGCGCTGGGTCCAGCTCAGCCCGGCGTCGCCGGGCAGGCGCGGGCATTCATCGGCCTGTTGCGCCAGCGCCGGCGGCACGCACAGGACGGACAGCAGGGCGCAGGCAGCCAGGGCCGGCAGCCGGCGGACGATACGGTTCATGCGGTCTTCCCCCTCTTCCATGGTCTCGGCGCGACTCCCCATCGCGCGTGAACCCTCCCGGGACAGACAGTAGACCGGGAGCGGGTCGCAATACAAATGTCAGCCGGTCATTTCTGCGGCAGCGGGATGAACTCCTCGTCGTCGCCGGGAATGGTGCCGAAGCGGCCGGCCTGCCAGTCGTCCTTGGCCTGCTCGATGCGTTCCTTCGACGACGACACGAAGTTCCACCACATGTGGCGCCGCCCGTCGAGCGGATCACCACCGAACAGCATGGCCTTCACCGATGTCTTCGCACGCAGCACCGCCGGCGAGCCTTCGTCGAGCACGATCAGGTGCCGCGCGGGCACATCCGCGCCGTCGACCTGCGCATCGCCTTCCAGCACGTAGAGCGCGCGCTCGCGGTGGCCGGCATCGATGCGGGTCTCGGCGTCGGCTTCGAGATCGATCGCCACGTTGAGGATCTCGCTGAAGGCGCGCACCGGCGACTCGTCGCCGTAGGCGCGGCCGGCGATCACCCGCAGCAGGGTGCCGGCGCGCTCGATCCGCGGCAGGGTCGAGGCGGCGTGGTGATGAAACTCGGGCGCCACTTCCTCGTGCTGCTGCGGCAGGCCGACCCAGGGCTGCATGCCGTGGACGGTCTGGCCGTTGCCGCGCGGGTCGGGCGGGGTGCGCTCGGAATGCGCGATGCCGCGGCCGGCGGTCATCCAGTTCACGTCGCCGGGAGTGATGTCCTGCAGCGAACCGAGCGTGTCGCGATGCCGGATCGCGCCGTCCCACAGAAACGTCACCGTGGCCAGTCCGATGTGCGGATGCGGACGGACATCGATGCCGGCGCCGGGCTCGAACACCGCCGGCCCCATGTGGTCGACGAAGACGAACGGGCCGACGCTGCGCATCTCCATCGTCGGCACGGCACGCCGCACGACGAAGCCGTCGCCGAGATCGTGGCTGCGGGGGGCGATGATGCGGGTCATGAGCGGGCTCCGGCGGGCGTGGGGCGAGGGGCCAAGCCTCGCACATCGCCGCGGTCGCCCGCGCTAACTCGCCGGAACCCCACGTTCCAGGAATGGTGCGATGGCGGTTCGCCAGGCGCTACGCTTGTCGTCCAGCCGCAGTGCGGCGTGCGCCGGGCTGGTCGACGGCAGGCGCACCGACGCCACGCCGGTCGGCAGCGTGGCACGGGCATGGCGCGCGAACGCCTGCGCCGCGGTGGCACCGTTGAAGGCCACCAGGCGGACCCGGGGATGCGCGGCGAAGAAGCGCGCGAAGTCGTTGGGCACCATGCTGTCCGCGGCGATGTCGGCATCCAGGCTGCCGGGACGCACGCAGTGCGCCAGCACGTCCCACAGCGCGATGCCGGCGGCGCGCAGACGCGCCAGGCGTTCGGCGTAGGGCAGCGAAGGATCGGCGCCGGCCAGCGCCCCCATGATCGGCCAGAAGGCATTGCGCGGATGCGCGTAGTAGGCCTGTGCCGCCAGCGACGCGGCGCCGGGCATGCTGCCGAGCACCAGCACGCGGGCCTCGGGCGTGGCCACCGGCGGCAGGCCGGTCAGGCGCGTCTCCCCCGCGTCCGGGGTCGTGTCCTGCGTCGCGTCCGGTCGGCGTGGCCGGTTGCGCCCCGCCACGGTCAGTGCGTCTCGTCGCGGCGCGACGCGAGGCGGTCGGCCAGCCGGGTCGGTTCCGGAAGCCGGTAGCCGCGCAGGCAGCGCTCGGTCAGCGCGACCGTGGTCTCCAGCGAGACCCGGTGCCCGGGCGAGATCACCAGTGGATTGCAGCGCGCCTTGCTGCGCAACAGCGCGCCGACGGTTTCGCCCCGGTGGACCAATGGCGAGCGATCGCCGGGTGCGGGGCCGGGCGGCTCGCCATGGCCCGCCAGGATCTTCTTCGCCACGCCGATCGTCGGCAGGTCGGTCGCCACGCCGAAGTGGGCGGCGATGCCCAGCCGCCGCGGGTGTGCGATGCCCTGGCCGTCGACGAACACCAGGTCGGGCGCCTGCGGCAGTTGTGCCAGTGCCGCCAGCAACGCCGGCAGCTCGCGGAAACTCAGCAGGCCGGGGACATACGGCATGGTGGTCGGCAGTCGCGCGACCACGCTCGCCAGTGGTGCCAGTGTCTGCGCATCCAGCAGGACGGCGGCGGCGCGGGTGGTCGCGCCCTCGTCCTCGAACCCGACGTCGAACCCGCCCAGCACGCGCAGCGGATGCGGCAGGGCATCGGTCAGGCGAACGCGCTCGGCCAACTCGGTCTGCAGCGCGCGAGCCGCGGCGACGCTGCCGTCCCAGCCGCCGAAGGCCGTCGCAGGCGTCGCCGGCCCGGTCATCCTCAGAACGTCCGCGTGGTCAGGCGCACCTCGCCGCTGGCGCGGATCCGCACCTCGTAGAGATCGCCGTAGTCGTCCTCGTCGAGCGGCAGCACCGGGCAGGCGCACAGCGTGGACACCAGTGCCGGCACCGTATTGCTGTGCCCGACCACCAGCACCTGCTGGCCGGCATGGCGGATGTGCAGCACGGTGGCGGTGTCGGCCGGCGGGCGTGCGGCATCGTAGTCGCGCACGTCCAGGTCCTTGGCGCGAGCCACCGGCGCCACCGTTTCGCGCGTACGGCGGGTGGGGGGGGCGTACACCGCGCGCAGCGGCGCATCGACCAACGCCGCCGCCAGTGCGTCCGCGCGGGCCCGGCCCGCGGCCGACAGTGGCGGATCGTTCGCCGGCGTCTCCGCCTTCTCGGCGTGACGCACCACGATGAATACGGTGTCCGAGCCCGGTTTTGCCGTAGTCGCGCAGGCGGACAGCAGGAGCAGGAGCGGGAGCAGCAACAAGCGCATGGGGGATGTGACGGATGCGGGGGCGCCCATGATGCCGCCGGGAGGCGCCGAGCACAAAAACGCAGGCTGGCGACCGGTTACCCGATACGTTCGCGGAAGCCAGCGAGCGGTCGACATGCACGCCACCCACGTCCGCACGGGCGACGCGAACATTTCGCGTGATCCTATGCAACCAACCTCCCGACCCCGAGCGTGATCGCCAGGCAGGCGACCACGTACCCGAAGTTGGCCGCGGCCCGGACTGCCCAGGGCTGTGCCGCGAGATCCAGGCCGGTGGCGCGGCCCAGCAACACGCCGAGGCCGAGCAGGAAGAACCACGGCGTGAACAGGAAGGCCGGTGCGCCGCGCACGACGGCCGTCACCGCATCGTGCAGGGCGCCACAGAAGACGAATGTCGCCACCAGGGCGATCGGCGCGGGCACGACCCGCGACAGCGGGGCATGGATGTACCGGCCCAACGCATAGCCGAAGACGGGATTCCAGTGCCGCCAGAAGGCCGCGAACGTCGGGGCGCCGAACGAGCGGTGCAGCATGTTGCGCAGGCTTCCGCGTGCGCCTGCCGGGACGCCGTTGCGATGGACGATGTACCGGGACAGGGTGAGTGCTTGGCGTTGCATGGCATCTCGCAGAGTTGGTGGCGAGCGGGCAGGGGGCGCTTGCAGTGTTGAACGGCGTCAGCGTGAACGATCGACCGGCCCCCGCCGAGCTGCGTCGCGTCTGGATCGCAGCCCGACTGGCGCCGTGCTGCGTGGCGGCGTCGCCTCGAATCGATCGTCAGGCATGTTTCCGACGCCACCAGATGCCTGTGCATTCCGGGACCACCGCATCGGAGACGTCGACGGTCTGCAGGAAGTCCTCGCCGAAGAAGAAGCGGAACAGGTCCTGGCCTTCCTGTGCGGACTCGAACCTGTAGTCGGTCCTGATGGAGATGGAGGAAAACCCATGGTCCTTCTCCAGCCATGCGTAATAGCGCGCGAGGCGTTCGGTCGGTGGGTGCGGCTGCTCGCGCCCCGTCCCCAGCGTCTCCAGGATGATGGCCGTACCGCCCGGACGCAGGACACGTGACATTTCGTCCAGCGCCGAGCCGATTTCGACTTTCCATGCATCCGGGAACCAGTCGCAACAGTGGCCCAGCGTCCATCCCGCGATGGCGATATCGGCCTCGCCATCAGGCGCCGGCAAGGCCCTGTTCGCGGCCGGGGCCAGGGTGACGTTCGAGATCGCCAAGTCGGAGAGTCTGGATGTCGCCTCATCCAGCATGTGCGCGGATGCATCGAAGGCATCGACACTCGCGACATGCGGGGCGATCAACCTGGTGAGGCGGCCGCTGCCAGCCCCCAGTTCGATCACCTTGCTGCCCGACAGCGGGACGATGCGCTCGAGTGCCGGGAGGATGTTGCCTTGATGGTCCTCCCGACTCACCAGGACATCGTACGTTTCCGCGTGGTGTCCGTAGATGTGCTTGAAGTGTTCGCTCACCGTCTCTCCTGGGGGCCTGGTGACCGGGCCGGCCGTGCCGTGGCGCGCGACCGGACCCCGTGAATCGTCGAGCGCGTACGGCTAGTCGTGCTGAAGAATGTTGACGAGGCTGGCGGGTGATCCGTGACATGAAACCGACGGACGCCCCCAAACCTCCATCCCACACATCAAGCGGCGTCCGACTTCACTCATGGGTCAATCAGCCAGGCCAAGGCATCCGGCGAGCGATCGAAGGCGCGGAACTGCGGGTGGCGACGCGCTTCCCGCAGGAACTCGTGGAATCTTTCCGGATAGGCGTCATCCGGGTCGAAGACAGCCGCCACACGCAGGCGGGTATCGACGAGCCTCTGCACGAACTCCCCTGCGAATCCGGTGCGGAGTTGAAAGAACGCCGGGGGCAGCGCCCCGGCATGTATGAGAAGCAAGTCGGTATCCGCATCACTGCAGGCGTAAGCCAGTTCCATCGAATCCCGGGCGTCCGTGATGCCGGCGATGCACGCCATGATGGTCTGGTCGGAACGCTGGATGGGTTGAAGCTTCATGCGTGCTTTCGCCGTACCTGCTGCCAGCCGCGTCGTGATGCGGCATCGGATCGAGATCGAAGGAGTGGCCGGCGCATCGAGGCGGGCGCCGGCACGCCTCGCGCGTCGCGCGGCCAGGAAGGGGAGCCGCCAGGTCCTGGCGCTACGCGAGACTAGCGAGCCGAGGCGGGCGTTCGCTTTCTGCCACGAAAGATCCGAAGCCATGCGATCGCCTCCAGGACGACGCCCACCGCGACGAGCGCCAAAGCTCCCGGCATGCTGCCCGCGATGTAGGCAGCGATGGCAGCGACGAAGAGAAGCAAGGTGACGAGGTGTCTCATTGGGGTGCTCCGACGGGTGAGGGGGGCGCCCGGGTGACGCCGCCCCGGCGCGAACGCGGCTCAGGTCTCGACGAAGGTGCCGAAGCCCGCGCCAGATGACGCTGGGGACCAGCGACCCTCGGGATCGAGCTCGCCGTACGTACCGGACACTGGATCATAGGCGAAGCAGTAGCCCGCCCGATCATCGCCGAGCACCAGCAAGCCGGGCGGACCTACAGGAGCGCCGTAAATATCCTCCGGCGCCACCGGTCCGCTGTACAGCATCCGCCCGCCCGGCGTGTCGCCCCAGCCATGGTGGACGAGATGGGAAACGTAATCAGCCGGAAGCTCCGGGTAGCGCGCGAGGAGGTGCGTTGCGTCCTGCTCCGATAGGGTCGTTGCTGTCATGACGGCCTGGTACTTGAATTGAACCGCGTCGCGAGGCGGCGTTGGCTTCGGGTAACGGGGTGGGTAACGGGGTCAGGTTCACTTATCTTGGCTTCCCGAAGATGGTGGCGGGCGCCAGCATCGCTTACGTGGTGTGGACCGAGGTTGTCGGCGGCCGGCCTCAACGGCGCAAGTTGAGGCGCAGGCGCAACGCGACCGTGCCGCGCTGCGCCTGACGCCGGGCTCAATGCACGCTTGCCGCGCCAGGTTCCACGACGGCCCGCACCCGCTCCCGCTGCACAGGCGAGGCCACAGCGTTGAGGTCGTACCCGGCCGGCACCTCCCGTACCCGCTTGCCGGTGCCTGCCTTCGCTGCGAGCCGCTGCGATTCGATCTCATGGATCATGTCCTTCATGGCGTCCGCGCCGTCGAAGATCGCCGCGCCGATCACGACGACGGTGCCGTCCGCGAGATCGCCGCCGCCACTGGCCATCAGCAGATCCCCTTGCGCCCCCAGCAGATCGAGCAGCCGGTTGGCTTCGTCCAGCTGATCCATCGTCATGCCGAACCTGAAGTCGTCGGCCTGGGCAGCCTCGGATTCGGCGTGCCGGGTGAGCGCGTCCCCATCTGGATCGTCACCAGGGCCGCTCGCCGTCTCGACCACCACCGCTCGCCCGTCCGCCTGCAACCGCACCGGCCCGACCATCGCGTCCAGCACCTCCTGCGCCTGCTCGGCGAGCCGCTTCATGCGACCGGCAAGCGTCAGCGCCTCGATCTCCGGGCCGTTCGCCTCGTCGTCCACACGCGGCGGCGACAGGCGCGACAGTGACGCGAGGTGCTGCTGCAGCGTGTGCAAATGGGCACGGCTCTCCTCCGGCAGGAAGTAACCCTGCGTACCGCGATCTTCCGTCTCGAACTTCGACATCGTCGTCTCCCTCATTCCATGAAGTGCCCGTCCACGAGTGTGGACGGGAAGTCGGGAGGTTAGAAACCGCTAAGAGTCGGCGGGCGTATTTCCCCGAGGGGTGTTGTATTAGCCGCCCTCCCGACGCAGACATCGCGTCG
>NZ_KQ759763.1:2035779-2185100 GCF_001482195.1 Luteimonas abyssi | reverse complement strand
GGCGGCCGGCCTCAACGGCGCAAGTTGAGGCGCAGGCGCAACGCGACCGTGCCGCGCTGCGCCTGACGCCGGGCTCAATGCACGCTTGCCGCGCCAGGTTCCACGACGGCCCGCACCCGCTCCCGCTGCACAGGCGAGGCCACAGCGTTGAGGTCGTACCCGGCCGGCACCTCCCGTACCCGCTTGCCGGTGCCTGCCTTCGCTGCGAGCCGCTGCGATTCGATCTCATGGATCATGTCCTTCATGGCGTCCGCGCCGTCGAAGATCGCCGCGCCGATCACGACGACGGTGCCGTCCGCGAGATCGCCGCCGCCACTGGCCATCAGCAGATCCCCTTGCGCCCCCAGCAGATCGAGCAGCCGGTTGGCTTCGTCCAGCTGATCCATCGTCATGCCGAACCTGAAGTCGTCGGCCTGGGCAGCCTCGGATTCGGCGTGCCGGGTGAGCGCGTCCCCATCTGGATCGTCACCAGGGCCGCTCGCCGTCTCGACCACCACCGCTCGCCCGTCCGCCTGCAACCGCACCGGCCCGACCATCGCGTCCAGCACCTCCTGCGCCTGCTCGGCGAGCCGCTTCATGCGACCGGCAAGCGTCAGCGCCTCGATCTCCGGGCCGTTCGCCTCGTCGTCCACACGCGGCGGCGACAGGCGCGACAGTGACGCGAGGTGCTGCTGCAGCGTGTGCAAATGGGCACGGCTCTCCTCCGGCAGGAAGTAACCCTGCGTACCGCGATCTTCCGTCTCGAACTTCGACATCGTCGTCTCCCTCATTCCATGAAGTGCCCGTCCACGAGTGTGGACGGGAAGTCGGGAGGTTAGAAACCGCTAAGAGTCGGCGGGCGTATTTCCCCGAGGGGTGTTGTATTAGCCGCCCTCCCGACGCAGACATCGCGTCGGTTCATGCCCGCAGGTACACGGGCACAAAAAACCCACCGGTTTGACGGAGGTGGGGACCGCTCTTAGAGGAGTTTCTACGCTCCTTGGGATCGAGTCTGCTACGGAGTGCGCGGGAGCGTCAAGCACGGAAACGGCACGTTTAGGACGACGACGTGTAGGACTTTTCTGAGATGCGGGTCAGGCGGAAGACCTCGCTTCCGGAACCCCCCTTCGGTCGTACAGGCCGACGCAATGAGGGTCGCATGGTGTGCGTCGCATCCGCACCATCACCGATCACCGTCGCTCGGTAATTCCTCGCACGCTCATTGCGCTCTCATATCGAAGACGCCGCGGGCGCTTCATCGCCGCTCGCAAGCACGTCCGTCAGCGCCTCGGCATGCAACCCGTACGCCAGCCGCATGCGCAACGCCATGACACCAATCTGGCGGCGCGGCGGGATCCGACGATGCGTTCGCACTAGCAGCAACTCAGGGCGCGCGGAAAACTCGGAAAGGTCGCGTTGGTTGCCTGCATGCGGAGGCTACTGACGATCGTCAATGCCAGGCGACGGGACGAACTGCGCGTCGCGGCAGGATCGTCGATAGCGGTCTGAACAGGCGGAGCGCAAGACAGTTGCTGAGTTAAACCGCGCCGCGAAGCGGCGTCGGCTTGAATGAATTGTTAGGCATCACCTGTTAGCTTCTCAAGTGCCATTAAACCGAAGGTGTTGAGACCGCCTTTTAGCTCGACTGCTGTGCAACGGCCAAGCTCTCCGTCCCTTTCAGTGGTGATTGTTCTGATTGGGTTCTTGAACAGCCCATTTCCTTCACTGTCAAGAATTCGGATTACGTCGTTAAAGTCCTTATCCCCTTCCTTATAAGCACAAACTCCGCTCTGCGACGCCTTAAGTAGATCTATAAGTTCCATGAGCTATTCCTTGTGATGCCTAACGCCTCATGTCTTCCAGTTTCCCTACTGTAGGTGCCGAGAGCCCGGCGTGTGCGCCCGATAACGCCCCGGTGTAGCAGCACCGTAACTCAGCAGGGGCCACACGCCGGATCTCGCGCCCTGCGCCCGGACAGTTGCACGAGGCGAACCTCGTACCGATAAGCGTGGGCCCGGGCGCGATGCTCTCGACCGTCCAACTCTAGCGGAGAATCGGGATGACGGCAGTAGGCATCGACGTGGGCAAGGCGGCGCTGGATGTCGCCATCGAGGGCGTGGCCGGCGTGGCCCGGTTCGCCAATAACGCCGTGGGCATCCGCAGGTTGGTTCGCCGCTTGGCAGAGGTGGGTGATGCGCGCATCGCCGTCGAGGCGACCGGCGGTTACGAGGACGCATTGCTCGAAGCCTGTGCCGACGCCGGCGTCTGGATCTCGCGCATCAATCCGCGGCAGTCACGCGACTTCGCACGTGCGACCGGCGAGCTGGCGAAGACGGACGCGATCGACGCACGGCTCTTGTGCCTGTTCGCGCGTCTGTTCGCGGATCGTTTGCGTCGCTACGAAGCACCTGCGGTCTGGCAGCGCGAGCTGCGGGATTGGCTGCGCCGACGCGGCCAGGTGGTGACCACGCTGCAGGCGCAGAAGCAGCAGAGTGCGTTGGCGTCGCCTGCGGTGCGCAAGCTGATCACTCGTACGGTCGCGGCGCTTACCCGTGAACTCGCGGCCATCGATCGCGAGATGCGCGCGCTGCTCAAGGTGCACGCGACGCCAGCACTGCAGTCGTCGAAAGGCATGGGGCCGATCTTCCAGGCCACGAGTCTCGCGCTGTTGCCCGAACTCGGCACGCTCACGCGGCACCAGATCGCCAAGCTGGTCGGCGTCGCACCGATGAATCGCGACAGCGGCCAGATGCACGGCAAACGCCGCATCCGCGGCGGGCGTGCGCCCGTCCGCGTCGCGCTCTACATGGCGACGCTTTCGGCCGTGCGCTGGGATCCGACGATACGTGCGCACTACCAGCAACTCAGAGCGCGCGGAAAACTCGGAAAGGTCGCGCTGATTGCCTGCATGCGGAAGCTACTGACGATCGTCAATGCCAGGCGACGGGACGAACTGCGCGTCGCAGGAGGATCGTCGATAGCGGCCTGAACAGGCGGAGCGCAAGACAGTTGCTGAGTTAAGCCGTGCCGTGAAGCGGCATCGGCTTGAATGAATTGTTAGGCCGCACTTGCGCGACCGAACCATGACAATGCTTTTACATAAGATGGCATGTCTCTATCGTAGATATCAGTGTAAGACACCGTCAGCGAGAGAGGCGCTAGCGAACTACGAATGATGTCTCTGGCGGAAGCAAAACTATGATCCCCCTCGTCCCCACAGAGCTCGAGAAGCACAATCTCCCCGCCCGGCGCCAATGACCTTCCGCCAATAGCACCGGCAAAGTTTCTCCAGCATATCCCGCCTGGAAGATCTGGCATCCACTCCAGGATACTCTGCTTCGTAGTTACTGCATGGGTAACGTCAAGCGACTTGACTAGCATTGGTCCGACGCCGTGGTTTCTTAGCTTTACGCGTAAGCAATCCTCGTAATCGGCTACGGTAACTTCCGCCAAGGGCCGCACTGAGAGGCGATTGTGTTTTCTTTGGGTTATTACCGCCCAGATTGATATGGCTACAGAGATGGCAGAAACCAGTGCGGCTAGAGCTGCGGCGACCGCACTGGCGATCGCGCCTGCCGCCGCTGCTGCGCCGTTGTTCGCACTAAGGAGTTGAATTAACTGATCCATTTGGCGTGCGGCCTAACGCTTGAATTAAGCCGCGCCGCGAAGCGGCGTCGGCTTGAATGAGTTGTTAGGCATGCCCTCCGTGATCTGTCGGCGGCGTGCCTCCATTTGCCTGTTAATGCGGCGGTCTAGACGCCGCAACTCCTCTAGCAGTGTTAGTTCTGCCTGTTCAAAGGACAGCTCTCTAAAGCCGATTTCCTGTACGAAATGCGTGCGCATACCAGACTCAATCTTGGTCCGGTAAGCGCTGAGCCTTTGCAGTGCGCGATAGTCATACGCAGGGTCCGAATCAAGTACGAACTCCGGGCCAGATATGTCACAGAAGAGGTTATGGGCGCGATGCCCTATATCGTTCCGGATGCTAATGATACTTTGTATGTCATTACTTTCATCGACTGTGAGTATTCCGATCTCCACCAGCTTTTTCCAACCTCGCTTACTCGCGGGTTGATGGCGCGGCGAATCAAGCTTGCTCTTTGTAAAGATGCTTTCCGTCACCTCAATCGAACCAAACACATAGGATTTAAGTGCTTCGACGTGGTGCAGCAGCAGGACAATCTGAAGCGCTCTAAACTTCAGGATGTTCTTTTCCAAAGCTCGCAACGCAGGAGTTTTTCTTGGCATGTCTAACGCTTGAATTAAGCTATGCCGCGAAGCGGTATCGGCTTGAATGAATTGTTAGGCCGCTGGCCCACGGAACCGCACATCCTCTGCTTTGAAGGCGGCGATAATCTCTTCGCGAGTGATCTCATCCACAGGCTTCTCAAGCTCAGCGCCGAGATGCTGGAGGTAGCGCAAAGAAGCAAGGGTGGTCGATGCAGCTAATTTGTAGGTTCGATGTAAGCCTGCCGCTTCGACAGCCTGATGGTCTTGAAGCGTGGCGTCCCAGTCACTCATGAATAATCTCCTCCGACCCAACGCTTGAGTTAAGCCGCGCCGCGAAGCGGCGTCGGTTTGGACGAGTGGTTATACCTCATCCGGGAATAGCGACACATAAGTTGGATCTGCATGCTCCCACTGCGCGTCTTGCTGGACAAGGTATGAGCGCACCTCTTGTAACTCGACGTCGGGCGGTATGTTGACCGATAGATACTTAGGATTGGCGCCCTCATAGCTGCAGCCGAGCGCTACCAGACCTTGGAGTACTTGATCTGAGTGATTGCCGGGAGCAACAGGCGGGTCAAAGATGACCCGCACGGTGCGATTGCCAGACTTTGAAACAACCGACTGGAATGTGGGCAAGCCCTCTTGCGGGTCAACGGGCGCAAAGACTGTATCCCGCCAAGAGACGCCGTAAGCATAAAAGGGCGAGTTGTCCAACGTGTATCGGTCACCGCCGAGCGGAACAGCCCAAAGAGTCTCAACCGTCGCTTCGCCCTCATCATCCGGGACGCGAAACAGAACTTTGGCTGTCGGGTCATTGCTCATGAGGCATAACGCCCGAAATAAGCCGACTGGCGAAGCCAGTTAGGCTTGATTGAGTTGTTAGGCCAGCGATGCCCAAAGCAAGTCGCCGACCTTACTGGCAAGCCAGCCAATTGAATGTCACGTAGTGCGTCCGATGCAGCGCTTGCCAATTGATCTCTCCGATCGAGCCCCAACCAAGTGTCCGTCAGCCAATGTGCCCAAAGCAATCGCATGACCACACCGAAAAAGATGCCTGCCGCCTTACGCCAGAATTAAGCCGCGCCGCGAAGCGGCGTCGGCTTGAATCAATTGTTAGCTGCCTGCCGACAGCGTTCCGTTTTGCCAGAGGCGAAAACTGACAGCGCCGGTAACCGATTCACGTGCGCTCTTGAATGCAACTTTTGTGGTTCTTCCCTCAAGCAGCATCCAAGTGAGCATGGTTTGGCAAAATTGCGAAGCTGTCGCACCATGCACCGAATGAAATGGCGCCGCCAAACTTTTACATATTGTGAATTGGGAGAATTTTTTTCCGAAGTCTGCGCGACCTGTTTTGCAACATAAAGATATGAATGATTTTGACTTTGCGCCACGGTCTTTGAAGGTGTCATCTAGAGCTGGAAGATCAACGTCACCATCCACGCCAAAGCCGAGCCCGTCCTTGTCTCCATGTCCGACAAGGATAATGTGTGTGTAAGCTTTGTGGTTCTTACTCCAGTAGGCTTTCAGCTCAGCAACGCTGCGGACTTTTACGGCAGCAACCTGATCGTCCGGAACGAGCAGGCGACAGAACTGCAAGACCGATTTTGATAGTGGATCAAGTAGCGCAGACTCGCTTACGAAGTCGCCGATGTTGATGATGAGAATACCAACGTCTGAGTGAAGTCGGCTTACTCCAATGGCCTTTGAAACAGCGCCGCCTGGCAGCTCTACAGTCGCGGAATTCGCGTTGACAGATGAAATTTTTGTCTTGTAGAGAGCGGTATCCTGATTTTCAAGCTCTGGCACAAGTAGGCATGGCACATAGACCCTATCCCCGACTGCAAAAGCTGGCATGAATCCCCCTGAGGCAGCTAACGCCTGAATTAAGCCGTGCCGCGAAGCGGCATCGGCTTGAATGAATTGTTAGGCTTGCTGCCTATGACTAGCGAACCTTTGTTGCACATTGAGACTTCTCCGTTACTGTGCAGCAAATATAGCCCCAATCATCAAGTCGCCGTGCAGCCGCAGCTGTAGCTGCTTGAGCGGCGCATGAGTTGAGGGCGCTCTGTCGGTCCCTATAGCTGGCAGCGGTAAACCCTGTCAAATAATCTTCGCCAGTAGCAGGATCGTGAAGCCACGAATCTAACCCTGTCATTTTGTAAGGAAAATAGTCTTTATCGACGTCGGAGCAGCCGGCAGTAAGCGATAAAGCAGCAACAAGGGCTATTTGAACTGGCAGTCGCATCGTTGTTTCTCTGCAAGCCTAACGCCTGAATTAAGCCGCGCCGCGAAGCGGCGTCGGCTTGAATGAATTGTTAGGCCGCTGACGCGCCATGCCCAAGAAGAACCAATACGCGCCACGCGACAAATGAGAGAACCCCTAAAGCGAGAAACCTAAATTGCCATTGGTATGCTCTATGAGCCCGGCTGTTTGCGCGATGCATTCCCTCGAGAAGCGCTTCGCAGGCCATTGCAGTAACTTGAGGCTGCATTCGTTGAATAGGATGCGATCCTTCCCGAAACTGCACGTACTCAAAGTTCTTTCCAATAGCGGACTGTATGCTTGTGAGATGCATGCAACCGAGCAGGAAGCTAAATAGCCAACAGCCCACCGCCGTAAGGCCGAAATATACTGTCCAGTGGAAAGTGGAACCGTCAATTTTCTGTAGCGCGTAGCCAAGTGCCGCACCTGTGGCCGCAAGAAGAAAGTAGGTGTACTTAGACTGGCCGTCCAAGTGGGCGCGGTTGAGATGGCGAAGTTGATCGGACATGGTTCTGCGGCCTAACGCCTGAATTAAGCCGCGCCGCGAAGCGGCGTCGGCTTGAATGAATTGTTAGGCATGTGCTGCCCGGATAAGAGTCTGCATGATCTTTTTCTGGAAGATCAATGTGGCTGCGGCAAGTGCGAGCGGAATCAAAGAATCTACAAAGAAGCTGACTCCAAGGAGCAGGAACACAACAACAAGAATGACGAAGGCTGCTAGTCGCTCTCCTTTGACCTGGAAGTCACGCCTGCACTTCGGGCAAACGGTATACACCAGAGAAACCTTCTTGAGTGTGGTGCTTTGCCCCGGTAAAGGGATAGCAGGAATAGTAGATCTCGCCTCTTCAAGCGAGATTTCGCTACGGCAGTGCGGGCAGCGAAGATGTGTCCTGAACATGTCTAACGCCTGAATTAAGCCGCGCCGCGAAGCGGTGTCGGCTTGAATGAATTGTTAGGCCTAACTCTCACTCTTGGGCCAAGGCCGACGCAACCAGTAATAACAGTGAACGCACATGTCCGAATCTTCGGCGGTGCCACGCGCAAAGTGCCCATCCGGAGGCCTATTGCAGTTTGGGCACAAGAGATTTGCTTTTGCATGCAGTTGTAGGACAACCAGGGCGAATCCAAGAAAGAATGCCAGTACTGTGAGCAAAGAAGAGGGCGCATAAAGCAGGCAAACAACGGCTCCTAGGAGCGCGATGAAAAGAATCACCTGAGCGCGACCATAGCTTCGATTGAAGCGCGCGGTCTTGGCGGCCCATGCCTCTATCACTTGCTCGTCTATGGTTGCCCGATATTTCTTCACAGCCTAACGCTTGAATTAAGCCGACCCGCGAAGCGGGTTCGGCTTGAATGAATTGTTAGCACTCATTGCTGCCACATTTGCAGAACAACTGCTACAAGTGCAAGCAAAGACACTGCGAATGTAGCCATGACCCAAGTATGGGTGCGATTGATCACAGCCCACCCAGAGTCCGTGATGCGATAGATGGTGCCGTGTCCTTTGAACGGATCGTTGCGATCTGGCAGACCGTCCGGGCCCAACTGGCCTTTTGGCACTGCGTCCTGAAGCACCTCAACCCAGCCGCGCATAAGGCAAGTGGTGATCGCCTCCTCTTTGCCGGGGAGCTCTGGTGCATTCTCGATGAGCCACACGCTTCCTGGTTGAAGAACAGCGACAACGCGCTGCCCGGCGAGGGAGCGAAGCACCCGCCTTACCCGCCGCTCTCTTTTGAATGCCGTGAACCCCATTCTTGAGTGCTAACGCCTGAATTAAGCCGACCCGCGAAGCGGGTTCGGCTTGAATGAATTGTTAGATCTTCTTGCCGTGCTGCTGAATAAGCGAGCTTAGCTTCTCAGCCGACAGGGAGAACCTGTCCTCACGATAGTCCGTGTCCGAGCTCTTGATGAAGTTCTTTTGTCCGTGGGCGTGTACAAGAACAACGCTCTTTCCATCGCTCCCCGGTTCAAGCCAGATGTCATTGAACGTCTCAACGTGAGTGCTACTTGTTTCAGTCCAGTGGCGCTGAAGATCAAGCCGCCCTTTAGCACCATGGTTTTCAGAACTCGCCATGAATTCTCCCAGAAGATCTAACTACTATTAGCCCCCAAAAATGGGGTGTTGAGCCGGAGTATGCCGGTGTCCCGGTGCTCGCGCTATAGGGAAATTCCTACACCGAATCAGTGGGTTGCCGGCTGGCGCAGGGCGGTTGGTCGCCCGCAGGCTGCATGCGTTATCAGGCGCATGGAGGCGCGACGTGTTATCAGGCGACGATGGGGCGGTAACGGCTTCTATCCAAGGCAGAGCCCGTGCACCGCGGTTGCTGGACGAGGTGCGGGCGCGACTGCGGGTCAGGCATTACAGCCTGCGGACGGAGCGGGCGTACGTCGGCTGGATCCGCCGCTTCATTCTGGCCAACGGCAAACGGCACCCGCGCGAAATGGGTGAGGCCGAGGTCGCGGTATTTCTCACCCGTCTGGCGGTCGAGGGACGGGTCGCCGCCGGTACGCAGAACCAGGCGCTGGCGGCGCTGTTGTTTCTGTATCGCGAGGTGCTGGGCGTCGAGTTGCCGTGGATGGCCGAGGTCGTGCGCGCGAAACGGCCGCGGCGGCTGCCAGTGGTGCTGACGCGCGACGAGGTCGCCCGGGTGCTGGCGATGATGGACGGACGCACCTGGCTGGCGGCGGCGCTGATGTACGGCACCGGCATGCGGGTGATGGAGGCGATGCGCGTGCGGGTGAAGGATGTGGACTTTGCCGCGCACGAGATTCTGGTGCGGGAGGGGAAGGGCGGGAAGGACCGGCGCGTGCCGTTGCCGGGGCGCCTGACCGTGCCGCTGCAGGATGCCATCGCCCATGCAGCCGGACTGCACGCGTTGGATCTGGAGGCCGGCTTCGGCGCGGTCTGGTTGCCCGCGGCGTTGGCGCGCAAGTATCCCGGCGCGGCAACGGAACGAGGGTGGCAGTACGTGTTTCCGGCCCGGCGTCGTTCTCGCGATCCACGCGATGGTGCCGTTCGCCGTCATCATCTCGACGAAGCGGTGGTGCAGCGGGCGGTGCGTGCGGCGCGCGTGCGGGCCGGGGTGGTTAAGCCGGCGACCTGCCACACCTTGCGGCATTCGTTCGCTACGCACCTGCTGGAAGCGGGCTACGACCTGCGCACGATCCAGGAGTTGCTCGGCCATCAGGATGTCGCGACGACGCAGATCTACACCCATGTATTGAATCGCGGCGGGCGTGGGGTCGTGAGTCCTCTGGACGCCGTGCCGTGAGTTCCCGGCGGACACGGATCGAGGTGGCGCCGCTGGGCATCGCGGTCGCCGCGGCGCTGGTGGCGGGGGCGATGGCGACGCTGCTGTTACCGGGCTTGCCGCCGTGGCCGGTGTGGGTGGCATGCCTCGCGCTCGGCCTGCTGCTGGGGTGGCGGGGCGGTCTCGTCCGGGTGGTGGGTGCCGGGTTGGTCGGCATGGCGGTGGCGGGGCTGCATGCGACGCTGGTGCTGGCGTTGCAACTGCCGCTCGCCCTGGAGCGCACCGACGTGCCGCTGTCCGGCCGCGTAGTGGGGCTGCCCGATCATGAGGACGCGCGGAGCCGGTTCCTGTTCCGGGTCGACCGCGACGCCGCCGTGCCTGAGCCGCTGCGCGGCCGGTTGCTGCGGCTGGCGTGGTACGACGGCTGGGGCGGCGAGGCGTCCGAGCGGCATGCGATCGAGGCCGGGACGCGCTGGACGTTCACTGCGCGGGTGCGGGCGCCGCGTGGGCTGCGCAATCCGGGCTGGTTCGATGGCGAGAAGTCCGCGTTCGCGGGGCGGCTCTCGGCGATCGGCTATGTCCGCGACGGGGAGGCCTTTGTGCGAACGGCCGACGGTCGCGGCATCGATGCGTGGCGCGCGCGGGTGGCGGGGCGCATCGAGGCGATGGTGCCCGGGGCGTCGTCGCGTTATGTGCGGGCGTTGGCGCTGGGCGATACGCGCGGGCTGGACGAGCGCGACTGGGAGGCGCTGCGCGCCACCGGGCTGACGCACCTGATCGCGATCTCCGGCTTTCATGTCGGGCTGGTGGCGGGTTTTTTCGCGTTGCTGGCCGCAGGCGTCTGGCGGCTGTGGCCGCCGCTCGGGCGCTGGCTGCCGCGGCCGCAGGCGGCGGCGGTGGTGGCGTTCGCCGGGGCGCTGTTCTACGCCGCGGTGGCGGGGTGGGAACTGCCGACGGTGCGCACGGTGTTGATGATCGGCGTGGCGATGGCGGCACGCCTGGGGCGGCGTCCGCTGGACGTGGGCGGCGCGCTCGGGCTGGCCGCGATCGCGGTGGTGCTGGTGGATCCGCTGTCGCTGCTCACGGCGGGGTTCTGGCTGAGTTTCGCCGGTGTGGCCTGGCTGGTGTGGTGCCTGCCGGACGCGCGCGAGGTCGGCCTGGTCGGCGGGTTTCTGCGTGCGCAGTGGGTGGCGACGTTGGGGCTGCTGCCGCTGACGGTGGTGCTGTTCGGGCAGGCGTCGCTGGCCGGGCCGTTGGCGAACCTGGTCGCGATCCCGTGGTGGAGCCTGGTGGTGGTGCCGCTGGCGCTGATCGGCACCGGCCTGGAGGCGGCGCACACGGGATGGGGCGATCCGGCCTGGCGTCTGGCGGCGTGGTGTTTCGACCTGAGCTGGTCGCTGTTCGGGCGCCTGGCCGACAGCCCGCTGGCCTTGTGGTGGTTGCCGGAATCGCGGTGGTTCGCGCTGCCGCTGGCGGTGACGGCGGCGGTCTGGTGTCTGCTGCCGCGCGGGCTGCCCGGCAAGCCGTTGGCCCTGCTGCTGTGGTTGCCGCTGCTGTGGCCGGACCGGCAGTTGCCCGGTGAGGGCGAGGCGGAACTGGTGATGCTGGACGTGGGGCAGGGCCTGTCGGTGCTCGTGCGCACCCGGACGCATGCGGTGCTGTACGACATGGGGCCGGCCGTGCCCGACGGCTACGACGCGGGCGAGCGGGTGGTGGTGCCGGCGCTGCACGCGCTGGGCGTGCGGCGGCTGGACGCGATGGTGGTCAGCCACGCCGATCTCGACCACGCCGGCGGTTTCCCGGCGCTGCAGCGGCGGTTTCCCGGTGTGCCGGTGTTCGCGCCGGAGCATGCGGGGCTCGAGGGCGCCTTGCCGTGTCTGGCCGGCGATGCCTGGCAGATCGATGGCGTCGCGTTCGAGTTCCTGCATCCGGCGGCGCATTTTCCGGATTTCCGCAACGACGCCAGCTGCGTGCTGCGCGTCGCGGGGGCGCATGGCGCCGCGTTGCTGACCGGGGACATCGGGGCTGTGGTCGAGCGGGAGCTGGCGCGCGCGCATCCGCAGGGCGTGCGGGCCGAGGTGGTGGTCGCGGCGCACCACGGCAGCGGGTCGTCGTCGGACCCGGTCTTCGTCGCGGCCACGGGGGCCGCGCATGCGCTGGTGTCGGCCGGGTACGGCAACCGGTTCCAGCATCCGCAGCCGGCCGTGGTGGTGCGCTGGGAAGGCGCCGGCGCGCGGGTGCACGGCACCGCGGCCGGCGGCGCGGTGCGGGTGCGGTTGGGGAACGAGGGCGTGCAGGTGACCGGGCGGCGGGAGACCCATCCGAGGATCTGGGATGCCGCGCGGCGCCGGGTGGCGGCGGCCTCAGGGGCGCCGGACTGACCGCGACGGGCGCGGATACTTCGTCGCTTGCGAGTCGCGTGTGAAACCGGCCTGCGCGGGTGGCCGGGCACCGCGTGGCCGCAGCGGTGTGGGGCGTCCACTCTTCACGCGACCTCATGCGTCTGCGGGCCGCTGCGGCTATCCTAGCGCCCTGTTTTCGAAGGCGGCCCGGCCGGGGCCGGGGGAACGCGCGTGCTGGAACTGGTCAAGGCCGGCGGTTGGCCGATGATTCCGCTGTTGCTGATGTCGGCGGTGGGCCTGGCGATCATCGTCGAGCGCTGCTGGGCGCTGCGCCGCAAGGCGGTGCTGCCGCAGGGCCTGGGCGACGAGGTCCGCGCCTGGGCGGCCCGGGGCCGGTTGGATCCCGCGCACATCGAATCGCTGCGCCGCACCGCGCCGCTGGGCGCGCTGCTGGCCGCCGCGCTGGATGTGCGCAACCGGCCGCGCGAGGAGATCCGCGAGCGGGTCGAGGATGTCGGCCGCCACCAGGTGCACGACATGGAGCGCTATCTGAACGCGTTGGGCACGATCGCCGCCGCCGGTCCGCTGCTGGGCCTGTTCGGCACCGTGGTCGGCATGATCCAGATGTTTTTGGGGGTGATGGACTACGGCGTGGGCGACGTGAACCAGCTGGCCGGCGGCATCGGCAAGGCGCTGGTGTGCGCGGCCACCGGCATGATCGTGGCGGTGCCGGCGCTGATGTTCCACCGTCATTTCCGAGCCCGCATCGACGGCTACGTGATCGAGATGGAGCGCGAGGCGATCCGGCTGATGGACGTGATCGACCCGCGCGGCCGTCGCGGCGTGGCGCCGCAGGCGCCCGGCGCGCCGTCGGGCGACGCCGAGTTCGCGGTGCAGGGCTGATCCGGCCGTGCGCATCCGCGACCGCCGCGCGTCCGACGAGCCGGAGCTGAACCTGGTGCCGTTGATCGACGTCATCCTGGTGCTCATCATCTTCTTCGTGATCACCACCACCTTCGATGCGCGCTCGGTGATGCAACTGGAGCTGCCGCAGGCCAGCGCCGCCCCGTCCGAGAGCCAGACCCACGCGCTGAGCGTGCTGGTCAATGCCGACGGCCGCTACTTCATCGACGACCGCGAGGCGCTGCGCACCGATGTCGAATCGCTCAAGCGCACCATCCACGAGGTGGCCGGCGACGACCGCGCGCGCCCGGTGTTGCTGCGCGCCGATGCGCGGACGCCACACCAGGCGGTGGTGACCGCGATGGACGCGCTGGGCCAGCTCGGCTTCCGCCAGATCTCGGTGGCGACGGCGCCCGACGCCGGCACCGTGGCCGCCGCCCGCTGATGGCCGCCCCGACCCCGACCCCGAACGACACGCCGGCGGCGTGGCCGATCTACAAGCGCCTGCTCGGCTACGCGATGCGTTACTGGCCGCTGCTGGTCATCGCCATGATCGGCATGGTCATCGAGGCCATCGCCGGCGGCGCCTTCGTCTACC
The DNA here is from genome assembly GCF_001482195.1 of Luteimonas abyssi. Lineage (GTDB taxonomy): Bacteria > Pseudomonadota > Gammaproteobacteria > Xanthomonadales > Xanthomonadaceae > Luteimonas > Luteimonas abyssi. The sequence continues at coordinate 2,171,534 of NZ_KQ759763.1, read as the reverse complement.
TGATGGGCCCGTTGACCGACGACGGCTTCGTGGATCCGCAGCCGTGGGCGGCGGTGTGGCTGCCGCTGGCCATCGTCGGCCTGTTCCTGATGCGCGGTGCGGCGACGTTCTGCACCGACTACGGCATGGCCCGCACCGGCCGCAGCGTGGTGCGCGACCTGCGCGAACTGGTGCTGGGCAAGTACCTGCGCCTGCCGAGCGCACGCTTCGACGACGAAGCCGTGCCGGCGATGGTCAGCCGGCTGAACTTCGACACCGAGCAGGTCGCCCAGGCCAGCACCGATGCGCTCAAGGTGCTGGTGGCCGATGGCTTGACCATCCTGTTCCTGCTCGGCCTGATGCTCTACACCAGCGCCAAGGTGACCATGGCGATGATCGTCGTGGTGCCGCTGATCGGCGTGCTGGTGTGGACGGTGGGCCGCCGTTACCGGCGCATCAGTTCCGGCATCCAGACCGGCATGGGCGATCTGGCGCAGAGTGCGGAGCAATCCCTGGCTGCGCAGCAGGACGTCAAGGTCTACGGCGCGCAGGGCTTCGAGCAGGCGCGCTACTCCACGCTGACCAACCGCGTGCTGCGCCTGAACATGAAAGTCGAGACGACCCGTGCCGTCGCCTCGGCGCTGGTGCAGATCTTCGCCGCGTGCGCGCTCGCGGCGATCATCTGGGTCGCCACCCGCGAGGCGCTCGACGATGCGCTCACGCCCGGCCAGTTCGTGCAGCTGATGACCGCGATGATGGGCATCATCCCGTCGTTGCGGCGGATCACCAACGTGCAGAGCGTGATCGGCCGCGGCGTGGCGGCGGCCGAGCGCATCTTCGCGATCCTCGATGCCGAGGAGGAACGCGACGCCGGCCAGCGCCGGCTCGACCGCGCCCGCGGCGAACTGCGCTTCGAAGGCGTCGGCCTGCGCTACGAGCGCGACGGCGGGCACGTCGCGCTGGAGGACATCAGCTTCTCGGCGAAGCCGGGCACGGTGACGGCCATCGTCGGCCGCTCCGGCAGCGGCAAGACCAGCCTGGTGCGGCTGGTGCCGCGTTTCTACGAGCCCACCAGCGGCCGCATCACCCTCGATGGCGTACCGCTCGACGACTTCCACCTGGCCGACCTGCGCCGGCAGATCGCCCTGGTCGGGCAGCGGGTGATGCTGTTCGACGACAGCGTCGGCGCCAACATCGCCTATGCGGCCGAGGCGACGCCGGAGCAGCTGCGCGCCGCGGCCGAGAGCGCGAACGCCTGGGAGTTCATCGAGCGCTTGCCGCAGAAGATGGAAGCGACCATCGGCGAGAACGGTTCGCGGCTGTCGGGCGGCCAGCGCCAGCGCCTGGCGATCGCACGCGCGATCCTGCGCGATGCCCCGATCCTGATTCTCGACGAGGCTACCGCCGCGCTCGACACCGAGTCCGAACGCCTGGTGCAGGACGCGCTGGAGCGTTTGATGCCCGACCGCACCACGCTGGTCATCGCGCATCGCCTGTCGACCATCGAACACGCCGACCAGGTGCTGGTGCTCGACCACGGCAAGCTGGTGGAGCAGGGCACCCACGCCGAGTTGCTGGAACAGGGCGGCCTGTACGCGCACCTGCACCGCATGCAGTTCCGCGACGGCGACGCATGAGCCGCGCCGCCCGCACGCCCCCGCGCTGGTGGTTCGACGGCGCCGCATCGCCGTGGTGGGCGCGTCTGCTGGCCCGCGTCTACGGTGCGGCGATCGCGCTGCGTCGCGGTCTGTACCGGCGCGGCCTGCGGCGGCGGATCGCGGTGGATGTGCCGGTGATCGTGATCGGCAATCTCATCGCCGGCGGCAGCGGCAAGACGCCGCTGACGATCGCCCTGGTCGAGCGGCTGCGCGAGGCCGGCTTCACACCCGGCGTGGCCAGCCGCGGCTACGGACGCGAGCAGGGCGATGGCGCGCAGTGGGTGGACGCCGGCACGCCGGTGGCCCGCGCCGGCGACGAGCCGCTGCTGATCGCACGCCGCACCGGTGTGCGGGTGCGCGTGGACCGCGACCGAGCCGCGGCCGCCCGCGCGCTGGCGGCCGCGGGCTGCGATGTCGTGGTCTGCGACGACGGCCTGCAGCACTACCGGCTGCGCCGCGATCTGGAGATCGAGGTGATCGACGGCCGTCGCGGCTACGGCAATGGCCGGCTGATCCCGGCGGGTCCGCTGCGCGAGCCGGAGACACGTGCTGCGGAGGTCGATTTCCGGGTGCTCAACACCGGTGCGGATGCGCCGGACGATGCCGGCTTCGGCCAATGGCCGATGCGCCTGAGCACGCAGCGTGCGCTGCCGCTGGTCGGCGTGCGGGCGATCGGGTTGTCCGCGTTTTCCGGACGTCGCGTGCATGCGGTCGCCGGCATCGGCGATCCGGAGCGCTTCTTCGCCTCGCTGCGCGCGCACGGGATCGCGGTGGTGCCGCATGCGTTTCCGGACCATCACCGGTTCGTGACCGAGGACCTGCAGTTCGGCAGCGACCTGCCGGTGCTGATGACCGAGAAGGATGCGGTGAAGTGCGCCGCCTTCGCCACCGAGCGCCATTTCAGCGTGCCCGCGGATGCGCAGCTGCCGGAAGCGTTCTGGGTCGCGCTGCTGGACCGGTTGCGCCACCCCGGAGGCGACGCGCGCTGACTGGGATGGGCGTCGGCGCGGGCTCATGTCGTGCATGTCAGAATGCGGGCATGTCGCCTTCTTTCGTCGTCGCCATTCCCGCCCGCTACGCGTCCACCCGTCTGCCCGGCAAGCCGCTGCAGCCGCTCGGCGGCGATCCGTTGGTGGCCCACGTCGCGCGGCGTGCGCTCGCGGCCGGCGCCGACGCGGTGTGGGTGGCGACCGACGACACGCGGATTGCGGAGATACTGGCCGATGTCCTGACCGACGCCCCGGTGAAGGTCGCCATGACCCGGGCCGACCACGCGTCCGGCACCGATCGCCTGGCCGAATGCGCCGACATCGCCGGCTGGTCCGACGACACTATCGTGGTGAACCTGCAGGGCGACGAGCCGTTCGCACCCGCCGACGGCATCCGCGCCGTCGCCGCGCTGGTGGCCGACAGCGGGGCGCCGATGAGCACGCTCGCGGCGCCGTTCGACGATGTCGAAACCCTGTTCGACGCCAACGCGGTGAAGCTCGTGCGTGCCGCCAACGGCGATGCGCTGTATTTCAGCCGCGCGCCGGTGCCCTGGCCGCGCGATGCCTTCATACGCGACCGCAACGCGTTGCCCACGGGCCATGCCTGGTTGCGGCACATCGGCATCTACGGCTACCGCGCCGGCTTCCTGCGCACGTTCACCACGCTGGCGCCGGGCGCGCTGGAACAGGTCGAGGCGCTGGAACAGCTGCGGGTGCTGGAGGCCGGGCATCGCATCGCGGTCGGCCTGACGCCGGCGCCGTTCCCGCCCGGCATCGACACCCCGGACGATCTCGCCCGGGCGGAACGCATTCTGGCCGCGGGCCATGCCGATGGCTGAGCCGGTACGCCTGCTGGTGGTCTGTCTGGGCAACATCTGCCGTTCGCCGATGGCCGAGGGCGCGCTGCGCCACCGGCTGGCCGAGGCCGGTCTCGATCACGTCGATGTGGACTCGGCGGGCACCGGCGACTGGCATGTCGGGCAGGCGCCGGACGCCCGTGCGATCGCCACCGCGGCGCGATACGGCGTCGACCTCGAGACGTTGCGTGGACGCCAGCTGGCGCCGGCCGACTACACCGATTTCGACTGGCTGCTGTGCGCCGACCTGCAGAATCTCGCCGACGTGCGCGCACGCCGTCCGGCCGCGGCCACGGCGGGCATCGCCCTGTTGACCGACTGGGCGGGCACGCGCTTGGGCGACGGCGCCATCCCCGATCCCTACACCGGTGACGACACCCATTTCGAGGCGGTCTGGCAGGTGGTGGACGCCGCCGCGCTCGGGGCCGTGCGGCGGCTGCGCGGCGGCCGGGATTGAGTGCGGCTTTGCCGCATAATCCCGACACCGTCGCCCCGGATCGTCCATGGACGCCCCTCTCGCCCCAGAGTTTCCGGCCAGTCTCGACTGGCTGAACACCACCGAGCCGGTGCGCATGGCGCAGTTGCGCGGCAAGGTGTGCGCGCTGGCGTTCATCAACGCGGGCTCGGCGTGGAGCACCCAGCGGCTCAACGATCTGGCGCATCTGCATGCGCGCCACGGCGAGCGCCTGAACGTGGTCGCGGTACACGTGCCCAAGTTCGACCACGAGCGCGATGCGCGTCGCGCGGGCCGGCGCCTGCGCCGACAGAAGTTCGATTTCCCGATCGCCCACGACAGCGACTGGGCCGCCTGGCAGCAGTTCGGCGTCGACGCCTGGCCGACTGTCCTGCTGATCGACGGCGAGGGCAGGATCTGCGAGCGCGTCGTCGGCGACGGCCCGATCCGCGACCTCGACGCGCGGGTGGCGGCGCTGATCGCGGCCCGGGTGCCGCGGTCGCACAACGCACGCCCGATCGCCCTGCGGCGCGGCAACGAGCCCGGCCTGCCGCTGCGCTTCCCGGTCGGCATCGCCTTGCTGGGCCGTTATCTCTACGTGGTCGACAGCAATCATCACCGGGTGCTGGAATGCGATCTCGGCGGCCGTGTGCTGCGCCAGTTCGGCAGCGGCGGCCCCGGGTTCATCGATGGGCCGATGGAACTGGCCGCATTCAACCGCCCGCACGGCATCGCGGTCGAGCGCGACACGCTGTACGTGGCCGACAGCGGCAATCACGCCGTGCGCAGGATCCAGCTGCGGACCGGCGACGTGGACACCGTGTGCGGTGCCGGCCGGCCCGGCACACCCGCCGCGGGTGCGATCCAGGACGCGCGCGCGATCGTGCTCGACCAGCCGCGCTCGATCGCCCTGGCCGCGGGGCGTCTGTTCGTCGCCACCGCCGGCGACAACCGGATCTGGGACATCGACCTGGGCCGTCGCGAACTCTCGCTGCTGGCGGGCTCCGGAGCGTTGGAGGTGACCGACGGCATCGGCGAGGCGGCCGGCTTCGCCGAGCCGGTGTCGCTGGCGGCCGTGCAGCAGATGGTCTACGTGTGCGATGCGGCCGGGTCGGCGGTCCGCAGCATCAATGTGCGCACGCGTCAGGTGCAGACCCTGATCGGGCAGGGCGTGTGGGACTTCGGCCGTGCCGACGGCCAGCGGGCCGATGCGCGCCTGCAGCAGCCGCAGGCCATCGCGCTGGATCCGGATGCGCCACGCCTGTGGATCGCCGACAGCGGCAACGACGCGCTGCGCGTGCTGCGCCTGGGCGGCGGCGAACTGGGGACGTTCGAGTTGCCGCGGCCGCTGCACGCGCCTTCGGGCCTGGCGGTCGGCAACGGCATCGTCTGGATCGCCGACACCGATGCGCACGCGGTCCTGCGCCTGGACACGGCCAACGGCGGGATGAGCCACATCCCGATCGGGGAATGAGCGGCGGATGAGTCCGCGCAGGTCCGGTTCCGAGGGCGGTCGCGGCGACGACGGCTTCGACGGCAAGGCGTTCGTCGCCACGCTGAGCACGGCGCCCGGCGTCTACCGCATGCTCGCCGCCGACGGCGCGGTGCTGTATGTGGGCAAGGCGGCGTCGCTGCGCAAGCGCGTGGCCAACTACTTCAGCGCCACGCCCAAGCCGACGCGGATCATGGCGATGGTGGCGCAGATCGCGGACATCGAGGTCACCGCGACGCGCACCGAAGCCGAGGCGCTGCTGCTCGAGAACCAGCTGATCAAGTCGCTCAAGCCGCGCTACAACGTGATGCTGCGCGACGACAAGAGCTACCCGTACGTGTTGCTGACCCAGCAGGACTGGCCGCGCCTCGCCTTCCACCGCGGGCCGCGCGGGATTCCCGGCCGCTACTTCGGTCCGTACCCCAGCGCCAGCAGCGTGCGCGAAACGCTCAACGTGATGCACAAGCTGTTCCGCCTGCGCAGCTGCGAGGACAGCGTGTTCCGCAACCGTTCGCGCCCCTGCCTGCAGTTCCAGATCGGCCGGTGCAGCGCGCCGTGCGTGGGCATGGTGGATGCCGACGACTACGCACAGGCGGTGCGCCGGGCGACGCTGTTTCTGGACGGCCGCAGCGGCGAGCTCAACGAGGAGCTCGCCCAGGCGATGGAGCAGGCCTCGGCCGACCTCGAATTCGAGCGCGCCGCCGCGCTGCGCGATCTGCTCGCCACCATCCGCGGACTGCAGGCGCGGCAGTACGTCGACGGCAACATCGCCGATCTCGACGTGCTGGCGGTGGCGATGCAGGGCACCCAGGCCTGCGTGCTGCTGCTGGCCTTCCGCGACGGCCGCAATCTCGGCACCCGCGCGTTCTTCCCCAAGACCGCCGGCAGCGACGATCCGGCCGAGGTGCTGGCCGCGTTCGTCTCGCAGTACTACGCCGAGCAGACGCCGCCGCGCGAGATCGTGCTCGACCGGGCGATCGAGGATGTTCCGCTGCTGCAGGAGGCGTTCTCGCTGGCCGCCGGTCGTCGCGTGCAGATCAAGACCAGCGTGCGCAGCGAGCGCGCCGGTTACGTGGACCTGGCGCGTCGCAATGCGGGCATGGCGCTGGCCGCGCGGATCGACAGCCAGTCCGCGCAGGCCGCGCGCCTGGAAGCGTTGCGCGAACTGCTGGGGCTCGACACCGCGCCGCAGCGTATCGAATGCTTCGACATCAGCCACACCATGGGCGAGGCCACGGTGGCCTCGTGCGTGGTGTTCGACGGCGAAGGCCCGGTGCGCGGGCAGTACCGGCGCTACAACATCACCGACGTCACCCCCGGCGACGATTACGCGGCCATGCACCAGGCGCTGACGCGACGGTTCCGGCGTGCGGCGATCGCCCTCGGCCTGGTGCCGTCGGACGCGGACGCCGACAAGGGTGCGGCGGCGGGCGACGCCGCCGGCAACGCTGCGGGCGCGGCGGCGGTCGGCTCCGGCGCCGCTGCCGGATCGGGTGCGGACGACACCGGTGCGCCGGCCGGCTCGGACGGGACGGGAGGGGCGGGTGATGCGGACGCGCAACAGGGCGAGACGGCCGTCACGGGCGGCCGTCCCGATCGATCCGCCCGCGCGCGGGCTCGCGGCGCCGGCAAGTCGCCGCGGGTGGCGCGCGCCGATGCGATCCTGCCCGATGTGCTGCTGATCGACGGCGGTGCCGGCCAGGTCGCGCAGGCGCGCGATGTGCTGCAGGCGCTGGGCATCAGCGGCGTGATGCTGGTCGGCGTGGCCAAGGGCGAAGCGCGCCGCGCCGGGCACGAGGCGCTGCTGCTGCCCGACGGGCGCGAGATTCGTCCCGGTCCGGATTCGGCGGGGCTGCAGCTGGTCCAGCAGGTGCGCGACGAAGCCCACCGCTTCGCGATCACCGGGCACCGCGGCCGCCGCCAGAAGGCACGCAGCGTGAGCCGGCTGGAAGACATTCCCGGCATCGGACCGCGCAGACGCGCTAACCTGTTGCGGCATTTCGGCGGACTCGCCGGCCTCAAGGCCGCCGGCGCCGAGGAGATCGCCCAGGTCGACGGCGTCAACGCCGCGCTGGCGCGACGCATCTACGACAGCCTGCACGGCCTCGATTCCGCTTCCTGACGCCTTCCCCCATCGCGATCCCCCATGACGCTCACCATTCCCACCTGGCTCACCCTCGCGCGGATCCTGATGATCCCGTTGCTGGTGGTGGTGTTCTACCTCCCGTTCGCGTGGACCAACTTCGCCACCGCCGCGATCTTCGGCCTGGCCGCGATCACCGACTGGCTCGACGGCTGGATCGCGCGGCGGTACCACCAGTACTCCGCGTTCGGCGCGTTCCTGGATCCGGTCGCCGACAAGTTGATGGTGGCGGTGGCGCTGTTCCTGATCGTGCAGGGGCATCCCACGCCGTGGATGGCGTTCTGGGCGGCGGTGATCGTCGGCCGCGAGATCGCGGTGTCGGCGTTGCGCGAGTGGATGGCCGAGCTCGGGCAACGCGCCACGGTGCGGGTGCAGGCGATCGGCAAGTTCAAGACGGTGGTGCAGATGATCGCGCTGCTGTGCCTGCTGTACTCGGTCACGCCGGAGACGCCGTATGCCGCCACGCGTGCGCAGCCGTGGATGGGCGAGTTCGTGTTCCACATCGGCGACTGGCTGTTGGCGGTCGCGGCGCTGCTCACGTTGTGGTCGGGTCTGCAGTACCTGCGGGCCGCCTGGCCGGCCCTGATGAAGGGCGAGAAAAAAAGTGGTTGACACCACCGTAAGTGACGTTAGAATTTCGCCTCCACCGCGGGAATAGCTCAGTTGGTAGAGCGCAACCTTGCCAAGGTTGAGGTCGAGGGTTCGAGCCCCTTTTCCCGCTCCAGATTCAGACAAGACCCCGTCCGCGGGGTCTTGTCGTATCAGGGGGATCGATCGGTTTTCCGGTAGAATCCCGCAGCGTCACCGGCCTGGTGGCAGAGTGGTCATGCAGCGGACTGCAAATCCGCGTACGCCGGTTCGATTCCGACCCAGGCCTCCAGATCAGACCCCGGTATATCCGGGGTTTTTTCTTGTCTGGCCGACGGGCGCCGGAAGGGCTTGCCGGTGACGGCGGGCGCATCGGCTCGTGACGACAAGACGCGACGCGCGACACCGGTAGGCGTCGCAGCCACCGCTCCCCGCAGTGCGATGACGCGCCGAAAAAAAGCCCCGCATCGGCGGGGCTTTCGTGATCGGTGCGCGACGCGGGCACGCGGCATGCGATGCGGGACGTGGGCTCAGAAGCCGAAAAGTCCGTAAAGCACCAACGCGAAGCCGGCCAGCTGCATGCCCAGGATGGTGCCGATGCGCTCGCCGGGCGGCGTGCGCAGGCGTACGACGAGTGCGGCGACGCAGAGCGAGAAACCGACCGCCTTGGAGAGATCCTCTGGCGCCTGGTCGGTGAAGAAGCGGGAGAAGTAGAGCAGGGCCACCAGCGCCATGACCACGGCGAGGACGCGGTCGAAGTTGCCGGGAGTGCGTGGTGCAGGTGCGCGCAACGGAAATCTCCGCTCGGGATGGCCGGTGACCTTAGCTTACGCAGCCGTCGCACGCCAAAATGGTGAGGGCGACCAGGTCGAAGCGCCTGGACCGAAGCGACCGGGTCGCGAGGACACCGGTCGTTCGGAGCGGGGCGGCCCCGTCAGCGCGGCAGGTCGAAGCTCAGCACCTCGCCGTCGCCGCCTTCCAGCACGATGTGCGCCTCGTCCATCAGCTTCAGCGCATCGCCGGCCTTCAACGGCTGGCCATTGACGGTGGCGGTGCCGGTGGCCACGTGGACGTAGCCGAGCCGGCCCGGCGCGAGCGGGATGTCCACGCGGTCGTCGCTGCGCAGGATCGTGGCGTACAGCGCCGCGTCCTGGTGGATGCGCACCGAGCCCTCGCGGCCGTCCGGGGAGGCGATCAGGCGGGCCTTGCCGAGCTTGTCGGCGCGCTCGAAACGCTTTTCCTCGTAGCCGGGCTCGACGCCGTTGGTATCCGGCATGATCCATATCTGCAGGAAGTGCACCATCTCGCGGTCGGAGCCGTTGAACTCGCTGTGGCGCACGCCGGTGCCGGCGCTCATGCGCTGGACGTCGCCGTAGCCGATGCTGGAGCCGTTGCCCAGACTGTCCTTGTGCGCCAGTGCGCCGTCGAGCACGTAGGAGATGATTTCCATGTCCGCATGCCCGTGGGCACCGAAGCCCATGCCCGGCTGCACCTTGTCCTCGTTGATCACCCGCAGCGGCCCGAACCCCATGTGCCGCGGATCGTGGTACTGCCCGAACGAAAAGCTGTGACGCGACGACAGCCAGCCGTGTTCGGCAGGCCCACGGTCTTCGCTCTTACGGATCTCGTACATGGGTGTCTCCTATCATTCGAAAAAGTCGATGTTCAGACCAGGGTCGGCGTGTTCGCAGGCCGAAGCGATGTGAAGTAGTCTGCTGGTGGATGCTTGGAAACAGAAGCGAACGTTTTGCCGTGAAATGATCGAAATTTTCGAACAATGCGCCTGAGCCTCGACGCCTTGCAGATTCTCGACGCCATCGACCGCGGCGGCTCGTTTTCGGCCGCCGCGCGCGAACTGCATCGGGTGCCGTCGACGATCTCGTACGCCGTCGGACAGCTAGAAGAAGGCCTCGGCGTGCAGGTGTTCGAGCGCGCCGGTCCGAGGGTCCGGCTGACCGGCCCGGGCCAGGAGTTGCTGCGCGAGGGCCGTCATCTGCTGCGTGCCGCGCAGGACCTGGAACTGCGGGTGCGCCGGGTGGCCTCGGGCTGGGAAACGGAGGTCGCGCTGGGGCTCGACTCGCTGCTCGATCCCGGTGCGCTGGTCGACGACATCGCCGCCTTCTGCGCGACGGCCCTGGGCACGCGGCTGCGGATCGCGACCGAGGCACTGACCGGCACCTGGGAGGCCCTGCTGGAGCGGCGGGTGGATCTGCTGGTGGGGGCGGCGGGGGAGGGGCCGTCCGGCGGTGGCTACGTCGCCGAACCGATGGGCGCGCTGAGCTTCGTGTTCGCGGTGGCGCCGTCGCATCCGCTGGCCGCGATCGACCGCCCGTTGGGCAGGGCGGACCTGCAGCCGCACCGGGCGGTGATCGTGTCCGATTCGGCGCGCAAGCTGCTGCCGCGCACCGTGGGCCTGCTCAGCGGGCAGGACGTGCTGGCGGTGCCGGACATGCGGCAGAAACTGCGCTTCCAGCTCGCCGGGCTGGGCTTCGGTTTCCTGCCGGAGCCCTTGGCGCGGCCGTGCCTGGACGCGGGCACGCTGGTGGCGCTGGACGTCGACGAGCCGCGCGCGCCGGAGCCGCTGCACCTGGTCTGGCGCACCGAAGAGACCGGCGCCGGGCTGGACTGGTGGCGCCGGCGCCTGCGCGCGCCCGGTACGCTCGCGCGGCTGCTGTTGCGCGGGTGATCGGGGGCGCCGGCGCGCCACTTGCGTGTAGCGCCGGCGCTTTCCGACCGTGAGCAGGACACGCCGCCGCATCGCGCGCGCCCGGCCGGGCGTCCCGCTCGAGCGCGCCCTTCTGCAGGCGCGGGCATGCCGTTGCGCCTGTCCCGTGCGGCGCCGCCCCGACGATCACTTTCCCTGCCGCCCCGGCTCGGGCACCCTATGCCGCCTGCCCGGATGGCGAAACTGGTAGACGCAGCAGACTTAAAATCTGCCGATGGCAACATCGTGCCGGTTCGATTCCGGCTCCGGGCACCAATCGCGCGACCGCCATGGCCGCGTTCCGTCCCTCCGCTACCGGACCCGCCGTGCACGCACCCCCCGATCCAGTCCACGTCCGCATCGGCATCATCGGCCTCGGCTATGTCGGCCTGCCGCTCGCGGTCGCGTTCGGTCGGGAACGGGACACGCTGGGATTCGACATCGATCCCGTACGCGTGGACGAACTGCGCCGCGGCGTCGACCGCACCCGGGAAACCGAGGCCTCGGAACTGACTGCCGCCACGCACCTGCGCTTCACGGCCGATGCGTCCGACCTGTCCCCCTGCAACGTCTACATCGTGACGGTGCCCACGCCGATCGACGCACAACAGCGTCCCGACCTGCGTCCGTTGCAGGCCGCCAGCGAGACCCTGGCCGGCCTGATCGCGCCGGGCGATCTGGTGATCTACGAATCCACGGTCTATCCGGGGACGACCGAAGAGGTCTGCGTGCCGATCCTGGAGCGCTCGGGTCTGCGCTTCAACGTGGATTTCTTCTGCGGCTACAGCCCCGAGCGCATCAATCCCGGCGATCGGCGGCGCCGCCTGGCCGACATCCCGAAGGTGACGTCGGGCTCCACGCCCGACGTCGCGGCGGTCGTCGATGCGCTGTACGCCGGGATCGTCACGGCAGGCACGCATCGCGCGCCGTCGATCCGCGTGGCCGAAGCGGCCAAGGTGATCGAGAACATCCAGCGCGACGTCAACATCGGTCTGATCAACGAACTGGCGATGATGTTCGAGCGCCTGGGCATCGACACGCTCGACGTGCTGGAGGCCGCCGGCACCAAATGGAACTTCCTGCCGTTCCGGCCGGGGCTGGTCGGCGGGCATTGCATCGGCGTCGACCCCTATTACCTCACCCACAAGTCGGAGTCGGTGGGCTATCACCCCGAGCTGATCCTGGCCGCACGCGGCATCAACAATCGCGTCGGTGCGCACGTCGCGCTGCGGGTGGTGCGCCTGCTCGGCGAACGCGGCAAGCCGGCGGCCGGCGCGCGGGTGCTGGTGCTCGGATTGACGTTCAAGGAGAACTGTCCGGATCTGCGCAACAGCAGGGTGGTGGATGTGATCGACGGTCTGCGCACCGCGGGTGCCGAGGTCGACGTGCACGATCCCTGGGCCGATGCGGACGAAGCGCGGGCGATGTTCGGTTTCGACACCGTGCAGGCGCCGCGCGCCGGTCACTACGATGCGATCGTGCTGGCCGTGGCGCACGCCGCGTTCCGCGACTGGGACGCCGACGCGATCCGCGCGCTGGGGCGCGAGGACGCGGTGATCTACGACGTCAAATCGGTATGGCCCCGCGACGCGGTGGACGACCGCCTCTGAGACGCGCAACGCGCCGGCGAGTCCGGCGGCACCCTCGAGGACGGATGCACGCGCGGCGGTGGCGTGGAAGCCGCGTCAGCGATGTCGCCCGGCCGAGCCGTTAGACTCGGGACCATGAGTCAATCCACGCTGTCCGGCTTGAGCCGTTACTACGCCTGGTGGGCGTCCATCGCCCTGTGTCTGGTTTCGCTCGCGCTGACCCTGCGCTGGCCGATGTGGGGTTGGGCGGCGGCGGTGTTCGGAGCGCTCGCGGTGCTGGGTCTGGTCGATCTGCTGCAGACGCGCAGCACGCTGCGCCGCAACTATCCGCTGCTCGCGCACTTCCGCTACGGGCTCGAGTCGATCGGGCCGGAGATGCGGCAGTACTTCATCGAGGGCGATACCGCCGAGGTGCCGTTCTCGCGCCAACAGCGCGCATTGGTGTACCAGCGTTCGAAGTCGGTCAGCGACGTGCGGCCGTTCGGTTCGCAGCAGGGGGTGTACGCGGTGGACTACGAGTGGATCAACCACTCGATGCGGCCGTTGCACCTGGAAGAACACGACTTCCGTACCCAGGTCGGCCGCGATTGCGCGCAGCCGTATTCGGCCAGCGTGTTCAACATCTCGGCGATGAGCTTCGGCTCGCTGTCGGCCAACGCGATCCTCGCGCTCAATGCGGGCGCCGAGGCCGGCAATTTCTTCCACGACACCGGCGAGGGTTCGATCTCGCGCTATCACCGCGAACACGGTGGCGACCTGGTGTGGGAGATCGGTTCGGGCTATTTCGGCTGTCGCAGCCCGTCGGGCCTGTTCGATCCCGAGCGCTTCGTCGCCAATGCGCACGATCCGCAGGTGAAGATGATCGAGCTCAAGCTCTCGCAAGGCGCCAAGCCCGGCAAGGGCGGCATGCTGCCGGGCGCCAAGGTGACCGCCGAGATCGCCGCCGCACGCGGCGTGCTCGAAGGTGCGGACTGCATTTCGCCGTCCGGGCATTCCGCCTTCGATACGCCGATCGGCCTGCTGGAGTTCATCGCCCACCTGCGCGAACTGTCCGGCGGCAAGCCCACCGGGTTCAAGCTGGCCATCGGCCATCCGTGGGAGTGGTTCAACATCGCCAAGGCGATGCAGGTCACCGGCATCGCCCCCGACTTCATCGTCGTCGACGGTGCAGAGGGCGGTACCGGTGCGGCGCCGGCGGAGTTCATCGACCACGTCGGCGTGCCCATGCACGAGGCGCTGATGCTGGTGCACAACACCCTGGTCGGCCTGGGCATCCGCGAGCGGGTGAGCATCGGCGCGGCGGGGCGCATCGTCAGCGCCTTCGACATCGCCCGGACGATGGCGATGGGCGCGGACTGGTGCAACGCCGGCCGCGGCTTCATGTTCGCGCTGGGCTGCATCCAGGCGCAGAGCTGCCACAACGATCTGTGCCCGACCGGCATCGCCACCCAGGACCCGTCGCGCTGGAAGCATCTGGACGTCGCGGACAAGACGTCGCGCGTGCACCAGTTCCACGAGAACACCTTGCGCGCGCTGCGCGATCTGATCGCCGCGTCGGGCCTGTCGCACCCGCGCGAGATCGGCCCCGAGCACATCCTGCGGCGCGTGTCGCCGACCGAGATCCGCTCGTTGGCCACGCTGTACCGTTTCCTGGAACCTGGCGAACTGCTGCACGACAAGCCCCGCCACGCCGTGTTCCAGCAATTCTGGCCGGGCGCGCGCGCCGACACGTTCGCCCCGCCGGAACGCGTGCGCCCCGGCCCCGGCGAAGCCGCGGCCTGAGACGCAGCGCCGTCGCATCGCCGGTCTGTGACGGGCGAGGGTCGTCATTATCCGCGTGGTATGGAGGGTGCCTTCCAGGCTGAAGAGCGATCGGTTCTCGGTGACGGATGGCCGCTGCTGCGGCTGGGGTTTTCTGTGGCGACCGGTTCGGCCGCGGTGGCACCGGATGCGCCTGCCCTCCGAGTGCGAATGTCCCCCGGCGACGGCCATACGGCCGCCGCCTCCTCCTTGATTTCTCACTCGGAGGGCAGGCACACCCGGTGCTTCGACGTTTGCGGTCGTTCGAGAAGCACACCCATCACAGCACGGTAGCGGTTCGCACGTTCCGCAAGCCGAACCCCGTCGGAACCGGTGGCCTTCTCGGCGAAATCAAGGAGGAGGCCACCGCCGCATGGCGGTGGCCGAGGGACATTCGCGCGAGGAGGCCATCGGTTCCGGCGGGGCCTTTCAGGTCGCGAGTCCACTGGGCGAAGCGGCGCAGCCGAGACGCTCGACCAACCAGTTCCGGCAACGCATCACCTCCGCCCCGCGCGATTGGCGGGGCAGGGTCGGCCGGGATCAGAGCACCTCGGACGCGTAGTCGGCCAGGCGCGACCGCTCGCCGCGGCGCAGGGTCACGTGCGCGCTGTGCGCCCAGCCCTTGAAGCGGTCGACGGCGTAGGTCAGGCCGGACGTGGTCTCGGTCAGGTAGGGCGTGTCGATCTGCTCGACGTTGCCCAGGCAGACGATCTTGGTCCCCGGGCCGGCGCGGGTGATCAGGGTCTTCATCTGCTTCGGCGTCAGGTTCTGCGCCTCGTCCAGGATCAGCCAGCGCGACAGGAAGGTCCGCCCGCGCATGAAGTTCATGGAGCGGATCTTGATCCGGCTGGCGAGCAGGTCGTTGGTCGCCTGCCGGCCCCAGCTGCCGCCTTCCTGGTTGTGGGTGAGCACTTCAAGGTTGTCGGTCAGCGCGCCCATCCACGGCGTCATCTTTTCCTCCTCGGTGCCGGGCAGGAAACCGATGTCCTCGCCGACGCTCACCGTCGCGCGGGTCATGATGATCTCGCGGTAGCGCTGCTGGTCCATCGTCTGCGCCAGGCCCGCGGCCAGCGCCAGCAGGGTCTTGCCGGTGCCGGCCGTGCCGAGCAGGGTGACGAAGTCGATCTCCGGGTCCATCAGCGCGTTGAGGGCGAAGTTCTGCTCGCGATTGCGCGCGTTGATGCCCCACACCGCGTGCTGGCTGGCACGGAAGTCGTCGACGATCTGCAGCACCGCGCGCTCGCCGTCCACGCTGGCGACGCGGAACTCGGACGCGTCGTCCCCGGGCAGGTACAGGAACTGGTTCGGATACCAGTCGTCTTCGGGACCGGCGATGACCTCGTAATAGGTGCGGCCGCGATCGGTCCACGACTTCAGGTCCTTGCCCGAGCGCTGCCAGAAGTCCTCCGGCAGCGCGGTCGCGCCGGTGTAGAGCAGGCTGAAATCGTCGAGCGCGCGGTCGTTCTCGTAGTCCTCATTCGGAATGCCGGCGATCGCCGCCTTGATCCGCAGGTTGATGTCCTTGGACACGAACACCACCGGGTAGTCCGGCGATTCGCGGCGCAGCGCGAGAATGGCGCCGAGGATGCGGTTGTCCGGGGCGGCCGCGCCGAACGAGGTCGCGTCCTCGCTGGGCGCGGTGGTCTGGAAGTAGAGGTTGCCGGTGCTGTGCGCGCCCCGCAGCTGGATGCTGCCCGGGCGGTTGAGGGTGAGGCCCGATGCGATGCGGTCGGTGCCCTGTTCCTCGATCAGCTCGTTGATGAAACGGCTGACCTGGCGGGCGTTGCGGCTCGCCTCGGATGTGCCCTTCTTGCCGTTGTCGAGCTCCTCGATCACCTGCATCGGCAGGTAGACGTCGTGCTCCTCGAACTTGAACAGTGCGGTCGGGTCGTGCATCAGCACGTTGGTGTCCAGCACGTAGATCCGCTTGCCCTTGGTCATCATCGAATGTGAGATCCGTGTGGGTGGGAGGGAACGACAGGCGCACGGCCGCAGATCGCCGCGACCCGCGGAGCGGGGTGGCGACCATGAGCCGGTGCGGGGTGGATCACTGGGAGCGGGCCGCCTTCAGGGCGTCGAGCACCGCCTGCGCGTGGCCGGGGACGCGAACCTTGCGCCAGGCCTCGACGATGCGGCCGTCGGGGCCGATCAGGAACGTGCTGCGCTCGATGCCGAGCACCTTGCGGCCGTACATGTTCTTTTCCTTGATCACGTCAAACGCGCGGCACAGGGCCTCGTCGGCGTCGCTGACCAGCGGGAAGCGGAACCCCTGCTTGGCGCAGAAATTGTCGTGCGACTTCACCGAGTCGCGCGAGACGCCGAGGACCGTGGCATCGAGCGCTTCGAACTCGGGCAGCAGGGCGTTGAAGTCGATGCCTTCGGTCGTGCAGCCCGGGGTGGCGTCCTTCGGGTAGAAATACAGCACCAGCCAGCGGCCGGCGAAATCGCCGAGGGTGGTGTGGACGCCGCCGGACAGGGCCAGGGGCAGCTTGAGGGTGGTGCGGTCGAGCGTGTCGCCTGGGGTCATCCGTCTTCCGTCGTTGAAGCGCGTCGTTGAAACGGTGGGGTGGACCGTCAGAACTTCATCGGGTCCATGATCGCGTCCAGGTTCAGATGGTCGCAGAACTCGAGGAAATCGTCGCGCAGCGCGGCGATGTGCATGTCGGCCGGCACGCCGATGGTGACCTGGGCCGAAAACATGTCGGCGCCGGTCTGCATCGCGCGGTAGCGCGAGGAGTGCAGGCTTTCGATGGTGATGCTCTGGCGGTCGAAGAAATCCGCCAACTGGAACAGGATCCCGGGCTTGTCCGCGGCCACGACCTCGACCACGTACGGCAGCAGGTTGGACTGCAGCGGCTTGGGTCCGGTGCGTGCCCAGATCAGCTTGAGGCCGTCCTCGCGGTCGAGGCGCGACAGCATCGCCTCCAGCTTGGCGACCGCATCCCAGGAGCCCGTGGCCAGTGCGGTCACGGAGACATCGCGGCCCACCGTGGACAGGCGCGCATCGACGAGGTTGCAGCCGCTGTCGGCGATCCGGCGGCTGACCGACAGCAGCGGCGAGCTCGGATGCGTCGTATAGGCGTTGATGAGCAGGTGGTTCTCGTTCGGCGCAGGCCGGGAGGCGGTATCTGGATCGGTCAAGGCGGCGTCCGCGGCAGTCGGGTCTGAACGGTGGCCGGGCAGAGGCCCGTCACCGTCGCCAGCATACTTGCCGGTGCTTCCGGGCCGCAAGTAACATCGTGTCCGTTCGCGGCGTTGCGCCGCGGTTTTTCCGCGGTTTTTTCCGCATCGACCCTGGACGACGGCATCTTGCGACTTTCTGGCAGCATCACCGCCCTGGCGACCCCGTTCTCGGTGTCCGGCGAACTCGATCTCGACGCCTGGCAGACCCTGCTCGACCAGCAGCTCGACGCCGGCACGAATGCCCTGGTGGTCGCGGGCTCCACCGGCGAGGCGGCCGCGCTGTACAACCCTGAATTCGACTTGCTGGTGCGCTCCGCCGTGCAACGGTCGGCCGGGCGGGTGCCGGTGTTGGTCGGGACCGGCGCTTCCAGCACCGCGCGCACCATCGAACAGACGCGCCGCGCCGCGGATCTCGGCGCGGATGCCGCGCTGGTGGTCACGCCGCCGTACGTGCGGCCGACCCAGGCCGGCCTGGTCGCGCATTTCCGCGCCGTGGCCGACGATGGTGCGTTGCCGCTGGTGCTCTACAACGTGCCGCCCCGGACCGGTTGCGACATGCTGCCCGAGGCGGTGGCCGAACTGGCGGTGCACCCGGCGATCCTCGGCGTCAAGGAAGCGCGCGGTGAACCCGAGCGCATGCAGGCGCTGCTGGCATTGCGCTCGGAGGCGTTCCTCGTGTTCAGCGGCGACGACCCCACCGCCGCCCGGGCGATGCTGGCCGGTGCCGACGGAGTGATCTCGGTGGTGTCCAACATCGTGCCGGCGACGTTCCGGCGCTTGGCCGCGCTGGCTGCCGACGGACGCGAGGCGGAGGTCCAGGCGCTCGATGCCGAATTGCAGCCGCTGTACACCTTCGCCGGTATCGAACCGAACCCGATTCCGGTCAAGGCCGTGCTCGCACGCCAGGGCATCGGCCATGGGTTGAGGCTGCCACTGACCGCACTGTCCGCCGAACATGCCGCTGCCGCCGATCGGGCGCAGGCGCTCGCGCAGGCACTCGAACGTACCAGCCGCGATACACTCGCGGCCTGACCTGCAGGAGATCCCGATGTCGCTCACCCATTCCCGCGTTCGCACCGCTGTCCTGGCCGGATTGGCCGTTGCGGTGCTGGGCACCTCCGGCTGCGGCTGGTTCCGCAAGGAGAATGCGCTGTACGTGCAGGATCCGCGTCCGCTGGAAGTGCCGCCGGATCTGGACCGCCCGAACACCGATGGCGCGCTGGCGCAGCCCCAGGGGGCGCAGTCGGTGAGCCGCTCCGAAGTCGGCGCGGGCGCATCGCGCGGCGCACCGGCCGCGGGCACCGGCGGCTTCGCCGTGTCCGGCGATCGCGAGCAGGCCTTCGCCCGTGTCGGCGAGGCGCTCGACGCCATCGATGGCGTGACCGTGTCCAGCCGCGCGCAGCTGTTGGGCACCTACGATGTCGTCTACGGGGGCGACAGCTTCCTGATCCGCGTCGCGGCGACCGGCGAGGGCGCCTACGTATCCGCGGTCGATCCGCGCGGCGTGCCGGCGTCCGGCCAGGCGCCGACGGAGCTCATGGCCGCGTTGCGGGCCCGACTGGGCAACTGAGCGATCGGTGCCGCGCCGGGGCGCTCACGCGAGCGACCCCGGCAGTGCCGGTCCGGCGATACGGTCGATCGAAAAAGGGCGCCCTCGGGCGCCCTTTTTTTCTGTCCCGTCTTGGGTCGGCGGCGGGTGCCGACCCGCGCCCGGTCAGCGCTCGAGCAGTGGCAGCTTGTCCGGCTTGCCTTCCCAGTCCTTGGCGTCGGGTGCCGGTTCCTTGCGGGTGGTGATGACCGGCCAGGCCTGCGACAGCTCGGCATTCAGCGCCACGAACGACTCCTGGCCCGCAGGCACATCGTCCTCGGGATAGATCGCGTTGATCGGACACTCCGGCTCGCACAGGGTGCAGTCGATGCACTCGTCCGGATCGATCACCAGGAAGTTCGGACCCTCGTGGAAGCAGTCGACCGGGCACACCTCGACGCAGTCGGTGTACTTGCACTTGATGCAGTTCTCGGTGACGACGAAGGGCATGGGATCCTCGGACGGTACGGCGCGGGCAGCGCGCAAGTTTAATGCAGGTGCCGGGCGTGGGTGCGAGCGGTTCGCATCGCGCAAGGTGCCGCCAGGGCCGGATAGCCTCCCGTAGGGGCCTTGCCCTGCATGCGCATGCAGGGCCGGCGTCCCGTCCGGCGCCGTAAACGAAGAAAGCCCGCGTCATGCGACGCGGGCTTCCGGAAGATGGCGCTCCCTACGGGATTCGAACCCGTGTTTTAGCCTTGAGAGGGCCACGTCCTAGGCCTCTAGACGAAGGGAGCTGGGATCGGCCCGAGCGGGCCGCCGGTTGGACGTCCGGCCTGCAGGAGGCGCTGGCCCCGTGCAGCTTGCTAGTATAGCAGCACATGGACGCCGTTGTGTCGTCCGAATGCGCCGCGACGAGAACGATTCAGTCGCCCGGCGCGCCGCTCCCAGACACGCTTGATGACCCAGACTTCTCATACCCTCATCCCGACTCCGCGCAGCATCGCCCGGGAAGATCATCCGATCTCGCGCAAATCGATCAGCCCCGGCGCCTTGCGCGTGCTCTATCGCCTGCGCGAGGCGGGGCACGGCGCGTTCCTCGTCGGCGGTGCTGTCCGCGACCTGCTGATCGGCCTGGCCCCGAAAGACTTCGACATCGCCACCGACGCCACGCCCGAAGAGGTCAAGGCGCTGTTCCGCAACTCGCGTCTGATCGGTCGCCGGTTCCGGCTGGCGCACGTGGTGTTCGGCCGCGAGATCGTGGAGGTCGCGACTTTCCGCTCCAACGCGGACGACGGCAGCGGCGATCGCGAGACCCACGAGGGCGGACGGTTGCTGCGCGACAACGTCTACGGCTCGATCGAGGAGGACGCGATCCGCCGCGACTTCACCGCGAACGCGCTCTACTACGCGATCGAGGATTTCTCGGTCCGCGATTACGTGGGCGGTTTCGAGGACGTGCAGAACCGCGTGCTCAAACTCATCGGCGATCCCGAGCAGCGGTACCGCGAGGATCCGGTGCGGATGCTGCGCGCGGTGCGCCTGGCCGCGAAGCTCGATTTCAGCATCGCGCCCGAGACCGCCACGCCGATCCCGCGGCTGGCGCCGTTGCTGCACGAGGCCGCGCCGGCGCGGCTGTTCGAGGAGTGCCTGAAGCTGTTCCTGTCCGGGCACGGCGAAGCCAGTTTCCTGGGCCTCGAGCAGCAGGGTCTGTTGGCTGTGATGTTCCCCGAAAGCGCCGCGGCGATGGCCAACAACCGCAGCGGTGCCCTGCGCCGCGTGGTGCTGGCCGGCCTGCGCAATACCGATGCCCGGGTGGCGGCCGACGAGCCGGTGTCGCCGGCGTTCCTGTTCGCCCTGCTGCTGTGGCCGGCGTATTGCCACGCGCTGATGGGGCTGCAGGCGTCGGGGACCCATGCGGCCGAGGCGCAGCGCCGTGCCGCCGATCGGGTCACGTTGCACCAGCTGACCACGATCGCCCTGCCGCGTCGCTTCTCGGTGCCGATGCAGGAGATCTGGTTGCTGCAGACCCGGTTCCCGATGCGTCAGCGCAAGCGCGTGGTGCGTACGCTCTCGCACCCGCGGTTCCGGGCGGCCTTCGATTTCCTGGTGCTGCGCGATGCGGCCTCGGGCAGTCATGCCGAGGACGTGACGTTCTGGCGCGACGCGCAGGACGATCCCGACCACGCGCTCGCCGTGCAGCAGTCCCAGGACGCCAGCGAGGACACCGAGGCCGCGCCGCGCCGCCGCCGGCGTCGCCGGCGCGCCTAGGCCACGCCGATGAGCGCTCCGGCCGCGTCGATCGCGACGGATGTCGCGGTCGGCATCGGCGCGAACCTCGGCGATGCGGCCACGCAGGTGCGTGCGGCGTTCGATGCGCTGGCCGCCTTGCCCGGGACGGTGGCGTGCACGCCGTCGCCGTTGTACCGGACGCCAGCCTGGGGCCGGACCGACCAGCCGGATTTCGTCAACGCGGTGGCGCGCTTGCGCACGACCGCATCGCCCTCGGGGCTGCTCGACGCGTTGCTGCGGATCGAGGCGCGCTGTGGACGCCTGCGGGCGGCGGACGGACGCGACCGCTGGGGGCCGCGGACGCTCGATCTCGATCTGCTGCTGTACGCACGACGGACGATCGCGCTGCCCGACCTGCAGGTTCCGCATCCGCGCCTGCACCTGCGTGCGTTCGCCCTGCAGCCGTTGCTCGATGTCTGGCCGGACGCCGAGATCCCCGGCGTCGGGCGCGCCGTCGATGCACTCCGTGCGCTGGGGGAGGCGCCGCTACGCAGGGTGGATGGCGAGACCGGGTGATGCGTCGGGAGCACCGGCAACGGAACGCGGTGCACTCCGATGCGCCCGGCACGCGCGCGCACGGCCGCATCGACGCGCTTAGACTTGGCGCATGAACGCACCGATCAAGCCGCTCACCGTTCCCGACCTCCTCGCCGCACGCGCTGAAGGGCGCCGGCTGGCCATGCTCACCGCCTACGACGCCGGTTTCGCCCGTGTGCTCGACGCCAACGGGGTCGACCTGCTGCTGGTCGGCGATTCGCTGGGCATGGTGGTGCAGGGGCATGGCTCGACGCTGCCGGTCAGCGTGGACGACATGGTCTACCACACCGCTTGCGTGGCACGGGCGGTCCGGCGGGCACTGCTGGTGGCCGACCTCCCGTTCCAGGCCGACGCGACCTGCGAGCGCGCGCTCGATGCCGCGACCCGCTTGTTGCAGGCGGGGGCGGGCATGGCGAAGCTGGAAGGCGCCGGGCCGAAGCTCGAGATCATTCGGTTCCTCGTCGAGCGCGAGATCCCGGTGTGTTCGCACCTCGGGCTGACGCCGCAGTCGGTGCTGCGCATGGGCGGGTTCAAGGTCCAGGGGCGCGAGGCCGCGGCCGCGCAGCGCCTGCGCGAGGAGGCGCGCGCGGTGGCCGAGGCCGGCGCGGCGCTGATCGTGCTCGAGGGGGTGCCGGCGGCGCTGGCCGCCGAGATCACCGCCGCCAGTCCGGTGCCGACGATCGGCATCGGCGCCGGTGCCGACTGCGACGGCCAGGTGCTGGTGCTGCACGACATGCTGGGCCTGGACAGCGGCCATCGGCGGCCGCGCTTCGTGAAGGACTTCCTCGCCGAGGGCGGTTCGGTGGCGGGTGCGGTGCAGGCCTATGTCGCGGCCGTGCGCGACGGCAGCTTCCCGGCGCAGGAGCACGCCTACCGGTAACCGCGCCGAAGGCGGCCCGGCGCGCCGCGCCGAACCGCTGCGCGGTGCGTCAGCTCGCGTCCATCGTGGGCGCACGATGTGCGTCCATGCCGGCGGCCGGGCGGCGTGCATGCGGTGGGGTGTCGGCCTGGCGCCGGGCAGGGCGCCGATCGCCCGACGGCTGTCGGCAGGGCGCCCCGATCTGCGAGAATCCCCGCTTTGCCGAAGGCACCGACGTGATCGACATCGTCCACGATCTCCAGACCTTGCGCGCGCGCGTGGCCGGGTGGAAACGCGAGGGATTGCGTGTCGGTCTGGTGCCGACCATGGGCAACCTGCACGCAGGCCATCACTCGCTGGTGCGGCTGGCGCGCACGCAGGCCGATCGCGGGGTGGCGAGCGTTTTCGTCAATCCCACCCAGTTCGGGCCGAACGAGGATTTCGCGCGCTATCCGCGTACGCCCGAGGCGGATGCGCAGGGACTCGACGCCGCCGGGTGCGATCTCATGTGGGCGCCGTCGGTGGACACGATGTATCCGCTGGGGATCGCGGCGGCGGTGAAGATCAGCGTGCCGGGCGTGACCGAGGTGCTGGAGGGCGCGCGCCGTCCCGGACACTTCGACGGGGTGGCGACGGTGGTGTCGCGGCTGTTGCTGCAGGTGCAGCCGGATGTGGCCGTCTTCGGTCGCAAGGACTATCAGCAACTGGCCGTGATCCGCCACCTGGTGACCGATCTGGCGTTCCCGGTGACGTTGCTGGCCGGCGACATCGTGCGCGCCGACGACGGGCTTGCGCTGAGTTCGCGCAACCAGTACCTGAGTCCGGCCGAGCGACGGGTCGCGCCGCTGCTGCATGCCACCCTGCAGCGCATGCGCGATGCCTGGGACGCCGGCCAGGCGCGGACCGGCGTGGAGGCCGAAGCGATCCAGGCGCTGGAGGCGGCGGGTTTCGTCGTCGACTATGCCGCGATCCGCACCCGGGCGTTGGGCATCCCGGACGACGACCATGGCCGTGGTCCGCGTGTGGCGCTGATGGCGGCCCGACTCGGCACGACCCGGCTGATCGACAATCTCGAGTTCGGCAGCGGCGGCTGAATCGCAGGCGGTTGTTTGTTGCGATGCCGCAGCCGGCGCCTATACTGGCGCCTTCCGCGCCGCCCACGCGCCGCGACTCCCGCCACTGCTCCCCGCCACCGCGGGCCGATGCCATGCAACTGACCCTTCTCAAAGCCAAGATCCACCGCGCCACCGTGACCCACGCCGAGCTGCACTACGAAGGCTCGTGCGCGATCGACAGCCGCCTGCTCGATCTGGCCGGCATCCGCGAGTACGAGCGGGTGGAGATCTACAACATCAACAACGGCAAGCGCTTCGCGACCTATGCGATCCGCGCCGAGGCCGGCAGCGGTACCATTTCGGTCAACGGCGCCGCGGCGCACCAGGCCGAGCCGGGCGATCTGGTCATCATCTGCGCCTACGGCGCCTGCGACGAGGCCGAGGCGGCCACGTTCAAGCCGAGCCTGGTCTACGTGGACCGGCAGAACCGCATGACCCACACCAACGAATCGATCCCGGCACAGGCAGCCTGATGTCCAACGCACCCCAGTCGAACGCCGCGCAGCGCCTCCATCACCACCTGGCGCCGCACGCGCGCCGACTGGGCGAGGCGAGGATCACCGACCTGGTGGCCGGCGACGCCGGTCGTGCCGACGCCTTCGCGATGCGCGTGGGCGGGCTCTACGCCAACTTCGCCCGCCAGCGGGTGGACGCCGAAGCGCTCGACGCCCTGCATGCGCTCGCGCGCGAGGCGCGCCTGGCGCAGGCGATGCAGGCGCTGTTCGACGGCGAGATCGTCAACACCTCCGAACACCGGCCGGCGTTGCACGTCGCGCTGCGTTCCGCGCTCGGCGCGACCGACACCGCGCGCGATGCGCATGCCCAGGCCGGCGCGGCGCGCGAGCGCATGGCCGAACTGATCGCCGCGCTCGAAGCCTCGCCGGTCACCGACATCGTCAACGTCGGCATCGGCGGCTCGGATCTCGGGCCGCGGCTGGTGGCCGACGCGTTGAAGGACGCGCACACCGGCCGTTTCCGGGTGCATTTCCTCACCAACGTCGACGGCAGCGATGCGCAGCACATCCTGCGCGGGCTGGACCCGGCGAAGACCGCCGCGATCCTGGTCTCCAAGAGTTTCGGTACGCAGGAGACACTGCTCAACGGCGGCATCCTGCGCGATTGGCTGGGTGGCGGCGAACGTCTGTACGCGGTCAGTGCGAACGTGGAAAAGGCCGAAGCCTTCGGCGTCGCGCCCGAGCGCGTGCTGCCGATGTGGGACTGGGTCGGCGGGCGCTACTCGCTGTGGTCGGCGGGCGGTTTCTCGATCGCGTTGGCGATCGGCCTGGACGGTTTCGACGCGCTGCTGGCCGGCGCGGCGGAGATGGATGCGCACGCGCTGCAGGCGCCGGACGATGCCAACCTGCCGCTGCTGCATGCGCTGACCGTGGTCTGGAACCGAAATGCGCTGGGCCTGTCCACGCATGCGGTGCTGCCCTACGACGAGCGCCTGGCGTTGCTGCCGGCGTACCTGCAGCAGTTGGTGATGGAAAGCCTGGGCAAATCGGTGACGCCGCAGGGCGAGCCGGCCGGTCTGGACACCGTGCCCGTACTGTGGGGCGGGCCGGGCACCAATTCGCAGCACAGCTTCTTCCAGGCGCTGCACCAGGGCACGCAGACCGTGCCGGCCGATTTCATCGGGGTGGTCCGTCCGGCCCATCCGTACGCGGACAACCATGCCGCGCTGCTGTCGAATCTGCTGGCCCAGACCGAAGCGTTGGCCAACGGCCACGCCGCCGAGGATCCGCAGAAGCGCTATCCCGGCAACCGCCCCTCGACCCTGCTGCTGCTCGACGCGCTCACCCCGCACAGCCTCGGTGCGCTGATCGCGCTCTACGAGCACAGCGTGTACCTGCAGTCGGTGTTGTGGGGCATCAACGCGTTCGACCAGTGGGGCGTGGAGCTGGGCAAGCGCATCGCCGGCGAGTTGCTGCCGGCGGTGAAGGGCGAGCCGGCCCGGGTCGAGGACCCGGTGACCCGGGCGCTGCTGGCCGAGATCGCCGCGCGGCGCGCGGCCGGGTGAGCGTCCGGCTGCGGGTCCGCCATGCGGAGCCGACCGATGCGGCCGGCCTGCATGCGCTGTTCTCGCAGGCCGAGGCGTACGGCGCTACGCTGCAGCCGCCGTTCCCGTCGCAGGCCGCCTGGGCGAAACAACTCGCGGATCCGCCGAGACATGTGGTGCAACTGGTCGCCGAAGCCGATCCGTCCGGGACACCGGATATCGTCGGCGCGGCCGGCTTCGAGGTCTTCCAGAACCCGCGCCGGCGCCATGTCGCCAACATCGGCATGGCGGTCGCGCGCGATCGCTGGCGGCAGGGGATCGGGACGCAGCTGTTGCAGGCGGCGATCGATACCGCCGAACGCTGGCACGGCGTGCGCCGGCTGGAGCTGGAGGTCTATGCCGACAACACGGCCGCTATTGCGCTGTACGAGCGGCACGGGTTCGCGCGCGAAGGTCTGGCGTGCGGTTACGCGTTGCGCGACGGCGTCTACGTCGATGTGGTGTTGATGGCGCGTCTGGCGCCGGGTTGATCGTCGCGAGGGCTCTTCAGGTTTCCGCAACGTCGCGGATTGCTTCGCCGTGCATGAACATCCTCCCGCTCCGGTCCGCGGAGCGCACGCGCGGCCACTGAGGGCTGCCGCGCCTCCGCATCCGCGTTTCGGGGTCGGACACTGCGCAGAGGGCTCACGCGTCGTGCCGGCGCAGCGCCCAGTCCACATGCTCGTCGACGAGGACATCGCCCGAATCGCGTCGCGCGCGCAGCGCGGCGACCACCTCCGGTGTGGACGGGGCGTTGCCCAGCGCGACGGCGATGTTGCGCAGCCAGCGGCGGTGGCCGCTGCGACGGATCGCCGAGCCTTCGGTGCGATGCAGGAACTCCTCTTCCGTCCATGCGAACAGGGCGGGCAGGGTGGCGGTATCGAGGTCGTTGCGGACCCGGAAATCGGGCTCGTCGGTGCGACGGGCGAACTTGTTCCAGGGGCAGACCAGTTGGCAGTCGTCGCAGCCGAAGATGCGGTTGCCGATCGGCGCGCGCAGCGGCTCGGGGATCGCGCCGTCGTGCTCGATGGTGAGATAGCTGATGCAGCGGCGCGCATCGAGCCGGTAGGGCGCGACGATCGCCTCGGTCGGGCAGATGTCGATGCAGCGCGTGCAGGTGCCGCAGTGCGCGGTGGCGGGCGTGTCGATCGGAAGCGGCAGATCGACGTAGATCTCGCCGAGGAAGAACCAGGAGCCGCCGCGTCGGTCGATCAGACAGGTGTGCTTGCCGATCCAGCCAAGCCCCGCATTGCGTGCGAGCGCACGCTCCAGCACCGGTGCGGAATCGACGAACACGCGATGGCCGAACGGTCCCACCAGCGCGGCGATGCGGTCGGCCAGCTTCTGCAGGCGTTGGCGCATGAGTTTGTGGTAGTCGCGGCCCAGCGCGTAACGGGCGACATAGGCGCGCCGGCCATCGGCCAGCGTGCGCCAGCTGTCGTCGTGATCGTCGGGGCCGTAATCCAGCCCCACCGAGATCACCCGTACGGTGCCGGGCACGAGCTCCGCCGGACGTGCGCGCAGGTCGCCGTGGCGGGCCATCCATTCCATCGTGCCGTACAGGCCTTCGGCCAGCCACGAGCGCAGGTGCTCCGCATCCGCTCCGAGCTCGATGTCGCTGAAGCCAACGCGCTGAAAGCCGGCCTCGTGCGCCAGCGCGCGGATGCGGTCGGCGAGCGCGGCCTGCTGCGGGGGCGCTCGCCGCGTGGCGGGTGGCGGGGCGAAACAGGATGGCATGCCCAAATTATAGGAAACCGGGCCTCGGCCCGGATCGCCATGCAGGGCGACGGGGGACGTGGCGATTGCAGGGAAACGGCGTGGGTTCGGCCTGGCGCTGTCGCGCCGGCAGACCGAGCCCATAGAATCCCGGCATGACCGATCGCCTGCCCGACACCCACGTCGACCGTCTGTACGACAACACCGCGCTGCGG
The DNA here is from genome assembly GCF_001482195.1 of Luteimonas abyssi. Lineage (GTDB taxonomy): Bacteria > Pseudomonadota > Gammaproteobacteria > Xanthomonadales > Xanthomonadaceae > Luteimonas > Luteimonas abyssi. The sequence goes on along the minus strand of NZ_KQ759763.1, from coordinate 2,143,801 downwards.
ACGCTCGAGGCGGCGGCGATCGATGCGGCGGGCGACGATGACGTGCTGATGGCGCGCGCCGGCGCGTCCGCCTGGGCCGCGTTGCGCGCGCATTGGCCGGATGCGCAGCGCGTGCTGGTGCTGTGCGGCCCCGGCAACAACGGGGGCGACGGATACGTGCTGGCGAGCCACGCACGCGATGCCGGCTGCGTGGTGACGGTGGCGCACCTGATCGAGCACATGCCGCGCAGTGCGCCGGCCCGCCGCGCCGCGGAGGCCTATCACGCGGCCGGTGGCGAGACGCGGGTCGTCGGCGACGATGCGTTGCCGGTCGCCGATGTGATCGTCGATGCATTGCTCGGTATCGGCCTCGACCGGCCGCCCGACGCTGCGTTGGCCGCGTTGATGCGACGGGTCAACGCGGCCGGCACCCCCGTGCTCGCATTGGACACGCCGAGCGGCGTGGACGCCGGCACCGGGTACGTGTCGGACGAGGCGATCCGCGCCACGGTGACCGTGCAGTTTCTCGCCGCGCATCTGGGGCTGGCCACGGGGGCGGGTCTCGAACATGCGGGCGAATGCGAACTCGATGCGCTCGAGGTGGCGGACGCGGTATTGGACGGCGTGTCCCCCACCGCGATCCGCTTGCGCGCCGCCGCGCTGCGTGCCCGCCTGTCGCCGCGTGCGCGCAACAGCCACAAGGGCGACGCCGGGTACGTGCTGTGCGTCGGCGGCGATCACGGTCACGGCGGCGCGATCATGCTGGCCGCGGAGGCGGCCCTGCGCAGTGGTGCGGGGCTGGTCGGTGTCGCCACGCGACAGGCGCATGTCGGGCCGTTGCTGAGCCGCCGTCCGGAGGCGATGCCGGTGGCGGTCGGAGACAGCGAGGCGGACAAGGAGGCGTTCGCCGGCCTCCTGGAACGGGCGGATGTCGTGGCGCTGGGACCTGGACTGGGCACAGCACCCTGGGGTTCGGCGCTGTATCGCCAGGCCCTGGCATGTGCGCGCCCACTGGTGCTGGATGCCGACGCCTTGAACCTGCTCGCCGTCGGTGGCGACATCCTGCCGCCGGACGCCGTACTGACCCCGCATCCGGGTGAAGCGGGGCGCCTGCTCGGGTGCAGCGCCGCTCGGGTGCAGGCCGATCGTCCGGCGGCGCTCGCCGCACTGGTCCAGCGCTACGGCTGCGTGGTGGTGCTCAAGGGCGCGGGTACGCTGGTGGCTGCGCCGGGCGTGTCGATGCGGGTGATCGCCGCGGGCAATCCCGGCATGGCGGTCGGCGGCATGGGCGACGTCCTGACCGGCTGCATCGCCGCGCTGCGCGCGCAGGGACATGCGGCGCTGGAGGCGGCGACCACGGGTGCATTGCTGCATGCCTGCGCCGGCGATCTGGCCGCCGTCGCCGACGGAGCGCGTGGGCTGTTGCCCTCGGACCTGCTGTTCTATCTGCGCCGGGAGGCGAATCCATGACCCTGGATGCCGGACACGAGCTCATGCTCGACGATGCCGAGGCGACCGCCGCACTGGCGGGCCGTCTGGCCGCGCGTCAGCCTGTGGGGGCCGTGGTGCATCTGCACGGCGATCTCGGCGCCGGCAAATCCACCCTGGCGCGGGCCTGGCTGCGCCATCTCGGCGTGACCGGAACCGTTCGCAGCCCGACCTACACCCTCGTCGAGCGCTATCCGCTGGCGACAGGCGGCGAGGCCCTGCACCTGGATCTGTACAGGATCGGCGATCCGGGCGAGCTGGAGTTCCTGGGCCTCGACGACGCGCAGGCCGTCCTGTGGCTCGTGGAGTGGCCACAGCGCGGGCAGGGCGCGTTGCCCGCACCCGATCTGGACATCGACCTGGACATCGCGGAGCAGGGGCGGTCGGTGCGGCTGCAGGCCCGCTCGGCGCGCGGTCGGCGATGGCTGGCCGATGCCGGCCTGGGATGAAGTTGTGACGGTTTCCTGAACCGGGGTAGCAGGAAGGCCCTCCAGGTGACGGATTTCTAAGGGAAAACGTATTGCAAACATTCCTTGCTGGTGCTTGACTACGTGCCATGCGTATCCGGGGAACCCGAATCCAGGAAGTCGTGTTGGGACTGGCCCTTCTGGCCGGCCTCGTCTGGAGCATGGCGGCGAAGGCCGGCGAGGTCCGTCAGGTGGATCTCGCGGCGGGCGCCACCGGGACCCGCGCCGAGCTGGGTTTTCCGGCCGAAGTCGAGTTCAAGGTCCTGACGCTCGCCGATCCGCACCGTCTGGTGGTGGATTTGCCGGGCACCAAGCTGGGCAACGGCCTGCGCCTGCCGACCCCGGCCGGCCTGGTGAAGGCGGTCCGGAGCGGCCAGCCGGAGCCGGGCACGACGCGTATCGTGTTCGATCTGCATGCGCCGGTGGTTGCGCTCAATCCGCGTTTCGAGCCTGGCGCCGACGGCGTCAAGTTGATCCTGGAATGGCCGGGCGATGGCGAGAGCGGCGCCGAAGCGCGTGTGGCCGCCGTGACCGGCGGTGCAGCGGCATCTTCCGACGCGTCCGCGCCGCGATCGTCGGCCAGTGCGGTTGCCGCATCCAACGATGCCACCCGCAGGCTCGTCGCGGACATGTCCGGCAACGCGGGGGCATCCGCCAATACCAGCGCCAATCCCGCGGCCGCGACGCCACAGGGCGATGCGGCGCTGCCGGACTTCGCCGCGTCCAGCGCCGCGACCTCGCGGCTGATTTCCGAGATCGCCGCCTCGCGGGCGGTACCGGCACCGGCAGCACCTGCACCCGCGCCTGCACCGCAGGTACCTGCGCCCGCGCCGGCCACATCCGAGCCGCGGACCGTGCAAGCGGATGCCGCCGCTGCAGAGCCTGCGCCGACGGTGCGGCCGCAGGTCAGCGCGGCCGGCACGCGCCCATTGATCATCGCCATCGATGCCGGCCATGGCGGCCAGGATCCGGGCGCGGTCGGACCGACCGGCCGCCGGGAGAAGGACATCACCCTCGCGATCGCGCGCGAGCTCGCGCGTCAGGTCGACGCCACGCCGGGCCTGCAGTCCTTCCTCACCCGCGACCGGGACGAGTTCGTCGCGCTCAACCAGCGCAGCCAGCGGGCGCGCCGGGCCGGTGCGGACATGTTCATCTCGATCCACGCCGACGCCGCGCCCAATCGCAATGCGCAGGGGTCGTCGGTCTACGTGCTGTCGCTGCGCGGCGCCTCCTCGCAGCGTGCCCGCTGGCTGGCGGACAAGGAAAACGCCGCCGACCTGATCGGTGGCGTGCGCCTGCAGGAGGCCGACGACACCCTCGCATCGGTGCTGCTCGATCTCACCCAGAGCGGGCAGATGAAGGCGTCGGAGGATGCAGGTCAGCACGTGCTCGCCGGCCTGAAGCGGATCGGCAACAACCACAAGCCGCATATCGAGCGCGCCAACTTCGCCGTGCTGCGGACCTCCGACATGCCGGCGATGCTGGTCGAAACCGCGTTCATCTCGAATGCGGAAGAAGAGCAGCGGCTGATCGATCCGCGTTTTCAGGCCACCGTCGCACGTGCCGTGCTCGATGGCGTGAACACCTATTTCTCGGCGCAGCCGCCGCCCGGCACGCTGTACGCCGCGCGCGCCGCCGCCGCCGCGGCAGGCAATGGACAGGGCGGCAGCCCGCCCTGATCCGCCGTAGCGGGTCCACCCACGGTGGCAGGCGCTATCATCGCGGCTGATTTCCCATCGCGACTCCCGTGCGCATCCGTCAACTTCCCGACACCCTCGTCAACCAGATCGCCGCCGGCGAAGTCGTCGAACGGCCGGCTTCCGTGGTCAAGGAGCTGGTGGAGAACGCGCTCGATGCGGGCGCGGCGCGGGTCGACATCGATCTGGAGGAAGGCGGGGTCCGCCTGATCCGCATCCGCGACGACGGCCGCGGCATTCCGCCCGACGACCTGCCGCTGGCGATCTCCCGCCACGCCACCAGCAAGATCGCATCGCTGGACGATCTCGAGGCCGTCGCCACGCTGGGGTTCCGCGGCGAGGCGCTGCCTTCGATCGGCTCGGTGAGCCGCTTCATGCTCGCCTCGCGCACGCCCGATGCCGACCATGCGAGTGCCCTGCACGTGGATGGCGGCCGGGTGGGCACGGTGGAGCCGAAGCAGCATCCGCCGGGAACCACGGTCGAAGTGCGCGACCTGTTCTTCAACGTGCCGGCGCGACGCAAGTTCCTGCGGGCGGAGCGGACCGAACTCGGGCATATCGAGGAATGGCTGCGCTCGCTGGCGCTGGCGCGCCCGGATGTGGAGCTGCGGGTGAGCCACAACGGCAAACCGTTGCGGCGCTACCGGGGCGGTGAGGCGCTGTTTTCCGACGGGCGCCTGGAAGAAACCCTCGGCGCCGAGTTCGCGCGTCATGCGCTGCGGATCGAGCACGCCGCCGCCGGCCTGGCGCTGTCGGGCTGGATCGCGCAGCCCGCGTACTCGCGCGCCAGTGCGGACCAGCAGTATCTCTACGTCAACGGGCGTGCGGTGCGCGACCGCAGCGTGGCCCATGCGGTGAAGCAGGCGTACGCCGACGTGCTCTATCACGGGCGTCAGCCTGCGTACGTGCTGTTCCTGGCACTCGATCCGACCCGCGTCGACGTCAACGTACACCCGGCCAAGCACGAGGTGCGATTCCGCGACGGCCGGCTGATCCACGAATTCGTCTATCGCACCCTGCACGAAGCGCTCGCGCAGACGCGTGCCGGGCTCGGTGCTGCCGTCGTGGAGGAGGCCGGCGGCGGGCCGATGCCGTCGTCGGATGGGTCGCAGGGGACGTCGCCGCCCGGCGGCTGGGGCGGGGCGCCGCGGCAGCAGTCGCACCTTCCCCTGCGAGTGGACGACATGCGGGCGGGTTATGCGGCGCTGTACGGCAGCCCGGTCCCGACGGACGCCGCGGCCGGGACGGGCGATCCGCAATCCCAGGCGACGACGCATGCTGCGGTGTGGCACGGTGGACCCGCGCCGGCGGTCCTGCCCGCCACCGACGAGGCCGGCATTCCGCCGCTCGGATTCGCCTTGGCCCAGTTGCACGGCATCTACATCCTCAGCCAGGCCGCCGACGGCCTGATCGTGGTCGACATGCATGCCGCGCACGAGCGCATCGGCTACGAGCGCCTGAAGACCGCGCACGACAGCGAAGGTCTGCGGATGCAGCCGTTGCTGGTGCCGCAGACGGTGGCGGTGGCCGAACGCGAGGCGGATGTCGCCGAGCGCGAGGCTGCGACCCTGGCGGAACTCGGGTTCGACGTGAGCCGGGCCGGCCCGCAGTCGCTGTTGCTGCGCGGCGTGCCGGCGCTGCTGGCGCAAGGCGACACGGAGTCGCTGTTGCGCGACGTGCTGGCGGATCTTCGCGAGCACGGGCAGAGCCGCCGGGTGCGCGGCGCCCGCGACGAATTGCTGTCGACGATGGCCTGTCACGGCTCCGTGCGCGCCAACCGCCGCCTGACCGTGCCGGAGATGAACGCCCTGCTGCGGCAGATGGAGGAGACCGAGCGCTCCGGACAGTGCAATCACGGGCGTCCCACATGGACGCGCTTCGGATTGTCGGAGATCGATCGCTGGTTCCTGCGGGGGCGTTGATGGACGGGCAGGGAATGCGCAGTTGGCGGGGGCTGATGTGGCTGGTCGCGCTGATCGCGTTCCTGCCGGGTTGCCAGCGCGAAGCGGCCGCGCCCGCCGCGCCCGATCTCGATGCCGCCGCGTACGTGCGGGGCGAGCATGTGTGGCGCCTGGAGCGCGAGCGCGCCCTGTTGGCCGACGATGGCTGGACCACGCTGGCCGGGCTGCACTGGCTGGAGCTCAGGGCGCATCATCTGGGCAACGGCGACCGTGTCGGGCTCGACCTCGGCATCGGTCCGCCGCGGCTCGGCCTGGTCCAGCAGGACGCGCAGGGCGTGACGTTCACGCCCGAACCCGGTGTCGCGGTCACGCTCGACGGGAACCCGTTGCGTGGACGCGTGCGCATGCATTCCGATCGGACGCCCGGACCGACGGTGCTCGGCTTCGACGACGGGCGTGGCCGATTGAGCCTGATCGAGCGTGGCGACCGGCGTGCGTTGCGCGTGCGCCATCTCGACGCACCGGCCCGTCTCCGGTTCGCGGGCTTGCGCTTCTGGCCCGCCGCGCCGACGTGGCGGCTGCCCGCGCGCTTCATCGCCCATCCCGAGGCGCGTGCGCTGGAGATCGTCGACATCCAGGGGCATCTTCAGATGATGGCGAATCCGGGGCGGCTGGCCTTCGAGCGCGAGGGCCGGACCTGGGAGCTGGAAGCGGTCGACGCGGGCGATGGCCATCTGATGCTGATGTTCGCCGATGGCACCAGCGGCCATGGCAGCTACGGTGCCGGGCGCTACCTGGATCTGCCCACGCCCGGCCCCGACGGCGATCTGGTGCTGGACTTCAATCGCGCCTACAACCCGCCCTGCGCCTATTCCCGTCACGCGACCTGTCCCTTGCCTCCGCTGGACAATCGCCTGGGGCTCGCGATCGATGCCGGAGAACAGGCCTACCCTGGGGTCGCTCTCTGAGACGGCGGCCCGTTTCACCATGAAATTCCCAACGTAAGGACGCGCCATGCCCTTGAAGACTCCGCTCGTATCGCTTTGCGTGGCCGCCGGCCTGTTGCTCGCTGCGGGAGGCGTTCTCGCCGAGCGCCAGGCCGCCACCGTCGAACCGGCATCGGTGCCCGCCGACGCGTCCGTGCCCGCGACGGCACCTCCGGTTCCGTTGCTGTGGCGTGCCTCGCGTGGGGACACGTCGGTCTATCTGCTCGGCACGTTCCATCTGCTGCGGCCCAACGACTATCCGTTGGCGCCCGAGGTGGATGCCGCGTTCGATGCCGCGCAGCGCGTGGTCTTCGAGCTGCCGCCGGAGGAACTGGCATCGCCGGCGCTCGGCTTCCGCATGGCCCAGGCCGGCATGCGCACGGACGGCACCCAATTGGCGAGCGAACTGCCGCCGGAGACCGCGCAAGCGCTGGAGGCCTGGCTGACCGCCAATGCGGCGACTCTGCAGCCCATGGGGCTCAACGCCCAGGCCGTGCAGATGTTCGAGCCCTGGTTCGTCGCCCTGACCGTGACCCTGGTGGAAATGACCGCCCATGGCCTCGACCCGTCGCTGGGCCTGGACGCGCACCTGTCGAAGCGTGCGGGCGAGGCGGGGAAGGCGACCCAGGGCCTCGAGACCGGCGATCAGCAGATTGCTTTCCTGGCCGGCATGCATCGGCCGGAGCAATTGCAGTTCCTGCGCGAAGCGCTCGACACCACTGGCGAAGCAGGCGCGCAGGAGCTGGACAAGTTGCACGATGCCTGGCGCACCGGTGACGAACGCCTGCTGTGGAACGAGATGGCGGTGCGCATGCGCATGGAGTATCCGGCGCTCTACCACCGCATCAACGTCGCCCGCAACGACGCCTGGCTGCCGAAGATCGAAGGCCTGTTCGAGCAGCCGGGCGACAGCCTGGTCGCCGTCGGCGCGTTGCACCTGCTCGGCGAGGACGGCGTGGTCCACAAGCTGCAGCAGCGGGGTTTCGAGGTCGAGCGCGTGACCGCTGTCGAGCCGTCCACGCCGTAAGCGGCGTCTTCGCGGGGCGCCGAGGCGGGCGGTCACCCGGGCGGCGCTCCTGCGGCGCTGCTCGAGCGGTCGACCAGCGTGCGCGACCGCGATGGATGTCGCGCACGCCTGAAGCGGTATCTACACGTCCAGCAGGGCGATGCAGTCGACCGGGCAGGCGGGTACGCAGAGCTCGCAACCGGTGCACAGCGGCTCCAGCACGACGTGCATCCGCTTGGCGCCGCCGACGATGGCATCGACCGGGCAGGCCTTGATGCATTTGGTGCAGCCGATGCAGTCGGCCTCGACGATCACCGCGACCTGCGGCGCCTTGTGCTGGCCACGGCGCCTGTCGTAGGGCCGAGCCGGAACCTGCAGCAGCCGGGCCAAGGCACGTGCGCCGGCATCCCCGCCGGGCGGGCAGTGATCCACGCCGGCCTCGCCGCGCGCCATCGCATCCGCGTACGGACGACAGCCGTCGTAGCCGCACTGGCCGCATTGGGTCTGCGGCAGGAGGCGGTCGAGGCGCTCGACGAGCGATGGCAGGGGGGCGTTCATCGGAAACGGAGGGCCAGGGCCGTGTCGCGGCGGCGGGATCGTGGACATTATGGCCTCCTGCACGGATCGATGCCGTGCGGCGGTCGGTTCACCACCTCGCAGGACCTGTCGGGCGACGTGTCGGGCGAGCGCCGGCCATGCCGGATCCGGCGGGAGGCTGGACGACGAGCCGAGCCTGGCGCCCGGTCGGTGCGGTTCAGGCGATCCGCTTCCCGCGATACCAGCGCTCGTGCGCGAGCGCCAGCATCGAGCGGTCCTCGCGGCTGTCGCCGTAGGCGTGGATGCGTTCGAAACGGGCGATGTCGAAGCGCGCCGCGATCTCGCGCGCCTTGTGCGGTCCGCGATCTCCGCCTGCATAGCGGCCGGTCAGGCGGCCGTCGGCCTGCTCGAGACGATTGCAGATCAGCTCCATGCCGTGGGCCCGGCTCCAGGGCGCCAGATAGAGGTCCAACGAACCCGACACCAGGACCAGTGTGTGCTCGCGCGCGCGGTGCCACTCGATCCGACGCATGACCTCCGGCCGCAGCAGGCCGGGCAGCACGTCGCGGGCGTAGGCGTCGCCGTGTGCGGCGATCTCGGACGCGTCGCGACCGGTGAACGCGAAGCGGGTCACGCGCGCGCGGATGCCCGCCGCCGAGATCATGCCCGCGCGGTAACCCAGCAGCCAGGGCCCGACCGCCCAGCGCGCACGCGCCAGTTGGTCCGGCGTCGCGACACGGCGCAGGAAGCGGGCGTAGGTGTCGCAGGTGGTGATCGTATGGTCGAAGTCGAACAGGGCGATCTGCATGCGGTCGGCCTAGTCCATCTTCACCATCGCGTACACCAGGAACAGACCGGACGTGAGCAGCGGCAACGCATGCCACCAGTAGGACAGCAGGCCCGGGCGCACGAACCAGGCGACCACAAGCAGGCCGGCGACGGCCAGCGGCACCGCCGGCAGCAGCCAGAAGCAATGCGGAAGCACCGCCTGCTCGACGGCGTTGAGCGTACGTCGGTCGACGATACTCGCGATGGCGAAGATGCCCAGCATCCCCTGGATGCCGGCCAGCGTGCATTGCGCGAACACTCCGGCGATCAATCCCCAGATACTCATCGGTCGGCCCGGGTCAACGTACCGGCATGCCGGGTGCGGCGCCGTCGTCGGCCGCCAGCAGCGCCAGCGCACCGGCGTCGAAACCGGCCGACAGGATCATTCCCTCGCTCAGGCCGAAGCGCATCTTGCGCGGGGCCAGGTTGGCGATGAACACCACGTTGCGGCCGACCAGCGCGCTGGGGTCGCCGTAGCTGGCACGGATGCCGGAGAAGATCTGCCGGGTGCCGAGATCGCCTGCGTCCAGTTCGAAGCGCAGCAGCTTGTCCGAGCCTTCCACGAATGCGCAGGCGACGACCTTGCCGATGCGCAGATCGAGCTTGGCGAAGTCGTCGATGCCGATCGTCGCTGGCGTCTCCTGTGCGGCAACGTCCTTGGGCGCAGGTACCGCCGCCGGGGCGGATGCGGGTGCAGGCTTGGCCGCGGCTGCGGGCTGTGCGGGGGCGAGAGTGTCCTTGGATGCGTCGGTCATGGCGTCGATCAGCTTCGGGTCGATACGGGTGAACAGGGGCACGTAGGTCTGGATCGTGTGTGCGAGCAGCGGCGTGGCGAGCGCGTCCCAGCCGTCCAGCGGCGCGGCCAGAAAGGCCTCGGCCTGGCCGGTGGTACGTGGCAGGATCGGGCGCAGCGCGGCGGCGAGCACGCGGAACAGGTTCAGGCCCTGGGTGCACACCGCCTGCAATTCGGCGTCGGCGCGGTCCCCGCTTTCGACGGACACCTTCGCGATCACCCACGGCTTGCGCTCGTCGATGTAGCGGTTGGCGTCGTCGGCCAGCGCCATGGTCTGGCGAATCGCGGCGGCCGGATCGTTGCGCTCGTAGGCGGCACGGACCGACGCCAGCGCGGCGACGAAGCGTGCGTACTGTTCCGGATCCGGGAGCGCATCGGCCAGACGACCATCGAAGCGCTTGCCGATGAAACCCGCGCAGCGGCTGGCCAGGTTGACGAACTTGCCGACGATGTCCGAGTTCACCCGCGCGACGAAGTCGCCGAGGTTGAGGTCGAGATCGTCGACACCGCCGGACGACTTGGCGGCGAAGTAGTAACGCACCGCCTCGGGATCCAGGCCGACGTCGAGATAGGTTCGCGCCATCACGAAGGTGCCGCGGGACTTCGACATCTTCGCGCCGTCCACCGTCAGGTAGCCGTTGACGTGCAGCCGGGTGGGCGCGCGCTGGCCGGCGCCATGCAGTACGGCGGGCCAGAACAGGCCGTGGAAGTTGACGATGTCCTTGCCCAGGAAGTGGTGCAGCTCGACCTCGCTGTCCGGCGACAGCCAGGCCTCGAAATCGTCTCCCGTACGTGCGCACAGGGTCTGGAAACTGGACAGGTAGCCGATCGGCGCGTCCAGCCATACGTAGAAATACTTGCCCGGATGGCCGGGAATCTCGAAGCCGAAGTAAGGCGCATCGCGTGAGATGTCCCAGGCGCGCAGGCCGCCCTCGGCGTCCAGCCATTCCTTCAGTTTGGCCTTGACCCCGGGCAGGGCGACATCGCCGGCCAGCCAGTCGCGCAGGAACCCGTCGAAGTGCCCGACTTCGAAGAAGAAATGCTCCGAATCGCGCAGCTCCGGCGTCGCGCCGGAAATCACCGAGCGCGGCTCCTTCAGATCGGTCGGCGCGTAGGTGGCGCCGCAAGCTTCGCAGTTGTCGCCGTACTGATCGGGCGTGCCGCAGTTGGGGCAGATCCCCTTGACGTAGCGGTCGGGCAGAAACATGCCCTTGTCCGGATCGTAGAACTGCGCCACCGAGCGCCGGCTGATATGGCCGGCGGCGTCCAGGCGGGCGTAGAAGCGTTCGGTCAGGACCCGGTTGGCCTGCGAGTTGGTGGAATCGTAATGATCGAAGGCGACGCCGAACGCCGCGAAATCGCGCTCGTGGCCTGCCTGGATGCCGGCGATGAACGCCTCCGGCGTCACTCCCGCCTTCTCTGCGGCGAGCATGATCGGCGTGCCGTGGGTGTCGTCGGCGCAGACGAACCGCGTCGTGTCGCCGGCCATGCGCCGCGCGCGCACCCAGATGTCGGCCTGGATGTAGCCGACCAGGTGGCCCAGATGCAGCGGGCCATTGGCGTAGGGCAGGGCGGTGGTGACGAGCGCGGTGCGGGTCATGGGCTGGATCGACTTTCTGATCGGGCGGAACGGTCGCGGATTATCGCATGCGCCCTGGACGGTCCGAGGCGGCCGGCAGAACCTTCAGGCCGAAACGCGCGACGGCCCGATCCGTGGATCGAGCCGTCGGGGTGACCGGTCTCGCAGGTTGCGCATCGCGCCCGCCGTGCGCCCCGTCGTCCGGGCGCACGGTGGGCGACGGGATCACTCCCGCTGCCAGACCTGTTCGCGGCAGATGAACGCCACGCAGCCGGAGACGCCCAACCGGTTGTCGTCGATCAGCTGGGCCTTCGAGCGGTAGGTCTTGCCCTTGGCGGGGTCGAGGATGGTACCGCCGGCCCAACTGTTGTCGCCGTCGGAGCGTAGCCCCCACAGGATGGTCATGCCCTGGATCGGCTTGTCCTTGTTCGCACCGCTGCAGCGATCGCAGGTGGGGTTCGGCCCGCGGTCGGATTGCAGGATCTCGACCACCGTGCCCGACAGCGTGCCGTTGTCGAGCCGCCGGATCTCGACGATGGACTTCGCCTGGCCGGTCTCGTCGTCGATGGTCTTCCAGCGGCCGGTGGGGTCGGACTGGGCGAGCGCGAGCGACGGTGCCGCCAGGGCGATACAGAGAGCGAAAAGAAAGCTGCGCATTCGGTGGTTCCTCCCATTTTGTGTGCGCAACATAGCGCGGACCGGACGGCGGCGGAAGTCGTGCATCGGGCGCCGTCGCCGGCGCCGCCATTCAGGCCGGGCACCGGCATTTTTCGGGGACCGCAACGCAGACGCCCCACCCGTCGGGGTGGGGCGTCGGAGGACCGGATCGTCCGGGTCAGTTGAACTGGTACTTGGCCTCCAGGTACACGGCGCGGCCGAAGACGTCGTAGAAGTAGTTGTTGTAGGGCGTGGTGGTGGTGCCCGGGTGGTTGCGCGCCTGGTTGTCGGGCATCTTGTTGAAGGCGTTGTTGACCATCGCCGAGAACGTCAGGTTGTCCAGTGCGCGCCAGGTCGCGCTGATGTTGTAGGTGGTGTACGAACCCCAGCGGCCAGCGCGCTCGCCGGACGGATGCTCGTAGTCCCAGCTCATCGAGTTGTAGGCCAGGTAGTTCGGCGTGGAGCCCTGCCGGTTGGCGTAGACGGTCGTCGTCCAGTCGCCCAGGCTCCAGGCCACCGAGGCATCGGTGCGGGTCTTGGCGTAGGTGTCGTAGATCCACATGTAGTACGGATCGCGGAGCAGGTCGATCGCCTCGTCGCCCGGGGACGGCGTGATCTCGTGCGACAGCCGGTTCGTGTAGTTGGCGGCGAAGGCGAGACTGCCGGCGGCGCCGATGTCGAGCAGGTAGTTCGCCGAGACCGTCATCGCCTCCAGCTTCTGCTGCGCGATGTTGACCTTCGGCGTGTAGACCGACACCAGCTCGCCGTTGGCGCTGCGTTGCACCCACTCGAGGGCGTTCTCGCAGCTGGTGGTCACGCTGCCCGGCTGGCCGGTCCGGCACACGTACTCGGTCAGCAGCAGCTGGCGTGCGCTGAGCTGGTCGACCTCGTTGGTGATGTCCCAGTTGTAGTAGTCCACCGCGATCGAGAGGTTGGCCGAGGGCGCGAACACCACGCCGGCGCTCCACACGTCCGCCTCGATGGCCTCGAGTTCGGTGTTACCCGACTGCTGGCCGAAGAACTGCGTACTGTCCCAAGTGCAACCGTCGGTGTCGACCGGGTCGTAGCCTTCCAGCGAGCAGCGATAGAAATCGGTGTTGCGCGAGTAGAAGCCGCTCAGGCCCTGGAAGGTGTCGGCCAGCGACGGCGCGCGGAAGGCGGTGCCGTACTTGCCGCGCAGCAGCAGCGATTCGACCGGGCGGTACTCGAGGCCGATGCTGTAGGTCGGGCTGTCGACGGTGTTGCCGGCGACGTCGAACGCATCGTAGCGGCCCGACAGCGTCACCGTGAGGGGATCGAACAGCGGCAGTCGCAGCTCGCTGGTCAACGCGTAGCGCGAGCGGCGCCCGGCGCCGTTGACCGAGGTCTGGCCCCACACTGCGGATTCCAAGGTGTCGGGGTCGGCGAGCATGCGCTCGTCGGGGCTGTAGTCCCAGCCTTCGTTGCCGGCCTCCACCGCCAGGGCCAGGCCGGCTTCGCCGCCCGGCAGCGAGAACAGCGCGGTGTTGGTCGCCTGCGCGCGTGCCAGGTTGGCCCACGTCCGCGACTCGGTGTTGAGGAAGCCGGTGAAGCTGGCGAAGTCCGTCGGCGACATCGGCGAGTAGAACGCGGCGTAGTCCGGCGAGAAGATCGGGTAGAAGTCGTAGATCGGGTCCACGCCCAGCTGCGGCCCGAGCACGGTGCGCTCGAAGTAGTCGTTGATCGGGTCGGCCCAGCGCACCCAGTTGCGCTCGGTGAGCCTGTACTCGTTGCGGCTCGCGTAGACGTCGTAGTCCCAGTCGCCGATCTGGCCGTTGAGGCCGATGGTCAGCGTGTAGGCCTTGTTGCGGTCGGTGTTCATGATGTCCTGGTAACCCGCGCCGCCGATGTCCTCGGGCGCGAAGCTGCGCTGCAGGTTGACCAGCCGCTCGAGGTTCGGGTCGTAGTAGGCGCCCCATTTCACCCCGGTGCCCCACCAGGTGTAGCTGGAGCCGGTGGCGTACTCGACCTCCTCGTAGTTGCCCATGATCTCCACGTAGCCCTGGGTGGTGGGCGTGAAGTCGAAGGTCGAGTACGAGTACAGCTGTCCGCCTTCCTTGCCGTTGCGCAGAGTGCGATAGCCGGGCGAGATGAACGAGCCGCAGTACTGCCCGAACCCCGGACGGTCCCACAGCGACGTCGAGCCGCCGAACTGGCCGGTGGTGTTGGCGCAGTTGTTCGGATCGGTGAAGAGGTAGGTGTTGTTCAGTGCGTCGAGCACGACGAAATCGCGGCTGGCGAAGGCGTCCGTGTAGCCGTCAACGTTGTACTGCCGGGTCAGGTCGCGCTGGTAGCCCCAGATCGGATTGCGCTGGTCGAGCTGGATGCCGAACAGCGAGTTGAATCGCCCGTCCGCGCCGGAGAAGGTGTCGGCGAAGGTGAAGCGGAAGCTGCTGCCGCCGCCTTCGGTGAACCAGCCGCCGCGCACGCTCATCTCGGCCGCGTCCAAGTCCTTTTTCAGGATCACGTTGACCACGCCGGCGATGGCATCGGAGCCGTAGAGCGACGACTGGCCGCCCGGCAGGATCTCGATGCGCTCGACCAGCGACACCGGGATGCCGCTGATGTTGTTGAAGACGTCCGAGCCGTTGTACAGCGCCGGATAGTTGCTCATCGGCCGGCCGTTGATCAGGTACTTGGTGTAACCGGGATCGAGGCCGAACATGCCGGCGGCTTCGGCACCCTGGGTGAATGAGGCGGAGGTCTGCCCGCCCTGGAAGCCGCCGGTGGCGAAGGTGGACTGCTGCAGCACGTCCGACACGCTCTGGAAACCGCGCGCCTGGATCGACTCGGCGGAGATCACCGTCACCGGCGTCGCGGTCTCGATCTCGGTGCGCGGGATCAGCGAGCCGGTCACCGTCACCCGGTCGAGTGTACGCGCCTCGTCGGAGTCGCTGCTCTGGGCGAGCGCGAATGAACATGGCGTGACGAGCGCGGCGAACAGGGCGACATACAGCGCGGATCGTTTCGAATCATGAACGGACATTCATTTCCCCTTGTCTCTAAGGTATTGATCCAACAGGTTTATTCCTGAGGATCATCGAGCTTCGAACAGAGTTTTCCGTTCGGGCGAACGACGTTAACACAGCCTTAATGATGCTGAAACATCGCGATGGGTTCGGGGTGTATGAAAGAATTCTGTGCCTCGAACCGCTGCAGACCTCGATGACCGTCACCCCTCGCGCCCCCCAGCGGGAGATGTCCCCGCTTCCCCGCATCCGCAACCTGATCGCCGTCGGGTCCGGCAAGGGCGGGGTGGGAAAGTCCACGACCACCGTCAATCTCGCCCTGGCGCTGGCCGCCACCGGCGCACGGGTGGGCGTGCTCGATGCCGACGTGTACGGCCCGAGCATCCCGACCATGCTCGGGCTGTCCGGCAAGCCCGACAGCCCGGACGGCAAGACCATCGAGCCGATGCGGACGCACGGCATCGAGGCGATGTCGATCGGCCTGCTGGTGGAGGCGGACACGCCGATGATCTGGCGCGGTCCGATGGCGACGTCCGCGGTGCAGCAACTGCTCAACGACACCCGCTGGGGTGGCGACGAGGGGCTCGACTATTTGCTCGTCGACCTGCCGCCGGGGACCGGCGACATCCAGCTCACGCTGGCGCAGAAGATCCCCGTGGCCGGGGCGGTGGTGGTGACGACGCCGCAGGAGGTCGCCACGCTGGATGCGCGCAAGGCGTTGCGGATGTTCGAGAAGGTGGAGATCGCGGTGCTCGGGCTGGTCGAGAACATGGCACAGCACGTGTGCTCCAACTGCGGGCATGTCGAGCATCTGTTCGGAGAAGGCGGCGGCGAGCGGATGGCCGCCGAGTACGGCGTGCCGCTGCTGGGGTCGCTGCCGCTGGAGCGCGGCATCCGCGAGCAGGGTGACCTGGGGATGCCGATCGTGGCGTCGGCGCCCGATTCGGCTGCCGCCCATGCCTACCGGACGGTCGCCTCGCGCCTGGTCGAAGCGCTGGAGGCGCGCCCGCGCGCGGCGATGCCGATTTCGGCGTCGC
Source organism: Luteimonas abyssi (assembly GCF_001482195.1). Lineage (GTDB taxonomy): Bacteria > Pseudomonadota > Gammaproteobacteria > Xanthomonadales > Xanthomonadaceae > Luteimonas > Luteimonas abyssi. The sequence goes on along the minus strand of NZ_KQ759763.1, from coordinate 2,127,859 downwards.
TGGTGTAATCGCCCTTCAGGATTCCGTATGCCGGCCCGGCGGGTCCGCCAGGCTGCCGGGTCGAGGCGCGAGGGCCTACAATGCGCGGTCAAACCCCGCCCGAGGACGCCCCCCGCAATGAGCATCAAGAGCGACCGCTGGATTCGCCGCATGGCCGAGCAGCACGGCATGATCGAGCCGTTCGAGCCCGGCCAGGTCAAGCACGATGCGGCGGGCGAGCGGATCGTCAGCCACGGCACCTCCAGCTACGGTTACGACGTGCGCTGCTCGCGCGAGTTCAAGGTGTTCACCAACATCAACTCGACGATCGTCGACCCCAAGCACTTCGATCCGAAGAGCTTCGTCGACGTGACCGCGGACGAGTGCATCATCCCGCCGAATTCGTTCGCGCTGGCGCGGACGGTGGAGTACTTCCGCATCCCGCGGGATGTGCTGGTGGTCTGCCTCGGCAAGAGCACCTACGCGCGTTGCGGGATCATCGTCAACGTCACCCCGCTGGAACCGGAGTGGGAAGGGCATGTGACGCTGGAGTTCAGCAACACGACGCCGTTGCCGGCACGTATCTACGCCAACGAAGGCGTCGCGCAGATGTTGTTCTTCCAGTCCGATGCCGACGACGTGTGCGAGACCTCGTACCGCGACCGGGGCGGCAAGTACCAGGGCCAGACCGGCGTCACGCTGCCGCGGACCTGATCCGCGGCTCCAGGGGGCCGGAAGGCATACGGCGCCACGGTGCTCGGTGCCGGCGAGCTGCCGTCAGCGGAACACGATGACGTACATCAGCACGATGTTGCAGGCCAGCAGCGGCAAGGCGGTCGCGACCTGTTGCCGGATCACCCCGTTCGGATCCTTCAGCTCCAGCAGCGCCGCGGGCACCAGGTTGAAGTTGGCGGCCATCGGCGTGAGCAGGGTGCCGCAGTAGCCCGACAGCATGCCGATGGCGGCCAGCGATGCGGCGTCGGCCCCGTGCAGTTGCACCAGCAGCGGCAGGCCGATGCCTGCGGTCATGACCGGGAACGCGGCGAACGCGTTGCCCATGACCATCGTGAACAGCGCCATCCCCAGGGCGTACGCGAGCACCACGACGAAGCGGTTCTCGACCGGGATCACCTGCCGGATCAGCCCGGCGATCGCCTCGCCGACGCCGGTGGCGGCGAAGACGCTGCCCAGGGTGGCCAGCAACAACGGCAGGACTGCGGCCCAGCCGATGGCATCGATCAATCGTCTCGATTGTTCGACAGCCATGCCCGGGCTGCTGCGGGTCAGCCGGCATGCCACCAGGGTGGCCACGACACAGGCCAGGCCGAGCCCGATCAGCGTCGTGAGCTGGGCGTCGAAGACCCGCCGTCCGGCGATCGAGAGATCGGCGAACGGCACCGCCACCAGCACTGCGATCAGCGGGATCAGCAAGGCCGGCACGAACAGCCGGTTGCCCAGGCGCACGGCGTCCGCGAGGCGGCCCTCGGCCGTGCCCTCGTCGGAGCGCCCGCGGCCGAGTCCACCGAACCCGGCCAGGCACGCCAGCGCGACGACGATGCCGCCGACCGCGGCCGGGGGCAGCCGGTCGGCGGCCAGCAGCGCCAGCGCGAGCAGGCCCCAGAACGCGGCATTCGCCAGGCGGCGCGGGTTGGCGCGGTCGCGCACGGCCTGCCACGCGACCCACAGCAGGTAGCCGCCGGTCAGCCAGTAGATCCATTGCAGCGAAATCAAGGCTGCCGCTCCCTGGGCGCGGCGGCATGCAGCGCTGCGACATCGCGTGCCAGGCGGTGCTCGAGCCGCGACAACCTTGCGCTGTGGATGGCGAACGCGCAGATCGCGGTGGGGATGCCCCACAAGGCGATATGCAGGGGTTCGAGCAGGATCCCGTTCTCGGCGTAGAAGCCCTGCATCAGCAGCACGGCGCCGAAGGCGATGAAGATGTCTTCGCCGAAGAACAGGCCGACGTTGTCGGTCGCCGCCGACAGCGCCTTGAGGCGCTCGCGGCTGTGTTCGGGCAGCGGGCCGTGGCGCGCCTCCGCAGCGGCTTCGGCCATGGGCGCCAACAGGGGGCGGACGGTCTGCGGATGGCCGCCGAGGCTGGTCAGGCCCAGCATCGCCGCGATCTGGCGTGCAGCGAGGTAAGCCACCAGCAGGCGGCTGCTCGTGGCGCCGCGCAGCCGGCGGATCCAGGCCTGCGCGTGCTCCTTCAGGCCATGACGTTCGAGCAGGCCGATGACCGGCAGCGTCAGCAGGAAGACGGCGAGATAGCGCTGCTTGGTGAACGCCTCGCCCAGCAGTTCCAGCACGGCCAGGGGCGTCTTGCCGGCGACCAGCCCGGTCACCAGGCCGGCGCCGACCACCGTCAACGCCGGATTGAGCCGCAAAGCGAAGCCGATCACGACCAGGGCGATACCGATCAGCGGCCAGTAGTTCATGCGGGGTGATCCGGGCGGGTGGGGGCGACGATGCGATGGCCGTCGGCGAGGAGCGCCTCGCGCAGCGCGGCGGCGAAGACGGCGGCGTCCGGGCGGTCCCCGTGCAGACACAGCGTGTCGGCGCGCAAGGCGACGCGTTGGCCGTCGACAGCGGTGACGGTGCCGTCGCGCAGCATCGAACGCACCTGGGCGAGGGCGTCGGGCAGGGTGTCGACGATCGCGCCCGGCTGCCCGCGTGCGACCAACTGGCCGGCGGCGGTGTAGCCACGTTCGGCGAAGACCTCCTCGGCCACCGCGAGGCCATGGCGGCGACCGGCCGCGGCCAGCGCGGAGCCGGCCAGCGCGTACAGCCACAGGTCCGGATCGAACGCGTGGACCGCCGTGGCGACGGCATCGGCGATGGCGGTCTCGCGGGCGGCCAGGTTGTACAGCGCGCCGTGAGGCTTCACGTGTGCCAGGCGGGTGCCGGCCTCCGCGCACGCGGCTGCCATCGGCGCCAGCTGTCGGCCGATCAGTGCATGGGCCTGCGCGGGTGTCAGCGGCAGCTCGCGACGGCCGAAATGCGCGCGATCCTCGAACGCGGGATGCGCGCCGATCGCCACGCCGTGACGCAGGCACAGCGCGATCGCCTCGCGCATGCTCGCCGGGTCGCCGGCATGGCCGCCGCAGGCGATGCTGGCCGAACTGATGCAGGGCACGATCGCGGCATCGTCGCCGCAGCCTTCGCCGAGATCGCAGTTGAAGTCGATCGCGTCGTTCATGCGTGTCTGTTCATGCGTGTCGGTCCTGGCGTGCGCGGATGGCCAGGGCGATGCGGTACAGGCGCTGCCGTTGTTCCAGGCCGGCGGCATGCGCCTCGTGCGGCGAACAGGGCACGAAGCGAATGCGGTCGCCGGGGCCGGCCTGGGCCAGCAGCGGCCAGTCGGCGCGGATCGCATGGCCGATGCGTGGGTAGCCGCCATGGGTCTGAGCATCCGCGAGCAAGACGATCGGCTGGCCGTCGGGCGGCAGTTGCACGGTGCCGGGGGCCACCGGCTCGGAAACCCGCTCGCGGCGATCGTCGATGCGCAATGCCGGTCCCTGCAGGCGCAGACCCTGCCGGTTGCTTCCCGCGTCGATCTGCCATGCCGACGCGAACAGGTCCGGGCAGGCATCGCGACCGGGCAACAGGCGGACGCGGCACGGCGCGTCCGAAGGCGTGGGGGCCGGGCCGGGCGAGGCGTCGATCCACCAGCGCGCGGCGACGGGCGTGTCCGTCGCCGACTCCAGCGGGTGCCCGCCGGACAAGCGGTCGCCCTTGTGCAGCGGTCGCCCCTCGTGCCCGCCGAAGCCGCCGCGCACGTCGGTGGCCAGGCTCCCGAGCCGGGAGGCGGCCCGGAAGCCGCCGGCGACGGCCAGATAGGCGCGGGCGCCGCCGCGGCATCGACCGAGCCTCAGGACCGTACCGGCCGGCAGCATCACCGGGCGGTCGCCCGGGATCGCCAGGCCGCCCGCCCGGGCGTCGATCTTCGCGCCGCACAATGCGATGCGGGTCGGTGCCGCGAAGCGCAGGGTCGGGCCGGTGAGGGTGATCTCCAGCGAGGCGGCGTCGCCCGGATTGCCGACCAGCAGGTTGGCGAGCGTGTGCGACCACGGGTCGGCGGCACCCGACCAGGCCACCCCCAGGTGACGCCGACCGAAGCGGCCGAGATCCTGGAGCGTGCTGGCCAGCCCGGGCGCCAGCACCTCGATGCCGGGCGTGGCGTCAGACATGCCGGGCGGCGCCCACTGTCGCGTCCCACTGGGCGCGATCGATCGCCGCGAAGCGCACGCGTTGCCCGGGAGCCAGCAGACTGGGCTGCGGGCGTTCCGGGTCGAACAACTGCAGCGGCGTGCGTCCGATCACATGCCAGCCGCCGGGGCTTTCGCGTGGATACAGCCCGGTCTGGGCGCCACCGATGGCGACGCTGCCGGCCGGCACGCGGACCCGCGGGGTCGCGCGGCGTGGCATGGCCAGGGCCGGGGCGAGGCCGATCAGGTAAGGGAAGCCGGGCGCGAAGCCGAGCATGCCGACGATGTAGACCGTGCCGGTATGACGGGCCACCACGTCCTCCCGTTTCAGGCCCGCATGCGCGGCCACATCGTCGAGATCGGGCGCGCAGTCGCCGTCGTAACAGGTCGGAATGTCCACGATGGCGGCAGGTCCGTCGTCGTCCGGGCGTGGTGCCGTCGCATCGAGGGCCTGTGCGGCTAGCCATTCGTGCAGGCGGTCCAGCGGCGGTGCGTCGCGTATCTCCGGATGGCCGGGCTCGACGATGAGGGCCAGCGACGCGTAGGCGGGCACGATCTCCCGCAGCCAGGCCGGCCGGCAGGCGTCGAGCCGTGCGGCCAGCGCATGGACGCGGCGATTGATCTCCGGCGAGATCGCATCGCCCAGCCGCAGCAGCACCGCGTCCTCGCCGAGAGGCTCCAGCATCCAGCGCATGCGTCTCAGGCCTGCAGCGACGCTGCGAGGCGGGAGACCCGTTCGACCAGCGCGTCGGGCGTGTAGGGGCGGGCGGCGACGCGGCCCCACACCGGTGCGGGCCATGCGGGATCGTCGTGAAAGCGTGCGATGACATGGACGTGCAACTGCGGCACCAGGTTGCCGAGCGCGGCGACGTTGAGCTTGTCGGGGCGGACGAGGTCCCGCAGCAGGCGTGCGGCCAGATCGATCTCGTCGGTCAATGCGATGCGTTGCGCGCGTTCGAGGTCGATCAGTTCCCGTGCGCCGGCAATGCGCGGCACCAGCACCAGCCAGGGATAGTTGCTGTCGTCCATCAGCCGCAGCTCGCTCAGGGCGAGCGTGGCGACGGGGTGGCTGTCGGCGGCGAGCCGGTCGTCGAGACGGTACGCGTGGGATGACATGGTCAGGCCAGGGCCTTGCGCAGGAACGTCAGCGCGCGGCGGTGGGCGAGCGTCGCCGCGGCCGGTGCGTAGTGATCGGAATCGACATCGCGATTGAAGGCATGGCCGGCGTCGTCGTAGACGAACAGCTCGCTGTCGGGGTGCGCACTGCGATGACGGTCGATGTCCTCGGCCGGGATGCTGGTGTCCAGGGCGCCGAAATGAAACTGCATCGGCGCCCGGAGGCTTTCGGCCAGGAAGGGGACGGTGCGTGCGCCGTAGTAGCTCACGGCCGGCAGCCCGAGCCGGGTGTTGGCGAGATAGGCCACGCTGCCGCCCCAGCAGAACCCGACCACGCCCACCTTCAATCCGTCGCCGGCGAGAATGCGGGCGGCGGCGTCCACCAGGGTGACGGCGCGATCGAAGCCGAGTTCGCCCGCGAGTTCGCGACCGCGGGTGAAGCCGGCCTCGTCGTAGTCGAGTTCGACGTGCCTCGCCACCGGATCGAACATCGCCGGCGCGATCGCGGCGAACCCTTCCGCCGCGTAGCGCTCGACCACGCTGCGCATGTGGGCGTTGACGCCGAAGATCTCCTGCACCACGACCAGGCCGGCGCGCGGGGGGACGTGCGGCGGATCGGCACGCCAGCCGTCGATCGTGCCGTGGATGGTCTGGATCGCGATGTCGCGCGCCATGCGGGTCTCCCGGGCGTCGGTGTGCGGCGTGTCGGTCGATTCTAGACACAACGTGGCCCGACACAATGCGAGGGCGTCACGTCCCGTCGATGAACGACGGCCGGGCGGGGCGCGGGTCCATGTGGAGCCACCGCCAGCCTGCGCGGGGCCGGGACCGGGCGCCGACGGGCCGCATGGCTGAACGCCTGGCGGCCGCATCCGGCGACGGCCGGGCCGGAGCGATACAATGCGCGGTCGCGTCGCCAGCACAGTCCCCATGCCCGCCACTTCTCCCCGCAACGCCGGCCCCAAGGTCGGCTTCGTCAGCCTCGGCTGCCCCAAGGCCCTGGTCGATTCTGAGCGCATCCTCACCCAGCTGCGGGTGGAGGGATACGACATCGTGCAGACCTACGACGACGCCGACGTGGTGGTGGTCAATACCTGCGGCTTCATCGACGCGGCGGTGGACGAGTCGCTCGACGCCATCGGCGAGGCGCTGGCGGAAAACGGCAAGGTCATCGTGACCGGGTGTCTGGGCAAGCGCGAGGCGCTGATCCGCGAGAGTCACCCGGACGTGCTGTCGATCAGCGGCCCGCAGGACTACGCCAGCGTGATGTCGGCGGTGCACGCGGCCGCGCCCACCCGGCACGACCCGTTCGTGGACCTGCTGCCGCGACGGGCGGCGGTCGACGACGTGGGCATCAAGCTCACCCCGGGCCATTACGCCTATCTGAAGATTTCCGAGGGCTGCAACCACCGTTGCAGCTTCTGCATCATCCCGTCGATGCGCGGGGACCTGGTCTCGCGGCCGGTCGACGATGTGTTGCGCGAAGCCGAGCGCCTGGTGCGCGGCGGCGTGCGCGAGTTGCTGGTGATCTCGCAGGACACCTCGGCCTATGGCGTCGACCTGCGCTACGCCGAGCGGGAGTGGCGGGGGCGTACGTACGCCACCCGGATGAAGGCGCTGTGCGAGGGCCTGTCCGAGCTCGGCGTGTGGACGCGCCTGCACTACGTGTATCCCTATCCGCATGTCGACGACATCATTCCGTTGATGGCCGAGGGCCATCTGCTGCCTTATCTGGACATCCCGTTCCAGCACGCCAGTCCGCGCATCCTCAAGCTGATGAAGCGCCCGGGGGCGGTCGACCGTACGCTCGAACGCATCCAGCGCTGGCGTGCGATCAGTCCCGAGCTCACCATCCGTTCGACTTTCATCGTCGGCTTCCCGGGCGAGACCGAGGCGGAGTTCGAGGCATTGCTGGATTTCCTCGACGCCGCCCAGCTCGACCGCGTGGGCGCATTCGCCTACTCGCCGGTCGAAGGCGCGTCCGCCAACGCCTTGCCGGACCCGGTCGACGAGGACGTCAAGCAGGCGCGTCTCGCGCGCTTCATGGAGCGTCAGGCCGCGATTTCGGCGGCGCGCCTGGAGGCCAAGGTCGGGACCGTGCAGCGTTGCCTGGTGGATGCGGTGGACGGCGAACTGGCGATCGCCCGTTCGCGTGCGGACGCGCCGGAAATCGACGGCCTCGTGCAGATCCAGGACGGCGCCGCCGCAGGGCTGCGCCCCGGCGATTTCGCCGATGTGCGCATCCTCGGCAGCGACGAGCACGATCTCTACGGCGAAGTGGACGCCGGCGCATTCCCGATCGTCGAGACGAGGTGATTCACGGCAAGGCGACCGGGTCTGCCACAGGCTTCGGGCTCCCCCCGAATGCCGGAGCAGTCCCATGGCCAAGCGTGTCGCCATCCTCGCCACCGATGGTTTCGAACAGTCCGAACTGACCGGACCGCACAAGCGGTTGAAGGACGCCGGCTTCGAGGTCGACGTCGTATCCCTGAAGCCGGGCGAGATCCGCGGCTGGGACGAGAAGAACTGGGGCGATTCGGTCCCCGTCGACGTGGTACTCGAGAACGCCGATCCGGCGAAGTACGACGCCCTGGTGCTGCCGGGTGGTGTGATCAACCCGGACGCACTGCGCGCCGAGGCCGGGGCGGTCGCCTTCGTGCAGGCGTTCGACCGCGCAGGCAAACCGCTCGCGGCGATCTGCCATGGACCCTGGCTGCTGGTCGAGTCCGGCGCGGCGAAGGGCCGCAAGGTGACGTCATGGCCGTCGGTGCGTACCGATCTGGAAAACGCCGGAGGACAATGGCAGGACGACGAGGTCGTCGTCGACGGTCACATCATCACCAGCCGCAAGCCCGACGATATTCCCGCGTTCACCCAGGCGGTCATCGACGCGCTGGGCTGATCCCGTCGCCCCGACCTCATCGCCATCGCCACCGCGACCGTCCCATGCCATCGCCGGCATGCGGCATGCGGCAACGGGAGCGCTGGCGGCAGGACGGGTGGCGTTGGACGACGCCGGCGGTGGATCCTCCGCCCGCGAGGCGGGGGGCGGTCAGGAGGTCCCGCCGTCGTCCTCGTAACGCACGTCGACGATGACGAACGTGGCCGGGCCGGCGGGCAGCACGGCGTCCACTTCGTCGTCGAGGCGTTTGCGCAACAAGGCGCGCGCGAGGGGGGAGTCGATGCTGATCAGGCCCTCGCGAGCGTCGGTTTCGTCCGGGCCGACGATGCGGTAGGCGTGCAATTCTCCGCTCTGCGCGTGCTCGAGCTCGACGTGCGCGCCGAAGAACACCGCCTCCGGATCGCTCGGCGGCGCATCCACCACGCGCAACTGTTCCAGCCGTTTGGACAGATAGCGCACCCGCCGATCGATCTCGGCCAGTTGTTTCTTGCGGTAGGTGTACTCGGCGTTCTCCGAGCGGTCGCCTTCGGCCGCCGCCGCCGCGAGGGCGCGCACGACGTCCGGTCTGCGGACGCGCCAGAGGTCGTCCAGTTCGTGCTTGAGGCGCGTGTGACCGCCGCGCGTGATCAGGGCGGTGCTCTTTTCCGGTGGCGGCCGCCAGCGCGCCATCAGTTCGCGCGCACCAGCAGGAAGGCATCCTCCCAGTCGGGATCCGACGCGTCCGGCAGCAGGCGCAACGCATCTTCGCCGTACCACTCGAAGATGTGATGTCCGGCGCCGTTCTCGTCGTCGGCGATCAGGATCGCATTGCCGTCCGCGCTGGCGTACCAGACGCCCTGGCGGCGGGACGCCGGCGCATGGTCCCCTTCGCGCTCGACCAGTTCGTAGCCGCCGTCGGCATGGAGGTACAGCGTGGTCTCGAGGCCGGGGCAGGTTTCGCAGGGCATGACGCCGGTGAACACCCCTTCGGTGTGGGGGACTGCTTCGAGATCCGGGTCGGTGCCGTCGCGATCGACCCCGCCCTCATCCGCACGCAGATCCGCGTCGTCGTCGGGGGCGTAGAGGTCGGCACTGGCGGACGCGGGGTCGCGCAGCGGCGCGGCGGCCGGATCGTCGTCCGGCGCGACCGCGCTGGGTTGTCGCTGGCATGCGGCGGCGGAGGCCAGGACCAGAGCCAGCAGCAAAGAGGGCGCGTGACGTTCGATATCCCGTCGGCGCATCAGCGTCCCCGCCCGTTGAAGATGTTGCCCAGCACGCCGCGTACGATCCGGTTGGTGATCGTGCGGGCGGCCTGTTTGCCGGACGCCTCGAGGATGCCTTGCCGGCGCTTGGTGCCGAGCAGCCAGTCGTTGATGCGTCCGCCCACGCCTGCTCGGGTGTCGGTGTCGCGGCGGGCGGGTGGCGCCTCGTTCGCCGCGCTCTGCTGCTGCGCGCGCTGCGCGAGCCGCTCGGCGGCGGATTCGCGGTTGACGGCCGTGTCGTACTTCGCGCCGACCGGGCTGCCGGCCCGCACCCGTGCGCGCTCGTCATCGCCGATCGCGCCCATTCGGCACCGCGGTGGGGCCACCAGGGTGCGTTCGACGGGCGTCGGTACGCCTTTGCCGGTCTCGGTGTCGCGCAGGGTGGACACCAGGGCTTCGCCCGTCCCGAGCTGGGCGATGGTTTGCGCGACATCCAGTCCGGGATTGGCGACGAAGGTGTCGGCCGCGGTGCGCACCGCTTTCTGGTCGCGCGGGGTGAATGCGCGCAACGCGTGCTGCACACGGTTGCCCAGCTGGCCCAGGATCTCGCCGGGCACATCGTCGGGAAACTGGGAACAGAAGTACACGCCCACGCCCTTGGAGCGGATCAGGCGGACCACTTGTTCGATGCGCTGGCGCAACGCCGGCGGCACGTCCTTGAACAGCAGATGGGCCTCGTCGAACACGAACACCAGCTTCGGCTTGTCGAGATCGCCGACCTCGGGCAGGGTCTCGAACAGTTCCGACAGCAGCCACAGCAGGAAGGTGGTGTAGAGGCGCGGCCTGAGGATCAACTGGTCGGCGGCGAGGATGCCGATCACGCCGCGGCCGCCGTGGTCGACGCGCATGATGTCCTGCAGTTCCAGGGCGGGCTCGCCGAAGAACGCCTCGCCGCCGTCCTGCGACAGGCGCAGCAGCGCACGCTGGATGGCGGCAACGGTCTGCGCGCTGACCAGCCCGTACTCGGCCGAGACCGCCTTGCGCTCCTCGGCGACCAGGGCGAGCAGGGCGCGCAGGTCGTCCAGGTCGAGCAGCAGCAGGCCGCGGTCGTCGGCCAGCTTGAACACGATGTCCAGCACGCCGGACTGGGTCTCGTTGAGTTCGAGGATGCGGGCCAGCAGCAGCGGCCCCATCTCGCTGACCGTGGTGCGCACCGGATGGCCGAGCTTGCCGTAGAGATCCCAGAAGATGGTGGGACAGGCCTCGGTGCGGTAATCGGCGATCCCGATCTCGTCGACCCGTGCCTGCAGCTTCGGGTTGTCCGTGCCGGGCACGGCCAGGCCGGCCACATCGCCTTTGACGTCGGCCAGGAAGACAGGCACCCCCAGACGCGAAAACCCCTCGGCCAGGGTCATCAAGGTGACCGTCTTGCCGGTGCCCGTCGCGCCGGCGACCAGGCCATGGCGATTGCCGTAGCGCGCGTCGAGCACGACGGCCCCGCCGCTGTCGGCCCGGGTGATCGACTTGCCGACGAGGACATTGCCCGCGATGGCCGGTTCCATGGACGCTCCCACGATCGTTCGGACGGATTCTACGTGAGCCTACCTGAGCGGGTGTGCGTGCCCGCCCGTCGCGCCGGCGTTGCCAGGCCGGTGACGGCACCGCTACCCTGCCGCTCCGACCGCCAATCGATGCCGCATGACCGCTCGCGCCGTTCCGTCCCTTCCGTCCCGGCTGCGTGCATCGCGCCCGGTGCTGGCCGTTCTGGTCGTCCTGCTCGGCGTGGCCGCGTTGCCGGCCGATGCCCAGTCGCGTCGCGATGCCGCGGCCATCGAGGCGCTGGACCAGCGCATGGAGCAGGCGGAGCTGCGCTACCGCGAGGCGATGGTGAAAGTGCGCAACGAAGAGCCCGGCGCGACCGCGGAAGGCGATGCCGCGCTGGAGGACATGGAGGACGTGATGGTGGCATGCGGTCGCCAGCGCGGTTGCGATCCGGTCCGGTTCGTGACCAGCTTCAAGCGTCTGCTCAAGGCCGGTGCGGATTCGGCCGCCACCCCGGAGGACGAGGACGGTTCGGACCCGTTCGACGCCGATCCCGACGGCATGGGGACGCTGCTGGCCGCCGACGTGCCGGAGGCGGCGCGTGCGGCCGCGCTGCTGACCGACGGCCAGCGGTTCGCCGACATGGTCCAGTTCAACCCGGCGGTGCAGGAAGGCATCCGTCGCTGGCTGACCGACATGCGCGTCTCGCTGCTGGTCAGTCACGAAAATTACCAGTACATGCGCCACCTGATGTGGCCGAACTTCGAGCGCGCCGGCCTGCCCGAGGCCCTGCTGTTCGGCATCCTCGCCAAGGAATCCACGGGCCGCGTGCATTCCACCTCGCGCGCCGGCGCCGCGGGGCCGATGCAGTTCATGTACGCGACCGGGCGCCGGTTCGGCCTCGGTCCGGATGCCACCGGTTTCGATACCCGCTACGACGCGTACGCCTCGTCGCAGGCCAGTGCGGCCTACCTCAACGAGCGGCTGGCCGAGCTCAACAACAACATCGAGCTCGCGCTGGCCGGTTACAACGGCGGTGAAGGCCGTGCGCGCCGGATCTTCGGCGCCAGTGCCAGCGGCAACTTCTGGGACGAGTCGGTCTACAGCCAGTTTCCGCCGGAAACCCGCGATTACGTGCCGATGGTGATCGCCGCGGCCTGGTTGTTCCTCCATCCCAAGCGTTACGGCCTGGACTTCCCGCGGGTGGATGCGCGTCCGGCCACCTTGACCCTGCAGCGGCAGGCGTCGATCTACGAACTCACGATCTGCCTCGGCAGCAGCGGATCGGCGCCCGGCTACATGCGCGTGCTGCGGAACCTCAATCCGCGTTATCGCGCCGACGAGTGGATTCCGGCAGGGACCCAGCTCAATGCCACGACGCGGATGGTCACCCAGTACAACCGCTGGTGCACCCGTGGCCCGCGCGCCGAACTGGCGCACGAGCTGGTGCGGACCGATCCGGCGCACGCGCTGGTGACCGCCGGTCCGGCCACCGCGGTCGCGGCATCGGCGGTGCCGGCTGCTGCCGCGCCCGCGCGACGCCATCGCGTCGCCCGCGGGGAGTCGCTCGGGCGCATCGCCGCACGCTACGGCTGCGATCTCGGTGCCCTGGCGCGCGGTAACAATCTGCGCGCGCCGGGTTATGCGATCCACCCGGGGCAGGATCTCGAGCTGAGCGGCTGCAGCCGATAACGCCGGCCCGCGGTGCAGGCGTCCCCACCGGACGGCCGGGTCACGCGGCGTCGCCGCGCGACGAGGACTAGCGTGGCCGCATCGTCGCCAGACGCTGGCCGACGCGCGTGACCTGCTCGGGGGCCAGGCCGGGCACCAGGTCGGCGACACCCGGCGGCAACAGCACGATCACCGTCGAGCCGTAGTTGAAGCGTGCCATTTCGGCGAAACGTTCCACCACGATGTCGCGCCCGCGATAATCCTTGCGGGTGATCGAGCGCGCGTACTTCGGGATTTCCACGCCGCTCCAGACCGTCTCCACGCCGGACACCAGCAACGCGCCGACCATCACCATCGCCATCGGCCCGAAGTCGGTGTCGAAATGACAGACCAGACGTTCGTTACGGGCGAACAGGCGGGGCACCGCCGCGACCGCCGAGGTACCGACGCTGAACAAGCGGCCGGGGATGTGGACGGTCTCGCGCAGGCGACCGGTCCAGGGCATGTGCACGCGATGGTAATCGCGCGGCGACAGGTAGACGGTCGCGAACGTGCCTTCGTCGAACGCTTCAGCGGCTGCGGCGTCGCCCAGCAGCTCGGTGGTGGTGAACGAACGGCCCTTGGCCTGGAAGATGCGGCCGCGTTCGTCCGGATGCCCGATGGGTCCGCACTGGCTGATGCGACCATCGGCCGGCATCAGCAGCGCGTCGGGCGCGGGATCGGCGACGTGCACGCCTTCGCGCAGCGCGCGGGTGAAGAAGGCGTTGAAGCTGGCATAGGCGCGCGGATCGCTGGCGGCGGCCTCGGCGAGGTCGACGTCGAAACGGCGGACCACGGTGTCGATCAGCCAGCGGCTGACGGCGGGATGTTCGGAGTACGCCAGCCGTCGGGCGAGCCCGGACAGCACGCGGTGGGGCAGGACGTAGGTCAGCGCGGTGATGGGATCGCGGGACATGGGCGTACGCTCAGCGGCGTTCGGTGAGCAGGCGCAGATCCTCGGCGATCGCCGCCGGATCGAACGGCGGCTGGATCACGCCGGCCATGCGTGCCTGCGGGTCGAGCACCGCCAGCGCGGCCGAGTGGTCGATGGTGTACTGGCTGTCCGGGAAGCCGTCGGGCGGCGCCACTTTCATGAACACCAGCGACAGCGAGCGGGCGAACGCTTCCAGTGCCGGCACGTCCGCAGTGGCGGCCAGGATGTCCGGATGGAAGGCTGCGGCGTACTCGCCGGTGCGCTCGGGACTGTCGCGCTCGGGGTCGACCGACACGAACAGCACGCGCGGCCGCACGCCTTCGGGCAGGTCGTCCCATTGCCGCTGCGCCTGACCCAGTTCGGCCAGGGTGGTCGGGCACACGTCCGGGCAATGGGTGAAGCCGATGAACACCACGGTCCAGTGGCCCTGCAGCTCGCCGGGCACCAGTTGGGTGCCATCGGACTGCTGCAGCGAGAACGGCGGCAGCGCACGGGCCTGCGGGAACAGGGTGATGGCCCGGGTTTCGATCCGTGCGGTGGCCGGATCGGTGAAGAATTTCTGCGCGGCCAGCAGGCCGAGACCGCTGGCGATGGCGAGGATCAGGACGATGAGGCTGGTGCGATTGAACAAGACGATCTTCCGCTTCGTTTTCGCCATGATACCCGCGCGCCCCATATACTTGCCGGTCACCCGGCTTCCCCAGCCGCCCGCACCGGCGGGCCGCGCCCCGCATGACCGACGAACTGCACACGATCATCGACCTGATCCGCTACGGCGCCAGCCGCTTCAACGCGGCCGGTCTGACCTTCGGACACAGCTACGACAACGCGCTGGACGAGGCCACCCAGCTCACCCTGCACGCGCTGCACCTGCCGCACGACCTGAGCCCGGTGTACGGCCAGGCCCGGGTCACGATGGCCGAGAAGGAAGACGTGCTGGGGCTGTTCCTGCGCCGCATCGAAGAGCGCGTGCCGGCCGCCTATCTGACCGGCGAGGCCTGGTTCGCCGGCCTGAGCTTCAAGTCCGACGGCCGCGCGCTGGTGCCGCGTTCGCCGATCGCCGAGCTCATCCTGTCCGGCTTCGAGCCCTGGCGGGGCGGGCGCGACGTGCGGCGTGCGCTGGATCTGTGCACGGGGTCGGGCTGCATCGGCATCGCGATGGCGCACTACAACCCCGACTGGCAGGTCGACGCCGCCGATCTGAGCATCGAGGCGCTGTCGCTGGCCGAGGAGAACCAGGCGCGCCTGCTCGCCGACAACCTGCGACTGGTGCATTCGGACCTGTTCGCCGGCCTGCAGGGCGAGCATTACGACCTGATCGTCACCAATCCGCCCTATGTCACCAACGACGAGACCGATGCGCTGCCGCGGGAGTACGGCTACGAGCCCGAACTCGGCCTGCGCGCCGGCGACGACGGCCTGGATCTGGTGCTGAAGATCCTGCGCGACGCCCCGCTGCACCTGACCGAGCACGGTCTGCTGATCTGCGAGGTCGGCGATTCCGAGCGCGCGGTGAACGCCCTGCTGCCGGAACTGCCGCTGGCCTGGGTGGAGTTCAAGGTGGGGCAGATGGGCGTGTTCGTGGTCGAACGCCGCGATCTGGTCGTGCACAACGCGCGGATCAGCGCACTGGCCGCCGAGCGCGAGGCGGGCGGCGCCACGCCGGCACCGGCGCCTGCCGCGGAGGTCGCGCCGGGCGGGCTGTTCTGAGGCCGGCTCCCGAGTCATGTCGAATACCCACGGCTACCTGTTCCGCGTCACCACGTTCGGCGAGTCGCACGGCCCGGCGATCGGGTGCGTGATCGACGGGTGCCCGCCCGGTATCGCCATCGCGCCGGACGATTTCACCCGTGATCTCGAGCGCCGCGCCACCGGCAAGAGCCGACACACCTCGGCGCGCCGCGAGGCCGACGTCGTGGAGATCCTGTCCGGCGTGTACGAGGGCGTCACCACCGGCACACCGATCGCGCTGCTGATCCGCAACACCGATCAGCGCAGCAAGGACTACACCGCCATCGCCGCGCAGTTCCGTCCCGGCCACGCCGACTACGCCTATTGGCAGAAGTACGGCATCCGCGATCCGCGTGGTGGCGGGCGCTCGTCGGCGCGCGAGACCACGATGCGCGTCGCCGCGGCGGTGATCGCGAAGAAGTGGCTGGCCGAGCGCCACGGCGTGCAGGTGCGCGCGCACCTGTCGCAGCTGGGCACCCTGGTACCGGCCGCGCACGACTGGTCGGTGGTCGAGGACAACCCGTTCTTCTGGCCGGATGCCGCGCAGGTGCCCGAGCTCGAGGCCTACATGGACGCGCTGCGCAAGTCCGGCGATTCCGTGGGTGCGGAAGTGACCGCGGTCGCCGATGGCGTGCCCCCGGGCTGGGGCGAGCCGATCTACGGCAAGCTCGATGCCGAACTCGCCGCGGCCATGATGTCGATCAATGCGGTCAAGGGCGTCGCGATCGGCGATGGCTTCGCATCCGTCGCCCAGAAGGGCACCGAACATCGCGACGTGATGACCCCGGACGGGTTCGCCTCCAATCATGCGGGTGGCGTGCTCGGCGGTATCTCGACCGGACAGCAGGTGGTGGTGTCGGTGGCGTTCAAGCCGACGTCGAGTCTGCGCCTGCCGGTGGAAGGGCTGGATACCGAAGGCCGCGTGGTCGACATCGTCACCACCGGCCGCCACGATCCCTGTGTGGGCATCCGCGCCACGCCGATCTGCGAGGCGATGCTGGCACTGGTGCTGATGGACCAGGCCCTGCGCCACCGTGCGCAATGCGGCGACGTCGGCACGATGACGCCGCGCATCCCGGCCGCCCGCGATGGCTGAACCGCGGCCGCGCGTCTGGGTGAGCCAACCGCTGTTCGACGACATCGTCGCCCGGCTGGAGGCGCATTTCGATGTCGACGCCGCGTCCGCGATCACCGAGTACGCGCCTGCCGAGATCGCGCGTCGGCTGGCGGAGGTCGATGGCGCGCTGGTCACCCTCAACGAGCGCATCGACGCCGGGGCGGTTGCGGGCGCGCCGCGCCTGCGCGCGGTCGCCAATGTCGCGGTCGGCCACAACAATCTCGATCTCGACGCGTTGTCCGCTGCCGGCGTGCTCGCGACCAACACGCCCGACGTGCTGACCGACACCACGGCCGACCTCGGCTTCGCGCTGTTGATGGCCGCGGCGCGCCGGCTCGGCGAATCCGAGCGCTGGCTGCGCGACGGCCGATGGGGCCAGTGGTCGTTCTCGACCATGCTCGGCGCCGACATCCACGGCAGCACGCTGGGCATCCTCGGCATGGGCCGGATCGGACGGGGCATCGCCCGGCGCGGTGCCCACGGCTTCGGCATGCGCGTGGTCTACCACAACCGCAGCCGTCTGCCGGACGATGTGGAAGCCGACCTCGGTGCCACCTGGCTCGATTTCGATGGGCTGCTGACCGAAGCGGACCACCTGGTGCTGGTGCTGCCTTACTCGGAACAGACGCATCACATCGTCGACGCCGCCGCGCTCGCGCGGATGAAGCCGACCGCGACCCTGGTCAATGTCGCACGCGGCGGCATCGTCGACGAGCAGGCGCTCGCCGAGGCGCTGTCGTCGGGCCGTCTGGCCGCCGCGGGCCTGGACGTGTTCGAAGGCGAGCCCGCGGTGCGCCCCGAGTTGCTCGCGCTCGACAATGTCGTGCTGACCCCGCACATCGGCAGCGCCAGCCTGGCGACCCGCCGGGCGATGGTGTCGCTGGCCGTGGACAATCTGATCGCCGCGCTGGGTGCCGGTCCGCACGCGGACGATCCGCCCAGCCCGATCAACGCCGACGCCGTCGTGAAAACCCGCAAAGCCACCGACCGGAAACGGTAGGGAGCCCCGCGCGCGGTCGATTCGCGGGGAGGCTCCCCGAATCCGGTCCGCATCGCCTTGTTCCCACTACGTGTCCCACTTTTCGAGACTTCATCCATGTCCCAGGAATCCCGTCGTTTCAACGTCGCGGTCGTCGGTGCCACCGGCGCGGTCGGCGAAACCATGCTGTCCATCCTCATCGAGCGGAACTTCCCCATCGGCCGTCTCGTCGCCCTGGCCTCGGAGCGCTCGGCCGGCGGTCACGTCGCCTTCGGCGACGACGAGATCCTGGTCCAGGATCTAGCGAGCTTCGATCCGGCCGGGATCGACATCGCGCTGTTTTCCGCTGGCGGCGACGTGTCCAAGGCCTACGGCCCGAAGTTCGCCGCCGCCGGTGCGGTGGTGATCGACAACTCCTCGGCGTTCCGCTACGACGACGATGTCCCGCTGGTGGTGGCCGAGGTCAATCCGGAGGCGCTGAAGCGGCGTCCGCGCGGGATCGTCGCCAATCCGAACTGCTCGACGATGCAGATGCTGGTCGCGCTGGCGCCGCTGCACCGCAAGGCGCACATCGAGCGGATCAACGTCGCCACCTACCAATCGGTGTCCGGTGCAGGGCGCTCGGCGATGGAGGAACTGGGGCGCCAGACCGGCGCGCTGCTGAACTTCCAGTCGCCCGAGCCCGAGCGCTTCCCGGTGCAGATCGCCTTCAACCTGATCCCGCACATCGACGACTTCCAGGACAACGGCTTCACCAAGGAAGAGATGAAGCTGGTCTGGGAAACGCAGAAGATCCTCGGCGACGACAGCATCCTGGTGAATCCCACCGCGGTGCGGGTGCCGGTGTTCTACGGCCACTCCGAAGCGGTGACGATCGAGACCCGCGACAAGCTCGGCGCCGACGAGGCGCGTGCGTTGCTCGAAGCCGCGCCGGGTGTCGAAGTGGTCGACGAGCGCCGCGCCGGCGGCTATCCGACGCCGGTCACCCACGCCTCGGGCAAGGATGCGGTCTATGTCGGCCGGATCCGCGAGGATCTCTCGCACCCGCGTGGGCTCAACCTGTGGATCGTCTCCGACAACATCCGCAAGGGCGCCGCGCTCAATGCGGTGCAACTGGCGGAGCTGGTCGCGGCCGAGCGCTGATCGCCGCGGGGATCGCCGCCGGGATTGCAGGTTGTCGCGGGTGCGAAGACGCGCCCGCGAGACGCGCGATCCGTGGCGTGCAGCGTTGCGGACCCGTCATGCGGCGGCTAGAGTCGTGACCCCGAGGGGAGGCACGATGCGAACGATCTGGCGGACCATCCTGGTGCTGTGGCTGGCGCTGTGCGTCAGTGCGCCGGCGTTCGCGCTGGGTCTCGGCCAGCTCCAGGTCCGGTCGCAGGCCGGGGAGCCGCTGCTGGCGGAGATTCCGGTCGTTTCCAGCGACCCGCGCGAACTGCAGCAACTGCGCGCACGTCTGGCCTCGCCGGACACGTTCACTCGCGTCGGGCTGCAGGCACCGCAGGGCGCGGTCGCCGATCTGCAGTTCAATGTGGCGCTGGACGCGCAGGGGCGCCCGGTGATCCGGGTCACGACCCTGCGGCCGGTGGCCGAGCCCCTGCTGACCTTCCTGGTGGAGGTCGACTGGGGGCAGGGGCGGTTGGTGCGCGAGTACTCGGCGCTGCTGGATGCGCCGGATACCGTCGCAGCCCCCGCACAGCCCCCGATCCAGGCGCCGCAGCCCGCGGCATCGGCGACGACGGCAGGCACGATCGCACGCGAGGCGCCGCCGCGGACGGCATCCAGGAACGAAGCGCGTCCGGACGACGAGCGCGCCCCGGCGCCGCCGATCGCGTCGTCGACTCCCACGGCGGATGCGGCCGCGGGCGATGCGGTGCCGGTGCAGGCGTCGCCGCCGCCGGCGCCCGCCACGGCCTTGCGCTCGACGCCTGGCGAGTACGGTCCCGTGCAAGCCGGCGACACCCTCAGCCAGATCGTGCAACGGATCGCGCCCGACGACGATGTCACCGTCAACCAGATGATGCTGGCCCTGTTGCGCAGCAATCCTGAAGCGTTCATCGGCGGCAACATCAACCGGATCCGCCAGGGGGCGGTGCTGCGGGTGCCGGGGCGCGACGAAGCGCTGAGCGTCGGCGTCCGCGAGGCGACCGCCGAAGTCCGGACCCAGGTCGCGCGCTGGCGCGACATGACCCAGCCGGTCGCGACGCCCGACGCCGTCGCCGCTGCCGACGCAGGGACGGACGACGCCGGTGCCGCGGCACCGGCCACCACCGCGGCCGCGCGCGGCGCGCGGCTGGAAATCGTGCCACCCGGACAGGGCGGTACCAACCAGGCAGGCACACGGTCGGGCATTGCGGCCGGCGGCGAGGGCGACATGCTTCGACAGGAATTCCAACAGGCGCAGGAGACTCTGGCCGCGCGCGACGCCGAGCTCGACGAACTGAAGGCCCGGTTGACCGAGCTGGAGGCGCTGCAGCGCCAGCAACAGGAACTCATCGAGCTCAAGGACAGCGAGCTGGCCGCTGCGCAGGCGCGGTTGGCCGACAGCAACCAGCGCGAATCCGGCGGCGGCAGTGCGCTGCCCTGGGTGGGCGGGCTGCTGCTCGGCCTGCTGGCAGCCGGGCTGCTCGTCTGGTGGCTGGCGCGCCGCGACGCCGCGCGTCCGGTTTTCCGGGCACCGGCAGGGCATGTGCCGCCCGCACCGCCGGCCGTGCCGCCGCCGGCGCCTGCGCCGGCGGGTGGTCGGCCGACCTGGCATGCCAGCGGCGGCGCGTCGACGCCGGGGGCCGCGCCATCCGCGGTGCCGACGGGAACCGTGGCCGACGCCGGCGTCGCTGCCGGTGCCGCTGCGCTGGTCGCGCCCGTGGTGGTGGTCTCCGATCGAGATGTGCCGCCTTCGCCCCCTGACGAATCGGGGGTGCCGGACGAGCGCACGACGTCCGGATTCGCAGACGACTTCGCAGACGCCGCAATGCGCGGGACGGCCACTCCGGCGGACGACGGGACGGCGCGTCCTGCGGAACCTCAGGGCGATGTTCAGGGCCGGTACGGACACGATCCGCTGGAGGCTCGACACGTGCCGGACGCCCACGTGGCGGCCCCCGGCGCGGCGGCCGCCGGGGTGCCGGATGCCCGGGCGCCCGACGCCCCCGAGCGCGACGCGCAGGGGCGCGAACGGATCGAACTCGCACAGGCCTACGTCGAGCTCGGTGACACGGAAACGGCGCGGGACCTTCTGCGCGAAGCCTTGCACAGCGATTCTCCCGCCGTGCGCGGCGATGCCGCACGGCTGCTGGACAGCCTGGACTGAACGGGCCGGGTTGAACCGGTCGGCTTGGATCGGCCGAGTCGAGCCGGCCGCGTTCGGGTGGACTCGACGTGCCGCGGATCTGATGCGCATGCCCCGCGGGCACCCGCCGGTGCGGGGTGCTCGCCGATGCGGCGGCAGGTCGTGGTCGCCGACGAAACCGCGTGCGCACGGGCGCAAGCTAGGAATGCCGTGGTGACGTGGGGGCCGCCTCGGCCTAGGATGCCGGTCCCCGCTGTCGGAAGATCTGCATGCGTTTCGCCCTCGGCGTCGAGTACGACGGTTCGTCCTTCCAGGGCTGGCAGCGCCTGAGCCAGCCCGGCGAGCCCGGTCCGCCAACCGTTCAGGCGGCGCTCGAAGCAGCGCTTTCGAGCGTCGCCGATGCGCCGGTCGAGACCGCGTGCGCAGGCCGGACCGACGCCGGCGTGCACGGACGCTGCCAGGTCGTGCATTTCGAGACGGATGTGGTGCGCGATCCGCGCGGCTGGATGCTCGGCGCGACCGGGCGGTTGCCGCCGTCGGTCGCGATACGCTGGTGCGTGCCGGTGGCGGAGACCTTCCACGCGCGCTTCAGCGCGCACGCCCGCCGGTATCGTTACCGTCTGCTCGATCGCGACGTCCGGCCCGCGCTGGAGCGCCAGTATCTGGCCTGGTCCCGTCGTCGCCTGGACGACGGGGCGATGGATCGCGCGGCGCAGGCGCTGGTCGGGGAGCGGGATTTCACCAGTTTCCGCACCGTGCACTGCCAGGCCCCGCACGCGCGCCGCAATCTGCAGCGGATCCGGGTCTCGCGTGATGGCGAGGCCATCGCCATCGATGTGCAGGCGAATGCTTTCCTGCATCATATGGTGCGCAACATCGTCGGATCGCTGATGGAAGTCGGCGCCGGCGAGCGGCCCGAGCACTGGATCGCCGATCTGCTGGCCGCGCGCGACCGTACCTTGGCCGGTCCCACCGCTCCATCGGCGGGCCTGGTCTTCGTCGGTCCCCTGTACTCCCCCGACTGGGGGCTGCCCGACGAGGTCACCGAGTGAAGCGCACCCTGTTCCGTACCCGCATCAAGTTCTGCGGGATGACCCGACCCGGCGACGTCCGTCTGGCCGGCGAGCTCGGCGTCGATGCCGTGGGTTTCGTCTTCGCGCACGGCAGTCCGCGCCGGATCGATCCGGAGGAGGCGCGCGCCATGCGGACCGCGTTGTCGCCGCTGGTGAGCCCGGTGGCGGTGTTCCGCAACAACGACGGCGACGAGGTGCGCGACGTGGTGCGCCGGGTGCGGCCGACGTTGCTGCAGTTCCACGGCGGCGAGGAAGACGCGTTCTGCCGCAGTTTCGGGCTGCCCTACATCAAGGCGGTGGCGATGGGCGCCGGCAGCGGGGACGGAGTGGTCGACCTGATCGCGTTGCGCGTGCGCTACGCGGGTGCGTCGGGATTCCTGTTCGACAGCCACGGCGCGGGCGAGGCGCCGGGCGAGGGCCGTACCTTCGACTGGAAGCGGTTGCGGCCCAGCATCGAGACACCGTTCTTCGTGTCCGGAGGGCTGACGCCGGACAACGCCTTCGATGCGGCCTACGGCACCTTGCCGTGGGGCGTGGACGTCAGCAGCGGCATCGAGAGCGCGCCGGGACTGAAGGATGGCGACCTGATGCGCCGCTTCGTCGAAGAGGTGCGTCGCGCCGATTGCAAGGAGCTGAAGGAGGAGGGGGAGTGAGTACGGACCCTCGAGCCGACAGCCGTTTCGATTTCCATGCCTGGCCGGACGCCAGCGGCCACTTCGGCCGATTCGGCGGCCGTTTCGTCGCCGAGACCCTGATCGGGCCGTTGCAGGCGCTGGCGGAGGCCTACGATACCGCGCGTGCCGACCCGGACTTCATCGCCGCGTTCGACCGCGACCTCAAGCACTACGTCGGTCGCCCGAGCCCGATCTACGAAGCCGAGCGACTGAGCCGCGAGATCGGCGGTGCGCGGATCCTGCTCAAGCGCGAGGACCTGAACCACACCGGCGCGCACAAGATCAACAACACCATCGGCCAGGCGCTGCTCGCCAGCCGGATGGGCAAGCCGCGCATCATCGCCGAGACCGGCGCCGGCCAGCACGGCGTGGCCAGCGCGACCGTGGCCGCACGGCTGGGCCTGGAGTGCGTGGTCTACATGGGCGCGACCGACATCGAGCGGCAGAAGATCAACGTCTACCGCATGCGTCTGCTCGGCGCCAGGGTGGTGCCGGTGACCAGCGGCTCGGCGACGCTGAAGGATGCGCTCAACGAGGCGATGCGCGACTGGGTGACGAACGTCGCCGACACCTTCTACATCATCGGCACGGTGGCCGGCCCGGATCCGTACCCGCGCATGGTGCGCGACTTCAACGCGGTGACCGGCCGCGAGGCGCGTGCGCAGATGCTGGCCGAATACGGCCGGCTGCCCGATGCGATCACAGCCTGCGTGGGCGGTGGCAGCAACGCGATCGGTCTGTTCCATGCCTTCCTCAACGACGCCGACGTGCGCATCGTCGGCGCCGAGGCGGCCGGAGACGGCATCGACAGCGGGCGTCACGCGGCGTCGATCGCCGCCGGGCGCCCGGGCGTGCTGCACGGCAACCGCACCTACGTGATCTGCGACGACGACGGCCAGATCACCGAAACGCACTCGGTCTCTGCCGGTCTCGATTACCCCGGCGTCGGCCCGGAGCATGCCTTCCTCGCCGAGAAGGGGCGTGCCGAGTATGTCGGCGTGACCGACGACGAAGCGCTGGCGGCGTTCCATCTGCTGGCGCGTACCGAGGGCATTCTCGCCGCGCTCGAATCCAGTCACGCCATCGCCCAGGCGATCAAGCTCGCCCGGGATCTGCCCAGGGACGCGCTGGTGCTGGCCAACCTGTCCGGCCGCGGCGACAAGGACGTGCACACCATCGCGGCCCGGGAAGGCGTGGAAGTCTGACCGGCATGGTGGACCGGCGCGCCACGCTCATCGTCGATGTCCACCGCGACCCCGACGGCCGCGCGCGGCTCGACGCATGGTTCGCGCGTTGGGAGGCGGAGCTGTCGCATCGTTCGGACAACCTCGGCTGCGGGTGCTGCGTGGACATCTTCGAGGTGGCCGCACCCGACGACGCGCTGGCGGAGCTTCCCGGTCATCTGCTCGGGGGCGGCGACTGGAGCGATCCTCCTCCACCCGATGCGGCGCCCAACGCGTCGTTCGATCCGCCGCCGACCGAGCGGTTTCCGCTGGCGGCCCGGCTTCGCCACTTTATGCACACACGAAAAAAATGAACCGTATCGAGACCCGTTTCGCATCGCTCCAGGCCGCCGGTCGCAAGGCGCTGATTCCTTTCATCACCGCGGGCGACCCTTCGCTGGAGGCGACGGTGCCGGTGATGCATGCGCTGGTCGCCGCCGGTGCCGACGTGATCGAGCTCGGCGTGCCGTTCTCCGATCCGATGGCGGACGGGCCGACGATCCAGCGCAGTTCCGAGCGCGCGCTGGCGCGCGGCGGTGGCCTGCGTCACGTGCTGGAGAGCGTGCGCGCCTTCCGGGACGACGACGCGGCCACGCCGGTGGTGCTGATGGGCTACCTGAACCCAGTCGAGATTCGTGGGGCGGCGCGCTTCGCCGCCGATGCCGCGGCCGCGGGCGTGGACGGCGTCCTGCTGGTCGACCTGCCGCCGGAAGAGGCCGCCGAGTTCCGGGAGGCCTTCGTCGCGCACGGCGTGGCGCTGATCCTGTTGGCGTCGCCCACCACCGACAGCGCACGCCTGGCGCGCTTGCTCGCCGATGCGCAGGGGTATCTCTACTACGTCAGCTTCGCCGGCGTCACCGGCGCGTCCGACCGTCTCGACACCGGCGCGGCCGGCGCGCGCCTGCGCACGATCCGCGAAGGCGCATCGGTCCCGGTGGTCGCCGGCTTCGGCATCCGCGACGCCGCGGGCGCTGCGGCGATGGCTGCATCCGCCGATGGCGTGGTGGTCGGCAGCGCGCTGGTGGCGGCGTTGGCCGAGGCGGATGACGTGGCTGCGGCCGTCGAGCGCGCCTCGGCCTTCCTGTCGCCGCTGCGCAGCGGGCTCGACAACACGGCGGCCTGAACCCGCCCGCGATGCGCCGGCGTACGGCCGACCCCCTTTCGAATCAACGGTTTGCGCGTGAGGCGGCAGGCCTGCACGTGGCCCGGGCCTGATAGAATCGCGCTCTTGTCCCGGCCCGGCATCCGCAAGGGCGCCCGGGCCACGATGGAGTGAACCGATTTGAGCTGGCTCAAGAAAGTGATGCCGTCGAGCATCCGGACCGAACCCAACACCCGCCGCAAGCGCAGCGTGCCCGAGGGGCTGTGGGAAAAGTGCGACCGGTGCGGCGCCGTGCTGTACCGGCCCGAGCTCGAGGAAAACCTCGAGGTCTGCCCGAAGTGCGCGTTCCACCGGCCGATCCGGGCCCGTGCGCGCCTGCGTGGCTTTCTCGATCCGCACACCGGGACCGAGATCGGCGCCGCGCTCGGCCCGACCGACGTGCTGAAGTTCCGCGACCAGAAGCGCTACGGCGATCGCATCAAGGCGGTCCAGAAGACCACCGGCGAGCGTGATGCCCTGGTCGCGCTGGAAGGCACGCTCAAGACCCGGCCGATCGTGGCCGCCGCATTCGATTTCGCCTTCATGGGCGGCTCGATGGGCTCGGTGGTCGGCGAGCGCTTCGCGCTGGGGGCCGAACGCGCGCTGGAGATCGGCTCGCCGTTCGTGTGCTTCGCCGCCAGTGGTGGCGCGCGCATGCAGGAGAGCCTGTTCTCGTTGATGCAGATGGCCAAGACCTCGGCGGCACTGGGGCGCTTGCGCGAGGCGGGACTGCCGTACATTTCGGTGATGACGCACCCGACGACCGGTGGTGTTTCGGCGTCGTTCGCGATGCTGGGCGATATCAATCTGGCAGAGCCCGAAGCGCTGATCGGTTTCGCCGGTCCGCGGGTGATCGAGCAGACCGTGCGCGAGACGCTGCCGGAAGGTTTCCAGCGGTCCGAGTTCCTGCTCGAGCACGGGGCGATCGACCAGATCTGCGACCGGCGCGAGCTGCGCGACCGCATCGCCACCCTGGTGGCGATGCTCATGCGTCAGCCGGAGCCCGGAGTCGCTGCGTGAGCCGCAGGTACTTCGGCACCGACGGCATCCGTGGCCGTGTCGGCGAAGGCCCCATCTCGGCGGATTTCGTGCTGCGCCTTGGCAATGCCTACGGCCATGCGCTGCGTGCCGGCGAGGCCGCGTGGCGCAAGCCGTTCGTGGTGATCGGCAAGGACACCCGGATCTCGAACTACATGTTCGAAGCCGCGCTGGAGGCCGGACTGGTCGCGGCGGGCGTGGACGTCGAGCTGATGGGGCCGATGCCCACACCGGCCGTCGCGCACCTGACCCGTTCGCTGCGGGCCGATGGCGGCATCGTCATCTCCGCCTCCCACAACCCGCACCACGACAACGGCATCAAGTTCTTTTCGGCCGATGGCGAGAAGCTCGACGATGCGACCGAGCTGGCCATCGAGGCCGCGCTCGACGCGCCGTTCCGCACCGTCGAGTCCGACAAGCTCGGCAAGGCGGTGCGCACGCGCGATGCGGTGGGGCGTTATCTGGAGGCGTGCAAGAACTCGCTGCCGCGAGGTTTCGACCTGCGCGGCATGCGGATCGCAATGGATTGCGCCAACGGTGCCACCTACCAGATCGGGCCGCTGGTGCTGCGCGAACTCGGCGCGCGCGTGGACGCCATCGGTACCGCGCCCAACGGCGTCAACATCAACGACGGGGTGGGGTCCACGCATCCGGAGACCCTGGCCGCGCATGTCCGGGCCACGGGCGCGGAACTCGGCATCGCGTTCGACGGCGACGGCGACCGTGTGCTGCTGGTCACCGCCGACGGCCGTGTCGTCGACGGCGACGACCTGCTCTACATCCTGGCGCTCGATTGGCAGGCCAGCGGTCGCCTGCAGGGGCCGGTGGTCGGCACGTTGATGACCAATTACGGTCTGGAGCAGGCGTTCGAACAGCGCGGCATCGGGTTCCTGCGTGCCAAGGTAGGCGATCGCTACGTGCATCAGGCGCTCACCGAACACGGCGGCGTGCTCGGCGGCGAGGCCTCGGGCCACCTGCTGTGCCTGGATCGCACCAGCACCGGCGACGGCATCGTCAGCGCATTGCAGGTGCTGGAAGTGCTGCAGCGGCGGGGCATCGGCCTGGCCCAGGCCCTGGAGGGCCTGAAGCGCTATCCGCAGAAGACAGTGAACGTGCGCTACGTCGCAGGCGCCAAGCCGGCCGAAGCGCCGGCCGTGCAGGCCGCGCTGGCGCAGGCGCAGGCCACGGTCAAGGGCCACGGGCGTGCATTCCTGCGTCCGTCGGGCACCGAGCCGGTGGTGCGCGTCACCGTCGAGGCCGACGATGCCGGCCTGATGCAATCCACCCTCGACTCTTTGGCCGACGCGGTGCGCGCGGCCGCAGCCTGAAGGAACTCGCCATGAGCGCCCGCATTCCGACTCTCGATATCCGCCGGTTCACCGATCCGGTCGACGACCGCGACCGCGCCGCGTTCGTGGCCGAACTCGGCGCCGCCTACCGCGAGTGGGGGTTCGCCGGCATCAACGGTCATGGCATCGCGCAGGCGCAGATCGACGGCGCCTACGATGTGTTCAAGGCGTTCTTCGCCCTGCCGGAAGCGACCAAGCGGCAGTACCACGTGCCGGGCGGCGGCGGCGCGCGCGGCTATACCGCGTTCGGCGTGGAGACCGCCAAGGGCGCGAAGCACTTCGATCTCAAGGAGTTCTGGCACATCGGCCGCGAAATTCCGGACGATTCGGCGTACCGCGACGTGATGCCGCCGAACCTGTGGCCGGACGAGGTCCCCGGATTCCGCGAGCACGGATATGGGCTTTACCGGACGCTCGACAGGCTCGGTGCGAGCGTCCTGTCCGCGCTGGCGTTGCACATCGACCTGCCGGAGGACTACTTCGCCGACAAGACCGACTCGGGCAATTCGATCCTGCGCCCGATCCACTCCCCGCCGATCACCGCCGACGACATTCCCAACGTGCGCGCCGGCGCCCACGAGGACATCAACCTGATCACGCTGCTGGTCGGCGCGAGCGCGGCGGGCCTGGAAGTGCTGTCGAAGAAGGGTGAGTGGGTGCCGTTCACCTCGGACGCGGACACCATCGTGGTCAACATCGGCGACATGCTGCAGCGCCTGACCAACCATGTGTATCCGTCGACCACGCACCGGGTCACCAATCCGCCCGGCGACGAGGCGCGCAAGCCGCGTTACTCGGTCCCGTTCTTCCTGCACCCGAACCCGGATTTCCTGATCGACGTGCTGCCGTCCACGGTGACCGCGGACAACCCCAGCCGCTACCCGGAGCCGATCACCGCGCAGGGCTATCTGGAAGAGCGCCTGCGCGAGATCAAGCTGCGCTAGTTCTCCGACATGCCGCAGCAAACCCCTTTCTCCTGCCTGCGGAAGAAGGGGTCCCGAAGGGCAGGTAGGGGCGTTTTCGTTCGCCAGTCCCACCGGCATGCTGCGGCGGGCTCCTTTCTCCCGCCCGTGGAAGAAGGTGCCCTGAAGGGGCGGATGAGGACGCTGTTCGCTGCCTCGCCTGATGGCGGAACCGTCGGGTGTCGTGCTTCGCTCCTTTTCGCTGCGATCCGACAGGCCCCGCCGTGGCCGGCAGGCCCTTGCCGCGAATGTCCCCCCGGCCACCGCCATGCGGCGGCGGCCTCCTTGGTTTCGCGCAACGGCCTACCGGCCACGGCGGGGATCGGCTTGCGGATTGCAGGGGGCCGTTGCCATCGGGCCGCCGCGTGGCGAAACGAAGCGAGGCCTCTCGCAGCCGACTCACTGCGTTGGGGAGAAGACCCTTTCTCCCGGCTCCAGCCCCCGGACCCACTCAATCCAGCGGCCGCACCTTGCGCGAGTTGCGCGCCATCAGCCCGAGCGCCATCGGGTGGGGCAGGTGTCTGGCCAGCCCGTGCAGCAGGCGGTAGCGCCAGCCCGGAATCGCCAGCACCCGGCCGCGCTCGCAGGCCTCGATGCCGAACCGGGCCACGGCATCGGCGTCCAGCCACATCCGCGCCGGTACCCGCATCCGGGAGCGGGTGCCGGTGACGTCGTGGAACTCGGATCGGGTGAAGCCGGGGCACAGCGCCGTGGCATGTACGCCGGCGTCGGCGTTTTCCAGCGCCAGGGCCTCGCTGAACTTCACCAGGAATGCCTTGGCCGGCGCGTACAGCGTCTGGCCGTCCGCCGCCGGCATCAGCGCCGCGAACGAGGCGACGTTGAGGATCCTGCCGGTGCCGCTGGCGCGAATCGCGGGAAGCAGGCGCCAGGTCAGCTCCGAGACCGCGGCGACCATCACCTGGACGAAGGCGGCATGGGTGGCCCAGTCGCTGGCCGGGTATCGCCCCGGCACGCCATAGCCGGCATTGTTGACCAGGATGCGCACCTGCAGGGCGCGCGCTTCCAGCGCGTCGGCGATCGCCGACGGCGCGCCGGGCTCGGCGAGGTCGGCGACGATCACCGTCACCGGGACCTGGGCCTGCAGTTCGGCGGCCAGCGCCTGCAGGCGTTGCCCGCGACGCGCGGTGAGCGCCAGCGGTACGCCGCGTCGCGCATACTCGCGGGCGATGGCGGCACCGATGCCGCTGGATGCGCCGGTGACCAGTGCGACGCCCTGTGCGGCCTCGTGCGCCATCGTCTTTCGCTCCCGGAAGTGTGCAGGGCAGGGTAGCGCGCCCGACGCGGTCGTTTCCGGCGTCGCCACGGACGCGGCCTACCGGCGCCGGCTGGCAGCCCCTAGAATCGACATCCGCTTCGCTTCTTCGAGGAATCCCATGCGCCCACGCATCGTCGCCGGCAACTGGAAGCTGCACGGCAGCCGCGTCTTCGCCACCGATCTGGTGTCCCGCATCGCGCAGGCGCCGTCCGCGGGCGTCGAGGTGGTGATCCTGCCGCCACTGCCGTACCTGGGCGATCTGGTCGAGGATTTCGAGGGGCAGCCGGTCGCGTTCGGTGCCCAGGACGTGAGCTGCAACCAGGAAGGCGCATGGACCGGCGAGGTGTCGGCGAAGATGCTGGTCGATGTCGGGGCGCGCTTCGGCCTGGTCGGCCATTCGGAGCGCCGCCAGTACCACAACGAAAGCAGCGAACACATCGCGCGCAAGTTCCTGGCCGCGGTCAACGCGGGCCTGCGCCCGATCCTGTGCGTGGGCGAGTCCCTGCAGCAGCGCGAAGCGGGGCGGACCGAGGACACCATCGCCTCGCAATTGCGGCCGGTGCTGGACCTGGTGACCGCGGCGGCGTTCGCCAATGCCGTGGTGGCTTACGAGCCTGTCTGGGCGATCGGGACCGGGCAGACCGCCAGTCCGGAGCAGGCGCAGGCGGTTCATGCGTTCATCCGTAGCGAAATCGCCGCCCGGGATGCTAAGATCGCTGATTCGCTGCCCCTCCTGTACGGGGGCAGTGTGAAGCCCGCCAACGCCGCCGAGCTGTTTTCGCAGCCCGACGTCGATGGCGGCCTGATCGGCGGCGCCTCGTTGGTGGCCGCCGATTTCCTCGCCATCGTCGCGGCCGCCGCGGCGCAATAGCGGTCAAAGATCCGATGCTGCTGATCGTCCTCAATATCCTGTTCGTCATCGTCGCCATCTCGATGGTCGCGTTGATCCTCATGCAGCGCGGCGCGGGCGCCCAGGCCGGTTCCGGCTTCGGTGGCGGCGCGTCGTCGACCGTGTTCGGCTCGCGTGGCTCCTCGAATTTCCTGTCCAAGAGCACCAAGTGGCTGGCGATCACGTTCTTCGCCATCACCCTGTTCATGGCGTGGTACGCCACCCGCCAGGCGCAGCCGACGGTGCAGCAGGATCTCGGCGTGATGTCCGCGGTGCCGCAGGCGCCGGTCCAGCCCTCGGCCCAGGACGGCAGCGTGCCGCAGGCGCCTGCGCAGGACGGTGCTTCGGTGCCTGCTGCCCCCGCTGCCGAAGGCGGTGGCGATGCCGCCGTGCCGGCGCCGCCCGTCGACGAGTCGGCCGCGCAGCCGCCGGCGCCTCCTGCGACGGAAGAGCAGCAAAACCAGCAGTAAAGCGCGTACAATGCGCACCCCCGCCGGCGCCCGTGCGTGCCGGCGAGCAAGCTTTGCCCAGGTGGCGGAATTGGTAGACGCACTACCTTGAGGTGGTAGCGACTTATGGTCGTAGGGGTTCGAGTCCCCTCTTGGGCACCAACACGCGGCGGTCCGCCGCACCTCCGACGCCCCGCTTTCCGAGCGGGGCGTCGGCGTTTTTCGAGGCGCGTCGGCAACGACATGCACATGTCGATAAATCGTTTACTCCCCAGTTTACGAAACGGTACAATTACCGGGTTTCGAGATGCAGGCGCCGTGCGAGCGGGACCTGTCGAAGCAGGCCTCGCGGGGCCAACCGGACGGGCGGCCGCCACCGCGCTCTCCCATCCATCCGACGCGCGCTTCCTGGCGTCGCGTACAGGCGGCGCGCAAGCGCCGAGCAACGGCCGCCTCCGGGTGGCAAGTAGCCGAGAGAACATCACGTGCTGGCCGAATATCTGCCGACCCTGCTGTTCCTGATCGTTGCCACCGGCATCGGCATCGCCCTGCTGATCGTCGGCAACGTGTTGGGACCCAAGCGACCGGGGGCTGAAAAGCTGTCTCCCTACGAGTGCGGCTTCAACGCGTTCGAGGACGCGCGCATGCAGTTCGACGTGCGCTACTACCTCATCGCCATCCAGTTCATCATCTTCGATCTGGAAATCATCTTCATCGTGCCCTGGGCCACCGTGTTCCGCGACCTCGGTGTCGTCGGCCTGGTCGAGATGGCCATCTTCGCCGGCATGCTCCTGCTCGGCTTCATCTACGTGTGGAAGAGGGGAGCCCTGGAATGGGAGTGATCCAGTCCATCCAGCGCGTCGCCGACGCCGCCAGCAATCCGCTGCCCGAAGGCCGCGTCGACGACATCCTGCGTCCGGAAGGCGAGAACCCGCTGCTCGAGCGCGGCTTCGTCACCACCAGCGCCGACATCCTGCTCAATTGGGCGCGCACCGGCTCGATGTGGCCGATGACGTTCGGCCTGGCGTGTTGCGCCGTGGAAATGATGCACGCCGGTGCCGCGCGTCTGGATCTCGACCGCTACGGCGTCGTGTTCCGTCCGTCGCCGCGCCAGTCTGACGTGATGATCGTCGCCGGCACCCTGGTCAACAAGATGGCGCCGGCGTTGCGCAAGGTCTACGACCAGATGCCCGACCCGAAGTGGGTGATCTCGATGGGCAGCTGCGCCAATGGCGGCGGCTACTACCATTACTCCTATTCCGTCGTGCGCGGCTGCGATCGCATCGTGCCGGTCGACGTCTACGTGCCGGGCTGTCCGCCCACCGCCGAGGCGCTGGTCTACGGCATCCTGCAGTTGCAGCGCAAGATCCGCCGCAGCACCAACTTCGGCGAGCACAAGACGGGGATGCGCGGATGAGCGGCGTCGAATTCGTCGACCGCCTGCGCGAACGTTTTCCCCAGGCCGAAGTGACCGTCGCCGCGCCGCGCGGCGAGGTGGGCATCGTGTTCGACGCCCGCGAGTATCTCGCCGGATGTCGCGCGCTGCGCGACGAGTACGGTTTCGAATCGCTGATCGACCTGTGCGGCGTCGACTACCTCAGCTACGGCAGCGACGAGTGGGACACCGACGTGTCGTCCGAAGGCTTCAGCCGTGGCGTTGAGGGGCGTGGCCCCGGCCGCTTCGGCTATGGCGAGGCGCCGAGCCGCCAGCTCGACCAGCCGGAAGGCGAGGGCGCGCTCGTGAACCCGGGCCGCCGCTTCGCATCGGTCGCGCAGCTGCTTTCGGTCGAGCACAACCGCCGGCTGCGGGTCACCGTGTGGGCCGACAACGACGACCTCCCGATGATCGATTCGGTGACGTCGATCTGGCCGGGCGTGAACTGGTTCGAGCGCGAGGCGTTCGACCTGTTCGGCATCGTCTATGCCGGCCACCCGGACCTCCGTCGCATCCTCACCGACTACGGCTTCGTCGGCCATCCGTTCCGCAAGGATTTCCCGCTGATCGGCAACGTCGAAGTCCGCTACGACGCCGAGAAGAAGCGCGTGGTGTACGAGCCGGTGACGTCGGTGGAGCCGCGCGTGGGCGTGCCGCGCGTCGTGCGCGACGACGCCCGTTACCAGACCGCAGCCGGCGAGTCGCAGACGCGCCAGGCGGAGACCCGGAAATGAGCACCGTGCACCAGGCGACCGAGGCGTTCGCCAGCAGCCCGGCGGAGCTGCGTCAGGAGATCCGCAACTACACGATGAACTTCGGCCCGCAGCATCCGGCCGCGCACGGCGTGTTGCGCCTGATCCTGGAGATGGATGGCGAGACCATCGTGCGCGCCGATCCGCACGTCGGATTGCTGCACCGGGGCACCGAGAAGCTCGCCGAGTCCAAGCCGTTCAACCAGTCGATCGGCTACATGGATCGTCTCGACTACGTGTCGATGATGTGCAACGAGCATGCCTACGTGCGTGCGATCGAGACCCTGATGGGGATCGAGGCGCCGGAGCGCGCGCAGTGGATCCGCACCATGCTCGACGAGGTGACCCGGATCCTGAACCATCTGATGTGGGTCGGTTCGAACGCGCTTGATCTCGGTGCGATGGCAGTGTTCCTGTACGCCTTCCGCGAGCGCGAAGAGCTGATGGACGTCTACGAGGCGGTCAGCGGCGCGCGCATGCACGCGACCTACTACCGGCCCGGCGGCGTGTACCGGGACCTGCCCGGGCAGATGCCGAAGTACAAGGAAAGTCCCTGGCACAAGGGCAAGACGCTCAAGCGCTTCAACGAGGCGCGCGAGGGTTCGCTGCTGGACTACCTCGAGCACTTCACCCGCGATTTCCCCAAGCGCGTCGACGAGTACGAGACCCTGCTCACCGACAACCGCATCTGGAAGCAGCGGACGGTCGGCATCGGCGTGATCAGCCCGGACGACGCGAAGGCGTGGGGCATGACCGGCGCGATGCTGCGCGGCTCGGGCGTGGCCTGGGACCTGCGCAAGAAGCAGCCGTACGCGAAGTACGCCGAGGTCGACTTCGACATCCCGGTCGGCGTGGAAGGCGATTGCTACGACCGCTATCTCGTTCGCATCGCCGAGATGCGCCAGTCGACGCGCATCATCGAGCAGTGCGTGCGCTGGCTGAAGGCCAACCCCGGCCCGGTGATGGTGGACAACTACAAGGTCGCGCCGCCGTCCCGCGAGGAGATGAAGGACGACATGGAAGCGTTGATCCATCACTTCAAGCTGTTCTCGGAAGGCTATTCCGTCCCCGCCGGCGAGACCTACGCCGCGGTCGAGGCGCCGAAGGGCGAGTTCGGCTGCTACCTGGTCTCCGACGGCGCCAACAAGCCGTTCCGCGTGCACCTGCGTGCGCCGGGGTTCGCGCACCTGTCGTCGATGGACGCCTTCGTGCGCGGCCACATGCTGGCCGACGTCGTGGCGATGATCGGTACCTATGATCTTGTGTTTGGTGAGGTGGATCGATGAAGGCCACCGGTAATTTCGAGAACGCCCGCAGCGTTGATCCGATGGTCGTCCTCAGCGACGACACGCGTGCGCACATCGACCACTGGTTGACCAAGTTCCCGCCCGACCGCAAGCGGTCGGCGGTGTTGCAGGGCCTGCATGCCGCGCAGGAGCAGAACCAGGGCTTCCTGACCGACGAGCTGATCGCCGGCGTGGCGAAGTACCTCGACCTGCCGCCGGTGTGGGCCTACGAGGTCGCGACGTTCTACTCGATGTTCGAGACCCAGCCGGTCGGCCGCAACAACGTCGCCTTCTGCACCAACATCAGCTGCTGGCTCAACGGCGCCGAGGATCTGGTCGCGCATGCCGAGAAGAAGCTCGGGTGCCGCCTGGGCGAATCCACCGCCGACGGGCGCGTCTTCCTCAAGCGCGAAGAAGAGTGCGTCGCCGCGTGCTGCGGTGCGCCTGTGGTCGTGATCAATGGCCATTACCACGAGAAGCT
Organism: Luteimonas abyssi; assembly: GCF_001482195.1. Taxonomy (GTDB): domain Bacteria; phylum Pseudomonadota; class Gammaproteobacteria; order Xanthomonadales; family Xanthomonadaceae; genus Luteimonas; species Luteimonas abyssi. The sequence continues at coordinate 2,093,146 of NZ_KQ759763.1, read as the reverse complement.
CACCGCCGAGAAGGTGGACGAGCTGATCGACGGACTGAAGTGAGGCGACGCGAGATGGCGCATCACCACCCCAAGATTTCCGAAGGCTACGGCCCCGTCGGCCCCGCGCCGCAGGAGCATCAGGCGGTCTACACAACGTTGCATTTCGACAAGCCGTGGTCGTACGAGAACTACCTCAAGACCGGCGGCTACCAGGCGCTGCGCAAGATCCTGAGCGAGAAGATTCCGCCCGCCGACGTCATCGAGATGGTCAAGCAGTCCGGCCTGCGCGGCCGTGGCGGCGCAGGCTTCCCGACCGGCCTGAAGTGGAGCTTCATGCCGAAGGGCGACATGCAGAAGTACATCCTCTGCAACTCGGACGAATCCGAACCGGGCACGGCCAAGGACCGCGACATCCTGCGCTACAACCCGCATGCCGTGATCGAAGGCATGGCGATCGCCTGCTACGCGACGGGTTCGAGCGTGGGTTACAACTACCTGCGCGGCGAGTTCCATCACGAGCCCTTCGAGCACCTGGAAGAAGCCACCGCCGAGGCCTATGCCAACGGTTGGCTGGGCAAGGACATCCTCGGCTCGGGCATCGACATCGATCTGTACAACGCGCTCGGCGCGGGTGCCTACATCTGTGGCGAAGAGACCGCGCTGATGGAGTCGCTGGAAGGCAAGAAGGGCCAGCCGCGCTACAAGCCGCCGTTCCCCGCCAATTTCGGCCTGTACGGCAAGCCGACCACGATCAACAACACCGAGACCTATGCGTCGGTGCCGGCGATCGTGCGCAACGGCGCCGAGTGGTTCATGGGTCTCGGCAAGCCGAACAACGGCGGTTGCAAGATTTTCTCGGTGTCCGGTCACGTCGCGAAGCCGGGCAATCACGAGATCCGCCTGGGCACGCCGTTCTCCGAGTTGCTCGAGCTGTGCGGCGGCATGCGTGAGGGGCGCACGATCAAGGGCGTGATTCCCGGCGGCTCGTCGATGCCGGTGCTGCCCGGCGAGGTGATGATGGGCCTGACGATGGACTACGACGCGATCCAGAAGGCCGGCTCCGGCCTCGGGTCCGGCGCGGTCATCGTCATGGACGACACCACGTGCATGGTGCGCGCCTGTCAGCGCATCGCGCGCTTCTACTACAAGGAATCCTGCGGCCAGTGCACGCCGTGTCGCGAGGGCACCGGCTGGATGTACCGCATGCTGACCCGCATCGCCGAGCACACCGCCACGGTCCAGGACCTGGAGATGCTGCGCGCGGCGGCCGGGCAGATCGAGGGGCACACCATCTGCGCGTTCGGTGAGGCCGCCGCGTGGCCGGTGCAGGGGTTCCTGCGCCATTACTGGGACGAGTTCGAGTACGCCATCGTGAACCGCCGTTTCCTCGTCGACGACCAGCGCAACGGCACCGTGGTGCAGAAGGCGGTGGCCGCATGAGCGCGCAACCCGTGAATCCCGACCTGCCGCCGGATCACGTCACCGTCTTCATCGACGGCGTCGAGATGGCCGCGCCCAAGGGCTCGATGATCATCCAGGCCGCGGACAAGGCCGGGATCCCGATCCCGCGGTTCTGCTACCACGACAAGCTGAGCATCGCGGCCAACTGCCGCATGTGCCTGGTCGATACCGAGGTCGGCGGACGTTCGGCGCCGAAGCCGTCGCCGGCGTGTGCGACGCCGGTGATGGACGGCCTGAAAGTCTTCACGCGTAACGACAAGGCGCTCAAGGCGCAGCGCAACGTGATGGAGTTCCTGCTGATCAACCATCCGCTCGATTGCCCGATCTGCGATCAGGGCGGTGAGTGCGAGCTGCAGGACCTGTCGCTGGGCTACGGCCGTTCGGTCAGCCGCTTCGCCGAGCGCAAACGCGTGGTGCCCGACGAGGATCTCGGCTCGCTGGTCGCCACCGAGATGACCCGCTGCATCCAGTGCACGCGCTGCGTCCGCTTCACCGCGGAAGTCGCCGGCACCTACGAACTCGGCGGCATGCAGCGCGGCGAGAACCTGCAGATCGGCACCTACGACGGCAAGCCGCTGACCACCGAACTGTCCGGCAACGTCATCGACGTGTGCCCGGTGGGCGCGCTGACCAACAAGGTGTTCCGTTTCCGCGCACGTCCCTGGGAGTTGATCGCCAAGGAATCGCTGGGCTACCACGACGCGCTGGGCAGCAACCTGTTCCTGCACGTGCGCCGTGGCGAGGTGCTGCGCACCGTGCCGCGCGACAACGAGGCGGTCAACGAGTGCTGGTTGTCCGATCGCGACCGTTACTCGCACCAGGGCCTGGCCGCCGAGGACCGCGCTACGAAGCCGCTGTTGAAGGACGGCGACACCTGGCGTGAGGCGAGCTGGGACGAGGCGCTGGCGCGTGCCGCGCAGATCCTGCGCGACAACGCCGCCGACGATCTGGGTGTGCTGGTCCATCCGGCGACCTCGAACGAGGAGGGTGCGTTGCTGGCCCGCCTCGCCGAGGGCCTGGGGACCGGCAATCTCGACCACCGCATCGCCCAGCGCGACCTGTCCGGCGATGCCGTCGCGGCGCCGTTCGCGATGCCGGTCGCCGACATCGCCAAGGCCGGGACCGTGGTCATCGTGGGGTCGAACCTGCGCCACGAGCTGCCGCTGCTGCACCATCGCGTGCGCCAGGCGTGGACGCATGGGGCGAAGGTCCATGTGATCAACCCCGTCGATTTCGACTTCACCTTCGATGTGGCCTCGAAGACCATCGTGCCGCCGTCGGCGATCGCCGGCGTGCTCGGCAACGACGCGTTCGGCGCTGCGGCGGGCGAGGGCGACCGCCTCGTGGTGATCGTCGGTGCGCTGGCCGAGTCGGGCGTGCATGCCGCGGCGATCCGCGACGCGGCGGCTGCGTTCGCCGCCGCGCACGGCGGTGCGCTGTGCCGGATCCCGCAGGGCGCCAACGCGATCGGCCTGAGTCGTCACGGCGTGCTGCCGACCTCGCGCGACGCGCAGTCGATGCTGGCCGACAGCCGTTCGGCCTACGTGCTGTACGGGGTCGAGCCCGGTCTCGATTTCGCCGACCAGGCGCTCGCGCTCAAGGCGCTCAGCGGCGCCCAGGTCGTGGCCTTCAGCCAGTTCGCCTGCGCTTCGACGCGAGCGGTGGCGGACGTGATCCTGCCGATCGGCGCGCTGCCCGAGATCGACGCGACCCTGACCAATCTGGAAGGACGCGAGCAGCGTGCCGTCGCCGGCGGTCGCCTGGCGGGCGATGCGCGACCGGGCTGGCGCGTGCTGCGTGCGCTCGGCGCCCAGCTCGAGCTGGGCGGCTTCGATTTCGTCGATCTGCCCCAGCTGCGCGCCGGCCTGGCCCAGCGCGATGTGCAGGTGCGTGCCGGGCAGGCACCGCAGGGGAGCGACGGCCTCGAACTGGCGACCGCGCCGGCGATCTACCGCAGCGATGCCGTGGTGCGCCGCGCCGCGGCGCTGCAGTCGCATCCGCTCAATCTCGGTCCGCGCATCGTGTTGCATCCGGAAGATGCGCAGGCGATCGGCGCGGCGCACGACGGGATGGCCAAGGTGTCCAACCATGCCGGGACCGCGACGCTGCAGGTGACCGTCAGTGATCAGGTCGCGCGCGGCGCGGTCTTCGTGGAAAGCGGTTACGGCGCCACGGCGGCGCTGATGGCCGGCAACGTACAGGTGGTGCCGGCATGACGACGGCCGAATTGCTCCAACAGGTGGTCGGACCGCTGCGCGATGCCTTGTTCTCGCTCGGCGCGGTCGGCACGGTGCTGTGGATCGTGCTCAAGGTCCTGGCGATCGCCATGCCTGTGATCATCACCGTGGCGTTCTACGTGGTCTGGGAACGCAAGCTGATCGGCTGGATGCATGTCCGTCACGGGCCGCAGTACGTCGGCTTCGGCGTGCTGCAGGCCTTCGCGGACGTGTTCAAGCTGTTGTTCAAGGAAGTGCTGCAGCCGGCCAACGCGCACCGCTCGCTGTTCCTGCTGGCGCCGTTGATCACCCTCGCGCCGGCGTTCGCGGCGTGGGCGGTGGTGCCGTTCGATGCGCAGCTGGTGCTGTCGAATGCCAATGCCGGTCTGCTGTATTTGCTGGCGATGACCTCCTTGGGCGTCTACGGCGTCATTCTCGCCGGCTGGGCGTCCAACTCGAAGTACGCGTTCCTCGGCGCGATGCGCTCGGCCGCGCAGGTGGTCAGCTACGAAATCGCGATGGGCTTCTCGCTGGTCGGCGTGCTGATCGCCGCCGGCAGCCTGAACCTGACCGACATCGTGATGGCGCAATCGGGTTCGGGCGGTTTCCTGAGCTGGTTCTGGCTGCCGTTGCTGCCGCTGTTCGTCATCTACTTCGTGTCCGGCGTGGCCGAGACCAACCGTGCGCCGTTCGACGTGGTCGAGGGCGAGTCGGAAATCGTGGCCGGCCACATGGTCGAGTATTCGGGGTCGGCGTTCGCGCTGTTCTTCCTCGCCGAATACGCGAACATGATCCTGATCAGCTTCCTCACCGCGCTGTTCTTCCTCGGCGGGTGGCTGTCGCCGTTCCACGGCTGGGGCATCCCGTTCCTGTCGGTGGACGGCTGGTGGTGGCTGTTCGCCAAGGTCTTCTTCTTCGCCAGCTGCTTCATCTGGTTCCGTGCCTCGTTCCCGCGCTACCGCTACGACCAGATCATGCGGCTGGGCTGGAAGGTGTTCATCCCGATCAGCATTTTCTGGATCGTGGTGACCGCGCTGTTGGCGTACTTCGGCGTGCTCGAGGGGGTACAGCGATGAGCGGTGTCGGTAATTTCTTCCGCAGCCTGTTGCTGCTGGAGCTGCTGGGTGGGCTGAAGCTCACCTTCAAGTACCTGTGGCGCGACAAGTACACGATGATGTATCCGATGGAGAAGCAGCCGCAGTCGGTGCGCTTCCGCGGCCTTCATGCGTTGCGCCGCTATCCCAACGGCGAAGAGCGCTGCATCGCCTGCAAGCTGTGCGAAGCGGTGTGTCCCGCGCTTGCGATCACCATCGACTCGACCCAGCGCGAGGACGGCACCCGCCGCACCACGCGTTACGACATCGATCTGTTCAAGTGCATCTACTGCGGCTTCTGCGAGGAATCGTGCCCGGTGGACTCGATCGTCGAGACCCACGTCCACGAGTATCACTTCGAGAACCGCGGCGAGAACATCGTCACCAAGCCGCAGCTGCTCGCGCTCGGCGACCGCCTCGAGGCGGAGATCGCCGAACGTCGCGCCGCCGACGCCGCCTACAGGTAAGTCATGGATTTCATTCTTCCCGCCTTCCTGGCCTTCGCCGCGATCACCGTGATGTCCGCGGTGGCCGTGATCAGTGTGCGCAACCCGGTGCACGCAGCCCTGTTCCTGGTGCTGACGTTCTTCAGCACCGCCTGCACCTGGATTCTCGCCGGCGCCGAGTTCCTCGGTGTCGCGCTGATCCTGGTCTATGTCGGTGCGGTGATGGTGCTGTTCCTGTTCGTGGTGATGATGCTCGACATCGACGTGAGCTCGATGCGCGAGGGTTACGTGCGTTACCTGCCGGTCGGTCTGCTGGTCGCGGTGGTGATGCTGGCGCAGATGCTGACCCTGATCGGCGTCGGCTCGCGCGGCACGCCGTTCGGTGCGGATCCGGCCGAGGTGGCTGGGCTCAGCAATACCGAATGGGTCGCGCACACGCTGTTCCGCGACTATCTGCTGCCGTTCGAGATCGCCGCGCTGATCCTGACCGTGGCGGTCGTGGCCGCGGTGATGCTGACCCTGCGCGTGCGGACTGGCAACAAGACCCAGAATCCGGGCAAGCAGGCGGCCGTGCGTGCTGCCGACCGCTTCCGCCTGGTGAAGATGGACGCCGAGCGTCCGGCGCCGTTGTCGCCGCCGCCCGCCACCGACGGGGAGGGCAAGGCATGAGCCTGTTCGGCGAAGGTCTCGCGCTGGGCCATTACCTGGCGTTGGGCGCGGTACTGTTCTGCATCAGCGTGGCCGGCATCTTCCTCAACCGGAAGAACGTGATCGTGCTGTTGATGTCGATCGAGCTGATGCTGCTCGCGGTCAACATCAACTTCATCGCGTTCTCCCGCCATTTCGCCGATGCGACGGGCCAGGTCTTCGTGTTCTTCATCCTGACCGTGGCCGCGGCGGAAGCCGCGATCGGCCTGGCGATCCTGGTCACGCTGTTCCGCAACAGACGCACCATCAACGTCGCCGACATCGACACGTTGAAGGGGTGAGGGAAGCCGTTTGCGAGCCACTGGCTCGCGGCTTCCCGAACGCCCGGTCATGGATGGCCGGGCCGGACTCTCCGGAGCCCACGCAACACCGCCATGGATGGCACGCACGACAACTCGAACACAACAACGGCCGCAGGCCCGGAAAGCCCGCACCGCCGCGAACTCCTGCCGAGAACGGCCGGGGAGGGCTCGAGGGCCCGATGCGACACCGTCGGCAACGGCGGACGTGACAACGCAGGCATCGCCAGCGCCCACTGGGCAGCGGTGCCCCGACAACGAGGCCGTCGCAGTCGCGATGCGGACCAACCCGGTTCGCAGCGTCCGGGAGGGCCTCACGCAACGACGCGGCAGCGCCTGCTTGCAGGCACCGCCGAACCGGCTGTAACGGTCCGCCCTGTGCGACCCGGTCAATGGACAACCTGATGGCGATTTCGACAACCCACTTGCTGATCATCGTGCTGGCGCCGCTGCTGGGCTCGATCATTGCCGGCCTGTTCGGCCGCCAGGTCGGTCGGGCCGGCGCGCACACCGCGACCATCCTCGGCGTGGCGATCAGCTGCGTGCTGTCCATGTACGTGATGTGGCAGCTGCTGCAGGGGGCCGCGCCGTACAACGAGAACGTCTACACCTTCTTCGAGGTGGGCAACTACAGCGCCCACGTCGGCTTCATGATCGACAAGCTGACCGCGATGATGATGGTGGTGGTCACCTTCGTCGCGCTGCTGGTGCACATCTACACCATCGGCTACATGGCCGAGGATCCTGGCTACCAGCGCTTCTTCAGCTACATCTCGCTGTTCACCTTCTCGATGCTCATGCTGGTGATGGGCAACAACTTCCTGCAACTGTTCTTCGGTTGGGAGGCGGTGGGCCTGGTGTCGTACCTGCTGATCGGTTTCTGGTTCAAGAAGCCCACCGCGGTGTTCGCCAACATGAAGGCCTTCCTGGTCAACCGTGTCGGCGACTTCGGCTTCCTGCTCGGCATCGCCGGCGTGCTGTACTGGTTCGGCAGCCTCGACTACGCCACCGTCTTCGCCAACGCCACCGACCGCATCGGCGGCGGCCAGACCGTGCAGATCATCGCCGGCTACGAGTGGTCGGTCGCCACCTTGATCTGCATCTGCCTGTTCATCGGCGCGATGGGCAAGTCGGCCCAGGTGCCGCTGCACGTCTGGTTGCCCGACTCGATGGAGGGCCCGACCCCGATCTCGGCGCTGATCCATGCCGCGACGATGGTGACCGCCGGCATCTTCATGGTCGCGCGCATGTCGCCGTTGTTCGAGCTCAGCGACACCGCACTGGCCTTCATCCTGTTCATCGGTGCGACCACGGCCTTCTTCACCGGCCTGATCGGTATCGTGCAGAACGACATCAAGCGCGTCGTGGCGTATTCCACGCTGTCGCAGCTGGGCTACATGACCGTCGCCCTGGGCGTGTCGGCGTACTCGGCGGCCGTGTTCCACCTGATGACCCACGCGTTCTTCAAGGCGCTGCTGTTCCTGGCCGCCGGCTCGGTGATCATCGGCATGCATCACGAGCAGGACATGCGCAAGATGGGCGGCCTGCGCAAGTACATGCCGATCACCTTCTGGACCAGCGTGATCGGCACCCTGGCCCTGGTCGGCACGCCGTTCCTGTCCGGGTTCTACTCGAAGGACACCATCATCGAGGCCGCCGGCCACGCCGCCGAGCGCATGGGTTGGGTGGGGCAGTACGGCTACTGGGCGGTGTTGCTGGGCGCGTTCGTCACCAGCTTCTACAGCTTCCGCCTGCTGTACCTGACCTTCTTCGGTGAGGAACGCTTCCGCCACGCGCATGCGTCTCACGAACATGCCGCCCACGACGCGCACGGCCAGGAGACCCACGCCGAGCCGCTGGACGGCGATGCCCACCACGACGACCACGGCCACGGCCATCACGCGCACGAACCGCACGAATCGCCGTGGGTGGTGACCCTGCCGCTGATCCTGCTGGCGATCCCGTCGATCGCGATCGGCTTCTTCACCGCCGGTCCGATGCTGTTCGGCACCGACTGGAGCGGCCACCACGAGCAACTGCCGTTCTTCCTGGGCGCGATCGACCTGGCCCCGGCGCGCGACACCGTGCTCGCGTTGAAGGACGAGCTCTGGCACGGTCCGGTGGGCCTGGGCCTGCACGGCTTCATGGTGCCGGCGTTCTGGCTGACGTTCGCGGGCTTCGCGCTGGCCACGCTGATGTATCTCTGGCGCACCGACCTGCCGGCCAAGGCCGCGCGCATCTTCGCGCTGCCGATCCGGGTGCTGGAGAAGAAGTACTGGGCCGACGACCTGTGGATCGACGGTTTCGCCGGCGGCGGTCTGCTGCTCGGCCAGGTGTCGCGCAAGAACGACGAAACGCTCATCGACGGGCTGTTCGTCAATGGCGCCGCCCGCGTGGTCGACCTGGTGGCGAGCGTCTCGCGCCGCGTGCAGTCCGGCTTCCTCTACCACTACGCCTTCGCGATGATCCTCGGCCTGATTGCTCTGCTGGCCGTGCTGATCTTCCAGTGGCGCTGACGCAACACGATACGGAATACGACCTGTGGCGAACTGGCCTCTTCTCAGCCTCCTGATCTGGCTGCCGATCCTCGGCGGCGTGCTGACCCTGTTGTGCGGCAACGCGCGGCCGAACACCGCCCGCTGGGTGGCGCTCGGCTTCGCCCTGCTGGCGCTGGTGGTCAGCCTGCCGTTGCTGACCGGCTTCGACTTCGCCAACGGCGGGTTGCAGTTCATCGAGCACCGGGAGTGGATCCCGGCCTACGACATCCGCTACCACCTGGGTGCGGACGGCATCTCGGTCGCGCTGATCGTGCTGACCACGATCACCTCGGTGCTGGTGCTGATCGGCGCGTGGGGCTCGATCGACAAGCGGGTCGCGCACTACTACGCCGCGTTCATGATCCTGGAAGGGATGATGATCGGCGTGTTCGCCGCCGTGGATGCGGTGCTGTTCTACGTGTTCTTCGAGGGCATGCTGATCCCGATGTTCATCATCATCGGCGTCTGGGGCGGCCCGCGTCGCGTGTACGCGGCGATGAAGTTCTTCCTCTACACCTTCCTCGGCTCGGTGTTCATGCTGGTCGGCCTGGTGTACCTGTACATGAAGGGCGGCAGCTGGCAGCTGCCCGACCTGTACGCGCTGCCGCTCACCGCCACCGAGCAGATGTGGCTGTTCTTCGCCTTCCTGATCGCCTTCGCGGTCAAGGTGCCGATGTTCCCGGTGCACACCTGGCTGCCGGACGCGCACGTCGAGGCGCCCACCGCCGGCTCGGTGGTGCTGGCGGCGATCATGCTCAAGATCGGCGGCTACGGATTCCTGCGCTTCAGCCTGCCGATCACCCCGGACGCCGGCCACGAATACGCCTGGCTGGTGATCGCCGCGAGCCTGATCGCGATCGTCTACGTCGGCCTGGTCGCGCTGGTGCAGGCGGACATGAAGAAGCTGATCGCCTATTCGTCGATCTCGCACATGGGCTTCGTGACCCTGGGCACCTTCATCGCGTTCACCCTGATGCGCGACACAGGCAACCCGGACGCGGCGCGGCTGGGCCTGCAGGGCGCGATGGTGCAGATGATCTCGCACGGCTTCATCTCCGGCGCGATGTTCTCCTGCGTCGGCGTGGTCTACGACCGCATGCACACGCGCATGATCCGCGATTACGGCGGCGTCGCGAACGTGATGCCCTGGTTCGCGGCGTTCATGGTGTTCTTCGCGATGGCCAACGCCGGCTTGCCGGGCACCTCGGGCTTCGTGGGCGAGTTCATGGTGATCCTGGCCGCGTTCCAGGCGCATCCGCTGATCGCGTTCACCGCCGCGCTGACGCTCATCATCGGCGCCGCCTACAGCCTGTGGCTGGTCAAGCGCACCCTGTACGGCGAGGTGGCGAACGCCCACGTCGCCGCGCTGACCGATATCAACAGGCGCGAGGCCTTCGTCCTGGCCGCATTCGCACTCGGCGTGCTGGCCATCGGCGTGTACCCGAAGCCGCTGACCGACCTGATGGAGCCGTCCATCGCGCAACTGGCGGATCTGCTGACCGCCACCAAGCTCTGAGGAACACCCGCGATGACCGTCGCCACCATGACGCCCCCCGTCCGCACCCTGGTCGAGTTCGCGCCGCTGATCCCCGAACTCGCGGTGGTGTTCGGCGCGTTCGGCCTGCTGATGCTGGACCTGTTCCTGCCCGAGCGCCGCCGCATCGTCACCCACGCGCTGGCCATCGTGACGTTGCTCGCCGCCGCCGCGTTGATCGCATTCGGCGTGGGTGGCCAGGGCACGGTGATGGAAGGCCTGTTCGAGCGCGACACGGTCTCGGACGTGCTGAAGTTCACCATCCTCGTCGTATCCGCCATGGCGGTCGCCTACAGCTGGTCGTACCTGCGCGAACGCAACCTCTACCGCGGCGAGATCGTCGTGCTGATGCTGTTCGCCGTGGTCGGCATGATGCTGCTGGTCTCGGCCGGCAACCTGACCATGGTCTACCTGGGGCTCGAGCTGCTGGCGCTGTGTTCGTATGCGCTGGTGGCGATCGACCGCGATAGTCCGCTGGCCTCCGAGGCCGGCATGAAGTACTTCGTGCTCGGTTCGCTGGCCTCGGGTCTGCTGTTGTACGGCATGTCGCTCGTCTACGGCGCCACCGGCACCCTGTATCTCGAGGGCATCCGCGAAGCCGCGGCCACCATCGCCGGCGAGGACCGCGTGCTGTTGCTGACCGGCCTGGTGTTCGTGGTGGTCGGCGTGGCCTTCAAGTTCGGTGCCGCACCGTTCCACATGTGGCTGCCCGACACCTATCACGGCGCACCCACCCCGGTGACGATCTTCATCGGCGCCGCGCCCAAGCTGGCCGCGTTCGGCATGGCGTTCCGCCTGTTCGAGGGCGGGTTGGGTCCGCTGCAGGAGTACTGGCAGCCGCTGCTCGGTGCGCTGGCCGCGCTGTCGCTTGTGATCGGCAACGTGGTCGCGCTGGCGCAGACCAATCTGAAGCGCATGCTCGCGTACTCGACCATTTCGCACGTCGGCTTCCTGTTCCTGGGCGTCGCCGCGGGCGGGCAGGACGGTTTCGCGGCGGCGATGTTCTACACGATCAGCTACGCGATCATGTCGGCGGCCGCATTCGGCGCGATCGTCATGCTGTCGCGCAAGGGGTTCGAGGCCGACCGGATCGAGGACTTCAGGGGCCTCAACAGCCGCAGTCCGTGGATGGCGCTGCTGGTCATGATCACCATGGCCTCGTTGGCCGGCGTACCGCCGTTCCTCGGCTTCTGGGCCAAGCTCGCGGTGCTGCGTGCGGCCGTGGGTGCGGACATGCTGTGGCTGGCGATCGTGGCGATCGTCTGTGCCGTGATCGGTGCCTACTACTATCTGCGCGTGATCAAGGTGATGTACTTCGACGAGCCGGAAGGCGCCGTCGTGCAGCCGCGCGAGGGCGTCATGCTGCGCACGATGTTCTCGTTCAACGCACTGGCCCTGCTCGCGCTCGGCCTGTTCTGGAGCCCGGTCATGACCTGGTGCCTGCAGGCGTTCGCCGTCTAGGCGACCCTCGCTCCGCTCTGCCGGCCGGCTCCTGAAACGAACCGGCCGGGATTGCGGCCCGCCTCGCGCGTCCCGCCGCCGTTCGGCCCGTTGTCGCGGATGTCGAGGCTCCCCCCGGACGTCGACGTCCGGCCGGCGCCGAGGTCGGCGCCGGGCCGGCTCTCGCACGCGTGGTCCGTTCCGGTCACTGCGCCGATGTCGCGTCGCAGCAGCGCGACGTTGCGCCCTCGCGCGTGCGTGTCTGCGTTCGATGCAACGCGGCACCCGATCCGGCGCTGTGTCGCAGCCCGCCTGTGATGCCGATCAAGACTCGCCACATTGCGTCGCGCGTTCATTTGCGCCTGCGAAATGGACCTGTTAATCCGGATGTGCCCGCCGAATCGACGGCGGGGTGGGGCGACCGTCCGACCCGTCGCGACTGGCCGGATGCGCTCCGCATATCACCGATGCCAAACGAAGAGGTGGTTCATGCAGAAGATCAAGACGACCCGTGAAGCCGGTCCCCAGCAGTCCCGCGGCGCCGATGGCCGCGATGCGCTCGAACAGTTGATCGACAAGATGGAGCAGCGGGCGCCGCAAGGCAGTGGGCTGGACCGGCAAGGCGTGGCGCCGCAGAGCACCTGCGCCGGCCGCATCTACTGTTTCTGATATTTCCTGCCCGGCATCCAGCGTGGCTGCGACGGCCGGGCATCCCATGCAACCGCGAGGAGAACGAAATGGAGAAGGTCCGGACCAGCAGGGAACAACACCACACCGATCGCCGTAACCGCGATGCGGGACAGCGTCTCGATCAGCTCATCGGTCAGCTGGAGCAGCGCGCGACGCCGACGGGCACCGCCCTCGATACCCGGGGACATGCACCGCAGGCGACCTGTTCGCGCTTCCAGTATTGCGTGTGATCGATCCGCCCGCCCCGTTGCATGCGGGGCGGGCATCCGCGGACGGCACGACGCCAGCAGCGATGGCGGCGATCAACGACTCGGGACGTGGCGTGCCCGCGACGATCGAATGGGGCCGGTTCGCGGCCGAACACTGGCAGCGCTCGCCGGCGCTGCTGCCTCTGTCGGCGGCGCCGTTGTCGGCCGACGAAGCGTTCGCGCTGATCGACGCCATCGTGCGTCCCTTTCGCACCGGCCTGCGTTTCTTCGCGTTGCCCGCATTGAAGTTCCGGGTCGGCGACACCGAGATCCGGGCGCCGGGCGACCTGCTGCCGGATCGCGAGGCGCCCGATCGCGTCGATGCCACGATCGCAGGCTATCTGCAACGTCTCGGCGCCCGTGGGGGCGATGATCCCGCCTGGCTGGAGATCGATCAGCCGTTGATGGCCGATGTCGCCGCCTGGTCGGCAGTGCGCGACTTTCTCCAGGATCTCTGGCGACATACCGGAGTTCCCGTTCAGTCGATCCTCGCCCAACTCGCCCTCGGCCGCTACCAGCATGAGGCGGACTGCAGCGCCGCGGTCTTTCTGCTGCCGCTGTATGGCGACGTCGATGTCGCCATCGAGGAAGTGGGCAAGCCGGCTGCACCGTGTGCGTGGACGGCATCGGCGGGCGATCTCGTGTACGTGCCGGGCGGCTGGCGGCTGCGCGAATGCTGCGCGTCCGGGGCGCTCGTACTTCGGCTGACCCTGCCGCAGGCCGAGGAAGCGCTCGTGCGCGAAGTACGCGAACTCGCGATCGCGATGATGCAGCCGGTGCTGCATCCGGACGGCGCGACGCCCATGGTGCCGGTCGACGGCACCGTGGGTCCTCAGGATCCACTCGATGCGCTCGTGCGGGCGCTGCCGGAATGCGTGCGCGGGCGCGATTTCGAAACAGCCCTGCAGGTCACCTGGGCCGCCCGCCGCAGCGCCTGTGCGCTGGAGCCGGTTCCGTCGCGTGCCGTGCATGCGCCGCTGCAGGCGGACGATCGTATCCATCTGGCGCTCGGAACGCGGATCGTGTCGCTGCCCATGACGGGCGGCGTGGCGGTGTGGGCGGTCAATGGCCATGTCTTCGCCATGCGGGAGGGCGCCGCAGGCGAATCGCTGCGGCGACGTCTGAACGACACGAATGAACCGGTGCGGGTCGGCGATGTCTGCCGCAGCGCGGATGGCGCATCCGACACCGGCCTGGTCGAGCTCCTGGATCGCGTGCACGCCGCACACGGCCTCGTCAGAATGTCGCCGGATATACGTGCGGATGCGCGCGCCCCGGCCCCGGTCGATGCCGCCGGCTGACGGACGTCCGCTCGCGCGGGGCGGCATGCGCCCGGTGCTGCTGCGCTTGCCGGCACGACGGGTGCCGCAGGGCATATCACGCCTGTCGCTGCCGCCGGAGACCGCGGCGCTGGTGCGCGAATTGCGCCGCGGACGCGGCGGTGACCTGTTTCCGTCGGTGGTCCGGCCGGCGCCCGACGGTCTGGTCGACGACATCCGTCCACTCGATGCGCGCGATGCCCAGGTGCTGGCCGACGCCTTTGTCCAGCCCGCGTTCGCGCCTTGGGTCGCCATGATCGAGCGCCTCGGCGCATGGTGCCGTACCCAACAGGCGGAGCATGCCGGGTTGCTGCGCGCGGGACTGCTGCGGCCCGGCAATGCGGACCTGTTCGCGCCGCTGGTCGGCGGCGCGTTCGTTCGCTGCGCCATCGGTGGGGCTGGGTGCGCGGAGGATGTCGAGCGCGGATTCCGGGATTTCCGCGCGTTCTTCGAGCGTTTCGCGCGTCGTCTCGAACGGGACCTGCGGCGTGGGGCGTTCGGCGGCGAAGTCGACGGGCCGGTGGTCGCGATCCGGACCGCCGCGTCCGAAACCCACAACGGGCGTCAGCGGGTGTTGTGCGTGCGCATGCGTGGCGGTTTTCGCATGGCCTACAAGCCGCGTCCGGTCGATGGCGAGGAGATCTTTCTCGCGGCGGGCCGTGCCGGCGCGGGCGATCCATCCGTCTTTGACGCGATCAACCGGTTGGGTGACGGCTCGGGGCCGGTGCGCTTGCCCACGCTGCGGGTCTGGCGCGGCGTCGGTCGGGACCGGCGCGCGTACAGCTGGCAGGAGTGGATCGAGCCGCCCGTGCGGCGTGGTGCGCTCCGCGCGGGACGCCGCGAGGTCGAGGTGCCGGTGCTGACGCCGCGTGCGGCATCGGCCTATTGGCGGTCCGGCGGTGCGCTTGCGGTGGTGTGCCATGCGTTCGGTGTGACCGACCTGGGCGACGGCAACCTCATGGCCGGACGGCGGCGTGGCGTGCGGGGGGTGCTGCCGTACATCGTCGATCTGGAGATCTTCGCGTGTCCGCTGCAACGGTTGAGCGGCACCGGCCTGGTCGAGCCGGTTGCGCATCGGGGGCATGCCCATCCCGGTTTCCCGGACCGCTTGCGCGTGGACGAGGCGGAAGCGCCGGCGGTGGGGTTTTTCGAGGAGCGGGGCGGCGGTCTGAGTCTGCGCAGCGTCACCGCGGCCCGGGCGCGGCGCCAGAGTCGCACGGTGATCGCCGACACGCTGGGCAACGTCGGCTACGCGGCGTATCTGCTGCCGATGCTGCGCGGGATGTTCGACACGTGGACCCGCATGGGCCTCGATCGCGAAGGCCTGATCGCGCGTCTGCAGACACGCGCACGGACCGGACGCAGCCGGGTCCTGGTGGCGTATACCGCAACCTATGCGCGGGAACTGGAGCGAATGCTCTCGCCGGGCGACGCCGTGCCGACACATGCGCCCGCAGGCAGGCCCTTCAGCGTCGAGGAGCGCGTGCAACTGGGACGTGGCGATGTGCCGTATTTCTTCGCCGCGGCGAGCGGCGGGGGGCTGCAATGGATGGGTGGAATCGATGCCTCCCGTGTCTGCGATGCGGGGCCGCAGGTGATGGAGGAGGCATCGCTGCGACCCGATCCGGCCATGCTGGATGGGCATACGTTGGAATTCGTGCGGCTTGCCGTGCCGATCCAGGACGCCATCGCGTATGTGTATCCGCAGTTGCTGGAGGGTCCGGACCTGTTGCGCGACGACGGCGGGTTGCGCCTGCGCGATCCTGCGTTGGGCGTGGATGTGCGGCTCCGGGACGAGACGACGGGGACCGCAAGCTTCGATTGGCCAGCGATCGGCCGTCGGGTGACGTTCGCCTGGACCGCCGACCGGATCCGGGTCGATGCGGCGCCGCTGCCGCCACCGCCGGCGCGCTCCCGGGCAGTGGCCGCGCGGCTGATGCGGATCGGTCGGTTGGACGCGCCTCTGCGGGCGGCCTGGGCAACCGATGGCTTCCGTGATCGGGACATGGAGCGACAGCTCGCGGCATTGACCGCGGCCGGGCTCGCATGGCTCGTGCAGGTGGTCGAGCGCGAGGGGTGGCCCACCGAGGCAAGAGTGGGGCGTGGTGCCAGCCGCATCGCGTCGCAGCTGGCACAGCATGCCGGTCGAGATGCGCTGGAACTGCAGCGGCAGTGTCTGCAGGCGATGCGCGCAGCCGCGGCGCTGGGCGAGGTTCCGCTGCGGGAGGTCGCCTACCTGAGCGACGCGGTACGGCTCAACGAAGGGCGGCGCCAACGCTACGGCACCAAGTTCCGCAAGGATCGGGGTGGTCTGCGGCCGTGCCCCTTGGAAGCGCCGGCGACGGTGGACGTGCGCCGTCGAAGGATGGGGCTCGCGCCGCTGTCGGACTATCGGCGCGTGCTCGAGCGCCGTTACCGGATCGGAGACGAAGATGCGTGACGGCCCCCATCGCACCGAGACCCGCCTGGACTGGGACCGCTTCGTGCGCCTGCACTGGGATCGCCACCCGGTGGTGTTTCGTGACATCGGCCCGCCGGTCTATCCGGCGGATGCCGTGCTCCGGGCGGTCGCCCGCGCGCGTCCGCGCGACGACGACGACGTGCCGACGCTTCGCTTCGTGCTCGATGGACGGCAGTTGGCCGCGCCGGGGCCCTGGCTGCCCGACCCCCACGACATCGATTTCGACGCCTATGCACGCCGGGTACGCGAACGGGCCGGGGATGCGTGCGAGTACGCGTTGATCGTCAACACGCTGCATCGTCACGGCTATGGCGTGTGGGCGGCGGGGCAGCGTTTTTTCCAGGGACTCTGGCAACGGGTCGGGATTCCCGGCAGCAGCGCGATCACCACCCTGTTCCACGGCAATTACGAACGTACGCCGGTCGGCGTGCACAAGGATCGTTTCGCCACCTTCCTGTTCGTACTCGAGGGTCGCAAGCGGATGCGGTTCTGGCCGCAACGACCGTGGAGCGCGCCGGTGGCCACCTGCGTCGACTATGCGGAGTACGTGGGGAGCTCGTTCGCGATCGACGTCGAACCGGGCGACGTACTGTACTGGCCGGCCGACTACTACCACGTCGGCGAAACCGCCGGAGTCGGACAGGCCACCAGCGTCAATGTCGGTGTGCCCAGGCACGAGCATCGACTCGCGTACGACCTGGATGCGGTGTTGCCGCTCGCGCCCGAGGCATGCAAGGACGCCTTCCGCCCCGAACCGGCATCGATGTTCGCCAGCGAGCGCACCATGCTGCCCGAGGCGATGCGACAGGCGCTGCAGGCGACGCGGGCGGAGTTCGAGATACAGCGGCTGGCGGCCGGTGCGCGCAGATGGCGTCTGCAGTTGGCCACCGCGGGCGGTTTCGTGCCGCCCCCGCCGCTGGTGACGGCCGCTCCCGCGGCAGCGACCGGCAACGCGCACCGATGCGCGGGAGACAGAACGGGGCGGAGCGCGATCGGAGAGAGTTCTGTCGGCGGTGGCCCGGATCGCGATGGCGAGTGTAGACACCTGCGGTTACGCGACGACGCGACACCGCTCGTCTGGGATCGCGACGAAGCAGGGCCAGGCGGACTGTGCGCCGCCGGTGGGCATGTTCGTCGGTTCGAAGACGGCACGGAGATCGGGAGGCTGGTGGATCGCCTCAATGCCGGTGGTCGTGTGGCCGTGGAGGATCTGCCGGATCTACGCGACTGGTTGCTGGCGACGCGGATCGTCAGGCGAGTCGCATGACGGGCAGATCGCGGACATGCAGCGCGTCCGGCGACACAGGACTTGCATCACGATGAGGGTCCGGTCATAATTGCGCTCCTGATGCGGGGTGGAGCAGTCTGGCAGCTCGTCGGGCTCATAACCCGAAGGTCGTAGGTTCAAATCCTACCCCCGCTACCACTCCTAGAGGCAACTCTAGAGTCGGCATCAGGAACGGAAAAGCGTCGCGCTCACGTGCGGCGCTTTTTTCGTTTGTGGCGTTCGTTGTTCGGACGGCTTTGCGACGGCTCGCGACGGCTCGCGGCGTGTCGTGGGCGTGTGGTTCGCGTTGCGTGGCCGGCATCTCCACCGGCAGTGTTGGCCGGCCCGCTAGGCAGCTCAGTTCGCGCAGGCGCGTCAGGCGCCACATGCGTCTGCTTGCGCTTCCGAACCTCCTCGATGCGTTCGCTCGCTCGGGTCCGTCGGACGGCCTTCGATGCGCGAGGGATCCCTGCCGGACTTCGCGAGGCGACGCTAGCGAAGCGGGCCGCGGGAAGGTGATCGCTCCGGATGGATGCGGCGCCTGCCCGATCGTCCGGATGTCCGGAATGCCGCTGTGTCAGTGAGCGTCCAGGACGAGCCGATGACGTTCTCCGGCGGGTGGCTTCGGAACGCGCGCAACGCCCACTGC
Organism: Luteimonas abyssi; assembly: GCF_001482195.1. Lineage (GTDB taxonomy): Bacteria > Pseudomonadota > Gammaproteobacteria > Xanthomonadales > Xanthomonadaceae > Luteimonas > Luteimonas abyssi. The sequence continues at coordinate 2,074,795 of NZ_KQ759763.1, read as the reverse complement.
GAGTATGGCCTGCGTCAATATTCCGTCGAATCGGGCCGGTGCGTGCTTCTACCGCATCTCGTCTGCATGTGTGGCTCGGAAAGGTGACGTGTTGCGTCCGTTTGTCCCGAATCGTGACGTGGTTCTTCCTGGAGTGGCGACGGGATCACATCGATCTCCCGTATGGGACATATATCGACAGTCGATTTCCTTCCTGCCCGAAACGGGCGGTACATAACGTTCACAAGGGGCGTGCTCAGCGCCCTCTGCATGGCGGGGAGGCGGCGTCACAAGGCCTCCCTCCAGATACCGAACGCGTCATATCCCGGAGGTCGCATGGCAGCCCGTCCCAACTACAAGAGCGGTCAGAAATTCATCGCGCGGAATCGCGCACCACGCGTGCAGATCGAGTACGACGTGGAGATCTATGGTGCGCAGAAGAAGGTCCAGGTGCCGTTCGTCATGGGCGTGCTGTCCGATCTGTCGGGTTCCAACACGATCGATCTGCCGCCGCTGGAAGAACGCAAGGCGCTGGAAATCGACATCGACAACTTCGACAGCCGCATGCGCGCGATGGCGCCGCGGGTCGAGGTGAGCGTCCCGAACACCCTGACGGGCGAAGGCGAACTCGGTGTCGACCTGACCTTCGAGCGGCTGGATGACTTCTCTCCCGCGGAAGTGGTCAAGCGGGTCGAACCGCTGGCGCAGCTGCTGAAGGCGCGGACCCAGCTCGCGAATCTCAACACCTATCTCGACGGCAAGCTCGGCGCCGAGCGGGTCATCGCCGAGGCGATCCGCGACCCGGCGTTGTTGCAAGCGTTGACGAGCGCCGCGAAGCCCGCGGACGAAGAGTGAGGAGTTGACAGCAATGGCCAGTAATAAAGCAGCAGTGCTCGAAGCGTCCGCCCTGGACCAGTCCGCCCCGCAGTCGACGACGGCCGACGAGTTCGCGGCCCTGTTGAACCGCGAGTTCCGGCCACGGAACGAACGCGCCGCGGAGGAGGTCCGGCTTGCAGTGCGCACGCTCGCCGAGCAGGTGCTCGATCGGAGCGACATCGTCAGTGCCGATGTCGCCCAGACGATCCAGGCCTACATGGCCGAGATCGATCGCAAGATCAGCGAGCAGTTGAACAAGATCATGCATGCGCCGGCCTTCCAGAAGCTGGAGGGCGCCTGGCGCGGCCTGCACTACCTCGTGTCGAACACCGAAACGGACAATCTGTTGAAGATCCGTGTGCTCAACGTCTCCAAGAGCGATCTGTCCAAGTCGCTGAAGCGCTTCAAGGGCGTGGCCTGGGACCAGAGCCCGGTGTTCAAGAAGATCTACGAAGAGGAATACGGCCAGCTCGGTGGGGAGCCCTACGGTTGCCTGATCGGCGATTACTACTTCGACCACAGTCCGAAGGACGTCGAAACCCTGCGCGGTATCAGCCAGATCGCCGCTGCCGCGCACGCCCCCTTCATCGCCGCGGCGGACCCGGCGCTGATGGGCATGGAGAGCTGGTCGGAGCTCGCGAATCCGCGCGACCTCTCGAAGATCTTCACCACGCCCGACTACGCGGGCTGGCGCTCCCTGCGCGAAAGCGAGGACGCCAAGTACGTCGCGCTGGCGATGCCGCGCACGTTGTCGCGGCTGCCTTACGGCGCCAAGACCGAGCCGGTGGAGGAGTTCGACTTCGAAGAGGACACCGAAGGCGCGGATTCCTCGAAGTACACCTGGCAGAACGCCGCCTACGCGATGGGTGTGAACGTCAATCGCTCGTTCAAGCTCTACGGCTGGTGCACACGCATCCGGGGCGTCGAATCCGGCGGTGCGGTGGAAGAACTTCCGACGCATACGTTCCCGACCGACGACGGCGGCGTGGACATGAAGTGCCCGACGGAGATCGCGATCACCGATCGCCGTTCGGCCGAACTGGACAAGGCGGGGCTGATGCCCTTGGTCCATCGCAAGAACAGCGACATGGCGTCGTTCATCGGCGCGCAGTCGCTGAGCAAGCCGGAAGAATACGACGACCCGGATGCGACCGCGAACGCCGCCCTGAGCGCGCGTCTGCCCTACATGTTCGCGTGCTCGCGATTCGCGCATTACCTCAAGTGCATCGTGCGCGACAAGATCGGTTCGTTCAGCACCCGCGAGCAGATGCAGAGCTGGCTGAGCAACTGGGTCATGACCTACGTCGATGGCGATCCGGCGAACTCCAGCGAGGAAAGCAAGGCGCGCAGGCCGCTGGCCGCCGCCGAGGTCGTGGTCGAGGAAGTCGAGGGCAATCCCGGTTACTACACCTCCCAGTTCTATCTGCGGCCGCACTACCAGCTCGAGGGTCTGACGGTCTCGCTGCGCCTCGTTTCGCGCCTGCCGTCCGCGCAGGGCAAGTAACACCCAGGTACCAACGGGCCCGTGCATGAGGTGCGGGTCGTCCTTTGATCAACAACAATCGGAGATTGCGCAGTGGCATACGACATGCATTTGAAGTTTGAGGGCGGCGACGTCGAGATCATCGGCGCATCCAACCACAAGCAGCACAAGGATGAAGTGCCGATCATCGCGTGGTCGTGGGGCGTGACCAACGCCGGCAATCTGCACACCGGTGCAGGCTACGCGGCGGGTGGCAAGGCCAACGTCCACGACATCTCGATCACCAAGTACATCGACGGCGTCTCCAATGCGTTGCTCAACGCATGCTGCACGGGCGCGCGTATCGAGACGTGCACGTTGTACGTGACCAACGCCACCGGCGAGCAGACCGACTACGTGACGATCACCCTGTCCGAAGGCGTGATGATCACGTCGGTCTCCACCGGCGGAAACGGCGGCGAGGAGCGTCTGACCGAGAACATCACCCTGCACTTCGGCAAGTTCAAGTACGAGTTCCAGCCGCAGGACGAGAAGGGCAAGAAGCTGGGCGGCCCGAAGGACTTCAGCTTCAACATGCAGGAAGTCGCCAAGGCCTGACCGGTCGGCCACCTCTCTCGAATCGGAGCACGGCGCGTCGTGATGAAACTCTCCCCCATGCCAACGCAGGACGAATGTGCACATCTGCTCAGGCGGGGGGACTTCGACTCGGCGTTGCAATGCGCGAAAGAGCGGGTGCGCCGGCAACCGGCCGATGCGGACCTCCGCATCGGTCTTTTCCAGCTGTTCGCCGTGTCGGGGCAGTGGAGCAGGGCGGAAGAGCAACTCCGCCTGGCCGCCGAACTGGATCCCGGCTGCGACGCGCTGGCATCGGCCTATGTGCGGGCGCTTCGCGCCGAGGTCGAACGGGAGCAGGTGATGGCGGGCGAACGCGAGCCGGCCCTGCCGGGCGGTGCGTCGGAATGGCAGCGCGAGTTGCTGGCGGCGCTGCGCCATGAGTGCGAGGGCGCAGCCGGGTTGGCGGCGGCATGTCGGGATCGCGCATTCGAAGCCGCGGATGCGGCTGCGGGCCGCATCGATGGAGCGACCTTCGCCTGGCTCGGCGACGCCGACCCGCGGTTCGGGCCCTGCCTGGAAGTGATGCTCGAAAGCGGTTACGCCTTGGTGGCGTTCTCGCAATTGGATGCGCTGTCGTTCGATCCGCCTGCCACCCTGAGCGATCTGCTGTGGCGCCCGGTGAGCCTGACCTGGCGCGACGGCAAGGTCGACGCCGCGCTGGTCCCATCGCGGTATCCGGGTAGCGAGCGCGACGAGCGCAATGCGGTGCGCCTGGGCCGGCGCACCGAATGGCGCGGCGAGGGCATGCATTCGCGCGGTGCGGGGCAGCGGATGCTGGCCAGCAGCGAAGGGGAGCATCCGTTGCTGGAGGTCGTCGGCATCGTGATGGACGCCCAGGGTCGCGACGAGGCCTCTGCATGGCCGAACTGACCCAGCAGGAGCGCCTGCAGCCCTCGCTGTTGGACAGGCTCACCGACGACGATCGGCATGAGGCCGTCGAAAGCCGCGACGCCCGCGTGATCAACGCGGCCAAGCTGCGCGAGTACGTTATCCGCGACATCTCATGGCTGCTGAATTGCGTGCGCCACTGGCCCGACGAGCAGGACATCGCGGACGCGCCACACGCTTTTGATTCCGTACTGAATTACGGCATTCCCGATCTGGCCGGCGCACTGCTCAGCGGGTTGGACGTGAAGCTGATCGAGAACCGAATCCGGGCGGCGATCGTCGCGTTCGAGCCCAGGCTGTCGGCCGCCAACCTGCAGGTGGTCGCGCGGGTCGACGATTCGCGAATGGATCGTCGGGCATTGTCGTTCACGATCGAATCGGACATGTGGGCGCAGCCCATGCCGGTGGAGCTCTACCTGCGGACCGAGGTCGACCTGGAGAACGGGCGTTTCAGTCTGCTCGAGGGAGCACGCTGACCCATGGACCCGCGTTTCCTCCATCACTACAACCGCGAGCTCCAGCACATCCGCGAGATGGGCGGCGAGTTCGCACGCGATTACCCCAAGATCGCCGGCCGTCTCGGCATGAGCGGAATCGATTGCGCCGACCCTTACGTGGAGCGCCTGCTGGAGGGGTTCGCCTTCATGGCAGGCCGCGTGCAACTGGAGCTCGAGCAGCAGCAACCGGTCTTCGCCCAGCATCTTCTGGAGATGCTGTATCCGCATTTCCTGGCGCCGACGCCTTCGATGGCGGTGGTGCAGTTCGAGCCCGATGCCGGAGACGGCATCGGGCCGGCGGGGCACAAGGTGCCGCGTGGGGTGGCGCTTCACTCCCTGATCGGTCACGGCGAGAGCACCGCGTGCGAGTACAGGACCGCGCACGAGACAACGCTGTGGCCGCTCGCATTGACCGATGTCGGCTACCTGGCATCGCCGGCCGCGTTGGCCGCGACGGGCGTACCGGTCGACCCGCGCGCCAAGGCCGGCCTGCGCCTGAAGTTCGCGGCCACGCCCGGCATCAGCCTGAGCATGCTGTCGCTGGACGCGCTGCCGTTGTTCATCACCGGCGCCGACGGCATCTCCGGTTGTCTTTACGAACAGCTGCAGGCGAACGCGCTCGGCTTCCTCGTGCGGGCGGCCGGGGAGGGCGATGGCCGGACGATCACGCAGTCCTATCCCGCCGACCGAATCGGCGAAATGGGCTTCGATGACCACCAATCCCTGCTGCCCGCCAGCGAGCGATCCTTCAGCGGCTATCGCCTGCTGCAGGAGTACTTCGCCTGTCCCGAGCGCTACATGTTCGTCGTCTTCTCCGGACTGGGCCAGGCACTGCGGCGCGCCGAAGGCGGCGAGTTCGAGATCTTCGTCTGGCTCGATCGCGCGACGGAGCGCCTGGACGGCGCACTGGATGCGAGCAACGTGCGCATGCACTGCACGCCGGCGATCAACCTGTTTCCGAGACGGGGCGACAGGATCCATCTGAACCGCGGCGTCGCGGAGCACCATCTGCTCGCCGATCGAACACGGCCGATGGACTTCGAGGTGTACGACGTCGGCGACGTGACCGGCTTCGGCGATGCGCAGGAGCCCAAGCAGAATTTCCAGCCGTTCTACGGCGTACAGGGCCGCAGCTGGCACGAGCGGCGCTCGGCCTTCTACACGCTGCGGCGGCAACAACGAAAACTCTCCACCAGGCAGCGCAAGCACGGTGCCCGGTCGAGCTACGTCGGCAGTGAGTTGTTCCTGTCGCTGGTCGACGGCAGTCAGGCGCCGTATTCGAGCGATCTGCGCCAGCTCGGCATGCAGATGCAGTGCACCAACCGGGATCTGCCTCTGCACATGCCGATCGGCAAGGGGCGGACCGATTTTCACGCGGACAGCGATGCCCCCATTGCGGCGGTCCGCTGCGTGGCGGGGCCAACCCGGCCCCGACCGGCGTTGGCCCCCGGCGAGGCGCGTTGGCGCCTGATCAGCCACCTGCAAATGAACTATCTCTCGCTTCTCGACGATGCAGAAGAAGGCGCCGCGGCGATCCGCGAGATGCTCACGCTGTATCACGAGCCCTACGACAGCGCGGCGCGGCGACAGATCGAGGGAATCAGGCGGATATCGTCCGGTGCCGTCGTCCGTCGGCTCCCGCTGCCGGGACCTGCGACGTACGGGCGCGGGCTCGAGATTCGCCTGACCTGCGACGACGCCGCATTCGAGGGCCAGGGCGTGTATCTGATGGCCTCGGTGCTGCGCCACTTCTTCGCGCGCTATGCGTCGTTGAACTCCTTTACCGAAACCGTGCTGTGCACGCTCGAAAGAAACGAGGTCGCCCGATGGCCCGCAAGGCTCGGCAATCGACCGATCCTGTAGCACTGCTGCAGGCGCTGCAGGCGCATCCGCACGCGTTCGAGATGTTCCAGGCATTGCGCCTGATCGACTGCGCGTACCCGGACAAGCCCAGGCTCGGGCGCGCGCCCAGGCCGCAGGACGAGGCGATGCGACTCGCGCAGCGGGCGACCTTGACGTCTCCGCCGCGCAGCGTCGACGGCCTCGTCCCTGCGCCGGCGGGCGGCCTACCGCAGCTGAAGACGTTCCCGTTGGGGTTGTTCGGGCCCCAGGGTGCGTTGCCTCTGCATCTGACCGAATACGCGATCCAGCGCGAGGAGCTGGAGTCCGATCCGACGTTCGCCGCCTTCGTGGACATGTTTCACCATCGGATGATCGCGCTGTGGTACCGCGCCTGGGCGGATTCCCGGCCGGCGATCCACATGGATCGGCCGGACGAGGATCGTTTCGGTCAGCACCTGGATGCGCTCACGGGCGTCGGACAGCCGGCACTGCGTGATCGCGGCGCGTTGCCGGCCTATGCGCGCAGACACTACGCAGGCCGATTCGTCGCCCAGGCGCGAAGCGCCGAGGGACTTCGCGCGGTGTTGGGCGCGCTGTTCGACGTGCCGATCCAGGTCATGACGTTCTTCGCCGGATGGTTGCGCATGCCCTCGGATGGCTGCCTGCGCATGGGACGGGCGGCGGCCCGGCTCGGGAGCGAGACCACGCTGGGCGAATGCGTGCGCAATGCGCAGCACCGCTTCCGTCTGCAGATCGGGCCGATGGGCGCGGCCGATTACCGGCACTTCCTGCCCGGCGGGGCGGCCCTGAAGGAGCTCGTCGCCGCGGTACGTCAGTTCCTCGGCGACGAGTTCGCGTGGGATGTCCAACTGATCCTGAAGCGCGAGGACGTACCGGCGCCCCGCCTGGGTGTGTCGCAACGGATGGGACAGTCGATCTGGATGGGTCGATATGCCAGGCAAGAAGATGCCGACGACCTGGTGTTGACCCCATCGCTATGAAACAGAAGCCAACCGTATTCCTGGAGTCGAGATGGTAGAGATCAGTCGTGCTTCGCTGTTCGGAAAGCTCAACAAGACGGGTTATCGGGCGATCGAATCGGCGACCGTGTTCTGCAAGCTGCGCGGCAACCCGGAGGTGGAACTCGCGCACTGGATCCATCAGCTGCTGCAGTTGATGGATTCCGACCTGCATCGGATCATCGCGCACTTCGGCATCGACGCCTCCAAGGTGGCGGGCGACCTCACCGACTCGTTGGACCGGTTGCCGCGGGGCGCCACGACCATTTCCGACATATCGGCGGATGTGGAAGAGGCCGTCGAGCGGGGCTGGGTGCTGGCGACGCTGATGTTCGGCGAAACGCAGGTCAGGACCGGCCATCTCGTCCTCGCGGCGCTTCGCCTGCGTCACCTCCGGCGGGCGCTGTGCGGACTGTCGGCTGCGTTCGCCGATATCGGTGTGGACGCGCTGGCGCGGGATTTCGGCACGATCGTCGAGGGGTCGCCCGAGCGGGACCAGTCCGCAGTGCAGGGAGGGCGGAGCGGGGCCGTGGATCCCGGCGAAGCGAGTGGGGCGATCGCACCGGCGCAGATGGGTCAGCAGCAGGCCTTGGCGCAGTTCACCATCGACCTCACCGCGCGCGCGCGACGTGGCCGCATCGACCCGATCGTGGGCCGCGACAGCGAGACCAGGCAGGTCGTGGACATCCTGATGCGTCGACGTCAGAACAATCCCATGCTGGTCGGCGAGGCCGGTGTCGGCAAGACCGCGGTGGTGGAAGGCTTCGCACTGCGCATCGCCGACGGCGACGTTCCACCCCCGCTGAAGGATGTCGAACTGCGCACGCTCGATGTCGGGTTGCTGCAGGCCGGGGCCAGCATGAAGGGCGAGTTCGAGAACCGGCTCAAACAGGTGATCGAGGAGGTCCAAGCGTCGCCCAGGCCGATCATCCTGTTCATCGACGAAGCGCATACGCTGGTCGGTGCCGGTGGTGCGGCGGGTACAGGCGATGCGGCCAACCTGCTGAAGCCGGCCCTGGCGCGGGGCGACCTGCGGACGATCGGCGCGACGACCTGGGCCGAATACAAGAAGCACATCGAGAAGGATCCAGCGCTCACACGGCGCTTCCAGACGGTCCAGGTGGAAGAGCCCTCCGAGCAGAAGGGTCTTCTGATGCTGCGCGGTATCGCCGGCATGCTGGAGCGTCATCACCAAGTGCAGATCCTGGATGAAGCGCTCGACGCTGCGGTCAGGCTGTCCCATCGCTACATTCCGGCGCGGCAGCTTCCGGACAAGGCGATCAGCCTGCTCGACACCGCCTGCGCGCGCGTCGCGATCGGCCAGCATGCAGTTCCGGCCGAGGTGGACGACACGCGCAAGCGGATCCAGGCGCTGGAGACCGAGCTCGCGATCATCGGCCGCGAAAAATCGCTGGGCATCGAGGTGGCGGAGCGCGAGCAGGTCGCCGACAAGGCCCTGGCCGATCAACAGGAGCGGCTCGCGACACTGGAGACGACCTGGGCCGAGGAGAAGAGTCTGGTCGAGCGGATCCTCGAGTTGCGCGGGGTGCTGCGTGACGCCGGGAGGCCGGCCGACCAGGGTGATGCTCCAGAGGCGCCGGAGGCCGCGAATGGCGACGGCGAGGCCATCGAGGCGCAGGCGACGGCGGCAGCGACAGCGGCACCGGATCACGATGCCACCCGGGCCGAGCTGAAGCGACTCCAGACGGCGTTGAGCCTGCTGCAGGGCGAGTCGCCGTTGATCCTGCCCGGTGTCGACTATCAGGCGGTGGCAGCGGTGGTGGCCGACTGGACGGGAATCCCCGTGGGGCGGATGGTGCGCAGCGAGCTGGAGACGGTCATGAATCTGGCCGAGCTGATGGCGCGCCGGGTGATCGGCCAGGATCACGCCATGGCGGCGATCGCCAGCCGCGTGCAGACCTCCCGGGCGGGACTGGACAATCCCGACAAACCCATCGGCGTGTTCCTGCTCGCAGGCACGTCCGGCGTCGGCAAGACGGAGACCGCGTTGGCGCTGGCCGAGGTGCTGTACGGCGGCGAGCACAACCTGATCACCATCAACATGAGCGAGTTCCAGGAGGCGCATACCGTCTCCACGCTCAAGGGGGCGCCGCCCGGATATGTCGGCTACGGCGAGGGCGGCGTGCTCACCGAGGCGGTGCGGCGCAGGCCGTACTCGGTGGTGCTCATGGACGAAGTCGAGAAGGCGCACCCCGATGTCCACGAGATCTTCTTCCAGGTCTTCGACAAGGGCTGGATGGAGGACGGCGAGGGACGGCGGATCGACTTCCGCAATACGCTCATCCTGCTGACGACGAATGTCGGCACCGACCTCATCTCCACTCTCTGCAAGGACGAGGACCTGCTCCCTGATCCCGAAAGCCTCGCCGATGCGGTCAGGCCGGTGCTGCTCGAATCGTTTCCGCCGGCACTGCTCGGGCGCCTGGTCTCGATTCCGTACTACCCGCTGACACCCGCATTGCTGGGCGAGATCACCAGATTGCAGATCGAGCGCATCCGCCGCCGCGTGCAGGAACAGCATCGGATCGCGTTCGATTACACGCCGTCGGTGGTGGAACTGGTCGTCGGCCGCTGCACCGAGAGCGAATCCGGCGGACGCATGATCGACGCGATCCTGACCAACACGATGCTGCCCGCGGTGTCGAGGGAGCTTCTGATGCGGACCATCGAGGGCAGCCCGATCAGCGGCATCCGGGTCGACACGCAGAGCGGGGATTTCTCTTACGCATTCGTCCCGGAGACGACGAAGCGCGACGCCCCGTCGCCGGCCCTCGTGCTCGCCGACGGAACCAACGGATAGGGACGGCGACGCGGTTGCTCGCGCCGCCGTCCGGCGAGTGGCTGCTTTCGAGTATCAAACCTTCAATCTGGAGACAGGGACATGCTGAGTTCGAGCAGTGGTTTGCCGAAACTTCCTTTCACCAAGGACGAGTGGCGGAAGAAGACGAGCCGTGCGTTGGCGCCGAGGGGAGGCACGCTCGAGGCGCTCGATATCCTGATCGACGCCTACAGCAAGCATCCGAGCCGGAGCAACCTGTTGCTGTTGCAGCGGGGGTTCAACAACTGGTGCCAGGCGCAAGGGCCGGGCGACGCCTGGAAGAGCAAGCGGAGGAACGACAAGGCGTCGCTTCCGTTCATCGCGCTCGAAGCGGCATTGAACGGCAAGGGCGACAGCGATGCGGCGCTCGGCGTGCCGTCGTTCATGACCGAGGATCTGATCAGTTCCAGAAAGGGGTTGCTGTATCTGTTCGGCTATCTCGAGTGCGAGGGAAACAAGTTCAACATCGTCACGAACGGTGTCATCGATCTGGGCAACACCGCGATGGGGTTTGCCGGCGGCCAGGTGGGTGGAACGGCGGATGAGGTGACGGGATACGTCGGCACCGGTATCGGGGTCGCCGGCCAGCCGCTGGCCGGAAAGGCCGCGGACGCGCTGGACAGGAGGCATTCCAGGAATGCGGGCCGCATGAACCTGAGCGGCGGCGAGCTCCATGCCCAGGGCCCCAAGACCGGCAGCATCGATTACCTGCCCTCGGTCGACATGGAAAAGAGGCGAACCGTCAGTTCGGAGCTTCTGCTCAAGGCCCAGCCGTCGCGCCTCAGTCCGAAAGAGAAGGAAGTCAGCAACGCGCTTTACGACAGGCTGGAAAAGACCTGGAAGGTCGTCGTCGACTACTGGGACGACGGCGCGGGCGGACATCTGAGGATCCTCTGCGACTATCTGACGAAATCCTTTCTGTCCGATGCCGTGACCGGCGCGCTCGGGGGGGCGTTCAGCATCACGAGCAATCTGATCAATCTGATCGAGTCGTCGTTCCACAGGTACCAGGCCTGGGCGTTGAACCGGTCGGTGAAGGTCTGGAACGGTGTGCCGACCAGCATCGTCGACGGTATCAAGCGATCGATGGACCTCACGCTCGGCAACGATCTGTACCAGACGCTCAAGAGCGGCGCCCAGTTGGGCATGCAGATCGGATCGGTCGGCGCCTCCACGATCGTCAACTTCGTGACGGCCATCGTCGAGATTCTCATCAAGACCGCCTACCGCCTCTACGAGACGAAGATGCTGCAGACGTTCCTCGCCGATGCGAAGGACAAGTGGAGGCGTCGCGACAACGAGAAGCTCTATCTCAATCCGATGGCATTCAACGCTTGGTTCCGGCCGCACGCGATGAAGGTGCCGATCATTCCCGCGCTCGCGTTGAACAGCAACATCGTGCACAACATGAGCTTTCTGCAACTGTTCCCGGACAAGAACGGCAAGGTGAACCAGAGCCAGTACGACCTGGGCATGACCAAGATGGGCATGTTGAAGGCGTGGTGCTCGCGTTACATCGAGGAAAGCGGGTATCAGCTCAGTAGCGCCGACGGTCTCGTGGAAGCGTGGACCAAGCCCGGCGTGCGCCAGGGGGACAGTGGATTCCGCAAGCACGCTCTCGGTCCGGCGATGGAATTCCTGGGTGGTTGACGTGGCCGGCCGGGTCCTGCGCCCGGGCGCACGCGCAGCCCATGGAGGGCACTGAATCATGTCTCATGCAATCAAGCTGCACTCGCCGCTGGGGGACGACCTGCGCTTCGTGCGCATGCGTGCCTACGAGGCCCTGGGGCGGCCCTACAGGTTCGAACTGGAAACGATCAGCCGTTCCGTGGACATCGATCTGAAGGACACGCTTGCGATGCCGATGTCGGTGAGCGTCACCTCACCGCAGGGCTTCGTCCGGCGTTATCACGGGATCGTCTCCGAGGCCGAGCAGACCGGGTTCGAAGTGATCGACGACGTCCGCTACGCCGTCTATGCGTTCGTTCTGGTGCCGAAGCTGTGGCTGCTCAAGAAGCAGAGCGACTGCCGGATCTTCAAGAACCTCACGGTTCCGGACATCGTGCGCAAGGTGCTCGCGGAGGCGGGCTATACCGACATCGATGTCAGCCTGAGTGCCAGCTACAAAGCGAGGGAGTACTGCGTCCAGTACCGGGAGACCGCGTTCGACTTCATCAGCCGACTGATGGAGCAGGAGGGCATCTACTACTACTTCACCCACACCCAATCCACCCACACGATGGTCCTCTGCGATTCTCTCGGGGCCCACTCGGCGGTTTCGCCGTTCTCGAAGATTCCCTACTGCCCGCCCGGGCAGCGCGGAAGCCGGATGAAGGATTCGATCAGCGACTGGGCACTCGCGCGCACCGCGCAGAGCAAGCGGGTCAAACTGGACGATTACGACTATCTCAAGCCGAAAGCGTCGCTGCTGGCCCCGGAAGATGCCGCAGAGCCATCGGGCGGCGGTGCGCTGGGCGAGCTGGAGGTGTTCGACTACCCGGGCGAGCACGAGGACGTGGCGCAGGGGCGCCTGCACGCCCAGGTGATGGTGGAGGCGGCGAACGTCCCCCAGGCCACGTATCGCGGAACGACGGACGCCTGCGGTCTCATGGTGGGCGCGTTGTTCAAGCTGAAGGATTTTCCGCTGGCCGCGCATAACCAGGAGTACCTGGTCACCAAGGCGGACACTCTGCTCGTCGAGGTCAACTACGTCTCCGTCTACGACGACGAGGAGCACGAGCCGTTTTCGTGCCGATTCGAAGCGTTGCGCAGCGAGCAGCCGTTCCGTACCGCACAGACGACGCGAAGACCGCTGATCTCCGGATTGCAGACCGCTGTGGTCCACGGCGACACGCCCGAGGACATCGTCGTCGATCAGTATGGCCGCGTGCAGGTCGATTTCTTCTGGAGTCCGCCAGGACGCAAGAACAGCGATTGCTCATGCCCGGCCCGACTCGCCACGTCCTGGGCGGGACGGCAATGGGGCGCGATCCAGATTCCGCGAGTCGGTCAGGAAGTCGTGATCAGCTTCCTGGAGGGCAATCCCGATCGTCCGCTGATCATCGGCAGCGTCTACAACGCCGACCACATGCCGCCGTACGCGCTTCCCGAGCACAAGACCCAGAGCGGGGTCCGCAGCCGCAGCCATCCGAACGGCGGTCGCGAAGATTACAACGAGATCCGTTTCGAGGACCTCAAGGGCAGGGAGGAGCTGCTGCTGCACGCGCAGCGCGACATGCGCCACGAGGCCGAGAACGACCATTTCGTCGAGATCGAGCGCGATGAGGACGGCAGGATCGATCGGGACCGGACGTGGAACGTCGGTCGCGACGACACGTCGGATGTGGGCAGAAAGGTCCGGGTCAGGGCCGGCTCCGAAATCGAGCTGGTGACGGGCGCCGCGCGGCTGGTGATGAAGAGTACCGGCGAGATTTCGATCAGCGGCACGATGATCAAGCTCGACGGCAAGGTCAACGTGTCTCTCGCGGCGGGCGTTGCCGTCGACGTGAAGAGCGGCGCCGCGCTGTCGATGATGGCCGGCGGTGCGGTGTCGGTGCAGTCGAACGCGGTCGCGACCGTGCGTGCGAACGCCATGCTGCTGCTGCAGGCGTCTGGGCCGGCCATTCTCAAGGGCTCGCCGCCCCTTCTCCTGTGAGGTCGATGATGTCCGATATTCCACGGCTGGCCGCGCAGATGCAGGTGTCGGATCGCGCCGGACAATTGCTGCAGTCGCAGACCGTGCCGCGCGAGGCGGTCGTCGACCTGCTCGAAGCCGACCTGCATCGGGATGCGCTGGCACTCGCACTGCGCTTGCTGCCTCGGCCCTATGCGGTCGCATGGTTGTGCCAGTGCGCACGTGCGTCTGCACTGGATCCGCGGGACGAGGCGGGCTTGCGGCTCGCACAGCAATGGGTTCAGCAGGCCGACGACGCCAGCGGGCGTGCGGCCGCTGCGTTCGCAGAGGCCAACGATTATCTGACCGCCGGCGCGTGGCTGGCGGCGTCGGCCGCATGGGCCCATCCCGAGCCGGTGGTGGAGAACGGCGCACCCCCGGCGGAACAGTTGACCGCGACGGCGGGCGTGGCGGCGCTGTTGCATATCGCAGGTCGTGAGCCTGCCACCTTCGACGCGCGCATCGCGCAGTGGGCGCGCGACGCTGCGGTGCTGCTGGGCGGCCTCGGCCCGTCGAGCGTGGAGCGCGCATGAGTGGAGCGGATGTCCAATGAGAATGACGTTGCGGAATCACGATGCGTTGCCGGTACCGGGCCGGTCCCAGGTGTCGTTCGAGACCGGCGGCAGCATCGGGCGCGGCGAAGCCTGCGACTGGGTGCTGGATGCCGATGGCGTGTCGCGACTGCATGCCAGCGTGCGATGCCTCGACGGCATCTATTTCATCGAGGATCACAGCACCAATGGCGTCCTGCACAACGGTGCGCCGCTGAGAAAAGGCACGCCGGCGGCCTTGAAGCACGGCGATACCGTGCAGATCGACGTGTTCGAGATCGACATCGCGATCGCGTCGGCGGCGGGCGGGCGGGACGACACCCAGCGCGATCCTACGGTCGGCGGCCGCGACGATGCCACGACCGGTCGTCGCGACCTGCCGGTGCGCGACGAGGCCTTCGAGGCCCCGTCCTCTGCATACGGAGATGCGCTGTCGCCGGTCGATCCCATGGCATTGTTCGACATGACGACCACGCATGCGGGTAGGGACCAGGACGCTGCGAGCGCCTGGAGTCATGTGCCGGAGGCCGCCGAGGCTTACCGTGCCCCGGTCGTCTCGGCCGGCACCACGGCGCAGGTGTTGCCGGAGAACTGGGATCTCACCCGGACCCAGTTTTCGTCGCCGGAGGTGACGGCTCGAGCGGCGCCCCCGCCTGCGCCCACCGCCACATCGCCGGAGGAGACGAGTGCCTCGCTCCGGCAGGAAGACCGCGTGCCCGAGCCGCCCGAGCCGGTACCTCCACCGTCTCCCGAGGCCAGGCGGCCGGTCGGGCCTGCTGCGACGACGCCGGCGCCATCCGAACGGCAGGGGGCCGCCGCCGATGTCGAAGCCCTGTTGCTGGAGATGCTCGGCGGCGTGATGGAACTGTTGCGCGCGCGCGCGGAATTCAAGAACGGCCTGCGCCTGCCCCTGACGCTG
Organism: Luteimonas abyssi; assembly: GCF_001482195.1. Taxonomy (GTDB): domain Bacteria; phylum Pseudomonadota; class Gammaproteobacteria; order Xanthomonadales; family Xanthomonadaceae; genus Luteimonas; species Luteimonas abyssi. The sequence goes on along the minus strand of NZ_KQ759763.1, from coordinate 2,059,614 downwards.
GTGCAGCGCAGGGAGAACAATCCCTTGAAGTTCGCGCCCACCGCCGAGGAAGCCCTGGCCAGGCTGCTGTCGCCGCCCGACGCGGCCTATCTGTCCGGTGCCGATGCGATCGAGGACGCGGTGCGCGATCTGCGTCAACACCAGGTCGCGATGCTCGCCGGCATGCGCGCCGCGTCGGAGGCCGCCTTTGCGCACTTCGATCCGGGCCGTTTCGAAGGCGAATCCACCGGGGCCGTCGGCATGTTCGGCCGCGCGTCGCGTCCGTGGAATCGCTACGCGGCGCATTACGACACATTGAGGAAAGACCCTGACGAGCGTTTCCGGCGGCTGTTCGGCGACGAGTTCGCACGTGTCTATGAAGAGCAGCTTTCGCTGATGAAGCAGGGTGGGACACACGTGGACCGGACCGGAACGATATGAAAGAAAGCACCAAGGTCATCTGGAGCGAGGGGCTTTTCCTGCGCCCCCAACACATGCAGCAGCAGGAGCGTTATTTCGAACGTTTCATCGAGTTGCGCGCGAGTTCCCTGCGGCCGCATGCGTGGGGGTTCGACGAGCTCGAACTGGAAACCGAGCTGCTTTCGATCGGCAAGATCGGCATCCGTCGTGCGGTGGGTTGCTTTCCCGACGGCACGCCGTTCTCGATCCCCGATCGCGATCCCCCGCCGCCGCCGCTCGACACCGGTATCGATTGCCGCGCCCAGGTCGTCAGCCTGACGTTGCCCTTGCGCAGCGGGTCGCGGCCCGAGAGCGTCTGGCTCGACCAGGACCCGCAGCGCATCTCGCGTTATGCGGTCGACGAACTGGAGGTGTCCGATGCATCGGGAAGCGTCGGAGGCTCGGTGCGCCTTGAAGTGGGTGCGATGGCGACCCGGCTTGCGTTGGCATCGGCGCCCCGTGAGGGGCTCGTCGAGATCCCGGTGGCGCGCATCGTCGAAGTGCGTCCGGACCGTCGGGTGATCCTCGACGACGCGTTCATCCCCACGGCCAGCCGGATCGAGGGCGCCGCGTGGCTGGTGACATTGCTGTCGGAACTGCTCGGCCTGCTGCACCAGCGCGGTCAGGCCCTGGCCGAGCGCGTCATGGGCAGCGACCGGGCCGGCGTCGCGGAAATCTCCGACGTCCTGATGTTGCAGGTGGTGAACCGCTATCAGCCCGTGATCGCGCACTGGGCGCAATCGCCGCGCGAACACCCGGAAGCCCTGTATCGCCTCCTGCTGGGCATGGCGGGCGAGTTGTGCACGTTCACGAGCGCGGCCAAGCGCGGGCCATCGTTCCCGCCGTACCGGCACGAAGCCCTGCGCGAGAGTTTCGAACCGGTGGTGGCGGTATTGCGGGAAAGCCTGAGCGCGGTGCTGGAGCAGTCGGCGATCGCGATCCCGCTGCAGCAGCGCAAGTACGGGGTCTGGGTCGGCGTCGCGCCGGACGCCTCGCTGCTGACCTCGGCGGTATTCGTGCTCGCGGTCAAGGCGGATGTGCGCGGCGACGATCTGCGCAAGCGGCTGCCGTCCGAATCCAAGATCGGCCCGGTCGAGAAGATCCGCGACCTGGTCAACCTGCAGCTGCCCGGTATTGGTCTGACGTCGATGGCGGTGGCGCCCCGACAGGTGCCTTACCACTCGGGATGCCAGTACTTCGAGCTGGATCGGCATTCGCCGTTGTGGAAGGCCTTGCGGACCTCCGGCGGCATGGCGATGCATTTCGGAAGCGGGTTTCCGGGCCTCGAGCTGGAGCTGTGGGCGGTGAGGAGCTGACATGGGCGAACGTGGCCGCGACATCGACGACGACGCAACCGTGGTGCGCCCGAGGGCAGCGGCGACATCGGTGTCGGCGCCGCAGCCGGCGCCGCCCGTGGAGGGCGATCGGCAGGTTGCATCGAGCGCGGGGAGCGATCTGGACGCGGCCTATGAGGCCTTGTCCAATGCGGGCGCACACAACGGCATCGTGCGTGCGGCCACGCCACTGCTGTTGCTGGCGGTGCAGCTGCGGCATTCCACACGCCCTCCCGATCTGGGCCGGCTGCGCACGAGCTGTGCCGCGAAGCTGGAGCGGTTCGAGAGCGATGTGCACCGCGACGGGGTGGATGCCAAGCAGGCGATGATGGCGCGTTACGTGTTGTGCACACTGCTCGACGAAGCCGTCCTGGCCGCCCCGTGGGGCGACGGCAGCGGATGGTCGCAGCGCACGCTGCTGGTGACGTTCCACGGCGAAACCTACGGTGGTGCCAAGGTCTTCGATCTGCTCGACCGGCTCAGTCGCGATCCGGCGCGCTATCTCGATCTGCTGGAAATGATCTACCTGGCGATGGCGCTGGGCTTCGGCGGGCGCTATCTGATCGAGCCGGGCGGGCAGGCCCGGCTCGCCGACCGGATGACGACGCTGCACGCGTTGATCCGCCGCCAGCGCGGCGCACCGGCAGCGGATCTGTCGCCGCACTGGAAGGGTGCGGACCGGCGCCTGGGTACCGAAAGCGGCTCGATGCCGTTCCTGATCGCTGCTCTGGCCTCGCTGTGCATCCTGCTGGCCGCGTTCATCTTTCTGCACAGCCAGCTCAACGGCGTGTCGGCGCCGGTCAGCGCACAGCTCGCGCAGATCGGCCTGGACCGGGTCAGGCTGCCCGACGCGCCGGTGCCCGTGCCGGATGTTTCGCTGGCGACCTTGCTGCAGGCGGAGCGCGATGCGGGGCTGTTGACGCTCGAGGTCGGCGACGACGGGCGAACGACGATCCGCATCGCCGGTGCCGTGATGTTCGGCTCCGGCGGCAGCGAGGTGGATCCCGCGCAGCGCAGCCTGCTGCAACGCGTGGGCACGGCATTGGATCGAGTGGACGGGCGCGTGGTCGTGGTCGGCCATACCGACAACCAGCCGGTCCGCGGACTGCGTTTCAAGGACAACTTCGAGCTCTCGACCGTACGCGCCGAGAGCGTCGGAACGGTGTTGCGCGCCGGTATGCGTGATTCCCGGCGGGTGGAGATCAGCGGTGCGGGCGATTCGCAGCCGGTCGCGGTGCCGCCGGACCTGCCGGAGAACCGGGCGCTCAATCGCCGGGTCGAAATCGTGCTGATTCCGGAGGCCTGATCGATGACGAGCTATATCTACCGATTCGTCAGCTTCGTCCGCCGAAAGGGGTTGATGGACCTCGCGGCCCTGCTGCTGGCGGCGTTCTTCATCTGGGCCAGTGGTCCTTACCTCGGTGCCGGTACCTGGTATCCGTTGAGCAGCATCAGGGCACGCCTGATCGCGATCGCGGTCCTGGTGGTCGGATGGGGACTCTGGCGGCTGGTGTCCTGGCTGCGCAGGCGCGGCAAGGAAAAGCGCATGACCGACGCGCTCGCCGGCGACGGCGACGGCGACGACGCTGCGCGACGCGCCGACCTGGAGCAGCAGCGCCTGCGCGAGCGTTTCCAGGAAGCCACGACGCTGCTGCGCAAGCGCCAGCGCCGCGACGGGCGCGGTCTGGATACCTTGCCCTGGTATCTGTTGATCGGCGCGCCGGGGGCGGGCAAGAGCACGCTGCTGCTCAACTCCGGCCTCGATTTTCCGCTGGGCGATCACTTCGGCGCTCAGGCGCTGGCCGGCGTGGGCGGCACGCGCCAGTGCGACTGGTGGTTCGCCGATCAGGCGGTCTTTCTCGACAGCGCCGGGCGCTACACCACCCAGGACTCCGACGCAGCGGCCGATGCCGCCGCATGGCAGTCGTTCCTGGGACTGCTGCGCCGTCATCGCCGGCGCCCGCTCAACGGCGTGGTGGTGGCGGTCAGCGCGACCGACCTGCTGGATCCGGACGATCACGTGCGTCGCGCACATGCCCATGCGGTACGCAAACGCCTGGACGAACTCGGCGAGCGTCTGCGCGGCACGGTACCGGTCTACCTGGTGCTGACCAAGTGCGACCTGATTTCAGGGTTCACCGACTTCTTCGCCGACCTCGACGCGGCCGCACGCGAGCAGGTGTGGGGGTTCACGTTCCCGCACGACACCGATGCGCGGGACGTGTCGATGACGCTGCTGGCCGAGGAATTCGACCTGCTGCTGCAGCGCATCGACGAGCGCGTCCTGGACCGCCTGCCGGCCTTTCGGGATCCGCAACGACGCGCGGCGGCGCTGTCGTTCCCGCACCAGTTGCGTCTGCTCCGCCCGGCGCTGATGGAGTTCGTCCGTGCCGCCTTCGGCTCGCACGGTTACGCCGATCCGCCCTGGCTGCGCGGTACCTACATGACCTCGGGGACCCAGCACGGTCATCCGGTCGACCGTGTGCTGGCGGCGGTGGGGCGGCACTTCGGCGTCGCCGGGGAGCGTCTGCCCGCGCATATCGAGAAGCCGAGAACCTACTTCGTCGGGCGGTTGCTCGACGACGTGATGTTCGCCGAGGCCGGCCTGGCCGGCGGCCCGGCCGATGCGGGCAGGCGCCGCCAGATCCTGCAACTGGCGGCGTGGGTCGCGCTGACGCTTTCGACGCTGTTGCTGCTGTCGGGGATGATCGGCAGCTACGCGCACAATCGGCAGCGCATCGCCGAGGTCGGGACGGCCGTCGCCGAGTATCCGTTCGGGGAGTTGCAGCAGGCCGATACGCCGCAGGCGTTCTATGCAGGTGCGCTCCGGCGATTCGAGACGCTCGCGCATGCGCGCAGCCTCGCGGAACCGGCGGACGGATCGGTGCCGTGGTCGCATCGTTTCGGCCTGTATCGTGGACGCGCGCTGACCCGGGACGTGCAGGCGGCGCAGCTGCGCGATCTCAGCGGCACGTTGCTGCCGGCACTGGGCCAGTCGCTGCGCGTGGCGCTCGAGCGTGCCAGCGACGATCCGCAGTGGTTGTACCAGCTGCTGAAGGGATACCTGATGCTGGGCGATCCGGAGCGCCGCGACGTGGAAGCGTTGTCGTCGCTGGCGGCGACCCATTGGGGCGAGGTGTTCCCGGAAGATCCACAGGTCCGGTCCGCGCTCGACGGCCATCTGCGGGTGGCGCTGTCGGAGGGTGGGCGCGCGCTGTCGCTGGACAAGGACGTCGTCGAGCGCGCGCGCGCGAGCCTGCGTACCGCGGAACTGCAGGCGCTGGTCTACGGCAACCTGGTCCTGTCGGAGTCGGCCGCGGACACCGGCGCCGCGCTGGCCCTGGAGCGGCATCTCGGGCTGCAGGGTGAAGTCTTCCGACGCCGCAGCGGCGTCGCGCTGTCGGAGCCGCTGCCCGCGTTGTACACGCGCCAGGGGTTCCAGCGTGTGGTGGGAGGCGGCATCGACCGGGCGGTCGACCGGTTCCTCGCCGAGGACTGGGTGCTGGGGGCCGCGAAGCTCGATACGCTCGGGCGCTCGCAGCTCACCCGCCAGGTGCTGACGCTGTACCAGCGCGACTACATCGAGACCTGGGAGCGGTTGCTCGGCGATCTCGAACTCCGCCCGGTGTCCGGAGTGGCGGAGGCGAGTGCGGTCGCGGCCAAGCTCGGCGGACCGGGCTCGCCGCTCAAGGCCTTCCTGGAGCTGCTGCGGGAACACACGCAGGCCCTGACGTCGGCGCCGCAGGCGGCAGCGCCGGACGGCGACGATGCCGAAGCGCCCTCACCGCCGTCGGGCGCCCGGGATCGCGTCGATGCGGATCCGGCCGGCGACGTGATCGAACGCCGCTTCGAGCCGTATCACCGCCTGCTGCTGGGCGAGGGCGGCGAGTCGTCGCTGGACCACATCCTGTCGACGTCGATGCAGATGAGCCGCTCGCTGTTGAACATCAGCGCCGGCGTCGCCGGGGTGGACCAGAACGACACGGCGCTGCTCGTCGCGAACCAGCAGGCAGGCCAGTTGCCGGAGCCGATGTCGTCCTGGATGACCTCCCTGGCCGCGACCAGCCGGAGCCTGGTGGCCGAGAACGCGGGCGACTCGCTGCGTGCCGGCATGCGCCAGGCCGCGGGTCCGGAATGCGCCCTGTTCGTGTCGGGCCGGTTCCCGTTCGACCCCGCAGGCAGCGCCGAGATCCCCCTGCGTGATTTCGCGGAACTGTTCGGCAACGGCGGGCGCTTCGACAGGTTCTTCCAGAGCACCCTGGCCGGCAAGGTCGACACCGGCGGCCCCACGTGGACGTGGAACGACGGGATGCGGGCGCTGGATGCCGATGACGTGCTGCAGCGCGCGCAGCGGGCCGATCGCATCCGCCAGGCCTACTTCGGCAGCGGCGGCGCGCTGCCGCAGGCGGCGTTCGTCCTGTCGATTCCCGAGCAGCCCGGCGTCGGTCGCCTGCAGGTCGAGGTGGACGGGCAGGTGATCTACTACCAGGGGGGCGTGCCGGTCCGGCAGTCGATGACATGGCCGGGACCGCAGCCGGGCCTGGTGCGGATCGCCGTGTGGGATGCCTTCGATCAGCCGTTGCCGGTCCGGGAGTATCGGGGCGAGTGGGGACTGTTCCGGGCGCTCCACGATGCGGGCCTGCGCCGCCGGGGGGACCTGGACTACACCGCCGAGCTCGCGGTGGGCGGCACCCGCGCGCGCATCGACGTGGTGCCGGCCAGCCTGCGTCATCCGTTCGCCTCCGAGCTGGTGCGGGGGTTCCGTTGTCCTTGAGCACTGACGATGCGCGTGGGCCGGTCGGCTTCTACGGCAAGTTGCCCGGGGTCGGCGATTTCGTCGAGCGACGCCTGCCGGCCGTCTTCATCGATGCCTGGGACATGGCGATGCGCGGAGTGCTGGCCGCACGGAGCGCGGCCGACGGCGGCGGACCGGGCCATACGCCGCTCGAAGCGGTCTGGCGGTTCGCGCTGGCGCCGGGCGTCTGCGGTCGCCAGGCCTGGATGGGCAGCGTGGCGCCAGGGCGCGACCGGGTCGGTCGTGCCTTCCCCCTGGTGCTGGCGGCCGCGTTCGAGACGCCTGCGCACACCTGGTTCGATGCGGCGGAGGCGCTGCATGTCAACGTGCTGTCCGGCGGGATCGGCGACGTGTCGACGTTCGACCGCGCGTGCATGGCCCTCGCGCCGGATGCGCGGACCGATGCGCTGCTGGAGGCCTGGAGTTCGCGCTGGCCTGCGCAGAGCCGCGGCCTGTGGTGGAAACCACCGGCCGCGCATCGTCCGGGTGTCTGGCTGCCGATGCCGGGCCTGCCGGATGCTGGACATGCGCCGTTGCTGCGGATCGGGTACACCCCCGAGTTGCAGGCCCCCGGGCGGCCCGCCTCCGAAGAGCATGCCCCCGGCAGTCGGCGCGGGACCGACGAGGGGCGTGGCGGATGAGCACGGGTTACGTGTCTGCCGGACGCACCGATCGCGGCAACGTACGCGATCACAACGAGGACGCGATCCTGATGCGCGACGACCTCGGGCTGTGGGCGGTCGCCGACGGACTGGGCGGCCACAGCGCCGGCGACTTCGCGAGTCGGCGGGTGGTCGACCGACTGGATGCGCTGCGTCGCGCCGCGGACCTGTCCGATTTCATCGATGCGATCGAGACGGCGTTGTGCGAGGTCAACCTGGAATTGCGCACGCTCGCGCGCGAGCAGGATCTGGACATCGTCGGCTCGACGGTCGCCCTGCTGGTCTGCGACCGGGACCTGGTGATGTGCGGCTGGGTGGGCGACAGCCGCGTCTACGGGTTCGGAGACGGACGGTTGACCTGCCTGACCCGGGATCACGTCGTCGGCGCGACGGCGGCAGGGGCGCCCGGTGGAGCACTGACGCGGGCGATCGGTGCCGATGACGACCTGTTCATCGACTGGGCCGTCGTGGGCCGGCGCCCCGGTTCGGGATTCCTGCTGTGTTCGGACGGGATCAATAAGGAAATGAGCGACGACGAGCTGGCCGAACACTGCCAGCGGCATCGCGAACCGCGAGTGCTGGTCGACCGCGTGCTGGAGACCGCCCTCGGTCGCGCCGGCCGCGACAACGCATCTGCGATCGCCGTGCGGCTGGAGGCCTGACGCATGCACCTGCCCGATCCGCCCTCCGACACGCCGCCGGGCGAGGACGACAGGACGCGCGTCGCCCCGCTGGCTCCGCGCGGCAAGCGGGCGCCGCCCGAGGACGACGCGACCGTGGTCAAGCGGCCGGCGCGACATGCCCCACGCGCGGCGGACAGCTCCCACTCCGGCGGTACGAGCACCAGCGACTGGGGTGCGCTGGGGGATCAGCCGTCTCCCGTAGACGTCGGTGTGGGCACCTTGCTCAAGGGGCGTTTCCTGCTGGAAAAGGAAATCGGCCGCGGCGGCATGGGCGTGGTGTACCTGGCGCGGGACGAGCGCAAGGTCGAAGCCCACGACCGTGATCCGCACGTCGCGGTCAAGGTCCTCAACGACGGGTTCCGCCATCATCCCGATGCCCTGGTCGCGCTCCAGCGCGAAGCGCGCAAGGCGCAGCGTCTGGCCCACGACAACATCGTCAGGGTCTACGACTTCGACAAGGACGGCGCCATCGTCTTCATGACCATGGAGTTCGTCGCCGGGCGCGACCTGCGCAGCCTGATCCGTGCGCGGATGGGCGAGGGCATGCCGATGGCCCAGGCTTACGGCCTGATCGAGGGCATGGGCCACGCCCTGCGTCGCGCCCACGAGGCCGGCCTGGTCCACTCGGACTTCAAGCCCGGCAACGTGATGGTGGAGGACGACCGGGTCGCGAAGGTGTTCGACTTCGGAATCGCGCGCGCGACCCGCGGCGGCCAGGGGACGGACGACCACACCGTGTTCGATGCGACGTCGCTGGGTGCGATGACGCCGGCCTACGCGAGCCTGGAAATGCTGCGCGGCGAGGAGCCCGCGTTCGCCGACGATGTATACGCCTTCGGATGCGTGGTCTACGAACTCCTGGCGGGCCGTCATCCGTTCGACAAGCAGACCGCGGAGCAGGCCAGCGCGGCGGGACGTACGCCAGCACCGGTGCCGGGGTTGGGCCGTCGCCAGAATCGCGCGCTGCGCTCCAGCCTGGCGTTCGACGGGCGGCAACGGCCGGACATGGCGACGCTGCTGGAGCGGTTGCGTCCGCGCAGTCGGCGCGAGCGGGTCGGTGCATGGCTGGCGGCGGCCCTGCTGGCGGCAGTGGTGGGCATGGCCGGTGCGACATGGCTCCAGTCGCATCGGCAGCAGGCCGAGAACCAGCGTGTGCTGGCGGGGTTTTCGACGCAGTCGGACCGACGTTTCGCCGACGAGGTGCAGGCGAACATCGCGCTGCAGGCGTTGAACGACGACGACCGGCATCGTCTCATCATCGATCACAGCGGCGTCATCGAGTCGTTCCTGCTGTCGCTGCTCGACGGTTACTGGTCGCCCGCGTCCGGACGCGACGATTACGCAGGCGCGCAGCGGGTGATGGCGTTGCGCGAGCAGCTGAAATTGTTCTCCCCGCAGCTGGAGGCGAGAGGGCGCAACCTCGGACAGGAGCGCGACCGCCTGCTCAACGATCTCGACACGCAACTCGACCGGACGATCGCGCAGGACGTTCCGTTCGAGCGCCTGCACCGGGAGGCCGTCGCGATTCTCGAACGGATCCGGCGTCTCGACCCGCAGAGCGGGCTGCTGCGCAACGCGAAGCTGGCGTTGCGCTACGACGCCGAAGTCGGGCGCGCGATCGAGGAAGGAAACGTGCAGGCGGCACGGCGCTGGCTGTCGACGGCGCGGCAGTGGTTTCCGGACGAGGCGAGCTGGAATGTCCGCGACCACGAATTGGACCTGGCCACGATGTCGCGGGCGCCGATGCCGACCCGAGCGGTCGGCGACGCCGCGATGACGGACGCCGAGATCGCATCGCACATCGAATCGGTGCAGGGGGCGGCGGCCGCCCACGATGTCGGAAAGGTGCGGGATCTGCTGGTCCGCATCACCGAGTTGCAGGCAGATCATCCGTTCCCGGAAACGGAGGGCAGGCAACTGCTCGCGGCGGCGATGCTCGGGCATGCCAGGGCACTGTTCCAGCAGGGACGGTGGGACGATGCGACGGCGGTGTTGTCGGCCGGGAGCGGCGTGCCCGACGATGCACGGCTGCATCGGGCGGCTGCGCGGTACGCGCTGGTACAGGAACTGGCCGGGCTCGGTGCCGAGGAGGCCGGCGCTGCACGGACCCGCCGGCTGCGATCGGAGCTGCAGCAGGCGATGACCCAGGATCGACGCGGCTTTCTGCAGATGCGGTCCGATCTGTCCGCCGTGGGCCGGCGTGGCGCCGGTGTGATCGCGCGGCTGGATGCGCTGGCGGGTGCGCTGGATGAGCGGGCGGCCGAAGCGGACGCGCCGGCTGCGCGCGAGCGGACGCGCGATGCGTGCGCGGCGTTGACGCCTGGAAGCGCCGCGATGTGCGTCGATTCGCTGGGCAGGCTCGGTGCCGGGCCTGCGCTGGTGGTGATTCCCCGGGAAGGCAGCGCACCCTTGGCGGTGATGCGGAGCAAGGTGAAGTTCGGCGATCTCGCGCGGTTCTGCGTGGATACCGGCGCGTGTCCGGACGCCCAGTGGCAGAGCGAAGCGAGCGCCAGCGACATTCCGCACGATCTGCTCATGCAGTACGCGGCGTGGCTGGGGCGCGCCAGCGGATACGCCTATCGCCTGCCGAGCGATGCGGAGTGGTTGACGGCGGCCCACGCCGGCGGCGGTCGATGCGCATTCTCGGAGACCAACCGTTGGGGGCTGGTCGGCATGCGCGATGGTTTCGCGGAATGGGTGCGCGACGGCGACCGGCTGGCCGAGCGGGGCGGACGGCGGCAGAACCCTTGCGGTGCACGCGGCAAGCAGGACAGCAGTGGCGAAGCGGATCCGGCGGTCGGGGCGAGACTGGTGAGGGAGATCGGATGAGCGGGTGGGAAGCCTGGGTCAACCTCGCCCTGGATGAACTCAACCAGGCCCATGCCAGCGGCCGGATCGCGCCCGACGAGTATCGTCGTAGCCGGCGGCAGTTGCTGGCGAAAGCGGCGATGCACATGAGCGATCGTTCGGATACCCAGCGCCGCCGGGCAGGTCTCCGTCAGCCCGCCCGTCCTCGGCCGGCAGGCCGGCGTGGACGGGTACAGTCTGCGTTTCGTTCCTGGGCGCTCGGCCTGTGGGTCGGCTGCATGATGCTGGGCGCCGCGGCGCTGTACTGGTACTGGGTGATCAGGGACTGAGCCGCCCGCCGCGGTCCTATGCCTCGTCCTCGCGCCCCGCGACGACCTCCAATTCGGAGAGGCCCGACGGCGCGAGATCGCGCAGGACCTCGGCGAAATCCTTCCCCACCAGCCGCTGGGCACGGCGCAGCAGCAACGGGACCGGGCTGGAAGGCTCCGCGCGCGCGTAGTAGGCGCACACGAGATCCAGCACACGACGGACATCTTCGGCCCGTTCGATCGTGAGCGACGCGGATGCGTTGCCGGCGCTGGCTGTCGTCTGCAGTGCGGGCGGCGCGTCGACGCCTGCGTCCAACGGCTGCGAGCGCTCGGCGATCGCCGGTTGCAGGAATGCCTGCAGTTCGCGCAATTCGGTCAGAAGCGGGCCGAGATTCGGGCCCGCGGACGAGGTGCGTTCGAAGATGATGGCCACGATCGCGGTCGCGTCTTCGGATGCGGCGGTCAGGGCGCGATCGATCCGGACCAGTTCGTCGAGTGGCGACTCGCGCAGGCAGGCTTCGATCGCCGCGAGGCCCGGAGCGCCTTCGGATTCCTTGGCGTCGACCTTCAGCACGCCCTGCGCGATACGCAGGTCGCGCAGCGAAAAGTGTTCGGGATGCACATCCTTGAACAGCTGGACCTTGCGGATCGCGTTGAGGACGCGTTCGTGCTCGCCAAGCGGCGCCAGCGCGTTGACTCGCTCGGTGGGGTCGTCGTCCTCGTCTGTATCCAGGCGTGGGTGGACCTGGACCCAGTACCGCTCCAGAAGCCCTCGGACCAGCGCAAGACCCTCGGCGAATCCGGTCAGCCCATCGAGGTGCAGGCGGGCGACGCAGAGATGGACCGCCAGCCGAAGATCCTTGGAGCTTCGCAACAGGATCTCCGCCTGTACGGCGATGCGCTGCCACTCCATCGGCTCCGATGCGATGACACCCGCACCGAGAGAGCGTTCCGGCCTCGGTCGCGCGAGCTCTTCCAATGCCTGGAAATCCGGTTCGTACTCGAGATTGGCGCCGGCCTCGTCGTCTTCCGCGACGGGGCGGAGCAGGTCGTCGATCATGTGGCTCTCCGATGCGTCAAGGGCTCAGGCCGGTTCGGAGCACGGTGTGCAGCCCCGGTGGTCCCAGTGGGGTGAGGTTGAAATCGAGATCGCTTTCGCGCAACCAGCGGTGGGTCGGATCGTCGTCGCTGCGACGATGCCATGCCATCGCCAGCGACGCACCCGGCAACTGGAACGGGAGCTCGAACCAGTCCAGATCCTTGTCGGCGACACTGGTGGCGGCCAGGCTGACGGGAACGGTGGCGACCATATCGGTGTTGAGCAGAATATCCCGGACCATGCTCCACAGCGGCACCGACACCGAGATCTGCCGATGCTGCCCGTTGCGGCGGAGATAGTCGTCCACCAGCCTCTGCTCCTGGGTGGCGTCGACGACCTGGACGTGCTGAAGCGAGAAATAGTCAGCTGCCGCCAATGGTCTGTTTCCGCGCGGATGGCGGCGGCGCTGCATGAGGACGTGGCGATCCTCGCCGAGCAGACGGGTACGCAGCCTGGGCGGCGGCCGCAACGAAATTCCGAGCAACAGGTCGATGTCGCCGCTCTCGAACTGCGCGTCAAGATTATCGTCGGTCATTTCCACGAAATGCAGTCTTATGGGCGGATGTTCGGACGTTCGTCGCTGGGCGCGCCGGATGAGATGCGGTCCAAGGACATCGATCGCCTCCGCGCGACCGGTGATCCGTACGACCCTGGCATCGCTGACAACGATGTCATCGGTTTCTTCGGAACGTATCTGGCTCAGTTTGTCGATGGCATCCCGCAACGGCTCGGCCAGTTTCAGCCCCTTGGGCGTCGCCACCATGCCGCGCCCCGTGCCTGACGGCGTCAGCAGTTGATCCTTGAATATGACCCGTAACCGCGCCAACTGTGCCGACAGGGCCGGCTGGCTGATGTGCAGCAACTTCGCCGCCCGCGTGACATTTCTCACCTCGAGCAAGGTGTGCAGCGACACGAGAAGCGGCAGGTCGGTGGGTCGTATGTTCATTCGGACACGTGTTCATTCAGACCCGTGACGGCGGCGAGGGGTTGAACAATTCCTCAAGAGGTGAGCCGTTGCTCGGTCGGGATGGTAATCGGGCTCCAGCGTGGCGGCGTATGCGGACGTTCCGATTTGCTATCGATGTCACGGAGTCGAATCGCAGCGCTTCTTTTTGTTATCCGCTCGATTACATTGCGGTTACTCACGCCGCGGTTCCGGTCGGCCATTACCGGCGCGTTAATCAGCTGGCGGTCGGGCCGCTGCCATAGACCGCGTGGCGGCGGGCTGTTCGGGCAAGCCGGAAAGGCCTCGAGTGCGCCGACATCGCCGCGCCGGCAATCGATGCGTCTGGTTTGGTCCGCGCGATGGGTTGTGGGTTGCGCGCGCTGCGCTGTGGCTGTGTCTATCTGCCCAGCCTGCGGGCCGCAACGCACCGGCTCCGCTTGAGGGCATCGCGGCCTGGCCCCGGTGGATCCAATGGCTCCAGCGGTGCGGGGCTGTCATCGGGGAGCTGCTTTCGATGGGCCGGCGGACTTGCTCCGGCTGCCGGAAGCGCCTACCATGTCGCGCTGCTGATCTGGATCGTCACGCGTCTGGCTGCGACCTTGAGTCGCGCTGTCGACGGCGCCCCGTTCGGCAGCTCAGCATCGGTCGGGCAGCGTCAATCGGGCGGCTGCCCTGGTTGCTTACCGATGCAGAGCCGGGCTTGGTCGGGGTGCATGTCGCCTCGATGCCGACATCCAGCGTGATCGGACAAGGGGCCCGCCGGGCCCCTTGGCTTTTTCGGGATCCGGTTTTTCAAGGTCTCGCGACGGATCGTCGCGGCAACTTTCTCAGATTCGGAGCGTTCGTGGCAGACAAGGCGACCACCATCACCGCATTGCTTGCGCCCACCGTCGAGGCGCTGGGCCTGGAGCTGCTTGGCGCGGAGTATCTGCCGACGCCGGGCAGTGCGGTGCTGCGCCTCTACATCGACCGTCCCGGTACCGATCTGGCCGCCGAGGCGGATGGGCAGGGCGTGGGTATCGAGGACTGCGAAGCGGTCAGCCGCGAAGTGTCCGCGCAGCTCGACGTCGAAGATCCCATCAGCAGCCAGTACACGCTGGAAGTGTCGTCGCCCGGCATCGACCGCCTGTTGTTCACGCCGGAGCAATTCGCGCGTTTCCAGGGCGAAAAGGTGAAGGTCGGTTTGAAACTGCCGCAAGACGGGCGCCGGCGTCTGACCGGGCGCATCGTCTCGGTCGAAGGCGAGCGGATCGTGTTCGACGTGGACGGACAGCCCCTCGAAGTGGCGTTCGACAACATCGACAAGGCGCGAATCGTGCCCGACTGGGTGGCATTGGGGCTTGCGCCCGCGAGGGATGCCTCCGGTCGCGATGCGCGTCCGGGCAAGGCGGACAGGAAAAAGGACAAGGGTGCCGGCGGGTCCGCGACCTGAGGCATCGGAACAGGGATATCCAGCCGGACCCGAAAGGGCTGGCGGGGAGGTGGAGGCATCGCCTCCTGCCCGACGAAGTGGACGAATCAAGACATCCAGAGGCGTAACAGAATGAGCAAGGAACTGTTGATGGTCGTCGACGCGGTCGCCAGCGAGAAGGGCGTCCCGGAAGCGGTGATCCTCGAGGCGATCGAAGCGGCGCTGGCCACGGCGGCCAAGAAGCGCTACCACGAGCAGGACGTGATCACCCGCGTGCAGATCGACGCCAAGGACGGGAACTACGAGACCTTTCGTCGCTGGGAGGTCGTGGCCGACGACGTGGTCATGGAGTCGCCCGACCGGCAGATCCGCCTGATGGACGCGGTCGAGGAGGCCGACGGCGTCGAGGTCGGTGATTACATCGAAGAGCAGATCGACAACGCCGAATTCGGCCGCATCGCCGCGCAGGCTGCCAAGCAGGTGATCGTGCAGCGCGTACGCGAAGCCGAGCGCCAGCAGGTCGTGGATGCCTGGAAGGACCGCATCGGCGAGCTGGTCACCGGCGTGGTCAAGCGCGTGGAGCGCGGCAACGTCTACGTGGACCTGGGCGGGAATGCCGAAGCCTTCATCCCGAAGGACAAGGCGATCCCGCGCGATGTCGTGCGCGCCGGCGACCGCATCCGCGGCTTCCTGTTCGACGTGCGCAGCGAGCCGCGCGGCCCGCAGTTGTTCATCAGCCGCGCCGCGCCTGAATTCATGATGGAGCTGTTCAAGCTCGAGGTGCCGGAAGTCGGCCAGGGTCTGGTCGAGATCAAGGCCTGCGCCCGCGATCCGGGCGATCGCGCCAAGATCGCGGTCATCGCCTACGACAACCGCACGGATCCGATCGGCGCGTGCATCGGCATGCGCGGTTCGCGCGTGCAGGCGGTCTCCAACGAACTCAATGGCGAGCGCGTGGACATCGTGCTGTGGAGCGATAACCCGGCCCAGTTCGTCATCAACGCGATGGCGCCGGCCGAGGTGCAGTCGATCGTGGTCGACGAGGACAAGCATTCGATGGATCTCGCCGTGGCCGAGGAACTGCTGGCCAAGGCGATCGGCAAGGGCGGACAGAACGTGCGCCTGGCCAGCCGCCTGACCGGCTGGCAGCTCAACGTGATGACCGCCGATCAGGTCCAGGCCAAGAGCGAGGCCGAGCAGATCGCCGCGCGCCAGCTGTTCCAGGACAAGCTCGAGGTCGACGAGGAAATCGCCGGCATCCTGGTGTCCGAGGGCTTCAGCACCGTCGAGGAAATCGCCTACGTGCCGGTCGGCGAGCTGCTCGCGGTCGAAGGCTTCGACGAGGACATCGTCGAGGAACTGCGCGCCCGCGCCCGCGACGCGCTGCTCAACGAGGCGCTCGCGGTCGAGGAGGAGATCGACGAGAACGCGCCGGCCGACGACCTGCTCGCCCTGGACGGCATGGACGAGACCACCGCGTACGCGCTGGCCTCGCATGGCGTGCGCACGGCCGAGGACCTCTCCGACCTGGCCGCCGACGAGGTGGTCGAGTTCGGCATCGAGGGCCTCGACGACGCCCGCGCCGCGGCGCTGATCCTGGCCGCCCGTGCCGAGGAAATCGCGCGCCTGGAGCGCGAGGGCTGACCGGTCGCGCGGATCCGGGTGAACGCCTCGCCCGCCGCGCCGACTCCCGCCAGCCAGAGCCGTTAGAATTGTCATATCCGCGTCGGCCGCCGGCCGCCGCACTGGACACGGAAACCGAATGTCGCAGCAAACCACCATCCGCAAGCTGGCCGCACTGGTGAACACGCCGGTCGAGAAACTGCTGGAACAGCTGGCCGAGGCCGGCATGCCGTTCAGCAGTCCCGACCAGGTGGTCACCAGCACCGAGAAGGTGAAGCTTCTCGGTTTCCTGCGCCGCACCCACGGCAAGGCCGAGAAGCCTGCCGAAGAGGACGCGGACAGCCCGAAGAAGATCACCCTCAACCGCAGCCGCAAGCAGGAGATCACTGTCGGAGGCGGCAAGAACCGCCAGACGGTGGACGTGGTCGTGCGCAAGAAGGTCACCCTGGTCAAGCCGGCCGAGCAGGCCAGCGCTCCGGCGGCGCCCGACACCACGTCCACGGACGCGTCCGTGGCCCCGGCGCCGGTTCCCACCGGTACGCCGGAGGAGAACGAGCGCGCCGAGATCCTGCGCAAGCTCGAGGCGTCGCGTCAGCGCAACCTGACCGAGCAGCAGCGCCTGGCCGACGAGGACAAGCGCCGCGCCGAAGAGGCCGCCGAACGCAAGCGTCAGGAAGAAGCCGAGGCCGAGCGCCTGCGTCAGGAAGCCGCGGCCGCGGCTGCCGATGCCAGTGCGACGACCGAGACCGAAGCGCCCAAGCGCGCCCATGGGCACGGCCATCCGCCGCGTCCGCCTGCGACGCCGGCGCGCGACGACCGCAGCGCCGGCAACAAGGGCAAGGCGCAGCGCGGCTCGCACGCCATGGTGGCGGGCGTGGAAGATGACGACAGCACCGCGCGCTTTGCCGGCCAGTTGCATCTGTCCGCGGCCGATCGCGCCCGTCGCAGCACTGCGCGTGGGCGGCCGAAGCCGCAGCGCCGCAATCCGGAGCAGTCGCGTGGCGGCGGCGGTCCGCACGGTTTCGCGCGTCCGACCGCTCCGGTCGTGCGTGAGGTGCCGGTGGGCGACGCCATCACCGTGGCCGAGCTGGCGCAGCGCCTGGCGATGAAGGGCGGCGACGTGGTCAAGGCCCTGTTCAAGATGGGCGTCATGGCCACCATCACCCAGAGCATCGATCACGACACCGCAGTGCTGGTGATCGAGGAACTGGGCCACACGGCCGTGCGTGCCGACAGCAACGATGCCGAGAGCGAGCTGATCGCTCACGTCGCCGAGCCGCAGGGCGACCTGGTCGCCCGCCCGCCGGTGGTGACGATCATGGGTCACGTCGATCACGGCAAGACCTCGCTGCTCGATTACATCCGTCGCACCAAGGTGGCCGGCGGCGAAGCCGGCGGCATCACCCAGCACATCGGCGCGTACCACGTCGAAACCCCGAAGGGCGTCATCAGTTTCCTCGACACCCCGGGCCATGCCGCCTTCACGTCGATGCGCGCCCGCGGCGCCAAGCTGACCGACATCGTGATCCTGGTGGTGGCGGCCGACGACGGCGTCATGCCGCAGACGATCGAGGCGATCCAGCACGCGCGTGCGGCCAAGGTGCCGCTGATCGTGGCGATCAACAAGATCGACAAGTCCGGCGCCGATCCCAGCCGGATCAAGAACGAGCTGCTCGAGCACGAAATCGTGGCCGAGGATTTCGGTGGCGACACGCAGATGGTGGAGCTGTCGGCCAAGACCGGCGACGGTGTCGACGATCTGCTCGATGCGATCTCGCTGCAGTCCGAAGTGCTGGAACTCAAGGCGGTCGAGAGCGGCCGTGCGACCGGTACGGTCATCGAGTCTTCGCTCGACAAGGGGCGTGGTCCAGTGGCGACCGTGCTGGTCCAGCAGGGCCAGCTCAACAAGGGCGACTATCTGGTGTGCGGCGTGCAGTACGGCCGCGTGCGCGCCCTCTTCGACGAGAACGGCAAGCCGGCCGACAAGGCGGGTCCTTCGATTCCTGTCCAGGTCCTGGGCCTGTCGGGCGTGCCGGATGCCGGCGACGACTTCGTGGTCGTCGACGACGAGCGCCTGGCCAAGGAAGTCGCACAGCAGCGCGAGTCCAAGCGCCGCGAGACGCGCCTGGTGCAGGCTGCGGGCAACCGCATGGAAGACATCATGGCGCAGATGGGCCAGGCCGAGCAGCAGCTGTCGCTCAACCTGGTGATCAAGGCCGATGTCCAGGGTTCGGTGGAGGCGCTGCGTCAGGCGCTGGTCGCACTGTCCAACGAGCAGATCCGCATCAACATCATCGTGTCGGGCGTGGGCGGCATCACCGAGTCCGATGCCAACTCCGCCGCGGCGGCGAAGGCGACGATCATCGGTTTCAACGTCCGTGCCGATGCCTCGGCGCGCAAGGTGATCGAGAGCAATGCGCTCGACCTGCGTTATTTCTCGATCATTTACGACGTCATCGACCAGGTGAAGCAGGTCGCATCGGGCATCCTGGGCACCGAGATCCGCGAAGAAATCATCGGTACCGCCGAGGTGCGCGACGTGTTCCGCAGCTCCAAGTTCGGTGCGGTCGCGGGCTGTATGGTCGTCGAGGGCATGGTCAAGCGCAGCAATCCGATCCGCGTGCTGCGCGACAACACCGTGGTCTTCGAAGGTGAGCTGGAATCGCTGCGCCGCTTCAAGGAGAACGTGGACGAAGTCCGCGTGAACACCGAGTGCGGCATCGGCGTGAAGGCCTACAACGACGTCAAGGTCGGCGACCAGATCGAGTGCTTCGAGCGCATCGAGGTCCAGCGCACGCTGTAACGCATCGACGGCCGGCTCCCAGTGTGGGGCCGGCCGCTTCGCGCTGTTTCATCCCATTCCCGCAGTCAGAAGAATCCGTGCCGCAGAAGTCCTTCCATCGTACCGACCGTGTCGCCGCCCAGCTGCGGCGCGAGCTGGGCACCCTGGTCCGCGAGGCCGTCGCCGAGCATGCGTTGCCTTCGGTCAGCGTGTCCGACGTGGAGGTCACCCGCGACATGGCGCATGCCAAGGTCTTCGTCACCGCGCTGCAGCCCGAGCGCGCCAAAGAGGCGATGACCGGGCTCAAGGCCGCGGCTGGCGAGATCCGCTTCCGGCTCGCGCGGGCGGTCAAGCTCCGGCACGTTCCGGAGCTGCACTTCCACTACGACGATTCGGTCGATCGCGGCGAACGTATCGACAACATCCTGCGCGACCTGCCGCCGAGTCCGGACGAGGACGGCGAGCCTTCGCGCGACTGACGCGACATTCCGGGTGCCCGCGCGTGCCCGGACCACCGGGGGCCGCATGTCCAAACCGCGTCGACGCTTTCGCCGGATCCACGGCATCCTGCTGCTGGACAAGCCACGTGGCCTGAGTTCCAACCAGGCCTTGCAGCGGGTGCGTCATCTGTTCGAGGCGGAGAAGGCCGGCCATACCGGCAGCCTCGACCCGCTCGCCACCGGTCTGCTGCCGGTCTGCTTCGGCGAAGCGACCAAGATCGCCGGTGGATTGCTCGGTGCGCGCAAGGCCTACGACACCGTGGCCCGGCTGGGCATCGTGACCGACACCGACGACGCCGACGGTCAGCCCCTGCGGGAACGCCCGGTGCCTGCGCTCGACGTGGGCCGCCTGGATGGCGCGCTGGGCGCACTGACCGGCCGCATCCAGCAGCGTCCGCCCATCTACTCGGCGCTCAAGCGCGGCGGCGAGCCGCTGTATGCCAAGGCCCGGCGCGGCGAGTCGATCGAGATCGAACCGCGTCCGGTCGATGTGCATGCTTTCGAGCTGCAATCGGCGGCGGATCTACTCGACGGCCTGCTCGACAACGGGGCGCCGCCGCAGTTGCGCCTTCACGTGGAATGCGGCTCCGGTACCTATGTGCGCAGCCTGGTGCGCGATCTCGGTGAAGCGCTGGGGTGTGGCGCCCATGTCGCCGAGCTGCGGCGGCTCTGGGTGGATCCATTCAGGGAGCCCCGGATGTGGACCCTGGACGCCCTGCAGGCGCTGGCGCAGCGGGGGCAGGGCGCATTGGACGCCTGCCTGCTGCCGATCGAGACCGGCATGACGGCCTGGCCGGAAGTGCGGTTGAGCGCGCCGCAGGCGCTCGCGCTGTCGTTCGGGCGGACGGTGGAGGGCGGTTTTTCGCCACGGGGCGAGGTAGGGGTGTTCGATGCCGGTGGTCGCGCCCTGGGGCTCGGCGACATCGACGACGGTGGGCGCCTGCGCCCCAAACGTCTGTTCAGCTGGGCCGTAAGCCAGCCGGGACAGGCGCCGGCCTGAGTTCCCGGGTTGTGGCCGGTCCTGCCGCGGGTGTAGAATTTCGCGCGCTTTTCGAGCGCGATCGTTCCATTTCCATCCATCCTGGCGGGCCCTGGCGGTGCGTCGACCGTTCCCGTTCCAGATCCGGCGCTGCCGCGGTCCGGAACGTCCAGCGAACGGCGCGTCTTCTGCGGGCTTCGCGACACGAGGCAACCATGTCCATCGATACCAGCGTCATCATCAACGAACACAAGCGGGGCGAAGGCGATACCGGCTCCCCCGAGGTCCAGGTCGCCCTGCTGACCGCGCGCATCGTGCACCTGACCGAGCACTTCAAGACCCACAAGAAGGACCACCACAGCCGGCGCGGCCTGCTGCAGATGGTCAACCGCCGCCGCAGCCTGCTGGACTATCTGCACCGCAAGGACGCAGACCGTTACAAGGCCCTGATCGAGAAGCTCGGTCTGCGTCGCTAAGCTCGAACCCCACCGCGGCGCAGCGATGCGCCGCGGTTTGTTTTTGCCCGGGACGATGTATCTGCTGCACGGAGGCGGCGGTCGACGGCCATGTCGGTCGGCGATCAGGCAGGACGAGATCCGCTTTACCGCCGTGGACGCATCAGGTGTCCGCGGCGTCATCCTCCAGGGCCGTTTCCAATGACGGCCGCCCGGACGGGACAAGGGTTCCGACCGGTTCATCGAAGAGAGTTTTCAAGGACACCAATCGTGGCGAAAGTTACCAAGAGCTTCCAGTACGGCGACCGTACCTTCACCCTCGAAACCGGCGAAGTCGCCCGCCAGGCCGGCGGCGCGGTCATCGTGTCGGTCGACGGCACCGTGGTGCTGGTCTCCGCCGTGGCGGCGAAGACCCAGCGCGAAGGGCAGGATTTCTTCCCGCTGACCGTCGACTACCAGGAAAAGTTCTACGCTGGCGGCCGCATTCCGGGCGGCTTCTTCAAGCGCGAAGGCCGCGCGACCGAGAAGGAGACGCTGACCTCGCGCCTGATCGATCGCCCGATCCGTCCGCTGTTCCCCGAAGAGTTCAAGAACGAAGTCCAGATCATCGCCACGGTGATGTCGCTCAACCCCGAGGTCGACGGCGACATCCCGGCGCTGATCGGCGCTTCGGCCGCCGTCGCCCTGACCGGTGCCCCGTTCCAGGGCCCGATCGGCGCAGCCAAGGTCGGCTACAAGGACGGCCAGTACCTGCTCAACCCGACCACCTCCGAGCTGGTCGATTCCGAGCTCGAGCTGGTCGTGGCCGGTACCGCCCAGGCGGTGCTGATGGTCGAGTCGGAAGCCGACGAGCTGTCCGAAGACGTGATGCTCGGTGCGGTGGTGTTCGGCCACAAGCACATGCAGATCGCGATCAACGCGATCAACGAGCTGGTCACCGAGGCCGGCAAGAAGCCGTTCGACTGGCAGGCCCCGGCGAAGAGCGAGTCGTTGATCGCCGCGGTGAAGGAAGCCGTGGGCGGCCAGCTCGGCGAGGCCTACCAGGTGCGCGACAAGCTGCAGCGCCGCGACGCGATCGGCGCGATCAAGAAGGACGTGCTGGGTGCGCTGATGCCGCGCGCCGAGAGCGAAGGCTGGAACCCGGCCGACCTCGGCAAGGAGTTCGGCGAGCTGGAGTACCAGACCCTGCGTAGCTCGGTGCTCGACACCAAGGTCCGCATCGACGGCCGTGCGCTCGACACCGTGCGCTCGATTTCCAGCAAGGTCGGCGTGCTGCCGCGCGTGCACGGCTCGGCGCTGTTCACCCGTGGCGAGACCCAGGCGATCGTGGTCACCACGCTGGGCACCGCCCGCGACGGCCAGGTGATCGACGCGGTCTCCGGCGAGTACAAGGAACACTTCCTGTTCCACTACAACTTCCCCCCCTACTCGGTGGGCGAGGCCGGCCGCATGATGGGTCCGAAGCGCCGCGAGATCGGCCACGGCCGCCTCGCCAAGCGCGGCGTGCTGGCCGTCATGCCGACGATGGAGGAGTTCCCGTACACGATCCGCGTGGTGTCGGAGATCACCGAGTCGAACGGCTCGTCGTCGATGGCCTCGGTGTGCGGCAGCTCGCTGTCGCTGATGGATGCGGGCGTGCCGATCAAGGCGCCGGTCGCGGGCATCGCGATGGGCCTGGTGAAGGAGGGCGACAACTACGTCGTGCTGTCGGACATCCTGGGTGACGAAGACCACCTGGGCGACATGGACTTCAAGGTCGCCGGTACCGAGAAGGGCATCTCCGCCCTGCAGATGGACATCAAGATCCAGGGCATCACCGAGGAGATCATGAAGGTCGCGCTGGCCCAGGCCAAGCAGGGTCGTCTGCACATCCTGGGCGAGATGGCCAATGCGCTGACCACCCCGCGCGAGGAGCTGTCGGAGTTCGCGCCGCGCCTGCTGACGATGAAGATCCATCCGGACAAGATCCGCGAGGTCATCGGCAAGGGCGGCTCGACCATCCAGGCGATCACCAAGGAGACCGGCACCCAGATCGACATCCAGGACGACGGCACCATCGTCATCGCGTCGGTCAACGCCGCCGCTGCCCAGGCCGCCAAGGCGCGCATCGAGCAGATCACCTCCGACGTCGAGCCGGGCCGGATCTACGAGGGCAAGGTCGTCAAGATCATGGACTTCGGCGCGTTCGTGACCATTCTGCCGGGCAAGGACGGCCTGGTGCACGTCTCGCAGATCTCCAGCGAGCGCGTGGAGAAGGTCGGCGACAAGCTGAAGGAAGGCGACGTGGTCAAGGTCAAGGTGCTGGAAGTCGACAAGCAGGGCCGCATCCGCCTGTCGATCAAGGCCGTGGAAGAAGGCGAGGGCGTGTCGGAGGGCTGATCTCCGTCGCGGTCATCGATCCGGGAAAAAGCGGGCTTCGGCCCGCTTTTTCTTTGGGTCTTCGTCTGACTGCGGGTGCTGACGGCGACGGCGATTCGCATCCGACGACGAAGCGCATTGGTGCGGGGCTTCGCTTTCTTTCGGTGCGACCTGACGGCCCCCGCCGTGGCCGGCAGGCCCTTGCCGCGAATGTCCCCCGGCCACCGCCATCCGGCGGCGGCCTCCTCCTTGATTTCGCGCAACGGCCTACCGGCCACGACGGGGATTGGCTTGCGGATCGGGTGGAGCGTCGTCATCGGGTCGTGCTTCGCTGGCGTCTTAGAGCGACCATGAACCCACCGAATCAGGGCGGACACACCCGGCGGTCGCGCCCGATCGGCAGCGCACATTCCTCGGCACCAGGCCGCACCCGAACATCGATGGCTCGAGCCATCGTCCGGCCTTGTCTGCCAACTGTGAGGGACCTCGGAAAACGAGAGCCGCAGAGCTGTGGCTACGGCAGTGCCCCACACGCTCCGTAAGCCGACGCCCCGTCGGGACCGGTGGCCTTCTCGGCGAAATCAAGGAGGAGGCCGCCGCCGGATGGCGGTGGCCGGGGGACATTCGCGCGAGGAGGCTGCCGGTTGCGGCGGG